>JAEANN010000039.1 GCA_016841965.1 Candidatus Roseilinea mizusawaensis | reverse complement strand
TGGTGGGCATCACGCCGCTCACCATCTTCGAGAACCGTTTCGCCCCCTACTCGCTGGTGTTCGGGCACTACCGGCCGGTTGGGTACCTGCCCTGGGTGCTGATCGGCGACCTGTTCGGCTGGTATCTCCCGTCGATGCTGCACATGCTCAACGTGTTCGTGCATGTAGCTGCCACTGCGCTGGTCGCCGCGCTGGCCGCGCGACTGTGTGCCTTGTTTCGCTTTCCGTCCGCCGGCCCGTCGCTGGTTGCCGGCGCCATCATCGGCTTCCTGCCATTGACATACTCAGCCGTGCTGTGGGCGGCAGCAGTCGTGCATGCCCAGGTGGTCCTGTTCGGGCTGGCAACGGTGTGGGCATATCTGAGGCTGGCGTGTTCGGGCCGGTATCGGCGGCCGGGCCTCATCTTGACCGTCGGGTTGCTGATCTTGACCCTGCTCAGCCACGAGCAAGGCCCCAACTTTGGCGCGTTCCTGCTATGGGCCGAACTGTCGCGCGCTTACGCCACGCGCAGCCGGCCGCGCCCGGCCGCTTTCGTCCTGTTTGCCATGGCGGCCGCCTACTTCGTGTTCTACCGGCTGTTTCTTCAGACAGACTGGACCAGCGGCCACTCACTGTTGCTGGAATCCAGATTTGCCGAGATTCCGGTCAAAGCGGTGATTCTGGGGATGGCCGGCGCAGTCGTTGCCACGGCGGCGTCTGCATTCACCCGGCACAGAAGACTCGCCCTGTTGACATGCGTGCTGGGGTTCTGGGCCGTCGGAACGCTTCCCTCGCTGTTTTTGAGCCAGCGCTATTTGCTCGACGGCCCGCGCCTGCTTTACCCGCAGTCATTCGGCATGGCACTCTTCTGGGCGCTGTCGCTGACTTTGATATGGCAGACATGGCCGCGCCGGGCGCTGCGCGCCGGCCTCGCGCTGGTGTGCGTCGCAGCACTGATCTGGTCCGCGTCATACGTGGCCGCGCGCCTGAATGAGGCAGCCCGGCTGACCCCTGCGCTGCGCCTCGTCGATGCAGACCTGCAACGCTCAGAGCCAACCGACCGGCTGCTCTTCATCAACACCCCCTTCGTCAACATCGCCAATCAGCCGGCGCTGTTTCTGGGGCGCGAGGGGCTGCCGATCTGGATGTACTTCTACGCCACGGAACAGATGGCGCCGCAATGGCCGGCTGCCATCAGCGGTATCACCCGCCCCACCTTCACCGTGATGGACGAGGCGTCGCTCAGCGACCGCCAGACCAACTTCCGCGAGCCAGAGTTCCTCTTCACACGCGGCGATCGGTTTCACTACGGCGTGTTTGGCCGCGAGGTGGATGATGAGGGTCTGCACGAGTGGATGCTGCGCGCCACCTTCATCTACCGCTTCGATTACGACGCGCCCGGCTTCAGGCTGACCCGCCTAGGCGAGATCCGCAACATACCGGCTGCAAGTGCCGCCCCGCCGCTGGCCGTATTTCAACGGGCCGGCGCGCAGGTTCGCCTCGACAACGCGCGCGCCCTGCTGTGTGGCAACGCGGCCTCAGGCCGCCAGATCGAGTTGCATCTCACCTGGTCCGGCGCAACAGGGTTCAGCGAGCCGGCGGCTGTGTTCATCCACGTGATCGACGCCAACGGGACGCAAATCATCGGCGCAGACCGCGACCCACTGGATGGCTTCCTGCCGCTCAGCCGCTTCCCGCCCGGCATCGTGGTCAGCGAGACGAGACTCATTCGGGATCTGCCAGCCGGGCCGGCGCCGGCATTCGTGCTGGCCGGCGTATACACGCGCGCAGACCTGACGCGCTATCAGGCTATACGAGACACCGGCGCATTGTGGGAAGGCGAGCAGGTCGTGATCCCCATCTCCCCTGACTCAGCGCAATGCGCGCCGTGAGTCTGTCCTGTGCGCAACTATGCGCCTTCAGACGCATATAATGCGCCTCGAATATCGGTATTCCGAAAGATGAGGTCTCTGGGTGTGAGCACGACAACGGCTGGCCCACGCACGCGCAATCCACTGCCCCGCTTGCGCCTGATCGACCCGCGCCCGATCGAACAAGGCGGCGAAATGCGCTATCTGCTGCGCGATCCCTTGCAGCTTTGCGACGACATGTTGATCGTGTCGCCAGCCCTGGCTGCCGCGCTGGCATTTTGCGATGGCACGCGCGACGCAGAGAGCATCTGCGCCGCATTCGCGCTGCACTATGGGCGGCGCATTCCTGTGCGCGCAATCGAGCAACTTTTGGATGCGCTGGACCAGGCGTGCCTGCTGGAGAATGAGCGGGCATCAGCCGCACAGGCTGCCGCGCTCGAAGCATACCGGCGCGCGCCGTTCAGACAGCCCGCCTGCGCCGGCAACAGCTACCCCGACAGTGCGCCGGCCCTGAAGCGCGCGCTGAACGAGTACCTTGAAGCACACGACAAGAGCGCATCGGCCCCGCTGCATGGGCAGGGCATCATCAGCCCGCACATCGATTACCCGCGCGGTGGGCCGGTGTACGCGCAGGCCTGGAGCGCGGCCATACACATCGCCCGGCGAGCTGATCTCGCCATCATTATCGGCACCGATCACTACGGCGACGACCCTTTCACACTGACACGCCAGCACTATGCCACGCCGTATGGCGTCCTGCCTACCGCGCAGCCGATTGTCGAGGCGCTGGCCGAGGCGATCGGCCCGGCGAAGGCCTTTGCCGGCGAATTGCGCCATCGCGTCGAACACTCGCTCGAACTGCCGCTGGTGTGGCTGCACCATGCGCGCAACGGCCGGCCAATCGAGATCGTGCCGGTGCTGGCCGGCTCCTTCGGGTCATTCATGCACAATGGGCACGCTCCATCCAGCAGCCCGCTCATTCAGTCATTTTTGGATGCCGTTGCCCGACTGGTCAGGAACCGTCGCGTCATGTTCATCGCCTCGGGTGACCTGGCGCATGTCGGGCCGGCATTTGGCGGGCCGCCGCTCAACGCTGAAGGGCGAGCCATGATCGCGGGTGCAGACGAGGCGCTGATGGCACACATGCAGGCCGGCGATGCAGAGGGGTTCTTCGACGACATTCGGCGCGTCGGCAATCGGAACAATGTGTGCGGCACAGCACCCATCTACCTGACGCTGAAACTGCTGCAAGCCACTCAGGGCAACGCTGCCGGCCACACACGCGGATACGCGCACGGATACGCGCATTGCCCGGCGGACGATGAAGGCACTTCTATCGTGTCGGTGTGCGGCATCACTCTGGAGTGAGCCATACAACCACCGCCTTCATCGTCAGAGTTTGGCACACAAAGGGCAAAGGCCATCTCGTTGAGCAGCAAAGGTAGTCTTACCAGTACAACTCCAAAGTGAGAGGCTATGGCATGGTCAGAAGTTAGAGAACGTCTGCCTGACTCTCTGCTGTAGCACTACCTTGGAGCAAAAGACAGAGGCCAATTCTTTATGCATCGTCACGAATTTCTCAAACTCTTAACGATGACGCTGGCAAGCACATCAGTGTCGGCATGTACGGGTGTCCTGAATCTGCGACCCATGTCACCAACCGCAAAAAACAATCCTATTGAGGATATTCAACCTACGCCGAGACCAACAGATGACAACGCGGTATGGGACGTTATCGTGGTTGGCGCGGGTATTGCCGGCTTGCGCGCCGCCCACATATTGCAACAGAACGGGCGGCGCGTGCTGCTCCTCGAAGCACGTAATCGAATCGGCGGGCGCATATGGACTGAGGACTATGCTGGATTAGCTCTAGACCTTGGCGCTGCATGGATTCATCGAACGGGCGGCAATCCCATCACCGCCGTTGCCAATCAACTGGGCGCTACCCTTATCACCACCGATTATGATGATCTGAAACGATTCGACGCCAGCGGTAAACCACTGTCGGCAGAACTCAACCGCCGTGTCGAAGAACTGCTGGAACGTTATATTGGACAAGCACGCAAGTACGCCGAAAATCAGGAGCACGACTTAAGCCTGCAAGCCGCTGTGGAGTTGATTTTGGACGCATCTCCGCTGAGCACACAGGATTCGCGTTTACTCAACTACGCGATAAACACCACATTTGAACATGAGTACGCAGGTGACGCCGATCGGTTATCCGCATGGTACTTCGATGCACAAGAAGAATTTGACGGCCAAGATGTAATTCTTAAACAGGGCTATCGCACGATTGTGGATTTTTTGGAACAAAATCTGGAAATTCGCTTGAATCAAGCTGTGCAGCGTGTTGCCTATGGCGATGGCGGAGTAACGCTTACAACGGCGCAAAATGTCTGGCATGCTCGGGCAGCGTTGATTACTGTGCCATTGGGGGTGTTACAGCGCGGCAGCATACGCTTTGAACCGCCATTGCCCGCTGCTAAACAACAAGCGCTTGGTCGCGTTGCGATGGGGCTGCTAAACAAGTGCTACCTGGTTTTCCCTGAAGTCTTTTGGGACGATACTACTCTGCTTGGCTATGTTGGAGACCGAAAAGGGGAATGGGCAGAGTGGCTCAATCTAGATGCGCTACTTGGCGCACCGATCCTACTCGGTTTCAATGCCGGCAAGTATGCTTACGGACTTGAAACACAGTCGGATTCACAAATCGCGGCGGCGGCGATGCAAACGTTGCGGCAGATTTACGGCAAAAGCATTCCCGAGCCGTTATCTCACCGCATTACCCGTTGGGGGTCTGACCCCTTCTCGTTTGGCTCATACTCTTTTTTAGCAGTGGGCGCAACGCCTAGCGATTACGACACACTGGCGCAGCCGGTGGGCAAACGTCTGTTCTTTGCTGGCGAACACACTCAACGCGACTACCCTTCCACCGTACATGGTGCATATCTTTCTGGGGAGCGCGTGGCCAACGAGATTTTATCTTTGCTATGACAGGGCGCAGTGGGTCCAGCTTTGCCGGCCTTCTTTCCGGGCCTGAATCTCATGGACGAGTCCTGACGAAGCGCAAAAATGCAAAAGGGTGTAGCGCAGATTTGTGACAGTCACCGCCGGCGGCACTGACGGATTGCGGCGTCTAGCCGATTGCTGTGCAGTTCACACAAGGCGGCGAGCATGGCCGCAGCATGCCGCCGTTCCCACCCCCG
>JAEANN010000034.1 GCA_016841965.1 Candidatus Roseilinea mizusawaensis | reverse complement strand
TCGGGGCTGGGAACGGCGGCATGCTGCGGCCATGCTCGCCGCCTTGTGTGAGCTGCACAGCAATCGGCTAGACGCCGCAATCCGTCAGTGCCGCCGGCGGTGACTGTCACAAATCTGCGCTACACCCTCTTGAGCTTGAGCAAAACGTCGGTTATCGCCGATGTGACTGTTGTGCGCCGGCCGGCCATGCTTGCATGTAGGTCTCAATTGTGCGCTGGGCAGTTGCCTGCCACGTGAATTGCGCGGCGCGCCGCAACGACGCTGCGCGCATGTGCTGCTGGCGGGCCGGCTCTCTCAACACGCCGGCCAGCGCTTCGGCCCATGCGCGCGCATCCAGTGGATCAAGTTGGATGCCGGCCGCGCCCACCACCTCGGGCAGCGATGTCACGTTGCTCACGATCACCGGCGCCCCGCACGCCATCGCTTCCAACGCCGGCATCCCGAACCCCTCATACAACGACGGATACGCAAACACCGCGCAGGCGTTGTACCACAAGGGCAACACATCTTGCGCGATCTGTCCCACAAAGCGCACCCGGCCTTCCAACCCCAGCGCCTTCACCCGCGCAAAGATCGGCTCATACTTCCATCCCGGCGCCCCCCCGATAATCAACTGCGTCTCGGTCGCCGCGCTTTCGCCATCTGCGGTCAAACCACGTTCTTCTCTGTCTGTTCTCTGTGGTCTGTGATCTGTCATCTGGCCACTAACCAGCGCAAACGCTTCGATGAGCGTGACCAGATTTTTGCGCGGCTCCAGGCTGCCCAGAAAGAAGATGGCCTGATCGGAGATACCCTTGTCGCGCTTGAATGCGGCTACCTCATCGGCCGGCAGCGGCCTGAAGCGCCGATGGACGCCATGCGGAATCACATCCACGCGCGCCGGCTGCACGCCCAGCCGGCTGATCACATCACGGCGGGTCCATTCGCTCACCGCGATCACTCGCGCCGCCCGCTGGCACGACCAGCGCGTGAACAGCGACAGGTAGATGCGGTTCAGCGGCTTGTGCGTTGCGGGCCGGGTGATGAAGCTTAAATCGTGAACGGTGATCACGGTGGGGCAGGGGGCGCGCAACGGCGCGACGAACGCCAACCCGTGATACAGCGCCCTATCCATGTGGCGCAAGCGGGCCGGCGTTTCGACTTGCTCCACCCAGATGCGCTGCCAGGGAGTCTCGGTGCTGCGCGAAGCCGGCCAAACCCTGACCGGCGCGTCTTGCGGCAGGCCGGCCAGTTGTTCGCGCGCCGTAGGGCTGACCAGCACCGTCAGCGAGCCGGGCAGCCGGCTTGCATCGGCTGCCAGGTGTTCAATCAGCGCCCGGCTGTATTGGTGAATGCCGGCCTGCCGATAGCCGGGCGTGCCGCTGAGCAGATACGCGCCGAGGATGAGGTGCATCAGAAGGAGTCAGTCGTCAGTAGCCAGCACTCAGCACTCAACACTGAGCACTGAGCACTCAGCACTCAGCACTCAACACTCAACACTGAGCACTCAACACTGAGCACTCAGCACTCACAGGTTACTTCAGCGCCAGAGCGACCTCGCGCAGGCTGGGTTTGGTGCCGCGCAGCAACGACTGAGCGCGGAACACGCGCGCGGCCAGCGTGATCACTACCACGACAGCCACGGCCAGCAACACCAGCGCCAGAATGATCTGCCACGCCGGCACGTCCGTGACCGTCATGCGCATCACCATGGCCACCGGCGCGCTGAATGGAATCAGGCTCAGCACGACGGCTAACGGGCCGTCCGGCTCCAGGCTGATGGCCGTGTTAAAGTACAGGGGGATAAAGAGCGGCAGGATAATGAAGAAGGTGTACTGCCCTGCCTCGCGCGTGCCCGGCATCAGCGCGCCCAGCCCGGCCATCAGGCTGGCATAGATGAAATAACCCAGCACGAAGAACACCAGCGCCACGACAATCGTGCCGCCATCCACGACGCCCAGCGACGCGCCGGCCGGGATGAAGCGCAGCGCGGCTAGCCCCGACAGCAGCCATAGCGCCATTTGCGCCAGGCCGATCAGGCCCAGTCCCAGCACCTTGCCGGCCAGCATCTGTGTCGGCGTCAGCGACGACATCAGCACCTCAATGACGCGATTCTCTTTCTCGGTTGTCACCGATTGCATCAAATAGCCGGCTGCTGTGATCAACACAACCGAAAACATGACAGAGACGACCATCGGCATGATGGGGAAGGGCGCCCCGTTGGCGCCGCCTTTGGCATCAGCCGGGGCGGTAGCCACTGCCCTGCGCACTGCCACCGGGGTGTTGAGGGCCGATAGGAGCGCTGCATCGCCGCCCAGCAGGTTGTAATTGAGCGTCTGCTCGAATCCATCGGTTGGCGAGTCCATGGGGTTGAACTCTCTCGACACATACTGCACGGCGCCGCTCTCGATGTAATTCGACGCAACGACGAAATAGCCGCTGATCTCGCCGGCTTCCAATGCGGCTCGCGCGGTTGCTTCGTCCGGGAATGCGCGCAGGTTTGCCCCTTCGGGCAGCGCCCGGATGATGCCGCTGTGATCGACGTAACCTTGCTGGTCGCTTCGATTCTGCCGCGCCGCGATGGCTGACGCGGTTGCCGCCGTGCTCGACACGATGGTGATGCCCATGATCACGGCCATGAACACCGGCAGGCCAATCAGGGCGATCCAGAAGGAGGGTTTGGTAATGAGCGTCACAAACTCGTGGCGCATGACGATGAGTGTTTTGCGCATGGGAAAGAATTCCGTATTGCGTATTGGTCAGAAGCGGATGTTGGCTGCGATCTCGGACAGGTTCACGCGTTGACCGAAGCGCAACATGCCAATGCGGAAGATGCGGGCGGCCAGCCACATGGCGCCGATGGCCGTCAGGATCATGACCCCGATCGCAGCCACCAGTTGCCAGGCCGGGATGCTGGTCATGCTGTAGCGCACCAGCAACGTCAGCGGCGCCGACAATGGGAACAAACTGAGCACGACCGCCACGGCCCCGTTCGGGTCGAAGAGAATGGCGGTCAGGAAGAACCATGGAATCATGGCAGCCAGTGTGAACGGCGTGGAATACGACTGCCCCTGCTTGGCGTCAGCCACGATGGAGCCAATGCCGGCCATGATCGCGCCATAGATCAGGTACTGCAACACGAATAGCACGAATGCCAGCGCCACGAAGCCGGGATCGATGGTGATGCTCTGCAGGAACTCCAGCCGGTCGCGCAATAGGAACACGGCCACGCTTGCGCCGATCAGCCAGACCAGAACCTGGGTCAGCCCCACGCCGGCCAGCCCGATCACCTTGCCCGACATCAACTGCATGGGCGTGACAGACGACACCACGATCTCGATAGTGCGGTTTTCCTTTTCATCCACCACTGCCTGCAAGAGATAGGACGCGCCGCTGAACAGGGCGATGATGAACAGGATTCCTGCGATGAACGGCAGCACGAACGACATGATGTTGTTCTCGTCGAACGTGCGCGATCCGTCGAGGGTGGTCTGGGTGAAGATTGGGCCTTCCATCAGGCGTGTGGCTGTTGCTGGCGGTATGTCGGCCAGCAGCGCCGAGCGCACAAAGTTGTCGAAGGCGCGTCGGACGCGATTGCCCGGCTCGTTCTGCCAGTAGCGGAACTCCGCTTGCCGGGATACGGCGAAGTCCGGGGCCAGCACGTAATAGGCGATGATCTGCTTCTGTTCTAGCGCTGCTTGCGCTGCCTCGGCCGTGTCGAATTTCTGAAAGGTGTTATCGGCGTCGGCCGGCGGATGCGTGGCCCGCGCCAGGGCGTTGCCCGGATCCACATAGCCCACCACGCCCTGGTCGCTGTGTATGGTGCTGGATGCCGAGACGAATCCCACCACGACAGCAATGGCGATGATGAACAGCGGAAACAACAGTACGCCAATGAACGCCTTACGCGCCACCTGGCGCTCGTACTCACGAAGGGCAATGAGGAGAATCTTCTTCATGCTTGCTCGGCTGTGCGATATGCGATAGGGAATACGTGTTGCGTATTGGGTGTCGGGTGTTGCCTACTTTCCGCCGGCTACCACCTTGACGAAAATGTCGTCCATGGTGGGCAGGGCCAGTTCGAACTGCTCGATGGGCACGCCGGCGGCCACGAGTTGCTCCAACACGTGCTGCGATTCCATGCCGTGTGGCAGCGCCAGGGTGCGCTCGTTGCCTTTGCGCGAGGTCTCGATCACACCGGGAATGGCTGGCAATTCGCCTTTGGCCACCACACGCACGGCGCGATCTGCGTGACTGCGGCGGATTTCGTCCACCCCGCCGTACAGCACCGTCTTGCCGTGGTCGATGAGCACCAGCCGGTCGCACATCTCTTCCACCTGGTACATCAGGTGGGTGGACATGACGATCGTCGTGCCCTGCGCGCGCTGCTCCAGCAGCAAGTCCTGCACCAGTCGCGTGTTGACCGGGTCCAGCCCGCTGAACGGCTCGTCGATGATGACAAGGGCCGGCTTGTGGATCAGCGTGCTGATGATCTGCACTTTCTGTTGCATGCCTTTGCTCAGCTCGTTGACCTTTTTGCGCCGGTGCTCGGTCAGGTCGAATTGCTCGAAGAACCGCGCTGCCCGCGTTTTGATGTCGGCTCGCGCGACGCCTTTGAGTTCGGCTAGATACGTCACGCATTGCTCGACAGTCAGGTCTTTGTACAGGCCGCGCTCTTCCGGCAGGTAACCGATGCGCGCTTTTTTGTCTTCGCGCATTGGACCGCCCAGCACACTGATTGTGCCTCTGTCCGGCTTGAAAATGTCCAGGATCATGCGAATGGTGGTCGTTTTGCCGGCGCCGTTCGGGCCAAGCAAGCCGAATATCTCGCCGGCATGTACTTCGAAGCTCACATCCTGCACTGCTTTGGCAGCGCCGAACGACTTGGCCAGATTGGTCACCGAAATGACCGTATTGTTTGAAGATGAGGCGGCGTTCATTGACATCGTTTTCCTGTTGAAAATGCTTAGGGAGCACGATCTGCGGTTGCTGCGTGCGCCTGATAGTGTATGGCCACCGGGGTTGTCTGTCATCCGGCAAAAGCCGAATACAGTTTTGGCGCTTTGAGGGGGGCGCGCGTGATGCCGGCCCGAAAACAAGCTGACACTCCGCAAACGTCAGGGGGTCTGGGCGCGCAGGTGCATCTGAACCTGCGCGCCTGTTGGGACGAACTCAACCATAAGCCGGCGTCACGGCTACCTCGTTGCAATCCAGCCGGCCGCTTTCGATCACCAGCCCGACCGCGCCAGACAGGAACGGGCGGATTGTGTCGCGCATATCGACCACCGTCTGCCCGTTCAGCTTGCCGATCAGCCGGATGCAATCCGCTCGGTCGCCCTGTGTGGTCAGGCTCAGTTCATATTCCTCGTCGAGTTGCCAGGCCAGGGGTGCTTCGCTGAGCAGGTGCAGCCCCTCTAGCCGTTTCACCAGGCGGATTTTCTGGTCGTCGCACAACAGCAGGGCGTAGTAGCGTTGCAGGCCTTGCACGCACGCGGCGACGCCGGCCGAGGCCGCCAGATGTGGGGTGATGCGCGCCCGCACGATGTAGTCGGCCCACTCGCGCTCGCCCTGAATCAGCAGGCCCATGCCGGCGCCGGCATCCTGGCATAGCCGGATGGCGCTATCCCCCCCGAACATGACATCGTTGCACGCCTTCACCCAGGCGCGCTGCCACACTGTGCCGTTGTGCGGTGGGCGGGTGAAGGTCACATCCGGCGCGCCGGTCCAGGTCAGGGTGTCGAGATATACCGTGCCGGCTGTGGCCGACTGGATGTTCAACCCCACCTCGGCAATGGGCGAGCCGCCGGGGATGTCGTGCAGGCGCCAGTCGAGCGAGGTCGATTCGTGCGCCCGCAGATCCACAGCCCGACTGTGGATCGTCTCCAGCGTGTCGTTGGCGCCGTACACGCGCACATACAGACACACCGACGCAGCAATATCGGACGACACGCAGGCGTGAATGGTCTGACCGGGATAGAGGGTAGGCGAGGCGATCAGCCCATAGCCGGGCATGTTCAGTGTGTCGGGCGGCATGAACGTAGCCGTGTGGATGGAGACACCGTCTGTGATCTGTCCTCTGTCATCTGTCCTCTGCACGTGCACGGCCAGACTGCGCTGGCCGGTGGCGCTGGGACGTGCAACGTTGCTCAAGGTAGCTCCCGCCCCTTTGACCTGAAAGCCTTGCATTGAGCCGGGCAGCTCAAAATGAAAGCGCTGTGCAGGGTGCGAGAGGGGATGGTTCTGGCCGGCCATCAATCGCCCAAGCCGGCACAGGCGCAACGCTTCCTGTGCGGCGTCGGTGATGGCGCGTCCGCCGTCGGCGGTGGGCAGGTACATGCGATCGGCCAGTGGTCCGCGCCAATCAACGGGGCTGTTGTCGATGCCGGCCAGTCCGAGCTTGATGCCCATCAGACACCCCACATTGCCGGCGTTGCAGTCGGTGTCCCAGCCCGATGTGCTGGCAATCATCAAGGCGCGCTGGAAATCGTCCGGGGCATAGGCCAGGGCCAGTGCAATCACACCATGGTTGGGCACCATGTGACAGTTGCCGCCGTATTTGTCATATCCGTAGTGATCTTCGAGACGCTGGCGTGTCACGCGCCAGTCGTTGTCCTGGGCGCGCCAGTTGCGGATGTCGGCCAGCAGCCGATAGATGACTGAATCGTGGGGGATGAAGGACATGCCGGCGTCGAACAGCCTGTTCATATCCGACTCGACAAATGCCAGCGCCTCCATCGCAGCCAGAACCTGCGCGCCGTAAATGGCCTCGCCGTCGTGGCTGACACTGGCCGCTTTGCGCGCCAGATCGACTGCCAGGCCAGGGTCGCCCGGCGCAACCATGGCCCAGCCGTCGATGAAGATCTGCGCGCCGATTTGCTCGGCGACCACCTTGCCGTTCAGCGCCATCGAGCCGCTGCGCGGGGCCGGGATGCCCTGCTTCAGGCGCATGTAGGCGGTGTGTTCAGTGGAGTTGCCCATGCCGCCCCACCACAAAATGGTTTGCCGCTCGATCAGGTAGTTCAGCCAGGTTTGCCCGATCATGGCCGGGGTGATATCACGCAGGTTACCGCGCAATACCTCGGCATAGTCGGCCAGCGCGCGCACGAACGTGAACGTGCCGCTGATGTCGTCGTCGGTGACGACGAGCGGCGGATGATGGGCGATGCGGTCGTTCACGTAGTAGTCCACGTCGCCGAGTTCGCGCGTGATGCGCTGGTAGCTCCAGCCCTCGAAAGGCCGGCCCAGATACACGCCGATGATCTTACCCAAGACGCCGGCGTACACGCGCGCTTCGTAGTCGGGGGGAATCATCATTTTCACTCCTCGTAAAGTGTTGCGTATCTCGTAATGCGTGTTGCAGCCGGCAATTGACAAGCGGCCTCGCTGCGCTATCTTGCGTGCGCTATCTTGCGTGCGCTGTCTTGCCAAACGCCACGTGCGGCTACAATCTGCACACTGAATTGTAGGGGATTACTCGCACAAGGAGACATGCATGAAACTGGTGACTTATGAGCAGAATGGCGGCCTGCGCGCCGGCGCAGTGGTGAATGGCGACGCTGTTATAGACGTGAGCGGCGCCGGCGATGTGTTGCGCATCATGATCGAGCCGACGGCTCGGCAGCACGCCGCCGGCATCGCGGCCAATCCCGGCGCCAAGCGCATCCCGCTCCATAGTCTGCGCCTGCGCGCCCCTATTACTCCGCGCAGCCTAATCTGCATTGGTTTGAACTACATGGACCACTGCCGCGAGACCGGCGCTGCCGTGCCCACGCGCCCGGTCATTTTTGCCAAGTTTGCCAATGCCCTCGCCAACCCCGGCGACACCATCACCTGGCACGCCGACGCCACGCGCGAAGTGGATTACGAGGCCGAGCTGGGCGTCATCATCGGCAAGCCCTGCTACCGCGTCAGCGAGGCTGAAGCGTTGCAATACGTCGGCGGCTACACCTGCGTCAACGATGTGAGTGCGCGCGATGTGCAGTTGACCGATGGCGGCAAGCAGTGGACGCTGGGCAAGACGCTGGACGGCTTCTGCCCGATCGGCCCGGCCCTCGTGACCGCCGACGACATCCCCGACCCACAGACGCTGGCGATTCGTTGCCTGCTGAACGGCCGGCCGGTGCAGGACTCGAACACCAAAGAGATGATCTTCAGTTGCGCCACGCTGATCGCGCATCTCAGCCGCTTCATGACCCTCCAGCCGGGCGACTTGATCAGCACCGGCACGCCGTTTGGTGTTGGCATGAGCCGCGACCCCAAACTCTGGATGAAGGATGGCGATGTGGTAGTCGTGGAGATCGACAAGATCGGCGCGCTGCAAAACCAGATCCGGGTGATAGGGGCTGAAAGTTGACAGGTGCCCGACATTCTGATCAAGGGATTCCGCGAGCGCAATCCGAACTACGAGGGTGTCCAGGGCAACAGCGCGCCCCCAACGTCAGCCGGTTATCCCTGGCTTTTGCCAGTGGATAGATCGGTTTGCCCTACAGCACTGTCACTTTCACCGGCAACTGCGCAATGACCTTGCGCAACGCGTTAGCGGCAACCTGCATCCCATCCGGACCGCTCAATCCGCCGTACTGCCCGGCGAACTTCAAATGCGGCTCCAGCGTCAGAAAGCCCTGGTAGCCGCGTTCGGCCAACGCCGTCAGCAACCCCGGCACGTCGCCATCTCCTTCGCCGGCCGGCCGTACAGATTGATCCGCAAACCGGGCGTCTTTGACATGCACGTGCACCGTCAAGTCGCCCAACAGGGGCCAGGCGTCGACCATCGGCTTTACGCCGCACAGCACGTAGTTGGCCGGGTCGAAGGCGTTGCGCAGCGCGGCAGAGTTCACCACGCGGTGAATGTCCAGACACCGCTCCGGCACATCGCCATAAATGTCGCTCTCGTTCTCGTGCAGCAAGGTGATCCCGGCGCGCGCAGCCTGCACGGTCCATTCACCGATGCGCTCCATGATCTCCTCGCGGTAGTAGTCCCACGATCGGCCCAGCGAGTTGGCTTTCTCCGGCTTGTAGAACGAGAACACGCGCACTAGCGTGGTGTCCATTGCGTGAGCAGCCCGGATGGCGCGTTGCAGGCGTTCCAGCTCGTATTCACGCGGCAGGTCGATCGGCGACTTGCCGATTGGGCTGCCGATAGCTGAGACCTTGAATCCGCGCGTGTCGAGTATCTCCTTTGCGCGCGCCAACTGAGCCGCATCCAGATCCAGCACGTTCAGGCCCCATGCTGCACGCAACTCCAGATGATGAATGTGGTTGGCTTCCAGCACGTTGAGCTGGGTTGCCAGGTCTTCGTCGATCTCGTCGCCAAAGGCGCTCAGAATGAAGTGTGTCATAGCTGAGTGGTGAGTAGTGAGTGGTGAGTGCTGAGTGGTGAGTGCTGAGTGGTGAGTGGTGAGTGGTGAGTGGTGAGTGGTGAGTGGTTAGTGTTGAGTGGTGAGTGTTGAGAGATGAGACTTGAGGGGGGAGTGGGGAGGGTG
>JAEANN010000040.1 GCA_016841965.1 Candidatus Roseilinea mizusawaensis | reverse complement strand
CTCGGCCCCCGGTCCGTAGGTCTCCATATCCGCCGTGATGTAGCCCACGCTGACGCCCAGCAGCGCGAAGATCGGCCGGCAGAACTCGGCGTCGCGCTTCACCAGGTAGTCGTTCACCGTGACCATGTGCACCTTCAGGCCCTGGAGGACCTTCAGGTAGTTGGCCATGTAGCAGACGATCGTCTTGCCTTCGCCCGTCCGCATCTCGGCGACGTTGCACTCCTCGAGCACCTTGCCGCCGATCAGCTGGCACTCGAACTGGCGGTGGTTGCGGGCCCGCCGCGACGCCTCCCGCACGCAGGCGTACGCTTCCGCCCGGAGGTCGTCGAGCGCCGCGCCCTCCGCCAGGCGGGCCTTGAACTCCGCGGTCTTCGCCTGGAGCTGATCATCCGTCAGCGCCTGGAGCGCCGCCTCCAGGGGGTCCACGCTCGTCCGCACCCAGCGACGTTGCGCCAGCACGACCCGATCGTTGCGCGACGGCAGAAATTGGAACGCCAGCCAGCCCAGGTACCCCGCCCACCCCAGCCCCGCCAGCGTCAGCGCAACCGCCACCCCGTTGCGCGACAGCCACCCCAGCCCGGTGCCCGCCGGCCCCAGCACCAGCAGCACGACCAGCAGCAGGACGACGGCCGTCAGCACCCCGGCCCAGCGATACGCCCACGCCCAGCCCGTCGCCGACGCGACCTGCGGCATCGGCGACTGCGCCGATCAGCACAGCGCTCCCCCTGCCGGGCGGGCCGGCGGCGACAGACGAGCCGGCCGGCTTGACCTGGGCGCTGAGCGGCGTCGAAGCCATAGACACGGGCACGTGGGGGGCAACGCTGTGCGTGCGCAACCCGGGCGCGACGCAGGCGACAGGGGTGCGCCTGCGTGTGCAGATTGCCGGGGGCGTCCTGACGGCAGTCGCCTATCCGGTCGATGCGAGCGTGGTTGCGCGCGACTCGGATGTGGCGTTGACACTCGATGCTTTGCCGGGCGGGGAACGGGTGTGGCTGGCGGTGTATGTCAGCGGGGACGCGCAGCCCGCCGTGTCTGGCGCGGCAGAGTCGGCGCTGGGGCCGGCGCAGTATGCGCCGGATGCGAGCTGTGTGACGCCGGACAGGACAAGCGGGCCGGCGGCAACCTGGAAAACGCTTGCCCAGGCGCAGCCGGCCGGCCTATCCACAGGGCCAAGCGAGCCGACAACCGCGCCGGAGCGGCTGCACATCACTGTGCCGATCCTGGATGAGGCCGGCCTGCCGACAGGCTGGCTGTGCGCCGGCGGCCTGGCGGCGCTGGGGTTGATGCTGGCGGCGGTCTGGCTGCTGGCCGGCCGGCGACGCGCTGCGCCCCCTGGGCCGCCGGATATAACCCCAGAGGGGCCGACGGTGTAAAGGCCGGCGCGCTACCACACCCAGACCCAAGTGCCGGGACTATCGGGGCCGGCCTTGGCGTATCCCCACGGGCTGGCCGGCGGCTCTGTCCACTCGAACAACCAGCGCGCGTCGCGGATGGAGAGGTTGACGCAGCCCCGGCTCTTCTTGAACCCAAAGCCATCGTGCCAGTACGCGCCGTGCAAGGCATAGTCGCCGGAGAAGAACATGTTGAACGGCACCTCTTCCAGGTAATATTCGCCCAGTTCGGGGTCTCCTGCGCCGTTGTACATCGGCTGCAAGCGATTCTTGTACTGAATCTGGAACACGCCTTTGATCGTTTCCCACTTGGGCAGGCCGCTCGACACCAGCGAGGCAAAGATCAGCCGCTCACCCTCGTAAGCAGCCAGCGTCTGCTCGTAGATGTTGACAAAAATCCATTTGCCATGCAGGCGCTCGCGCATGTTCTTGAGCTGGGGGGGCGGCTGGCGCGGTGTGACAATGCCCAGGCGCTGCTGGCGCGTCCACTGTTGTTCGCCGATGCGATACCAGATCGTAGCGCCGACGACGGCCTTCTCATAGATTTGCACCACATCGTAGCGGCCATACACCGGCGCAGCAGTGTTCGTAGCGCCGTCCGGCTCCAGCGTCGGCTGAAACGCGCTCAGCACCCAGGCAAACGGGCGATCAGGCGTCTGGTCGAAGAAGCGACCCTGGAAGCGCGAAGGGCGGGTGAACGTCAGCTTATCCGCCAGGATCCATTCCTCAGCATTGATCTGGCTGACGCGCACGCCCGCGATCTCGACCGTGCTCAAGACGGTGACCCACTCATAGCCGTTCAACTCTCTGACCGGTGGGGCGTTGTTGATGGCATCCTCCGCCGTGCGGAAGACGGGCACTTTGCCGCCGGCCGTGTTGACATGTGCGTAGAGCTTGTCGAACAACGGGTCATCTTCGGCCTGCTGGCCGGTTGGCGTTGTCTGCGCAGTCATCTGCGCAAACGGGGCGGCATGGGCCGGCGCCGCAACCAAGCCCAAGGCGGCCCATGCAATCGCCGCAGCAATCAGCGTTTTGACGGATGGCCGGGCCGCGAGATTGGCGACGATGAATGGCGACCTGATCTGCGCTTGCATACCTAATCTGAACCTCAACCTGACTCAACCTGAATCGGTGCAATCATCAATCGTAAACACCTGGCGCGCGCCTTCGTGACGCGCCGCGCGCGCCCGGCGCGCGATTGGCCAATAAAACAAGGCCGGGGATCGCGACATGTGCGATCCCCGGCGCAACGCGAATGCGATCTGACGCCTGCGCAGCTAACCCAGCGGGCCGAGCTTATCGGCTACGAACCAGACCAGAAAAGTGATCACGCCCAACAACAATACCGGCTGATGCATCGACTCGCGGTCTTCGATCATGTGCACCTGGCCGCGAATTAAATCCCACAGCCTATCTGCAAAGAGCATGGGGCCAACCACCACCGGCACGATCAACAACCACAGCGGGATCACTTGCATGGCCATGAAAGCGACCATGACGCCAATGGCGCCGGCGAGGGACAGCATCATCAGCACTTTGGTCCACTTTGCGCCGATCAGGTCGGCGGTGTGGCGAATGCCGGCTTTCTTGTCGACCACCGCGTCGCGCATCTCGTTATTCAGTTCGCCGTACACCGAAACGAAGACGACCATGAGAAAGAACAGCCAGCTATAGGGCTTGCCCTGGTCATAGGTGAAATAGGCGCACAGGAATTGCAGGCCGGCCAGCGACAGGCTGTGCGAGATCAGGTCGGCCACCGGCACCGCCTTCAAGCGCGCGACGCGCCACGAGTAGAGGAACGCCAGCACCAAGCAAAAGGCGCCCAGCAGGAACGGCAACAGCCCCAGCCAGGCATAAAGCCCCAGCAACAGCGCGGCCACCACGGCGCAGGCCGCAATGCCCATGCGCGGCGAGATCATGCCGGCGCTGATCGGATTGCGCGCCGCCTTTTTGGCGTCCAGGGCGTCGTCGGGGGCATCTTCGACATCGTTGTACATGAACGCAAAGCCAACCACCAGCAGGTTGGCGATGAAGACGATCAACAGGCGCAGGTCAAAATCTCCCCCGCCTAGCTTGGCGCCCATCATCGTGCTGAGCGCAACAAACAACACATACTCGCGGTAGCGCGTCAGCGCCAGCAAGCCGCGCACGGGCCGGCGCAGCCAGCGCAGGGTGACTCGGATGGATGTTGGCATGCCGGTGATTATACGGGTGCGCGGCGGTACAATGCGCCTCCGATGCGTCTCAAACACCTCACCCTCACGGGGTACAAAACCTTCGCCAGCAAGTGTCACTTCGAGTTCGGGGACGGGGTGACGGCCATCATCGGGCCGAATGGATCCGGCAAAAGCAACGTCGCCGACAGCATCCGCTGGGCGCTGGGCGAGCAGCAATTCTCGTTGCTGCGCGGCAAGAAGACCGACGACATGATCTTTTCGGGCAGCGCCAAACGCCCGCGCGCCAGCATGGCCGAAGTCATCCTGACCTTCGACAACAGCGACGGTTTCTTTCCCATCGCGTTCAACGAGATCGCCATCGGGCGGCGCGCCTACCGCGATGGCGCGAACGAGTATTTGCTGAACGGCAACCGCGTCCGGCTGCGCGACATCACAGACTTGCTGGGTCACACCGGCCTGGCCGAGCGCACCTACACGGTGATCGGCCAGGGTCTGGTAGACAGCGCGCTCAGTCAGCGCCCCGAAGAGCGCCGCGCGTTGTTTGAAGAGGCCGCCGGCATCGCCACCTATCGCAACCGCCGCGACGACGCCCTCGCCAGGCTGGATGAGACCCGGCGCAACCTGGAGCGTGTGCGCGACATCTTGGCCGAGATCACCCCACGCCTGCAACACCTGGAGCGGCAAACCGAGCGGGCGCGCAAATATCAGGCGCTCGCCGAGGAACTGTCGGACCTCACCCGGGCCTGGTTTGGCTTTCATTACCGCAGGGCGCGCGAGACGGCGGCGCAGGCCGAACAGCGCCGCGAGCGGGCGCAGGCGCGCGTGGATGCGGCGCAAGCCGGCGTGGCTGCGCGGGAGGCCGAACTGGCCGGCCTGCGCGCTCAACAGGCTGACTTGCGGGCCGAGGTCGCCGGGCACGACAACGCGCGTCAAACGGCGCGCCAGATCGCCGACGCACACGCGCGCGAGTTGGCCGTGCTGCGCGAGCGGGCGCGTGCTGTTGAATCGCAGCGCGCCCAGGCGCAGCAGGAACTGGCCGTCCGCGGGGCCGCCCTGGACGAACTGGCTATCCGCGCAGCGCACGCCGCAGCCGCGCTGGCCGGCGCACAGGCCTTGCTGGCGCATTGGCAGCGCGCGCTGGAATCTGCTCAGATGGCGGCAGCCGAAAGCCAGGCCGCTCGGGCAGAACTGGAGCGCGCCCGCGAGGCCGCCCAGCAGGAGATGATGCGCGCTAATACCGGCGTTGCTCAAGCACACAACCGGCTACAGATCGCTCAACAGCGCCAGCGTGAACTGGCCGCCCAGATGGAAGCACACACCCTGCGCGTGACGCGCGTGGGCAACCAGCGCGACGAGACCGCAGCCCGCCTGGCCGACCTTGACCAGACAATCGAAGAAGACACGCAGCGCCTGCAAGCGCTTCAGGCGCGTTGTGACACGGCCGCGCGCGATCTGGAAGCCGCCCGCGCCGCGCTCACAGCAGCCCAGTCGGCGCTGGCTGCTGCAGAGGCCGAAGAGAAAATGGCCTCGCGCGTCAGCGCGGATCGTATGCGCCTGTTTGCCGAAATGCGCGCCCAGCAAAGCGCCGGCGATTTGGCCGCCCAGGCGCAAGCCGCCGATCTGCCCGGCCTGCGCGGGGCGCTGCTGTCACTCATTCACATCGCCCCCGACGATCAGAAGGCGGCGCAAGCGGCGTTGGGCGAGATGATGAAAGCGCTCATCCTGGACGGGGCAGAGCAGGTTCCCCGTCTGCGCGCCTGGCTGGCCGGCCAGCCGGCGCAAGCCGGCCGGCTGAATGTCGCGCCGCTGCCGGCTGTGCGCCCTATCAACGCCGAACGCACGCGCCTGGATCAGGCGCTGGCCGAACGCGCACGCCAGACAGCAGCGCGCCCCCTGCTCGACAGCATTCAATGTCCGGCCTGGTTGCGGCCAATCATCCAGGCGATTGCCGGGCGAGTCTTTATCGCCCCCGACTTTGAGGCTGCCCGCGATCTGGCCGCCCAGCTCCCGGCTGATTGCGTGTGCGTCACCCGCGACGGCGAGGTTGTTTTGGGCAACGGGATGCTGTCGCTGCCGGCGGGGCCGCGCGCGCCCATCATGCTGGGCAGTGAAACGCCGGCCGATGGCGCGCCTGGCGCGGCGCAACATGCGGCGCAACATGCGGCGCAACATGCGGCGCCGGACGACGCGGAGCTGCCCCTGCTGACGCCAGAGCAAGCGCGCGCCAATCGGCTGCGCGCCGCTCAGGCGCGCGACGAAGCGCAACGGGACATGGACGCGCGCCGGCGCGCCTTGGATGAGGCCCATCGCGCCCGCGACGCATTTGTCCGCGAAGCTAACGCCCGCCGCGCACGGCGCGACGACGCCGCGCAGCGCCTGAACGCCCTGGAAGAACAACTGGCGTTGATGGCCGGCGACATCGCGCAAGTCGAGCAACAACAGGCCGACCTGGCGCCCGAAATAGAAGCGCTGCGCCAGGAAGCCGCGCAGGCCCAGGCCGCGCAGGAGCGCGCGCAGGCGCGCGCGCGCCAGACCCTTGCCGACATCGAGCGCCACCTGCGTGACAACCTCGCCTCGGGCTGGATGGAGCCGCTCAACGCCGCGCACGCCGGCGTGGCCACGGCGTCCGAAGCGGTGCGCAGCGCCGAGGCCATGCGCCGCGAACGGCTGGCCGCGCTCGAAGACGGCGTGCGCCGACGCGCCGATCACCTCAGCCGGCTGGCCCAGCTCGAGGCGCAACACCAGGCCGCGCAAGCCGCGCTGCAATCTGCCGGCCTGTCTGCTGCAAGCGCCGAGGCCGAGCTGCGCAAGATCGAGACGGCCCTTGCGCCCATCCAGGCCGAGCTGGAGCGCGTGGAGGCGCGCATCGTCGAGATCGATCAGCAGCGCCGCGAAGCAGAACAGGCGCTGCGCGAAGCCGACGCCGGCTTGAATGCTGCAACGCTGGAACTGGCCCGGCACAAGGATGAACTAGACGCCCTGCGCGAACGCGCCGCAGACGCCCTCCAGAACGACGCAAGCGAGGCGGCAGCAGACGCCGCCCAGTTTTCCTTTGAATCGCGCGAACGGGCGCTGGCGCTGCTGGAATCACTGGAGCCGCCAGATCAACTACCCGCCGGCATCGAAGAGCGCATCACACAGTTGCGCAATCAAATCCGCCGGCTGGGCGCGATCAACTTCGAAGCGCAGCGCGAATACGACGAACTGTCGCAGCGTCACGCTTTCCTCACCGAACAGATGGTCGACCTCGAGCAGGCCATTACGGCCCTGCAACAGGTCATCGCCGAGTTGAACGATGTCATGCAAGCCACCTTCCACCAAACGTTCGACGCCATCGCCGCTGCATTCCAGGCCACATTCAAAATGTTGTTTGGCGGCGGGCAGGCCAAACTCAGCCTGATCAACGCAGACAACCTCGACCAGGCAGGCGTGGAAATCCACGCCCAGCCGCCGGGCAAGCGCCCGCAGACCCTGGCGCTGTTGTCGGGCGGCGAGCGCTCGTTGACGGCGACGGCGTTGTTGTTTGCCATTCTGCGCGTCAAGCCCACCCCGTTTTGCGTGCTGGACGAAGTGGACGCCGCGCTCGATGAAGCCAACGTGGGTCGCTTTCGCGGCATGTTGGAAAGCCTGGCCGATCAAACCCAGTTCATTGTGATCACACACAACCGGCGCACGGTTGAAGCAGCCAGCACCATCTATGGCATCTCGATGGGCGCCGACGGCGCGAGCGTGGCGCTCTCGCTGCGGCTGGAGGATGTGAAGGAGTAGTCAAGAACCCAGAACCCAAAACTCAGAACTCAAAACTCAAAACTCAAAACTCAAAACTCAATTGTAGAATGGCGCGCATGGTGTCTCAGGAGCAATCGGCATTGACACCCGCGCCGCCGACCACCGCCGGCTGGCCGGGGGTGATCGCACACTATCGCGCGCGCATTCACATCAACCACGACACGCCGCCCATCACGCTGCTGGAAGGCAATACGCCGCTCATCCCCGCGCCGCGCCTGGCGCGCGCGCTGGGCGGCGAGTTCGAATTGCTGCTCAAGTATGAGGGATTGAACCCGACCGGCTCGTTCAAAGATCGCGGGATGACCACGGCCATGACGCAGGCAGTGGCCGACGGCGCGCGGGCGGTGATCTGCGCCAGCACCGGCAACACGGCAGCCTCGGCGGCGGCGTATGCGGCGCGCGCCGGCCTGAAGTGCTTTGTGTTGGTGCCAGAGGGCAAAATCGCAGCCGGCAAACTGGCCGGCGCGTTGAGCTATGGCGCAACGGTGATTTCGATCAGCGGTTCGTTCGATGATGGGCTGCGCATGGTGCGCGAGGCCGCCGCGCGCGCGCCGATCGCGCTGGTGAACTCGGTCAACCCGGCCCGCTTGCAGGGCCAGAAAACCGCCGCCTTTGAGATTTGCGATGCGCTGGGGGACGCGCCAGACTGGCTATGCCTGCCGGTGGGCAACGCGGGCAACATCACATCGTATTGGCTGGGTTTCGACGAATATTTTCAGGACGGCGTGACGCACAGCCGGCCACGCCTGCTGGGCGCACAGGCGGCTGGGGCTGCGCCCATCGTGGCCGGCAAAGTCGTGGAACATCCAGAAACAGTGGCGACTGCCATTCGCATCGGCAACCCGGCGCGTTGGCGCGAAGCAGTAAACGCGCTCGATGAATCCGGCGGGCATATTTGCGCCGTCAGCGACGATGAGATCGTGCACGCCTACCGGCTGGTATCGCGGACAGAGGGGGTGTTCTGCGAGCCGTCCTCGGCGGCCGGCCTGGCCGGCATCGCCAAAGGGCTGCGCGAGGGCTGGTTGGAGCTGCGCGGCAAGCGCGTGGTGTGCGTGCTCACCGGCCACGGCTTGAAAGACCCCGACACAGCCATTCAGGGCTGGCCGGCGCCTGTCACCATCGCGCCGCGCATCGAGCTATTGATCGATCTGTTGCGCGATTGAGGGATCGCGCGCCACACCCCGTGACATGAGCCGACTGATCTCTGTCCGCATTCCAGCCACCAGCGCCAACCTAGGCCCCGGCTTCGACAGCATGGGACTGGCGTTGGACTTGTGGAACCGATTCGAGCTGCACATCACAGATGAGGCAGCGGGACGCAACAAGCCAAACAAGCCAATGGTCGACGTGCGCGGCGAAGGCGCACACACGCTGCCGAGAGACGCCAGCCATCTGGTGGCGCAAACGATGCTGGAAGAACTGCAACGCATCGATGGCGAACGACAGCCGCGCGGGCGAAAATCCGCGTGGCGCAACCGCCAAGCTGGGCTTGCCGATCTGCGCGCGTCCATTCGGATTGTGTGCCACAATCGCGTGCCATGCGCGAGCGGCCTCGGCTCCAGCTCGACGGCGGTGCTGGCCGGCCTGATTTTTGCCTATGCGCTGGCCGAGCAGGCCGCGCATGCCGGCTTTCTGGCCGAGGCCGGCCTGATCGACCGCGTGCTGCATCGCGCAGCACAGATCGAAGGACATGGCGACAATGTGGGGCCGGCGCTGCTGGGTGGCTTGATTGTCGTCTCCTCGCAGGGCGACCAGGTCATCGCGCAGCGCATCCCGACGCCGAAAATGCGTGTAGGGGTGTGCGTGCCGGCGGTTGACCTGCTGACGCGCGAAGCGCGCGCCATGCTGCCCACACAGCTCTCGCGCGCCGACGCCGTGTTCAATATCGGCCGGGCGCTGCTGATCGTGGAGGCGCTGCGCAGCGCGAATGGCGCGCTGTTGCAGCAAGCAATGGGCGACCGTATGCACGAACCGTATCGCCTGCCCATCATCCCCGGCGCACTCGAGGCGCGCCGGCGCGCGCTGGAGCAGGGCGCGCTGGCAGTGTGCCTGAGCGGCGCAGGGCCGGGGTTGCTGGTCTTTGCCAAGGCCCATCACCGGCGCATCGGACAGGCCATGCAGGCCGCCTTCGCCGAGGCCGGCGTAACGGCGCGCTACTGGGTCATGGACACAACCGACCAGGGCGCGCAAATCGAAATGGGCGACAGAGTGGCGGCTGCGGCCGCCGCGTTCACATGCGGTGCGCGGCGCAATCACCCACCGCGCAAAAGGTGAGGCTATGGAAGTTCGCGAAGAAGTGCTGGCCGAAACGGAAAACTACTCGATTGTGCTGTTGCGCGATCCGGCCGGCGAAACGATCTACGACCTGAATATCGATCAGATCACGATCCATTTGCTGAAAGAAGACCTGGATGAGCTGGTGGAGCTGATCGGCCAGCTTAAAAAAGCCACTCAAAGCCGGCGCCTATGATCCGCCGGCCAGCGCTTGTTGGACTTCCTGGTAGATCGGCAGAGGCTCTAGGCCGGGCGTGACAAACGTGAAGCGGTCGCGGTAGTTGTAGGCCGGGGCCGGATGTTTGAACACCCACACCGCGACGCAGCGCGCCCAGGGCCAATGCTGCCGCGCGTATTGCCACGCGCCCAGCGTGTAGGCGATGCGCTGCGCCGGCGTGACGGCGAACACCCAGCGGGGATCATCGTTCCAGCCGGATTCGGTGATGTAAACGGGCACGTCCTCATCGCCATTGCGGGCCATGATCTCGCGCAGCAGCTCGGCGCGCCGAAAGTTGATGCGATCGGGAGCCGGCGGCTCATCGGGCGGAGCGGTGCGGCCATAGGTATGCACGGCCCAAGCGTCATAAGGGCGGCGCCCGATCTGGGATGCTGGATTGGGGATTTTGGATTGTGACGTGACCGTCGCAGCCCGAGACACGCCGAGGGCCGTGTACATTTCCTGCAGGTAGATCAAATCGTTCAGGCCCTGGGCGCTGCCGGGCGGTTCGAGGGTTGGGGCAAGCGCGCCGGCCAGCACGACCACATCGGGATTGGCCTGCTTGATGGCAGGGTAGACGACGCGCAACATCTCGACATAGCCGGCCGGGTCTACCGCGCGCATACCCCATTCGCCGGCCAGGTTCGGCTCATTCCATAGGATGATGTGGCCGATGCGCCCTCTGAAATGGGCCGCAAAAGCAGCGGCAAAGCGGGCAAAGTCGGCGTAGTGATCCCGATCCAGGTAGGTAAATGTGGTGGGTTGTGTATTGGGATCGGGGCGCGCCCACTCGGGCACAAAGCCCAGTCGGGCGATGAGCTGCACGCCCTGGCGATTGGCGTGCCGAATGATGCGCTCGGCGCTCTCCCAGGTGTATTGCCCCTTGCGCGGCTCCATGTAGGCCCAGGGCAGGAACTCGACAACCCACGGCGCGCCCATCTCGCGGATCATGGCCAGCCCGCGCTGAATCTTCCATTCCTCGACTTCGTTCACAAAAAGGGTGTGCACGCCGGCCAGCGCATTGCGGGTCATCACCGTCTGCGGCTCGCCCAACCTGACAAGCAAACGCGGCGGCTGCGCCAGCGACAACAATCCCAGCGCTAGAGCCAGGCGCAGGGCTGCCGGCAGCAGTTTTACGGCGCGCAGGACGCAGTGGGTGGGCATCCAGATGTCTGGGCGCAGCGCCCTATTTCACAACGCCAACGCACATGCCATCGCTGATCGGCACCAGGATTGACAGCAGGCGCGGGTCAGTCGCCATGCGATGGTTGAAGGCGTGCATCGCCTGAATGTATGCGTCATCGGGCGTGGCATCGACTTTCCAGACGTTGCCGGCTGCCGAGGCGTTGTCTCCGACGATGATTGCGCCGGGCCGCGTCAGGCGCAGGGCGTGTTCCAGGTAGGCGAGATAGGCGGGTTTGTCGGCATCGATGAAGACAAAATCGAACGGCGGGCGCGGGTCGAGGGCGGCGAGCAAATCAAGCGCATTGCCTTGGCGGACTTCGACTTTGTGCGACAGGCCGGCGCGGGCGACGTTCTCGCGGGTGAGTTGGGCATGCAAGGGGTGCACTTCGAGCGCCAGCAATGCGCCGTCTTCGGGCAGCGCGCGGGCCATCCAGATGGCGCTGTAGCCAAACAACGCGCCGATCTCGAGCACACGCTTCGCGCCGGCCGCCCTCATCAGCACTTGCAGAAAGCGGCCTTGCTCTGGGGAGATGTGAATCAACGGCGCGCCGCGCGCCGCCGCCTCGGCAGGCAGCCGGCGCAACAGGTCATCTTCCTGGGCGAAGTGGCTCACAATGTAGTCGTACAGTTGTTCGGTGATCGGGGTTCCCTTCATGCATCCACCTCATATTTAAGCACGCGGGGCAGTATAAAACGGGTGCGCCCCGGTCATCATACAAACGCGAAGAGGCGAAGACAATTGTCTTCGCCTCTTGTTTCAGGCGAGCGTACCGGGCGGGCCGGCAATTTGATGTGTTAACCGCCGCTCGAAGACGACGTGGTATCGGGCGTGGCCGGGAGGCTGGGAATGTACCACCCGCCGCGGCCATGTCCACGACCCGGCCCGCCGAACTTCCCAAAGCCGCCGCGCGCCATCGGCATATACCCTTTCTCGATTCCTTCGAGCATCCAGTCAGCCTGCGCCTGTGTGATCTTGCCGTCGGCCACTGCTTGGGCGATCCAGTCTTTCATCGCCTGGATGCGCCCGGCATTCATGGCGTCTATCACCTTCTGCCACTCGACGCCCTGGGCCTGGGCAATTTCTTGCAACGTCTTGCCGCTGTGCAATTGCTCGAACAACTGTGTCGGGGTCAGATTCAGGGCTTTGGCGACAGCATCGAACTGGGCTGTAGAATGACCCCAGAAGCCGAACCCGCGCCCCATCAGCTTCCCTGCGCTTACGCTGGGCGTAGCGTTCGGGGTGGCGCCCGGCGTCTCACTTTGCGCGAAAGCCGTGCCGGCTGCGACCGCCCCACTGAGTGCGATCAGCGCCGCCGCGCCGGCCGCTGCAATCCATTTCCTTGCCTTCATACGTATTCAGTTACCTCCATATCGTGGCATTTTGTGTCCAGGCTCGTCCGGTTTCAATCGCCTGTTGCAGTCACTCTAGCAGGCGTCTGTGAATTCCCAGAGAAGAAATCATGCAGATTGTGTTTGGCTCCCGCAATATGACTCACAGCGCCACAAGCCTGCCGGACAGGCGTGTGGATTGTCGGCGCAGCCATGTTGGCAACGCTCCTGCCTCCAACCTCTGCGCCAGACCCTACTGCCCCCAGCGTCCCTGTGGCGCAGACGACAAGCGAGCCGGCTCCCCCAAGATCATCTCCTGCACACCGCAAAGGAGGGCATTGACATGCGCACATTCAGCGAACCGAGAGTGATCGAGCGCGGAGCATATGCAGGTTACGGTGTGCATCCACATCAAAGCCCCGCGTCGTGTGACCGGCGCAGCGCACCCACGCGACCGCGCCTGTGATTGGTAACACCGGGGGCGAGCGATTCGACTCGCCCCCTGCTATTCGTTAACGAGCGCGCGCCAGGATCCACCGGCTAATCGTGTCGAGGAAACCCGGCACGAATTCTTTGGGCAGCGTGGCGTACTCGGTCGGGCTGCCAGTCTTGGCCGGCTGGAACAGGTGATTGGCGCCTGGGAACACTTTCGAGGTGACATCGGCGTTGCCGGCGTCTTTGAGCGCGCGCACCACAGCCGCTTCGTTTGTGGCCGGCAATACTTGCAGATCCAGCTCGCCGAACAGCGCCAGCACTGGGACGCACACCTGACTCAGCGCCTGGGCAGGATCGAAGAACAAGAAGAAGCGCAGCCAGGCATTGTCCGCGCTCCGGCGCGTATTCCTGACGGCGGACTCCACATAATCTTCAATGTCGCCGAGCTGCTGGCGTTGCTCATCGGACATAGCGTCGATGGCAGCCTGCACCTGCTCGCGCCATTTTGCCTCGAGTTGCTCCCAGCCCTGGCCGGTGCGCACGGCCTCGAACAGGCGCGTCTGGTCGTCCAACGCTTCTTGAATCTGGGCGTCCGTGGCGCCGTCAGCCTTCATGATGGCGGCGATCTGCTCACGCAGCACCTCTGCGCCGGGCACGCCGGGGCCGGCCATCAGGATCACGAAGCCGATCTGCTGGGTGTTCGACACAACGAGCGGCGCGATGATGCCGCCTTCGCTATGGCCCAGCAAGCCGATCTTGTTCGGGTCGATGGCCGGCTTCGTCTTGAGCAACGCCACCGCCGCCGCCACGTCATTGGCAAAGTCTTCGCTTGTGGCGTTCTCGACATCGCCCGTCGAGCCGCCTATGCCCCGGTCGTCGTAACGCAGCACCGCAATCCCATTGCGCGTCAGATGATCGGCAATCACGCCAAACACCTTGAACCCAAAGATGTCTTCGTCGCGATTCTGCTGACCGCTGCCGCTGATCAACACCACGGCCGGGAATGGCCCATCGCCCTCCGGCATGGTCAATGTGCCGGCCAGTTTCGCGTCGCCGTTGGTGAAGGTGACTTCCTCGGCCACATAGGGCAGCGGCGCCGTATCCACAGTCTCGACGGCTGCACGCGCCAGGTCGAATGTGCCCACAAAGCCGGCCTGCTTGAATGTGCCGGTGATGGTTGCGCCATCGGGCTGCACCTCACCCTCATAGGCGGCCATGCTCGGCCCGCTGAGCATTTCGAAATAGACGCCGGGCAGCTCGACTTTGATGTTGTTGAGCGGAAGGTCTTTGGCGCCCTGTTGTGGGATGTCGATCAGGCCCTTGACCTCGCCATCGGCCACAGTGAAGCGCACGATGATGCCGATGCGCTGGCCGGCCACATCGATGCCGCCCTCCCATTGGCCGGCAAGCAAGCCGACGTCGGACGAGACTGCATCCACCTGTGGCGCCGTTGTGGGTTCCACCACGATCTCCGCCGTTGGCGCGAAGGTCGGCTGCGCGATGGTGGGACTGGGCGCCGCAGGGGGCGTGGCCGGCCGGCAAGCGGCCGATAGAACTGCCACCGCTGCAACCAGCGCGAGGAGTTCAATCCTGCGACGAGTTGACTTGTACATTTGGGGACTCCTTGTATTCAGTCGCCGATGACAATTTCCTGGCCAACCGCAATATCACGATACCAAAGCCGAGGAAACGCCTGGCGGAACGCTACAATCGCTTGCATCGCGCTGTCGTGCGGCGACAAAGCGCCAATCCAGATGGCAAACGCGCCAATGTCAATTTGCAACAAGACCCGTTTGTTTCAGTCTACGGCGCATTCAGCCGGCCTGAATCGGCCGGAAGTCCGAATAGGTATTGGTCAGTCAGGCAATTGGCTCAGCCGTTCCACAAGCGCAGACACGACGGCCATAGCGCACTGATTCTATAGACAGATAGAGGACTATATCATGGTTGAAGACGCTGGGGACTCCTCGAACGTGGCAATGCAGATGACGCATCATCACTGCGCCCCAGCCGGGATTCTGATAAGCGTCAGCCAGGGGGGGGGGCCAGCGTGGCATCGGCGTCGGGATCGAGTCGGGCATGAGCTGTCATATCCTCCAGCGCGGGATGAAATCAGCGTGCTACAGGCGTAATGCGGTAGGATTGCCGGCCAGACACCATGACCACGACCACCCTTCCGCTGTCAGCGTCACCCGGTGTTGCCATGCTCGGCAACTGGATTGGCTCGTGGATTCAGCCAGACGGCGCGATTCACGGCTTTCACAATCACCCGCTATGGGGCGGCGCCCCTGATCGCTGGAACGACTGGACGTGCGGGCACAGCACCTGGGCCGCGCCGGATGTGACCTGCATTGCGACCGCGCCGTTGGCGCGCTGAGCAACGCCATGCCATCGATGACCATTCCACACACACTGACTGCTCTGCTTTCACCCATGCAACAACAGGCGCTGGAGGCGGTGCGGGCGACTGCCGCGCGCGAGGACACGCCGGCCTATCTGGTCGGCGGGGCTGTGCGCGACTGGCTGCTGGGCCGGCGCATCGACGATCTGGATTTTGCGGTCGAGGGCGACGCGATTACCTTTGCCCGCGCATTGACGCGCGCGCACGGCGGCGAGATGCAGACGTATGAACGATTTCGCACCGCCACATGGATCACGCACGGCCAGTCTGTGGATGTGGTCACTGCGCGCGCCGAGACATACGCGCGGCCGGCGGCGCTGCCGCACGTGCGGCCGGCAAGCATCACCGAGGACTTGCTGCGGCGCGACTTTAGCGTTGACGCGCTGGCGCTGGCCTTGCGCGACTCTCGCCTGATCGACGTGTGCGACGGGCAGGCAGACCTGCAACGCCGGCTGATTCGCGCCCTGCACGCGCGCAGCTTTATCGACGACCCCACCCGCATCTTTCGCGCGGCGCGCTACGCAGCACGACTGGACTTTGCCGTAGAGAGCGAAACGCGCGCGTGGATCGATCGCGGCCTGCCGCATGTGAGCGCGCTGAGCGGCGAGCGCGTCAAATACGACCTGGAGTTGATCTTTCTGGAGCAGGCGCCGGCGCGTCCGCTGGGGCTGCTGCGCGAATGGCAGGTGTTCCGCGCCGTGGGCATTGCCATACCGGACGATGACGCGCTGACAGCGCGCTTTACCCGGCTCGCCGATGTCCTTGCCGGTGAGGAATGGGATTTCGGCTCGCCGGGCATATCAGGTGATGCGTTGCGGCGCGCAGCCGGCTGGGGCGCGCTGGTTTACAACCTGGGCCAGATGAGCGTCAGCCGGTGGATCGACTGGATTCCGTTCACCGCCGAGACGCGCGATGCGCTGGTGTCGCTGGGCGCGCTCAGCACACTCACCTCCCACGCATTTCGGGCGCCGCCCAGCCGGCAATCGGCCCTGCTCAGTTCGTTCAGCGGGCTGGCCTTGTGGATGGGCTGGCTGTTCGACCGCGATCCGCTCAAGCGGCAGGCCATGTGGCTGGAATGGCATCGCTGGCGCCGCACACAACCAAGGACGACCGGAGACGATCTCAAAGCGCGGGGTGTGCCCCCCGGCCCGCGCTATGGTCAGGTGTTGGGCCGGCTGCGCGACGCCTGGCTGGATGGCGAAGTGACCACGCCAGATGAAGAAAATCGCCTGCTGAAGACGCTGTTGGCCGAGTGAGTTGTGGTAAACTTTTCCGACTTGACCGCTGGCCCCATCGTCTAGCGGCCTAGGACGGAGCCCTCTCAAGGCTCAAACCGGGGTTCGAATCCCCGTGGGGTCACCTCTCCGTTTGCTTTTGTGCTTCGGCCAAGACACAACGACGCCGGTTGCGTGGCACACGTTACTGATCTTGTGTCAAGCGCAGCCCCAGATTCCAGAAGGTGAAGCCCACGCATAGCACAGCGAACAACATCGCAATAGTCAGGGCAGCCAGAGCGGGCAAGCCGGCGCCGGCCAGCCATAGATAAAAGACGCCCGTCACGGTCAGCGCCGCCATCACACAGGCCGCCACACGTCCATAGTTGATTCGAGACGTTGCCATCGCGTCACCTCGTTAACACTTAACAACGTGGCTTATCGTAAAGAGTGCGCGCCGGCCAGGATTGACGGGTGATTGACTTTTCCTAGACGTTCAACCTACGCAAACGAGGGCCGCATGCGCTGATGCGCGAACTGACAACAGCAGTGCTGTAACAACAGTGCTGTAACCCGACGCGATGACACGCAGGAACGACCGTGAAACAAACAGCACTAAATCTTGGCCCAAAAGCGCGAATTGGCGTAAAGCATGGGTGAGGAATGTTCTTTACAAGGCAGAGACAGGCGTTTATAAACCAGCTCAACAGCGCGCAGCCGGCCATTCAGGCGACGCCGGGGGATGTCACCAAATGGCGCAGGGCGCATCTAATAGTGAAAGATTTCACAATACCAGTTCCCCGGTATGGGGTGGCATCTGGAAGGAGAAAATGGCGCATGAAGAAGTTGTTGATCTTGGGGGCCGGTACTGCCGGCACCATGGTTGCGAACAAACTGAGCCGGCTGCTCGATCGCGACGAATGGCAGATCACGCTGGTGGACCAGCAACCTACGCATTACTACCAGCCGGGTTTTCTCTTCCTGCCGTTCGGCGTGTACACGCGCAACGACGTGATCAAGCCCAAGCGCGACTTCGTGCCCTACGGCGCAGAACTGGTGATGGCACAGATCGAGATGATCGAGCCGGAACACAATCGCGTGCGGCTGAGCAACGGGCGCATTCTGAGCTATGACTTCTTGATCGTGGCCACCGGCGCCGACATTCACCCCGAGCAGACGCCGGGCCTGGGCGAGCATGAGTGGGGCAAATCGATTCACACGTTCTACTCGTTCGAGGGCGCGCTGGCATTGTTCCAGCATCTGCAAACATGGCCGGGCGGCCGGCTGGTCGTGAACGTTGTCGAAAACCCCATCAAGTGCCCCGTCGCCCCGCTCGAATTTCTAATGCTGGCCGATTGGTTCTTCCACGAGAAAGGTATGCGCGACCGCGTGGAGCTGATCTATGCCACGCCGCTGCCCGGCGCATTCACCAAGCCCATCGCCTCAAAACTGCTGGGCGGAATGCTGGAAGAGAAAAAGATCAAGGTCTTGCCGGAGTTCCTTGTGGAGCATGTCGATCCCGACGCCAAAAAGCTGGTGGCCTATGACGAACAGGAAGTGGAATATGATCTGCTGGTCAGCGTGCCCCTGAACATGGGCGCGGACGTGGTCGGCAAATCGGGCCTGGGCGACGAATTGAACTTCATCCCGGTGGACAAGCACACATTCCTGTCGCCGAAATATCCCAACCTGTTTGTTCTGGGCGACGCGGCGGCCATCCCCACGTCGAAGGCCGGCAGCGTGGCACATTTCGCCGTGGACACCTTTGGCGAGAATTTCGTGCGCCACACCGAAGGGCTGGAGATGCGCCCGCTCTTCGACGGACACGCCAACTGCTTCATCGAGTCGGGTTTCGGCAAAGGCGTGTTGATCGACTTCAACTATGACACCGAGCCGCTGCCCGGCCGCTACCCGTTGCCCGGCGTCGGACCGTTCACGCTGCTGGAGGAATCGGAAGCCAATCACTGGGGCAAGCTGATGTTCCGCTGGATGTACTGGAACCTGCTGTTGAAAGGCCAGGAACTGCCATTGCCGGCGCGCATGAGCATGGCCGGCAAGTGGCTGCCCTCGGTGACCCACTAGGAGGCGGCAATGGATCCGGCAATCGCGGAACTCAACCAGAAGATCGACGCACTCACCGAGCAGGTGCGATATCTGACCGAACAGGCCCGTGTCGCCGAACAGGCGCGCCAGCAGCGCGAGGAACTGATGCATGACCTGATGCCGGTCGCCAACAGCGCCATGCAGGTCGCCACGCAACATTTGCAGGAGGTAGAGGCCTATGTCAACCCGGCCGACCTGATCCGGCTGCTGAAGAAGCTGGCCCGCGCCGCGCCGTACATCGAGCAGGCGCTTGACCAGCTCGATGGCCTCAAAGATCTGCTCGATGTGGCCATGCCCCTCAGTAAGGAAGTGTTCGACAAGGCCGAGCGGGCCCTGGATAGCGCCGACCGCAAGGGCTACTTCGTCTTTGTGCGGGGCGGCATGCGCATCGTGGACAACATTGTCACCTCGTTTTCAGAAGAAGACATCCGGCAACTGGGCGACAACATCGTGCTGATTCTGCGCACGGTGAAGGAAATGACGCAGCCGGAAGTGATGAACTTTCTGCGCAACACGGTCTCGCTGGCCGAGCAGGAAACCGAAGCGCCGGTGGACATCTCATACCGCTCACTGCTGGGCCAGATGCGCGACCCGAATGTGCGGCGCGGCCTTGCATTGGCCATGCGTATGCTCAGCGGCATCGGTGCGCAGGCGGCAGACGGCAACCGGTGAACGGAGTGCAGAGTGCGGAGTGCGGAGTGCAGAGTGCGGAGTGCAGAGTGCGGAGTGCAGAGTACAGAGTGCAGAGTGCAGATTCACGCGACACGCGATAAGGATTACAGGAGATTGATATGGCAACCCGAACAATTGCAGGAAAGACGGTTGAAGTAAACGAGGAAGGTTTTCTGACTAAGCCAGAGGAATGGACGAAAGAAATCGCCATTGCGCTGGCTAAAGAGGAGGGCATTCCTGAACTGAC
>JAEANN010000017.1 GCA_016841965.1 Candidatus Roseilinea mizusawaensis | reverse complement strand
TGCGCGTCTGGACGGCTTGTTCGGCCAGCGTTGGAAGAACGAAACCGTCAACTCGGTCATCAAACGCAAATTTGGTGATGCGGTTCGCTCGGTGAAGCCGGCCTGCCAAAACCGTGAAAGCCGCGTCAAGTCTGTCGTTTACAACGCTCATCGCTGAGCGTGTCCTTGTGTCTGAAGGTTTTCAACTGAGCAAGAGCGAACGCAAAGTGCGCGAGATGCAAGCCGTCGCCGAAGTCAGTCGCGCCGCCATCTCCCCGTTGTATCTGGACGAGACGCTGCGCGTGGTGGCCGAGATGGGCGCGCGCGCGGTGAACGCGCAACATTGCTCGGTCCTGTTGCTCGACGAGACGATGCGCGCTTTCATGCCGCGGGCGATTTACGACCGCAAGACCAATGTGCCGCCGGAACCGCCCTGGCCGCTGGACGACCTGCCGCTCCTGAACATCGAACGATTGAGCGGGCCGGTGTTGGTGAACGAGGCGTGTGACGAGTTGCAACCGTCGCACGCTGCCTGGGCGGCTCAGGCGCAACTCAACGGCCTGCTGTGCGTGCCGATGCAAGTGCGCGACCGCACAATTGGCTTGCTGAATATGTGGACTGAGGCGGCCGGCGAATTCGCCGAGGCGCAGGTTGAGCTGTGCATCACGCTGGCCAACCAAATCGCACTGGCCATCGAAAACGCCCATCTGATCGGCAACGCCGCCATCGTCAAAGAGATGAATCACCGCGTGAAGAACAACCTGCAGAACGTGGTGATGCTGCTCCAGATGCAACTACACGACGCCAGCGACAAGCTTACCCCCAAGGAAGTGCTGCACGAAAGCATCAATCGCATTATGAGCATCGCCGCGGTGCACGACGCGCTGGCGCAGGAGGGCTTCCGGCTGGTGGACGTGAAAGATGTGATCACGCGCGTGGTGGGCCTGACGCAGGCGAACATGACCCGCCCCGATCTTCAACTGGCCATTCACGTGATCGGCGACTCGCTGCGCATGAGTTCGCGCGCCGCCACGGCGCTGGCGCTCTGCGTGAACGAGCTGGTGCAGAACGCCATGGAACACGCCTTCTTGGGTCGAGACCAGGGCGAGATCACCATCAGCCTGATTGATTGCGGCGGCACGCTCGAAGTGGAGGTGCGTGACAACGGGCTGGGCACGGCAGCCGGCGGGACGGAGGCGCCGAGCCTGGGGTTGAACATCGTCAACATGTTGGTGCGGGAAGACTTGCGCGGCGACTTCACCCTGGAGCGCACTGCCCATGGCACGACGGCCCGCATCAAAGCGCCGTTCAGCTACACCGACGCCGCCGGTTGATGCGGCGCCAGGTGGTCTTCGACCAGTTTGCCATCGCGCAGGCGAAACACCCGGTCGGCCACGCCCACCACTTCCTCGCTATGAGTGACCATGACCAGATTTTTGGCCGCTTGCCGCGTCAGTGTGTCCAGGAGATCCAGCACCAGTTTGCCGGTGTCGTAGTCCAGATTGCCGGTCGGCTACGTCCTCACCAACACAGCGCAGATCGGCGCAGATGGCGGAGAGATCGCGCGCAGCGCGCCAAGCCTGGCCGTTGCGCCGCAGCGTAGTTTCATGCCGCTGGCTCGTCGCCCATAGGTATAGGTAAACGCTGTTGCATCTGCCGTGCTTTGCGACCCCAGCAGCAGGGCTGTGCCATAATCAGCCGGCTGGATTACCAGACCCTTCTCCGTGAAGGCATTGTTTGGGCATGAGAAACGATTACTTGCAAGATCGGTCGCGCTTAATACAACGGGAATTCGACCGGCTCGACATGCGGGTGACGAATTGGATGGCGCGTTACAGTGTGCTGGTGTTGCGCCTGGCGCTGGGGCTGGTTTTTGTATGGTTCGGCGCGTTGAAGTTCATTCCCGGCCTCAGCCCGGCCCAAGGACTGGCCGCGCGCACCATCGAGCTGTTGACTTTTGGTCTGATTGCGCCCCCCATTAGTGTGTGGATTCTGGCCGGCTGGGAATGTCTGATCGGGCTTGGGCTGATCACTGGGCGATTCATCCGCGTAACTATTTTTCTCTTGTTGGTGCAGATGGCCGGCACGCTGACCCCACTGGTTCTCTTTCCCGTCGAGACCTGGCAGGTCTTTCCGATCGCGCCGACCATGGAAGGTCAATACATCATCAAGAATATGGTGCTGGTGGGCGCCGCGTTAGTGATCGGCGCGACAGCGCGCGGCGGGAGGCTGGTGGCGCAGCGCGATAGACCGATCGACAATGCCAGCAGCGCCGGTCACGCTTGATGCCCACCGCGCGCCGACATACACAACACGCGCCGCACATCACGCCCGTGAGATGAGGTTGCATGAAGATCACCGCGCTCAAAACGGTCATCGTGAACGCCGAGATGCGCAACTGGGTGTTCGTCAAAGTCGAGACAGACCAGCCCGGCCTGTATGGTTGGGGTGAGGCGTCGCTGGAGTGGAAGACACGCGCTGTTGCTGGCGCAATCGAAGACTTCGCCCCCATGTTGATCGGCGAAGACCCGACCCGCATCGAGTTCCTGTATCAGAAGATGTATCGCCAGTCGTTCTGGCGCGTGGGGGTGATCGGCCTGAGCGCCATTAGCGGCATCGAACAGGCGTTGTGGGATATCAAGGGCAAGGAGCTGGGCCGGCCCGTCTATCAATTGCTCGGCGGCGCGGTGCGCGATAAAGTGCGCATGTACACCCATCTCGGCGGCGGCGACATGCGCGCCGTGTACGAGACGCAATACAGCGCCGATCCCCGGCCGTTTGTCGATCTGGCTTTGCAGGTGGTGGCGCGCGGCTATAGCGCGGTGAAGGTGCTGATCACCCCGCCTACCGAAACACTGAACAGCATCGCCGGCTATCGTTATGCTGAGACGATGATGGCCGCCCTGCGCGACGCGTTGGGTGAAAGTGTGGACATCATGGTGGATTGCCACGGCCGACACGGCCCAGCCAACGCCATCGAGTTCTGCCGCGCCCTCGCGCCATATCACCCCTTCTTCATCGAGGAGCCGGTGCCCCCGGAGAATGTGGATGCGCTGGCCGAGGTGCGCAAGGCCAGCCCGGTGCCCATCGCCACCGGCGAGCGCCTGGTGACGCGCTATGAGTTTCGGCCTGTGTTCGAGAAACAGGCTGCCCACATCATCCAGCCCGATTTGTGCCATTGCGGCGGTCTGTGGGAAGCGAAAAAGATCGCGGCCATGGCCGAGACATACTATATCGGCGTTGCGCCGCACAACCCGCTAGGGCCGGTGGCCAATGCCGCTGCGCTGCATTTTGCCCTCAGCACGCCCAATTTCCTCATCCAGGAAGATATGCTGACCGATGTGCCGTGGCGCTGGGATGTTGTGCAACATGCCTTGAAAACAGAAAATGGCTACTGGCTCAAAACCGACGCGCCAGGGCTGGGTATCGAGGTCAATGAAGCCGCCGCCGCGCGACATCCCTTCAAGCAGGAAGTCATCCATGCCTTGAATGTCCGCGCGCATGACGGCGCAATTCTCGATTGGTAGAAGTCAGGAGTTGTCCATGAGCCGGCGCTTACCACAGCGGATGAAAACAGAGTGCGTCACCAGAGTGCGTCACCAGAGTGCGTCACCGATGACGGCTAACGCGCGCGGCCGGAGGATTACCTGACCGATTTTTACTGGAGGTGACATGGCATCTTTTGAAATCGATGGAAAAGCCTTACTTGTTCGGCATGCCGGCGAGATCATTCGCATCGAGCCGTGGGGCGAACACGCCCTGCGCGTGCGGGCCACGCCCAACGCCGCATTCGACCCGCATGCTATTTCCGCGTTGTTGCCGGCAGCCACGCCCCCAGAGGCTGCGATCACCGTCGATGGCCGGCAGGCTGTGGTGCGCAACGGGCGCATCGCAGCCGAGGTCGCCGCGCGCGACGCGTTTGACTGGGCTGACCCCACCGGCATGGATGTTCACATTCGCTTTGTGAACACTGCCACCGGCGAGGAGCTGCTGGCCGAGTCGTCCTATCATGCCTCGTGGCCGGCCCCGCGCCACTACCGCCCGGCCGGCGGCGACTTGTGGCGACTCGAAGCGCGCTTCCGCGCCTACGACGGCGAGCGCCTGTATGGGTTGGGGCAGCATCAACATGGCCGGCTGGATCAGAAAGGCTGCGTGATCGAACTGCTCCAGCAAAACTGTGAAGTGTCGATCCCCTTTGCGCTCAGCAATCGCGGCTATGGATTCCTGTGGAACAACCCAGCCGTGGGCCGGGTAGAGCTGGGTGCAACCGGCACGCGCTGGATTGCAGAGGCCACATCGCAACTGGATTACTGGATCACCGCCGGCGACACACCCGCCGACATCGTGCGCCGTTACACTGCCGTTACCGGCCGCGCGCCCATGCTGCCCGAATTCGCTGCCGGCTTCTGGCAGTGCAAGCTGCGCTATCAAACGCAGGACGAATTGCTGAACGTCGCGCGCGGCTACAAAGAGCGCGGCCTGCCGTTGTCGGTCATCGTCATCGACTTCTTTCACTGGACAAAGTTTGGCGACTGGCGCTTTGACCCGCGCGACTGGCCCGACCCGGCCGGCATGGTGAAAGCATTGGCGAATATGGGGGTGAAAGTCATGGTCAGCGTGTGGCCGGCCCTCAGCCCCGACAGCGCCAACTTCAAGGAAGCCATGCGCCAGGGCTGGCTGATTCGCAACCTGCGCGGCCAGCCGGCCCACATGGCCTTTCGCGATCGTTATACCGATGGTCGTGTGTATCTGGCCTACTACGACGCCACGCATCCCGATGCGCGTCGCTTTATCTGGCAACAGGTGAAACAGGGCTACTACGATCACGGCATCAAGGTGTACTGGCTGGACGCCTGCGAACCAGAGATGTACCCCGTGCAGGTGGACAATCTGCGCTTTTATGCCGGCGACGGGCCGGCAGTTGCCAATGCCTATCCGCAGATGCACGCCGGCGCGTTCTACGCAGGAATGCGCGCGGCAGGCGAGACAGACACACTCTTTCTGTGTCGCTCGGCGTGGGCCGGCAGCCAGCGCTATGGGGCGGCCGTGTGGAGCGGCGATATCCAGTCCACCTGGGAAGCGTTGCAGGCGCAGGTGCGCGCTGGCCTGAACATCGGCCTAAGCGGCATCCCCTGGTGGACAACCGACATCGGCGGCTTTTACGGCGGCGACATCCAGTCAGACTACTTCCGCGAGTTGATCGTGCGCTGGTTCCAGTACGGCGCGTTCTGTCCGTTATTCCGGCTGCATGGCTATCGCTTGCCCTATGGCGAGGTCAGCGGCAGCGGTGGCGACAATGAGGTGTGGGCATTTGGCGAGCCGGCCTACACCATCATCCGCGAGGTGATGCTGCTGCGCGAGCGGCTGCGCCCCTATGTCATGCGCCTGATGCAGGCGGCGCACGAACAGGGCGACCCGCCCATGCGCCCGCTGTTCTACGACTTCCCCGCCGATCCGGTCGCCTGGACAATCGAAGATCAGTTCATGTTTGGGCCAGATGTGCTGGTCGCGCCGGTGTTGCAGGCCGGCGCGCGCAACCGCGCGGTGTATCTGCCGGCCGGCGCAACCTGGAGCGACGCCTGGAGCGGGCAGTCCTATGCCGGCGGCACAACTCTGACCGTGGACGCGCCGTTAGAGCGCATCCCCCTTTTCTTACGCGATGGCGCGCAACTGCCGATCCGCGCATAGGCGCAACACACGACCGGTCGTCTGCCAACCAGACAGTCGAGCGGCCAGGTGATGGTGGGGTTGCACGCCAATTGCGCAACCGAGGCGCGTTTGGTGTTGCGACAATTCGGCATGGGGCGCGCCGAGTGAGAGACGACGGTCACGCCGGGAAGGCCGTTGCGAGCCACATACCCCGGCGCCGGCAGCGGATGGGAGCTTCAGATCTGGCAGCGCGGCGCGCTGCTGATCATGCCGGCCGAGGGCGGCTGAACAGCAGCCTATCAGTCGTCAGCCTTAAAACTGTACAGGTGCGTGGGGGTAACCACATACAGCGTGTTGCTGGTGGGGTCGAGCGAGATGTCCTGCATGCCGATGAAGACATCACCGACGGCGCGGTATTGCTTGAGGAAAGCGCCGGTCTTGCTAAGCATGAAGATGGCGCCATGCCGGGCGTCTGCGATGAACACGTTGCCGGTGTTCTGATCCGGCCCACTGATGGCCAGCGCCACCACATCGCCGAAAGGCATGGGCAAGTTGGTGATGTTGAACGGAATCGGCGCGCGGTCAAAGTATTTCGATACCGCGCCGTTGCGCGACAGCACATAGATCGCGCCGTCGATGGCGAAGTCCACGCTCTCCTTCAACTGAGAAAATGAGGAGCGGAAGTAGGTGTCGGCGCGGGTGAACACGCTGTTTTGATAGGTATAGCGCCAGATCTGGCCGGCGCCGATGTCGAGCAGGTAAGCGGTGTCGTTGTACAACTCGCCAGACGCGACTTGTGCGGGCCGGGCTTCGCCTACACTGGGCAGCTCGATGGGGGTGATCTGGCTTGTGGCAGCGTTGTACTCGTAGAGAGTGCCATTCCCGAACAGAATGCTGCCTTCTGTGCGCCAGCGGCTGCTGCTGGGCGTGGCCCAGGCGATGTCAATCGGCCGGCCCGTCGTGGCCATGCCGGCGGGCAAGGCAAACGGCACAGGCTTGCCGGTGATGGCATTGCGTTCCGCGTTCAGCACATAGTATTCGGCAACGTTCGCGCCGGTGTCGAGCACGTAGACGCCGAGCGACGCCGCGGCGATGCGCCGGCGACCACTGGCCGGCGCCAGCTCGCTGAGCGTGACCGGCGCAATGCGCGTGATCTGTGCCGCGCGGTCGAGTTGCGCATAGGCCTGGCGTTTCTCTTCGGCGAACGATTCTGTGTCGGCGGGGTTGTTAGCCTCATAGGCGGCGATAGCGTCAAGAGCCTCTGTCCACTCCGACTTGATCGCAGCCGGGTCGGTCGCTGCGCGGGCTGTCTCCACCTGCGCGCGCGCGGCATTTTGCAAGTGCTGTCGTTCGGCCTCGCCGCTGAACTGGAAGTACAACACGCCGACCACTAGGGCAACCACAATCGGCAACAATACGGCGATAGCAGCCAGGCCAAACATAACAGCGCGCGATTGCTCGGCGCTGCTGATCGTAGAGTCCGGCAAGAGCTGGCCGCCAAAGGTGCTCAGGCTGCGTTGAACCGAGCGCGCAGCGTTGCTCATCCTGGTGGCGGCAACCGCGCCGGCAGTCGAGAGGGTTTGCGTCATGCGCGACAGGCGTTCGCCGGCGGGGGTGCTCTCAAGTTCTGGGACAGGTTTCTGAGCCGAGAGGTGCACAGGCGGCGGCGCAGCGATCACACTAGGAGGCGTAGGCGCAACACCCGGTGATTTCGCCGGCTGCCCCTCGACCGAGAAGGCAACCCCGATCATTTTGCCCTGTTTGACATTCGCGTTCAGGTAGCCGGCCACCATGCGCGGCTCGCCCTTGGACATGCAGGCTTCGATCAGCGGGTCGAAACCATTCGCGCACGACCCGGCGCCAGTCAGGATGATCACATCGCCCGGCTGCCAGGCGAAATGCGTGAAAGACGGCTCTGAATTGCGGCCGCTGCCGATGGGCGCGCGCCCGTCGGGCGCGCGCCCATCGGGCGGCTCGATGCGTTCGAAGGCGCCGCTGCGCGAACGCGCATAGGCGATGGCCGGGCCAGTCTGCGCGATGATCAGGCTGTAGTCGTTGATGACGGCGCACGTGAGCGACCCCTGTATCTGTTGGCCGGCCGGCACGCCGCGATTGAGTTCGATCAGCCGGTCATTGGCAAACTTGACGGCCAGACGCAGTGCTGTCGTCACGCCGCCGGGGGCGCGCCAGTAGGCGTCGCTGAGTGTGCGCAGCAGATCGGCGCACATCGATGGGGATGCAGAGGGAAGGTCGAGAAAGATGATCAGCGTTTCCCCAAGGCGTGGCGTGCGCTTGCCGGCCGGCTGCACCCATACCTGAGAAGAGTCGCCGCGCTCCTGTCCGTCTACAACGTGGATTGTCGCGTGCTTGACTTCGACCATGTCCTGTTCGCCTGTAGTTTATCATCTCGATTATGCTATCATCTGCCGTGAACAGGGCCAGATAGGCGCAGGCAATAAGCGCGGAAAGCGAGCCATTTCGGTGCAACTTGGCTGCTTCTGTTCAGAGATATCCCTTGAGCTAGCCGGGGTATCTGACGGCCATCAATTCTAGAAAGCAAAGGAAGTAATTCATGGCAGGAAAGAAGTTGACGAAGTCTCAGTTTGTAGCCGAGGTTGCTGAAAAGAGCGGCTTGAGCAAGAAGGATGCAGGCGCCCTATTGGACGCGATGCACGCTGTCGTGATCGAGCAACTTGGCCCGAACGGCCCGGGCGAGGTCACCATCCCCGGCTTGCTCAAGTTGAACAAGGTGGAGAGGCCGGCAATTCCTGAGCGTCAAGGTGTCAACCCGTTCACCAAGGAACCGACCATATTCAAGGCTAAGCCGGCCACTCGCAGCGTGCGTGCTCGCCCGGTGAAGGCCCTGAAAGACGCCATCTAGAGTATTTTGCGCGCAGACGCCCCGGCCCCGTATAGGCGCCGGGGCGGTTTCATTCCCGGCCACTGCGCTCAGGGGCTGTCTCTCGGAGTGTCTTAAAGAGCGCATCGCCGCAGATCAACCATGCGCGGCCAGCCTTTGCACAGGCTTCTGCAAGGCCTTCTCCAGGAGGCCTCTCCGGCCGAATGGGTGGCTGCTTGCACAGCGCTGTTGTGCATCGTTCAATATGGGCTGTTGCCGCGCGATGTGTTCTTTGCGCCCGACGAGGGTATGCGGGTCATCGTCAGTCGCACCCTGCGACCCGAAAGCATCTTCACCGGCATGATCCGCTATGAAAACCAACCCGTTGATCCGCGCATTGAGTTCGCGCCTTACTTTGAGCAGTGGTTCAGCATTGCGCCCGGCCCTGAGCTGCGGGTGAGTTATCCCATCGTGTGGTTTGCGGCGCTGATTGCGCCGTTGTATGCGCTGGGCGGGGTCGCATTGGCGCAGGCGTTCCCGCTACTCTGTGGCGTGCTGACTGGACTTTTCGCCAGCCGGATTCTGTATCAGATAGCAGGCCGGGGCGCTGCAACACTTGGCGTTGTGGCAGTGATGCTGGCCATTCCCTCGGCTGTGTACAGCTTCCTGCTCTGGGAACATCAGCTCGCGTTGGCGCTTTGTTTGTTGGCATTGGCGTGCTACGTCGAATATGAAACCCGCAGGCGTGTCTTTGCGCTGGGTGTTGGCGCCGCTGCTGCAACACTGGCCTGCGCATTGCGCGTCGAGACGCTGTTTGTGGTCGCCCCGGTGTTGCTGGCAGTCGGCTGGCATCAATTCAGCGCAGCACAAGCGCCAGTTCGCAGACGGGTTGGTATAGTTGGCGCTGTTGCGCTGGCTGGCGGGCTGCTGGGGGGACTGTACTGGTTCATTGTGCGCGACACGCCATACCGTCTGCCGGTGCTGGCGCCGGCGCTATCGCCGGCCCAGTTGCAGCGCATGGGCGTGCAGGTGATGCGTGTGTTTGTGGGATATGATGCCTCGCCGGCCACCGGCGCGGCGCTCTTGGGTGTGCTGGTGATTGGGGCTGCGGCGCTTATGGCGTGGCGACGCGATTCGCTCAGGTGCGCCGGCATTGCTGCCGGCGTACTGATTGCCGCCGCACTCATCACGACGCTGTCGATCCTGCGCATCGAACCGTTCCGTGTTGTGAATCCGGGCCTGCTGTGTGGCGCGCCGCTGCTGGTTGTGGCCATTCTGCCGGCCGGGGATACGCGCCTGCCTTTGCTGCGCCGCGCCTTGGTGATGATCTTCATCGGTTTCGCCGTGGGCGCATTTCTGACCCCACGCCTGGCCTCCAGGGCCGGCGGGGTGATGGCTCAGATCGGCAGCACCTGGGGCAGTCGATACTTCCTCGCGCTATATCCACTCATGGCCATAGCGGCGCTGGCAAGCCTGATGTCGTGGATGCGCGCTATTCGACAGACTGGTGAGTCGGCGATGCAAGACAAACCCCGATTGCGCCCAGCAAGCGTCGCGAGTGTCACTGTGCTGAGCGTGGGCGTGGCATTGGCCCTGGCTACCGGTATCCTGGTCAACGTGATTGGCTTAACGCGAATTCACGCAGACAAGAACATCGTCCTGTCGGGCTGCTGGACCGCCTGGCAGACACAAGCGAATGTCCTGGTGACAGATGACTGGTGGCGCGCACCCGAATGCGCCGCTCGTGCTCAGCCCATGTATCTCCTGGCCCGGCAGTCGGACGTGTTGCCACGCCTGACACAGGCTTTGTATCAAGCCAATGTCAGTCGCCTGGCCTACGCCTCGCAAACCGGCCGTCTGTCCGCAGATATGCTGACAGCAAATCTTGAACGCTGTTTTGTGGTGATGCGCGATGAGCCGGCCAGCCAGTTTGTGACCACGCTGAGCCTGACACCCCGCGCTGTCACTTGCGCCGACTGATCTACCCTGTCTGACTCAGCGCAAGTTTGTAGCCCGCCATGGCCGCCATGCATCAATCGTTGCATGGCCTGCTCAGCGGGCAGCCTGGATGTGCTGCACGATTTCAGGTTGGCCAGTTAAGGTGTTCAATCCCTTGGGCCTACATCTGTCACACCCGTATGGGCGATATCGAGTGTATTTGTGAAAGTGTTTTGTGTGTCTGTATGTGTTTCAATTGATTTTTTTGTTATGCTGTTTTACTTGCTGTGACTTGATATTTTGTTTTGCTGCTGTACATTCTAAATCGGCTACTACGGTTGGCTTGACTCTCTGCTGTGTTGTGGTATAAGTACCATGCATCAGCTTTTCCGCAAGTTCTGTGTCGATGATGGCTTGGCCATCAGACCGGGAGGTAAATCTCAATGGCTCGTTTTATCGCCAGACTCTCACTTCTAACTCTAATCGTTGTCGTCGTCGGTGCAGTCACGATCATCTTTGCCAGGACGAGCTCTCTGCCATTGGCGCCGGCCGAGACAAATAACGGTACTCTGTCCGGCACCGTCGGTGGCGTGTCTCCCAATGCTCAGTTTGTGATTACGGCAACGGGCATCTACTCGGACAATGTTACCCAGTACATCACCTCGACTGTTGCCAACAGCGGCATCCCCTACACCTTCTCCAACATTCCGGCCGGTGATGCGCTCGGCTTTGGTTACGACACGGTTGTGTCCTACACAGTGTCTGCAGCGCCGCTGGCTCCATGCTATAACGTGACCCCGCTCAGCCAAACGGTGTACATGTCGAATGCGGCTGTGATCAACAATGTCAACTTCACCGCCGCCTTCGTGCCTTTCCCGGTCACGTTGACGGTGCGGCTTACCGAAGCAGTCTTCTATCCGGATGCCATCCCCACCACCCCGGTGATTGTCCCGCCGGCGCGCTCCAACGGAATTGGCAACTTCACCACCGTTACTTATCGTGTGCAGAGCAGTGACGGCAGTTACAACAATATGCAAACTCAGAATGTGTCGCTGAATGGGACGACTGTCCTCACGTTCACGCCCACGGTCAACGTCGAGCCGGCCAATGGCGACTGCCAGCGCGCTTTCACGGTCACCGTGTTGTCGTTGCTGCCGCCGTATCAGGGTGTCATCAACTGGCGCTATGTGCCGGCCAGTGCCACGCAGGTCATCACCTTGTCGCCCACCAACAACACGGTGCAAGTGCCATTCCTGGCTTATCATTACTGGGTCTGGACGCCGATCGCCATCAAACCGTAAGCCGGCGTTTTGGATGGTGTTTCTTTGCGCGGCCAGATCGTCATCAGGCGATCTGGCCGCTTTTTTGTACAATCGGCCCATCGTTTCAAATCCAGGAGCTTATCCCGCATGAAGATCACCAGTGTGAAGACGGCTGCCACAATCGGCCACGGCATGCATTTGTGGGTGAAAGTCCAAACCGACGCCGGCATCACCGGCCTGGGTGAGTGCGTGCATGGCGGCAAACAGGCCATTGCCATCATTCAGTATCTGGAGCAAAAGTTAATCGGGCGCGATCCCTTTGCTATCGACGCCTTGTTTGAAGAAATGCGCCGCAGCCATGTGTTCGATGGGGGCGCCGGCGGCGCACTCATCACCGCCCTCACCGGCATCGAGATCGCGTTGTGGGACCTCAAGGGCAAGGCGCTGGGCGCGCCGGTCTACGAGCTGCTGGGCGGCAAGTTCCGCAACAAGGTCTGGATGTACTGCGACTGCCAGGTCGATCCGGGGATGGAGTTCGACGAGATCGAGCGCGTCGTGCATGGCGTGCTCGCCAAAGGCTTCACCGCGCTGAAGATTGATCTGGACATCGGCGCCTATTCGGCGGGCCGCATTCCGGTGGATGCCGACACGCAGGTGCTTACGCTCAAAGAGGGCACATTCAGCAAAGACAAGTTCAACTACACTGCCATGCAGCGTGAGCATGAGCGCATGTTGCAGGTAGTGGACATGGTGACGCGTGCAGCCGGCAGAGATGTGGCCGTAGCTGCCGATCTGCACACCCGCCTGGATGTGCCCAGCGCCGTCCGGCTGGTGCGCGATCTGGCTCAGTATCATTTGCTCTGGCTGGAGGAGCCGGTGCCGCCGGAGAACATCGACGCCATGCGCGAGGTCAAGCGGCACAGCAGCACACCCATTTGCGCCGGCGAGAACCTTTACCTGCGCCATGGTTTCCGCGAGCTGATCGAGAAGCAGGCCGTGGACATCGTCATGCCCGACCTGCCCAAGTGCGGCGGCCTAAGCGATGGCCGCAAGATTGCCAACCTGGCCGAGTTGTACTACATCCCGTTTGCGCCACACAATGTGTCATCGCCGATCGGCACCATGGCCAGCGCGCATGTGTGCGCCAGCGTGCCGAATTTTTTGGTGCTCGAATGGCACTGGAACGAGCGGCCTTACTGGACCACGATCATCAAAGAGAAAGAGGACATCATCAAGGGCGGGTACATCGAGCTGACCGACCGGCCGGGCATTGGTGTGGAGCTGGATGAAGCGGTCGCCCGTGCTTATCAGTATCCCGGCACGACGTGGTTTGAATAAACAGCCGTCTACTCTGGCCCAGGCGCGCCCGCTGCGCCAGGATCAGATCAGAAACAAGGAAAGCGCGCTCATGCCGCCTGTCTACACGCGCGTGTTTCGCGTGCGCTACTACGAATGCGATGCCTACGGCCACGTGAACAACGTGAACTACCTGCGCTATATGCAGGAAGCCGCCTTCGATGCTTCGGCTGCCGTCGGCTACGATTTTGCGCGTTACCAGGCGATGCGCCGCAACTGGTTGACGCGCCGCACCGATGTCGAATATCTGCGCCCGCTGCGCTACGGCGACTCGGTCGAGGTCAAGACATGGGTGATGGATTTCCACCGCGTGTTGTCGCGTCGCGCCTACGAGATGCGCTCGGTGATGAGCGGGGAACTTGTGGCGCGCGCCGTCACCGACTGGGTGTTTGTGGATGCCGAGACCGGCCGGCCAGTGCGCGTGCCGGCCGAGATGGTCGCTGCTTTTATGGGCAACGATCCGCCCCCTGAGGTTTCACCGCGCCAACCCTTTCCAGAGCCGGCCCCCCCGCCGCCCGGCGTGTTTCGCCTGCGCCGGCGCGTTTCCTGGACCGACATCGACACCGCCCAACATGTCAACAACATCATGTACATGACCTATGTCGAGGCGTGCGGCATGGAGGTGCTAGCGGCGCACGGCTGGTCTGTGCCGCGCATGACCGCCGCAGGATTCGGCATGCTGCTGCGCCAACATCAGATCGAGTATTTGCAGCCGGCGTTGCTGGGCGACGAGATCGAGATCGCCACCTGGGTCTCCGAGGTCAAGCGCGCCACCGCGACACGCCACTACCTGCTCACCCGCATCGCCGATGGCGCGCGGCTTGCCCGTGTGAACACCGTGGCGGTTTGGGTTGATCTGGCCAGCGGCCGGCCTATTCGCATTCCGGCCCAATGCATGGCCGACTTCGCCCCAAACACATCCAAGCTGCCAGACGGCGATTGTATTGTGTAAGCTTGCCGGCGCTGCCGGGTTCGCCCAGGGGTGTGGCATGAATCGATCCAAACGCTTTGCAATTCTGGCCGAGCGCGACATCAACAAAGAGACGTATGTCGAGCCGTGGCCCGAAGCCGGCTTAGCTGTGGCCGACAGCCCGCATGACCCGCGCCCCAGTTTGCGCATCGAAGGCGGGCGCGTGATCGAGATGGACGGCAAGCCGCGCGATCAGTTTGACATGCTCGATGTGTTCATCGCCGATCATGGCCTGGACTTATCTGTGGCCGACCAAGCGATGGCGACACCGTCGCTGGACTTGGCGCGCATGCTGGTCGATATCAACGTCCCGCGCGCGCAGGTTCAGCGCCTGGCCGGCGGCTGCACGCCGGCCAAACTGGTGGACATCGTCTCACACATGAACGTGTTGGAGATGATGATGGGGCTGGCCAAAATGCGTCAGCGCGCTGCGCCGGCCAATCAAGCCCATGTCACCAATCGGCGCCATCATCCTGCCCTGTTGGCCGCTGACGCAGCCGAGGCCGCCCTGCGCGGCTTTGCCGAGATCGAAACAACCGTTGGCATTGCGCGCTACGCGCCCTTCAACGCGCTCTCCATTTTGATCGGCGCGCAAACTGGGGCCGGCGGCGCGCTCACCCAGTGCTCGGTCGAAGAGTCGCTTGGCCTGCGCCTGGCGCTGAAGGGATTGACCAGCTACGCCGAAACACTGTCTGTGTATGGCACAGAGCGCGCTTTTGTCGACGGCGACGACACACCCTGGTCCAAGGCGTTCCTGGCTGCGGCCTATGCCTCGCGCGGCGTCAAGGTGCGTTTCACTTCAGGCACAGGGTCAGAAGCGTTGATGGGCCATGCCGAGGGATGCTCGATGTTGTATTTGGAAGCGCGTTGCCTAATGGTGACGCGCGGCGCCGGCAGCCAGGGGGTTCAAAACGGGTCGATCTCCTGCATTGCGCTGCCCGAGTCGTTGCCCGGCGGCGTGCGCGCGGTGTTGGCCGAAAATCTGCTTGCAGCCATGCTCGGCCTGGAGGTCGCCTCGGGCAACGATGCGCTGGCGTCGCACTCGCCCATCCGCAAAACAGCCAAGCTCATGCTGCAACTGATTCCCGGCACAGACTTCATCACCTCTGGCTACAGCGCTGTGCCGCGTCGCGACAACCTGTTCGGCGGCGGCAATTTCGACGCCGAGGATTTTGACGACTGGAATATCCTGCAACGCGACATGCAACTGGACGCCGGCCTGCGCCCGGTTAGTGAACACGACGCACTGTGCGTTCGCCGCCGGGCGGCGCAAGCGGTTCAGGCTGTGTTTGCGGAATTAGGGCTTCCAACAATCACCGATGAGGAAGTCGAGGCTGCCGCGACCGGCCACAGCAGCGACGACATGCCGGCCCGCGATGTCCCCGCCGACCTGGCTGCTGCCGACCGCTTTCTGAATAGTCCGATCACCATGCTTGACATCGCGCGCGCGTTGCAGCAGCGCGGCTTCGAGGATATTGCTGGGCATGTGCTGGAGATGGGCCGGCAGCGCGTGGCCGGCGACTACTTGCAACCGTCGGCCATTTTTGTGTCACACCGCGACGGCCCTGCGCGCTTTCAGGTGCGCAGCGCGATCAACACCCCAAACGACTATCGCGGCCCCGGCAGCGGCTATCGCGTTGCAGGGGCGCGCTGGGACGAAATCCAGCGCGTGCCACAGGCCCGTTCGCCGCGCGATTTTATCGACGGCAACATCGGCCAGCCGTTGTCAACGCTGCGCGAGATCGGGCCGGCGCAAGTTGTGACACATCCCGAAGTGGTGGTGGCTGTCGGGCCGGCGTTTGGGGTTACGCTCACGCGCACCATCGGCGGGCTTGCGCATGACGACGTGTTGGCCGCCATTTTGACCGGCATCGCCAAAGAGGGCTTGTTTGGCCGTGTGGTCAAGGTGTATCACAGCTCCGATCTGGCCGCTATCGCGCATGCCGGCGCGCAGTTGAGCGGGTCGGGCATTGCCATCGGCCTGCAATCGCGCGGCACGGCCATGATCCAAAAGCGCGGCCTCCCCCGCTTGCACAACCTGGAGCTGTTTCCCCAGTCCCCCAGCTTGACGTTGCAAACTTACGAGCAAATCGGCCAGAATGCGGCGCGCTATGCCAGGGGCATGATCGTGACGCCCGTGCCGGTGCAGGTGGACAATTGGGCGCGGCTGAGGCTGATCGTCAAGACAACGCTGTTGCACCGGCGCGAGACCGAAGCGGTGCGTGAACAGCCGCCGACTGAATTGTGGTTCGACTGGGAGCCAGATGTGTGACGATCTTGGATCGCGGATTTTGCATTCGCTCACATGCAGCAGAGAAAGTACCCATTAGGTCAAAATGCGGTCGAGCAAATCAAGGCTGCAAGCGGTAGGCCGCTGGCCGAGATCACACCAGACGCGCTACAGGCCGGCGAACTCGACGTTGCCGATTTGCAGATCAGCGCAGAGACGTTGCGCGCACAGGCCGAGATCGCCCGGCAGGCCGGCTACGTACAACTGGCCGACAATCTGACACGCGCAGCCGAGTTGACCGCCGTGCCCAATGACGAGCTGCTGCGCATGTACGAGGCCCTGCGGCCTGGGCGGTGCACATATGATCAATTGATCGCTCTGGCCGCACAACTGGAACACACCTACGCCGCCCCTCAGACAGGTCGCTGGGTACGCGAAGCCGCCGAGGTGTATCGCCGGTTTGGCCTGCTGGCACAGACCGATGGCGCATGACCGATCACAGCCTACACAGCCTCCAGCGTGGGCGCTATCCTTTCACTGCGCCGGCCACCAGCCCACGAATGAAATAGCGCTGACCGAACAAGTAAATGAGTAACATCGGCAGACTAGCGACAAGCATGCCCGCCATTGCCACCGGCACATCGCTGTTATACCGCGACCCAAACACAGTGATGCCTACCATCAGCGTGCGCAGTTCATCGCGTGGCAAGAGCACCAGCGCGATCAGCAAGTCGTTCCATACCCACAGGCCGTTCACGACAACCAGAGTCGCCAGCGCCGGCACAGAGAGCGGCAGCAGGATGCGCACCAGAATAATGAACGGCGAGGCCCCATCCATCAGCGCCGATTCAATCACTTCGTGCGGAATGGCGCGGAAGAAGTTGACCAGCAAGTAGATTGAGAAGGGCGTCAAGAGGCCGGCATAGACCAACGCAGCCCCGGCGTAGGTGCCAATCAAACGGATGTTTGCCAACAGCAAAAACAAGGGAATCAGCATGACCACCGGCGGAATGACCATCAACGCCGTGTTGAGAGACAGAAACAGAGTGCTGCCGCGAAAGCGCATGCGAGCAATTGCAAACGCAGCCAGTGCGGCTGCGATCAGCGATAGCAAGACGGCGCCAATGGCCAGAACGCTGCTGTTGACAAACCACAAGACAAAGCGTCCGCCGCGCATTGCTGCGCTGAAGTTGTCGACGGTGGGTGGAATCGGGAAACTAAATTTGCTCAGCGAGTAGGCTTCTGGTGTCTTCAGCGCTGTAACCAGCATGAAGTAGGCAGGCAGCAAGACGACAAAACAAGCTCCGAGCAGCGCCGCCTGTCGCAGCGCGCCGGCCCAGGAAAAGTGCCGACTGCGCCGGCGCACAGATATGCCCCGCGCAGCGTCCCATACCGGCAAATTGGCTTTCATGCGCGATCCTCCTCAGCAGCCTGGGCGCGCAAGCGGAAAAGCGGAATAGTCAGCCCCAAGGTCAGCAGGAACAAAAGCACTGCCACCGCCGAGGCGATCCCGGGCAGCGAATTGCGAAAGCCAAAATTGTATAGATACATCTCGATCACAAGGGTGGCGTTGCCCGGCCCGCCGCGCGTCATGACATAGACGTATGAAAACACCCATGCCAGCATCGTGATCACGCTGATCACGACGTAGAACTCAATCACACCGCGCAGTTGGGGGATCGTGACAAATATTGTGCGTTGCCACCAGTTCGCGCCATCAATGCGGGCGGCTTCGATCACTTCTTCGTTCAGGCTCTGCAAGCGAGCCAAAAAGAGCATCATGCCGAAGCCCATCTCGCGCCAAATGATCACGCCCATTACGCTCCACAGCGCCAGGCCGGCGCTGCCGATCCAATCCAGCGCCAGACCCCCCAATCCGACGGCGCGCAGCAACTCATTGACAATCCCATTGCGTTGCAGCATATTGCTGAGCACAATCCCCACCAACGGCACAGCCAAGATGTAGGGCACAAATAGCACTGTGCGATACAACGGCCACCAGCGTGGCCGTTCATATAGCAGAATTGCCAGCAACAAGCCAATTGCCAACAAGATCGGCGCCGCCAACAAAAGCTGCGCGTTGTGAAGAACCGCTTGATGAAAAACAGAATCGCCGAGCACCTGGCGGTAATTCTCTAGACCGATGAACGGCCCGCTGGCGCCACGAATGCGACGCAGGCTGAAATCGAAAATGGCGATCAGGGGATACCCAAATGTGAACGCCAGCAGCAGAACTGCTGGCGTCAGGTACACATAGGCGGTAAAACGGCCGGTACGCAACATATTCTTTTGCACGCCCAAATCTTGCCGACAGGCAGTCGTTACAGCGTCGACCACATAGCGGGCTAGAGCTTCATCTCAGACGCCCACTGCTTATATTTGTCTGCCATATCAGGGTTCTGAGCCACCCACTTCTGTGTAACGTCGTAGGCGTTTTGGCCGGCTTGTTCACCGGTGTATTCGCCTGCGATGATCTTCTGCGAGTTGACAAACATCGCATCGGTCCAGAACAAGGTTGGCATCAGGTTTGAAATGTAGGGCACGCTGTCGCCCTGCATCCATTCCTGCCAGATTTGTCTGAGCAGTGGATCGCTAATGACCGAGCCATCCCAACTGGTGTTGGCGGGCAACTGTTTGACTTGTTCCCATAGCGCGTTGACCCGTTCAGGTTGTTGGAGAAACAGCAGGAACTGCGCTGCAACCTGCTTGTGCTGGCTTTGCGACGAGATGCCCAATCCCTGCGTATCGGCGATCGGCTTGCCGCTCATCTTGCCCGCGCCAAAGGCAGGCATGACCATGGCGCCGACTTTTTCCGCGCCCAGCAAAGATTGCATCTTGGGTACCAGCGGGCCAACAATCTGGGTGATTGCGCCCTTACCGGCGCCAAACAGATCGATGCCTGGGTACAGGTCAATCGAGTTCATGTCATCGTTCATGTAGCCGGCTTTCCACAGCGTCTCCAGCTTGGCCCAGGGTTCCCAGTGTTGTGGGTCTCGCCAGTCGCGCGTGCCGACGAAGAGATCGATGGCGTCGCCTGGGGAATCCAAATTCTGGGCCAGGCTGTGCCCGATATACCATTCCCCCCACGGGCCATCTTTCAGACCGCCTACCACGGGAATCACTCCGCTGGCCTTGAGCTTGTCGCAGGCGCTCATCAAGTCATCCCAGGTTCTGGGAGGTTGATCGGCATTCAAGCCGGCCTTATCGAACATCTCTTTGTTGTACACCCACATCATGGGCACGGCATACCATCCCAGACGGTACTGCTTGCCGCCAAACACGCTCAGCACTGTGGCGTTGGAAGCTTTCAGCACATCGTCGGGAATGAGGCCATTGAGAGGCTCGACATATCCCAGCCACACGCTTTCCATGTGGTAGATGCCGTTCCAGAAATACTGGATGTCTGGCGCGCTGTTGGCTGCCGAGGACGTTTGAAACTCCGAGATCACAACGCTGGTGTCTTGCAACGTCGGAGTCACTGTATGGCCGGTTTGTTTCTCGAACAGCGCAATGCTTTCTTTCAACCAGTTTTCAAGTCCCGGCGCTTCTTGTTCGCCCCACCACGACATCTTGAGTTCAACGCCCGTCGATGCTGGCGGCGCTTCCGACGCGGACGGCGTAGTCGTCTGCTGACCGGCCGGCTGTGCTGGCGCAGCCGGCGCGCAGGCTGCCAGCGCGACCAACGAGAAACTCCCACCGGCCAACTTCAAAAAATCTCTTCGCGACGGTAACTGTGTCATGTTCATCCCTCCTCGTGCAGCAAGTCTTGTCTCAAACGACCTCAACTGAATATTTAAGCTGAAACACAGGGCGAGGAAAACATTATAAGCGTAAGAGGTGTGCGCCCCGACCATCACACCGACTGCCCGGCGCGCTGCGATGTTCGTCAATTGTGTCGTAACCGATGTAGGGTGTCGTAACCCATGTAGCTGCGCCGGCTGCGTCTTGCTTGGCCGGCCCTCGTTTCCATCTTTGCGCGTATAATCGCGCCCGGCGCTGTCCCCAAAATTCCTGGGTTACCTTGAATCCGGGGCTGCGAAGTTGTTGAGCGTGCTGTTCACGCTCTCTGATGTGGAGGTCTCTGCATTGGCGCCGGATTTGATCCGCAATGACTTCGCGGTTGAGCTGCGGGATGTGGTGAAGCTGTACGGCACAATGGCCGCGGTAGACCACGTCTCAATGTCCATCCGTCACAATGAGTTCTTCTCTTTATTAGGACCGTCTGGGTGCGGCAAAACAACCTGCCTGCGCATGATCGCCGGTTTCGAACGCCCAACCAGCGGCCAAATCCTCATCGATAGCAAGATCATGGGGTTGACGCCGCCCTTTCAGCGCAACGTCAACACGGTTTTTCAGTCCTATGCGCTGTTCCCGCACATGACTGTCGAGCAGAACGTCGCTTTTGGTCTGGAGATGAAGGGCATTTCGCGCGCGGAGATTGTCCGGCGCGTCGGCGAAGCCCTGTCGCTGGTGCGTCTGCCGCACCTTGCCAAACGCTACCCCAAGCAAATGTCCGGCGGCCAGCAGCAACGGGTCGCGCTGGCCCGCGCGCTGGTCAACCGACCCAAAGTGCTGCTGCTCGACGAGCCGCTGGGCGCCCTTGACCTGAAGCTGCGCAAAGAGATGCAAATCGAGTTGAAGACATTGCAGCGCGATGTGGGCATCACCTTCATCTATGTCACACACGACCAAGAAGAGGCGCTGACGATGAGCGATCGCATTGCCGTCATGTCGCACGGCAAGGCGCTCCAGATCGGGTCGCCGCTCGAGATTTACGAGCGGCCGGCCTGCAAGTTTGTCGCAGACTTTATCGGCGAGACCAATTTCCTCGAAGGGCGGGTTATCGCTATCAACGGCGAGTTCGCCACGCTGTCGGTCGCAACCGGTCACACATTCACCGGCCGCCGCGTCAACGGTTTGCAAGTCGGCGAGATCGCCACGCTGTCGGTGCGCCCTGAGAAGATGCAACTAGTCGAACATCCTGTCGATGGCGCTGCCAACACCTACGAAGTGACAGTCTTCTCCATCGCCTATGTCGGCTCTGATACCCGCGTCATTATCAACCTGGGTGATCAGCGCCTGGATGTGTGGGAGCAGAACAGCACCAGCACACTCAACCCCGACGACTATTTCTTCAAGCCGGGTGAAAAGGCCTGGCTGACATTCAAACCGGAGAACGCCCTGGTGCTGGCGCAATGAAATGAATGGCGAGCTGTCAGTGGCCGGACATCGACCGCTTGGAGCGGTCTGCTCTCTGCTGACTGCTGACTGCTGACTACTGACTACCCAGTTCTGACTGCTCTTTTCTCTGACATGCTGCAAACCATCCGTGAACGCAAGGGGCTGCAAGTGCTGGGGCTGATGTTCCCCGGTGGCGTATGGCTGATCGTCTTCTTTGCGCTGCCGCTGGCGCTCATCTTTGCCATCAGCTTCATGTCGCGCGATGATCTTAGCCGGCCTGCCTTGCCGCTGACACTCGCCAACTACCAGCAAACCTTCGACCTGCTCTACATCAACCTGTTCTTGTTTTCCGTTGGGCTGTCGCTGCTGACCACGCTGATCACGTTGCTGATTGCCTTTCCCGTGGCGTTGTTCATGGCCCGGCTGCCCAAGCGCTGGCGCAACCTCATGACGTTGCTCGTCATGATTCCCTTCTGGACAAACTTTCTGGTGCGCACCTATGCGCTGCAATTCCTGATGCGCGCGAATGGGCCGATCAACACGCTATTGTTGGGCCTGGGCCTGATTGATGAGCCGGTGCAACTGTTATCCACGCCGTTTGCCGTGCTGGTCGGCCTGGTGTACGGCGAACTGCCGTTCATGATCCTGCCGCTGTACACCTCGCTCGAAAAGTTCGACTGGTCGATGATCGAGGCGGCGCAGGACCTGGGCGCGAATGCGCTGAACACGCTGCTGCGCGTCATGTTGCCCTTGACAGCCCCCGGCATCCTGGCCGGCTCGATTCTCGTGTTCGTCCCGTCGGTCGGCTCCTACATCACCGTCGAGTTGATGGGCGGCGGCAAGATCAATATGATCGGGCGCGTCATTGCCCAGCAGTTTGGCCAGTCGAGCAACTGGCCGTTTGGCTCGGCCATCTCGCTGCTTCTAATGGTCGTTGTCACGATTGCCGCGCTGATCTACTTCCGCATTGGGCGCGGCGAACGGGGCGCTATCTGAGTGCAGTATCCAGGGTTGAGGCATGTCCAACGAGACATCAACGATTGTTGTGATGGGCGAGCGGGAAGAGATCTTCCCGCAAGAGCCGGCTGAGCGCCAGCGCGTCCGGCCCGGCCGGCTGGCGCTTGTCACCATCACCCTGCTGACTTTCGCGTTTCTCTACGTGCCAATCGCCATTCTAGTGGTGTTCTCATTCAACGACGCCCGCACCGGCGCTGTGTGGCAGGGCTTCACGCTGGACTGGTACGCCCGGCTATTCCGCAACGAGCGGCTGCTCGATGCCGCCTTGCGCAGCCTGATTATTGCCACCGTCTCTACTGCCGGCTCGGTCGTCATCGGCACGATGACTGCTCTGGCCATGGAACGGTTCCGTTTCCGCAGCAAAACATTCTGGGACGGCCTGTTGTACATGCCGGTCATCGTTCCAGAGATTGTGGCCGGCGTGTCGTTGCTGTTGTTCTTCGCCACCGCCGGCATCGAGCGCGGCTTCTTCACCCTGGTCGTGTCGCACATCGCCTTCTCTATGCCCTTTGTGTACCTGACCGTCCGCGCGCGGCTGGCCGACTTCGACCTGTCGATTGAGGAAGCGGCCAAAGACCTAGGCGCCGACGAGTGGGTGACGTTCAGGCGCATCACGCTGCCGCTGCTCATGCCCGGCATCGTCAGCGGCGCGCTGTTGGCGTTCACGCTATCGGTAGACGATTTCATCATCTCCTTTTTTGTGACCGGCAAGGGCTGGGACACGCTGCCGATCTACATCTGGTCGGCGCTGAAGCGCGGCGTGACACCCGAAGTGAACGCGGTGTCGGCCATGCTGTTGCTCTTTTCCGCCACGCTGGTTGTAGGGTCGCTCATCCTGCAACGCCGCCGCAGTTATTGAGGCCGGCCCGGCGCGCCAACCGCGCTGCTCTGTTTGACAGGCCGGCCTGCCATACGTACAGTGCGCCAAACGGTAACAGGAGCACCCGCATGGCAAACGAGCAAATCGGCGCGATCATCGATACTGGCCCGCTTGACTGGCAGATTGTTCAACAAGACACCGCCGGCCTGGCCGACATCCCCATAAGCGGACATTGGTCCTTCGAGTCCCCCGGCGTGGTTCAAGTCCGGCTCGTGTCTGAAGACACCGGTGTGCCGGTCACCCGCGGGCTGGACTGGCAGGCTGCACAGACGCGCCCCGACGGCACATGGCAAGCCGTCCTCGGCGGTGTGCCGGCCGGCGGCCTCTACCGGCTGGAAACGCGCTTCCGCCCGGACAGCCAGCCGGCCGGCGAGTGGTCCATTCGCGGCGACATGCGCCACTTCCTCGGCGTTGGCGATCTCTGGATCATTGCCGGCCAGAGCAATTCGGCCGGCTATGGGCGTGGCCCATACCATGACCCGCCCGAACTCGGCGTGCATATCTTTCGCAACAGCGAACAGTGGGCATTGGCAACTCAACCGTTGAATGAGTCCACAGACACTCGCCACCCGGTAAATCGTGAGACTGCCAATCCCGGCCATTCACCGTACCTGCATTTTGGCCGGCTGCTCAAACAGACCCTGAACCACCCCATCGGCCTGATTCAAACCGCCCTGGGCGGATCGGCTCTGTCTGCATGGAACCCCGCCGAATCCAACTCCGCTGTTTTGTTTCACAACATGGTTCATTGCGTGCAACAAGCCGGCGGTCGCGCCAGGGGCATCGTGTGGTATCAGGGCGAGTCCGACGCAAACGATAAGAACGCGCCAACGTATCTGCAACGCTTTGGCGCTGCGCTGGACGCCTGGCGCGCGGCGCTGGGCAATCCAGACCTGCCGGTGATCACGGTGCAGCTCAATCGGGTCACGCAGGCGTTGATGTCTGATGAAGGCTGGACCCAGGTGCGCGAGGCGCAACGTCAGGCCGCCCACCGGCTGAAAAATGTGGCGGTCGTGCCGACGCTCGACTTGCCGCTGAGCGACCTGATCCACAATAGCCCATCGGGCAACATGCTATTGGCCGAACGCATGGCGCGAGCGGCCCTGGGCATGGTATATGGCCGGCCGGTGGAGTACCGCGCCCCAGACGTGGTCGACGCCCGCCGGCTCGACAACGCGCGCACGGTGGAGTTGACCTTCGAGCCGGTCACCAGTCGCATGGACACCATCGACGTGTCGGCCATCCCATTCCGGGTGGTCGATGGCGGCGGTGAAGTTGCCATTGCGCATGTGGTCTATCCCGGTGACCATACCATCCGGCTAGAGCTGGCCCGGCCGGTAGCAGCCAACGCCCAGGTGCACGGCTGCTATGGCCTGAACCCGCCTACTGCGCCGATGGATATCGAGCGTCTGATGCCGATGCTGGGGTTTTCGGTACACTTGACATAGAACGCCTGTTCGCATATCATAGAACAAAGGTTCAGGGCACGGTTGGGGTGAGCCATTCACTCCGCGTGCAGTGAGAGGCAGCTATGGAAAAGACGGCAATCGACCAGTTGAGCGAGCCGCAGCAAAAAATCCTGTCGTTCATCAACACCTACATGCAAGAAAACGACATTCCGCCCACCATCCGCGAGATCCAGCATGGCGCCGGCATTAGCTCGACCTCGATGGTCAGCTATCACCTGAAGGCGCTGGAGCGTGCTCAATTGCTGAACCGGCGCGAGCGCCGCTCGCGTGGGCTGGTGATGAACGAGCCGCGCCGGGCGAATCCCCGCGACATGGTTGCCATCCCGCTGGTCGGCGTCATCACCTGCGGCGCCGAGCCGGTGCCCACGCCCGATGCCGACACCCTGGCCGAAACCGAGAACACAGTTCATCTTGCCCGCAGCATGGTCGGCAACGCCGACGGCTTGTACGCGCTGGAAGCCAAGGGCGATTCGATGATCGACGCGCTGATCAATGATGGCGATATCGTCATCATGCGGCGCGAGACAGAGGTCAAAAATGGCGACTTGGCAGCCGTGTTCCTGCTCGACCGCAACGAGAGCACCCTCAAGCGCGTGTATAAGGAAGGCCGGCGCTTGAAGCTGAAGCCGGAAAACCCCACCCTGAAGCCGTTCTACGTCGACGCCCGACATGCCCAAATTCAAGGGCGCGTGGTGTGCGTCATCCGCCGGACGTAATCCGCGCATACTCACAACACCAAAGGGCACAAGGCTGGTCTTTGTGCCCTTTGCTTTTCCACACCGAAGCCGGCGATATGACTACATGCCCCGATGTGCGTGAGTAGCTGCGTCTGTTGGCCTGTCTTGCCTTTTCGCGCGCCTTGATGAATCGTTTATAGTTCGAGCCGTTGCGCGCTATTGGGCAGCGCAACAATCAGAACACCCATGCGCAAATTCGATTCACCCACAGCCTGCTGTCATGCCCGCGGTCTGTTGCATCTATGCGCTGCGCTGGCAACCTCGCTTGCTCTCGCTGCCTGTTCGACCGTAGAAGGGTTGTTTGGCAACGCGCCGGCCGCCAACACCACGCCAGAGATCATCGTCACTTACATCAGCCGGCCGGCCTCCGGCGCGCCAACGGTGATTGCGCTGGCAACCATGACGCCCGCTGCTGCGCCGGTCATCGCGACCAGCGCCTCGCCAACGCCAACCGCCTTACCCATGCCATCGGCCTGTCCCGCGCCGGCTAATCCGACCCCGCCGGCCCGGCCGGCCCTTTTCGCTGATATTCCCGCCGCGTTGACGCCTTACCTCAGCGCCGGCGCAATGCTCACGGCAACCCGCGAGCTGCTGGTTGGGTGGGGCGTGATCTTTGACGCTCCCGATGGCGCGGTGACGCTGGGCGGCGTCTACCAGAGCCGCTTTGCGCCCGGCGACGATCTGGGAACGGTGGTTGTCATCTTCGACCCGGCAGCGCAGACGGCCGGCCTGCGCGCCGGCGATGTCATGCTGTACACCTGCGCCGATGGTGCAGTTCAGTTGGCGTACCGCGCCCAGGATGATCCGATGTTTGCTGGCTCGGTCGGTTATCCGCGCGTGCTGTCGACCGCCGATGTGACCGGCGACGGCGTGGCCGAATTGAGCTTTGTCAGCGGCGAATGCGGCGCCAGCACATGCTTCGATGTTGTGTCCATCCTGTCTTTGCGGGATGGCGCAGCCGTTCATCTCATTCCTGATTTCGAGCCGCAGCCTTTTCCGGCGTTCACGTTTGCGCCGGCTGTCGGTAGTGCCGCGCAAGACCTTATCGTGCGCGTAGGTCAATACGCATCGGCAGGCGCCGGCCCACAGCGCAACATCGTCCAAACCTGGTCGTGGACAGGCGACGTTTTCACACGCACCCGTGTGATGGTCGATCCGCCGCTCTATCGCGTGCACGCGCTGCACGACGCCGACGCAGCCTTCCGCGCCGGAGACTTTGCCACAGCCGGGGCGCTCTATCAGCGGGTGGTAAGCGACCCCGGCTTGAAAGCGTGGGATGGGCTTGTTCCGTTGCGCGATGAGGACAAAGTGCTGGGCGCTTTTGCCTTGTTCCGGCTGGTCGAGCTGGCCGCCCGGCAACAAGATGCGGTGGCGCTCGCGTCAGCCTATGACGCGCTCAAGCAGGCCACGCCCCAGGGATCGCCCGGCGAACTGTACGGTGCACTGGGCGATGCCTTCTATTCGGCCTACTCGGCCGGCGCCAACTACGCCCAGGCTTGCGACGCCGCCATCAAGTTTGCCGAAAAGACTCCCAACGTCTATATTCTGTTGGGTAGCCAGACCTTTGGCTATGCCAACCACGATTACCTGCCGGCCGACATGTGCATCCCGTGATCTTGGATTTGGGATTCTGGATTGGCGATTTCGGATCGACGCCACGCCCAATACGGAACACGCAATACGGAACACGCATGATTTCCCCTTCCTTGCCAAGTTACTCCCCAAAGCTGATCGTAGACGCGCATCTTGACCTGGCGTACAACGTGCTGGGATGGCGGCGCAATTACCGCCGCTCGGCGCGCTGGAACCGGCAACGCGAGAGCGGCACGCTCATCGAACGCGAGAACGGCCAGTGCTGCGTTGGCCTGCCAGAGTTGATTCGCGGGCGGGTTGGCCTTGTCTTCGGCACGATCTTTGTTGAGCCGTCCCAGCGCCGTTACTCCAACAGCCCGCTCATCTACCGCGACGCAAAAGAGGCCCACGCGCAGGGCATGGCCCAGTTGGACTTCTATCGGCGGTGGGCCGATGAGGACCCACACATCCGGCTGATCGGCAGTCGGCGAGACCTGCGCGCCGTGATCGGGGACTGGGGGCTTGCGCTCGAGACATCCGGGCAGCTTGCGCCCCTCCCGACGCGCCGGCTGCCTGCCATCCATCCGCTGGGCATCGTGCCTCTGATGGAAGGCGCCGACCCCATCCTTGAACCCAAAGAGCTGGAGCGCTGGGTGGAGCAGGGCGTGCGCATTGTCGGGCCGGCTTGGCATCGCACGCGCTATTCGGCCGGCAGCGACGAGCCGGGTGGTCTGACTAACCTGGGCCGCGAGTTGTTAGAAGTCATCGCCGGCCTGGGAGTGATTCTCGATGTCAGCCACATGGCGCACAAGGCGCTGTTCGAGACGCTCGACCGTTTCGAAGGCAAACACCTTATCGCCAGCCACAGCAACCCGCACCGCATTGTGCCGGAAGAGCGCCATCTGCCTGATCCCGCCATTGAGGCGATCGCCGAACGCGGCGGCGTGATCGGCATCGTGCTGTTCAATAAATTCCTCAAGCGCGGCTGGGGCGCCGGCAGCCAGAAGCGCGAGGTGACATTGGATGATGTGGTGCGCGCCATCGACCACGTCTGCCAGGTGACGGGCAGCGCCGATTACGTGGGTATTGGCAGCGACTTTGACGGCGGTCTGGGTGCGCAGCACATCCCCTGGGAGCTGGACTCGTCGCGGGATTTGTGGAAGATTGGCGCCGAGTTGCTGCGGCGTGCCTTCGCTCCTCAGGACGTGGACAAGATCATGGCCGGCAATTGGCTGCGTGTACTGCAAGCAGCGTTGCCCGATTGACGATTTTAGATGGTGAATTCCGATCTCGCCACTGGATACGGCGACGTGGGCTGCACACAATGATGGGGCTTGGGATAGCCGACATCATGGGCGGAAAATGGCTGCGTGTCCTGCGCGCGGCGCTAAAATGACGAGACGACAGGCGGCAGCTAACAGATGACAGAACACAGATGACAGAACACAGATGAGCGGCGTCGGTCATCGTTCTGCGTTAATCGTCAATTGTCAATTGTCAACCGTTAATTTGCCCAGGAGAGACTATGAGAATCAACAAAAAGCCAACCCTCGGTGTGATCGTCGGCAGTCGTGGATTCTTCCCCAAGCATCTAGCCGATTCGGGCCGCAAGACCATTCTCGCGTTGCTGGAGCAAGAGGGCATCAATGCGGTGTGCTTGACCCCCGAAGACACCCTGCACGGCGCAGTGCAGACGATGAACGATGCGCAGAAATGCGCCGACCTGTTCAAAGCGCACCGCGACGAGATCGACGGCGTGCTGCTGACGCTGCCGAACTTCGGCGAAGAGCGCCCAATTGCCGACACGCTGCGCTGGGCCGGCCTGAACGTGCCGGTGCTGGTGCACGCTTTCCCCGACACCGCCGACCGTATGACGATCAAGGATCGCCGCGACTCGTTCTGCGGCAAGATGTCGGCCTGCAATAATCTCAGCCAGTACGGCATCAAGTATACGCTGACCACACTGCACACGGTGGATCCGAACAGCCCCAGTTTCAAGAAAGACCTGCACAATTTCGTCGCCACCTGCCGGGTGGTGAAGGGACTGAAGAATGCGCGCGTGGGCATGCTCGGCGCGCGGCCGGCCGCTTTCAACACGGTGCGCTACAGCGAGAAGCTATTCGAGTTGAGCGGCATCAGCGTCGAGACGCTCGACCTGAGCGAGGCATTCGGGCGCATTGCGCGGCTCAAGGATGACGAGCCGGCTGTCAAAGAGCAGCGCGAGGCGATCAAGGCCTATGCCAACGTCGGCGCAAATGTCCCAGCCGAGTCGTTGAACAAGATGGCCAAGCTGGGCGTGGTGATTCGCCGCTGGATGGAAGACGCCCGCCTCGACATGACGGCCATCCAGTGCTGGACCGCCATGGAAGAGTTCTTTGGCGTTGTGCCGTGCACGATCATGAGCATGTTGAGCGACGAGCTGGCATCGTCGGCTTGTGAGACGGATGTGGCCGGCGTGGTCGGCATGTACGCTATGGCGCTGGCGTCGGGCAAGCCCAGCGCACTGGTAGATTGGAACAACAACTACGGCGACGATCCCAACAAGGCTGTGGTGTTCCACTGCTCGAACCTGCCCAAGCAGGTGTTCACCGATATTCCGATCATGGATTACCAGGAGATCATCGCCGGCACGGTCGGGGCCGAGAATACCTACGGCACGATGTACGGGCGCGTCAAGGCCGACCCCGTCACCTTCTGCCGGGTGAGCACCGATGACGCCATGGGCGAGATCACGGCCTACCTGGGTGAGGGCCAGATGACCAACGACCCTATGCTGACCTTTGGCGGCTATGGCGTGATTGAGATTCCCAACATGCAGAACCTGCTGCGCTTCATCTGCGAAAACGGCTACGAGCATCACGTCGCCATCAACCTCTCGAACGTGGCCGACGCAGTCGAAGAAGCGCTGGACAAGTACCTCGGCTGGAGTGTGTATCACCATCGCTGATCTTTAACAGATTCGCCGAGTGCTGAAGGCTCTAGGAGTCTGGCGACCGCCTGTTTGAGCTATGGGCCCACGATTGCTGCGCGCTGCGCGCGCTGTTGCTCGCGATCTATGGCTGTATGCGCTGCTGCTTATGGCTGCTGCGGCGTTGTTTTTTCTGGCTTTCAACCTCGGCAATGCCAACCTTGTGGTGATCATGGCGGCCGGCGTCGTGTTTGGCTGCCTGGTGGCGCTGTTCATCGCCGCGCGCACCAGGCCGGCGCCCAAGACCGAGTCGAGGCCGGGCTCGAAGCCCGACATCCTCAGCACGCTTGTCACGCCGACGGTTCTGGTCAATGAGATTCGCGCTGCTGCCCTGGTCAGCTATGCGCATATCGGGGCGGTGTCGATGCGCAAAGAGCGCAACCGCGCCGCCCCCGACAACCCCATCAAGCCCTTGCACGACCGGCTGCGCGGTGAAGAACTGCTCATGGATGTCGGTGTGCGCGTGGTGGCCGGCGTGAACCTAAAGCACCTGAGCGAAACCGATGTGCGCATCGACGCAGCCCGCAGGGCCGTAGAGATCACCCTGCCGCCGGCCAAAGTGCTGATGGTGTACATCGATGAATCCTTGACGCACGTCATCGCGCACAAGACCGGCTGGTTCAGTGCACACGACATCCGGCTGATCGAAGCAGCGCGGCGCGAGGCGATGGAAGCCATGGTCAACGCTGCCCTGGAGGGGGGTCTGCTGGAGAAAGCCGGCCAGCAGGCTGCCGCCAGTGTCGCAGCCATCGCGCGCGGGCTGGGGTTCGAGCAGGTGACTGTTGCGCCAACGCTGCCACCGATCGGCCAGCACTTTGAGGAATTGCACGACCCGGCGGCGCTGGCGAAAATTGTCGCCCCACAAACCGGCCTGCAGGCGCGCGAAGATCAGGCCGGGGACTGAGCCGCCACGCGCCGTATGCGCTGCACGCACTGCATGCGCCGCATGCGCCGCATGCGCCGCATGCGCCGTATGCGCCGTATCGCCAACCGGTACAATCCGAGCGATGGAAGATCACAACGGCATCCAGTCGCTACCCCTGCCCGACGCCCAACCTCCTGAAGACCTGTGGCCAGAGCTGGTGGTGCATGGCTGGGAGCGCGCCCACAATCACGCCGTGTCTCCCGATGGAACGCGCCTGGCGTTTTATTGGGATCGCAACGGCGCCAGCGATCTGTGGCTGGTCAACGCCGATGGCTGTGGCTTTCCCCAACGCTTGACCTTTGGCCGCCCATTTGTTAATTGGTGGGAGGACGAGCCGCCGGTATGGTCGCCGGATGGCCGGTGGTTATTGTACGGCTGCTATGACGATGAGGTGAGCAATCTGTATCTGGTCTCGGCCGATGGCGGCCGGCCGCGCGCGCTGACTGCGTTGCACGCCGACGCAGCCGAGCCGGCCTTCTCACCCGATGGCCGGCGCATCGCCTTTTGCACTTACAAAGACGGAGCAACACAAATCGCCATTGTGCCGGCCGAAGGCGGATGGGTGTACGGCCTGACACAGGGCGATATGGAGTGCAGTTCGCCATCTTGGTTGCCGGATGGCAGCCGGATTGTGTACCACGCCTCGCCCCAGCACACAGTGAAGCAGGCCGGCGTGTTTGCCATTGCGCCAAACGGCGGGGAGCCGCACAGACTGACGCCGGCAGATGGGGCCGAGTACTGGGCGCCAGCCTGCTCACCCGACGGCAAGTGGATTGCCCTGTTGAGCAATCGCAGCGGCTATGACGAGATCTGGCTGATGGCGCCTGACGGCAGCGGCCTGCATCAGGTGTCGCGGTTGCAACAGGATATCGAAGATTACGCCTGGTCACCCGATGGCAGTCGCATTGCCGCAATCAGCAACACGCAGGGCAATGACTATCTTTGGGTGATCGAAATCGGCACAGGCCACGCGCAGCGCGTGCCTGCGCCGGCCGGCAACTACATGTCGCCGCGCTGGGTGGCCGACCGCAACGCGATTGTGGCCGGCTATGACAGCCCGGACACGCCCCCCGAACTGCGGCTGATTGATCTGGCAGGCCAGGCCGGCCAATCGACGCAGACATTGTTCAGCGCCTGCGCGCCGGCCTTGCGCCATTACGCCTTTGTCACGCCGCGCTACATCGAGTACACCAGTTTCGACGGCTGGCTGATTCCATCGTTCCTGTATTGGCCGCCAGCGCCGCCGACCGATGCGCGCGGCTATCCGGCCATTGTCTATCCGCATGGCGGCCCCACAGCCGAATACGACTTGCACTGGGACCCAGTGTTGCAATACTTCACGGCCAAAGGCTATGTCGTGCTGTGTCCAAACTATCGCGGCTCCACCGGCTACGGCCGGCTGTTCAAGGAAGCTAACCTGTTCAACTGGGGCGTGGGCGACTTAAAGGATTGCCTGTATGCCGCCGACCGGCTGGCCGACGAATCCTGGGTCGATGGCGGGCGGATTGCCATCTGGGGCCAAAGCTATGGCGGTTATCTGGCGCAACTGGCGCTGTGCAAAGACCCAGACTATCGATTCCGCTGCGGCGTGGCGCTGTACGGCGATAGCCATCTCAAAACGTCGTGGGCGCTGGGCGATCATTCAGGCCGGCAGGATGTGGAGTGGCAGATGGGATTGCCGGGCCCCAATCGCGCGCGCTACGAGGCTGCCTCCCCGCTGAACTATGTGGAGCGCATCCGCGCGCCGTTGCTGCTGTTGCATGGCGAGCGCGATCCGCGTGTGCATGTTCAGGAGTCGCGCCAAATGGTCGAGGCGCTCAAGCGCGCGGACAAAACTTTCGAGTACAAGACCTATCCAGACGAAGGCCATGGCTTTGCGCATCCTGCCAACGCCCTGGACGCGCTGTTGCGCATCGAACGTTTCCTCGACTGGCACCTGCTGTGACAGTCATCACTTCCAGCTATCCGACAGATTTGAAAACAGTGATGGATTGCCTGTGTGCTGCTTACTGGCTCGTTGCATCGCGCCGCAAGAGCGGACTGCCAGCGCTCGCCGGCCTCGTCCTCGAGGCCGGCCACCGGGCGTAAGCGGGTTGCGCCGCGCGGACGCGGCGCGCAGACGCGGCGCGAGAGCCGATTGCCAGCGCTGACCGGCCTCGTCCTCGAGGCCGGCCACCGGGGCGTCGTGGGAATCTGTCAGGTGGCCAGACAAAAGATCATTCAGTCAAACGCAATCTCAAAGGACGGCAATCGCTTTGTGCGCTTGGTCCCTATTTGTCCGTATACTTGTCCCTATGGGGCATGACACATGAGCATTGATGAAATCATTTCTTTGGCAGAAACGCGCATTCAAACGCATCGCACAGCCGAGGTCACGCTGCAATTGGCCGGCCCAACCGGCCAGCCATTGCCGCACGCCGAGGTCGAGATCGCCCTCACCCGCCACGCTTTCAAACTTGGGGCCAACGCTTTTCACGTGGGCAGCATCGAATCGCCCGACCTGCGGCAGGGCTACGAGGAGCGCTTTGCCGCACTGTTCAACTACGCCACGCTGCCGTTCTATTGGGGCGGCTACGAACCTGAGCCGGGCCACACCGCAGAGAGCCGGCTGGAAGCGATGGCCGACTGGTGCACTCAACATGACATCATCCCCAAAGGTCACCCGCTGGCCTGGCACGTTGTGTTTCCGGCCTGGGCCGAAGCGCTGGACGACGCGGAAGTGTTGCGCCGGCTGCAAACACGGGTCAAAACCATCGTCTCGCACTTCAAAGATCGCATCACGATCTGGGATGTGTTCAACGAGATTACCGTTGCCGTGCGCGAAGCCAACAATGCCATCGCGCGCTGGGTCGCCGCCGAGGGCGAAGTATCCTGCGCCGCACAGGCGCTGGCATGGGCGCGCGAGGCCAACCCGGCAGCCACGTTGCTGTACAACGACTTCAACATTTCGCCGGCCTTCGAGCAACTGTGCGCCGGCCTGATCGAACAGGGCGGACCGGTCGATGTCATCGGCATCCAGAGCCACATGCACAAAGGCACATGGCCCATCGAGCGCGCGTGGACGGTGTGCGAGACCTACGCCCGCTTTGGCCTGCCGCTGCACTTCACCGAGTTGACCGTGCTGTCTGGCCGGCTGAAGGCCGCCGACGATAACGACTGGCACTTCGTTCATTCCGACTGGCCCAGCACTGCCGAGGGCGAGGCCGCTCAACTCGACTATGGCAGCCGGCTATACACGCTGCTGTTCAGCCATCCGGCTGTGCAGGCAATCACCTGGTGGGACTTCGCCGATTTTGGCACCTGGCAAGGCGCGCCGGCCGGCCTGCTGCGCAAAAACATGACCCCCAAACCCTTATACGACTGGCTGATGGATGCCTTTCACCGTCGCTGGACAACGCGCGCCCGCGCAACAAGCGACGCAACCGGTCACGTCACACTGCGCGCGTTCTATGGCGAGTATGTGTTCACTGCGCGCCTGCTTTCTGGAGACGTTTTGCGCGGGGCTTGTTCAATTAGCCGTTCGACGCAAACTAGGGTTACCGTGAGACTGAGCTGAGCCGGCGACACCCAAGACCAGGCCATGCTTGCCAACGCCGACATCCACATCGGGGACCTTTTGTTGCGCCCGCTATTGCGCCCGCTATTGCGCCGCGCCCGAAACATTATTCACCAACAGTACGGGGGCCTGTTAGCAATCAGGGCTTTGTCTTGACGATGGCGCCTTCGGGTGGCGTGAAGCCGGGGCCGAATTGGTACACCGCCTGCCACGGCTGATACTTGCTCACGATGCGCTCATTGATGAGGATTTGGCCGGCGCGTGTGACGGTGCGTTGCACGGTGATCGTGGCGCCATCGACGGCATAGTCCACCTGGCGCACTTTGCCCTCGCCCAGCTTACCTTCAGGGTCTGGTTCATAGATATCTGGCCCATGCGGCACGACATTCTCGATCAGCGGCTGTGAGAACGAGACTTCGCGCCCATCGCGCTTGCCATAGAACTTAAAGGTCAACGTAGCGCGCGCCTGGTCAAAGTAGGTTTCGATCAGCAAATGCGCATCGGTGTCGTTGAAAAACTTCATGTCCACCAGCGGCGAGAACACGGCCGCATCAAAGCCAGGCCCCATGCCCCGCTCATAGTAGCTCACGCGATAGCCATGCGGGTAACGCTCGACGATGGGAAAGCCGGCGCGCAGCGCAGCCTGATACGCCGTGGTGGACACCTGGCACACGCCCCCGCCCACACCCTTGATCGTGCGGTCACCCACGATGATTAAGCCTTCTTCAAATCCCTCATCGGTGCTCACCGCGCCCAGAAAACGATTGAATGAAAAGGTGCTCTGCGGCGGAATGACGATGCCATGAAAGCGCGCGGCGGCCACGCGAATGTTCGCCAGACGGGCTGAACTCGATCCCTTGAAGAAGGTGGTAGCTTGGGTGATGAGTTCGGTAATGCCGAGGTCCTGCGCGGTAGCAGTGGCCGGGATAGGCGGCGGCGTGGTATTGACTACCAGCATCACACGATGCTCCGGCTCAGCGGTGCGCAGCGCCGCAGCGATGGCGTCGAGGGTGGCTTCGACATTCAGGGTGCGCTGATCCCGCCCCTTTGAGATGGGCGACAGGGCGCCGGTGGCGTCATCAAAGACGAAGCGCGCGTTCTCGGGCGTCTGGTTGACGGCGGCAGTCAGCGCCTCGATCATGGGCCGCAGTCGCGCGCGGTGCACGGTCACACTCAACTCGGTCTGCGTGGGCGAGAGGGTCGTCCCGATTGTGGCGCTGACCTCCTCGAAGATCAGAAAGTTGGGCATGTCGGCGCGTGTAATGCGGAACGCCTCGACCGGCTGAATCGGCTCGCCTGTGTCATTCCAGCGTGGGGCCATCACCACCAGGTCAGCGCCGGCCGCCTGCGCTGCGATCGAGGCGGCGCTGGCGGCGCTCCGCACACGCGGCGCGATCGAGATCGTCGGCAAGGCCAAATCAACGGGCTTGCCGGTGGTGAGCGCGACCCGGATCACCCGCGCAGCGCGGTCGGCATCGAGGGCGATGCCGGCCTGAGCCGGCGTCTCGCGCACGACGCCGTTCTCAAATGACACGCCGGCATCGCGCGGGCTAATCTCGGTTTCTACAGCCAGTTGGGCCAGCAGGCGGTTCAGAGCGCCTTCGTCCATCAGCGCCACCGGCGCAACTTCTGCGCCCGCCCACCACGTTTCAATCTGAGTCAGCACCCGCTCGACAAGATCGCCGGTGCGCCCAATTTGCATAGCGCGTTGGGTGGTGGCAGCCGGGTCGACGTTCAAACCCAGGTCTGAGGCGCGCAGGGTGACAGAGCGATCCCCCGCCCGCAAGGTGACAAGGGGCGCGCGCAGAGACGCCCCCGCCACTTTCGCAATCTCAAACACTTCCTCGGCACGCTTGCCCGACAAGTCGGCCCCCTGAAAACGCACGCCGGGAAGAACGCGATCGGCGTAAGCAATTTGCAGGCCAACCAATGCGATGAGACTACCGATGAGGGAAAAGACGAGGGTGGAGAGAATCAGATAAGTCGGGCGGATGGCGGCTTGGATAAATCCGATCATGAATCACTCGGCGGAGCAGCACGTGCGCGTGTTGAGAGCGGGTGGTTTGGAGCGCTGCACGGAGAGAACGCAACGCGCGACCCACAACACACACTATACGCATGCAACACCCAATACGTACGCCCTACATCTCATCGACTCCTCTGGCCGCCAGCAACAGGGCGTGAGCGTGGGTGGCAATGCCATCCCAGTCGGCTGCGTCGACCAGACGCGCCGGCAACAACTGATCACTGCCCAAGCCCACCAACTGGGCGCCGGCAGCGACATACTCGCGCGCCTGGGCCGGGGCAACCATGCCACTCACCCACAGCGGGATATCGGGCAATGGGCCGCGCAGCGCCTTGATATAGCTGGGGCCGCCCACGGTGCCGACCGGGAACACCTTGACCACGTGCGCGCCGAGCCGCCAGGCATGAACTATCTCGGTGGCCGAGAGGCCGGCCGGGATGGATACAACGCCGGCTTCCCGACAGGGGCGAATGATATCGGTTTCGCAGATGGGCGACACGATGAACTGCGCGCCCTGTGCAATGCAGTCACGCGCATTCGCGGCGCTCATCACCGTGCCGGCGCCGATCATGACATCTTCGGGCGCGCTCTCAGAGACCGTTTTAATCACTTCGAGGGCGCCAGGAATAGTCAGGGTAATCTCGACCAGCTTGAAGCCGGCGCGGATCAACGCATGAGCAGCTTTCACTGCGCGTTCCTGGGTGTTGGTGCGAATGATGGCCACCAATTGCCCTGCGAGCATTCGGCGAAGACGTGATTCGATTGGCAACATGATGTCAGATACTGAAGATACAAATGCTCACTGACGCTGATCCAGTGGAACGTAGTGCAGGTCAACAGGGCCGATATATTCCGATTGGGGGCGGATCAGCGCGCTGTCTTTGTACTGCTCGATGACGTGGGCGCTCCAGCCGGCCACGCGCGAGCACGCAAACATCGGTGTGAACAGATCAATCGGGATGCCGAGATAGTACAGCATGGACGCGCTGTAGAAGTCCACGTTGGGATAGATTTCGCGGTGGCGCAGCACCGAGGTCTCGACCAGCAACGATATCTCGTAGAACTGGGGCTTGTTGACCTTGTTGCCCAGGCGCTGCGCCCAGTAGTTCAGGTGGCGCGCGCGGGGGTCGTTGTGCTTGTAGATGCGATGGCCAAAGCCCATGATCTTGCGCTTCTCGGCAAACAGGGCGTCGATATACGTGTCCACCTTGGTAATGTCGCCGATTTCGAGCAGCATGTGCATGGTAGCCTCGTTGGCGCCGCCATGCAGATTACCCTTCAGCGCGGCCATGGCCGACGTAATGGACGAATGCAAATCGGCATTGGTGCTAGCCACTACGCGCGCAGTGAATGTGCTGGCGTTCATGCCATGGTCGGCCAGCAGAACGAAATAGGCATTGAGGGCAGACACAAAATCGGGGTCAGGTGTGCGGCCATCGAGCATATACAGCGTGTTGGCCGCATGGCTCAGGTGTTGGTCGGGGGGAATGGGTTCCTGCCGCTGGCGAATGCGCTGATAAGTTGCCACCAAGGTGGGCAACTGGGCGATCAGGCGCACTGCTTTGCGCTCGGTAGCTTCGATCGAGATGTCCTCGATTTCGGGATCATAGAACGACAGGGCAGAGATTGCCGTGCGCAGGGCAGTCATGGACACGGTATCCGGCGGCATGGTGTGGAACAGATCGACGATCTGGGCTGGGATCGAGCGGTTTGCCGCCAAACGTTCCTTGAAGGAGGTCAATTCAGCCGCATTCGGCAAGTGGCCATACAACAGCAGGTAAACCACTTCCTCATAGCTGGCCTTTTCGGCCAGTTCGTGTATGTTGATGCCGCGATAGATCAGCGTGCTGCGTGGGCCGTCAACGGAGCTGATTTCAGTTTGCACGGCGACGATGCCGGCCAAGCCTTTAACAAACGGGGGTTTGGCAGGTTGGGCACTGGCAGTTGCATCGCTTATCACAGGTGTATTCACGCTTGACACATCCTAGACTCCTCAGGAATTTGCGTTTGATTATAAGCATGACCTGGGGCGAACCAGGGTGAGCATGGCGGGCCATGTCACGCTTGTGTGAACGAGACTAAGACAGGCCGGCGGCGCTCAAATGTGGCGATATGGGTAAAGCCGGCCGCGCGGGCGATTTCACTCGCCTGCGCCAGGCCGGCGGTAATGTCCTGCGGCCGATGAGCATCGGAGCCGAGCGCCAGAATCTGGCCGCCCATATCGCGGAACCAGCGCGCCACGATGGGCGGGGGGCAGGGATCAGGCCGGCCTTTGCGCAACGAGCCGGTGTTGATCTCGATGCCCTTGCCACGCGCGACCAGCGCCTGCAAAGCCGGGCGGATTTCAGCTTCGAACTCGGTAATGTCGTAGGTTTCGCCAGGGGGTGCTTTGAAGTAGCGGGCCGGGTAGTCAAAATGGGCGACCACGTCAAAGTCGCCGCTGCCGGCCATGCGCTGCATTTCGCGAAAATAGGCGCGAAAGGAATCGCGCCAGCGGCCGGGGCCGAATCGGGTCGAGAACTCTGGGCGCAAGGTATTGGTTTGTTCGTCCAACCAGTGCAGCGAGCCAAGCACATAGTCCCATGGGTAGGCGGCCAGCGTCGGCTCGATGTGGGCGGCGTAGCGATGCGGCTCGCTGATTTCGATGCCGGCGCGGATGGTCAACTGGCCGGCGAATAAGTCGCGGCAGCGGCGCAATTCGCGCCAGTATGCATCGTGGTTGAGGGTGTGATAGCACTCGTCGCCGGGGTTATGCTCCTCGTGCTCGCAGAAGGCAATTTGAGAGACACCGGCGGCAATCGCGGCGCGGCACATGTCCTCCATGCTGTAGGTGCAGTCGCAAGAGAAGTGGGTGTGAACGTGGTAGTCGACGCGCATGAGGGACGATGGTAGCACATGACAAACGATGCCTCATGCGCACTGCCACACCTGCCGGCCGGCCTCGAATTCCCAGGCCGGCCCCTGCACGGTCAGCGCGCGCTTGCGCCAGCCGGCCTGCAAGCGGCGCACGGTGTCATCCCACGTCCGCACACCGCTCAGCGCGTCGGCAGCTTCGACATTGCACGCGCCGACGGCTACCGCCATGTTCAGCGCATCCTCCGCCGGCAGCCCGCGCAACAACGCACACAGAAAGCCGGCGATGGTCGAGTCGCCGGCGCCGGTTGTGCCCACCACATCCACCTCGAAACATGGCGACCACAACACACGATTGGCCCACGCCGACAGATCAGCCGGCTGCGCGCGGCCCATGTCCTTCAGCGCCGTCGGGCCGGCTGTGCGCAGGAACAACCCGCGCTCGCCCAGCTTGATCCCGATCACCTTCGCGCCCAAGCTCATCAGATCTGCGCTGAGATCGAGCAGCAGCGCCGGCGTGACCAGCGGCAGGATGTGCGCTCCTCCGGCCTGCCGGCACAGATCGTCATACATCTCGCGCCGCGTCATGTACAGAATCTCCTCGATGCTGGGCAAGAAGATGTCCACATACGGCAGCGTGTTGCGCACGATGACCGGCCAGTTGGCGCAGCCGGCCGGCGAGGTGGGATCGGGCAGGGCCATGTCGAGCGAAGTGGTCACGCCGGTGGCTTTGGCGCGCAGAAACATCTCGGTCAGGTGTGCCCCGTCATCGATGTAGAACTGCTTCATCAGCGGCGGGTAGCCAAAGTGAAACAGGCGCGCCTGCGCGAGCAGGTCATAGCGCACATCGCCGGCAGTGAATGTGTCGTTGGCGCCGGGGCAATGCAAAAAGATGCGATCCACGCCCGGGGGATTGATGACAACGGTGTACGACGACGCCACAGCGGGATCGACGATCATGCCGTTGGCCAGATCATCGCCATAGCGGGCCACGATCTGCCGGATGGCTGCCCCAAACAGATCATCGCCAATCTTGCCCATCAGCGCCGTGCGCACGCCGAGTTTGTTCATCACCAGCCCGGTGTTCGAGACTGACCCGCCGGTGGAGAACGACACCGGGCCGGCGTCGATCAGGCGGCCCGGCTGAAACACGCGCGCAAAGGTCTCTGCCGGCAGATGCGCCAGGCCGGGAATCACATCCAGGCAGATGTGACCGCAAGCCACGGCATCCCATGTTGCATTTGGGATTTGGGATTTTGGATTGGGGATTGCAAAGTCTGGATGCGTGTCCATGCTCAGAACTCAGAACTCAGAACTCACAACTCACAACTCACAACTCACAACTCTAAAATCGATAGTAGCGGCGATATTCGGTGCACAAGGGATACAATGCCGGCTCGTCTTCCTCGATCTCTGGGAAGCGGCCCGGCGCATTCAGGAAGCGGTTGTCGTTGTTGTCATCGTTGACGGTGGACACTTCGCCGACCAGCACGCGGCTGCCCTCGGCCCAGAACTGATGGTACAGACGGGTCGGCAGGGTAATGCTCTCGCCCGGCTGCAACACCACTATGTCGCCGGCCTTCAGCGTGCGCAGCACGCCGTCGGTGCTGACAGTCACATCCGTATCGGCCAACCGATCGTCGGGCGTGGCGTTGTACACCTGGATCACCAGCCGGCCTCCCCCGCGATTGATAATGTCTTCCACCTTGCTCCAGTGAAAGTGATACGGCGTGACCTGGTTCACATCGACAATCAGAAGCTTTTCGGCATACACTTTGCCGGTCCCGCGCTTCAGGTCTTGCAGCGAGCCGTTGCGGATGGTGAACAGAAACAGCCCCATCTTTTGGTAGTCGCCGCCGCCAAAGTCGGTGATATCCCAGCCCAGTTGCTTATCCACAATCTCGCGCGCTTCCGGCCCCTTGCCGGCCCAGTCTGCCGGCGTCCAGTATGCAAACGGCGGCAGATAAAACTGATGCTGCCGGCAAAAGGCATCCGCGTCACGGATCAGGGCATTGATTTCGGATCGCTTCATGGGGTCAGTCCTCCTGGTGTGTGCTTGATTGTCTGTGATGCAGCGCGAGGCGCAACACAAAAGTTAGAAGTGCTTGATTCGACAAGCTCAGGGATTTGCCGGCAGATTGTCGATTTGTACCGGCGCGACCGGCTCGGCCAGATCAAAGCCAAACACACGCGCGTAAAAATACAACTCGGCATCCAACGCGCGTTTGATGTTGGCTGCCTGGCGGAAACCGTGCTGTTCTCCTTCAAATGGCACGTAGGCCACCGGCACACGGTTGTGGCGCAACGCCTGCACCATCCGTTCGGCCTGATCGGGGGGCACCACTTTGTCTTCCAGGCCCTGGAAGAAGATGACCGGACAGTGGATGCACCCGGCCGCGTGGATGGGCGAGCGCGCCACATATAGATCGCGCCGCGCGGGATAGGGGCCGATCAAGGTGTCGAGATAGCGCGACTCGAACTTGTGCGTGTCGGTGGCCAGCGCTTCCAGATCGCTGACGCCGTAATAGCTGGCGCCGGCGCGGAAGACATCGCGGAACGCCAGCGCCGCCAGCGTGGTGTATCCGCCGGCGCTGCCGCCGCGGATGATGAGCCGGTTGCCATCCACGCGCCCTTGCCGAACCAGATGCCGCGCGCCATTGCAACAATCATCCACATCGACGATGCCCCAGTTACCGTTCAGCCGCAGACGATACGCCCGGCCATAGCCAGTACTGCCGCCATAGTTCACATCCAGCACAGCGATGCCCCGGCTGGTCCAATACTGAATCGAGAGATTGAGCGCGCTGGATGTGGCGCCGGTGGGGCCGCCATGACTGATGACGAGCAGGGGCGGTTTCTCGCCGGCGGGCGCGTTGTAGTCTCGATTGTGCGGGGCGTAGAACAACCCGTGCGCGGTCAGGCTGTTTTCGGTGGGGAACTCGATCGGTTCCGGCGTGGACAGATAGCCATCATCCAGGCGCAGGGGGGTAGATTCGCGCACAGCAGTGAAGGTGTTGGCGCGCATATCCCACATCACAACGGCTGCCGCGCGCGCCGGCGACGCGCCAATGAACACGGCGTGTCCCGCTGCTGCGCGCACCGCGCTGATGCTGGTGAACGGGCATTCGACAGGTTGCAGGCTGAGACTGCGCGTGTCCAGCACTGCCAGCCGCCACAAACCGTGCTGCGTAAAGGCGCACACAATGCGCTCTGCCGATTCAAAGGCATAGGTCGACATGCCCAGCCCCCATTGCGGCAGGCCAAACTCGGCTTCTAGCGGCGTCAGCGGCTCGATCTGTCCTTCGCCCAGGCGATACAGATTCCACCAGCCGGCGCGATCGGACACGAAATACAGCCGGCCATCAGGCGACCACTCCGGCTGGAAAATAGACTCCTCGCGCCCGCCGGCCACACAGCGCGCGTGTGCCAGTTCGCCATCCGGCAACACGTCGGCCACCCACAGCTCTGTGCCGTCCCACGGCATGTTGGGGTGATTCCAGGCCAGCCAAGCCAGTTGGCTGCCATCGGGGCTGAGGCGTGGGGCAGCGTAGAAGTCATAGCCATAGGCCAGCACTTCGCCAAGATGTTCCGGGCCATCGAGCGGGATAGCAACCAGTGTATTGACCGGCTCATGGCCGGCCAGGCGATGATCCTCGCGCACACAAATGATGCGCCTACGGCGATGATCCATGATGCCGGCGGCGTAGCGTAACGCGCCGGGCGGGTCACTGGCCGGCGTGAGCGGGCGGGGCAACTCACCCGGAGCCTGGCGGCACAAGCGCTGATCGTCAAAGTTGGAAAAGTACACCATGCCCCGATCCACCATCACTGCGCCGCCGCCGTATTCGTGCACGCGGGTGCGGGCGTTCCAGGGTGGGGGCGTAACATCAACAACCGCCCCATTCGCCTGGCGCTGCATGACCACATAGCGGCCCTTTTCCGCGGGGCGCATCTCGGTCCAATAGATGTCATCGCCATCGATCAGCGGTTCCATCAGGCCCACTGTACCGCCGGCGATCAGATCAGAAGTGATCGGAGATTTCCACGAGCCAAAAGGAGCGTAAGGCATGGGTGATTTTTGATTTTTTAGATTTTGGATTGTCGATGGACGACGAACCATTCAACGAAAGACGCTGAAGTAATGGCGGAAGAAGCGCGGGGCATCCACCTGCAATGCGACAGCGTGCCGGCCTTTGGGCGCGCCCGGCTGCCACAGCGTGCGTCCGCGCTGTTCGGGATTGTCCAGTTCCACAGTGACCGCGCCGCGCTGGAACCTGCACATGCGCGGATCGAAAATGGTTGTGGCGGCCAGCGGATCGTGGAAGGTGATCTGATCCGCGCTCTTGAACCACACCTCGGCAAAGTCGAGAACCGGGCGCAGGAGTTTGTGCGTGAAGCGCGCGCGCACGTCGTTGGCCGGCATCTTCACCTGCAAGGTCACATCAAGGCCGATCGAACGGTGAACCTTGACCGGCGCGCGATACACCATCGCCGTGGCATGCGGGTCGAGCATGGCGTTCCATTCCAGCAGCCCGCGCTCCGGCCCTTCGGTGAACACACCGCACATCAACACGATCTGCTTGAGCAGGCGCGGGATTTCGGGGTCGAGCGCGAACAACAGGCCGATGTTGGTCAACGGGCCGATAGCCAGCAGGGTAATCTCGCCGGGATGTTTGCGGATGGTTCGGCGCAAAAAGCCCACTGCTTCGTTCATCGGGAAGCGCGCCTGATGCTTCCAGCGCGAGAGCGCCACGGCCTGCTGCGCCTGCGGCTGTTTCTGCGCGATCAACAACGGGTGTTCGGCGCCGGGGTAGATGGGCACGCGCCGGCCGGCCAGTTTGCACAACGCGCTCGCCATCTGCGCGCGTTTAACCGCCTCGCCGGTGACCGTCGTGATGCCCAGCAATTCGCAGGCCGGCTGGGCCAACAAATACGCCAGGCATACCGCATCATCGATATCGGAACCAATATCGGTGTCGAGAATCAGTTTGATCGACATTCGGTTACCCTCCGAGAGCAGGCACGATTGAGACATTATCCTTCATGTCCCTAACGGTGGGATGAGTCGGCATACAATCGGGCCGGCAGCCAAATCAAAAGAGACATGCAGATGGACAAGAAGAAGACAATCATGATCTCGTTGCTGGGAGGCCGGCCTTTGCCAAATGTGCAGGCTGTGCTGCACCTGAAACCCGATCTGGTGTATTTTGTGGCATCCAAAGATTCCATCGGCAACAGCAGCAATTACGAAAAAGCGCTACAGGCAATACCCAACCCGATGAGGCCGTCTAATCCACTGCGCGCAGTAAACCCGTACTCGATGCGCGAGACGCAGGCAGCATGCGCCGAACTGGCTGCGCAGCATCCCGATGACGACATTGTGCTGACACTGGCTTCCGAGCCAAAAATGATGACACTGGGCGCCTATGAATTCGCGCGCCAGACACACCGCGTGCGTCTGTGCAACATGACACGGATAGGACTGGTCTGGCTACGGGATGAACAACTAGAGAAGATGGAGATTAGCCTGGAAGACTACTTCAAGGTCTATGGCTGGCAGGTAGAGTGGAGCCTTGCGCGCAGAAGGCTGAACGATCTCGCCAGGTACAGTGAATTGCTGAGCGCCATCGCGGGCAACATCGCAACAGCGTGCGAGTTGTTCGCTGCCATGCGCGCTGAGGCCCAGCGTGCCAACCGCGCAGGCGCTATACATCGCAAGTGTATCCGTCGCGTGGGCAAGGCCGAGCACAACCTCCTGCAAGCTATTCAAAAAAATCAGCCAGAGCTGACTCATGTGCGGTTCACACAACAATCTATTGAGTGGGACTGCACAGATTGGGCCGACCTGAACAGCTTTGTGCTGAGCGGCGACTGGCTGGAAGCGTATGTCTTGCACGAAGCCCTGCGCGGCACAATGTTCTACGAGTGTGCTTGGAACATCCGGGACATCCTGTGGCAAGAACAAGGCAGCCGCAGAGACGCGCGGCAGGTCGACTTTGTTGGAATCAAAGAGGGCCAGCTCGTTGCAGCCTCGTGCAAGAGTAATTTCAAGTTAGAACGTAACTTCTTCGAAGAGATTCGCGCACGCGCCGATCAACTTGGCAAGAGCATGTGTTCGCCAATGCTGATCACCGCTGCGGAAAGGAATTCAGGCAGCGATCTGGCGCGCTGGGCTGAGGAAACAGAAGTGGTACTAGTCACACGGGAAGATCTACCTCATATTGGCGCCATCCTAAAGAAAGTCATCGATGGTGATGTGAACGCCGCGCCAAAGCACATCACCATTTATCCGCGCATGTAGGCCGGCCCGACCATGCCACGCGCCGTGCTCAAGTGAGGGATAGCCAAAGTACAGCAACTGCAAGCGTCAGCAGTGTGATCAGGACGCCGCAGCGCAAGTATTCGCCAAACGTCAGGCGGATGCCAAACTTCGAGGCCTGCTCGGCCACGATCAGATTAGCAACCGAGCCGATCAAGGTCAGATTGCCGGCCAGGGTCGATGCAGCCGCCAGCGTCAGCCAGGCTTGAGTGGGATCGGGGAACTGCGGGATGAGCGGGCGGAAGAGCAATACCGCCGGCACATTCGAGATGAGATTGCTCAGGATGGCGGCTACCACGCTGAGCGCAAGCACCCCGCCCTCGGCCAGGCCGGCCACTGCCTCAAACACCTTCTGCGAAACGCCCGTGATCTCCAGCGCGCCGGTGACCACGAACAGGCCGCAGAACAACAGCAGCAACGGCCAATCCACCAACACCAGGACGCGCTCGGACTTGACCCGCCGCGATACGATTAGCGCGCAGGCAGCCAGGAAAGCGGCCAGAGCAACCGGCACGCCGGCTACAAAGGCAACCAACAGGCCGGCGATCACGATCAAACTTTTGCGCAGCACCGGCGCGTACACCGCGCCGGCGGCGGCCTCCAGCGTCAAATCTTGGTGCGGCGCTTCGCCAGGGCGATAGGTAACCACAGGCGCATGAACCTCGGTCGCCCGCAACGATGACGCCGTTCCCGCGGCCAGATTACCTTTGCGACGAAATTCAGCCGGGTACATCCACCACACCACAGCAATGACAATGCACAGCCCGATCAGCGCCACCGGCCCCAACCGCGCCACAAAGCCTAGATAGGGAATGCCCGACGATATCCCGATCAGGATGTTTTGGGGGTTGCCGGTGATAGTGGCTGTAGAGCCGACGTTCGCCGCCGTCGCCAGCGCAATCAGGTAGGGGATGGGGTCACGTTTGAGCCGAATCACGACACCGCACACCAGGGGTGTGAGCATGACGCACACGGGGTCGTTGAGAAAGAGGGCCGAAAGCACGCCGGAGGCAAAGACAACCAGCACAAGCAGCGCAATCGGCGCACCAGCACGTTCGATGATGAGGTTACCGGCCCAGGTGAAGAAGCCGGCCAGTTCCAGCACAGCGTTGATCACCATCATGCTGAACAGCAATAGCAACGTGCTGAGGTCAAGGGTGCGCTCGGCTTCAGGCAACGTGACAACGCCAAGCGCCAGCAAGAGCGCGGCGCCTGTCAGCGAGAGGGTGGCGCGATTGAGGCCGAGCCGTGGGATGCTGCCGGCCGCCAACGCAACAAACGTAGCCAGCGCTATCACGCTGGCGGCAATTTGTGCAAAGCTGAACACCAGGCTGCTCCAGAGGAGATTATCGCTCCATCACCCGCGCCAGGCGCAACACGTCGGGTTTGATTTTATTGGTCGGCTTGATCACTTCTTCGAGGGGGGTCTCGGCGATCTTGCCGTCAATCCAGCCGATCATCACGCCGGAGCGGCCGGCGTAGAGCGCCTCGGCGGCAGCAGCGCCCAGCCGCGTCGCGAGAATGCGGTCATAGGCAGTCGGACTGCCACCGCGCTGCACATGCCCCAGAACGGTCGTGCGCACCTCAAATCCTTGTTGCTCTTTCTGAGCATTCAGGTAAGCCGCCAACGCCGCTGTGCCGGGCTTCCAGCCTTCAGCCACTACGATGATGCAGTGATTCTTGCCGCGCACATAGACATCTTTCAAGAGATTGCTGACCGCCTCCAGTGAGATGTCGTTGTTTTCTGGGATCAGGGCCAGCTCAGCGCCGCCGGCCAGTGCACCCATCAGCGCCAGGTAACCGCAATTGCGGCCCATCGTCTCGATGATGAACGCCCGATTGTGCGATGAGGCGGTGTCCTTGATCTTGTCAACGGCGTCGAGAATGGTGTTCAGCGCGGTGTCAACGCCAATCGTGATATCAGTGCCGCCCAGATCGTTGTCAATTGTGCCCGGCAGGCCAATCACCTTGACCCCCTGTTCGTGCAGCTTTTGCGCGCCGGTCAGGCTGCCATTGCCGCCAATCACGACAAGGCCCTCGATGTCAAAGCGATGCAAATTGCGCAGGGCAGTGAGCTGACCCTGGGGCGTGGTGAACTCGGCGCTGCGCGATGTGCTGAGAAACGTGCCGCCACGCCCCAGAATCCCGCCCACCGAGCGCAGTGTCAGCTCCTCAATTTCACCGGCAATCAGCCCGGCATAGCCGCGTCGAATGCCCATTACGCTCATGCCCAGGTGAATGCCCATGCGCACAACAGCGCGGATGCACGGATTAAGACCAGGGCCATCGCCGCCGCTGGTAAGAACGCCGATTCGTTTCATGTGAATTCGTTCTTCAGAAGTCAGGAGACAGGAAATCAGTAAGCGGGCGCGCGCCTGAGGCGCAGGGCGCGCTACCCGCCCCATATCGTGTCCTAGTACAGGAACATCGGCTTGCCCTCAACATGCCGCACGCGTGGTCGATAGTTCTCGCTGTCGTACAGTTCGTCCACATCAACACGCTTGACACCCTGCATGATGGTCGAAATCGGGATGCTGGTGTAGGTGCCGTTGCGCAATGCGACCATGCGGTTTGAAGCGCCGCGCTTGATCAGCGTGACCGCCAGGTTAGCGTAGTTCACTGCCACCATCAGGTCAAGGCTGTCCGGCGCACCAGAGCGCATCAGATAGCTAAGCTGCTGATTCAGGATATCCTCGCCGGTAATCTTCTTAATCGCCTCGCCGGTAAGCTGGCCGATGCCGCCAAGTTTCATGTGACCGTAGGCGTCAGCCTGGCCATACTCGATCACCTTGCCGCCGATCATCTGAGCGCCCTCGGAAATGGTAACGATGGCGTAATTGCTGGGGTTACGCTTTTTATCCTCCAGCAGGAAGCGGGCCAGTTTCTCCGGGTCGAAGTGCACCTCAGAGATAATGGCGCGATCGACGCCGGCCAGGTAGGACGACAAAAGAGAGGTCTCGCCGCTATTGCGGCCGAACAACTCGATGACGGCGATGCGCTCGTGGCTGCCAATGCTGGTGCGCAACTGGTGGATAAACTCGACGCTGCGCGTGACGGCAGTGGAGAAGCCGATGCAATAGTCCGTGCCGTACACGTCGTTGTCCATCGTTTTCGGAATGGCGACGACGTGGAAGCCTTCGCGATACAGCCGCTCGGCGTAACTCAGGGTGTCGTCGCCGCCGATGGGGGTCAAAATGTCGATGCCGAGCTTGTCAAGGACGCGCAGCACGTGCGGCGTGAAGTCAAAGCGGCCTTTGTCATCCTCTTTGGCGCCGGCTTCGCGCAGGAAATCGGGCACCTCATGCGAACGCACCTTGCCCGGGTTGGTGCGGCTGGTGTGCAGGAACGTGCCGCCGGTGCGGTCAACGGTGCGCACACGTTGTTTGTCAAGCGGCACAATGTAATGGGCGACACTGGCCGGATCATCCGGATTGCAATACAGCAAGCCGCCCCATCCCTTGCGAATGCCCAGGACTTCGTATCCTTCGTCGATGGCGCGATTCACCAGCGCCTTGATGCAAGGATTGAGGCCGGGCACGTCGCCACCGCCGGTCAATACTCCGATTCTTTTCATGTGATGCTCCTGTTGGTGTTATTGTGATTTTGAGCCACCCGACAGAGACAAGGACTGGCAAGCGATTGAGGCACAATACAGGCTGCAACGTGGCAGGCGCGTCCTTGGTCGCTCTTGGTCAGTCTCTGTCAGCCTTGGATTGCGTGTCATGGAGCCGGCGTCAGGCCGGCAATCAGCGCCATTGTAGTGTAAACACCCAAACTTAGGGCTGCGTTTATCAAGCAGAGCGGCTACCTTCCCGTAGCTCCCGCCTTGTAGTCCACAAAGCGGTATCCGACGCCGCGCTCGGTCAGAATGTACTTGGGGTGCGCGGGATCGGGCTCGATCTTCTGGCGCAGATACGTGATGTACAGCCGCAGATACTGGGTCTCGTCGCGGTATTCCCATCCCCACACTTTGGACAGCAGCGTCTCGTGCGGCACCACCCAGCCGGCGTTTTGCATGAGATGGTAGAGCAAGCGCCATTCGGTCGGGCGCAGCTTGACCGGCTTGCCCTCGACAATCACCTCGCGCCTGTTAAAGTCCACGGACAATCTGTCGTCGATCATGATGGGCGCTTTGTCCACCTGGGCCGGCAATTCCGCCCGCCGGATAACCGCCTTGACCCGGCTGATCAACTCGCGTGGACTGAACGGTTTGACAATGTAATCATCTGCGCCAAGATCCAGACCCTTCACCTTGTCCGATTCTTCGCTCTTGGCCGTGAGCATGATTACCGGCACAGTGCTCTCTTCGCGAATGGCTTGCAGCGTTTCGTAGCCGTCCATCTCCGGCATCATGATATCGAGCAGCACAATATCGGGCAACATCTCGCGCGTCTTGCGCACTGCGTCTAGCCCATCTGTCGCGGAGATCACTCGGTAGCCTTCCAGCTCCAGATTCATGCGAATGAAATTGATCATGCGCGGTTCGTCGTCAACCACGAGCACGAGTTTCGAGTCTTCGCTTGGCATAGATGTTGGCCTTGAACAAACGCCGGGTATCAACCAACGGGGCATTATAACCAGCCGATGTCTGGCGCTGGAACCGGCTATACTGACCCAGACCATGACCCGCACACATCCCGTGGCAATTGTGAAAGGGGCCGGCGATCTAGGCACCGGCGCAGCCTATCGCCTGCACAAGGCCGGCTTCCGCGTGCTGTGCCTGGACCTGCCCAAACCGCTGGTGATCCGCCGGATGGTGGCCTTCGCGTCTGCGCTGTACGATGGGCGCATCACGGTGGACGGCGTGCAGGCCGAGCGGGCGCTGTTCGCCGATGAGGTGATATACATCTGGCAGCGCGGCGGGGTGGCAGTCATGGCCGACCCGTCGCTGCGCACGCTGGACATTTTGCAGCCTGAAGTGCTGGTGGATGCCATCATGGCCAAGCGCAACACCGGCACCACGATCAAGGACGCGCCGGTTGTGGTGGCCTGTGGGCCGGGCTTCACTGCCGGGCAGGACTGCCACGCGGTCATCGAAACGCAGCGCGGGCACGACCTGGGGCGTGTGCTATGGATCGGCAGCGCCACGCCGAACACGGGCGTGCCCGGCAAGGTGGGTGGGGAAGATGTACGACGGGTCGTGCGCGCGCCCTGCGACGGCGTGCTGTACGGGCGGCGCGCAATTGGCGACGCAGTCAAGGCCGGTGACATCATCGCTACGGTGGGCACAACCCCGGTGCCGGCCACGCTGGATGGCGTGCTGCGCGGGCTGCTGCACGACGATGTGGCGGTGAGCGCCGGCCTGAAAATCGCCGACATCGACCCGCGCGGCGAAACCCGCTACTGCTTTAGCATCTCTGACAAGGCGCTGGCGATTGGGGGCGGCGTGCTGGAAGCGGTGTTCACACTGCGCGAAAAGTGGCGCACCTAGCCGCCGGCGCGCTTGCGGCTGCGCGGCTTGCCCGGCTCAGCAAGCTCAGGCATATCGCGCGGGCCGGCATTGAAAACCGTCACCTCACTGCGCGTCGACTTGCGCGACGTTTTCGCCTGTGTGGCGCGTTTGGGCGCCGGCAATCCTTTCGGGCGCACCCCAACCACGCGGCCTGTAGCTTCCTGCATGTCTTTCAGCGCCGCCATGCGAATAGCCTGATTGACATCGTCGCGATTGGCCGCCTCGCGCATGTGCAGCGCCATCGCGTCCATCGACGCCGCCTCGGCTGCCGCGCGTGCGTCATGAATCTTCTTGGATGGATCCAGGATGAAAATGAAGGCAATGCCCACGCCGATCAACACCGGCGTGGCCGGCACGATGAAAGTGGCATACAGATGCAGCCAGTCCGGCATTGCCTCCGCCCGATTGGTCATCGCGTCCAGAATGGTGTTCAGCACCACGATGGTGAAGTTGGCCGCGTAGAGCAAATACCCCACCAGCCGCTGTGGCCCAGGAGCCAGCCAGAAGTGAATGGCCAACGGCAGGAAAATCGCCGCACCTTCCAGACACAACAACGCTGTGATGGCAAACAACTGCTGATCGGGCGCCACGGTCCGACTCATCAGGTTGAAGTTGTGCACACCGGTATACAACAAGACGGCGCCATACAGCGCCACCGCCATGAACATCGCCGCCGCTTTCAGCGCATCGCGCCGCTGCGAGCGCATCAGATCGCCCAGTGTGACCGGCGTATCGGCCAAGCTGTCTCGTGATCGCATGGAATCGCCTCCGCAATTGGTGTTGAGCAGACGGCCCAGGTATAGAACATTTGTTCTGATCCGTCAAGGGGCTTTTGCGAAAAGCCGGCCGGCAGTTTTTGATGCCATCGCGCAAGGGGCGCGATTTGCATGTGGCACAATCAGCGCAGTGTCCGATTGGAGAATACCGGCTGATCATCGCTCGTACCCGCCGCCAACCACGCCGTGGCTGATGCGACAGGTCTGGCGCGATCTGTTGTTTGCCCATTGGCCGATACCACCCGACGCTCTGCGCCTCCTGATTCCGCCGGGTTTGACACTCGACACGTTCGACGGGCAGGCATGGCTAGGCATCGTGCCGTTTCGCATGAGCGGTATTCGCCCGCGTCTCCTGCCGGCGCTGCCCTGGTTGTCCGCCTTTCCAGAGTTGAACGCGCGCACCTACATCGTACTCTGTACTCTGAACTCTGAACTCTGAACTCTGTACTCTCTACTCTGTACTCTGTACTCTGTACTCTGTACTCTGTGTTCTGATTCCCCACCATGCTCCCCCTCGGTCTATATCTGCACATCCCCTTCTGCCGGTCGCGCTGTTCGTACTGCGACTTCAATACCTATGTCGGCATGGAAAACCTGCACGAATCGTATGTGCGTGCTCTGTGCTGCGAAATCAGGGCAGCCGGCCAGTCTCCCCATCTGGTCCACACAGGCGCTGGCGTGCCACCCCGCGCAGCCACAATCTTCTTTGGCGGCGGCACGCCCTCCATTCTGCAGCCGGCGCAACTGGGTGAAGCCATCCACGCCTGCCGCGAGACGTTCGATCTGCCTGATGACGCCGAGATCACCGTCGAATGCAATCCCGGCACGATCGACCTGGCCTACCTGCGCGCGCTGCAGGCCGAGGGCGTCAACCGACTCAGCTTTGGTGCGCAAAGCGCCGACCCCGGCGAGTTGCGGATGTTGGGCCGCGAACATGGCTTTGTCGATGTCATCGCAGCCGTGAAGGCTGCCCGCACAGCCGGCTTCGACAATGTCAGTTTCGATCTGATCTTTGGGTTGCCGCATCAGTCCCTTGATTCATGGCGACGCACCTTGAACGCGGCGCTGCCTTTGCAGCCCGATCATATTTCACTCTATGCGCTGACCGTCGAGCATGGCACCCCCCTGCATGACTGGGTACGGCGCGGCGAGGTTCCCTACCCAGACCCCGACGCGGCAGCCGACATGTACGATCTGGCGGAGGAGATGCTGGGCCAGGCCGGCTATGTGCACTATGAGATTTCCAACTGGTGCAGGCCGGGCCGTGAATGCGCGCACAATCTCATCTACTGGCGCAACGAGCCGTACCTGGGCTTCGGCCCTGGGGCGCACTCGTCATCCATTCGCCGGCGCTGGTGGAACATACGCCGTCCCGCCGACTACATCGCGCGCATCGAACGTAGCGCGTCGGTCGAGATGGGCAGCGAAGACATCGATGAACGCACGTCGCGCGGGGAGACAATGATGATGGGGTTGCGCTTGCTGCAAGAGGGCGTCTCCTATGCGCGCTTTGCCCAGCGGCATGGTGTGGACATACGCGAGGTGTTTGGCGAGCAACTGCGGGCCGGCCAGGCAAAGGGCCTGCTCGAACTGCTGCCTGATCGCGCGCGCCTCACCCCTAGAGGGCGCTTCCTAAGCAATCAGGTGATGATGTCTTTTGTGTGAACGAACGCTCGCTATCCAACGAACGGCTTTGCTCCTGGCGGGCCGGGGGGCAATTCGTCGGCCATGAACTTGCGGGGGTAGCGGATGACATTCGGCTCTGGCCGTTCCAGATATTTACGGGCTACCTGCGCGCCGAGTTCCAGCATGGTCTCGATTTCGGAAAAGTCGCCCAGCGCCACGTCCTGATAGTCGTAGATGGGGATGTGATGCAGCCGAATGCCGGGGCGAAAAGCAACCGACTCCAGTTCGAGCAGCGCCTCACGGTACAGGGCCGGGTACACCGCGTGACGAATGATGGACAGGCTGTTGCCCGGCTTGCGCGGCGGGTCGGTGCTGTAGGCCAGATCGACCACCCACAGTTCGGTCGCCCCACGCGCCACGGCAATTTGCGCCGGCACATTCGACACCAGCCCCCCATCGACAAACGCTTCGCCGTTGTGCCATGTGGGGGGGAAGTAACCCGGCACCGCGGCGCTTGTCACCAGCGCCTGGGTCAGATCGCCCTGCGGATCGTCGCCGTAGAGATACAGCGCGCGCGTCATCCAGTGCGCAATGGTCACGTAGAACGGCAGTTTCAAATCGCCAAACACGCGCACGTTGGGCGGCAGGACGGATCGGATAAAGGCAGCCATGCCGGCGTTGTCCATCACGTGATCGCTGCCGCGCAACAACTGCCAGATGGTTTGCAGCGGCCCGCTGTGAATCACTTTGCGGCGGCCGGCTTCACGCCACATCTCCGCAACACGATCCGCCCCTGCCATGTTCGGCTCGATAGCGAGAAAGACGCCGTTGAGCGCCCCGGCCGACGAGCCGACGATCATCTGCGGTGTGACGCCGTTTGCCAGCAACGCGCGAATTGCGCCGACTTGCAGCGGGCCGCGATTGCCCCCGCCAGACAACACCAGCGCTTGCATGATCAGGCATGATCCGCCGCTTGTGAAAAGCCAGCGGGCAAGCTACTTTTGGTCAGCCTCGCCATCGCGTTGGCCCTCGTCCACCAGTTTGGGTTGATAACTGCCGCGATTGTCGCTGATCAGCACCGGCTCGACCGGCGGGCGATCGTTGTCAACCGGCTGCGGTGTGACATAGTCGGTCGCGCCGGCGCCGTTGGCCGCGCCGTTAATCACAAGCACCTCTTCGCCGGGTGGGGTATGGTCGAGGACAGACTGCCCATCCTGAGCGACAGAGCTTGATCCATTGTAAGCACTCGGCAGGTTGAGGGCGCGCCCGTTTGAGACACCATTTGACGCACCATTGCCTCGGTTACGGATCTCAGCCAGCGCCTGCGCGCGCATCGCAGCGAGCGTCTTGGGAATAATGTCACTGTTGAGCAGCGCCTCCGGCGTCTGGTTCGCCTCGATCAATTCCACGACCTCCTTGCCGTTCAGGGTGTTTTTAAGCAACAACTCTTCTGCCACAGCAGTCACTTCTTTCCAGTGCTGGCGAAGCAGTTTCTCTGTGGCATCCTCCATCTGCAACCAATACTTTTCAAGCTTGCCGTCGCTACTGATGGCTGGCCCTGGGCCTTGTGAGGACAACACACCGGTGGCATCCATCGCCAGCCGGGGGCCAAAGTAGCCAGATGCTGCCAGCCGCCACAGCATGAACTGCACGTTGCGATAGTCGCCGCCGACCGAGTTGAAGATCTCGCCGGTGAGGATCTTTTCTGCTGCGCGGCCGGCCAACGACACGATGATGTCATAGGCATAGCGCACTACCGGCTCGACATGTTGTTCGACGGTGTCGACCGGCATCACATGGCCCTGGCTGCCGGTAGATAGCCGAACAATGGTGGCGCGCACGATCTTCTGCTCCGGCATCACGTAGTACTGGGCCACCGCGTGGCCGGCCTCGTGATAGGCGAGCACACGCCGCTGGCCTTCATCCATCTCTTCGATCGGCGTCTCCATCCCGATAGTTTGCTCCATGAACGCCTTGTCGATGTCCTTCTGCGACACTTTGCGCCGGCCGTCGAAGAAAGCGATGCGCACAGCATCTTTGGTGATGGCGTTGGAGATATCGGCCGGGGTCATGCCGGCAGTGTCGGCCACGATCGACTCAACATCCACCGTCTCATCGTGCTGGATGCGGTTGAGATAGCCCTGGATGATCAGCCGGCGGCTGGCGCGATCGGGCGGGTCAACGGCAATCTTGGTGTCGAGCCGACCGGAACGTGTGAGGGCCGGGTCGAGCACATCAGGCCGGTTGGTGCTCCCCATCCACATCACATGCCAGTTGCGCCGAGGATCATACTTCTTGCCCAAGAGCTTGTAGAGGCGGCGCATCAGCTTCTCGGTGAAGGTGAGGTTGTTCATGCCGTCCATTTGGCTGAGCAGCGTGGAGAGCGCAAACATACCCAGACCAAAACCCGTCATGCTGCCCATCATTGGGCCGCCGCCGCGCACGCCACCGCGATTCATGCCCACAGCGTCAATCTCGTCGATGTAGGCCACACATGCGCCGTATTTCTTGGCAAGCTGGCGAGCCATGCGGCAAAAGCGCAGCACCTTCAAAATGTCCATCCCCCAGAACATGCCCTGGAAGCTGGTGCCCTGCGCAGCGATGAAGGCCATACCCGATTCGCCGGCAATCGCTTTGGCCAGCATCGTCTTGCCGGTGCCGGGGGGGCCATAGAGCAGCAGGCCGCTGATGTACTTGCCGCCCATTTTCTCAAAGTCTTTGCGGTCTCGCAGCAGCGACATCCACTGCTTCACCAACTTCACCAGTTGGGGCTGGCCCCAGTAGTCGTCGAAAGTCACCGTGGTGTCATCACCGGGGCGGATCACTTCGACCTGCGGGCGCGACAGGAACCAGAACAACAAGCCGAATTGCACAACGATGCCGAACATCGCCGTGATGACGAACATCAGAATCTGCAGAATGCCACCCAGAATGTTGAGGGCAATGTTCAGCGATACGTCGTCGATGGTGGCCAGCGAAATCAATGTCCAGGCAATGCTGATCAGCAGCGTGATAGTGATGAAGCTCTTAATTGCGCGCCGGATGCGGTTGCCCGGCCGGTTGTAGGGGATATCAATCTTTTTCTTCGGGCTGGATTTTGGACCAGGCAGCCGGCCCGGCCTGGATACGCTCGCCATACTTACCTCACCTGCATTTTGCGAATCACACTTGCCTCACACTTCAGAGCGCGCCGCCGCACTGCGCGACTGAACGAATAGCTAAGCATTTTAGCGGACAAAACTGAGGGATTGGTAAGGACAGCATTCGGGGCTGCTGAACGGTGGGCCGGGGCTGTTGCTGCCGGTATGCTCAGGAGCAATGGCAGCCGGTCGCCTGACAGATTTGCACTCTACGCGCGTACTACGCGCGTACTACGCGCGTACTACGCGCGGTCGCCGGCCTCGAGGACAAGGCCGGCAAGCGCTGGGCAATTTGACCCCGCAGCGCGCCCCGCGCCGCGATGAGACGAACCGCTAAGCGGACACAGACGATCAGTCGCTGTTTTGAAATCTGTCAGGCAACCGGAATCGCGGCTATAATTTCGCCGCCAGGGATAGTCCCGGCGACCCGTGACAAGTAGGGCCATGCGCAAGCGACAGCGAGTCGGCGGTGGGTGCAAGCCGATGCCGGCATGGTGCGCGAAGTGGAACCGGCGAGGGCAGGCCCTGGTGAATAGTGAAGCGGGGCGCAGTCAAAGCGCGCTCAACCGAGGTGGCACCGCGAGCGGCACTTGCACCGCCCGTCCTCGGCAGCGAAATACGGTTTCGTTGCCGCGGCGGGCGAGTTCATTTTTCTGAGGAGACATGCGATGAGCAACAACACAGTCTTTTCCGGTATTCAACCGACCGGAGAACTGCACCTGGGCAACTACTTTGGCGCTGTGAGCAACTGGGTGCGCATCCAGAACAGCAAGCTGTACCAACCCATTTATTGCGTCGTCGATCTGCACGCCATGACCATGCCTTACGACCCACACACGCTGCGCCAGAACACCGAGAATATGTTCATCGATCTACTGGCGGCCGGCCTGGACCCGGAGCAATCAATTGTGTTTGTGCAGTCGATGGCGCCAGAACATACCGAGCTGGCATGGGTGCTGGGGTGTGTGTGCGCGTATGGCGACCTGACGCGCCAGACCCAGTTCAAGGACAAGTCCGAGCAACTGGAAGGCAAGCAGGATGCGTTCATCTCGGCCGGCCTATTCACCTACCCGGTGCTGCAAGCGGCCGATATTTTGCTTTATCGCGCCGGCCTGGTGCCCGTCGGCAAGGATCAGGAGCAGCATCTGGAGCTGTCGCGTGATATTGCGCGTCGCTTCAACACGCAGTTTGGCGAGTACTTTCCCGAGCCGGCTGTGCTCTCGACCGAGACGCCCAAATTGCTCTCGCTGGCCGACCCAACAAGGAAGATGAGCAAGAGTCTTGGCCCCAAGCACTATGTGGGGCTGTTCGAGGATGAGAAATCGGTGCGCGCCAAAGTGCGCTCGGCTGTCACGGACACGGGAGAGGCCGGCACGGAGATAGGGGCCGGGGCGCTCAACTTGATCGGCCTGTTGCGCGCGTGTGGCAAGCTTGACATTGCTCAGGCTTTTGAGCGCGAATACGCAAACGGCCCGCGCCGCTATGCACCCCTGAAAGAAGCTGTAGCTGAGGCGCTGGTGGAACTAACCGGCGCGATGCGCCAGCGACGTGAGGTCATTGCTGCCGACCGCGAACGGGTTAAACGGCTGATGCGTGAGGGCGCTGAAAAGGCCCGCGCGATCGCGCGCGCCACGATGAAAGACGTGCGGCGCATGACAGGATTGCCCAAACACGAGGCGTGATCCAGGGCCAGGCGAGAGTCTGGCCGTATTTGCCCAAGCTGCCACCCTACCGGGCCGGCCTTGCTGTCAGCTCCCCGCGCCGGTGTGGCGCACCGGCGGCATCACGTGCGCCCGTCTGAATGCACGACGCGCCCCGACACCAGTCGCACGGCGCGCAACGGCGCGTCGGCCTCTGCGCCCATCGCCCCGCCCTCGTATGAGGCATTGCGCGCGGACAGATATTCGTCCAGCTCTGCTTTTAGGCCGGCCAGAATGGCCCGTTCGAGTTCAACCAGGCGAGCCTGATTGCCAGGCGGCACATCCGGCAAAACAACGGCCATCTGCAAATGCGGCAGACACAGACCGGCCGATCGCTCGAACGCGCTGCGCAGCGCCGGATCATTGATATCGTTGACGAGCGCGCGCAGCACAATGCCTTCCTGGCGTCGCTCATATTCACACAAGGGACACATACGGCGAGGGCGCACGGCGCGCATGACGTTGTGCAGCATAGCGCGCAGCCCAAGCGCAAAGGCACGCTTCAGCGCAGACATTGGGGGGCGCATAGCCCGGTCAATCTGTCGCACAACGTCGTTGAGGATGTCCTGATGCAACGTAGCCGCGCCGAGCATCCGACCATGCCCGCCGACCAGCATGGCCCCATGGATCGAGCAAAACCCACGCGCAGCGCGGATTTCATCGCGCCTTTCTACAACCAACAGTTGTTCGTAGAGAAACACATCCACGTGCTGGCGCACAGCTTGATTAACCAGCCGGCACACCGGGCAGTCAGGCTGATTGAGCGCGTGCAGCAGATCGGTGTAGGTGGTGCGATAGTCCTGGCCGGCGTGTGGCCGGGTCGAAGTGCGAGTCACAGCCAACCCACCAGACTGAGCGCGCCACATATCGCAAAGGCCAGCGCGATCAAAACGCCCAGCAAGACCATCGGGCTGGTGTTGCGATAGCGCAACAGCCACCACAGAGCCAGGACAACGAGTAACGGAATCATGTTCGGCATGATTCGGTCCAACACCGCGTGCTGTAGCGCAATCCGAGCGCCATCGATCTCGATGATCGCCCCGCCCGGCAGGTGCAGCGGCGCATAGGTGAGCAATAGCCCTCCCAGCACGAAGGCGCCCAGGCGCACCGCGCCAAACAGGCCGGCCCGCAACCACTCATTCGCCCGCGCCCATGCCGCGACGCGTCGAAGCTGGGTATACCCAAACTGAAAGCTGGCATAGGCAACGCACAACACTACCGTTGCCTCGAAGACCACAAACAGGAATGGCCCAAGCAAATTGCCTTGTCGAGCCAGGCTGGCCCCTATAGCGACGGCGAAAGCTGTCACAACGCCCTGAACCAGCGCATCGCCGGTGACGCCCAGGGCAGCCATCGCGCCGGTCTTTGCACCCACACACTCCGCTTCGTTGATCGCATCCCCCATAGCGCGCCGCTCTTCCAGGGCCACTGAAGCGCCCACAGCCGCTGCTCCAAGCGAGAACTCGGTGCTGAACAGCGCAAGATGACGGCGCAGACAGGCCGCGCGCTCCTCGGCCGTGGCATACAGCTTGCGTGCGATGGGGGCCAGCGCCGTGGCAAGCCCAATGTTCTGGAAGCGCTCAAAGTTGAGCGCGGCATTGTGAAAGAACAGCCACAGCATGAAAGACACGCGCAGATCAGCAGGGACAAGCGGCGAAGGCGCGCGCGAGTCCTCTGGTTCGAGCTGATCGGATGGCAGCGCATCTGTCGCCAGGGTGTCCTGGGCCGGCTCCATGCGTTTGCGCGCAACAAAGGCATGAATGGTAGCAATGCTGGCGCCCAGCAAGGTGAGCGGGGCCGGCCCGAAGGCATGGGCCGCAAGCCAACCCAGCACGAAATAAGCCGCGCTGCTTCCTCGCGCGAGTACGCGCGCGCTCATAGCAATGCCCAAAGCCGCCAACAGATGCTGGCTCAAACGCAACGCGGTCTGCACCCACAACGGCAGCGCGTCGGTCACGCTGACCAGCGCTTGCATGTCAAACCGCAACAGGACAAACGCAGGAATAAACGTGATCACGAACAGCCACACTTGAGATGGCCCAACGTTGATGAAAGCAACTAGCGCAGCATCGCCACGCTCGGCGAAATAGTCGGCCCAGTGCGCCAGCACGCTGTTGAACACACCCCGCACGAACACCAGCAGCGTGCTGAAGACGGCCAGCGCGCCAAAAACAGCCAGCGCCTGAGGAGTGTCAACAGCGACGCCGTTCAACAACATGATGGGAATACCCACATAGCCGGCCAGCGCAATGTCCGGGCCAAAGCGCAGCCGCAACTGGCTCAACGCGAGGGCGCTCAGATTCAGTGTGCCGCCCAGCGCGGCGCCGGCCAGCGGATCGCCCAACAGCACGCCGACAATCGTTCCCGCCACAAGGGGCTGGGAGAGAATATAGCCTCCCAGGCCGGCGTTAAAGGCAGACTGCGAGAAGGCGTAACACAGCGCGATCAGGGCTGCTTGAAAGACGCTCATGCGTCAGGGCGTTCCTCCGTTGACGTCGACGCAGCCTTTTTGGAGTGTGACTGTGTCGCGGCCTTGGTGCGTGGCTTTTTGGGGGCAGCCGGCTTAGATTTTGCCGGACGCGCCGGCTTTTTCGGGGCAGCCTTGCGGTCTTTAGGTGCGCTGGCGGTAGAACGGGCACCGGCGCGCCGGCTTATTGTCTGAACTGCCGCAGCAGCCACAGGTAGCTGGGCGGGTCTCAGCGCAGCCGTCAACCGGTTATACAGCGCCATCAGATTGGCCTGGTGCAATTGGGTGACGACACCGCTCAAGAGCACACGTTGCAGACCGCACGATTCCAGCGTGATGCGACGAACCTCTTCGCGCGTGCCGCCGGCTTCAACCAGCTTCTGCACTTTGGTCTGCAAGTTTTCGAGGTAGTTCAGACTACGTCGAAGGTTATCCTTGATCTCGCCACGCAGGATAATCTCCCCATGGCCCTGAACGATAGTTTCGAGCGGCATGGCAGCCACCGCCTCGATAGAGGCGCGCAACTGATCAATATCCCCATCGCCGATCGTTGGGATTGCCATGATCGTGTCGCCGGCAAATAAAATCTTCTCTTCCTGCAAAATTACAGACACTGAATCCACCGTGTGGCCAGGCGACGGGAAAATTTCCAGTGTCTTGCCGGGCAGCTTTAGGGCAAACACGCCGCTGGTGAACGTAATGCTTGGCAAGCGCAGCCGGATGATCTCGAGTTCGCGGCTCTGCTGCCGGGCCACCTCCAGAGCCTTATACCCCTTGTCGATGAGAATCTCGCGGCAGGCAGCATGCGCAATCACTTCGGCTTTAGGGAACAGAAAAGCGCCATACGTGTGGTCTGCCTGATGCTGCGTGTATATCACATAACGCACGCCGTCCGGGCAGCGCCGGCGCGCAAATAGGGCAATCTGGGCCGTCTCTTCGGGGAAGGGTAGCGTATCGATCATGACGCCCACCGTGCCCGACACGATCAAGCTGGCCGTCACCTGCGCATAGCGATCGCTAGTAAAAACGTAGACGTCTTCGGAAAGCCTTTCCCAGTGCATAGACGTAGATGTAAAACGCCGATTTTCCGCATACTACTCGATAATTGGCTGCAACGCAAATCATCAGACATAAATCCAGACGGCGCACTTCATTTACCAACCAGGTGGTCAGATCTATTCAGGTCTATAATCGGCAAAGTGGACAGCAGGCAGCGCGCACATGTTATGCTTGCTGCCACATTCGGTCGGTGATAATCTGAATTATGATTGGTGGCGTTGTCGGTCTGGTTTTTGCAGTGATCTTGCTCATCAACGGCTTTGCAGCCCTGCGGCGTCCTCTAGATGAGCTAATACGATATGACCCATTTGGAAAGCTGTTGGCTCAAAAGCGTGGCGAGAGATTTGCCCAGGGGGTGTATCGCATCTATGGATTGGGCATGGTCTTGATCGGCATGATCATCGCCTACGTATCTTTGGGCCTGCTGCGGGGTTAACGATATTTGACCTTGACTACGCCACTTATCCCACTTGCTCATCCGATGAAGCTATCCGACCTGCAAGCCCTATTTCGCTCGCGCTATGACTGTGCCGCTGTGTTTGCCGCCCGCGCGCCGGGGCGGGTGAATCTGATTGGCGAACACACCGACTACAACGAAGGATTCGTGCTGCCGATGGCAATCGACCGGGATGTAAAGATCATCGGCGCTGCCCGGCAGGATGGGATTGTGCGGCTGTATTCCGCCGACTTTGAGCAAGAATCGATGTTTTCACTGGACGCAATCCGTCCAGACCCGGCAGCACCGTGGAGCAACTACATGCGCGGTGTCGCAGCGATGCTTCAAAACGACGGGCTGGCTCTGCGCGGGTTCGACGGGGTGGTGAGCGGCGATGTGCCAATCGCCAGTGGTCTATCCTCCTCTGCCGCAACCGAGATGGCAACTGTGATGGCATTTTGCGCAGCATCCGGCCAATCAATCGACGGGGTGCGTGCAGCCCGGCTGGCTCAACGCGCCGAGAACGAATTCGTCGGCGTCAAGTGCGGCATCATGGATCAGTTCATTTCGTCACTGGGCAAAGCCGGCCACGCCTTGCTCATCGACTGCCGTTCGCTGGAGTATGAGCTGGCCTCGCTGCCTGCCGGCGTGACCGTGCTGGTCGTGGACACAACTGCGCCGCGCACACTGGCCGGCAGCGCGTATAACCAACGCCGGCGCGAATGTGAAGAAGGCGCGCGGCTGCTGGGCGTGCGCAGTCTGCGCGACGTCAGTGTGCAAGCGTTTGAGCGCCGGCGCGATGAATTGCCCGTTGTGATTGCCCGGCGCTGCGCACATGTCATTCACGAAAATCAGCGCGTGCTCGATGCCGTGGCTGCGTTGCGACGCAACGAGCTATCCACCTTCGGCGCGCTGATGAACCAATCGCACGACAGCCTGCGCGATCTTTATGAGGTGAGCAGCGCAGAACTGGACGCTGTGGTGGATATTGCCCGTGACACGCCGGGCGTGCATGGCGCGCGCATGACCGGGGCCGGCTTCGGTGGCTGCGCTATCGCCTTGGTGAACGACGACGCAGCGGCTAGCCTGGCCGACAGGATTGCCGCCGAATATCCGCGCCGCACCGGTCGCACCCCCAACATCTATGCGTGTGTGGCGTCAGATGGCGCAAACTGGTCGGCTGTGTGATCGGATGTGCGCATCCGAGCGCGCTTTGCCTGGGTATACTGTTTGAAATCGAAAGTCGCGCACTGCTTGCGATTGGACACTGGAGAGATGACATGCTGCACATTGTGATGGATGGGTCGGGTGACATGCCGCCGGAGTGGCGAAACGATTATGACATTCAGGTTGTGCCGATTGTGATTCACATTGGCGAGCAGACTTTCCTACAAGGCGTCGACCTGTCCGACGAGGATTTCTACCGCTACGTCGACAAGAACAGAGTCATTCCCAAGACGGCCACGCCCTCCCCAGAGCAGTTCATCGAGGTTTTTCGCCGCATCGCCAAAGCCGGCGACACCATCCTCTCCATCAACCTATCGAGCAAGTTATCGGGGACATTTGCCTCGGCGCGCATCGCTGCGCAGGCTTTGGAAGGCGAGATTCCCGTTTTCACCTTCGACTCGTGGTCCGGCTCGGCCGGCCTGGCCTACATGTGCCGCGAGGCGCGCATTCTGGAGCGACTGGGCACACCATTGCAGGGCATCCTCGAGCGGCTGGATTTCATCCGGCGCAACATGAGCATCATGTTCGCGCTCGACACGCTGGAGTACGCCCGGCTGAGCGGGCGCGTGAAGGCGCTGCAGGCGGCGGTGGTGTCGCTGTTGAACATCAAACCAATTATCAACGTGCGCGAAGGCGCGATGGAACTGGCCGATCGCGTGCGCACGCAACAGCGGGCAATGTCATACATCGTGGACGCAATGCGGCAACGGCTGGGTGAGCAACTGGTGAATGTCGCGGTGGTGCACGCGCGCGCGCCAGAGGTCGGACAGATGTTGAAGGAGCGGCTGCAGGCCGCGCTCAACTGCAAGGACATGATCATGACCAATCTGTCGATCTCGGTGGCAGCGCACCTCGGGCCGGGTACGGTGGGCATGATTGCGTTCCCCGCCGCACCAGAAGCGTGAAACCCGCGTTATAATCGTGTCCGTCGGCGATCGCACGCCGACGGCGCGCGCGAGGGCCGTTAGCTCAGCTTGGTAGAGCAGAGGACTTTTAATCCTTGTGTCGCAGGTTCGAATCCTGCACGGCTCACTCCCTCCTCAAACAACTCCAGCGTCGCGCGCAGAAGGCCATAGCCGGCCTCTGCACGTGGGTTTTGTGCACCTGCAACGCACACTACCGGCCCCAGCAGACGCTCACATCCAAACATGCCGGCCACTCGGTCGCCTTCGAGCAGTTCGAGGCTCTGCATCAGATCATGCGCGAGAGTGTTGTGCCGGCGAGCGAGTAGGAGGCGGGAAAGACAGACTTTGTCCGCAATATCGGGCGGCAGTGCTCAACTCTCGCCGGCGCTCTCGCCGGCGCTCTGGCCCGACTGCTTGCGCCGGCGCCGCAGCAACTCGGCGGCAGTTGCGCCGGCAGTGGTAGGTGCATCGGGCACTTGCGCATCGGGCACTTGCGAATCAGTGGTCGCCTCGCCGGCGCCGCTGCCGGCAGAACGCGCTCCAGCCCAGGCAGCGTCCGCGCGGATGCTGTCCGCGCGGATGCTATCCGCGCGGATGCTATCCGTGCGGACGGCGTCCGGGGATACAGGCACGCCGGCTTGCCGACGCTGCGGCGGCACAACCGCAGCCGGCCCGCGCGGGCTGCGCGCTTTGGCTTGCATCAGCCGGCTAATGCGCCCACCCTGCTCGAGCGTTGCGGCAGCCAGATCGCGCCGGGGAGCCATGCCGAACACCTTGCGCAAGCTGACGGCAATCCGCCGCACGCCGATATCGAACGGTAGCAGGCAAGCGGCGATTGCCAGCAACCAGGGGAACAGATCGGTGCGCGAGGCAGCCGCCGGCGCATCGAGGCGGAAAGCGTCCGCCGGCTGATTCAACACTGTTCCGCCACCCAGAGTGGACCACGCCAGTAGCGCATCTTCGGCGCTGGGGCCGGGAACGTACTCCGACGAGTACGGCTTGACCCAGGTCAGCGTGTGGATGTAATCCGCTGCCTCTGTAATCGTCGCAGTGGCCGTGAGTGACGACGCGGGCTGAATGCGCACGAAGTAAGCGCCCGGCTCGGTCAGCCGGGTTTGACCTTCATACCGCCCCGGCCCGGCCTGTGCCAGCGGCACTTGTTGCGTGTTGCCGTTGCTGTCGACGAGTGTCGCTTGCAAGTTCAGATCAAGATCGGCCTGCGTCTCATTTACCGGCGCATCGACCACGATCGTCGTTAGGTCACCGTCTTGCGTCACGCGCGCCTGCAACGTAGAGTCAGGCCGCTCAAGGATCGTCCAGCGCACCACCTGTGCCCAAAATTTGGGGAACGTTTCCCAGGCTACCCACAGCCTACCCCAGCGACCCGTGGCATCGGAGGTGAAGGCGACGGCGCGGCCCAATCCGTATTGCCAGGCAGCCAACAGCGGGTCAGTCTCGTTAGCCCACAGCATCACTTGCGCCGCCGGCTTGGGTGTGGTGGCAATGTAACCCAGCACAGCCGGGACTGCCTCAATACCGCTGAGCATCGGGCTGCCGGCGCCGGCTCGGGGCAGCACTGTCTGCTCGACCATGTAACTGCGCTGAGCGAGCGCCGTCTCTTCAGTGAAGATGGTCGGCAGATTGGCGGCCTGATCGGTCAGATGGAATCGCCCACCGCCAATACGGGCAATCTCTTTCAGGAAAGGCACATCCGAGCCGTCGCCGATGGCTACCACGCTGAGGGTGATGTTCTCGGCGCGCATTTGCTGCACCAGTTCTCGCGCGCCGCTCTGGTTCTCTGCATCGCTGCCGTCGGCGAGCAAGATGATGAACTTGCTGCGCTTATCGGACTGGCCGAGCACGCGGCGCGCTTCGATCAGCGACTCGTAGACGTAGATGCCGCCCCCACCCGGCGCAATGCGCAGAATCTCCGGAATGAAACGCTGGCGATCGCGTCCGGGGAACGGGCCGATCTGATCGACCAGCTCGGTATCGTAGCCGATGATGGTGATGTCGTCGTCATCGTTGATCAACTCGGCAGCGCGCGCGGCGGCCTCGGCTGCCAGGCGCATCTTGAGGACGCCGCCCTCCTGCGCGCTCATGCTGCCGCTCTTGTCCATCACGATCGCCATCGCGACCGACGGGAACCGGCGTGGGTCCTTCACCTGCGTGTCGACCGGCAGCGTCTCTTCGAGCGGCGTTCTGAAGTAGCCACCCACACCATAGCTGTTGGGCCCGCCCACGACCACCAGTCCGCCACCGATATCGCGCACATAGCTTTGCAGCGAGAACATGGCGCGCGGTGACAAGTCGCGCGCCGGCACATTCACCAGAATGATCGACTGATACGCGGCCAGCGATTGAATGGCGGCCGGCATGGCGCCAGGCGCGCTTTCGTCGTAGTCAATATCTGCCGCAGCCAGCGCCGCTTTGAGCGCGATCGTTTCATCCACACCGGCAACGCCGCGTTCCAGAGCCGGCAGCGGCGGGTTCGACACCAGCAACACGCGCGGCTTGCCGCCCACAATCAGCGAGGCAGACAAGGCGTTATTTTGCGGGATCGTGTCCACATCGGGAATGACCTGGACGCGGAATGCGTTGAAGCCGGCCTGTGTGGCTTTCACACGCAGGCTGAATCTGTTTTCGCCGATGAGCAAACTCACCGGCTGTTGCGCCACGACCTCGCGAGCAGCATTGGCAGCGCCGGAGAACACGGTCAACTGGGCCGGCATGGCAGCATTCGAGCGCACCACGACTTCGAGCGGGATGATCTGACCCACCGAGGCGCTCTGGGGAGCATCCACCTGCTCGATAGCCGCATCGACGCCGGCGACGGACTGCAGCGGCACGACATCCAGTCGCACGTTGACGGCGCGCGCAAGCCGCGCTGCCGCGTCGGCATCGCCGATGGTTTGTTTGCCGTCGCTGATCAACACCAATCGTTTGGCGGCGTCGGGCGGGAACAGGGACAGTCCCAGTCGGATGGCGTTTTCGATGTGGGTGCCGGCCGTGCGCACACGCACGCTGAAGGGGGCCAGATCGGGCAACGAAGACAGGCCGCGCTCGATCTGCGCGTCGGCGCCGAACAGGACGACGGCAGCCTGATCGCGCGAGAGCGCGCCGCCGCCGGCGCGCATGGCTGCCAGCGACTCGCGGATGAAAGCCGCCGCCCGGTCTCTGCCGGCGGCGCCCACACTGTCGGAAACATCGACGAGGAAGACAACCGACAGCCGGTCGGTCCAGGTGACGCTCTGCGCACCGGCCAGGGCAAGCACCACACAGGCGAGGAGAACGGATCGCAGAACCAACCCGGCCCAGGCGTGTGCGTGCGCGACGTTAGCTCGAAGACCACGCCGCAGCCGGGGCAGTGCGATGAAGACGCTGAGCGGGATCAGCGCCAGCAACACCAGGAACCCTGGCTGGGTGAACGTGATCACGGGGGCAACTATAGCAGGGCTGTAGGGCAAGCCCGGCGGCTTGCTCCTACATGCTCGTGCTACAGGCCAGCCGGATCAGGTCAAGCGACGAAAGGCGTCCATATCCACTGTCTGCCCACTGCGCCGCGACTGCTCGGCGGCAAAGGCCATCAGGTGGCTTTCCAGCGATGCGCGGGCGGTGGTCTGATGATCGGCCGGCTCGCCGCGCAGGGTGCGAACGAAGGTGCGCATCAGGCCGTCATCGCCGCCGCCGTGCCCGCTGGCGCCGGCCTCGGGTCGAATGACCTCGACAGCGCCGCCGTGCTCGTGGATGCGCAACTCGTGCGGCCGGCCGTCGGAGAAGTCGCCGTACAACGTGGCGCGCGTGCCGTCCCAGCGCATCGTGCGCCCCTCGGTGTCCGAGTGGCCGTGCATGGTGAACGTCACCGTCACATCGCCAGGAAAGTCCATCAGGATGACCTGATGATCGACCACGTCGTTGTCGCAGTGATAGACGCACCGGCCATATGGGCTGGTTTTCAGCGCCTCCCAGCGCGACTGGGCCGTGTCGCCGCCACCCAACGCGCGGGCAATCCATTCCGAGCGCGGGGGGAGGCCCTCGACAGCGCCATACAACAGCGGCGCGTACCACGGGCATTCCTGCTCGACCGGGCAGCCATCGGTACAGCGCAAGGGGGCGCCGGCCGGCGCGTTCTCTGCGCGATAGTGCGTCAACGCGCCGAAGGAACTGAGACGCCGGGCCGGCCGGCCGATCGTCCAGAACAGAATGTCCAGGTCGTGGCAACACTTGGCCAGGATCATTGGGCTAGACAGGCCCTCATTGCGCCAGTGGCCGCGCACGAAGCTGTGCGACATGTGCCAGTACGAGACATTCTCGCGGTGATCGACCGTGACGACGCGACCGAGCCGGCCAGAGTTGACGATGTCGTACAGAGCCGAAAAAAACGCGGTGAAGCGCAGAACGTGGCAGATCTGAAGTATGCGGTTGTGCGCTTCGGCAGCACGGACCAGGCGCACACAATCGGTCAGCGTGGTTGCCATCGGCTTTTCGAGCAACACATCGTAGCCGGCCTCGAGCAGCGCAACCGTCGAATGGGCGTGCATCTGATCCTGGGTGCAGTTCAGCGCCGCCTGCGCCAGTTGTGGGCGGGCCAGTGCGTCCTGCCAGGTTTTAAACTGACGCTCAGGCGGGATGCCGTGCAGTTGGGCGAACCGCGCGCGGCGCGCATCGTCCGGCTCGGCCACAGCAACCATGCGAATTTCGTCGGGGTGCGCCAGCGCGTAGGGGCCATAGGCATACATGCCGCGACCGCCGGCGCCGATCATGAGGGCTTCGATTGGATGTGACATTCGATTCTCCTGCGCCCCAATACTACTGGGTATTGAGCCAGCGATTTTTCGTAAGCCGGGTCGATCCAGCAACGTGCGCGCCTAGCGCCTGCGCCAGTGTGTCGGCGCCCTCTGCCGCAAAGCCCCATGTGGATGTCGTAGGCGGCCAGCTTCAACAATAGCAACGTACCGGCTATCATGAACTCGATGTCATCGGGGTGCGCGGCAATCGCCATCGCGACGCGTGTGTCTGTCATGCTTTGCCTGCCTCGCTGCGCATTGTAGGGCAAAGCGCAGCAGTTGAGGCTGCGGTGGCTTCGACAAGCTCAGGCATCAGCGGCGCTCAACGCAGTGGCGGGCTCATGCGCCGGCTGATGGGGGCTATCATCCGCGCGACCGTGCACGCGATCATGCGCGCGATCATGCACGCGATCATGCGCGCGATCGTGAGCTGTCACCAGGCTGTAGTACAACCCGCGCTGCGCCATCAATGCATCGTGCGATCCCTGCTCGGCAATGCGTCCTTCCTGCATCACCAGGATCACGTCGGCGTTGCGCACCGTGCTGAGCCGGTGGGCGATGACAAACGCCGTGCGCCCTTTCAACAGCACTTCCAATGCCTGCTGGATCATGCGCTCGGTTTGCGTGTCCACCGACGAGGTGGCCTCATCCAGAATCAGGATGCGCGGGTCGGCCAGCAGCGCGCGGGCGAACGACACCAGTTGGCGCTGGCCGAGCGACAGGCGCGAACCGCGCTCACCGACTTCGTGATCGTACTTGTCCGGCAGCTTGTTGATGAACTCGTCGAGATGCACGGCTTTGGCAGCGGCTTCGATCTCCTCTTGTGTCGCGTCCAGCCGGCCATAGCGGATGTTGTCGCCGATGCTGCCGCTGAAGATGAACGGGTCTTGCAAGACCAACGATATCTGGCTGCGCAGGGTGGCCAGTTGCACGTCGCGCAGGTCATGGCCATCGATCAACACGCGGCCCTGGGTGGGGTCATAGAAGCGCATGACAAGGTTGATGATGGTGGTCTTGCCGGCGCCGGTTGGCCCAACGATGGCAACGGTCTGGCCGGGTGTGACATGCAGATCAACGCCGCGCAGGGCCGGTCTGCTGTCCGGATCATACTTGAACTGCACACCCTCGAAGCGCACCTCGCCCTGGATCGGCGGCATGGGGTATGCGCCGGGCCGGTCTTGAATTTCCGGCTCGGTGTCGAGAAACTCGAAGATGCGCTCGGCGGATGCCATGGCGCTCAACACCTGCGAGTAGACCTTGCTCAAGGCGCTGACCGGCCCCCAGAAGCGCCAGATGTAGTTGGTAAAGGCCAGCACCACGCCCAGCGTCATCGTGCCGGCAATCACCTGACTGGCGCCGAACCACAACAACAACGACACGCCGACGATGCCGACCAGCTCGACCGCCGGCCAGATCAGGTTGTCGAGCTTGACCGCGCGCACATTCGCGTTGCGGTTGACCTGGTTGACCCGCTCGAAGCGTTGGATGTTGCGCTCTTCGCGCCCGAACGCCTGTGTGACGCGAATACCGTTCACACTTTCGTTCAGATTAGCGTTCATGTTGCTGGCGCTCTTGCGCACATTCGTCCAGGCCCCTTCGATGCGCCTTTGCAGCTTGCCGAACAGCAAGTAAAACGACGGCGTGATGCAGAATGAGATCAGCGCCATGCGCCAGTCGATCAGCAGCATGATGATGACGATGCCGGCTAGGCTCAACCCTTCCACGATGATCGTCGCCACGCCGCCGTTCAGCAGCTCGTTGATCGATCCAACATCGCTGGTGATGCGCGACATGATCTTGCCGACCGGCCGGTTGTCGTAGAACCGCAGCGATAGCTTCTGGATATGGCTGAACAATTCGGCGCGCAGGTCGTAGAGCACGCTCTGGCCGATCCTGCCGATGGCAAACACGCGCAGGTAGCCGGCGCCCCAGGCCAGAAAGCGAAACACGATCAGCACCCCGACCAGTTCAAACACCAGCGCCAGATCCCTGTTCATCACGCCATGGTCGACGATCAGGCCGATCAGATATGGCTCGAGCAGGTTGGCGACGGTGCCGACCACGACGAACAGGCCCACCACGATCAGCGCGCGCGCGTATGGCCTGACATATTTCATCAACCGCTTGAAATAGCCGTAGTTAAACGGTTTCTCCGCGGCCTCGTCCAGTTCTTCTTCAAACTCTTCGTAAACTGCTGCCATAGGGCCTCATGCCAGGCGTATTGCATAGAGCGTATTCCGTGAAGCCCCCAATCCACCACACGGAACACGCAACAGGATAGACACAGTTCAGAGCGGCTTGCGATATGTCGTGCTGCTATTGATCTGCCGGTAGCCGCAGGATTCGTACAGGCGCAACGCGCCATTCGGATTGTGGGTATCCACACCCAGACAAGCCTCGAGCATCCCCTGTTGCTCGAGCAGGCGCAGGCTGCGCAGGATGAGGGCGCGGGCCAATCCCTGCTTGCGCCAGGGCCGGCGCACACAGATCGGGTCGGTCCAGCCACGCTTTTGGTTCAGGGCGATGTTCTCGCGCTCGAAGATGGTGTTGAGCACCATGCCGGCCACCTGATCGCCGGCCCATGCCACCTGCCACAACTGCGGCGTCTGATCGGGCCAGCCGATGAAGCGCCGGTAGTCCTCTTCTGTGCCGGGGCGATGCCCCCAATGATCGCGGAACGCCTCATCCAGCGCCTCCCAGATGGCGCGCATGTGCGCGGGCTGCACGGGGCGTACCTCCAGGCCGGCCGGCAACGGCAGATCGGGAATCGGCTCTTCGAGCGAGCGGGCCATGATGAAGCCATAGCGCACTGGCTGGTAACCGGCGCGTTTGAGCAGGCGCGCGCGCGATAAGGCGCTATCCATTGTCCAGGCTTGCAGCGCGCGTGGCCCATCGTTTGGATGGCCGGCTGCGATGTCGCGCGCGCGCTGTTCCTGCCAGCGCAACAACGCACAGCCAATGCCTTTGCCGCGCCAGGCCGGGTGCACGTTGCCCGAAATGCCATACAGGCGCTCGCCCACATCGTTGACCCACCACGACACGCGCGCCTGACCGACCACCTTGCCGCCGATGGCGGCAACGAGAGCATCCGTGTTCAGGTCGCAGTGGGTCAGGTGGTCGTCTTCGTGCTTCAGCCCCTCGACGGTTTCCACTGCGTCGATTTTGTCCTCCAGATAGGCCGCGTTCAACATTTCGACATAGGAGGGGTAATCTGTGTCGCGGCGGAAGGGCCGGAAGATCAAACCCTCCACAGCCGGCGTCTCGATCGCGTCCACGCAACTTGCAGTCAGCGTTTCCATAGTTTATTGTGTCCTTTGGTCATTCACTGAATGACCCAATCACTCAATCGATCACCCGATCACTCGCTCACCGGCGGATGTTGCATCCACACATTCGGCTCCACGTAACACCCTTCGTCCTGCTCAGTGTCGATATGCACCGGCACGAGCGCGCCGGGCACGATATAGGGGCCGGTTTCCGGGAAGCGCATGCCGGTCCACCGCTCCCAATCCGCGACGCGCCCCGTGATCGTCATCGAGTCCGGGGCGATGCGGATGACGCGCGCGCCCATCCGCCAATGCACACGCATCCAGGGATCGAACGGCGCCCCATCTGCGCACACCCAACACACATAGCGGTCGATGGACGTCAGCGGGTAGGCGCTTTTCAGGCTGGGGCGCACCGGCGCCACAAAGCGCGTCAACCCATGTTGCCGGGCAATCTGCTTCATCGCTTCGATGACCAGCCGGCTCAACCCTTTGCCCTGCTGGTCCGGCGCAACCACAGCCTGCAAGGCCGACAACGTGTTCGGCGGGCGGCCTTCATCCTTGTCGCGGAAGCACTGCTGGAAAACGCCATCCCAGCCCTGCGCCGGCAACCCCTCCGGCGTGCCATCCCAGACAAACGGCATACAATTGCCCATCGCCACTACCCGGTCGTTGTCATCGCTCAGAGTAAATTGAAAATTGGCGAACTCGTCTTCCATGCGCTCCCACAGCCGGTCGGCGATGGGGTCCTGCAGCATGAACTTTGGCCACGACCTGCGGATCATGTCACGCACTTGTTTGATCAGGTCGGGCCTCTCGGCATAGCTATATTGCTTCAACATTGCACGCACGCTCCCCGGCCGGCATGACCGGCCCTGTGTTCAGTCACTGCCATTCGCTGCCACCCTTTCCCACTCTGCCAACAGCGTCTCGAGCTTGCCCTGGTGCGCGGCATACTCGGCACTCAATCGCTGAATCTTGTCGAACGCGCCGTTGCACCCGGCCATTTCCAGGTCGCGTGTCAACATCTCCAGCGTTTTTTCGGCATGCTGAATCTGCGCTTCGATCTGGGCTGTCACAATAGACATGTTGAATGCTCCGTGGGTGTGTTGCGTATCACGTGTTGCATGTTGCGTGAGACTGCTCACACGCCATACGCAGTACGCCATACGAAACGAGATACGCAACACGAAATACGCTCTACCTGCGGACATAGTCGAAATCTCTGCGAATCAGGGTGAAGCCGGCAGACTGGTAAAACTGATTGACGCCGGCATTGTGGCCCTCGCACATGACGAAGGCGGTGTGGCAGCTACGCGCCTGCATGCGGCGCAGCCCTTCGATCAACACCGCCCGGCCCAACCCCATGCGCCGAAAATCCGCGTGTGTGCCGACCGGCTCGAACTCGCCAATGCCGGTTCGCGGGTCAACCCACCCCAGCGCAAACGCGGCGATGCGGCCATCTGGCGCCACAGCTACCACGTCCATGTCACGGTCATAGCCGGGCAGCCGCATCAATCGAAGATAGTGCGCTGCGGTGACGCGGGAGGGGTGAAAGGCCGATTGGTGCGCGGCAGCGCGGTTGACATACTCATGTTCGCCGGCCACGCTGCGCAAGACAAAGCCGGCCGGCAGATTGGGTTCGGGCAGATGGCCGTTCAAGGAGCGGACAAGATGATGAAACACGTTGGTGTCGCGCGCAAAGCCATGCCGTTCGAGGGTGGCCTGCCGGTGCGTGTCGGTGTCGCAACAGCCGGTGAAGGGAGGCCTGCGCTCGGCGGGGGGCTTGCCGGACTGGCTGGCTGAGTGGCGCATCAGCGCCCAATCGATCATTTCGGTGTCGAGGCCCAGCCGGCGCGCGCGGGGATGCGCCTGCCAATCCACATAGCCATCGCGCGGATCGTGCCAGGCAAAGCCAAGCACGTCGCTGCCGGCGCGCCAGACGCGCATACATCGCTCAGGGTCTTCATTTATCGTGAGCAGAAAGTAGCGCCAGATCAGGTCGCCGGGATGCCAGTACACGCCGGCCGGGTCTTCGGCGCTCGCCGACGACAGCATGTCGCACAGGGCAACCAGATCGTCCGGCCCTTCACATCTCCCTTGTGCCACGGCGCTCAGCGGTGTCGCAGTCATATTGTTCTCCATTTCTCAAAGCGTCGATCGGGTGGCAGCAATGCCCTCACAACACCAGACTTCCGATATCGCGCAATTCGGTCGTTTCGGGCAGATCAGGCCGACCAGACCGGCGCGCAGATCGCGCTGTGCCGGTGTGTTCAGCGCGTTTGCCATTGTCCGCAGGCCGGCGATGGCCGGTTGGAACCAGCCAGGCGAACGTGATGAACTTGACGAATCTGATGAATATTGACTTCACGGTCACGGCAAACTCTCCAACAAAAGCAAAACTAAAAAAGGCCACGGGCGTTGCGGCAACGCCGCTGACACACCCGTGGCCTTGAAAGGGTCCCGAAAAAGAAGAAGGCCACGGGGAGCCGTCGCTTGCGCCCGTGGCCTTCGCTATGTCCGTGGAATTTCTACTGATTCACCGTGCAGCGAGCAACAGGCGCAATACGGCAAGGAAAACCAACATCGCCCCCGGCGGTGCGGGTCATCCAGGCGGGAAGAGTGATTTCGAATACCATCGGTCTAACCTTGCCTCCGATTATGGTTTGCGCATGCAGTTGCCTGCTGTGCTGCAGAAGACAATATCATGTCGATTGGGGTGTGTCAAGTGGCCGGCTGATGAAATTTCAAAATCTCCAACTAAGGGCGGAAGCGAGGCGAGCAGCGCCTCCCGCCGCCGGTTGGCCCGCAGATGATAAAAATAAATCAATGAGCTTTGCATGTGGCGGTCGATTGAACGGCAATGCCTCCAGGCCGGCCAGATACGTTTGCACACCACACTGCATCCTCGTCGCGGTTAGCCATTGCCGTCATCCGCTCAGAACCGCACACGACCGCCTTCGGCGACACAATGCGCCAGCCGGCCATTTGAACCGAAGCGCGCCACGCACAGGTCGCCGTCAAGCCAGAATCCAGTGCGCCGGCCGGCAAGTAGCTATAGCAATCGTCGATCTGCCAGTGCACCTGCCAACCCGGCGCAGGCGACGGGTCGATCTGGTAATCGCGCATGATCGCATCGCGCCAGGCAGATAGACAATCTTCATCACGGACTGTGTGTGCTACCCTGCGATTTGGCTGAGCTGCGTTGTCTGTGTAAGTGCGTACTGTAGCCCCAAATGCGGCGGCGCACCGCTACAATTCGGCGCACATGCAGACCGATCTACCCATCTGGGATCTTCACGATGATCTACGCGCAGCGTGGGAGCGGCACAACCGGCTCGTTCTCATTGCACCGACCGGCTCCGGCAAGACAACGCAGGTGTGCCAGATGCTGGCGCGCGACGGGCGCGTGCCGGCCGGCGAACAGATCGTGGTGCTGCAACCCCGCCGGGTGGCCGCGCGCAGCGTGGCCCGCCGCGTGGCTGAAGAGATGGGCGTTGCGCTGGGCCGTGAAGTGGGCTATCAGGTGCGTTTTGAAGAAGCGCTTGCGCCCGATACACGCATCGCCTTTGTGACCGAGGGCATCCTGCTGCGCTGGCTGCACAGCGATCCAACATTGTCGCGGGTCGGCGCAATCCTGTTCGACGAGTTCCACGAGCGCACCCTGTTGGGCGATGTGGCGCTGGCAATCGTCAAACGCCTGCAAGCCGAGCGCCGGCCCGATTTGCTTGCCGTCGTCATGTCGGCCACACTCGAAGCCCGGCCGGTGGCCGACTATCTTGGCCACTGCCCGATCCTGGAATCACAAGGCCGGCAGTTTCCGGTGGACATTCGTTATCAGGCATGGGGCGACGACACGGACATTTGGGAGCGCGCCGCTGCCCAGGTGGGCAAGATCGTGCGCGACACAAGCGAAGGCGACATCCTGGTGTTCATGCCCGGCGCATATGAGATTGCCCGAACGATTGAGGAAATCCGTCGCGCGCTGGGCCGCGAACAACGCGACGGGGTGGTGGTGTTGCCGTTGCACGGCGAGCTGCCGCCGGAAGAACAAGACCGCGCTTTCATTCCTACCCCGTACCGCCGCATCATCGTATCGACCAATGTCGCCGAGACATCGGTGACGATCCCCGGCATTCGCTATGTGGTGGACAGCGGCCTGGCACGCATTGCGCGCTACGACCCTGAACGCGGGCTGGACACGCTGCGCGTCGAGCCGATCTCGCACGCTTCGGCAGATCAACGCGCCGGCCGGGCCGGCCGCATCGCGCCGGGCGTGTGCTACCGCCTGTGGAGCGAGGCCGAACACGCCCAACGCCCCGCACGCAACACTCCCGAAATTCGGCGCACGGATCTAGCCGAAGTGGTGCTCTTGCTATATTCGCTCGGCCAGACGAATGTGGCCGGCTTTGACTTTCTGGACAAACCACAGCCCGAACGCCTGCGCCACGCCGAAGCACTGCTGGCCTTGCTGGGAGCAATTGAGATCGGACGCGGGCTGACCCCACTGGGCCGGCAGATGTTGCGCCTGCCGATGCACCCGCGCTATGCGCGCATGGTGATCGAAGCGGCTCGCCTGGGCTGTGTGCGCGAGGTAGCTTTGCTGGCCGCGCTGGTCAGCGGGCGTGATCTGTTCACCCGGCTCGACCGCAACGACAAAGTCGCGCGCCGCAACCGCGAGCGGTTCTATATCTCCCACCAGTCCGATTACTTTGTGCTGGCCCGCGCGTTCGAGCACGCCGCGCAGAACCGCTTCAACGCCAAAGCGTGCTATAGCCACGGCGTCAATCCGCATGCCGCGCGTGAGGTGGCGCTAGCCTATCGCCAGATCATGGCGCTGTGCGAACAAGCCGGGCTGGCAGATCCCTCCCCAACTTTCTCCGATCAAACGGGAGAAGGAGCTGGCAGTCAAAGTCCGGACGAGGCTGTGGCGCGCTGTCATCTGGCCGGCTTCATTGATCAACTGGCCGTGCGCAAAAGCAGCGGCACGGACGAATTCGATCTGGCCGGCGGCCGGCACGGCACATTGATGGACGAGAGCGCCGTCAAGCGCGCGCTGCTGATCGTTGTGTCGGAGATGCGCGAGATCACCACTCGCACAGGCAGCCGGCTCAACCTGATCGGCCTGGCGAGCGCAGTCAAGCCGGAGTGGGTGCGCGATCTGAACCCGCCCGGCCTGAGCGAGCGCGTGGAGTATGTGTACGACCGGCTAAACAAGCGCGTGGCAGCCGGGCGCGTGTTGCGCTATGAAGATCTGGTGATCGGGGGCGGCCCACTCGACCCGGCGCAATTCGATCTCGATGCGGCGGCGCAAACGCTGGCTGGCGAGTTCAGCGATCAACTCGGCAGGCTGCCGGGCTGGACACACGAACTAAAGCAATGGCTGTTGCGCGTGCGACTGGTGGGATCACTCATGCCAGAGCTGGGTCTGCCGGCGGTGGATCGGGCCTTGATCGAGCGCGGACTGGCATCGGCATGGCGCGGCGCGCTCACAGCCAGGGAAGCCGCCGAGCGCCCCTTGCAGCCGGCGTTCGAGAGATTGCTGACGCCCGAACAACGCGCGGCGATTGAGCGGCTGGCGCCGGCGAAGATCGAACTGACGCCAGCGAGGCCGACGCGCATTGTATACGCCGAAGACGGCCCACCCGAAGTGGCGGTGAGCGTAGAGGACGCACAACGCCTGAGCGCGCACCCGGCAATTGTGGAGGGCCGGCAGCCGTTGCGCTTACGGTTATATGCAGCAGATAACAAACCTGTCGGCGCAGCCGATGATGTGACACGCTTGATTGTGCGAGACTGAAGGCAGGCTGCCGGCTCATCAGCCCATGTCGTCGGCTTGTGGTCTGCCCAGCGTAGACTGCAAGGCAAATTCCTCGCCATAGATGATCTCAACCCCGCCGAGCGACAGCACATCGCCGGCCTCGAGGGTGCATTGCTGGATGGGATAGCCGTTGAGTTTGGTGCCGCCGGTGCTGCCCAGATCGACGGCGAGGAACTTGACAAGATTGGTCTGCCAGCGCAACTCCAAATGATGCCGCGACACGCGACGATCATCGACCACGATGTCATTTTCGCGCGAGCGCCCAATACGCACCAGTTCGCGCGTCAACGCGATCTGCCGGCGGCCATCGACAATCACAAAAGGCCGGCGCGGCAAAGCCACGGGGTGGGCAGCCTGGGCTGTGGTAGAGGACATCGGCAGATCAGGCGGAATCCAGCGCGCGATGACGCTGATTTGCCGGGGAGACAGCTCCTGCACGCCGCGCAGAAAGACACGCGGCGGCATATCCAGCCGCAGACCCATCTGCACCATGATCTGGCGCGCGTTTTCAGATAGCTCATCGGCCAAATTAGGATGAAAGTATTCCAGGGGCGCCAGGTCCTGCTCGCTGAGGTTGACCCAGAAATGGTTCGGCGCAACAGGTTCGCCCTGCGCGCCCAGCACTTGGGCGTCCTCGATGGCCTGCACGAGCGCACGCAGCACAGTCTGCGGTTGTAGGCGCTGACCCAACAGGCGTGCCAGCGACCCCTCGATCAATCGTTGCGCCAGGTCCTCGAATCGATGCATGGCTGAAGTGTCCGATGTTGAATGTGGCGATTGTACCTGTCCCGGCCGGTGGGGGTGCATTTTGCCGTGAGGCAATGGGCATACAAAGCAGGCCAAGCCCGGCGGCTTGCCCTACAGGCATACCCACTGCGCGCAACGCTCTCTGCCAGGCAGTTTGCCGCCGCCGAGAAATGCACCCAGGATGGGGCGGCATGGCGGCTGCGCGCTGCTGTGATCTGTCGTCTGTGATCTGTCGCCTATGGTCTGTTGTCTGTTTTCTCTTGTCTGCCGCAAATCGCTTATGATGACTGCCTATGAAGCTCAAGCAGACGACGCGCGGCTTGTTCCGCGCGATGCGTCCCCGGCAATGGACCAAGAATGTGTTTATCTTTGCCGCCCTGGTGTTCGACGGCAAGTTGTTCATCTTTCCTTACCTGCGCGACACTGTGATCGGATTCGTGGTGTTGTGCCTGCTGTCAAGCGCGGTCTACCTGATCAACGATGTAGCCGACGCGCCGGCCGACCGGCTGCACCCAACCAAGCGCAACCGGCCCATCGCGCGCGGCGATGTGTCGGCGGGGCTGGCGCTGGCATGGGCCGGCGCGCTGTGCATCGTCTCGCTGGGCGTTGCGGTTGCGCTGGACGCTGTCTTTGGCGTGATCAGCCTGGGCTACTTCGCGCTGATGACGCTGTACACGTTCCGGCTGAAGCATGTCGTCATTCTGGATGTGCTGGTGATCGCGTCGGGGTTTGTGCTGCGCGTGGGGGCCGGCGCAGCGCTGGCCGACGCCATTCGTTTCTCACCCTGGATGTACGTGTGCATGATGCTGTTGGCGCTGCTGCTGGGTTTCGGCAAGCGCCGACAAGAGATCGTCGAGTTGAACGGCAGCAACAGCACGCGCGCCATTCTCAACGAGTACAATCAGGCCCTCCTCGATCAGATCATCAGCATCATCACCGGCGCCACCATCGTGTCCTATGCGCTGTACACATTCTCCGCGCCGCAGTTGCCGAAGAACCACACCATGATGCTGACCATTCCTTTCGTGGTCTATGGCTTGTTCCGCTACCTGTATCTGGTGCATGTAAAGGGCGAGGGCGGCGCGCCGGACGAGCTGGTGCTGACCGACCGGCCCATGCAGGTCGCGTTGGGATTGTGGGGAATCTCGGTCGTGCTGGCGCTGTACATGTTGCCGCCGGTCTGAAAGGCGCAGCCATGTTGATGTCAACCACTTCACCCCTGGAGCGCTCTGCGTGCGCCAAGGTTATCCTGTGCGGCGAACACGCTGTGGTGTATGGCCGGCCGGCCATTGCTTTTCCGCTGTCTCATTTGCGCGCCCGCGCCCGCATCGAGCCATCCGGCCAGTCATTTCGCATCCTGGCGGCCGATCTGAATCGCCTCTACACGGCTGAGCATGACGCAGATCGCTCGCTGATACGGCTGGCAGCAGCCACGCTAGACTTTGTGCGAGCGACCCACAGAGAGCAAGCCGGCTTGCCTCTTGCAGCCCTGCGCGCTCAGCTCACGCTGAGATCGGAAATTCCGGCTGCAGCACACCTGGGCAGCAGCGCGGCGGTGTCTGTGGCGGTGGCGCGCGCGGTAGCTGCCTATGTCGGCCACGAATTGACTCCTGCCGAGGCCAGCGCACTGGCGTTCGAGGCAGAGAAGATGCACCATGGCACACCCAGCGGCATCGACAACACGGTGGTGGCTTACGAGCAGCCGGTGTGGTTTGTGCGCGCAGCGGATGAATCTAACGCCGGCGCGCCGCATATCGACCCAATCCCCATCAACACGCTGCCGCATCTGGTCATCGCCGACACGGGCCTCTCGACACCGACGCGCATCCCGGTTGGCGATGTACGGCGGGGCTGGGAATCAACGCCGGCCGTTTACGAGCGGCTGTTCGACCGCATCGCCGAGGTAGTCAACGCCGCGCGTCAGGCGCTGCTTGCCGGCGACTGGGAGCGCCTGGGCCGGCTGATGGATGACAATCATGCCCTGTTGTCTGAGCTGGGCGTGTCGTGTCCGGAATTGGACACACTGTGCGAAGCGGCGCGCCGGGCCGGGGCGCTGGGCGCAAAACTGTCGGGCGGCGGACGCGGCGGCAATATGATTGCGCTGGCGCGCGACGCGCAACACGCCGCCCTGTTGCGCGAACAGCTGCTGGTCGCCGGCGCCAAACGAGTGATGTGATGCAGTCCAAAATCCCAAATCCCAAATCTCAAATCGAGAGTCCCCCGTTTTCCATCGACGTGTATCAATCGCCGTTCACCACGCGCTACGCCGGCCCGACCATGCGCGCGATCTGGAGCGAGCGCCACAAACGGCTGCTGTGGCGGCGCGTGTGGGTGGCGCTGGCCGAGGCGCAGCGCGAACTGGGCATCGTCGGCGCCGAACAGGCGGCCGATTTGCGCGCCCACGTCGACGATGTGACCGAAGCCAGCATTGCGCGGGCGCTGGAGATCGAACGCGAGATTCATCACGACCTGATGGCCGAGGTGCGCGCGTTCGCCGAACAATGCCCCATCGGCGGCGGCATCATTCACCTCGGCGCTACGTCGATGGATATCGAGGACAACGCCGATGCGCTGCGCCTGCGCGAGGCGCTGGATGAAGTGATTGCCGGCCTGAGCCGGCTGATCGCCGCGTTCGCGGACAAGGTGGAGCGCTACGCAGACACGCCGGGCATGGCTTTCACGCACCTCCAGCCGGCCGAGCCAACCACAATCGGCTATCGTCTGGCGCAATATCTGCAAGACCTGTTGATCGACCTGGAGCAGGTGCGCCAGATTCGGGCCGGCATCCGGGGCAAAGGCTTCAAAGGCGCAGTGGGCACGAGCGCCTCTTATCTGGAACTGATCGGCCCGCAGACAGGGCAGCAAGATAACACGAGCGCCCACGCGCTTGAACAGCGCGTGCTGGACAAACTCGGCCTGTTGGCTTTTCCGGTCGCTACACAAACCTACCCGCGCAAGCAAGACTGGGTGGTGGTGAACGGGCTGGCCGGCGTCGCGCAATCGCTCTACAAATTTGCCTTTGACCTGCGCGTGCTGCAATCGCCGCCCATCGGCGAGTGGGCCGAGCCGTTTGGGGCAAAGCAGGTCGGGTCGTCGGCCATGCCCTTCAAGCGCAACCCGATCCATGCCGAGAAGATCGATTCGCTGGCGCGTTATATCGCCACGCTGCCGCGTGTGCTGTGGGACAACGCCGCGCATTCGCTGCTCGAACGCACGCTGGACGACTCGGCCAATCGGCGGGTCGTGCTGAGCGAAGCATTTCTGGCGACGGATGAGATCATTCGCACAGCCGAGCGCATCGTAAGCGGGTTGCAGGTGAACGAGACGCAGGTGGCGCGCACGATGCATGTCTACGGCCCATTCGCGGCGACCGAGCGTTTGTTGATGGCGCTGGTGAAGGCCGGCGCCAGCCGGCAGGATATGCACGAGCGCATCCGCGAGCACAGCCTGGCGGCGTGGGCGGCCGTCGGCGCCGGTAAACCTAATCCACTCATCGACCACCTGTGCGCGGACCCGGGCATCACGCAATATGTGGACGCGGCAACGGCACGCAGCCTGCTCGACGCCGGCGCCTATGTGGGCGACGCCCCGCGCCGCGCGCGCATGATGGCCGCGCAGGCCCGCGCGATGCTGAACCCGGGTTGATACAATCCTGTGCGACCGGCAAATACTCAAGATTGGTCGGCATCGATCTCATCTTGAGTAACAGTGGAGGGCACCCATGAATGAGCAGATCAGCGATCGCGCGCACGAGCGAATTATCGGCATCATCCCGGCGGCGGGCAAAGGCACACGACTGGCCCCGTTCCCATGCCCCAAAGAACTTTTTCCGGTAGGCTACCAGGACTACGAAATCAAGGGCAAGATAGAACGCCGGCCCAAAGTGGTAAGCCAATACTTGTTCGAAGAGATAGTGCTGGCCGGCGCGCAGCAAGTCTTCATCATTCTGGGCGAGAGCAAGCACGACATCGCGCGCTACTACGGCGATGGCCGGCGCTTCGGGGCAGACGTGGCCTACCTGTATCAGGAAGACCTGCGGGGGATGCCGTTTGCGCTCGATCTGGCTTATCCCTGGCTGATGGGGGCAACCGTGGTGTTCGGAATGCCGGACACGATCATCGAGCCGCACGACGCCTTTGTGCAATTGCTGACCAGGCACCGCGCAGCCGGCGCCGACTTGAGCCTCGGCCTGTTTCCCACCGAGACGCCGTGGAAATTCGGCATGGTCAAGCTCGACGAGCAGGAGCGGGTCGTCTACAACATCGACAAGCCGAAGGAAACCGATCTGCGCTACATGTGGGGATTGTGTTGCTGGAATCAGACATTCAGCGACCTGATGCACGATTTTCTGCGCAACACGGCCTACGCCGGCAAAGAAATCGTTCTGTCACAGGTGTTCGATGAAGCCATCCGGCAGGGATTGCGCGTGCAGGGTGTGCGCTTCGACAGCGGGCGATATCTGGACATCGGCACAGCCGAGGAACTGGACGTTGCGCTGAAGAAATTTCACCTCTGACGCACCAGGGCGTGACAGATCGCGCCATGCGAATGCACCGCTAACAAAAACGGGCTACACTGAGGATATGTCTTTGCCTGTGGCAGCCGGGCGGCTGCGGCGCTGCCGGCGGCGCGCAAGACAGGTGCACAACAATCCTCTTATAGCAGCGTCGTTTGCCGAGACTTGCAGACGACCGTTGAGCGAGGCACAACATGGAAACGATCTGGCAAAACGTCTACACTGCCCGCGCGCGGAGCATGTCCAGCTCTGTCATCCGCGAGCTTCTGAAACTCACCGAACAGTCCGACTTCATCTCGTTTGCCGGCGGTTTGCCGGCCCCAGAGGTGTTCCCGATCGTCCAGGTGCGCGCCGCCGCCGAGCGCGTGCTGACCGAACACGGCGCGCAGGCGCTGCAATACGGCACCACCGAAGGTTACCGGCCCCTGCGCGAGTTGATCGCGTCGTGGATGCGCGACGATCCCCGTCACCGGTTGCCGGCCTGCGGGGTGGACAATATCCTCATCACCTCCGGCTCGCAACAGGCGCTCGACCTGATCGGGCGCATGTTCATTGATCCCGGCGATCGCATTGTGGTGGAGTCGCCAACTTATCTCGGCGCATTGCAGGCCTGGTCGGCCTATGGCCCGCAGTACGTGACCGTGCCCTCCGATGAGGCCGGCATGGTCGTCGACGCGCTGGAGCAGGCGTTGCGCGCCGGGCCGAAATTCATTTACCTGGTGCCCAACTTCAATAACCCGACCGGGCGCACGCTCTCGCCGGAACGCCGGCGCGCCCTGATCGAGATCGCGGCGCGGCACGGCGTGCCGATCATCGAGGACGATCCATATGGGCAGTTGCGCTTCGAAGGCGAGATGCTGCCGTCGCTGGTGTCGCTGGCGGCCGGGCGCGGGCCGGTGAACGGGGCCTATCACGGCAATGTGATCTATCTCAGCTCGTTCTCAAAGATTCTGGCGCCCGGTCTTCGCCTGGCCTGGGTGTGCGCCGAACCGGAGGTGATCGTCATGCTGACGCGCGGTAAGCAGGGCGCCGACCTGCACACATCCACCCTCAGCCAGATAATCGCTTACGAGCTGGCAAAGGATGGCTTCATCAACCAGCACCTGGAAGTGATTCGCCGAACATACCGCGAGCGGCGCGATGTGATGCTGGCGGCGATGCAACAACACTTTCCTGCCTCGGCGCGCTGGAACCGACCCGAAGGCGGCATGTTCCTGTGGTGCGAACTGGCCGACGGCGTGGACGCCACGGAACGACTGCGCGCGGCTGTGCCGAAGAAAGTGGCGTTCGTGCCGGGAAGGGTATTTTATCCATGTGGCGGCGGCGAAAACACCATGCGGCTGAACTTTTCCAACGCTGCTCCAGACCAGATTCGAGAAGGGATTGCGCGGCTGGGCGAAGTGCTGAGATGAATGGATCGGCGCGCAGGCTGAAAACTGCGGGGCGATGGGGCTGCATGGCGCTGTGACGCCCTACATCGGAATGACCAGTTCGGGGTCGAATTCGGTCAGCCGCTCCACCGTGCCGTTCGGGTTCAGCCAGTAATCGTCCTCCAGCCGCACGCCCCAGCCTTTATCGGGGTAATACAAGCCCGGCTCATTGGTGATGATGCTGCCGGCGGGCAGGGGATCATCGTTGCCGGTCAGCGCCTTCAGACGCATCGAGGGCGCTTCATGCACGGCCAGCCCGAACCCGTGGCCCAGCGAATGCACGTATCCTGCGGTCAGGCCGGGGTTCTGGCGCGGCGTGGGGTGTCCATGCGCCTCGAACAGGTCACAGGCCATCTCGTTGTACTCCCAGGCCGGACGAATGGTGTCGAGCATGGCCTCGGCGCGATCATGCACCTCCCTCACCAGCGCATACGCTTGCAAGACTTCATCGGTCGCGTACCCCAGGCACCAGGTGCGCGTGATGTCGGCGTAGTAGCCACCGGGCCAGCGCGGAAAAATGTCGAACACAATGGTGCGGCCTAGTTGAATGGGATCGCCGGCAGTGCCGGCGCTGTGTGGCACGCCGGCGTCGCGCCCAATCGCAAAGATACAGCCTGGGTCGTCGAGGCCGAGCGCGGCCTCTTCACGGCGGATGAATGACTTGACGTCGCCGACGGTCAGCGGATTGCCGTCCGGCTTGAAGAGCGTTTCGCCGCTGACACGATGGCGGCGCAAAAAGTCGCGCGTGGCGCCGATGACCTGTTCGGTCAGCCGGCAGGCCAGGCGGATTTGCGCTGCCTCCTGGGCATCTTTGGTTTTGCGCGCCTCGCTGAGAATGTCGTTGTCATACTCGACCACCACCTCGACGAAGTTGGCGTCTACCAGCGCGTCGAGGAAGATGTAAGACGATCCCCGCTCGTCGACGCCGTAGAAGCCAACGCGCCCCTGCACGCCCAGATCATGGAACAAGCGGCGGGTGAGTTCGACCTGGCCGGCCAGCCGGTCGCCGTTGACGGCCCGGTGGATCTCGCGCATGTCATAGTTGCCCAGGCTGTGCAGGCGCAGGCCGGCGCGCGCGGCGGCCCGCGCCGCTTCATCGCGCTCCATTGGCGCATGCACCAGCGTGACCTCAAGATCGGGGGCGTCGGGGCGGCGCACCACAATAATGTGGCCGTGTGTCACATGCGCCGGGCCGGTGAAGTACAAGAAAGACGTGTTGACCGACGCAAGGCCATCGGGGCACGAGATCATCAGCGCGTCAAGCTCGCGCTCGCGCATCAGTTGGGATAGATCAGATTTCATCGGGATCGATACCTGTCGCTTCAACAGCGGGCTGAAAAGCTAAGGGCAGATTGATGCGCGGGCCGGCCTCGTCCTCGAGGCCAACAACCAGGCTATGGAGAGGCGCGCGCGCCCGATCACAGCATGACCTGTTTGACATCCACCACTTCCGGCTGCGCGCGCAGGGTCTCCAGCGTTTCTTCGGGCACCGGGTTGTCCAGGTTGATGAACGACATGGCCATATCGCCCGGCCCGGTGCGGCCCAGCCGATACTCGGCAATATTGACATAGCTCTGGCCGAGAATGGTGCCGATGCGGCCAATCACACCGGGCACATCGCGCGAGGAGACAATCAACACCAGGCCCTCTGGTACAGCATCCAGCACAAAGCCGTCGATCTGAACAACGCGGGGCTGTTGGCCATTGAACAACACGCCGGCGATGGTGTGGGTATCCTTGTCGGTCGTCACCCGGCACGAAATCAGGTTGGTGTAGTTGGCGCTAGTGAGATCAACTGCCTGAGACACGATGATGCCGCGTTCCTCGGCAATGACCGGCGCATTGACATAGTTGACACGCTCTGCGCCCAACACCGGGGCAAGCAAACCGCGCAACAAGGCCACCGAGAGGGGTTTGATGTGCGGGGCAACATCGGCGCCGCGATATTCCACCTCCACCCGCTCCATGCGACCGACGATCAGGCTCGATTGCAGGGCGCCCAGCTTTTCCGCCAACCGCAGCCAGGGCCGGATCACCGGCAGCGCGGTTGGGTCGATGGGTGGGAAATTGACAGCGTTGCGCACTTCGCGCTCGTGCAGCGCGTCGAGGATCTGCTCGGCCATCTGGATGGAGACATCGCGTTGAGCTTCGATGGTGCTGGCGCCGAGATGCGGCGTGAGCACCACGTTTGGCAGCTTGAACAGGGGATGGTCGGCCGGCGGCGGCTCCTCTTCAAACACATCAAGCGCCGCGCCGGCCAGCTTGCCGCTGATGAGCGCCTCGCATAGCGCATCTGCATCGACCAGCGCGCCGCGCGCCACGTTGATGACTCGCGCGCCGGTCTTCATTTTGTCAATGGCAGCCGAATCTAACAAACGCCGGCTGCCGGGATTCAGCGACGAATGGAGCGTGATGATATCACTCCTGGCCAATAACTCATCCAGATCAACCAGCACGATCTTGTTGGCGCGCGCCGCCTCTTCGCTCACATAAGGGTCATAGGCAATGACCTCCATGCCAAAGGCTTGCGCGCGTCGGGCGACTTGGGTGCCAATACGTCCGAAGCCGATCACACCCAGCGTCTTGCCGAGGAGCTGCGCGCCCATGAACTTGCTGCGCGTCCATTCCCCCCGGCGCAACGAAGCATCAGCCTGGGGGATGTTACGAACGAGCGCAAGCATCATGGCGATGGTATGTTCACAGGTAGCAGTAGTGTTGGCCTGCGGGGTGTTCATGACAATAATGCCGCGATGTGTCGCTGCGACCACGTCGATAGTGTCTACCCCGATGCCGGCGCGGCCAATCACACGCAGTTTTTTGCCAGCTTCGATCACCTCGGCATCTACTTTTGTTTCGCTGCGCACGATCAATGCGTCGTAATCGCCGATCTGGGCTATTAGCTCGGCCCTGGGCATCTTTTTGGCGACGGTGACACAAACAGCCGGATCGGCTCGCAGCAGATCAAGGCCGGCAGATGACAGATCGTCTGGAATCAGTATCTTGTAATTGGACTGTGGATTCGGCATAAGGGAGATTATATAAGCTTGTATAATGACATCGCGGAGTGTGACTTATGCACTGGCAAAGCGGGATTGAACAGTTTTTGGAGCATTTGAGGACAGACCGCGACGCCTCGCCAAACACGATCTGGGCGTACAAGAATGACCTAAGCCAGTTTGCACAATATCTCATACACCAAGATACCCAGGCTGTGTCTGCTTGGTCGGCGATCACGCAGGAGATGTTGGCAGATTATGTAGCGGTGCTGACGGAGCACGGCTACGCCAAATCTACCATCGCGCGAAAAGTTGCCGCGCTTAAGACGCTGTTTCATTGGTTACACCAACAAGGGAGGATTGGGCAAGATCCTTCGCTGAAGTTGAAATCGCCGCGCGTTAAGAAGCGACCGCCGAGGCTGCTCAATACCGATGAAATCGAGCGCTTGTTCGAAGCAACCGCAATGACACCGCCGCCCCGATCTATGCGAGACCGGGCTTTGCTGGAACTGATCTACTCCACCGGCATGCGCGTATCCGAAGCAATCAACTTGAGGCTGGAGGACCTAAGCCTGGAAACGAATGAAGTCAGATGCGTCGGACGCGGAAACCGCCAGCGCATGACGCCGCTGCTGCCGCGCACCATTGCTGTCTTGCGCGACTATCTGGCACAAGCTCGGATCGAACTGGCCGGCAACAGTATGACCGATTACGTGTTCGTCAATCCCCAAGGCGCCCGGCTGACGCGCCAGGCGGTGTGGCTGATAACACGTCAATATGCCAAAGCAGCCGGCATCGAGGGTGAGGTAACGCCTCACACACTGCGCCACTCGCGCGCCGCACATATGCTCAACAGCGGCGAGGATGTGCGACGCGTCCAGGAATGGTTGGGACACGCCAATCTTGCCACCACCCAGATGTACCGGTCACACAGGGGGAGCAAGGCGCCACCGGAGCAGCAATCGCCGGCCAAGCCGGACGAGCAGAGTGCTGCCCACCCGCCTATTGTCGAAGGCCCCTCTGTTGTGCTCACTCCCTTGCCATCACCTGAACACTCGCAACTCCAACCATCAAGGCCATTAGAATCGGACTCGATCATCGAGTCAAAACTTACGGATCGACATAATGGCTAAAAGTGCAACTGCTTTGCAACCATCGGGTGAGCGCAGCGATGGCCGTACCGAGTTTTCACTGACTGCGTTGCGGGCCGGCGATCGGGCAGAATTCGCCCGTCTGGTCGACAGGTATTCCGGCCCTATTTACCGGCTGGCGTTGAAGATTCTGGGAGACACACAAGATGCCGAGGACGTGCTTCAAGAGACGTTCTTGAAAGCTTTCCGCGCCTTGCCCGACTTCGAAGGCCGTTCCAGCATCTCGACCTGGCTATACCGGATTGCCGCCAACGAAGCGTTCATGGCGCTGCGGCGGCGCAAACCCGACGCCATCTCAGTGGACGAAGCCCAGCCAACGCCAGATGGCGAACAGGAACCAATCCAAATCGTGGATTGGTGTTGCCTGCCAGAAGAGGAACTGCTGTCATCTGAGGCGCGCGATCATCTCGATCAAGCCATCGACCGCCTGTCGCCGGCGCTGAAAGCCGTATTTCTGCTGCGCGATATCGAGGGCCTGTCGGTGCGCGAAACAGCCGAAGCCTTAAACGTGACCGAAGCAGCCGTGAAGACCAGGCTGCTGCGCGCCCGGCTGAATCTGCGCGAACAGTTATCCGCTTACTACAACGAGCGGCTGCTGAGCACGCCGATCGACAATCACAACGGTCGAGGAGCCTGAAAGCATGAGCATGAGCTATCAACCCGAAGCCGGCAGTCTGAGCAATCACGCGCACGATCACGCGCACGATCACGCGCACGATCACGCGCAGTGCCGTCAGTTGCTCGGATCATTGTCCGACTATGTGGATGGCGACCTGGCCGATGAAATCTGCGCAGAGATCGAGCGGCACATGGCCGGCTGCGAGCGTTGCCGGATCGTGGTAGACACGCTGCACAAAACGGTGGAGTTGTATCAGGCCACCACTGCCACAGCAGCAGTGTTGCCCTCGGATGTCCGGCAGCGCCTGCTTTTCCGCCTGCACCTGGAGCAATTTGTCCAGCAGGCCGAATCCAAGGACGCCGCCGGCCCGTCCACCAGCTTGTCGTAGGATTCTGCGCCCCCGGCTGCTGTAACCTTTACCCGCCCTGCACATCTAACGCAGTGATGCCCGATCATGAATCAGGGTGTTCGCAACGAACACCAGCGGTCAAGCGTGCGCAACGCGAGGTTTAAGATGTCTCAATTGTTGAACGAAAATGTGAAACAGCAGGTGCGGGATGCGTTTACCCAGTTAGAGCAGCCAGTCGCGCTGCTGCTGTTCACGCGCAACCACGGAAACTGCGAATATTGCAACGACACGCGTGAGCTGGTCGAGGGTGTGGCAGGGTTGTCAGATAAGCTCAGCCTAAGCACGTTCGACCTGGACGCGGACGCGGCCAAGGCTGCCGAGTTCGGAGTGGACGCAGCCCCAACGCTCATCATCGCCGGCAAAGAGGGCGACCAGACAGTTGACTATGGCATCCGCCTGAAGGGGATCCCGGCCGGCTACGAGTTCACAACGCTCGTGCGCGATGTGTTGCTGGTGTCGAGCCGCGACTCTGGATTGAGCGAGACCACCCGGGCGTGGCTGCGCGGGTTGAAAGAGCCGGTGCATTTGCAAGTGTTTGTCACACCCACCTGCCCCTACTGCCCGCGCGCAGTCATGCTGGCCCATCAGATGGCGCTGGAAAGCCCGATGGTCAAGGCCGACATGGTGGAAGCGATGGAGTTTCCAGAACTGGCCGACCGCTACGGCGTCAGCGGCGTGCCACACACCACCATCAACGACGGGGCCGGCACACTGGTTGGCGCGGCGCCAGAAGAAGATCTGATCGCCGAAATTCAGCGCGCCCTGGCGTAAGCATAATTGACCACAAAGACACAAAGCACACGAAGCGAAAGTTGTTATATCCTCATGGCCTTTGTGTCTGCGCGGCTTTCAAGACCAGATAACTAAGATGGACGCAACAGTAGTGTGGAAAGGCCGCATGTCCTTCGACGGCACAGCCGACAGCGGGTTCACCGTACAGATGGGCACTTCGCCCGACGTCGGCGGCGACAACGATGGGGTGCGGCCGGTTGAGTTAATGTTGATCGGCCTGGCCGGCTGCACGGCCATGGATGTCATTTCGATTTTGAAAAAGATGCGCCAGGATGTGACCGGCTTCGAGGTGCGCGCGCACGGCGACCGGGCCAGCGAGCACCCGCGCCGGTTCGTTCACATCACGCTAGAGTATGTGCTGACCGGGCGCAAGATCGATCAGACGGCGGCGCAGAAGGCCATTGACCTGTCTGCCACGCGCTATTGCTCGGTGCAGGCATCGCTTGACCCCGCTATCCAGGTCGAGCATAGGTTAACGATTCGCGACGCAGCCGGCGAGTGATATTCGGGCGCGTCAAGCCGCGGCGCGTCAAGCCGCCGGCTCCCAGCGGTCGATCAGCGGCCATAAATCCCCCTCTTGCTGCGGCTTGTCCTCCTGCCGGGGCAGCACCCCATACAGCGCGCGGAAGATAAACACAAAGCCGAGTCCAAAAGCAGCCAGGCTGGCGATTGGGAAGGCGACGCGCGTAAGGGCGTTCACTTGAGCGACCTGCTGGTTGAACAGATCGCTACCAAAAGAAGCCGTCACCATATTGACGTTCAGCGCAAAGTTTACGGCGCCGGCCAGCGCCGTCTGCCCTGCGATGATGAGAGTCGCCAGCGCCAGACTGCGCCGCACCTGCGTCAGAGACAGCAGCCTGCGCAGCTTGGCCTCGCGCGCCGACGTGTCAGGCCCCAACGCTTGTATGAGGAAATACTGGATGATCGGCCGACCGATCGCAAGCGAGCCGGCAAAGACGATCACCGACACCACCAGCGAGGCTGTGTCCTTCAGCGCGTACAGCACGCCATCCACAAACCAGAACGCCAAAATGCCATTCATGATGGCCGAGAGCGCGACATAGGACGTGATGACATTAAAGCGCCGGCTGATGAAGAAAGTATCCACCAGGACATAGGTGACGGGCACAAGCGCCGCCAGAACATACGCCACGGGAGCGCCCAGCGGTTGGGTCAGATTGTTGAGGATCACAATCGGCACAACCGCGCCCATCACAATATCCAGGGCCAGCTTGGTCAATCCCTTCATGGCTGGGCGAGGAGTGTATCACACGAGCCGGCAAGGGGGCGCCGGTGGGCGCGGGCGATTTCCTGTGGCCGGGCCTGTCGAAACCGTCAGAATCGCCGGAATGCCGTCGTTGCCTTTGATACGCTCGGGCAACGAAATTGACCGGCCAGAAAGCTACATCTCGTGTAATAATAGCCTTGCGGACAGTGAGTGACGCAGTCAAAAGAGGTGTAATGGCAACGCAGTTCAGCAAACCCGAACCCAAATGCCCCAACAGGCGCTGAACTGCTCTTTTGGATCTAGTTGCAGGTTGCCCCAATTATCCCGGCTGTGAACCAGTCTTTCAGGAGGAACAAGGAATGTCTCAGCAGTCTTCTGCCAGTTCCGGGCCGAACCGTTACGCGAAAGCAGCCCAACCTCGTTCTGGTGTTTGGCGATCGGCTGTCATTACGTTGATTGTCTTGTTGATTTTTGTTGCTGCGGTGGCAGCCATCGATGTTGCGCTGCAACCGCAATTGTCGGGGATTGGTCTGCTGGCCGTGGGGGTCGTGCTGGCGCTTGTGCCGGCGGTGCTGTGGCTGATCTTCTTCTATTTGCAAGATCGGGTGGAGCCGGAGCCGGTCGGACATGTGGCCCAGATGTTTGTGATCGGGCTTGCGCTGGCCGGCGCGATCGGCGTGCCGCTGAGCGATCAGGTTTTCCGCACCCAGGACTGGCTGTTCCGTGATTTGGCCAACACCCTGATCGGCGCCGTCTTCGTGCGCGGCGCAATCGAGACGTTCATCATCTACGCCACTGTGCGCTACTTCATATTCGACTCGCCGGAGTTCGACGAGCGCACCGACGGCGTGATCTATGGCATGGCAGCCGGCCTGGGCTATGCCACAGCGACCAATCTGCAATTCATCCTCGGCAGCGGCGGCGCGGCGCTGGGCGGCGCGGAAGTGTACGTGGTCGAAGTAGCGCTTGCCTACGCAGCATTTGGCGGATTGCTGGGCTATTTCCTCGGCCACGCCAAGATGCAGCGCGACCCCATCTGGTGGCTGCCGCTCGGATTCGTGATTACTGCGGCCTTGAACGGCTTGTTCCTGATGCTGCGCGGCCAGTTGGAAAGCGGATCGATCTCCACTGATGCGCAAGCCGCCGGCCTGCCGACCCTGACCGGCCTGTTGCTGGCCGGCGCACTGGCTATCGTGGTCACAGCCCTGGTCGCCTGGCTGATCAACCGTGATGTCGCAGCCTCGGCCAGCGGCCAGACGGCCGGCGCCGCCGAAGACGCCACGGTGGGCGATCGCCAGGCGAATCTGGCGACGGTGGGGGTGTTTGTCGTGATGCTGATCGTTGGCATCATCGGCTGGAACAGCGCCGTCAACGGCGCGACGGCTTTCGAGAAGGACGGCATTCGCGGGGCCTACCCGACTCATTTCAGCATTGCCACAGGAACGCGTGAAGTGGTGCGCGTGGCTGACCGCACCGGCACCGGCGCCGAGTTCATTGTCAGAACGATGGCGATGCCGGCGGGCAAGGACATCAAAGCCATCACATCGATGCTGGCCGCCGAGCGCGCCGCCAACAACCTCATGTACAAGGTAGTGCGCACCGGCCAGACCATGGTGAACAGCCGGACGGCCACCCTTCAGGAGTTCGCCTGGGTAGACCAGGGCGGATTGACTGGCGCTGTGCCCCAAGTCTTTCAGGGCGTCGATTACCTCTTCGTCACAGACAACGCCGTTGTCGTTGTCACATTAGTCGCTACGCCCGACACCATCGGCGCCGTTCAACCCCAGTTCGAGCGTTTCGTCAGCAGCCTGTCATTTTGACAGCAACTTGATGGGCAAATGTCCAGCATCTCCGACAGACGGCCTGCACAGTGTTCGTCGGACACGGGTAGCGGGTTCGCCTGATCGACGAGGAGGATTTTGAGATGAGACAGATCAAACAACTGTGGATCGTTGCACTAGGCATCACCCTGGGCTTGCTAGTTTCGGCCGCCGGCACAGCTTATGCCGAGCGCGCCATAAGGTTCGCCGGGGATTCGGCGCCGGCTGCGGCGCAACACAGCGCGGTTGAAGCGCCGGCGGCGCAGACCTCGCGCTGCACAGCCATGCAGGCCGGCGACGTCGTGTGGGTCACGCTGAACGAGGAAGGCGAGGTGGAAGAGGAAGTCGAGAGCTATCCCACCGGCGCGACGCGCATCACCGCCCAGTTCGAGTACAACTGCGTCCCGCGCAAAACCACGCTGGTCACGGTGTGGTACATGGACGGCGAAGCCGTGCTCACCTCAGAAGACAAGCCTAAGGCAAGCAACCAGCCGGATGTGTGGCAGGCCTATCTGTACATGAAGGACGAGTCACCTTTGCCCGATGCCGAATACGGTGTCGAGTTCTATATCGGCGAAGAGTTGCTGACATCCGGCGCGGTGGTGATCGGCGGCGATGGGCCAACGCCCGATGCCGTGACGGTGCAGGGCACGATTGTCGATTCGAAGAGCAAGAAACCGATCAAGGGCGCGGTAGTCGTGGTGCTGAATGAAGGTGTGTCAGCAGAAGACTGGCTCGACAACGGCACAGACGAGGAAATCTTCGCTTCGGCCAAAACCGACAGCAAAGGCCAGTTTGTGCTGGACAATCCCATCGAGATCGGCGTCCCCCATTCCTGGCTGATCGGGGCGCAGGGTTACAAGCCAATCATCCGGGAAGACTGGGCGCTCGAAGAGGACATCGAAGACCCGCTGGTGCTGGACATCAAGCTGGTGAAGAAGTAGACAAGTAGAAGAAGTAGAAGAAGTCGAAGAAGTAGAGAGGAGGCGTCGTCGTGAATGTTGCGCGCAACCGCCAAAGCGTCTGGCGAGCCGGCTTGATCGAGATCGTCGGCCTGCTCGTCTACGTCGCAGTGGCAGAACTGATTGTTGCCGTGCTCAATCCAACCATTGGGCGGGAGATGCTGCTGCCGGTTGGGATTGTGCTGGCGATCGTGCCGGCCGCCCTCTGGATGGCCTTCTTCTATGCCCAGGATCGCGTCGAGCCGGAGCCGCGCCAATACATGCTGGCAGTAGGCGTGCTGGGCGCATTGCTGGCGGCAGCCGTGGGACAGCCGTTTATCAACGACATTGCCCGCGCGCCGCAGTGGATCGGTCATGACCCCCTGACCGAAATTCTCGGCGCGATCCTGATCGTCGGCTTTACCCAAGAGTTTCTGAAGTACGCCGCCGTGCGCTACAGCATCTATTACTCGAACGAATTCGATGAGCGCATCGACGGGGTGATCTACGGCACAGCCGCCGGCCTGGGCTATGCCACCTTCATCAATATCGCCATGGTGGCCAACAGCGGCGGCATTGCCGCGGAACAACTCGGCGCCGGCATCATCCGCATCGTGATTGTGACACTGGTGCAGGCAACCCTGGGCGGATTCACCGGCTACTTCATCGCGCGCACCAAGTTCGACGACGAACCCGTCTGGTGGATGCCGGCCGGCCTGACACTGGCGGCGGTCATCAACGGCCTGTTCACATGGCTGGCCGGCGAGATCACCACGTCGCCCCTGACGATCAGCGCAACAGGCGCGAGCGGCGGCTACAACCCCTGGCCGGCGCTGGCGCTGGCGACAGTCGTCGCCGTCGCGCTGCTGGGTGTGACCTTTGCCCTCATGCGGCGGGCCAATCAGCTCACCCTGACCGGCGCCGACGCGGATCAACAGTAGGAGGCGCGCCATGACAACTCGGACTCCGTCCGCTCCGACTCCGTCCGCCCGGACTCCGTCCGCCCGGACTTCGTCCGCCCACACCACAACCCGCAATGCGCCCGTGTTCCGCATCAACACACGCGATCAGATGTCGGCCCTGCTGACGGTGATCGTCACACTGGTGGCCATTCTGGCCGGCCTGCTGTGGCGCAACGCTGTCGAGGCGCGCGTCAAATCATATGCCGACCCCGCCGGCGTGACGATCGCGTATCCCGAAGCGTGGCGGCTGGACGCGACAAGCGCCGAGATCGGCCTGATTCGCGTCAGCGACAGCCTGGCAACCGAATACCCCACCACCTTCGAGCTGCGCTGGCTGCCGGTCGCAGCCGACGCCGGGGACGAAGACGCGCTTGCCACCGCCCTGAATACGCTGGCGCTCAATCGTGGGCGCGACCTGTCCTCGTTCAAACTGCTCGACACCCAGAACGGGCAGACCATCAAGGGTCTGCCCGGCGCTACGGCGAGTTTCGTGTTTGTGTACGATCCGACCAGCCTGTTCCAGCAGGGCATCCCGGCTGTTGTGCTGGGCGAAGACCTGCTGGCCCGCAAAGGCGAGCGGGTGTACGTGTTCAGTCTGCTCACCGCGCGCGAGAATCGAGACCTGACCGAACAGAGGTTCCGGGCATTCGTTGAATCAGCGAGGGTGCCATGAGAAGGATTCATCCGTTCTTCAAGATGTCGTGCGTGGCGCTGGCGGTGCTGGTGGCAATGCTGACCAGCGGCGCAGCCTCGCCATTGCGCGCCTGGACGGCCCAGGCCGCGCCGGCGAGCCAGGGTAGCAACCAGCAACGCCCATCTGCCAAAGCACAGTGGCGCGCTGTGGTGCAACTGGGGCCGGTGGCGCTGGTGAAAAACAAGAAAGGCAAGCAAGAATTGCGCTTCTTCGGCTGGGGCAGCGGAACCGTGCTCACTTCTGACGGCCTGATCCTCACCAATTACCATGTCGTCGATGTCAGCGATCTGATCGAGCGCATGAAGCGCCAAAAGAATGTCACCGTTCTGGAAGACAAGCTGGTGGTGCTGTTCACCCGGCAACCCGATCAGCCACCGGTGGCCATGTTCATCGCTGATGTGGTGGACGCTTTGCCAGACATTGACCTGGCGTTGGTGCGCATCAGCAGCGATTTGTCCGGCGAAGCAGTGGATCCAGACTCGCTCGACCTGCCTTTCATCGAACCGGGCGACTCTGACACCGTCGAGATCGAAGATGTGCTGCGCATCTATGGCTATCCCACTATTGGCGGGAACACAATCACGTTCACGCGCGGGAACGTCAGCGGCTTCGATAGCGAAGAAGGCATCGAGGGGCGCGCGTGGATCAAGACCGATGCGACCATCTCCGGCGGCAACAGCGGCGGCACGGCGTTGAACGAGGCCGGCCAGCTTGTGGGCGTGCCCACTCAGGCTGCCGTGGCCAGTGCGCCAAACGTCGCAGACTGCCGGCGCATCCAGGACACCAACGGCGACGGTCAAATCGACGAGACCGACACCTGCATCCCCATCGGCGGGTTCATCAACGCCCTGCGGCCCGTCAATCTGGCCCGCGAGATGATCGCCGAAGCGATGGGTGAAACGCCAGCCGGCCCCGACGAGCCGGATGGGCCGGTGAGCGATGGCGTGCAGATCGTGGGCACGATCGTCGATGCAAACACCGGCAAACCGATTTCCGGCGCAGTGTTCGTGGTCTTGCAATCTGGAATCACCTGGGACGACTTCACCGGCAGCGAGGACGAAGTGCTCGAAGCCGTCAAAACCGACCGACAGGGCCGCTTCGAGATGACCGAACTGCTGGAGCGCGGCAAGACCTATAGCGTGGGCTGGGGCGCCAGAGGCTACAAGGAAGTGACACAGGACAATCTTGAAGTGACAGACGACACGCCCGAAGTCGTGGAGGCAAAGCTCAAGCTGCAAAAGCAGTAGAGCGGTTGCCCGTCTCGCGAGCATGAGAGGAGCAACACCGATGAGCGACGCGGATCAGCAGCCAATCTGGGACACCTTGCGCCGGCATCTGACAGCGATCTTTACCGGCGATCCAGACGCCTATGCCGCAACCACCAGCGCGGACCTCTCGCTATACGAGTGGTATATCACACCGCACCGGCAGGATGGGCTGGATTTCCATCTGTTTCTGGTGAGCCAATCCGTTCTGCCCGCAGGTCATGAAACGCGCTTTGATCTGCTTGAACCGCGTCTGCAAGTGTACGGCGACCTGGCCGGCGATAGCCTGGCCGTCGCCATCGCCAGTTACACCCTGATGGTGACGCGCAAGACGCCCCAGGGCATCATGCATCGCACGCACAACGAAAGCCGCGTGTTAATCCGGCGTGATGGGGCGTGGACAGTCGTGCACGTGCATAAATCGCCGGCCTGGGCCGCGCCATTCGGGCCGGAGTAGGCGGCGACAGCGTTGTGTCCATCACAGGGGCGACCGGTCTTGGTCGCCCCTGTGACGTGTGAGCGATTGCACATGTGCGCGATTGCGCAATGGAGTCAGGCGCGATGAGGACGCCCGACCAAGCGAAGCGGCTGGATATCCTGCGTGACATGGTCGGCCTGTTGGCCATATTCGTGTGTGTGGCCGCAGTGGGTGTTGCTTTCGCGCAGCCCTGGATGCCTCAGCCGGATATGGCCGGCCCCGCCCTTGACCGCTACGTCCCTGCCATGGATGCCGACTCGCGCCTGACCGGCGTCTACGACCCGGCCGGCGTGTTGGTCGGTTGGAACAGCCAGAACGTCGTCCTGCTGCCCAGCCTGCGCGGCCTGACCTACGACCTGAAGCCTGCCCTAGGCGCAGCAGTTCTGGCGCGCTACGCCCCCCTCGACGGCTCGAAGACAGGCGATGCGACGAGCTGGCTGCGCAGCATTCAGTTGAGTGAGGTACGCCACCGCTTCATGGACATGAATGGCACGATCACGACGACCCTGACGGTATATGTGCGCGAAGCGCGCGGGCTGTTTCTGATCGGCATTCACACCATAGAGACGGCCACAGATGTGGTCTTTGATCCGCCAATTTTGGCATATCCCCCTGACCTGGGGCCGGACAAATCATGGCAGAGCGACGGTGTCATTGTCGGCGCGACAGGCTACCGCAGTGAGAGCCGTGTTGTGGCAGCCGGGCCGCGCAAGACAGAGGCGGGCGAATTCGATGACTGCCTGCGCATTGAATCAACATTGACATTACTAAGTTCGCCCCCCATCGAAACAAGGTCTGCCGAGTGGTTGTGCGCCGGCGCCGGCGTGATTGAGACAGAGGAGCATGATGCCTCTGGCGCGCTGATCCGGCGCTATTTACCTAATCCCTCAACGGCTCAGTTTCCGCCGGCGGCGCTTCTGGTCAACGGCGCGCAACAAGCGCCCGCAACAGCGCCCGCAACAGCGCCCGATCTGTGGCGACTGGCAGTATTCGCCAGAGCAAATCTAACCGGCGTAGAGATCGAAAGCACCATCCCGCCGGTATGGCTGCCGATCGATCCGCCCATCGTGCTGGCAGCAGCCTACAACGGCGACCTGCTGGCTTTCAGCGCCGTGACCGAGACAGGCCATCTGGTGTGGCGATTTCACACCGGCGGCAGCATCTTCAGCCCGCCGGCCTTCGACCCAGCGCGCGGGCGCATTTACTTTGGCGCAACCGACAAGCGGTTGTACGCGCTCGATGTGCGCGGTTTATATCTCTGGTCGTTTGCCGTCGGCGACAACGTGGCCACGCGCCCGGCAGTAGCCGGCGATATCGTCCTCTTCGGCAGCGAGGATCGCCACGTATATGCCCTGAACGCAGACACCGGCGCGCTGCTGTGGCAGGCCGAAACCGGAGCAGCGGTTGTGTCATCGCCGGCGATTGCCGGCGATCTGGCGTTGATCGGTTCAGACGATGGGGCTGTGTACGCCTATGACATAGCGACCGGCGCGCTGAACTGGGACTACGCGGCCGACGGAGCAATTGAAGCGCCGATTGTGGTCGCGGGCGATGTGGCCTATGCAGCCAGCAACGCCGGCGCGCTGGTTGCGCTAGAAGCTGCCAGCGGCGCGGAGCGATGGGTCACTCGCATTGGGGCAGGCGTGCGCTACGCGCCAGCCAAAGGCGACGGCTTTGTGGTGGTGGTTGATGAGGCAGGCCGGCTCACGAGCTTGGCCGCCGACGACGGACGCCGGCTGTGGCAAGACCCGGCGCACCGCTACTCGGGCGCGCCGCTTGTGGTGGGGCAATCGATCCTGGCAATCGACGAAGGCGGCACATTCCGGCTATTCGACCAGGCCGGCCGGCAGGTGCGTCACTGGGCAACTTCCGAACGGGTGGGGATTGCCGAGACAGGCAATCGCTATGACTTCATCTATGGGCCAACAGTCGGCGGTGGCGCCATCTGGGCGGTGAACGCCAAAGCGATCCTGTGGAGGCTGGGGCCATGAGCAATCCCTTGCGCCGGCTGAAACCGACCTCGCTCACGCCGGCAGCCCTGCTCGGCTTGATCTGGGCGCTAACGTTCGGCGCGCTGCGCGACTTCGTGTGGGCAGACTTGAAGGCCGGCCTGATCGATCTGCGCGGCCTGTCGCGCGTCACACGCGGGTTGATCCTGCTCGGCTTTGCGTTGATGGTTCTGATGATCGGGCTGTTGCTGTTCAACGATTTCTGGCGCGCGTCGGCCGATCTCGTTCCATTGACTAACAGCCTGGCCGGACGCGGCACGCTGGCGCCATTGTCGCTGCTGCCGGCCACTTTGTTCCTGCTGGCAATGGCCTGGAGTTTCGCGCTGGCCGGGGCGTTGCACAGCCATTGGGCTATCCGGCTGGGTGTCGTGAGCCTGTTCGTGATGGTCAGCATGACATGGATCGGCGCTACAGCCGGCTGGGGTAGCCCCTGGGGCGGGCTTGTGGCACTGGCCGGCGTGATCGTCTTCTTTCTGGTCAGACAACGACGGCGCCCCCGATTGGGCGTCGAGTTTTCTGTGTTGCTGGGCCTGGTTTCGCTCACCTTTCTGTTTCCCCAGGCGCAGGGATTGGCCGACTGGCAAATCAGCGGCACGCCGTTGCTGGTATCCAAAGTCAACGGCCACGTGCAGACGCTGTCCTCGCTCGTCTTGCCCTTGCTGTTGTTGATTGGGCTGTCGATGGCCAACTTCACCTACGTCACAGCCGGTTGGGTGGTCAGGATCGCCCAGGATCGGCTGCCTCGCATCGCACTGTTGGGGGTGATGGCAATCGCGCTAGGGTTGCGTCTCCACAACGTCGTGACGACCGCGCTCGAGACATTCTTGCGTGCGCCCGGGCAGGAAGTGTGGGCTTTTGTGGGTGCATTCGGCGTGCCGGCCTGCATTGGCCTTGCGTGGTGGACAGTGCGGCGGCTTGCAACCCGCGCCACGCAATCAGAACCGCTGTCCTCTGAGCATGTGCTGAATGCTGCCGATAAGGCGGCCCTGCCTCTGATCATCGGCTATACGCTGGTGCAGCTCTACATCTTTGTCATGCTGAATCTGGTGATGGCATTCATCGCCAACTTCGCAGATGGGCAGGTTTCGGCCATGGCGGAACTGGCTGCCAGCGCCTATGCCGACTTCCTGAACAACCAGTACACGCCGGTGTGGCGGGTCGTGTTCTTCGGGCTGGTGGTTCTCGCCGGCATCACGCAGGCCAGACGCGGGCGGCAGGCGCTGGCGGTCTATCTGTGCGGATTTGGTCTGATGGCGCTGTGGATCGAGATGGCCGACATCGGCCGGCCACTGAGCTTACTGACCTGGTACGGGCCGACCTACACAGATTTCTGGTGGACGATCATTTTTAGCGTCGTGGCACTGGTATGGTTGATCCGCCGAGAATTGACGCCGGCCCGCGCAGCAGCGCTGCTGATGGTTGTGCTGGTAAGCGGACTCCTGCGACAGACAGCCTTTATCAACAATCGTTTCACGCCACTTTTCGGATTTGCCGGCGTCGGGTTTATCGCATTCGGCCTGATCTGGGATGCTCTGACCGCCGGATCATGGGCCAATGTCAGTTCGCCGGGGTTGCCGCGCGCCGGACGCATCTTTCTGTACCTGGGTTATGTGTTGTTGACGGTGACGCTGGTGAACTGGGCGCTGAGCACGCACGATCTGAGTCAGACCGCCCAACTGACCGGCGATGCGGCAACCTTCGGGTTAGATCGGTTCGGGAAGCCGATGTTGTATGCGATCTACCTGGCAACGCTGTGGCCGGCCAATCACACCAAACCATGACCTCCTTCACACCACAGCGCAGCCAAATCTCACTTGCACAAAGCATGCGCCGGCTCATAATACTTGCAGACACCGGCCCAGACTGCCTCGTCGCAGCCTGTTGCGTTGTCTGCTGAACGCCGGCCGGTGCAGTGAGGTTGAAAACTCAATTCATCCTTCGCAGGGCGCGTTGAGCCGCAGATGCGGAAGGGAGCCACCACGGATCGAATCCGCGACATGGCCTGATTCCCACAGGCTTGTTTCCGACACTCGGTCGCGATGAGCGGCGCTGCGCGGCGATGTATGACGATTGACGATCCGACACACAGCGGTTCATCGCGTCCTGCGTAGGCCATGCACAGGAGATTCTGTTGAGATGAAAGAACGACCCCTTGTCACGATCGATGGCAACGAAGCAGCCGCTTACGTGGCCTACAGGACGAATGAGGTCATCGCGATCTACCCGATCACCCCATCGTCGAACATGGGCGAATGGGCCGACCAGTGGGCCTCCGAAGGTAAACGCAACATTTGGGGCAGCGTGCCGCTGGTCAAGGAGATGCAGTCGGAAGGCGGCGCTGCCGGGGCTATTCATGGCGCGCTACAGGGCGGCGCGCTGGCTTGCACCTTCACGGCCAGCCAGGGGCTGCTGCTGATGATCCCCAACATGTACAAGATCGCCGGCGAGCTGACCAGCACGGTCTTCCACATCGCCGCGCGCGCTATCGCCGCGCAGGGCCTGTCGATCTACGGCGACCACTCCGATGTGATGTCTACCCGCGCCACCGGCTGGGCCATGCTGTTCTCCAACTCGGTGCAAGAGGTAATGGATTTTGCCCTGATCGCGCAAGCCGCCACACTCGAAGCCCGCGTGCCGTTCATCCACGCCTTCGACGGCTTCCGCACCTCGCACGAGGAGATGAAGATCGAAGCACTTCTGGACGAAGACATCCGGGCCATGATCCCCGATGAGATGGTGGCGGCGCATCGCCAGCGCGCCCTGTCGCCCGACCACCCATTCATTCGCGGCACAGCGCAGAACCCCGATGTGTACTTCCAGGGCCGCGAGACGGTCAACCCGTTCTACGAGAAGGCGCCCGGCATCGTGCAGAAGGCGATGGACAAATTCGCCGGCCTCACCGGGCGCCAGTACAAGCTGTTCGAGTACGTGGGCGCGCCCGATGCCGATCGCGTGATGGTGATGATGGGTTCGGGCGCCGAAGCCGCCCATGAAACGATCGACTATCTGAACAATCATGGGTACAAAGTGGGTCTGGTAAAAGTGCGCCTATACCGGCCCTTCTCAGCGCAACACCTGATCGACGCGCTGCCGGCCAGCGCCAAAGTGATCGTGGCGCTCGACCGCTGCAAAGAGCCGGGCAGCGCCGGCGAGCCGCTCTATCAGGATGTGGTCACCGCCATCATGGAAGCCTACGCCAACCGCGCAACGCCCTTCGCCCAGATGCCGAAGATCATCGGCGGGCGCTATGGCCTGGCCAGCAAGGAATTCACGCCGGCGATGGTCAAAGCCGTGTTCGATGAAGCCGCCAAACCACAGCCGAAGAACCACTTCACCGTCGGCATCGTCGACGATGTGTCTTTCACCAGCATCGATTACGACCCGGACTTCAACATCGAGCCGGACGATGTGGTGCGCGCGCTGTTCTATGGTCTGGGCGCCGACGGCACGGTGGGCGCCAACAAGAACTCGATCAAGATCATCGGCGAACAGACGCCCTATTACGCACAAGGCTACTATTTCTACGACTCAAAGAAATCCGGCACACTGACGCTGTCGAACTTGCGCTTTGGGCCGCGCCCCATTCGCAGCCCGTACCTGATCCAGAAAGCCAACTTCATCGCGGTGCACCAGTTCGGGTTCGTCGAGAAATACGACGTGCTGGAGAAGGCTGCCGACGGCGCGACGTTCCTGCTAAACAGCCTGTATGGGCCGGATGAGGTGTGGGATCACCTGCCGCGCCGGCTGCAGCAGCAGATCATCGACAAAAAAATCAAGTTCTACGTGATCGACGCCTACTCCGTGGCGCGCGAAACAGGCATGGGCAACCGCATCAACACCACGATGCAGGCATGCTTCTTCGCCATCAGCGGCGTGCTGCCACGCGATGAAGCCATCGCACAAATCAAAGAGTCGATTCGCAAGACCTATGGCAAACGCGGCGAAGCAGTGGTGCTGAAGAACTTTGCTGCGGTAGATGCCGCGCTGGACCACCTGTACGAGGTAAGGGTACCGGCCACGGTGACCAGCGCGATCGAGATGGCTCCGCCGGTGGCAGCCGGCGCGCCTGCTTTCGTGCAAGACGTCACCGCAGCGATCATCGCCAACCAGGGCAATCTGTTGCCGGTAAGCAAGATTCCCGCAGATGGCACCTATCCTTCGGGCACCACGCGCTGGGAAAAGCGCAACATCGCGCTGGAAGTGCCGGTGTGGGAGCCAAACCTGTGCATCCAGTGTGGCAAGTGCGTGCTGGTCTGCCCGCACGCTGTGATTCGGGGCAAGGTATACGACGCAGCAGAACTGGCAAACGCACCCGCCACGTTCAAGTCCACCGACGCGAAGTTCAAAGAACTGCCGGGCAAAAAGTACACCATCCAGGTGGCCGTCGAGGACTGCACCGGCTGCGCGCTGTGCGTGGAAGTCTGCCCGGCCAAAGATAAAAGCGCCGCCGGCCGCAAGGCCATCAACATGGCGCCCCAGTTGCCGCTGCGGGAAACCGAGCGCGCCAACTGGGATTTCTTCCTCAGCCTGCCCGAACCGCCGCGCTACGACGGCCTCAAATACACCACCGTCAAAAACATTCAGTTGTTAGAACCGTTGTTCGAGTTCTCCGGCGCCTGCGCCGGCTGCGGCGAAACGCCCTACATCAAGCTGGCAACCCAGTTGTTCGGCGACCGCATGCTGGTCGCCAACGCCACCGGCTGTTCGTCCATCTATGGCGGCAACCTGCCCACTACCCCCTGGGCTTACAACAAGGCGGGGCGCGGGCCGGCCTGGAGCAACTCGCTGTTCGAGGACAACGCCGAGTTCGGTCTGGGCTTCCGCCTGGCGATCGACAAGCAAAATCAGTATGCCCGCGAACTGGTGGCGCGGCTGAAAGAAGTGATCGGCGCGCAATTGGCCGAGGACATCCTGAGCGCGAATCAGGCCGACGAGGCCGGCATCGCCGCTCAGCGCGAGCGTGTTGCAGCCCTCAAGGCCAAGCTGGCCGCCGCACCCAATCCAACGTCTGCAATGCGCGACCTGCTGAACGTTGCCGACACCCTGGTCAAGCGCAGCGTGTGGATCATCGGCGGCGACGGCTGGGCCTACGACATCGGCTATGGCGGTCTTGATCATGTGCTGGCCAGCGGCGCAGATGTAAACGTGCTGGTGCTCGACACCGAGGTGTACTCGAACACCGGCGGCCAGGCTTCGAAGGCAACCCCGCTGGGCGCCGTAGCGCGCTTTGCGGCCGGCGGCAAGCCCAACTTCAAGAAAGACCTGGGCGGCATGGCGATGAGCTATGGCAATGTCTATGTCGCTTCGGTTGCCATGGGCGCCAGCGACGCGCAAACGGTGCGCGCCTTCATCGAAGCTGAGTCTTATCCAGGGCCATCTCTCATCATCGCCTACAGCCACTGCATCAACCACGGCATCGACATGACCAAAGGCATGACCCAGCAGAAGCTGGCGGTGGAATCGGCCTACTGGCCGCTGTATCGCTATGACCCGCGCCTGAAAGCCGAGGGCAAGAATCCGTTCCAACTCGATTCGGGCGCGCCCAAACTGGCGCTGAAGGACTATGCCTACACCGAGACGCGCTATCGCATGCTGGCGCAAAGCAACCCGGCTGCGGCTGAGGCGCTGATGACCGAGGCGCAGAAGCTCGTCAACGAACGCTGGGCGCAGTTGGAAAGGATGGCGAAGGGTTAAGGTTGATGAGGTTCTCAGGTTGTCAAGGTCAGTAACGTTCGCAAGGTTGAGCAGGCCGACTGTGTGGACGGGCAGTCAACCCAACCAACCTCTCGAAGCCAAGCAACCTGCCTAACCCGATGAACCCGAGCAACCTGACTGACCCACTTTTAATGAGGACACCAATGGACCTGACTACCACCTACATGGGTTTGAAACTGGCGCACCCGGTCGTGCCGGCCGCTTCGCCCCTGTCGAAAAATCTTGACAGCATCAAGCGCCTGGTCGACGCCGGCGCGCCGGCCATCGTGATGTATTCGTTGTTCGAGGAGCAGATCAACGCCGAATCGCTGATCCTCGATCACTACCTGAACTATGGTTCTTACAGCTCGCCCGAAGCGATGACGTACTTCCCCGATCTGAAGCATTACAACATCGGGCCGGACGCCTATCTGGAACTGGTGCGCAAGGCCAGCGAGACAGCCGGCGTCCCGATCATCGGCAGCCTCAACGGCGTATCCAGCGGCGGCTGGGTCAGCTACGCCAAGAAAATCGAGCAGGCCGGCGCAGCCGGGCTGGAACTGAACGTGTACTATATCGCCACCGACATCGGGCGCGAGGGCGCTGAGATCGAGCAGATGTATCTCGACGTGGTGCGCGACGTGAAGAAGAGTGTGTCCATCCCGGTTGCAGTGAAGATCGGCCCGTTCTTCAGCGCCACCGGCAACATGATGCGCAAACTGGCCGATGCCGGGGCAGATGCCCTGGTGTTGTTCAATCGCTTCTACCAGCCCGACATCGACCCCGAAGCGCTGGAAGTGGTGCCGCAGCATATTCTGAGCACTTCAACTGACTTGCTGCTGGGATTGCGCTGGGTGGCGATTTTGTATGGACGCGTGCCGGTGGACTTTGCCGTCACCAACGGCGTGCATACCACGCACGATATCTTGAAAAGCATGATGGCCGGCGCGAAAGTAGCCATGCTGGCCTCCGCGTTGCTTCAGCATGGCCCCGGCCGCATCGGCGAACTCGTGGCAGAGCTCAAACAGTGGATGGAAGCACACGAATACGAATCGGTCAAGCAGATGCAAGGCAGCGTGAGCCAGATCAACGTGGCCCAGCCGGCAGCTTTCGAGCGGGCAAACTACATGAAGTCGCTCGAATCGTGGCGGCCAGATCCAACCGGCGTAAAGCTGTAGTTGCAGGTAGTTTCTGCCAGGCGCAAGATGATAACGGGACTCCCGGCGAGGCTGGGAGTCCCGTTTACTTTGAATAGGCGCACAACGTAGGCGCCCAGGTGTACCATATCAATGAAAATGAGCAGGAGGAAGCCATGCGTTCAGACGAGACTGTTGCGAGCCTCAGCGCCACCGGCCAGCCGGCCGGCGAAGCAACCCTCAGCGCCCCCGATCGCGCGATCTTGCGCGACCTGGCGCGGCGCGTGGCAGAACTGGCTGCGCGGCCCATCGAGCAAGATAAACGCGACCTGTGGTACGCCCACAACGCGCTGCTGCCTACACGCCCGCTGGTGTTCTGCGATCCTGAAAACGGCTGGAACGAAATCATCACCGCCAACGATCTCCGATGTGAAGGCGCGCTGGCCCGCGAGTGGGAAATGCGCCTGCGCAAGGAAATCTTCTGGGGCTGCGACATGCAGGATGACCGCGTGATCGAGGCGTATTTCAACATCGGTCATGTGTATGTCGAAAGCGATTGGGGCCTCCACGAGACCAAAATCGGCGGCGAACACGGCGGCTCGTATGTTTGGGATGCGCCGATCAAGACCTGGGCCGACCTCAACAAGCTGCGCTTTCCACATATCGAGATCGACCACGCCGCAACCAGGCGCGTCCTGGAACTGGCCGGCGACACACTGGGCGACATTCTTGCAGTGCGGCTGAAGTCGAGCTGGTGGTGGACGCTGGGGCTGACCCAGACGGCAGTTTTCCTGCGCGGGCTACAACAGTTCCTGATGGACATGATCGACCAGCCGCAATTAATCCATCGCCTGATGGCTTTTCTGCGCGATGGCACACTGGCGCGGCTGGATTTTCTGGAGGGGCACGGCCTGCTGAGCTTGAACAACGACGGCACCTATGTCGGATCAGGCGGCTTTGGCTGGACACACGAGTTGCCTCAGCCTGACTTCGCCGAGCGCCCTCGCACAATTGATCTGTGGGGCTTCGCCGAAAGCCAGGAGACGGTAGGCGTATCGCCGGCCATGTTCGAGGAGTTTGTGTTTCAGTACCAATTGCCGATCCTGGAGCGTTTCGGCCTGAACTGCTACGGATGCTGCGAGGCGCTGGATACGCGCTGGCGGGTGGTCAAGAAAACGCCTCGCCTGCGACGGGTGTCGATGTCGCCATGGGCCAATGTGCCGGTAATGGCCGAGCAGCTTGGCCCGCGCTACATCTTCTCCTATAAGCCGAATCCGGCTGATCTGGCCATGCCCACTTTTGACGAAGCGCGCATTCGCGCCAACCTGCGCGCTGCACTGGGCGAGTTGCGCCGTCACGACTGCCGGGTCGAAATTATCATGAAAGACAATCACACCATCGCCAACGACCCCGCGCGTGTGATCCGCTGGACGCGCATCGCGCGCGAGGAAGCTGAAGGATGGTAAAAGCGCCTGCACGGTGAAGACCTCGGACATTCGCACCTACTACGAACGCAACACACACTTGTTTCTCGCGCTGGGCGCAGGAGGCCGGGCGCGCGCCATTCGTCGGGCGGTGTGGGCCGCAGGCGTGAGCACAATCGAGCAGGCGCTGAACTATTCCAGCCGGCTGGTGCTGGAAGAGATCGCGCGCCTGCGCCGGCCAGGTGAAGGGCTGCATATCGTCGATCTGGGATGCGGCGTGGGCGGCAGCCTGTTCTACCTGGCGTCCCAGTTGGACGATGTGTTGCGCGCCACCGGCGTCACCATCAGCCCGCTGCAAGTCCGGTTGGCCCGTGAACACGCCGCCCGGCTCGGTCTGGGCGATCGCTGCCGCTTTATTGAAGCCGATTTTCTGGCATTGCCCGACCTGCCACCGGCGGATGTCGTCTTTTCCATCGAGGCTTTCATCCACGCGCCGGCGCCAGAGCGCTACTTTGAGCAGGTCGCGCGCCTCATACGGGCCGGCGGACGGCTGGCGCTGTGCGACGATTTTCTGTCTGCGCGCGGCGTCTCGAAGGCGCTTACAGCCAATGAACGGCGGTGGGTGGGGGCTTTTCAGGCCGGCTGGCACGCGCCGGGCCTATCGTCTGTAACACAGGTGACGCAAATGGCCGGCCGGCATGGATTCTCGGTTGTGAGCGACCGCGACCTTACGCCAGACTTGCGCTTATTGAATTGGCCTAGCCGGCTTATGCATGCGCTGATCGGGCTGGGCAGCGCAGCCTGGTTGCCGTGGGCCTATTGGCGCAGCACAGTGGGCAGCCTGGCGTTGCAACAATGCCTGAAAGCCGGCCTAGTGACGTATCGCTTCGTAGTCTTCGAGCGCCTGTAGGGATCGCGCGCACGACTGGCGCAGATACTGGGGCTTGGTTTAGCCCAGGCCACCATCAAACGCAACAGGGAGAGCGCCTTGTTGAGCACTCCGGGCTAACGCCTATCTGACTTAAGACGGCATCTGACACTTGCCAAGCTCGCAGTAGCCACACATAGCACAGCTTGTCAGCACGCCAAACAGACGCGCCCGAACACATGGCACATTAAATGAAGAACGACTAGCATTATCGGAAACTTAGACTTTTAGATACATTAGCCCTAGCCTGTCAGCGGCGAACAAACTTGACACATCATCATTTCGATGCTAAAACATCTAGCGCTTTGAGCGTCTGCATATTGCTAACTTCTAGGAGGTGCTTCAGTGAAACGTCGTAAATTTCTTTCTGTCGCCGCTAAGGGAACAGCAGCCGTAGGTGCAGCCTCGACCGCCTTTGCCGTCCCAACCATCGTGCATGCTCAGACGCAGAGGATACGCTGGCAGATGGCCACCAGTTGGCCGGTGTCGCTCGACACCATCTACGGCGCAGCAGAATATTTTGCCGAGCGCGTTGCGGCCCTGACAGACGGGCGCTTTCAGATTACGCCTAACCCGGCCGGCAAGCTTTCGCGCGGCACCGACATTCTTGACGTGGTCTCGCAGGGCGCGGTGCCCATCGGGCACACGGCATCGTACTACTACATCGGCAAGAGCCCGGTCACGGCGTTTGGCGCTGCCCTGCCCTTCGGCATGACCTTACGGCAGCAGAACGCCTGGCTTTACGAAGGTGGGGGCCTCAAGCTGCTCCAGGAGGTGTATGCCAAGCGCTTCAACGTGATTCAGTGGCCGGCCGGCAACACCGGCGCCCAGATGGGCGGTTGGTTCCGCAAGGAAGTGAAGACGGTCAAAGACCTGCAAGGGTTGAAGATGCGCATCCCCGGCCTGGGCGGCGAGGTGATGAAACGGCTGGGAGTGACCGTGCAGACGTTGCCGGGCGGCGAGATCTTCCAGGCGCTGCAGACCGGTACAGTGGACGCCGCAGAGTGGGTTGGCCCCTATGACGATGAAAAGCTGGGATTCTTCAAGGTGGCTAAGTTCTATTACTATCCCGGCTGGTGGGAGCCGGCGCCCTCGCTGGAGATCGAAGTGAATCTCAATGAATGGAACAAGCTGCCCAAGGCTTATCAGGAGGCAATCAAGAGTGCTGCGGCAGAGGCCAATCAAAACATGGTCGCGCGTTACGATGCGCGTAACGCCGCTGCGCTGGCCAAGCTGATCGAGCAGAAAGTGCAGGTGAGCAAATATAGCACCGAGATCATGGCTGCGGCCCAGAAAGCTGCCTTGGCGCTGTACGACGAGTATGCCAGTAAAGACGCTGATTTCAAGCGCGTTTATGAAAACTGGAAGAAGTTCAAAGCCGAAACAGACAAGTGGTTTGGACTGAACGAATACGCCATTGAGGGCTTCCTGTTTGGCGCATCATAAGCGCCACACGAGTGCACGTGAAAACGCTGACGGGCAGGATTCATCTCCTGCCCGTCAGCGTTTTAGACTCCGCAGCTATCTAAACGACAATCGCACCAGCGCGTTGACCGTCTCCGGGAAAGCGATCACGATGGCCAGCACCGCAAGTTGGATAATCATGAAAGGGATCGCGCTGCGGTGGATCTGGACGGTTGTCACCTCTTTCGGCGCCACACTCTGCATGTAAAAGAGCGAAAAGCCCACCGGCGGCGAGATGAAAGCTGTTTGCAGATTGATGGCAACCACGATTGCAAACCACACCATGGTGTAGCCCTCATTCGAGAAAGCGCCTGTTGCGTTGAACATATCCAGCACTCTCTCGGCCGCCGGCACCAGCAGCGGCATAGCGATGTAGGTGATCTCGGTGAATTCCAGGAAGATGCCCAGCAGGAAGATGGCGATGTTCGCAACGATGATGAACGTCCAGAACCCGCCGGGGAGGTTGGTCAACCATTCTTCGATTAACAGATCGGTGCCCAGCGCAAAGAGCACTTTGGTGAACAAGGTGGATGCAAAAAGGATCATCAGCACCAGGCCCGTGGTTTTGGCCGTGGACAAAGCGGCATTGGTGATGACCTTGCGGCTCATCCGGCGATTGGCCACAGCCAGGACAGAAGCGCCGATGGCGCCGAAAGCCCCGGCTTCGCTGGGAGTGGCCAGGCCCGCAAAGATGGTGCCGAGCACCACCAGAATGAGCACCACCGGCGGGACGAACGCGCGGAGCGTGCGTAGAAGCAGGGGGCGACCACTCAGCGTGCGCGCCTCTGGCGGAAGCGCCGGCGCACTGCCTGGACGGACGTAGGCAACCACCAGCGCATAGATGGCGTAAGACGCAGCCAACAACAGGCCGGGTACCAGCGCCCCGGCGAACAAATCGCCAATGGACAGCCCGAACTGGTCGCTGAGCAGCACCAGCACAATGCTAGGCGGGATCATCTGCGCCATAGTGCCGGAGGCGACAATCACGCCGGTGGCCAGCTCTTTGTTGTAGCCGTACTTCAGCATGGTGGGCAACGAGATCAGCCCCATGGCGATGATGGTGGCCGCCACGACGCCGGTGGTGGCCGCCAGCAAGGCCCCCACTACCACCACCGCCAGCGCGATGCCACCCTTCAGCGACCCCATCAACTGGCCGACCGTTTCGAGCAGCTCCTCCGCCAGCCCCGACTTTTCCAGGATAGCGCCCATGAAGATGAAAAAGGGGATCGCCAGCAGTGTGCTATCGCTCATGATGCCGAACCAGCTATTCGGCAGCGACAGCAGCAAATTCAAGTCGAACGCGCCCATCGCCAGGCCGATCAGCCCAAACACGATGGAGACGCCGGCAAAGGAGAAGGCCACCGGGTAGCCCGTCAGCAACAAGAAGAAGAAGCCGACGAACATGAGAATGCCAAGCCATTGTGGGTTGAACGCTTCTTCCATGTGTGAACCTCGTTATTGTTGCCCTGATTGTTGCCCTGCCGGCTTTTCTTGCCTCAACTCCTCTCGCATCTCGCGCACTATCGTTTCAGCCTCAGCCTGTTCGGTCTGGACGACCATCACAGATTGGTTGGCTTCTTGGTAGCCGAGCAGGACGGCGGCATATTTGAAAACTTGCGCAATGGCCTGCACCAGCAGCCCAAAGAAGCCCACGATGATCAGCGATTTCAGCGGCGCCAGCGGCAATCCTCCGGCGTCGCTCGATACCTCCCAGGTCCCCCAGCTTCCATCCGGCAGGCGTCCCCACGACATCAATACCGGCCCCACGCTGACGTAGATCGCCAGTACGCAGAACGGGATGAGGAAGAGCAGCGTGCCGAGCAGATCGACGACCGCGCGCGGCTTTGCACCCCAGCGCGAATAGAAGAAGTCCACTCGCACGTTCACGTTGTGTTTGAGCAAATAGGGAAAACCGATCAGGAAGAGCAGTGAGAATAGATACCACTGCAACTGGATCAGCTCATTGGAGATCAGCGTGCGCTGTAAGCCCTGGCCCAGATAGCGCAGCGCTGCGTTCAAAAACCCGGCAATCACGGCCAGGATGACTACGACGCTGATCAGCATGCTCAATCGGTTGGTGATCGCGTCAATCCACGATGCAATGCGAAGCATGACCCTCATAGCCTCTACCTCCTTCATTATTCAGTTGCATTCAATTGCAGTCAATTCTCATGCCCTAGATGGGTTAAAGAAACGACCGGATGCAGCGCGATGCGCTTCGCCAAGGTTCGCCAGAATAAGCATGGTATCTGTAGGGTAGAAACTTGTCAACTTCTCTTTTTGAAAATTTGAAAACCTATAGCCACAAGCATACGCTTAATGATGCGCATTGTAGACATCAGACTTGACTCAACCCTCACGGTTTTGACAGGCGACCCTCACTGCATGAACAGCATCACCAAACTTCTCTTTGATGACAGAGTTGACCGTTCCGCCCTCGCACTGCCGGCCCGACCAACGCTGCCAACGCGCTGGAGATAGCAGATCGGCGCCGGCAGAGTGCGCTCATCGCGTTTGACATACGCACTCGCGCGCTGCTGGAGCGCGATGATTGATGGCCGCCCAGACATACGCCGCAGACAGCTTTTGGATCTGCATGTGCTCGCGCAGCGCTGCGTTGATCTGGTCAAAGTGGTCGGCGAGAAGCAGCGGCCCCTCCGCTTTGGCGCTTTTGCCGGCGCTATGCAGAGGGCATCGGGTATCATCACGCCGATGCAAGCGGAACAGGTGATGCGCCTGCGCATAGTAATCCGCGGCGCCGTACAAGGTGTTGGCTTCAGACCTTTTATTTACCGCCTGGCCACCGAAATGGGGCTGACCGGCTGGGTCATCAACAACGCGCAAGGGGTGTTCATCGAAGTAGAGGGCAGCCAAGCTGAACTGGACGCCTTTCTGCTGCGCATCGAGCCGGAGAAGCCGCCGCATGCCATCATCCAAAGCCTGGAGGCTGCGCGCCTGGATGCAGCCGGCTTCACAACCTTCGAGATCCGGCACAGCGAGGATGCCGGCCACAAAACAGCGCTGGTGCTGCCAGACCTGGCGACCTGCCCAGATTGCCGGCGCGAGATTTTTGATCCCGCCAATCGGCGCTTTGGCTACCCCTTCACCAATTGCACGAACTGTGGGCCGCGTTACAGCATCATCGAGGCGCTGCCCTACGACCGTCCCAACACAGCGATGCGCATTTTCCAGATGTGCCCGGCCTGCCAGGCCGAATACAACGACCCGCGCGATCGCCGTTTCCACGCCCAGCCCAACGCCTGCCCCGTGTGCGGGCCGCGCCTTGAACTGTGGGATGCGAACGGCCATACAGTCGGCAGCCAGGATCAGGCGCTGCGAAGCGCAGCCGAAGCGATCCGCGAGGGGCGCATTGTGGCGGCCAAGGGACTGGGAGGATTTCATCTGATCGTGGATGCGCGCAACGACGACGCCGTGCGCGTGTTGCGCCGGCGCAAACAGCGCGAAGAAAAGCCCTTTGCACTGATGCTTCCCTGGGCGCATGGCCCGGAAGCCGGCGCGCTGCGCCATGTCGAGGCGCTGTGTCATGTCAACGCGTTGGAGGCGCGGCTGTTGCGTTCTGCCGAGTCACCCATCGTCCTGCTGCGCCGGCGCGCAGACAGCGCCGGCGCCATCTCCCCGGCAGTCGCGCCGCCGCCCAATCCATATCTCGGCGTGATGCTGCCCTATACCCCGCTGCACCACTTGTTGATGGCCGAGCTGGGCTTCCCGGTCGTGGCAACCAGCGGCAATCTGTCTGACGAGCCGATCTGCATCGACGAACATGAGGCGCTGCAGCGACTGGCCGGCATCGCCGACCTATTTCTGGTTCACGACCGGCCTATCGTCCGCCATGTAGATGATTCCATCGTGCGTGTCGTGGCAGGGCGCGAGATGATGGTGCGCCGGGCGCGCGGCTACGCGCCGTTGCCGGTGCGGATTGGTCAGACGACAGACAACAGACAACAGACAACAGACAGCAGAGATGTCGCCGCCGATGCCGGCTCACCGCTCGCCACTCGCCACTCGTCACTCGTCAATCCAAAATCCATTCTGGCCGTGGGCGCGCACCTGAAGAACACCATCGCCCTCGCCATCGGCGACAACGTGTTCATCAGCCAGCACATCGGCGATCTAGAGACGGCGCAAGCCTACGAGGCGTTTTGCCGTGTGATCGACAGCCTGAGCCGGCTGTACGCATTCACCCCCGACGTGGTAGCCTGCGACCTGCACCCCGACTACCTTTCGACGCACTTTGCCGAGACCTACACCCAAGAGCGCGGCCTGCCGCTAATGCGCGTGCAGCATCATCTGGCGCATGTGGCGGCCTGCATGGCCGAGAATGATCTGGACGGCCCGGCGCTGGGCGTGGCGTGGGATGGCACAGGCTACGGGCTGGACGGAACGATTTGGGGCGGCGAGTTTCTGCGCGTCATGCCGACGGGCATAGATGCCCAGGCCGGCTTGTTGTTCGAGCGGGTCGGCCATTTGCGACCGTTCCGCCTGCCCGGCGGCGATCTGGCGGTTAAAGAACCGCGCCGTGTGGCGCTGGGCGTGCTGTTCGAGATGTTCGGCGATGCGGTCTGGCAGATGACGGACTTGCCGCCGGTGGCCGCCTTCGCGCCGGCCGAGCGCGCGCTGCTGCGGCAGACGCTGAAGCAGCATCTGAACGCGCCGCTGACCACCAGCGCCGGCCGGCTGTTCGACGCGGTTGCGTCGCTGGCCGGCCTGCGCCAACACCTCAATTACGAGGGCCAGGCCGCCATGGCGCTGGAATTCGCCATCGACGATCTGCACACCGATGAAGCGTACCCCTTTTCGATTTTGGATTGGGGGATTGCGAATTCTAGATTCGACGACGCTCAATCGAAAACCCAAAATGCAGCATCGAGAATCCAGATCGACTGGGCGCCGCTGATCCAGGCCGTCATCGACGACACACGCGCGCTCAATCGTCAAGCATCAATCGGCGATCGTCAGTTGAGTGTGCTGGCGGCGCGCTTTCACAATGCCCTTGCAGAGATGGTGATTGCCGTGGCGCGCCGGGTCAATGAACCGCGCGTCGTGTTGACCGGCGGCTGCTTCCAAAACTGCTATCTGCTCGAGCGCGTCGTTCAGCGCCTGCGCGACGAGGGATTCCGGCCATACTGGCATCAGCGCGTGCCGCCCAACGATGGCGGCATTGCGCTGGGGCAGGCGGCGGCGGCGCGTTGGCACACGGCAGATGACAGACAACAGATGGCAGACAACAGATGGCAGACGGCAGACGGCAGATGACAGATGGCAGATGACAGACGAGAGACGATCGGGCGCTGGGCGCGTCGTGTACACTTACAGCCTGCCGCGTGCAGTGCGCCTGCAAAAAGCGCCGGCCCAACATGGCAGATCGACCATGCACAGCCAACCATCCGCAATCTGTAATCGACGAGGCCAATGGCAATCCGCTCTGGCGCCGCTCTGGCGCCGCTCTCGCGCCGCATCCTCGCGCCGCATCCTCGCGCCGCATCCTCGCGCCGCATCCTCGCGCCGCATCCTCGCGCCACGATGGGACAAAGCCGGTGAGCGGACGCAGTGGAAATCTGTCAGGTGGCTAGGTCTGTAATCTGTAATCTGTAATCTGTAGTCTGCAATCTGCGATCTGTGCTCTGCAAAGGAGTGATGCCAAATGTGTCTGGCTGTTCCAGGACGGATTGTGAGCATTAGCGGCGACGACCCCCTGATGCGAATGGCCAAAGTCAACTTTGGCGGCATCGTCAAGGATGTGAACCTGGCCTACGTGCCAGACGCCAAAGTGGATGACTATGTGATCGTGCATGTCGGCTTTGCCCTCAACACCATCGACGAAACCGAAGCCAACCAGGTGTTCGAATATCTCAAAGAGATGGGCGAGCTGGCCGAGTTGGAAGACAGGGCAGGCCGGCCCGCTTCTGCGCCGGAATCACAATGAAGTACCTGGACGAGTATCGCGACGCAGAGACGGCGCGCCAATACGCGCAGGCCATCGCCCGCATCACCACGCAGCCCTGGACAATCATGGAGATCTGCGGCGGACAGACGCATGCGATCGTCAAATTCGGCATCGACGAGTTGCTGCCGGCCAGCCTGACGCTGGTGCATGGGCCAGGCTGCCCGGTGTGCGTGACGCCGGTCGATCTGATCGACAAAGCGATTGAGATCGCTGCGCGACCGGACACGATTTTGTGCTCGTTCGGCGATATGCTGCGCGTGCCGGGCACGCGCAGAGATTTGCTGTCTGCCAAAGCAGCCGGGGCGGATGTGCGCATCGTCTACTCGCCAACCGACTGCCTGAAGATCGCGCGCGACAACCCGGCCAGGCAAGTCGTCTTTTTCGCCGTCGGGTTCGAGACGACCGCGCCGGCCAATGCCATGGCCGTTTATGCCGCCCGGCAACAGGGCATCGCCAACTTCTCCATGCTGGTGTCGCACGTGTTGGTGCCCCCGGCGATGGAAGCCATTTTGTCCGCGCCGCAGAACCAGGTGCAGGGGTTCCTGGCTGCCGGCCACGTGTGCGCCGTGATGGGCTACACCGAGTACGAGCCGATCGCGCAGCGTTATCACACGCCGATTGTGGTGACCGGCTTCGAACCGCTGGACATCTTGCAGGGCGTCTACATGTGCGTGCGACAACTGGAAGAAGGCCGCGCCGAGGTCGAAAACCAGTATACGCGCGTGGTGCGGCGAGAGGGCAACCCCCAGGCGCAGAAACTGATCCACGAAGTGTTCGAGATCGGCCCGCGCACATGGCGCGGCATCGGCGAAATTCCACATAGCGGCTACGCACTGCGCCCGGCCTATGCCGACTTCGACGCCGAACGCCGTTTTGGGCTGACAGCGCGCGGCGCAGAAGAATCAGGCGAGTGCATCGCCGGCCTGGTGCTGCAAGGCGTGAAGAAGCCGGATCAATGCCCGGCCTTCGGGACGCGCTGCACGCCGGAACACCCACTCGGCGCACCGATGGTGTCATCGGAAGGCGCTTGCGCGGCCTACTACCTCTATCGCAGGCCGGCCGTCGCGCCGGCGCGCGCATGATCTGCCGGCTCTATGGACCCTGCCACACCCTTTACCCTCTCGTGCCCGATTCCCATTTCCGACTATCCGACCGTGCTGCTGGCGCACGGCGGCGGCGGCAAGCTGTCGCACATGCTGATTGAAAAGATCATGCTCGGCGCGTTCGGCAATCCGGCCCTGGACGCGCGTCATGATGGCGCGGTCTTCACCCTAAACGGCAGCCCGGCGCGCGTCGCGTTCACCACGGATTCCTACGTCATCCATCCGCTGTTCTTCCCCGGCGGCGACATTGGCTCGCTGGCCGTGCACGGCACGGTCAACGACCTGTCGATGTGCGGCGCGCGGCCACTGTATCTGAGCGCCGGCTTCATCATCGAAGAGGGGCTGCCGATGGACACGCTGTGGCGCGTAGTCCAGTCGATGCAGCAGGCAGCCCAACATGCCGGCGTGCAGATCGTGACCGGCGACACAAAAGTGGTAGATCGCGGCAAGGCCGACGGCCTGTTCATCAACACGGCCGGCGTGGGCGTGATCGAGCACGATTTGCGCATCGCGCCGCAATCGGTGCGGCCGGGCGACGTGTTGCTGGTGAACGGCGACCTGGGCCGGCATGGCATGGCGATCATGGCCGTGCGCGAGGGGCTGGAATTTGAGAGCGCCATCGAAAGCGATTCCGCCCCGCTCAACGGCCTGGTGCAAGCGTTGATTGACGCAGGGATTGAAATTCACTGTCTGCGCGACCTGACACGCGGCGGCCTGGCCAGCGCGTTGAACGAGATCGCCGGGGTTGCTCAGGTCAGCATCAGCATCGAAGAGGCGCTCATCCCGGTGCGCGATGATGTGCGCGCGGCGTGCGAGATTTTGGGGTTCGATCCGCTCTATGTGGCGAACGAAGGCCGGCTGGTCGCATTTGTGGGCGCGCAGGATGCCGGGCGGGCGCTGGAGATTCTACAAGCGCATCCCCTCGGTCGAGGCGCAGCGCAGATTGGCAGCGTCAATGCAGCAGGCCGGCCCGGCCTGGTGACCCTGAGGAGCCGCATCGGCGCGTCGCGCATCGTGGACATGATGAGCGGCGAACAACTGCCGCGCATTTGCTAGACGCGCATGCGGGCAACCAGCGCGCCAATGGCTAACGCCAAGCCCAACACGGGAATGAGCGCGAAGAGAAAGCGCGGCGAGCCGGCCAGCAGAAGCACAATCGGCGGCAGGAGCGTGAAGTAAGCCGCGCCAATGCCCACGCAAACGGCCGCCACCAGCCACATATATTGCCCGCGCGTCTTGCCCAGAGCGCGCCGGATCGCCTCGGCCACCACGCCCCCCACAATCGGGCCGACAAACGCAGACAGGATGATGGCGAAGAAGCCGATGCTGCCCACCAGTTGCAGCACAAATCCGCCCAGGGCGCCCAGCGCCAGCGCAATCGCCCCGCCGATCACATAGTGGATCGGTCGGGCATTGTAGAACGTGGCCACGCGGGCCTTGATGTAGTAAGGGCAGACATAGCCCGTAGGCGTGCGGCGGGCGTCTTTGGGCATCAGGGGCCGGTTACATTTGGCGCAACGCAGCGTGGTTGGGCCGCTTGCCACATAGGGGCAACTGTCCTCTGGCCTTGCGTCAGAGGCCGGCGACGCAGTGTTTTGGGCTGTGATCGATTCAGCGCTCATGATTGTGATCCAGGCCGAACTATCTCATGACAACATGAGTGTGTTCTCAGGTCTGGAGCGTGCTGAGCACATCGAGCATGGCCGACTGGATGAGTCCGTTGCTGGCCACGATATCGCCGCTGGCCAGCATGGTATCACCGCCGGCGCTATCGGTGACCACGCCGCCGGCCTCGCGCACTATTACGATGCCGGCGGCAATATCGTATGGTTTGATCTTGGTTTCCCAGTAGCCGTCCATCTGGCCGGAGGCCACCAGGCATAGATCGAGCGCAGCCGAGCCAATCCGCCGCACCGCCTGCGACCGGCGATTGAAAGCGTCGAAGGCGCGCAGATTGTTATGCGGGCTTTGCGCGTAGTCATAGGGGAAGCCGGTGATGAGCAGGGCGCGCTCCAGCGCATCGACGCAAGAGACATGGATGGGCCGGCCATTCCAGGTCGCGCCCAGGCCGCGCGCCGCCGCGTAGAGATCATTGGTGGCCGGGCTGTACACCACACCCACGGCGGGCACGCCGTCAATCAACAGGCCGATCGACACGCTAAACATGGCGAAGCCGTGCAAGAAGTTGGTCGTGCCGTCCAGTGGGTCGATCTGCCATTCGTAATGCGCCGGGGCAGAGGCCGGCCCGCCGGCGGCATATGCGCCACCCTCTTCGCCCACAATCGCATGAGCGGGATAGCGCCGGCGCAACTCGGAAACGATAAAGTCCTCGCTGCGCTGATCATATTCGGTGACCACATCGCCTGGGCTGCTTTTGAAGCGCAGCGCGCCGCCGTTGCCGGCGTGAATCTGGTTCAGACCGTCGAGCAGAATCGCGCCGGCGCCGCGCGCCAGCGCAATACCCGTATCGAGTAACTCACGCAGCGAGTCGTGGGAGAGCAAATCAGTCATGATGTATGCGGGGCGCAATCGCCAACACACCAGCCCGGTTATTTGTTGGCGAGGTACTTCTCCGCTTCCATGGCGGCCATGCAGCCAAAGCCGGCCGATGTGATGGCCTGCTTGAACCAGTTGTCATGCGCTTCGCCGGCAGCGAACACGCCGGGCACGCTGGTATGCAGACGCGCGTCAACCTTCAAATACCCCTCATGATCCATCTCGAGCTGGCCTTGGAACAGCGCCGTATTGGGCTGATGGCCGATGAAGACAAACACACCGTCCACCGGCGTTGTCTCGACCGCGCCGGTCTTGAGATTGTGCAAGACGACACCTGTCACCTTGCCGTTGCCTTCGATGCGTTCGACAACTGTGCTCTTGACAAACTCGATCTTGGGGTTCTCCATGGCGCGGGCCTGAAGAGTGGCCCCGGCGCGAAACTCATCGCGGCGATGCACAATGCGCACCCGCGAGCCGAACTTGGTCAGGAACAAACCTTCCTGAAAGGCGCTGTCGCCGCCGCCGACGACCATGATCTCTTTGTTACGGAAGAAAAAGCCGTCGCACGTCGCGCAATAGGAGACGCCGCGCCCTACAAACTCGTTCTCGCCCGGCACGCCCAGCTTGCGCGGCGTCGCGCCGGTGGCGATGATGACGGCTTCGACCTCATAGCGATTGCTGGAAGAAGCCAATTTGAAAGGCGGCTTGCTCAGGTCAACCCACTCGATTGTTTCTTCAATCATGCGCGCGCCAAAACGCTCGGCCTGGGCGCGCATAGCATCGGTCAGCTCTGGGCCTTGCAGGCCGTTGGGAAAGCCGGGGAAGTTTTCCACCTCGGTAGTGGTGGCGATTTGGCCGCCAAAGGCTGGGCCGACAAAGACCAGCGGCTCTAGAAAGGCGCGCCCGGCATACAAGGCCGCCGTCAATCCGGCCGGGCCGGCGCCGATAATTGCAAGTTTCTCTGTCATGCGCTTACCTCGTCCAACACAAAGCGTTTGTTTTCAAGTTGCCTCAGCTTAGATGCATTTTATCTGCAAAAGTGTCGGCTTCCGGCGGGGCGATGTGTGCGTAACAAGATTTTATTGTCGCCCTGACGACGGGGGCGTCAGGACAGCCGCGCACAGAGCGCAACGACGGCGGGCCGGGGTTGCTGTGCCCGAATGCGGCGCTGTGTGTTGTGCCAGATGTAAGAGGTGTTTTTCGCCCAGCCGGCTAAAATAGCGCAATGTTACGTTCCTGGCGCGACCAGCCTATCATACAGATGTTGCGGCGGCTGCTTCCCCCTGTAGGGTGGATGGGCCTTATCTTCCTGATGTCGGCTCAACCCTCCCTGCCCTCGGCCGACGATCCTATGCTCGATGTTGTGCTCAAGAAAGCGGGTCATGTGACAGCTTATGCAATCCTGATGGTGCTCTTGCTACGTTCTGCCACACCCGATCACGGCGCACTCACACGCGGCAGAATAATTATCTGCTGTGTGCTTCTTGTTGCCTACGCTTGCAGCGACGAGTTTCATCAGTCTTTTGTGCCCGGCAGAAACAGCTCGCTTACGGACGTCGTCTTATTCGACACAATGGGCGGTTTGGTCGGCCTGGTATACCATCTACGCAAACAATCCAGGCAGCTTAAAAATGCGCCCTAATAGCGTAAACCATGTCAAATACAAACCCACCAATCAGTACAAACCGACATCCCAAGATCGTAGCGCAAAAAGCAAGATTGTGGTAAACTTAACAGCAGGTTATGACACCAATCACACACAAACTATTGCATGTGTCAGCCGTGTGCAAAAAAACCATCTAATTTTATGTCTGAATCCGCAGTAAGTCCGTGAGGTATTCGAATGTCTTGCAAGGCTGTTTATCTTATGGCCGGCGATGAGCCTGATAATGCTATTCGCAAAGGATTGACCGAGGCAGGCTGCACAATTGAACTAACACGTTCCATCACAGCCACAACGGCAGCGCTGAAGGCCGCGCGCGAGGCAGGAGAGGCGACGTTGCTGGTTGCCGAGGTAAAAGCAGGAGGGATCGCGCTGCTTGCGCTGTTAGAGGAACAAAAAATCAAGCTGCCCGGCATCCTGATCCTGGACCACGCCGGAACCGATATTCACGCAGTGGTGAAGGCGCTGAAATACGGAGCCTCTGACTACCTGCTTGCCAGCGATCCCGATCTTCAACGCGAGATCCGCGCGCGCATCCTTGCCGAGCGAGTGAGCATGCCATCTTACACGCCGGCGAGACGCATAGGGGCGCCGGCGACAGGCATGGTCAGAGCTGGAACCTCAACGCTGACCCAAATGCTGGGTTTTGATTGGGACCCGGCTGCCCGAGTGATCTATGTGGGGAACAGCTACCTGCGCTTAAGCTCCATCGAAAGTCGCTTGCTTGATCTGTTCATCAGCAAGCACAATCAGGTTGTTTCGACAGAGGAGTTGATTGGGGTTGTGTTCAATCGAAGGCAACTGGACATCAAGCAAGGGGCGAGGCTGTTGCGTCCTCATATCATGCGGCTGCGCAACAGTTTGAAAAGGTTTCCCGGAATGGCGCACCGCATCGTCAATCTGCGTGGCACCGGATACATGTTTATCTGAAGCGCGTCGTTGGATCGGCGGCGTGCGTATTGCCGGGGAAAGCGCGTCGCACGAACTGACCTCGGCCTGGCCGGCCAATCCAGCCTTGATCGCGCACGATTAGGTCGCCGCGCGCAATGACATCGCGCACCCAGCCGGCGCAGGTCAGCCCCTCGTAAGCCGACCAGTCAATGGCTGAATTGAGGGCGTCGGCTGTCAGCGTCTTGGGCAAGGCCGGGTCGAAGACGACCAGATCCGCGTCGTAGCCAACGGCAATGCGGCCTTTGCCGGCCAGCCCGTACAGCTCTGCCGGCCGGGTGCAGCACACGCGCACCCAGTCGTTGAGCGTAAGGCGGCCACGGCGCACGCCGAACTCGTGCAACAGCCCCAGCCGTGTCTCGATGCCGGGAATGCCGCCGGGCGCGCGCCGAAAGTCTGGCTTGCCGGCGTCTTTCTGCGCCCGCGTGAAGGGGCAATGGTCAGTGCCCACCACATCCAGGGCGCGCGACGCCAGCAAGCGCCACATGGCATCCTGGTCGGCCTGGGGCCGCAGCGGGGGCGCGCACACCCACAGCCGGCCATCGTCGCGCGCCAGCGTATCCTCGGTCAGCGTGAGATAGTGTGGGCAGGTTTCACCAAACACACGATCGTTACCGCGCAATTTGGCGTCTGCAATCACGCGGGCCGCTGCTTCGCAGCCGACGTGAAAGATCATCACGCGCGCGCCGGCCAACTCGGCGCACAGGAGCGCGCGCGTCACGGCCTCGTGCTCGTTAGCCGGCGGGCGGGTGCGCGCATGGTGAATGGCGCGCTCTGGCCGATCGACCACAGCCTCGCGCAGCGCCTCGATCACATCGCCGTTTTCGGCGTGGATGCAGGCGATGCCGTTCAGTTCGGCCACGGTGCGCAACGCGCGAAACAGGTCGCCGTCGCTGAGTTGAAAACCGGGATAGGCCATGTAGAGTTTGAAGCTGGCGCAGCCGGCCTGATACACCTCGCCCATCTCGGCAAGCCGCCGGGCGCTCACCCGGCGCGGGATGCCGGCAATCGGATGCTCGTCAGGCTGGATGGTCATGTGCAGGCCAAAGTCGATCACCGCTGCGCGCGCCTCATCCAGTCGTTTGGTCAGCGCGTCGGTCAACCGCTCGCCCGGCTCGGTCTCGACAAAATCGATGATGCAGGTTGTGCCACCCAGGGCCGCTGCGCGTGTGCCGGTCGCCCAATCGTCGGCGGTGTAGCCCACACCGGTCGGCATCTGCAAATGCACATGACCATCCACAGCGCCCGGCAGCACGTAGCAGCCGGAAGCGTCGAGCGTGGGTGCAGATTGCACGTTTGAATCTGTTGATGGCGGCAGCAGGGCGGCGATTTTGCCGTCGCGCACGCCGATATCTGCAGCAAAGGTTGCGTCTGCTGTCACCACCGTGCCGCCTGTCACAAGCAAATCAAATAGCATCGCTGCCTCCGCATCCGTCCCAATCTCAAATCTCTACGCCGGCCCGCCGGGCCAGATGCGCGGCGCGGTCGCGGCACTCGTCGAGCAACGCGACTTCGTCCAGAACCAGGACTTGTTTGCCGGCCATCAGAACGCGCCCATCGACGATCACCGTGTCCACGTCGCTGCCGCGCGCGTTATACACCACCGCCGAGAGCGGGTCGCCGATTGGTTGAATGTGCGCGGCGTTCAGGTCGAGCGTGATCAGATCGGCCTTCGCGCCGGGGGACAGCCGGCCCAGGGCAGAGTTACCCAGGGCGCGCGCGCCGTGCGCAGTCGCCAGGTCGATCACCTGACGCGGCGGCAGCGCCTGGGGGTCCAGAGTGGTCACGCGCGCCAGATAGGCAGCCAGCCGCATGGTCTCGATCATATCCTGGCCGTCGTTGCTGGCCGGCCCATCGGTGCCCAGCGCCACCGTCACCCCTTCGCGCAGCAGTGCGGTCACCGGCGCAACGCCCGACGCCAGAATCATGTTGGCAGCCGGGCAATGCACAACAGCGACACCCCGCCGGGCCAGGATGTCGCGCTCGGCTTCAGACACCCACACGCCGTGAATCAGATGAAAGTCCGGCCCCAACACGCCCAGCGCATCGAACCATTCGACCGGCCGGCGCCCGGTGTCCTCAACAGTCAAGCCCACCTCGTCGCGCGTCTCGCTGACATGGCACACGGTGAAGGCGCCATGCCGACGCGCCAGCTCAACTGTTCGGCGCAGCATATCCGCCGAACAGCGCCAGGGGGTGATGGGGCCGTTGGCGATGGTGATGCGCCCGTTTGCCGCGCCATGCCATTCGGCATACAGCCGGTCAAAGTCGGCCAGAATGGCATCGGGCGCTTCGGCGTTGGCGCCGCGATCGTTCCACGCGCGCGCCAGCACCAGCCGAATGCCGAGCTGTTCGGCAGTCTGTAGCACGGCATCGGTGTGGGCCGGCGCAGATGCCAGCTTGAAATGCTGGATGACGGTGGTTGCGCCGCCGCGCAGCGCTTCGACCATGCCCAGCAGGCAGGCCAGCCGCACATCCTCGACCGTCATGGCGGCCTGCAATTTCCAGATGTAGTGCTTCAGCCAGTCCAGCAGCGCGCGATTGGCGCTATAGCCGCGCATGAAAGTCTGTTCGAGGTGCGTGTGCGCGTTGATCAGGCCGGGCAAGGCGATTGTGGATTGTGGATTGTGGATTGTGGATTGTGCAGGCCGAATGCCAGGCTCGGAGACAGCAGTCTCGACAGCCGAGATGCGGTCGCCCTGGATCAGGATGCGGCCGGGCGCAACATGATCGGGCAACACCAACCACGAAGCATCGAGGGTGCGCATTCAGTTCACCCCGTTTCGCAACAGCAAGTCGATCAATGTCCACACCAGCACCCCTGCGCCGGGGACGGTCAGGTTATCCAGGCCGGCCGGGCTGATGGCCTCGGCGAGGGCAGCCACAAACGCCATCGGCAGGGCGTACAGCAAAACGACATCAGCCGGCCACCCAAACCCCAGCAGCGTGAGCGCCACACTGACGAACGACAGCGCCAGCATGGCCAGCGTACCCTCGCCGCTGCGCGCGGCGCCGGCCAGGGTGAAGCGATGCCGGCCCCAGCGTCGCCCCACGATGGCCGCAAACGAATCGCCCCACGTCAGCGGCATGAGCGATGCGACAAAGAGCGCCTTCGACCGATCAAAGAAAATCAACGTCATGGCAATGAACGCCAGCGGGAAGAGGATAGTGCCCAGGTTCGACTTGTCCGCTGATTCCATCGCCTGAAACAGATTGCGGCGATACGACACGTAGTTGATGACGACAAAGGCCGCCGGCGGAACGATGGCCGCCCACGGGCTGCTGAACAGGGCCGCCGTGCCAAAGGCCCACATGCCCACGCCGATGTGCACCCCCTTGCGCGTAAATTCCACGCCCAGCCGCAAGGCGCGCCGCAGCGTCTCGGCGAGGCCCAGCACTCCAAAGACATACACAAACGAGATCACAATAGCTAGCGCGTCGGTCATTCCATCCCGTAGAGGCGATCCAGACTCAATTCAGGCGCAACTGTTTCGGGCGATTGCAGGGTGAGGGCGGCCGCGCGCAATCCCAACTGCAACGATTCGGCCATGCCAAACCCTTCGCGCATGCCGAAGATGACCAGCGCGGTGAGCGCATCGCCGGCGCCGGTGGTGTCCACAATCGCGCACTTCAAGGCCGGGAACTGCCCGCTCTCGTCCACCGTGGCATAGCACGCGCCGCGTTCGGCCTGGGTGATGACGACGCGATGAACGCCCAGTCCCACCAGCTTGCGCGCGGCCTGCAACGCCTGATCGGAATCTTGTAGGGGGTCGCAGCCCAGCAAGGCCTCGGCTTCGGCAATGTTGGGCGTGATCAGATCGAGCAGCGGCAGATGGGGGCGCAAGTTGCGCGCGCGCGGCGCGGAGGTTGGATCGACACAAATCGGTTTGCCGTACTCGCGGGCCAGGTGAATGGCAGCCAGTGTGGCCTCGCCGGTCAGATTCATGTCCAGGGCCACCATGCGGCATGTGCGGAAAGCGTCGCGGTTGAGACGCAGATAGTCCGGCGTGATGTGGCGCAACACGCGCAGATCATCCAGCCCCAGGATCAGTTCACCGGCCTGGTCAAGCGCCGCCAAATAAGTGCCGGTCGGCTCATCCTCGATGACCAGCGCGCGCGAGACATCCACGCCGGCATCGTCGGCCTGGTTGAGGATATTCTGGCCGGCGAAGTCGTTGCCGACTGCCGTCAGCAGGGTCACCGGCACGCTCAGACGCGCCAGGTTATCGGCGATGTTGCGCGCCACGCCGCCAAAGCTGGTCTTGATTGCGCACGAATTGGATGAGCTGGCCACCGCCGGGCCAAACAAACGCCCTTTGATGTCCAGGTTCGCCGCTCCAATGACCAGAATTTCGTCTGCCATGATCTCCTGCACTTGGCTTTCAGGGCGCAAGAACAAACCCTCTGACTACTCCCTAGCGCACGCCGGCCAGTTGCCATGCCACCACCAGCGCGGCCAGCGCCACCACCACGAACTCGATCAACACGGCGCGGCTCAAGCGATCTTGAAAGTATTGCTGGGCCAGGCCGATCAACACATAGAACACCGTCAACAACAGCAGGCCGGCGCTCCAGTTCGAGATGTTCCAGTAGTTGAGCGCCCAGGTGGTCTGCCCGACCATCAGGCCGATGACGCCGGCAAACACAGCCGCCGTGCGCAGGCCAATGATGTGCGGCGCAAGCAGATCGAGCGCCAAGCCGGCGGCAATCAGCGTGGTCAGCGTGGCGCTGATGATGCTGCGCTCGCGCGCGCTGTAGACGAGCGTGAACAACGCAAAGGCAATGGCATAGCTGACGCCGGTGAGCGCCAGGCGCGCAACGGCATAACCGCGCGCGTTGGGCGACAGGCTGACATATTCGGCAAACACCAGCGTGGCGATCATGATCACGCCGATCAGCAGGGTGAGGATCCACACCGGCCAGGTGGGGATGCGCGTGAGCAGCAGGCTGAGCGCCAGCGCCGCGAACGCCGGCGCAACCCAGAAGGGGAACAGATAGGGCACTTCGCCGGCGCGCACATCGGGGTGATCGCGCAGCACCCAATCTACGCCGGCGCACGTCAGCACCGGGATCAGAATGAGCAACAGCGAATCGGTCGAAAGATTGATCGACAGCGGCGAGCCGAGAACGCTGAGCGTGGCGCTGCGCGCCGGCAACTCGACGACCAGCAGCGCCAGGGGGGTGAGCGCAATCAGCCCCAGCAGCGCCAGCACGCGCTCGCGCACCGAGGCGGCGCTCAACTCGCGCGCCGCTTGCTGCGCCGCTTGCTGCGCCGCTTGCTGCGCCGCATCCTGCGCCGCTTGCTGCGCCGCTTGCTGCGCCGCGTCGCCCGCCACTGCATCGGCCGGCAGGTTATCGGGCATCGCGCCGGCCGGCCCGATGGGCAGTACAGACTTTCGCTGTTGGGTCTGGGACTTACGCATCGGGACTCACATGCCGGCCGCTGCCCATGGGGGCAACGACTGCCCGCCCATCAAAGACCAGGCGTCCTCGCACAAAAGTGTGGCTGACCGCGCCGCGCACGCGCCAGCCGGCAAAGGGTGTCCAGCCGCATTTTGAAAACAGCGGCCTGTCGCCAATCGTCCAGGTCGCGGTGGGATCAACGAGACACAGATCGGCGTCATAGCCGGGCGCAATTGTACCTTTGCGGCGCAGGCCAAACACGCGCGCCGGCCCCTCGCAGCACAGGCGCGCGATGTCGGGCAAGCTCAAACGCGCCGGGCCGTCGGGAGGATTGGCGGCCGTCAGCAACAAGGGCAACAGCGTTTCCAGGCCGGGCACGCCGCTCGGCGGACGCGCGCTGCGCTTCTCGTCCAGGCTGTGGGGGGCGTGATCGGTGGCGATGCAATCAATCACATCGAGGTTGTCCCACAGCGCGTTCAAATCGACCAGTTCGCGCAACGGCGGGTTCATGGCGTAGCAGGCCGGCAGATGTGTGCGCAAGCCAGCAGGCATCTGAGCCTGCACCTCATAGTCCAACGTCAGGAAAAGGTGATGCGGCGTGGCCTCGCAGGTCACGCGCGCGCCGCCCGATTTGGCCTCGCGCACCAGCTCGATTTCGCGCCGGGTGGACAAATGACAGATGTGCACCGGGCGCCGGCAGTGACGGGCCAGCGTGATGGCGCGGGCGGTCTCCAGCTCGGCGCAAATCGGCGGACGCCGAACGCCGCGCCGCGCAAAGTACTGCACCGCCGGCTCGTGCTCGGCATGCACGGCAATTACACGATCGTGGGGATAGCGCGCAAAGTGCTCGTATTGCGGCTCGAAATCTTGCACCAGCAAATCGCCGGTGCTGCTGCCCATGTACATCTTCAACCCGCACTCGCCCAGCCGCGGCATGTGTTCGGCCAGGCCGGCGTTGTCATTGGTCGCGCCCAGATACAGCCCAAAATCGCACACCGCTTTGCGCTGCGCCAGCGCCAGCGCATGGGCAAATGAGGACGCGTCGGTCACAGCCGGCGATGTGTTGGGCATGGCCAGCACGGTGGTTACGCCGCCGGCCACTGCCGCGCAGGTCGCGCTGTGCCAGTCTTCCTTGTGTTCTGCCCCCGGCTCGCGGGTGTGCACGTGCACGTCGATCAGGCCGGGAAAGATCAACAGGCCGGCGGCGTCGAGGGTGTGCAGCGTTTCATCGTGCCGGCCTTGTGCGGCGCGCAAGGTTGCCGCGTCTTCGTCGCGGATCGACGCGGCGACCGCCGCAATCTGTTCGCCGGCAATCAGAATATCCGCCCGCTGCACCCCCCCGGCGCTGACCAGCGCGCCCTGCCGAATCAGAATCATCAGACCATGCTCCTGAGGCGCGGGTCAAATCTCCATGCGCCGGCCTGTTGGCCCGCGATGCCAATGACCAAAGTCCTTCTTGCCGTCCAGTTGATCGAGCGTCAACACCGGCCCATCCACGCACACCAGGATATCGTCCAGCGCGCACTGACCGCACACGCCAAACCCGCATTTCATATAGCGCTCCACGCTGAGCTGCCCGTTCCAGCCCTGTTGCCGGCACAGCGCGTGCAGCGCCGCCAACATGCGTTCTGGGCCGCAGGCATAGACGGTGACATCTTGGACTTTGGACTTCAGATTTTGGATGGGCGGGCCTGGCGAGATTGAGGGCTGAGGATCGACGATTGGCGATGCAGGATCGGCAAGCGGGGCGATAACGTGTTGGCGGATAGCGTCGGTGACAAAGCCCTTGACGCCGCGCGAGCCGTCATTCGTGCTAAGAACGAGCGGCGCCCCCAGCGCGGCAAACTTGTCGGCGTACAACAACTCGTCGGCCACGCGCGCGCCGATGGCGACTGTGACATCCATGCCGTGCGCCAGCGCTTGCCGCGCCAGCGCATACAGCGGCGCGCTGCCATAGCCGCCGGCCGCCAGCAAGGCGCGCCGGTCGCGCTCCAGCCGGAACGGCCTGCCGAACGGGCCGCGCCACCCCACTTTATCGCCCACCTCCAGCGCGTGCAACGCCATCGTAAACGGGCCAACGCGGGCCACGCTGATCGTGAGCGGGGCCATGCCGGCGATGCTCATCGGCTTCTCATCGACCCCCGGCAGCCACACCAAAACGAACTGCCCAGGCTCGGCCTCGATCTCGCAATCCAGCACAAAGGTTTTGACCAGCGGCGTCTCGCGACGGATCTCGACAATGCGCGACAGGCGAGGCAGTTCCAGCGCCGACTTTGCCCCAGGCTTTGCCACAGGCTCGCAGGCGGCCGGCAGGTCAGAACAACGCGCGGACGACATAGCACGATTTTAGCAGACCGAATTAAAATCCTGGGGCTATGAGCTATCTGACTGCCTCGGTAATCGATCAACTTCGGGCGCGCATCGACGCCCAGCGCGATCCGATCGTGCGCTTCATGCGCGAGATTTGCGCCATTCCCAGCATGGACTCGCAGATCGGGCCGGTCGGCGAACGCATCGCCCAAGAGATGCGCCGGCTTGGCTTCGACGAAACCCGCTTCGACGTGATGGGCAATATCTTGGGCCGGATTGGCAACGGCCCGCGCGTGATCGTCTTCGATTCGCACATCGACACGGTCGGCATCGGCGACCGCTCGCAGTGGCAATGGGATCCCTTCGAGGGCAAGGTCGTAGACGGCATTTTGTACGCGCGCGGCGCGTGCGACGAGAAAGGCAGCACGCCCGGCATGATCTATGGCATGGCGCTGGCGCGCGATCTTGGCTTGCTGGACGGCTGGACAGCTTGGTACACCGGCAACATGGAAGAATGGATGGACGGCATCGCCGGCTTGTGCTTCGTCGATTACGACCCCAAACTGCGCCCCGACGTTGTGGTGATCGGCGAGCCGACCAACATGCAAGTCTATCGCGGCCACAAAGGGCGCATTGAAATGAAAGTGGTCGCCAAAGGTCGCAGCGCGCACGCCGCCAGCAATTTCCTCGGCGACAACGCCCTCTACAAGCTGTTGCCGGTCATCGCCGGCGTGCGCGATCTCGACGCCGGCCTGCGCACGCATGAGTTCCTGGGCAAGGGCACCATCACCGCCACCGATCTGCGCGTCAGCACGGCCAGCATCAACGCCGTGCCCGATGAGGCCACCCTGTTCATCGACCGGCGCCTGACCTTTGGCGACACGCGCGAGAGCGCCCTGGCCGAGGTGCAGGCCATCATCGACCGCGCCGGCAACGGCGACGTGCGGCTGGAGATGCTCACCTACGACGAGCCGAGCTACACCGGCTTTCGCTTGACGCTCGACAAGTATTTCCCGGCCTGGGCGCTCGACGAACTGCACCCGCTGGTGCAGGCCGCCCTGAACACCACCGAACTGGTGTACGGCCAGCGCGCGCGCACCGGCAAATGGGACTTCAGCACCAACGGCACATACTGGGCCGGCCAGGCCGGCATTCCGTCCATCGGCTTTGGGCCGGGCAACGAAATCTACGCCCACACCACCCTCGATCACGTGCGACTGGACGACGTCGTCAACGCCACTGCTTTCTACGCTGCGCTGCCGGCCATGCTTACCGCCGGCGCAGGCGCGGCGCACACCTAGTCTTTTGGAGAAACACACATGCCCGACACTTCCCCCATTTCGCCCATTTCCCTCGCCGGCCGCGACTTCATCAGCGACCTGGACTTTTCGATCTCTGAAACCGAAGCGGTGCTCGAATTGGCCAGCCGGCTGAAACAGGAATACCGCGCCGGCAAGCCACACCCCCTGTTGCGCGACAAGACGCTGGCGATGCTCTTCTTCTTCACCAGCACCCGCACGCGCGGCTCGTTCGAGGCCGGCATGGCCCAGCTCGGCGGCCACGCCGCCTTCATCGACAGCGACACCACCCAGATCTCGCACGGCGACACCGCCAAAGAGATCGGCCAGATCTTCGGGCGCTACTTCAACGCCATCGCCATCCGCCAGTGCGATTGGGGCTTTGGCAACCGTTACATCAACGAAGTCGCCCAGCACAGCCCCGCCCCGGTGCTGAACATGCAGTGTGACGTGTACCACCCCTTCCAGATCCTGGCCGACCTGCTCACCATCCGCGAATACAAAGGCAAGCACCTGAAAGGCCGCAAGATTGCCGTGAGCTGGGCCTACGCAGCCAGTTACCAGAAGCCCATTAGCGTGCCCCAATCGCTCATCATCCAACTGGCGCGCTTCGGCATGGATGTGGTGCTGGCGCATCCGCCGGAATACACACTGATGCCGGAAATCCTGCAACAGGCCGAGCAGGGCGCGCGGCAAAGCGGCGGCTCGTTCCGCATCACCCACGACATGGACGAGGCCTTTGAGAACGCCGATGTGGTCTATCCTAAATCATGGGGCTGTATGTTGACGACCAGCGATCTGAAGGAGAGCGCCGAGATCGGCAAGCAATACACCGGCTGGATCTGCGACGAACGGCGCATGGCGCTGGCCAAGCCAGACGCCATCTACATGCACTGCCTGCCGGCCGATCGCGGCCTGGAAGTGACCGACGCCGTGATCGACGGCCCGCAATCGGTGGTGTATGAAGAAGCCGAAAACCGCCTGCATGTGCAGAAGGCGGTCATGGCGATGACCATGGGCGGAGTAGCGCCGGCCTGAGCCGGCGTTACTCCTGCACCCACGCCTCGGCGACGCGGATCAACGGCGCGTTCACCCCATCGTCAATCAGCGCCAGACTGCGCAGCAGCGCCCCAACCGGCGCATGGGAAGCCACGCGCAGTCGCAGCGTTATCGCCAGAGCCTGCCCGGCGCCCAGGCCGCCCATGCGCCAGACTACCTGCCGGCCTGTCACACTGGCCGGCGCAGGGTCTGCCCCCTCCAGCGCCGCAAACTCGGCCGGCGGCAACCGCACCGTCACCGTCACAGCCGCCGCCCCGGCTCCGGCGTTGAGCGCCCCGACCTCGAACGTCACAACCTGGCCGGCCGTCGCCAGCGGCCAGGCCGGCCCATATTGCGCGCCGGCCAGGTCAGGCGCCGGCTGACTGGGCGGCTCGCCCGGCGACCCGCCCGGCTGCAACACGGTGCGCGCCGCCGTCACGTTATAGTGCGTCTCGCCGTCGAACAGGCTGACCGAGTTGCGCAACAGGCACGGCGCAGCGCAGCCGCTCAGCGCTGCCGCCCGTGTGCGCATACTGAACGATAGCAACAGCGCCCCGCCGGCCGGCACATCGGCCTCCCAGCGCAGATAACGCCCGTCAAACGCCCCCCCAGGGCTGATCGTCTCTGTCAGCAGCTCGGCCAGCGTCAGTTGCCCGGCCAGCGCCAGGTCGTCCGTCACCAGCACATGGCGCTCCAGCGGGCCGGCGTTGCGCAGCGTCAGGGTATAGGTCACCCGCTCGCCGGCGGCTAATCGGGCATGGCTGACCTGCAAGGATGACTCCAGCAACGCCTCGTCGATTACCTGAATGGGCAGCGGCTGGGCCGGCGCGACCAGCAGCGCGCTGCTGACCAGCGCAGTCGCCAGCCCGCGCGCGGTGATCTGGCCCAACCCGCCGGCCACAGCTTGCAGGGTGTAGGTGAACATCTGCGTAGGCAGCGCTCCCAGCACCAGCGGTGTATCGGGCGTGTGCACAAAGTAGTCGCCCTGCCGCTGGGTAGCGGGTGAACCCCGCACCCCCAACATCCCCGGCGCAATCTCGGCCTGCCCCGCCACAACAGCAGCGACCGGCGCGGCGCCTCCATCCAAAACCCCTACACCGCCCGGCGCGGGTTGGCTGCCGGGGCTGGGGGGGGGGGGGGTTTAACCCCCCCCCCCCACTCAGTTTCCCCGCAGCACAATCGGCGCAAAGGCCTGCCACGGCGCAACGTCCACCGCCGGCGCGCTGCGCGTGAACTCGCCATCGTGCGCGCCGATGGTCACGCTGTTGTTCAGCGCATAGCCCTCCGGCAGCGGCCCGCTGCCCGCCCACACCGTCACCGTCAGCACCGCCGTCCCGCCGGCCGACACCTCTACATTGCTCCACACCAGCGTCTGCCCGCTCTGCGCGTAGCCCGGCGTCGCGCTCAGCAGCGTCGCGTTCGCCGCCAGCGTGTCCGTCACCTGCGCCGTCACCGGCAGGCTGCCGCTATTGCTCAGCGTGATGGTGTAGCTCACCGCCTCGCCCATCCGCACCTGCGTCGGCGTCACCTCCTTGCGCGTGCCGGTCAGACCCGACGTGTCCAGGTTGGTCACGCCGTCGTTCAGCACCGTGAACTGCCAGCGCACCCCGCCGTCGGCCTGCGTGGCGTCGCCCTGGGCGTCCAACGCCGTCACCTGCCACCAGTACGTCCCCGGCGCCAGGTGACCGGTCTGATAGCTCAACACCACGTTCACGCGGTTGATCACCATCCCCGACGCGTTCAGCCGCGCGTTGTTCACCACGTCGCACAGGCCCCACGCCGTGCCCACGCACACGCGATACTCCACGGCGTTCGTGTCGTTCCACTGCAACGTCACCAGCGACCCCACCTGCGCCATGTTCGCAGGCGCCACCTTGGTGAAGTCCGCCGGCCCGGCGCCCGGCCCAGAGCCGACGTTGTTCGCCGTCGTGAACGGCCACCACTGCCCGGCGTTCGCCAGCAGGAACTGCCCGTCGTTGTAGGCCCACACCTGCCACCAGTACGTCCGCCCGGCCTGCGTCCCGGTCAGCGCCACGCTCGTCGCGATCACCTCGACGTGGTTCATCACGTCGCACAGGCCCGGCAGCGTGCCCACGCACACCGTGTAGCGCTGCGCGTTTGCCGCCGCGCCCCAGCTCAGCGGCGTGTTGGTCAGCACGCCCGTCGCATTGGCCGCCGGCGCGCTCTTGACAAACGTCCCCAGCGGCGAGGCCGGGTTGTTGCCCGTCGTGAAGCGCCACCACACCCCGCCATTGGCAAACGTCTGGCCGGCGGCGTTTGTGGCGCGCACCTGCCACCAATACGTCGCGTCGTAGCTCAGCCCGCTCAGCGCGTAGCTCGTGCCGGCGACACTCACCCAGCTACCGCCGGTGGCCGAGCAGTCGCCCGGCAGCGTCCCCACGCACACCGCGTAGCCCGTCGCCCCGCTCGCCACGCCCCAGCTCAGCGTCACGTTCTGCGGCTGGCCCGCCGCCGCGTTGGCCGGCGCGCTCTTGCCGAACGGCCCCGGCGCGCTTGCCGCCGCCGCCGTGGTGAAGTGCCACCACGCCCCGCCGTCGGCCTGCGTCTGCCCGCTGCCGTTCACCGCGCGCACCTGCCACCAGTACGTCGTCGCCGCCTGCAAGCTCGGCGCGTTCCAGCTTGTAAAGCTGCCGGCGTCCGCCCAGCCGCCCGTCACGTTGCACAGCCCAGCCTGCGTCCCCACGCACACCTGATAGCTGCTCGCGTTCGCAGACGACTGCCAGCTCAACTGCAGCCCGCCGGCCGGCCGCTCGCTCGCCCCTTGCAGCGGCTGCAGCTTGCCAAACGCCCCCGGCCCAGGCGGCGGGTCGGCCTGCGTGGTGAACGCCCACCACGCCCCGCCGTCCGCCTGCACGCTGAAGCCGCTGCCCAGCGCGCGCACCTGCCACCAGTACGTCGTCGCCGTCTGCAGCGCCGGCGTCACCGCCCAGCTCGTCGCGTTGCCCACGTTCACCCAGCCGCCGCTCGCCTCGCACAGCCCCGGCGCGCTGCCCACGCACACCTCATACCCGCTCGCGCCCGTGCTGGCATACCAGCTCAGCGTCGCCGTCGCCGTCGGCACGCCCGTCGCCAGGTGCATCGGCGCCGCCTTGTTGAACTCCGCCGGCGGGTTGGCGTTCTTCGTCGTGAACGTCCACCACGCCCCGCCGTTGGCCGGCGTCGTCCCGCCGGCGTTCTTCGCCCGCACCTGCCAGAAGTACGTCGTCCCCGGCAACAGGTTCACCACCGGCGCTTGCAGGACGTTGCCCACGTTCTGCCAGGCGTTCCCCGGCAGCGCGTCGCAACTGTTGGCCGCCGTCCCCACGCAGATCTCGTAGCTGGTCGCCCCGCTCGCCGCAAACCACTTCAGCGTCACGCTCGCCGTCGCCACGTTGAACGTCCCGTTCACCGGCGCGTCCTTGCTGAACCCGCCCGGCCCGCTCACGCTCAGCGTGGTGAAGTGATAGTCCACCCCGCCGTCGGCCAAGCTGCGCGTCGCCGTCAGGTTGTTGTAGGCCCGCACCTGCCAGTAATACGTGCTCGCCGCCTGCAACGTCACGCTGAACGGCAACTGGCTGATATACCGCCCCAGCACGTTCCCCACGTCCTGGAACCCACCCCCGCTCAGGTCGCACGTCCCCGGCGCCGTCCCGAAGCACACCTCATACCCGTCCGCCTGATCCGACGCCGTCCACTGCAACAGCACCGCGTTCGGGTTGGTCGAGACCCCCAGCGCCCCGTTGGTCGGCGCCGTCTTCTGGAACGGCCCCGGCAGCGGCGGGTTCTGCGTGCTGAACATCCACGCCACCCCGCCGTTGGCCGGCGCGCAGCCGCCCGCGTTGCACGCGCTCACCTGCCAGTAATACTGCGTCCCGTAGTTCAG
>JAEANN010000049.1 GCA_016841965.1 Candidatus Roseilinea mizusawaensis | reverse complement strand
CACTCTCCACTCTGCACTCTCCACTCTCCACTCTCCACTCTGCACTCTCCACTCTCCACTCTGCACTCCGCACTCTCCACTCCGCACTCACAGTGAGGTCGAGACATGGCTGGTGTGCAGCGGTTCGAGGATTTGATTGCCTGGCAGAAAGCCAGGGCGCTCACTAAACGCGTCTATCAGGTCACACGGCTTGGAACGCTTGCCAGGGATTATGGGCTGGCGAATCAAATGCAGCGCGCGGCAGTCTCAATCATGGCGAATATCGCCGAGGGTTTCGAGCGCGGCACAGCAGCAGAGTTTCAGCATTTCCTGTCAGTGGCCAAGGCGTCCTGCGCCGAGCTTCGCGCTGAGTTGTACACAGCATGCGATGTCGAACATATCACTCCGCCAGAATTTGATGAGCTGATGAACCTTGCCGAGGAAGTCGCGCGTCTAATCGGTGGTTTGAGAATATCGGTTCAGCGCCGTCGTGATGCCAACCGCTAGACACTCGCCACTCACCACTCGGCACTCACCACTCACCACTCGGCACTCACCACTCACCACTCAGCACTCAGCACTCAGCACTCGGCACTCGGCACTCATCTATGTTTGAACTCACCTTTCTTGGCACTGCCGCTTCTACGCCGCTAACCAGGCGCGGCCTGCCATCGATGGTTATCGCCCACGACGAATATCGCTTTATGGTCGATTGTGGCGAGGGCACGCAGCGCCAGTTGTTGTGCAGCGGGCTGGGCTTTCGCCGGCTCGAACACATTCTCATCACCCATCCGCACCTCGACCACATTCTGGGTCTGGGCGGATTGATCTCCACGCTGGCGCAGTGGGAAACCTCGCTAGAGCGCGTGCATATTTATGGCGGCAAAAGCGCGCTCGACCGGATCGAAGACCTGCTCTACCGCATCGTCTTTCGTGGCGTGCGACCGCCGTTGGAATTGCATTTGGTCGACGTGCAGCCGGGAGTGTTGTTGAAAGGCGAGGATTTCGACGTGGTGGCTTTTCCGGTGCAACATCGCGGGCCGGATTGTTATGGCTACCTGTTCCAAGAGCATTCGCGCCGGCCCTTTCTGAACGACAAGGCCGAAGCGCTGGGTGTGCCGGCCGGCCCAGAGCGCCGGCAATTGGTGGCCGGCCAGCCTATCACGCTGGCCGATGGCCGTGTCATCCGGCCCGATGACGTGCTGGGCGAATTGCAGCGCGGCGTCAAACTGGTTGTCACCGGCGATGTTGGCGAAACCAAAAGCCTCGTACAGATCATGCGTGGCGCAGACGCCATTGTCACCGAAGGTACGTACAACGACGCCGACGTTGGGCTGGCCCGCGAGAACGGTCATATCACGGTAGGCGAAGCGGCTCGTCTGGCGCGCGACGCCGGCGCGCAACAACTCATTCTCACCCACCTGTCCGGCCGCTACCGCGAGCGCGACCTGGAAGAAGAGGCCAAACGCTACTTCCCCAACGTGGTTCTGGCGCGCGACTTCGACACGTTCAAGATCAAACGCGATTGAGCCATTCAGCGATTCAGTCATTGAGCGATTAAGTCGTTGAGCGATTGAGTCGTTGAGCGATTGAGGCGATGGGCAAACACGCAACACCCGGCACTCATCACTCACCACTCCGCACTCACCACTCACCACTCCGCACTCACCACTCACCACTCCGCACTCACCACTCACCACTCAACTGCTTTTCCAGCGCCGCCGGCGTGTTGACCGGCATCTGACACGCAAAACGCCGGCACACATAGGCTGTCGCTGTGCCGGCGATTTGTTCGCGCCCTTCGAGCAAGGGAATCGGCGCTGATTCCCCCGGCCTTTTCAGCGCTACCACCTGGTTCGGCCTGAAACCGTCAAACACGACCTGCATCAGCGCCTGAGTTTCGGGCGCGTTGGGGTCGCCGACCAACGCAACCTCTTTCGGTATGTTGACGGCCAGATCGTAGGCCACCAGCCACTGCCCAAAGGCGGTGGGGTAGCGGGGAATGGCCTCGTTTAGCCGGCCCAGCATCCCTTCGGCGATCTGGTTGTAGCGCGCGTCGCCGGTATAGGCGGCCAGCTTGAGCAGCACGGTGGCTGCCATGGCGTTGCCCGACGGCAGGGCGTTGTCTTGTAGATCGCGTGGGCGGGTGACCAGTTGCTCATGGTCGTCGCTGGTGTCGTAAAAGCCGCCATCTTCGGCGCGGAAGTGTGTCAGGGCCGTCTCCATCAACGCGCGCGCCGCGACGAACCAGCGCGCATCGAAAGTGGTTTGATACAGCGCAATCAATCCTTCGGCCAGGTGGGTGTAATCCTCCAGATAGGCATTTAGCTTCGCGTCGTGGCCGTCTTTCCAGGTGCGAAACAGCCGGCCATTTGGCGCGCGCAATTCGCGCAGCAGGAATTCTGCGTTGCGGACGGCGATTTGCCGGTAGTCCTCGCGCCCGAGCGCGCGGGCTGCCTCGGCGAAGGCGGCCAGCATCAGGCCGTTCCATGCGGTCAACACCTTTTCATCGCGCCCCGGCTTTATGCGCTGCTCGCGCGCTGCGAACAATTTGCGCCGCGCCTCGGCCAGGATGCCTTCCAGTGTTGGCACGTCCACCCCATGCTTTTGGGCGATTTGTTCAACGCTGCCCGCCACATGCAGGATGTTGTGGCCTTCCCAGTTGCCGGCCGGCGTCACGTCATACGCGGCGCAGAACAGCGCGGCATCGGCTCCCAGGACGCGCTGTATCTCGTCGTGCGACCAGACGAAGAATTTACCTTCTTCGCCTTCCGAGTCGGCGTCTTGCGTGCTATAAAAGCCGCCGGCAGGGTGGGTCATCTCGCGCGCAACATAGTCCAGCGTTTCTGTGGCAATGCGTCGATAGAGCGGAGCGCCGGTAAGTTGCCAGGCGTGCAAATAAACGCGCGCAAGCTGGCTGTTGTCGTACAGCATTTTTTCGAAGTGCGGAACCAGCCAGCGTGCGTCGGTCGAATAGCGGTGGAAGCCCCCGCCCAGTTGATCGTACATGCCGCCTTCGGCCATGGCGGTCAGCGTCTTGTCGATCATGCGCCGGGCGCGCGTGTCGCCGGTTTGCCGGTCATAGCGCAGCAGGAATTCAATCGTCATGGGCTGGGGAAACTTTGGTGCGCGGCCCCAGCCGCCTTGTGCTGCGTCGAAGCTGTTGTGCAGCGCCACCACGGCTGCGTCGAAGAGGGTCGGGTCAAGCGGCGAGGCTGATCGGCTGAGGATGGCCGACTCGCGCTGATAAAACTCTAGCAGACTGGCCGTGGTTTGCTCAATGCGCGCCCGGTCGCCGTCCCACGCTTCGGCCAGCGCAGTCAGCACCTGTTTGAATGATGGCATGCCATAGCGCGGTGTCTTGGGGAAGTAGGTGCCGGCGTAGAACGGCACGCCGTCGGGTGTCAGCCACACACTCATCGGCCAGCCGCCGTTGCCGGTCAGGCCGACCACAGCATCCATGTAAATGGCGTCCAGGTCTGGGCGTTCTTCACGATCCACTTTGATGCTGACAAAATGTCGGTTCAGCAGTTCGGCTGTTTCCGGGTCCTCGAATGATTCGTGTTCCATCACATGGCACCAGTGGCAGGCGGCGTAACCGATGCTGAGGAAGATCGGCTTGTTTTCTGTTCTAGCTTTGCGCAGCGCCTCCTCGCCCCAGGGGTGCCAGTCCACTGGGTTATTGGCGTGTTGCAACAGATATGGGCTTGACTCGTGCGCTAATCGGTTTGGCATGGGATTGTCCTTGCAGTGGTCAACTCGCTGACCGCGCCGCGCTATTGTCGGTGGTTAACCTGAGCGAATGGTGAGGCCGGCGTAATCTATGCTGGTGGTGCTTGCGCATCCAGCAGTCTCGCGTCACAATCGCTCCAGCGCTGCATGCGATACTGTGCGCGCACAACATGACGTAGGAGTGCATCATGCGAACGATTCAGGTTGAAAAGTTGACTGTCGAATCCTTTTTGCCCTTTGGGTTCTATGCCAATTTGATCGACCCGCAGGCTGTGAAGATTGGCGCCAAACCCATCGAGTTCTATCGGGATATGGTGCAGTTGGATCTGGGCGGGGCCGGCATCGCTTCGTTCTCGGTGTGTCGGGTCGAGCCGCGCGATTGCGTCATCGACATGACTGAGTTTCACACCGCCACCGGCGAGGGCATCCTGCCGCTGGATAATGAGGTGTTGATTCATGTTGCTCCTGCCACGCCTGTCGATGCTGGCCCGCCGCTGGATGAGTTCCGCGTCTTTCGTGTGCCGCAGGGCACGCTGGTCGTGCTGCGACCCGGCGTGTGGCATCATGCGCCGATCACACCGAATGACAGGCCGGCCAATGTGTTGATCGTGCTGCCAGAGCGCACCTACGCCAACGACTGCGAAGTTGTCGCGCTGGACGACGATGAAATCATTCGTGTTGCGCTGTGAACGAACCATCAGAAAACCAAGCGCACAGGAAAAGGCCAGATCCGCCTGTGTGGCCTTTACTTCTTTGTGGTTTGTTTTGGCTGGGCGCCGGCCACAGGTGAAACATGGATCTGCAAACAGTTGATCGTGTGTTGACGACCACGCGCAGTGTGCGCAAACGGTTGGACTTGTCGCGCCCGGTGGCGCGCGAGATCATTGAGCGCTGCCTGGAGATCGCCGTGCAGGCGCCCACCGGCTCGAACCGGCAGAACTGGCATTTCGTCGTTGTCACCGATCCGGCCAAACGCGCCGAGATTGGCCGGCTGTACCGCCGATCATTCGAGCAGTATGCGCAGGCGTTGCCGGTCTCTGGGACGCGCAGCCACAGCAACCCCGCCCTAGCTGCGCAGAACCGCCGCGTGCGCGATTCTGCCTGGTATCTCGCCGAGCACATGGGCGACGTGCCTGTGCTGGTCATCTTCTGCGTCGAAGGGCGCGTTGAAGACGCCGGCCCGATGGCGCAGGCCAGCGCCTATGGCTCGATCCTGCCGGCAGCCTGGTCGTTCATGCTGGCGTTGCGCGCGCGTGGGCTGGGCGCCGCTTGGACAACCCTGCATCTGCGCTATGAAAAAGAGGTCGCCGCGTTGCTGGGCATTCCCGAAACGGTGACGCAGGCTGTGCTGATGCCGGTGGCCTACTACACCGGCGACGATTTCAAGCCGGCCGAGCGTTTGCCCGCCCGCGACAGGACGCACTGGAATGCCTGGTGATCTGCCCCATGTGGTCATGTACACCGATGGCGGCTGTGACCCCAACCCCGGCCCCGGCGGCTATGGTGTCGTGTTGTTGTTTGACGGACAGCGCAAAGAGTTGTCCGGCGGCTATCGCCTGACGACCAACAATCGCATGGAGATCATGGCCGCCATCGCCGGCTTGAAAATGCTGAACCGGCGTTGCCGTGTCACCCTGTACACCGACTCCGAATATCTGGCCAATGCCATGAGCAAGGGCTGGGCCAGGCGCTGGCGCGCCAACGGCTGGCGGCGCAACAAGACCGACCCCGCGCTCAATCCCGACCTGTGGCAAGAGCTGCTGGCGTTGTGCGAGCGGCATGAGGTGGAATTTGTGTGGGTGCGCGGTCACGCCGGCAACGCTGACAACGAGCGTTGCGATCAGCTCACCCGTCAGGCGCGGCGCAAGCCTAACCTGCCGCCTGATCCCGGCTACCCGCCGGCGCCGCATGCCGGGCCGACGCTGTTTGGCGCCGCGCAATGAACCAGATCAGATCAGAATGGAGATGCCGGTATGGTCATTGAACCCAACCGCCCCCTGTTTCACTTCACCCCTCCGATCAACTGGATGAACGACCCCAACGGCCTGGTCTGGCACGACGGCGAGTATCATCTCTATTACCAGCACAATCCGTATGGCAAAGCCTGGGGCCACATGAGCTGGGGCCATGCCGTAAGCGATGATTTGCTGCGCTGGCAGCACCTGCCGGTGGCCCTTTGGGAAGCGCCACAGCGCGGCTACACCATTTTCTCCGGCAGCGCCGTCGTCGACCTTCGCAACACCAGCGGCTTCGGGCATCAGGGCGTTGCGCCGGTGGTGGCGATTTACACTGCCGATTACCACCCCGGCCGCGCGCTTGAAGATGTGCACATCGCCTACAGCCTCGATCGCGGGCGCACGTTCACCGAATACACGGGCAACCCCGTCTTGCGCGTCAACAATCCCAAGTTCGGCGATCCCAAAGTGTTCTGGTATGCGCCCACCGAACGCTGGATCATGGCTGCCATTCACGGCCCCGAGCAAGGTTGGCTGGATCTGTATGCCTCGCCCAACTTAAAAGACTGGACCTTTCTGAGCGCTTTCCATGCGCCGCAGTCCGTGCCGGGCATGTGGGAGTGCCCCGATCTGTTTCCGCTGCGTGCGCCGGATGGGTCAGAACGCTGGGCGCTCAAAGTCAACACCGTGTTGCCCAATCAGGGCGGATCGGTGACACGCTATTTTCTGGGCAAGTTTGACGGGCGCGCCTTTCACGGCGATCCGGCCTCGCCCCTGATGATCTATCCTGATGGTGACCCCCTCTACGCCGAAGTGACCTATAACGACGACCCGCAAGGCCGGCGCATCCTGATCGGCTGGATACGACAGACGCCGCGCGACGAGCGGCCCTGGACCGGTATGCAGTCCATTCCGCGCGAGGTGTCTTTGCGCGAGATTGGTGGGCAGTGGCGGCTATGCCAATCGCCGATTGCCGAGATGCAAACCTTGCGCCGCGCGCATCACACGGTCAGCCGCGCCAACCTGACCGGCGCTGCGCCTGTGTTGACCGGCGGACAGGCCGGGCCGGGCGCGTGGGAGATTGCCGCTCAATTCGATCCTGGCACGGCCAGCGAGTGCGGCGTCGAGATTCACCTGGCGCGCAATGTGACAGCCCGCGCCGGCTACGCTGCCGCGACAGGCGAGGTGTTCGTCGATGCGCCCGAACGTCCGCGCCTCGCCATGCCTCTGCATCACGCGGGCGGGCCGGTCGAACTGCGCGTGTTTGTCGATCGCGGTGTGGTCGAACTGTTTGGTGGGGAAGGACAGGCGACGGTCAGCGCGCTGCTCGAGCCGGAGACGGCGTGTGTTGGGCTGGGCGCGTTTGCGCTGCACGGCGCGGCGCGCCTGGCGACCCTGGAGCTTTGGGAGCTTGAGGCAGTTGTTCGCCATGCATGAATCCGGATTTGTCAACACCGCGCCGGTTGCCGGGCCGGCCTATCGCATTGGCGGCGCTCACAAGGGCCGGCTTTGAAATCGACCATGTCTAACGCATCGATATCCGGGTGGCCGCAGGCAATGAGCGCAGCGCGAACGTGGCGCGCAAGCTCGCTTACACGCACGAGGCGACCTTGCGCCGGCGCGACCTTGCGCCGGCGCGACCTTGCGCCAGATGGCGCGTTGCGCGATATGATGCTGTGGACGATGCTGGCCGACGAATACCCCGGCAGCCCGGCAGCTCCGGTGGATATCGAGGCCTATGACGCCGCCGGCCGGCGTATCCTGTGAACTGCGCAAGGGTGATCAAACATGTGCGACACGCTCACCCGCTGTCCCCTCCCTGGACCAAAATAGTCTCGCGACACTTGTCAAGTTTGGTGAAGGTTGTTAAGCTCTACAAGCTTTTTGACATCTTTCAAACTTCAAGCAAGTTCGGGTGTTATGGCTGTTAATGTTCAAAAACAACGCAAATTGAGCGATTACAAGTTGTCGAGTGAGCAGGGCCGGTTGGCTGTTGAGCGCGGTTTGGCAGATGCCAAATGGTATCTGCCGCCCGTGCCTCGTGAAAAGATGCAGGAACTGCTTCAACGCCGCGACTGGCCGGCGCTGCGCGACACCATGCTATGGTTCGCGCTCCTGTTCGGTTCAGGGATTGCCGGCCTGGCGTTGTGGGGCACGCCGTGGGCTATCATCCCCTTTGCCATCTACGGCGTGATCTATGCCTCCACCTCGGATTCGCGCTGGCACGAATCATCTCATGGCACACCGTTCAAGACTGACTGGATGAACGATGCCCTCTACGAAATCGCATCGTTCATGGTGCTGCGCGAGTCCGTGGTGTGGCGCTGGAGCCATGCCCGTCATCACAGCGATACCATCATTGTGGGCCGCGATCCCGAAATTGGGCGCCAGCGCCCGTTTTCGCTGTTTGGCCTTGCGCTCAAGTTCTTCAACATCCCCGCTTTCTTCAAGTATTTCGAGAGTATCGCCCGCCATGCGTTGGGCCGGGTGACCGCCGAGGAGCGCCTCTTCATCCCTGAATCTGAATTCGGCAAGCTCTTCGCGCGCGCGCGCATCTACCTGGCGATCTATGCTGGCGTCGTCGCCCTTGCGATTGGCATCGGCAGCATTCTGCCGTTGATGTTTATCGGCCTGCCCAATCTCTATGGTGCGTGGCTGATGGTGGTGTATGGCCTGACACAGCACGCCGGCCTGGCCGAAGATGTGCTGGACCATCGCTTGAACACACGCACGGTGTTGATGAATCCCATCAACCGCTATCTCTACTGGAACATGGGTTATCACATCGAGCATCACATGTTCCCGATGGTGCCCTATTACAACCTGCCAAAGTTGCATGAGTTGATCAAGCCGTATATGCCCCCCGTCTACAACGGCCTGATCGAAGCCTACCGCGAGATCATCCCCACCTTGTTGCGTGTGGCAAAAGACCCGAACTATTACCTGATCCGCCCTGTGCCGCCGGCGCCGTCCCAGTCGCACACCCCACAGACCAGCACGCTGATCACCTCCGACGCTGCGCCCGATGCAGAAGGGTGGGTGAATGTGTGTGATCTTGTTCAGCTTCTGCCCGGCGAGGTGCTGCGCTTTGAGCATCGCGGCAATGTCTATGCCGTCTATCGCACGCAAATCGGCCAGCTCTTTGCCTCGGACGGCAAGTGCACGCATGGCAACGCTTACCTGGCAGATGGTTTTTTGGAAGGCGCTTGCATCGAGTGCCCCAAGCACAACGGTCGCTTTGACATTCGCACCGGCGCAGTGTTGCGCGCGCCGCCACGTGTCGCCTTGAAGACCTATTTGGCCCGCGAACACAACGGCCAGATTCAAATCAAGTTGGGCTGACTTCTGCGACAATTGCAGATCATACATATTTGCGCAAAGTGAGGCTCCATCATGTCAGACTACACTCCAAAACCCGAACACCAATTCACCTTTGGGCTGTGGACGGTAGGCAACCCCGGCGCCGATCCGTTTGGCAGTCCCGTTCGCAATCGGCTTTCGCCTGTCGAGGTGGTTCATTTGTTGGCCGAAGTCGGCGCGTATGGCGTCAACTTTCATGACAACGATCTGGTGCCAATTGACGCCACGCCGGCCGAGCGTGACCGCATTGTGGCCGACTTCAAACGCGCGCTGGCTGACACCGGCCTGGTCGTCCCAATGGCCACCACCAATCTCTTCACCGATCCTGTCTTCAAGGATGGCGCCTTCACATCCAACGATCCCAAAGTGCGCGCCTATGCGCTGCACAAGACGATGCGCGCCATTGACCTGGGTGTCGAACTGGGCGCGCGTATGTATGTCTTTTGGGGTGGGCGGGAAGGTGTCGAGACTGATGCAGCAAAGAATCCCGTCGAAGGTCTGAAGCGCATGCGCGAGGCGCTGAACTTCCTGTGCGAATACGTTATCGATCAGGGATATGACCTGCGCTTTGCGCTTGAGGCCAAGCCCAACGAGCCGCGCGGTGATATCTATCTGCCTACCACCGGCCACATGTTGGCCTTCATCGCCACGCTCGACCACCCACAGATGGTTGGCGTTAACCCAGAGCTGGCCCACGAGCACATGGCCGGCCTGAACTTCATGCACGGCGTGGCCCAGGCCTGGGACGCCGGCAAGCTTTTCCATATCGACCTCAACGACCAGAACTTCTGTCGTTACGACCAGGACTTTCGCTTTGGCTCGCACAACTTGAAGCAAGCCTTCTTCCTGGTCAAGTTTCTGGAGGATGTGGGGTACGCCGGCCCACGCCATTTTGACTCGCACGCCTATCGCACCGAGGATATTGCCGGCGTCAAGGATTTTGCGCGCGGCAGCATGAGGAGCTATCTGATCTTCAAAGAGAAGGCTGCTCGCTTCAATGCCGACCCAGAGATTCAGGCCCTGCTGGCTGAAATCAACGCTGACGATGGCAGCATGGCCGTTTTCCAGGGCGCTTATAGCCGGGACAAAGCTGCTGCGCTGAAGGCGCACCCCTTTGATCGCGCCGCGCTGAGCGCGCGCGGACTGAAGTACGAGCGGCTGGATCAGTTGACCTTCGATCTCTTGCTGGGCGTCCGCTGACGCCCAGCAAGCCTGATCGCGCGGCCTACCGGCCGGCGCATCCTGTGAGTGGGGGCGCGCGTTACGCAACCTCGTGCCGGCCATCACCTATGACAAGGACTTTAACGACTTTATTGGCGCTACGATCACGCACGACCACGTGTTGATCCGGCAGGGCAACATCGATCTGCCTTGAAACGCAATCGTGTTGACGAACAGAGCGAATCATGCAATACCATTACCTGGGCAGCGCCGGCGTGCCGGTCTCGCGCCTGTGCATGGGCGCGATGACATTTGGGCGCGAAGCCGACAAGGCAACATCGGCAGCCTTGTACGGGCGCTGCCGTGACGCTGGCATCAACTGCTTCGATTGCGCCAACGGCTACGCCGGCGGCGAATCGGAGCGCATCCTGGGCGAGTTGATTGAGGGCCATCGCGTCGGCGGGTCAAGCGGGCAGAAAAGGGGCAGCCGGCTTGCGCGCCGGCTTGCGCGCTGCGCTATCAGCCGATATCGCGCGTGATAGACTGGCCCCGCATGAAACCCAATCCGGCGGTGCGCGGATCGGCGGTGCGCCGTTGCCGGCAGAGCGCCCTGTTGTGTGTGGCCCTGTTCAGCGTGGCCCTGCTGGCTTGTTCCAGCCAGGATCCGCCACAGCCCGGCCCCGGCGCGACACCTTTGTTCACCCCCGTGCTGGTTGTGGCGACGCCATCCAGTTCGCCGCCCACGCCGACGCCGCTTCCCACCCCAACGCCGGCCCCGACACCCACTCCCGACCCGCTGCGGGTGGTCGAGGCTGGTCGGCGGGCAGCGTTCAATGGCGATGACAAGACGGCCATCGCCCTCTTTCAACAGGCTCTGGTCGAGCTGCCGCCCGAACAGGCTGAGGCGCGCGCTCAGGCCCGCATCGATCTGGCGATCAGTCAGCTCAGCGCCGGCGATCCGGCCGCCGCGCTCGATGCGCTTGAACCAATGGCGGCCCGGCCCGACGCGCGGGTGTTGATGGGGCGCGCGGCGCTGGCGCTGGGCGATCTCGCCGGCGCAGCCGAGCACTTCGGCGCAGCCATCGACGCCCAGTCAATCATCTCGCCGTATGTGAATTTGTGGCTGGGCGATGTGTACCTGTCGCTCAATCAGCCTGTGAGCGCCGCTGCGGCCTATCTGCAGGCAGTTGATGGCGCGGCCTTTGTCGCGCAAGAAGTGGGATGGCGCGAAAAGCTGGCTCTGGCTTATCAATTGTCCGGCCAGTATCAGCCGGCGCTAGAGCAATACGAGGCTATCCTGGCTGTGTCGCAAATCCCGTCGTACCGCACGCGCATCGTATGGGAATCGGCGCAAGTGCTGTTGGCCATGGGCCGCTCGCAAGAGGCCTTTCGGCGCATGCAAGAGGTGATGAATACTGCGCCGAAGACGGCGGCGGCCTTCAGCGCGCTGAAGGCGCTGCTCGATGCCGGCCAGCCGGTGGATGAGTTGCAGCGCGGCATCATCGGCTATTACAACGGCGCGCACGAGGCCGCGCGCGAGGCGTTCCGGCGCGCCATTCGCAGTGACAGCCGGCTGAATGAAATTCGCTACTGGGCAGCTCTGAACTACATCGCCTTGCGCAGCCCGGCTGACGCTTTGCGCAATCTCGATCAAATCATTGCCGGCGGGCCGGAGGCCGACCGCTATGGCGATGCGCTGATCAAAAAAGGTGAGTTGCAGGCTGACCTGGGCAACTACGAAGCCGCTGCTGCAACCTATCGTCAGTTGGCGGCCACTGCGCCGGCGGACCCGCAGGCTGCCCAAGCCCTGTTGCGCGTCGGGCGCACCTACGACCGCTACAGCCAGATTGAACAGGCTGCCGCTGCCTATCTGACTGCTCAGGCTTCCTACCCCTATGCCGAGACCGCCGGCGAGGCGTTGCTGCGCGGCGCGATTGCGCTGTATCGTTTGGGCCGTTATAGCGAGGCCATCAGCGCCACACAAACGCTGTTGATGTTGTATCCGGCTGATGCGTTTGCCGCGCTGGGCCGGCTGTGGCTGGGCAAGGCGCAGCTCGCCGCCGGCCAGGTAATCAGCGGCCAGACCACACTCCGCGCGCTGGCCCAAGCATATCCCGACGACTATGAAGGCGCACGCGCAGCCGAGATACTGAGCAACGCGCCCGCGCCGCTTTCATTGCCCCCTGGCGCTGCGCAAATTGTCTTTGATCCCCGCGAGCAAGACCAAGCCGAGCAATGGCTGCGTAGCTGGCTGGGCATCAGCAACACGGTGGACATCCGCGCGCCTGGGCCGGCCATCCAGGCCGACTTGCGCTTTCAGCGGGGCAACGCGCTTTGGCGGCTGGGCTTCAAAGCCGAGGCGCGCCAAGAGTTCGAGGCCTTGCGCGCGGCCTACAGCCGCGACGCCCTGGCCACCTATCAACTCGCCTTGCACTACCGCGATATCGGTCTGTATCGCCCCGCCATCAGCGCCGCCGATACGCTGATGCGCTTGTCGCCCGCAAAGACCCCTTCAAACTTGCCGGCCTTTCTCGCCCGCCTGCTTTACCCGCAGTATTACCCCGACCTGGTACGCGCGCGCGCCCAGGAGTTTGACCATGATCCTTTGCTGATCTACGCACTCATCCGGCAGGAAAGCCTGTTCGAGCCGTTTGCCGCCTCGTTTGCCTCGGCGTATGGCCTGATGCAGGTCATTCCGCCGACCGGCCGCGAGATTTACGGTGATCTGGCCTGGCCGGACAACTACACCGAGCGCGACCTGACCCGCCCATTTGTCAGCGTGCGTTTCGGCGCGTATTATCTGGCCAAGCAGTTGCGTTTCCTGAACGGCGACCTGTACGCAGCGCTGGCGGCGTATAACGGCGGGCCGGGCAACAGCCGGGCTTGGAAAAACCGCAGCGGCGGCGACCCCGATGTGTTCTTCATGACCATCAGCTTCGATGAGACGCAACGCTACATCCGCGCCATCGCCGCCAACTATGCGATCTACCACCGGCTGTATGGGATGTAGCGCATATGCTTCACGTGCGGCCTGCTGGCCGCCCAGGCGCTGGATGCACCAGGCCGGCGAGCGCCGACAACCCGCCCTTGCCCTGCGTGCGCTCTCGCGCCGCGATCTTGCCCGCGTCCACCTGCTCTCGCGGCGCGTCCTCGCGCCGCGATCATCCTCGCGCCGCGATCTTGCGCCGCGTCCGTACCCCATCTACACCTGCTCTCGCGGCGCGTCCTCGCGCCGCGATTCTTGCGTCGCGATCTTGCGCCGCGATCTTGCGCCGCGTCCGCACCCCATCTACACGCTCTCGCGGCGCGTCCTCGCGCCGCGTCCGTACCCCATCTACACCTGCTCTCGCGGCGCGTCCTCGCGCCGCGTCCTCGCGCCGCGATCATCCTCGCGCCGCGATCTTGCGCCGCGATCATCCTTGCGCCGCGTCCTCGCGCCGCGAGCATCCTCGCGCCGCGTCCGCATCCCATCTACACCTGCTCTCGCGGCGCGAGGCAACGGCCAGTAAGTGGCGCACAGGCAATCAGTCACCGTTTGCACATCTGTCGGGTAGCCATATCTATCATTTATCATCTGACTACTGACCATGCGAATTGCTGATTTTCATGTCACCCCAATTGCGATTGCCGATCCGCCGTTGTTGAACGCAGCCGGCCTGCATGCGCCGTATGCCTTGCGGGCGATTGTCGAGGTTGTCAGCGACGACAACATCTATGGTGTGAGTGAGTCGCCGGGTGGCGCAGACGTGCTGGCCGATCTTGAAGCCGTGCGTGCGCTGGTGGTGGGGCGCGATCCGTTTGCATTGAACAAGATTGCCCAAGACATCGAGACGCACTTTGGCGATGCGACCAGTGGAGATCGCCAATATATGCGCACCACCATTCACAGCCGGCGCGCCGCGCGCGTGTTTGGCGCTGTCGAGGTGGCTTGTTTGGATCTGATAGGCAAGGCCATCGGCCAGCCGGTATGCAACCTGCTGGGCGGCAAAGTGCGTGACCGCGTGCCGTTCTCGGCCTACCTGTTTTATAAGTATGAAGGCGCCGGCGGCCAACTGGGCTTTGCCACCGATCTGGGCGCGACCGGCTGGGACGCTGCGCGCCAGGCTGCCGCCCTGACCCCAGCCGGCATCGTCGCGCAGGCTCAGGCCATGTGCCGCGCATTTGGCTTCAAGTCGCTTAAGCTAAAAGGCGGCGTATTCCCGCCGCACATCGAAGTAGACACCATCTTTGCCCTGCGCCAGGCATTTGGCCCCAACACGCCGCTGCGCCTTGACCCGAACGCTGTCTGGTCGGTCGAGACGGCCATCCGCTACGGCAAACAACTGGAGGGGGCGCTGGAATATTTCGAAGACCCCACACGCGGGCAAGCCGGCATGGCTCAAGTCGCCCAGGCGGTCAACATCCCCTTGGCGACCAACATGTGCACCACGTCGTTCGATGACATCCCCGGCAGTGTTCGGTTGGGCAGCGAGCACATCATCCTAAGCGATCATCACTTTTGGGGCGGCTTGCGCGCTTCGATGGAGTTGGCGCGCATCTGCCGCGTGTTCGGGCGTGGCTTGTCCATGCACTCGAACAGTCATCTGGGCATCTCGTTGCGGGCAATGGCGCATCTGGCGGCGGCGGCGCCCAACCTGACCTATGCCTGCGACACCCACTACCCCTGGCAACGCGAGGAGGTCATTGTTGGTGGGCGCTTGCAGTTCGACGACGGCGATTTGATCATCGGCGACGAACCCGGCCTGGGCGTCGAACTGGATCGCGCCATGCTGGCCCGGCTGCACGAGAACTATGTGCAGTGTGGTTTGACCGGCCGCGACGACGAAGCCGAAATGCAGAAGGTACAACCCGGCTGGAAGTTTATGCACACGCGCTGGTGACAGCCATCGAGCCATCGAGCCATCGAGCCATAACAGCCTTGACGAAACTCGCGCGCGCTGTATAATCCCGCCCCGTTAAGCGAAGCAGTCACTGAGACGTGGCGTTCTGGCTAAGAACGTCACGTCTTTTTATTTTTAATCAAGGAGTGCTGTCAAATCATGGCGACCGAACTAAGAGAATTTTTGCAGATCCCGTATGCCCAGTTGGAGGAGATGAATCTGCACGCCAAGGCCCAGCGCATGGCGCGCACCCCCATGCACCAGCTTCAGGAAGAGCGCCTAAAGTACCTGACCGACGAGAAGCGCATCAAGGCGGTCACTGTGTTGTTCTCCGATCTCGAAGGCCGGCTGCACATGCTGGACTATGACAAGAAGTTCCTGTTGAAGTCGTATGACAACCTGACCTTCGACGGGTCTTCGATTCGTGGCTTCACGGCGCAGCGCGAGTCTGACCTGCGCCTGGGTCTGGACTGGTCGGCCTTCTACTGGGCGCCGGCCGACGTGTTCGGCCCCGGCAAGGTGCTCATCTTCGGCGAAGTGATGGAGCGCGATGGCCGGCCCTATATCGCCGATACGCGCAGCATCCTTAAGGCGTTTGCACAGGGCATGTTCGAGCAGCACGGCTACACCATGAACGCCGCCAACGAGATCGAGGGCTTCTTGTTCCAGGGCCTCAACGCCGAGCGCGAGTATCACAAGACCGGCAAATTTGAGTTCGCCAACACCGGCGGCTACTATCATTCTCTGCCCGGCGACCCCCTGCGCAAGTTCATCGACACGGTGGCCGAAGTGCAGCGCGCCATGGGCTTTCAGAACGAAAAGGATCACCCCGAAGTCGCGCCCTCGCAGTTCGAGGTCAACTATAGCTATACCGAGGTGGTGGCTGCGGCAGACACCATTCAGCTTTATAAGCTGATCTGCCGGCAGGTGGCCGCGTTGTACGGGATGACCGCCAGCTTCCTGCCCAAGCCGATTGTCGGCGTCAACGGCAGCGGTATGCACACCAACGTCTCCGTCAGTCAGAACGGCAAGAATCTGTTCTGGGATGCGCAGGGCGAGGAGAACCTGAGCGACTTCGCCTGGAAATTTGTCGATCGTATCCTGACCCACGCCAACGACATCTGTCTCCTGCTGAACGCCAGCGTGAATGCCTATCGCCGGCTCGACCCGCACTTTGAAGCCCCCAACCAGATCATCGCCTCGCCGGTCGATCGCGGCTCGATGGTGCGCATCCCGATCGGCAACGAGCGCAGCGCGCGCGTCGAGGTGCGCTCGGTCGGCCCGGACGCCAACCCCTACCTGGTGATGTACTCCATCTTCCGCACCGGCCTGGAAGGCGGCATCAGCACCGAGGCCGGCCTGCGCCAGGCAAAGCGCTTCCTGCCCGACAACATCTACGATGCTATTGACAACTTCCGCGCCGCCCAGTGGTCCGGTGTATTGTTGGGTGATGATGTCAAAGGCCGCTATGCCGACCTCAAGCAGGCTGCCGCCGACCGCTGCCCGCGCTTGCTGGGCACGTTTGTCAAAAGCGCCGAAGTGCAATACCACCACGAGGTGTACAACCAGTCTCTGTGGAATTTGTTCTAGGCCGGCAGTCCCTGCTGCGCTTGCCCATGCACGACCGGGTTTCGCTCAGAAGCCCGGTCGTTTGCTTTTCCCGTCGCGCGTGGCGACAGTGGCCTGGGCTGCGCGCGCCGCGCTTCTTCGTTGTGCAAACCGTCCCCTTTGTGGACAATTACACCTGCCATGATGAATGCCGGATCCATCGTTCAGTTTCGCCGGCGCCTGTGGGTGCTGATGTCGCCCCCCGATGCCGATCAGTACCTGCTGCGCCCGTTGACCGGCAGCGAGGACGAGACGCTCACCCTGCACAAGGGACTCACCGACCTGCTCGGCTACAGCCTGCCCGAAGAACGCCCCCGCCCGGCGCAGTTTCCCCTACCCACGCCCAATGACCTTTCGGACGCGACCGGCGCGCATTTGCTCTGGCAAGCCGCCCGCCTGACTCTGCGCGAGGGCGCCTCGCCCCTGCGCTCCCTGGGACGCATCTCCATCCGCCCGCGCACCTATCAGTTTGTGCCGCTGCTCATGGCGTTACGTCTCGACCCGGTGCGCCTGCTCATCTAAAGCCCGGCGCAACCATCCGTTGTTGCCCAATCAGAAGTTGGCGAATCGGGAGTTGAACGGGATACGGATAGAGATAGAGCATACTCTGAGCGGCATCAAGCGCTTGGGGCGTTATCTGCGGTGTTTCGGCATCCCCTTTCCCTTTATGACACGGTGTTTATGGGGTTGTGGAAATGAATTATCAAATAGACTGGCGAATCAGAACACTCAGTGCAGTGTAGCCAAAGATGACTATGGGGGCAGTACCTTGCTTCCATCTTCCTGCTTGTCTCAGGTGAGCACCATATTGCGCAACATGATACCGGTCGCCGGTGAAGAGTGTCGTTGAGAAGATTCCGGTTTTCCTTCGGGATAACGGCGGGGGCAAAGCCGGGGGGGGGGGGGCGCACGGCCGGGCCCCCCCCCCCCCCCCCCCCCCCCCCCACCCACCGGGGGGGGGGAGGCCGCCCCCCCCCCCCCCCCCCAACCACCCCCCCCCCCCCCCCACC
>JAEANN010000030.1 GCA_016841965.1 Candidatus Roseilinea mizusawaensis | reverse complement strand
GGCGCTGCCTGCGCCGCAGTTGGCATTGGCAGGCGCATTATTCGCAGCCAGGATCGCTTCACGCAGGGTGCAAGCGCTGTCGTTGACAACAGCATCGCCGAGCGAATTGACCACGTAGCTGGCTGCGTAGGCGGGGCGTGTGCTCTGGCCGGCCAGGAGCATGGGAACCAGCAGCAGAACAAAGAGGGAACGCAACACAAAAGATTTCATTTTCAGTCCTCAGGAGATGAATTCTCTGGATATATGCAGGGAGACAAGATTGTGTTGGAGGGCGACTCGGCGACGACCGATAAACACCGTCATGCGCCCTGGCCACCAGAGTAATCTGATTCGGGCCGGCACAGCCGACTGAGCGCCCCCGGCAACAGGGGCAGCAGATCGCCGGCCAGCATTCCCGCGTCGCCATGTTGACTGCGCCATAGCTCGCCCGCTTTGCCGTGAGCATGAACGCCGCACACTGCCGCGTCAAAGGGCGACAGCCCCTGGGCAAGCAAGCCGGCAATGGCGCCGGCCAGCACGTCGCCGGTCCCCGCAACGGCCATAGCGGGATTGGCAAATGGCGCTACCACAGCCGTTCCCTTCGGGTCAGCCACCACGGTGTGCGCGCCTTTGAGGGCTACCACATGCCCCCACAGCGCCGCATAGCGCAGCGCGCACGCGATCCGGTCGGCCTGCACCTCGGCCACGCCCAAGCCCGTCAGTCTGGCCATCTCGCCGGGGTGCGGGGTGAGGATGGTTGAGGGCGGCAAACGCGATGGCCAGTCTGGCAACCTTGCAACCAGATTTAGACCATCGGCATCAAGCGCCATGCGCACACGGCGGCCATCATCCTGAAACTGGGCCAGCAGACCGGCCAGAAAATCGGCTGCCAGTCCGGACTGCCCCATGCCCGGGCCGACCAACAAGCCGTGCCGCTCTCTGGCAGACACAATCCACTCACCGACACGCGGCAGGGCCTCGATGGACAGGCTGCCGCGCGAACCCGGCATCGTCAGATACGTGGCCTCGCGCAGATGTGCAGCAAGCGCCGGCTGAATGGCCGGCGGGACGGCCAGCGTCACCAGGCCGGCGCCCACGCGATAGGCTGCTGTCGCAGCCAGCGCCGGAGCGCCGCTGTAATCCGCACAGCCGCCTATCACCAGCACATGGCCGTATGTGCCCTTGTTGGCATCGGCCGGGCGAACAGGCAGCCGGCGCCTCACCTCGGCGTCGGTCGCCAGAGAGACTTCAGACTCATCGGCTGCGGGGGAAATCCCGATCGATGTCACCACCAGTTCACCACAAGCGCCGGCGGCCGGGTAGCAATAGTGGCCGCGCTTGGGAGCATGAAATGTGATGGTCAGGTCGGCCGGCACGGCGGCAGGGTCGAGCGCGCCGGTGTCATAGTTCATGCCGGTCACGCCGTCCAGTGCAACCAGCCAGCGCGGGCGATTGGCGCGCACGTCGCGCAGGATGTCGCGCAACGCGCCGTCGATTGGGCGCGAGACGCCGGTGCCAAGCAATGCATCTACGACGACATCGGCATGAGCCAGGAGCTGGCGGAGCACACGCAGGCGCATATCGTTCTCGGCATCGGCAATGAATATCCCGCGCCGACGCAGTGGGGCAAACACCGGGTCGTCTTCGCTGCGCGGCTTGAGCAAATAGACCTGTATGGTAAGGGGCAATCCATCGCGGACAGCTCGCTCGGCCAGTTCGTCAGCGCACACCAACCCATCGCCGCCATTGTTGCCGGGGCCGCACAACACCAGCACGCGCATGGCGGCGAAGGCGCCGCCGACAGTCACAACACGCCGGCCCAGCCAGTCGAGGATGTTGCGCGCCGCGCCGCGACCGGCATTTTGCATCATTTGCGCATAGCTCAGGCCGGCCGCATCAGCCCGGCGTTCGACCTCCCGCATCTGCGCCACAGTCAACAGGTGTCGCTCAGCCATTTTGCCTGATTGTATAGGCATATCTGCTCGCAGATTGCCGATTGCCCGGATCAGCGGGAGGTCTCCCGCAGCGCTTCGCTAAGAGAATCCTAAGTGATATTACAATACCGTCTATGACGGGCAACCTGCATGGAGTGCACGCTTGCCTGCTGGCAGCCCTCATCACAGTGGGAGTTTGTTCCTGCAATCAAGCTGCGGGGGCCGGGGGAGGAGATCAAGCAGCAAGGATGGCCGCAGGCGGGGGATCGCTATGCGACACATCAATTCTAAAAATTGAGAACAGCGGGTGGTACACCGATGTGGCCGGCAAGATGTGGGTGGTCGGCGAACTGTCGAATATTTCGAGCAGCGACAGATTGTTGCCACAGCTCTGCATCAGCATTCGCAGCCCAGCCGGCGAGCATATCGAGCGCCGCTATGCCGGGCCGCTGCTGCTGAGGGCCGGCGAGCGCGTTACCTTCTCTACCCTCATCGAGAATCCGCCGCCGGGCGAAGACTTCAGCCTGAGCTTCGCCGCCATCAGCCAGCCGGCAGATACAGACAGCGCCCTGCTCGCCACGGTTTACCGCGACTTGAAGGTTACCGCTAGTGTGAGGCCCAATCCCGATGACAAAGAGGCCGACGTCTACGGCATCGTCACAAACATCGGCGGGTTAACGGCCAACAACATCTTCGTGGTGGTTGGCCTATACAATGCACAGGGCGCATTGGTCGGGGTAGCCAAGGGCAAGGTCAGCAGCCTGGAAACACTTGATCCCGGCGCCACGTTGACTTTCACGCTGGCAAGCAGCCAACTGAGCCAGAGCACGACCACCTTCAGCACAACCCTCTTTGTTGAGGGCCAGATCAGCAAAGAGACCAACTCACAGTGAATCACACCGTTCAGCCTCTTGTCTCAAGGTGCTGAACGGCCGGCGTGTGCAGACCGATCCGGCTGCCCTGTGGGCTGGCCGGGGCGCCAGAGTCTGATCGCCGGCGCGCAGTCAGCTTGCTTCACGCAGCAGTGTTTCAACTTCGGCAACGATGCGCTCGGTGGTGAAGCCGTAGTGCTTGAAAACCTCTCTGTACGGCGCCGAAGCGCCAAACCGCTCGTTGGTGACAAAGCGCGCGACCGGCCCGGCATAGCGATGCCAGCCCTGCTGCACCGCAGCCTCGATGACTACCTTGGGCGCGTCAAAGGGCAACACGCTCTGTTTGTAGTCGTCGCTTTGTCGGTCAAACAGCTCCCATGACGGCATGGACACAACCCGCGCCGCAATGCCCTTATCTGCCAGAGCTTTGGCTGCATCGAGGGCGAGTGAGACTTCGGATCCGCTCGCCAATAAGATCACCGCCGGGTCGGCGACTGTGCGCACAACATAAGCCCCACGCAACGCCCCCTCGTTTGGCGGGAGGATCGGCAAAGCCTGGCGGGTCAATATGAGCGCAACCGGCCCGTCGTGCTCGAGCGCGGCCTTCCAGGCCAAGGCTGTCTCGTTCGCATCCGCCGGGCGGATGACCGTCAATCCAGGAATAGCGCGCAAGGCAGCCAGATGCTCCACCGGCTGATGGGTGGGGCCATCTTCGCCGACACCGATGCTGTCGTGGGTGAACACGTAGATGACGTGTGCGCCACTCAGCGCAGCCAGCCGGATCGAGGGGCGCATGTAATCACTGAAGACCAGAAATGTGCCGCCATAGGGAATGACTCCGCCGTGCAGAGCCATGCCGTTCATGGCTGCGCCCATGCCATGTTCGCGCACGCCAAAGCGGATATAGCGCCCGCCATAGGCGCCTCTGGCCAGAGACTCAGCGTCTTTGGGCATGGTGTTGTTCGACGGCGTGAGGTCGGCTGAGCCGCCCAACAGCGCCGGGATTTTGTCGATGATCGCATTAATCACAACCCCGCTGGCTGCTCGTGTGGCAACTGGCTTATCGGCAGTGCTGAACACCGGCAAAGCAGACTCCCATCCCGGCGGCAACTTTCCCTGAATGCATTGAGCCAGCTCCGCGGCGCGGGTAGGATCAACCTGCTCAAAACGGGCCATCAGGTCATCCCAGGCAACCCGCGCCTGAGCGGCCCGCGCGCCGATGTTGCGCCAGACTGCCAGCGCATCGGGTGGAATCTCAAAGAACTGGTCGGGGTCTGCGCCGAGGGCGATTTTAGCGGCGCGCACTTCATCAGGGCCGGGGGCGTCGCTGTGGGCTTTGCTGGTGCCCTGACGATTGGGCATGCCGCGGCCGATGATGGTCTTACAGCAGATCAGGCTGGGCTTGTCGGTGACGGTCTGCGCCGCGCGGATGGCCGATTCGATAGCCGGCATGTCGTGCCCATCGACCGTCTGCACATGCCAGCCATAGGCTTCAAAGCGTTTGGGCACATCGTCGCTGTATGAGAGCGATGTCGGGCCGTCGATGCTGATATTGTTGTCGTCGTACAGCCAGATCAGCTTGCCCAGGCCAAGGTGGCCGGCCAGCGAGGCGGCCTCGTGACTGATGCCTTCTTGCAAGTCGCCATCGCTGCAAATCACGTAGGTGTAATGATCGATGAGGGGGTAGCCCTCGCGGTTGTAGCGCGCGGCGAGCCAGGCTTCGGCCAGCGCCATACCGACCGAGTTGCCGCAGCCCTGGCCCAATGGGCCGGTGGTCACTTCGATGCCGGGGGTGATGTGGTTCTCAGGGTGGCCGGGGGTCTTGCTGCCCCACTGGCGGAAACGCTTCAGCTCGTCCAGCGAGAGATCATAGCCGGTCAGATGCAGGATCGAATAGGGCAGCATCGAACCGTGGCCGGCGGAGATGATGAGGCGGTCGCGATTGAACCAATGGGGCTGCTGCGGGTCGAAGCGCATGAAGCGGGCATAGAGCACATACGCGACATCGGCCATACCCATCGGCATGCCGGGATGACCGGAATTCGCAGCTTGAACGGCATCGAGCGTGAGCGTGCGGATAACGTTTGCGCACTTGTAATCGAGCGCGCCGTAGGCATGGGGGTGTGACATGGTGCGTGTTTTCCTTTGATGCAGTTTGCTGGTTCATGGCGCGCAGCCCAGGCCGTGAGCGACTGAGGGCGGCCAGAGGCTACAGGCATTCGCCTGCTGAGCGCATCCAAAGCGGCGATTATAGCTTTGATGGTGTAGCAGAAAAGCCGCCTTCTGTCTGCGATATGATCGTATCAACGGGAGTATCATTCTTCACCGAGACCCTATGAGTCAATTGCGAACCATACCGCTTGCGACGCTGGCAGCCCTGAACCTGACTGCTTGTCGAATCGTGACGCCGGCAGCCGCCCCACCTGCCATGACCCATCCAACTGCTTCACTCCGTCAGCCCATGCCGCTGCCGGCTGCCGATGCGTTTGCCGCAAATGCGCGCCTGGGCCGGGGCGTCAACCTCGGCAACGCGCTGGAAGCGCCCCGCGAAGGCGAATGGGGCGTAACACTTGAAGAGAACGACTTCCGGCTAATCGCCGAGGCCGGCTTCGATTCCATTCGTCTGCCCACCCGCTGGTCTGCCCACGCGGCGACCGAGCCACCCTACACCATCGACCCGGCGTTTCTCAAGCGCATCGATTGGGCCATCGATCAGGCATTGTCGCGCGAACTGAATGTGGTGCTGAACATTCATCACTACGATGAGCTGTTCAAGGATGCGCAGGGTCAGGAAGCGCGCTTCCTCGCCATCTGGCGGCAGATTGCCGCGCGCTATGCAGGCTATCCCGACACCTTGTACTTCGAGATCGCCAATGAACCGTACAACATCGGCGCAGCAACATGGAACAGAATGCAGACAAAAGCCATCCAGGCTATCCGCGAGACAAATCCGGCGCGCTGGCTGATTGTCACACCGGTCGATTGGTCGAGTCATCGCCGGCTGCAAGACTTGCAATTGCCGGCCGATGACCAGCGGCTGATCGTGACATTCCACTACTACCTGCCGTTCGAGTTCACTCACCAGGGCGCAGAGTGGGTGGCCGGCGCAGACAAATGGCTGGGGCGAAAGTGGAGCGCCAATACTTCGGAACGGCAAAGCGTGACATTCGATCTGGACTGGGCTGCCAAATGGGCCAGGGACAATGGCCGGCCGATCTATCTCGGTGAATTTGGGGCGTACGGCAAAGCAGACATGGACTCACGCGCGCTGTGGACTGCGTTCGTCGCCCGGCAGGCCGAACACCGTGGCATGAGCTGGAGCTACTGGGAGTTTCGGGCCGGCTTCGGCGTGTACGACTACGCAACGCAGCAGTGGCGCGCGCCGCTGCTCGAAGCGTTGTTGCCTTGAAGCAGCCACGAAAGCGCCCTCACTCCTTTGGGCCGCTTCCCCCACCCTTTCTTGCCGCTTTACGTTGCCGGCGAATGCTATACGTGCAACGTCAGCATGCGCAGCACCCGTGCGCCGCACCGCCCGCAGGCTTCAATCCGCGCGCGGGGTCGGTTCACCTGTGAACGATGAGGCTTTCTATTCAAACTGATTCTCCCACCGGTTGATGAGCTGGCCGTCGGACAGTTCCAGCACCTCGTCCACGTATTCGAGCACGATTGGGTCGTGGCTGGTCATGATGATGGTGATGCCCTCAGTTTCGACGATGCGGCGCAACAAGGCCAGAATATCGCGGCTGGTAGTTGTGTCCAGCTCACCGGTCGGCTCGTCGGCCAGGATGAGTTTGGGTCGGTTGGCCAGTGCACGGGCGATAGCGACACGTTGATTCTGGCCACCCGACATCTCATAGGGCCGGTGTTTGGCCCACTTGGTTAAGCCAACCAGATCAAGACAGTATTTGGCACGGCGCGCGCGATCTTTGGCGCCGGCGATGCGCAATGGCAGCTCAACATTCTCAAAAGCCGAGAGTGTGGGCAGCAGGGCAAAGGACTGAAAGACAAAACCAACTTCATGGCGCCGCCACTTGGTCAACTCGGCATCAGAGAGACGAGTGATCTCGCGCCCGAAGCAGCGCACCACACCGCCGGTGGGATGGTCTAGGCCACCAATGCAGTTGAGGAGCGTGGTCTTGCCGCTGCCAGAGCGACCTTTGACGCCAACCCAGCGGCCGGCCTTGACTTGGATGCTCAGGCCACGCAGAGCCAGCACGTCGTTATTGCCTACTTTGTACGCTCGCACCAGATCGACCGTTTCGACCGCCAGCCCTTGGTCTGCAACCACTTTGCCATTCGTCGATGGCAGGACAGCCATGCCCGCCGATACAGTCTGGGCCACCATGTCAGTCATGTTGGGATCTGCCATACGCTTCTACCTCTTGCGAAATCGCGCCAACAGTTTTTGCAGGCCGCGACGTTCAGCGCGCGATGCCATTGCTCGCTGGGTTTCCAACGCTTCTGGGTCGGCCAACTGGCCATTGACATCGGCCTCGCCTTCGCGCACCACCGGCCGCACCAGGATACCATCGTCAACAGGATCGAGCTTGGCGCGCTCGCGGATGCCATATTGCTCGCGCAGGTCTTTTGGAATCTGCAACCGGCCGGCCGAGTCAAGGACGGCGTACTCCTCGAAGACATGCTCATGTTGGGGGTGTTGCTCGTGGGCCGGCGCGGCGGGGTGTTTGGCAATGACCTTGCGCACCGTCTCGCCGGCCAGCTTGCCGTCGCGGATGGCAACTACGCGGTCAACGTGGCGGGCAAGGTTGGGGTCGTGGCTGACAATGAGCGTGGTGACGCCGGCTTGCTTGCACAGGTTGCGGAAAGCCTGATAGACGGTCAACGCACTGTTCGAGTCCAGCTCGCCGGTTGGCTCGTCGGCCAGCACAACGGAGGGGGAGTTCGCCAGCGCCACGCAGATGGCGACACGCTGTTGCTCGCCGCCGGACAGCATCTGCATGTAGTGGGTACGCCGCGAGTCAAGCCCGACGGCGGCGAGCAGATCGCGGGCATGCTGACGGGCTGTGCGGCCGGCATAGCCAGCCAGGATCATCGGCAGCTCGACATTGTCCTGCGCCGAAAGATATGGAATCAGGTTGCGCGCGCCCTGCTGCCAGACAAACCCGACTTCCTTGCGGCGATACTCGGTAAGTGCGCGCGGCGACATCTTCAACAGGTCGCGCTTGCCTACGCGCACGCGGCCGGCGCTGGGCCGATCGAGACCGCCAAGAATATTGAGCAGCGTCGATTTGCCGCTGCCGCTGGCGCCGACAACCCCCAGCAACTCGCCTTCTTTGACCTCCAGGTCCAACCCCTGCAACGCCACCACTTCGAGATCGGCGATCTTGTGAATTTTGACAAGGTTCTCACACAAGATGAACGGCTCGTTGACGATCGCAGGAGCGCTTTGCTCGCTCATATCGTCTCTCCCATTTTGACGGCCTGGAAAATCTTCATCCGGGTCAGATAGGCCAGCAAGACCAGCAGCGCCAGGACGAACAACAGGCCAAACAAAGCGTAGATATTGTAAATGGCCGGCCAGGCGATGAGCACGCGGAACGGCAGCACCGTGGCCTCTGGGGTGAGGCCGACCTGCATGAACGGCACATAGATGTTGCTGGCTGCAACGCCCAAGACGGTGCCGGCCAGCACCCCGGTGCCCAGCAACAGCACCAGCTCCCACCCCAGCATGGCAGCCATCTGGACTGTGCTCAGGCCGATCGCGCGCAGCATACCCAGCTCGATCAGACGCCGGCGGAACGAGAAGACCGCGTACAGGAAGAAGCCCAGCACCGTCAGCAGCGCGGCAGCGGCGAAGCCGACCGACAGAATGCCGAACAGCCCTTGGCGTTCGGGCCGGGTTTGCTCTTTCAACACCTGCGTGCGCACATCAGAGAAGCTGACAATGGTGAAACCAAGCTTGCTGGCATCGGCCACAATCGTGTGCGGGTCGGCGTCCTCGCCCACTTTCAGCCACACATTGTAAGGAATCTGGCCGCCGGCCTGCTCGAAGAAGTATTCAAGGTTGCCGACAAACAGCGGCCCTTCGTTCTCTTTGTTTGGATACCATGCCGGCCAGCGTCGGAACGTGCCGACAATCTTCATGTCCATGTTGGCTGCTGCGCCAAAGACCGGCACCGTCACCCGTATCGGATCGCCAACTTGCAGCGCATGCTGCGTCAGGAAGCTTTCGGGCACCAGCACGCCGTTGTTGTCCATGCCGAGATAGTTCAACAAGGCACCCAGCGGCTGAGCGGCAAAGTCCGAGCGCCAAAACGCCACGCGGCCATAGTCGAGGCGGTCGATGCCCAGGAAGTGTCCCTGTATCTGTCCAGTGGCCGTGCGGCCGGTGGCCGGAAACCAGCCGATACGCGCAGCGCCCTCGACGCCTTCAATTTTGAGGTGCTCGTCGACCGGCAGGAATAACCAGCGCGGGCCGGCATCAGCCTCCTCGGAAGTGGAGTCCACAGCCGGCGCCACGCCACCGAACAGACTTGCACCACCCACAGACGTGCTCTGGGGTTGCTCGATCAGGTGCATGTCTCCACCCACTTCATAGCGGATGCGCTCGACCAAATGCTGGTCGAGCGTGGCGGCCAGCGATGCGGTGTAGGTCGCAAGCGCCAGAGTGAGCACCAGCAGCAACATGGGGGCCGAATAGAAACCCGGCGAGCGCGCCAACTGGCGAATTGCCAGCAACAAGGATGTGCCCGGCAGTCGGCTCAGCAGCCAAGACAACACACGCAACAAGAACGGAAACAGCCGGATAAGAAACAGCGCCAGCGACACCATCATCAACGAGGGCACCAAGAACAGCAATGGGTTGCTGAACGGATCGGCCCCGCCCAGGCCGACTACATCCGGCACGGCAATGGCGCCCTGCTGATTGAGCAGATAGGTGCCGTAGGCCGAAGGAATGAACAACAGCACATCCAGGAACATGCGCTGCCAAAGCGGAGGACGCAGCGCGCGGGCGCGCTCTAGTTTGTAGCTGATGATGGTGTGCCGAGCAGCGCCAATCACCGGCGTCACAGTAACCAGCACAGCAAGCAGAGCAATCGCCACGCCAAAGCGCAGACTGGCGCCGGTCAGAGTGACCGACAACGACCCGCCGCCGGTAAAATTCAAGAAGCTGCGCGTCTGCCCAACCAACTGCGCCAGCCCCTGCCCCGCAAACGCGCCGATCGCCAACGCCAGCCCGGCCAGCACCAGCGCCTCGACCAATGAGATGGCGACCACCTGACCCACCGACGCGCCCCGGCTTCGCAGCACGGCGATCTCGTTGCGCTGGCCGCCCACAGTAAGGCCGGCCACCAGCGTGATAAAAGCAAGCACCAGCCCCAAAATCGGCGCGCTGAACGCAAAGAGCTGTATGGTGAGCAGCCGGTTGGCCTGCTCGTATTTCCACAGCGCGTCGACGGGCGATTCATCCAACCGCACATTCGGCATCAAGGAATTCACGCGGGTCATGGTCAGGTTGATGCGCGCCAGCAATTCCTGCACCTGCTCCGAACGCACAGCGTCGCCGTTGAACACCATGTACCACAACGCCAGGTATACCTCCCCATCCAGATAAGGAGACAGATAATGGGCATAGGTGTTCTCGGTCGTCAACATGACCTCTCTCAGGTAGTCCGGCCGATAGAACCAATAGGGATCGGCAGGATCTTTGGCCACCCAGATGCCGGCAATATGCAAGGGGATCTGCTTGTCGGCGGTTTTCTGGCTGCCGCCTTTGCGGAAAAAGCCGATGTACTGCTCGCCCACCTGCAAGCCAAGCTTTTCGGCCAGGTTGAGGCTGATGATCACATCCACCGGGTCTCCCACAGTGGTGGAGTCTCTGGGCAATGTCCCTTCGAGAATCTGAACATGATCCTCGAAATCGCTCACATAGCCAAGCGAGGCCCAGGTGAGGGGCTGGCGCGAATTGAAGAAGCCGGCATCTACCTGGGCAAACAACTGGAACGTGTCGGTTTGGAAGAAGCGCACCAACAATTCGCGGTGCAGATCGATGTAGGCCGGCGCCTGATTGATCATGAAATCATCGACTGCCGTGACATCGCCCAACTCGCGCAGGCCGTGCCACGAGCCGATATAGCGAAACATGAACGCGAAGGGAGGACGCAACCCGTTCTCAGTGGCTGCCAGCTCAGTCTTCAGAATGCGAAAATAGACCGAATCGGCGTAGAGCGGGATGCTCAACGTCAGTGCAACGACCGACAGCAGACCCACCGCGCCGGCCAGGGCCAGCCAGCGCGTCGACCATAGTCTTCGCGTTGCAACGACAAACGTGGACAGAGCTGTGCGAACAACCGGAATCACGGCGCCACCACGACCTGTCCCTCTTGCAGGCCTTCAAGGATTTCGACGCGATCTTCGCCCGTGATGCCCACTTTGACATCGACACGGCGCTGCGCCTCACCTTCCTGGATGACGACAAACTTGCGTCCCTCAAATGTGCGCACAGCCTGGGGCGGAATCCAGAGAGCATCTGCAACGCGCTCCAGCACAACATTCACACGCACCAAATCGCCCATCTCGTAGCGCACACCAACGGTGGTTTCCTCATCCAGCGTGATGCGGGTCGACTTGTCTGCATTCGGCGCCTCGACACCCTGGACAGTTCGGCCACCGCCGCCATAGGGATAGGGCAACTGGCGAATCTTGCCTTTCATGGGTTTCTCCGGCACACTCACAAACGTCACATCCACCAGCAGTCCCTCCTGAAGATCCTTGAGCAGATTGGTGCTGGGGTCGGCGACCACTTCGAGTTGCGTTGGATCGGCAATGACCATCACCGGCTTGTAGGCTTCCACAGCCAGACCGGGCGCCGTGGACAAAGACATGATCTCGCCATCGAATGGCGCGATAATCTGGGCGTCGGCAATGCGCGCACGCAGAGACTCCACATTCAGCTCGGCGCTCTTCACATCGTTCACCAGTAACTGGTCCACGCTGGTCTCGGCGTCGGCAACGCCCTGACGCGCTGCGGCCACCTGCTGTGCGACGATTTTCAGGTTGTACTCGTGGTTCGTGATGATGTCCTGCATCACCAGATCATAGTTGGCTTTGGCCAACTGATAGTTGAGCGTGGCATTTTGCAGCGCCATAGCCTGCCACGAACCACTGCGCCCCTCAATCGGCGAGCGGTCGTACTCTGCTTGCGCGACCTCGACAGCAATCTCGGCCTGTCTCAACTGCACCTCGGCCTGTTTCTTGCGCGCCTCCATGTCCATGGACTTCAGCCGGGCGTACTCGAGTTGCTTGATTTGCAGATCGACCTTGGCGCGCGCAGCAACGCTGTCGGCCGACTTCTGCGCGCGGTCGAGCCGGATGCGCGCGCGATCCAGCTCCAACTCTAACTGCTGCAACTGGCGCTCCAGCTCGGCATTTTCAAGGTCGGCCAGTATGTCACCCTGCTTGACTTTTGCTTTGCGCTCGACGTTGACCGATCGAACACGACCACTCACGCGGAAGAACAGATCAACTTCGCGCACGGGGCCGATTCGGCCGGTGAACGTGACACGCCGAACCACCTCGCCTCTTTGCACGACATATGTAGGCTTGGTCGGTATGACCGGCGCCGGTAACGGGGTTGGCGTGGGCAACTCGACTTGCGCCGACTGGTCGCTGCACGCGGTAGCAACAAGCGCCGAAACGATCACAAGCGCCATTGAGGCATTGCAAATCTTCATGTAAAGCGATCCTCCGGGTAAGTGATAACAAGCACAGTGTAACGATGCGCCCAAAAGACACAAGTTGCTCGCCGCACATAGACGGAACTGGAGCGGCTACCTGAATTGCGCTAAGCACGGGCGAGGTTATCAGCTCAACGTAATTATCGCATCGATCCTTAAAAAACGCTGCGAGTCTTGACAAGCGGGCCGGCTGCGCTACAATTAGTGTCAATGTTACACTAATTGGGCCGGTGCGATAAGATTGCCGGCAGTGCAGGCACAGATAAAAACTGGTGAGGTGGAAATGAGCAACTCTCTTGCGCAGCGTTCGGCCGGGTTCGTGGAGCATGTCGAGCGATGGCTGAACAATCGCCCGGCCCTGAAGCTGCAATCTGTCATCCAACAGCCGGAGCGCGTTGCCGTTTTGTGCGTCGATGTCATCAATGGATTCTGCACCATCGGCCCATTGTCAAGCCCGCGCGTGCAGGGCATTGTGGCCCCCATCGTCCGGCTGTTTAGCGCTGCGCAACGCCTGGGCGTGCGTCATTTCATCCTCACTCAAGACACCCACGCGCCAGACGCGGTCGAGTTTCGGCAGTACCCTCCGCACTGCATCCGCGGAACCGTCGAATCGGAAACCGTCCCAGAGTTGAAATCCCTGCCCTTCGCGGAAACATTTGTGGTGATCGAAAAGAACTCGATCTCATCGTCTGTCAACGGCCGGCTCGATCAATGGCTCGACCAGCATCCGGAGGTGGACACCTTCATCGTCACCGGCGACTGCTCGGACCTGTGCACATATCAGCTTGCCATGCACCTCCGGCTGAGGGCCAATGAGTTCCAGAAGGCCGGCGCGCGCGTCATCCTGCCGGCCGATTGCGTGCAGACTTACCACACGCCGCTGGATGTCGCTGAAAAGCTGGGCATCCCGCCGCACGACGGCGACTTGCTGCACGCTATCTTCCTGTTCAATATGGCCACCAATGGCATCGAGGTTGTGACGCGACTGGAATAGCGCAGCGCTCTGCAATCTGTGCTCTGTACTCTGTCATCTGTGTTCTGCGCTCCGATGAGGCCGGGTCATGGAAATTGCTCTTATCGTCATCGGGCTGATGTTGGCCTACATGGTCTATCTGAAGTTGCAGGTGCGCGCCCAACAGCAGCAATTCGCCGAGTTCAAGCGCGGCGTGGTCATGGTGCCCCTGCCCAAGAAGAAGCAATCGCCCTGGATTGCCATATTCGCCATCAGCACGCTGATTTTGGCAGTGGCCGTGCTGCTGCTGGCGCTAAAGTAGGGCCGAGATATGCTTGACCTGCTAGACACGATTGAAGCCTGGCGCGCGCGTGGCGACGCCGTAGCGCTTGCCACCGTCATTAGCGTTACAGGTTCGGCGCCACGCCCGGCCGGCGCGAAGATGGCCGTCAACGCGCGCGGCGAAATTGCCGGCTCGGTCAGCGGCGGCTGTGTCGAAGGCGCAGTGGTCGAGGCCGCCCTGGAGGTGATCGAGAATGGCCGGCCGCAACACCTCCACTTCGGCATCACCGACGAAACAGCCTGGAGCGTTGGCCTGATGTGCGGCGGGCAGATCGCGGTGTTTGTCGAACGACTGGACGCCCGCTTCGACGAAATTGCCCAACTCGCTCGCGCACGCCGGCGCTTTGCCATCCAGACCATCGTTGCGGGCGATAACGCCGGCGCCAAAACCATCATTGTCGATTCCGACGCGCACACCCTAAGCCACAAGGCCGGCCTGATCGACACACCGGCCGGCGCCACCTTCTTCGACATCATCGAACCGCCGGCCCGTCTGTACATCATCGGCGGCACGCACATCTCGATTGCGCTCACCACCATCGCGCAGACACTGGGCTACCACGTGACCGTCATCGACCCGCGTCAGATGTTCGCGACGCCAGAGCGGTTTGCCCATGCCGATGCCCTGCTAGTCGCCTATCCCCAGCGCGTGCTGACACCCGACATGATCGACACGTCCACGTGCTTCGCCATTCTGACGCACGATCCCAAAGTGGACGATCCGGCGCTGAGGATTGCGCTGAACAGCCCGGCGCGCTACATCGGCGCGCTGGGCAGCCGCAAGACACATGCCGCGCGGCTCGAACGGCTGCGGCAAGCCGGCTGCACCGAGGCGCAGTTGGCGCGCATTCACGCGCCAATTGGCCTTGACATCGGCGCGCGCACTCCAGAAGAAATCGCCGTCGCCATCGCCGCTGAGATGATCAAAGTGAAAGCTGGCACTCAATAGCCTCCCGTAGATTCGCGCAATCCACGAGAGGTTGCCGCTACAATTGCCCGCCGAATGAAAAAGCTTCTGCCCTTGTGGGTCGTGCTGGGCATAGTGCTGGCGTCGTGCGCATCGCCCGGTCCACAACCGACGCCGCTACCCATCACCCCCACAATCCTCGTCACGCCGTCGCCCACGCCGGTTCCTGCGCCGATTCACCTGAATCTGGTGTGGTTGTTGCATCAACCTCTGCAGGGCGTCGACCCAGACACCGGCCTCATCCTGCGCAGCACAATCAGGTTGAGCGCGCTGCGCAGCTACAACGCGCTTGTGCAGGCAGCACAACGCCACCCGGACGTTCACACCACCGTGAATGTTTCTCCCATCCTGGCGCGCCAACTCACCGCGCTGGCGTCGGGCGCGCGCGATGTGATGTGGGAATTGAGCACCCGTCAGGTTGCCGGCCTGACCCCGCGCGAGCGCGCCACGATCATGGATGAGTTTGGCCGCGCGCCGGTCGCGCTTCTCGACGGCGCAGCGGGGGCGCGTTACCAGGAATTGCTGGATAAACGCGCACAAGGCGCAACTGCATTCAGCGAGCAGGATATTCTGGACGCGCAGGTATTGCATCACCTGTCTACCTTCCCGCCGAGCCAACTGGCGCAACCACCGCTCGACGCATTGGTTGCCAAAGGCCGCGACTTTTCCGAGCAGGACAGACAAGTCACGCTGGAGCAGGTCGCCTCGACACTGCACGGCATCCTGCCGGCGCTGCGAGACCTCCAGAACAGCGGCAGCATAGAACTCAGCACATCGCCCCTGGCATATCCAATCCTGCCCCTGCTGATGGATCCTACCGTGCAACAGTCTGTGGCAAGCAAATCCGCAACCCAGCGCCCCGTGTTCGGTCATCCTGAAGACGGCAACGAACAGTTGGCGCGCGCAAGGGCGCTGCACGAGTCGATGTTTGGACGCGCGCCAGCGGGATTGTGGCCCCCTGGCGGCGCGATCTCTGCGGGCATCTTGCAAACCATTCAGAATGCCGGCTTTGCCTGGCTGATCGCCGGCGAACGCGCGCTGGCAGGCGAGATCGGCGAACGCCCCGACATGCTACTCAGCCGTGACAAAGCCGGCATACCGGTTCAGGCCGGCGCCCTCTATCAGCCCTACTTGCTATCCACCGGCTCCGCCGGAAGCCCGCCGCTCATCGTGGTGTTCGGCGACACAGCGTTGTCGGACGCCTTGACAATGGAAGCCCGGCAAACACCTGAACTGGCAGCGCAACATCTGGTTGAGCATGTGCTCGCCATTCGAGAGCGCCTGTCGCCGTTCGCCACAGACGCGCCCCCCCTGGTCACGCTGGCGCTCGATGTCGCCGGATTGGGTGAAGCATTCTTTGGCCCGCTCTACCGGCGACTTGCTGCCGAAGGCGAGGGCGGGCTGATTCGCACAGTGACCGTGCCCGAGCGCCTGAGCCAGACACCTGCCGCGCCCCAACTGGCCTCCATTACAGCCAGCACGTGGAATGGGTCGTACGATGCGTGGGCCGGCCATGCCGAAGATATCGCCGCATGGAATCTCCTCAATCAGGCGCGCGAGTTTCTGCAAGGTTACCTGTCGGGCAACAAAGTCACCGACGCAGCCTCGATCAACCAAGCCTATGAAGCGGCGTTGCTGGCGCAAAGCGCCGACTGGTTCGAAGCGCTGGGCAGCGACCGGCCCGAAGAAGATCGCGCCTATTCAGATAGCATCTTCCGCGACCTGCTGGCCGAAGTGTATCGGGCAGTGGGAGCGCCCGAGCCGGACTACGTCAAAGTGCCGGTGTTGCAACCCCGTGTGGCGGTTCAAGGCCAGTCGCCGACCGGATTGATCACGCCTACGTTGAACGGTTTTGTAGAAGAGGGCGAGTGGGATGGGGCCGGCCTGCTGGCAGCCAGCGATGCCGCCCTGAGCGCCGGCGCGGCCATTTCAAGCGTGTATTTTGGCCTGAACACAGACAGCCTGTACTTCCGCATCGATACAACCATCGATGTCGCTTCATTGGTCAGCAGGCCCGACGCTCCAGGAGAACTGCGCCTGGGAATCTATCTTCAGGCGCCCGGCGCAGCGCACATCTCGCGTTTCACCCGTGTCAACGCAGAGAACGAGACTCGCCTGGCGCTCGGCTTCGACGCCACGCACCTGTTGGAATGGACGCTGGGGCCGGACGGCTCGGCCTCCAGCAGCTTGTACGAAGCGAATGCAAATATGGGCTGGTCATGGGTCATGCCCATAACCGGGGCTGCGCGCGGGCCGGTGGTGGAGATGGGACTACCCATTCGCGCTATTGGCGTGCTCTCCCCCGGCCATAGCGTTTCTTTCGCGGCTGTGGCGCACCTGGGACAGCGCATCGTGTCGCGCACACCGCGCGCAGGCATCGCGCAGATGAGCCTGGCCAGCCTCAGCCTGCCGCAACGCATCACACCCGAGTTCGAGTTGAGCGTGGAAGACCCTGCCGGCGATGACTATGGCTTTGGCAAATACACATACCCGACGGACGCCGTGTTCACGCGCGGCGCTTTCGATCTCAAACAGTTGCGCATTACGCAAGAGGGCAGCGATCTGGTGTTTAAAATCGACCTGTACAGCCCGATTGCCAATCCGTGGAACGCGCCGACCGGCATGTCTCTGCAGACATTCGATATCTATATTGATCAGGACCCCGGCCAGGGCACGGGCCGGCGCAAACTGCTTGAGGGCCGCAACGCCTCGCTACCCAAAGAGCACGGGTGGGAGATCGCTTTGTGGATCGAAGGCTGGCATCAGCAGGCGCTGACGCCGGCGGCCGGCGACACGATCACCGTGCTGAACGGCGTCTCCCCTACCCTGACAGTCGATCCGCCGGGGGCCGTGATTGTGCGTGTGCCGATCGACGGCTTGGGCGGGGGCGACCCGGCCACATGGGCCTTTGCCGTAGCTATCCTAAGCCAGGACGCATTCCCGGCGGGCAACGTGCGGCGGGTACGCGACATTGCGCCGACTCCCTCGCAGTGGCAATTGGGTGGCGCGCCAGCAGACACCAATCACACCCGTATCATCGACATCTTTGTGCCGCCGGGTTCAGGCATCACCCAGGAGACAGCGCTGGGCACATACCCACCTGCGCAGACAAGCGACGCCGGCGCGCTGGATGCCGACCAATTCGGCATCGTGCCGGTGCTGACCCCTACTGTAGAATAACCGTCGTTAAACGTCTGCTGTTCTGCCTGACACGTCCTGCGGGGACTTGCCCAGGCGCGCTGAGTCTGCATGCTGAACGCATTTCGAGTGCTGTGGAAGACGGTCAAGAGCATCTGGGAAGATATGCTCTTACTTGTGTTGATGAACGGACTGACTTTTCTTGCCGCATTGCCGGCCGGGCTGATTGCCTACTTGATCATCAGCTTTGGGCTTGAGGTCAGTACGCCGGAAAACGCGCGCGCGATACTGGCGTTGATGGTTGCGGCGCTTGCGGCAATGGCTGTGCCCACGTTCATCCCATTCGCCGGCTGCTGGGCCGCGCTGTATGCCGCCTGCAATCGCGTCGCCAATGGCTTTGCCCTCTCGTGGGAATTCTTCTTTGCGGCGTTCAGGCAGAATATCTGGAAATGGTGGCGCTATCTGTTGCTGTCATTTACAGTGCTGCTGCTACTTCTGCTCAACTTTCTGTGGTACCCGCTTCAATTCCCCGACGAAGTATGGGTGTTGTGGGTACAAGGCGCATGGCTGGCCGCGCTGATATTTTGGGTTGCCATACAGTTTTATGCTTTTCCATTCTACGTGGAACAGGAAGTCAAGAGTTGGAAAGTGGCGCTGCGGAATGGCGCCTTAGTCGCCGGCGCTAATCCGATCTACACATTGATTCTGCTGATCGTTGTGTTTGCGCTGTTGGGATTAAGCCTGCTGATTGTGCCGCCCCTTTTCGTGCTCGTGGGCTGGCTGTTGTGGGTCATGACAGGCAGCGAAGCGGTGGCCGATCGGGTCAAGGCCTACCGGGATCGCCTCGAGGCAGAGGAACGCAAGAAGAATCCCGGTCCGGCTGCCAATCGTCCACGCAACGAGCCATAAACCGCTTGTCACGCGCAACCCGATTATCAATTGCCGGCCGCAACCACACCTTTGATGATTCGTTAACCATCCTCTCAGATTGCGCTCAAGCCGCATGAAGAAGATTGGGATGTGTAGGCTCAGGAGTTGTAACTGGAGTTGGAAAATGGATCAGATGAACGCAGTCAACGGCAATGACAAGAAAGAGTCGGCCAGCAGGCCAGAGATCATCAAAGTGTCGGCCAACTCGCGGTCAACTGCCGTAGCCGGAGCTATCGCGGGGGTGGTTCGTGAGCACGGGCGGGCAGAAGTACAGGCCATCGGCGCCGGCGCAGTGAACCAGGCCATCAAAGCGGCAGCAATTGCGCGAGGCTATCTGCTTCTCGATGGCATCAACGTCGTCGTGATTCCATCCTTCTCGGAAGTGGACATCGAAGGTACCGAGCGGACTGCGGTGCGATTCGCAGTTGAACCGCGCGAGCAGCGCTAATCGAATGACGGAGCAACCAACCGCGAGCGAGATCACTGTTGGTAGTATTTTGTAGGCCTGGGCCGAAAACATGACCCACACCAGCACGAACACACATCGTCATGCTCTCTGTTTCATCTGCTGCCCTGGCGGGCGCTGAATCGCACACACGAGCGGAGCTGCACTGCCATACCACAGCTTCTGACGGATACTACGCGCCGGCTGAGTTGGTGCGCGTCGCGCGTCTGCGAGATTTGCGCGTGATCGCCATCACCGACCACGATACGATCGACGGTCACGCCGAGGCGCTGGCCGCCGGCGCCGCACAGGGTGTTACCGTCATCCCGGGCATCGAGATCAGTTCGTTATCGCCCGAGGGCGAAGTGCACGTGCTGGGCTATGGTGTGCGCCCGACGGACGAAGCCACCCGCCAACAGATTGCCGGCCTGCGTTCAAGCCGGGAAAGTCGCGCCAGACGCATCCTGGCTAACTTGGAGCGCCTGGGGAAGCCGGTTCAGTTCGAACGGGTGAAGGAGTTGGCCGGCGATGCCATGCTTGGCCGGCCCCACATCGCTGCCGCGATGGTCGAAGCCGGCCATGTCCAGACCAAACAACAGGCCTTCGACGAGTACCTGGCCGAGGGCAAGCCGGCCTTCGCGCCCAACGATGCGCTCAGCCCTGCGCAAGCCGTAGACCTGATCCACCACGCCGGCGGGGTCGCCGTCATGGCTCATCCGGCCCTCTATAAAGGCGACCTGATGGCAGTGTTCGAGGACATGCTGGCGCATGGGTTGGATGGAATCGAGGTCTACTACCCGCTGCATACCCGCGAGCAGTGCGAGGCGTTCGCCGCATTGGCGCGCAAGCACAATCTGCTCATTACAGGCGGCAGCGATTTCCACTCTCCGCTAGGCGACACTGAACTGGCGTTGGGGTCGATTCAACTTCCTCCCGGCGCATTAGATGCACTGCTCAGCCGCGTGACCGCCGCACGCACATTGTCGGCGTGAAAGCCGGCTACCCGCAAGCGCCCGTTTCTCACCCGACGCTACCCCTGTCCTGGTGACGCCGCTGTTCGCTTATAGAGCAAGCAGGCGCCTCAGACTGCATGGCATGGCTTATACTTGGCAGTGGGGTAGCGTGCAGCCACGCCAGCAGCCATGAAAGCCATGCAGCGGTTCACCAGGGCACTGTGTCTATTACCACTTGCCACCTGCGGCCTGATCTTGACCGTGCAACTGTTCTCTGTTGAGCACGCCGGCTTTCGGGTGGCGGCGCAGGTCACAGAGAGCATCATCACGTTCATTCCGCCCACCCCTGAGCCGACCAACCCACCACCACCGCCGATCAATCCATCAGCCCCACCGGTTGATACGCCGGCGCCACCTGCAACCAACACAGCATTGCCGCCAACCGCCATGCCCACTCGAACGCCACAACCGCGACGTGCGCGCACCCCCACACCCACACCAACATCCACCCCAGTGATAACGCCCACCATTCTCCAGCCCTCCCCATCATCGCCACCTGTCTCACCGACATCCGGCGCATCTGGCGTAATTGAGCGCAATGACTCATGGCCAGGGCCGGCCCCAACAGCCGTCGGCGCTCTGGCCACACCGACGTCGCTGCCGGCCGGCATCAAGTACATTGTCCGCGCCGGGCGTGTCGTTTCAGGCTCTGAGCCGATCTGGCTGGTGCAGGTATGTGTGTTCGACAGCGTGGCCGGTGTGCGCGCCGTTCGCCCCATCAGCGCAACACAACCGACGCCCACTGCCAGTCCCACTCCCACCAACCTGCGCATCGTCGCTACCAATATTCAAATCATGGCCCAGGTGCAGGAACCGGGCCGCATCCTCGGCGGAGCGTCGGAGTCAAGCCGAGCCGAACTGACACCACACAGACTGCGCTTCCACACACCTGTCCTGCGCGAGTCAGAAGTGCTGTACTATGCGTTCACAATCGCAGGGCATAGCCCAACCAAGACATTGCAGGTGCGGGCGCGTGACAGCAGAGGGCCTGCAATGGACCTGTCTGGGGATTGGAATCTGCACTGCGATTCGTCTGGTGTATTCACTGCCTTGACAATGCCGGCAGAAGGTATCGTTGCCGGCGGCACATCTACTGCCACTGTGTCCGCGCCCACCGCCCAGATGTTGCCCCCGGCGCTCAGCGATCGCGCCGCAGCCTTGCGCGTTAGCGCACCCCTGCAGGGAGCAAGCCTCTCGCCAGAGCATAGGCAAACCCCGCTCGTCATCATGGCCGGCATAGCGGGGGTGGCTTGTCTGATGGCCGCGATCTATCTAGGGCGGCGACGTTCGCGCCGCCGCATTGCCAGCGACCAGATGCCGTGATGATGCTATCCTTGCCCTCATTCTTAGGCTGCCAGGATCAATCGCTGTGCTGAAAAACTGGAAACTGTGGCTGGGTTTTGCCATCAGCGCAACCGGCCTCTACCTGACGTTGCGCGACATTCGCTTCGACGAGTTCTTTGCCCAACTGGTTAAGGCGCAGGTCATCTGGTTGCTGCCGGCCGTGATTGCTCTGTTTGCCACGCTGTTCATGCGTGTGTGGCGCTGGTCTTTGTTGATGGACAACACACCATGGGGCATCACATTCCACGCCATGACGATTGGCTACATGGTGAACTCTACATTGCCCTTGCGTCTGGGAGAACTGGCCCGCGCTTGGGTAATCGGCGAGCGCACACACGCCAGCATGGCGCGGGCATTATCGGCCGTAGTGGTCGAGCGCATGCTTGATCTGGGCAGCGTGCTGGCGCTGTTTGCGGCATTTGCCCAGTTCATTCCCATGCCGGCTGCGTTCTCGCGCGTGGCGCTGACTGGTAGCCTGTTCATTGTCGCGCTGATCGTTGTGCTGGCCGTGATGATCTGGCAATCGGGGCGCGTCGAGCGATTGCTGCGCACTGTGTTTGGTCGTATTGAACAGCGCTTCCCCAGACTCAAAGCCGAGCACATCATCCGCGTCTTTCATGACGTGTGCGCCGGCTTCCGGCTGATCAACACACCGCGCAAGGCTGCGCTCGTCCTGTTGACGAATGTTGGCGTGTGGGCTACCAACCTGCTGGTGGCCTATTTCGCCATGTGGGCTTTCATGCCGGGGGCTTTGGATCAAGCTGGCCTGGTCATGGTGATGTCGAATCTGGGCGGTGCGCTACCGTCCGCCCCCGGCGGCCTGGGCGTGGTGCAACCGCTCGCCCGCGAGGCGCTAGTTATCCCGTTTGGAGCAGACAAGAACGCTGCCGTAGCTTTCGCCTTTGTGTGGTCGCTGGGCCAGCAACTGGCGCTGATCCTGCTGGGCCTGTTCAGCCTGACGCGACTGGGCCTGACATTTGGCAAAGTCACCTCTGGCAGCCGGCGCGCTGCCGGCAGCACACCGGCTGCCGATGCACATTCTCACAGCCCGCTGGCCGGCGAAGCAGTTCGCTCAACCGATTGAAGGCGCGGCCTACTCATACCCGATATGCGCATCCTCCAGGTCCTCACCTATTACCGCCCCCACATCAGCGGCCTGACGATCTACGCGCAACGGCTGGCCAAAGGGTTGGCCCAAGCCGGGCACCAGGTAACAGTGCTGACTTCGCAATACGACCGGGCATTGCCGCTGATCGAGCGCCAAGACGGCGTCGAGGTGGTGCGCGCCCCGGTGGCGATGCGCCTGAGCAAAGGCGTTATCATGCCCTCGTTTGGCAACACAGCCCGGCGCCTAATCCGCAAACACGACATCATCCACCTGCACCTGCCACAATTCGATGGGGCCGGTCTGGCTATCAACGCGCGCCGGCTGGGCAAGCCGGTTGTGCTGACCTACCACTGCGACATCCAGTTGCCTGGCGGCCCACTAAACAGTTTGGCCGGCCCCGTCATCCGCGCCGCCAACCACATCGCCGCGCGCTTCAGCAACCGGCTTGTTGCATACACCGATGACTATGCGCGCCATTCGCCGTTCCTATCGCGCTACGCGCACAAGCTGACAGTCATCCCACCGCCGGTCGAGATGCAGGCGCCGGCGCCACAAGACGTGGCCGCGTTTGCCGCCAAGTGGAATCTGCGCGAGCGCCCGATCATCGGCATGGTGGCCCGACTGGCGACTGAAAAAGGGGTCGAGGTGTTGGTGAAGGCGCTCCGGCGCGTGCGGCAGAAGCTGCCGTCGGCGCGGGTGTTGTTCGCCGGCCCCTACCGCAACGTGCTGGGTGAAGAAGCCTACGCCCGCCGGCTGCAACCCGAGTTCGACACACTCGGCCCCTTGTGGACCTTCACCGGCTCGCTGCATGGCGCAGAGCTGGCCGCGCTGTACGCCAATTGCGATGTCACCGTGTTACCCAGCCTGAACTCAACCGAGTCGTTCGGCCTGGTGCAAGTCGAGTCAATGCTGTGTGGCACGCCCTCGATTTGCAGCGACCTGCCGGGCGTGCGCGTGCCGGTGCAAACCACCGGCATGGGCAGGGTCGTGCCGGTTGGCGACGACGCGGCGCTGGCCGAGGCTATCCTCGATGTGATCAGCACCCCCGATCATTACAGGAAACCGCGCGAGGCCATCGAGCATCTATACAATACGGCACGATCGGTGCGAGAATATGAGTGGCTGTATCATGAACTGGCTCATGGATCAGGAGTGTAATCAATGAACGAGCAACAGGCAAAAGACCGCACAGCGCTGGGCTGGTTTGGGATTGGGGCGCTGGTTGGTGCAGCAGCGCTGGCCGGCGCGCTGGCACTCACCGGGTCACTCAGAATCGGCCCGGCCAGCACCGACCTGGCTGCGGTTCAGGCAGCCGCAAAGGCAGGCGCACAAGAAGCGTTGCGTGAATCCAGCGGCATCGACCCCTCCATCGTGCGCGAGGCGGCCAAAGCCGGCGTCGAAGAGGCGCTGAAAGGCAGCGCAGATGCCGCTAACGAGGAGCCGGCCGGCGACCCGGAGGCCATCAAGAACGCCACACCGCGCGGGCCAAATATGATCGGCAACCCCAACGCCACAGTCACCATCATCGAGTACAGCGACTATCAGTGCCCCTATTGCCTGAAGTTCCACACCACCATCTTCCCTGAACTCGCCAAACAGTATATCGACACCGGCAAGGTGAAGTACAGTTTCAAACACTTCCCCTTCTTAACCCCAGAGTCGGCCATCGCTGCGCAGGCCGCCGAGTGCGCGGCAGACCAGCAACGCTTCTGGGATTACCACAACTATCTATACGCCGAACGCGAGCGCACCGGACAGCTCGTTGCCACAAAAGACAAGCTGATCGAGTTCGCCGGCGTGTTGAACCTGGACACCGAGACATTCGGCAAGTGCCTGAACGAAGACCTGACGCTGGCCCGCGTGCAGCAAGACGCACAGGAGGGACAGAAAGTGGGTGTGCGCGGCACGCCCTCGTTTCTGATCAACGGCAAGCTCATGGTCGGCGCGCAGCCCCTGATTGCTTTCCAGACTGCGATCGACGAGGCGCTCAACTCACAGTAGGCGTCAACATCTCCTGAAACCACATCAGCGTGTCACGCACCGTTTCCTCAAAGGGTCGGATGGCGTGACCAAGTTCGGTTTGCGCCTTGTGGCTTGACACCGGCTGCCAGAACTCAAACGTGCGGAAGTTCTCCGGCACATGCGTGAAGGGCAGGCGGTCGGTCAGGCCGATCAACGCGCGCACCAGCCGGCGTGACACCTTGATGCGCGCCTGCCTGCGCCCGACAACGGCATCCACCGTGTCGAGCAACTGGCGCAGGGTCAGATTGTGCCCACCCACAATGTAGCGCTCGCCAGATCGCCCACGTTCGGCGGCTGCGAGATGCGTCTGCGCCACATCGCGACCATCGACGGCGTTGATCACCGCGTCGAAGTAAAAGGGATAGCGGCCGCGCGCTGCATCACGGATAACCACACTGGTTGTGGGCTTGACATCGCCAGGGCCGAACACAGCCGAGGGCAGCAACACCACCACGTCGAGGCCGGCCGCCAGATCGGTCGAGGCGCGCAGGGCGATCTGCTCCATGGCGTGCTTGGCCTCGAAGTATGCACTCTTGACCGCGCCCGGCGTATAGAACAGGCTTTCGTCGGCCGGCCGGCCCTGGCCGGATCGCGCAGCGCCGGCCAGCCCCAGCGTCGTGAGGCTGCTGGTGTACACCAGACGACGGACGCCGGCCTGGCGGGCAGCGCGCAACACACGCTCCATCTCTTGGCCGGCCTGCTCTACTGCTGTGGAAATATGGCGGAAATCCTGCGGATAAGACGCAGCCGCATGAAACACCACCTCGGATTCGCGCATGGCGCGCACCAGCGAGGTGTCATCCGCAAGATTGGCCTCGACCCATTCCACCGGAAGGTCGCCGATCGCGCCTACCGCGCCGGGATGGCGCCGCGCCGCTCGAACACGCCAGCCGCGCCCGACAGCCGCGCGGGCAATCTGCCCGCCGATAAAACCCGTTGCGCCTAGAACTGTGACTTGCATGGCAACGGCATCATAAACACAAAGGCCAGGCCTCGTAAAGAGGTCTGGCCTTTGTGCAACATTGCCGGGTGCAGATCATTCGCCGAGATAGCGGATAACCGCGCGCCCGATCGCCAGATTGATCGTCAGGTCAACGACACTATCGGCGCCGGTGATGTTAGACGAACGCCAAGCGTCGCCATCCTCCACAAAATCAGATGGAAGGTCGAGATCGGCCAGCGCCGTGTTCGTGCGCACTCTTGCCGCCATCGTTCTGGGAAGGAGAATTGTGATTGATCCAACGCCGCCCTCGACCTGCGCCTCGAATCGCCCCTCATCAGGCAACGTGACGACAACCGAGCCGGCGCCCATGTTGAGGCGGGCACGCTCGACCACGGTGTCGGTCAGATTCACATCCATCTCGCCGGCACCCAGAGAGACCTTCAGTGTGAGCGGTGCTTCGGGATTGACCCGCAGATCCCACTCGTTCTGATGACGGTTGGGTCCAAAAGGTACCCAGATGGCGACTGCGGTGCTGCGCAACGCAAAGTGGGCAGTGTCCTGTGACACGTAATGGCTCTGCTCGACATTGCGCGTATCCTGCTGGCGCAGCACACCCTCGATCTGGCCGGTGGATTCTGGCATGGCGGCGAGGCGCAGCTTGCCGGCGGACAGGTTCAGATCAACATCGGATTTGCCGGCGCCGTCAAGCGATTGGCTAATGCGATCGCCTTCAACCGTGGCAACAGGCAGCGGCGCCTGGCTCAGCAGCAGGAGCGCGCCGCCGAGCAGAGCGACCACCATGCCGGCGCTGATCAGCCTGCCGACGTTGGACTTGCCGGCCAGCACACTCAGGCCGGCGGCAACCAACAGCAGCGGCCACAGGCGCACCACGATATCCCAACTGGACCATGCCAGGTAGCCAAGGTTGCCCATCAGAAGCAGCACGCCGACGCCCAGCCAGAAGACCTGCCAGACCGGGTTTTCGCCCTGAATCAGGCCATCCAGCCCGCCGGCGATGAACACGACCGGCCAGAGGATAAAGATGGCGTCCCAGAGGTCCCAGTCCACCAGCTTCATGTTGGTCAGAAGCAGCACAACGCCGGCTATGATGAGCAGAAGTGGGAAGAAAACGCTGATGCGCCGCCGCGAGCCGTATGCGTAAAAAGAGGAGTTTGAATCCATATAGCAATATCCGTGCGCGAACGCCGCCTCAGGACTTCCTGAGCACGAAGCCACGAATCAGAATGTAGATGCCGGCCATGATGAGGGCAATCGGCCAGACGTAGTTCAACAGCGAACTCAAGGCCAGGGCAACAAGAATGCCCATAACGCCTAGAATGCCGGCCGGAATCCAGGCCCAGGTCATGCGGCCGTCGGGCGTCGGAACCAGCGCGACAATGCCAAACGTGATACCCAGGCCGAGGAACAGCAGTGCGCCCGACTCCAGCCCGCTCATGAAGGACGTGGACAACACCACAAGCGCCAGCGTCATCAATGCGCCGGCGGGAATCAAAGCCCACCAGAAGTCGCGTCGCATGACGTACACCATCACAAAGCTCAGGCCAATCGCCCCCAGGAAAACGGCGCCAATCCAGCCGTCATTGCCCTCAGGCACCACTGTGCGCGGCAGCATCGATAGGACGATGATGCCGGCCAGTCCGAGCAGAGTCATGCCCGGAATGATCGCCCACCACTGCCTGCGATCGACGAACAGCCAGGCCACAAAAGCCAGGCCGGCTACGCCAAACACAACCGCCCACAGCGCGCTCCAGGCGCTGGGAATGAGTCCCATCGACTGGGCCAGAAAAAGCAGCCCAGCCACAATCAACAACGCGCCCCACACGATGCGCATGTCAAGGCGAGCCATTTGGAAACCTCCTGTGAAAACCTCGCGATGTCAGAGAATGGTCACCGAGCCAACCCCCGACTCGATGTCGATATCGAGCCGGTCAGTCGCCGCATCAAAGCCGGCGGTTTGGTAACTGTTTGCGGATTGGGCGAAGCGGGCGCGATCAAGATTGAGGCTGGACAGGCCGCTTTCGTATCGGATGCGGGCTTCGGCCTGCTGGGGCAAACGCAGCGTGACAGAGGCGGCGCCGGCCTCGATCTTCACGCGGGTGTGGCCGGCGCCAGCCGGCAACGACACGTCGGCGGAGCTGGCCCCGAATTCAAGCTCCAGGTCGGTGAGCCTGACGCCGGACAGGTCGATGCGGCTGCTGCTCGCGCCCGACTCGATCTCAAGCGACAAAGGAATGTCGCTGTTCAGCTCGACCGACCACAGGCGGGCATTGCGGCCGAACATATCCCATGGCGCGACAAACACCGGCGGCGACTTGAGCCTGACGATCTGCCGGCCAGCTTCACGCGTCGAACGATACTCGACGCCACCGTTGAATGTGCCAGACAGCAGATAACCCGGCGCCGCGCCACTACTCACCCGCAACTCGCCGGCGCCATGGCTGAGTTTGACACGCGCTGTCGGCTCACCCTCCAGCGGTATGGACACCTGCTGCGTCTCTACAGCGCGCCCACCGCGCGAAACGCCCAGCAACACCCACACGCCGGCGGCAATCAACAGCAACGGCCACAACAGCCCCCACACCGAGAACGGCAGAATATCCAGATTGTCGAGCAGCAACAGCGCACCGACCACAATGAGAACGGCGCCCCAAAACACTGTGTTTCGCTTCATGGGTTATATCTCCGTCGTGCCCGCACCTCGCGCAGGTTGAAGAACCCGCGAGAGGGGTTCTATTTCACAGACTGCGGAACAGCGGGCGAATGAGAATGGCGACGCCGGCCAGGATCAGCAACACCGGCCAGTACGGCCCAAGCACATCGAACCCGCCCAGCAGCGATCCAAAGACCGCAAATCCAACCAGACTGATGAACACCAGACCCAGTCCGTCGCGCACGCCTTTGAGCAGCCGGCCACCCAGCAGCCCTGCCAGGATCACGCCGGCGCCCACGAAGCCGGGGATCAGCGTCCAGGCATAGGCCCAGCTTTCCCAGTTTCCGGTGGCATTCTGCCAGTACAACAGCCCGCCAATGCCGCCCACGATGCAAGCCGGCACAGCCATGCCTGGCGCTCCGACAACCAGACCGAGGAAGAGCAGAAATACGCCGACACCGACCACCAGCAGCGGCCATGAGAACTCCAGCGCCAACAGCTCGCGCATTGAAGGCGAAAGTTGATAGATGAGCAAAAGCGCACCCAATCCGATGAGCAAAAGACCACCGACAAGACTGGAACGCTGTGTTTGTGTCATATGCACCTCCGAGGAAGCACGTATGCGGGTTGACTATGATCCGCGCGTGACAGCCAAACCGTAACACGCCATAATCACAGCGTCATCCGACGAAGGATTGACAGGGAATTCGTCAGACCTGCCCGGCGCCTCGTCGGCGTGCCCCCACCCGCTACCCCGGCTGAGCGTCGCGTCGACGGCTCGCCAGTGCTATCAATTGCCGCCCGTCACGACAGAAGACATGGGATTCTCGCGCCACAACCGGCGCATTGCGCGCCGGCCGCGCTTTCTCATTCGATCACGACCTTCGACAGATCCTCTTTCGGCTGTGGATAGGTCATCTGGAACCCTTCGAGCGCGCCGACGATCACGCGGGCAATCAGCAGATTACGGTACCACTTCACGTCCGATGGCACCACCCGCCACGGCGCCCATTCGGTCGAGGTCTTGCTCAAGGCGTCCTCGTAAGCGCGCATGTAGTCACCCCAGCGCGCGCGCTCCTTCAGATCGCCCGCGTTGAACTTCCACTGCTTGGTCGGGTCGTCCAGCCGGGCCTGAAGGCGTTTCTTTTGCTCGTCCTTGCTGATGTGCAAAAAGAACTTCAGGATTGTGGCGCCTTCATCGACCAGCATTTTCTCAAAGGCGTTGATGTGCTCGTAGCGCCGGCGCCACACAGGTTGCGGCGCCAGGCCCTGCACGCGCACAATCAGCACATCTTCGTAGTGGCTGCGATTGAAGATGACGATCTCGCCGCTGCCGGGCGTGTGCGCGTGAACGCGCCACAAATAGTCGCGGGACAATTCGAGCGGCGTGGGCGCTTTGAAGTTGGCCACGCGCACCCCCTGCGGGTTGACGCCCTCGAACACATGCCGGATCACACCGTCTTTGCCGCTGGTGTCCATACCCTGCAAGATGATCAACAGCTTGTGCTTGTTCTCGGCATACATCAATTCTTGCAGGAGTTCCAGCCGATCGGTCAGTTCGTCCAGTTCCTGTCTGGCATCGCCTTTCCGTCCGTTATAGGGGCCGGTATCTGCAGGGTCGAACTTGGAGAGGTCAACTTTGGCCCCCGGCTTGATGAGGTATGGGTCCGATTGCATGGTCTCAGGCTGCTCCGTCCATCCATTATCCACGGTCGGCAATTTAGCCTGTCGAACGCATCGGCAGATAAGCCGAGCGCCCGCATACGCGGGCATGACGGGCAGAGGTACGCATAGGCCGACGCGCCGTCACAGGTTTTGAGATCAGACATAGAATGCGCGGTGCGCATCACATCCGCGTAGCTGTGCTGCCGCGAGGAGACCTGACGGAATGACGCCCATTTTGCAGTTGCTGCTGGAACTTGCTATCCTGATCGCAGCCACCAAGGCGGCCGGCTATGTTGCTACGCAGCTGAAACAGCCCTCTGTCCTCGGCCAATTGCTGGTCGGCCTTGCACTGGGTCCCAGTCTGATCGGGCTGTTTGAGTGGCCGGTTCTCGACTCGGCGCTGAGCCACGAAGTGATTCTCGATCTGGCAGAGATCGGGGTGATTTTCCTGATGTTTGTGGCCGGCCTGGAAGTGGACATTCAGGACATGCTCAAGACGGGCCGGGTGGCGATTCTGGCAGGAACGTTGGGGGTGGTCACGCCAATCGTCATGGGAGCCGGCAGCGCGCTGTTGTTCGGCAACGCCCTGTCGCCCAGCATCTTCATCGGCCTGATCCTCAGCGCCACCAGCGTCAGCATCTCGGCGCAAACTCTGCTCGAACTCAATGTGTTGCGCAGCAAAGAGGGACTGGCGCTGCTGGGGGCAGCCGTCGCCGATGACGTGCTGGTGATTCTGGCGCTGTCTATTTTTCTGGCGATCGGCGCGGGCAGCGCCGGCGCCGGCAATGCCGCCGGCGATATTGCCATCGTCATCGCAAAGATGGCCCTTTACTTTGCCGGAGCAGTCGGCATCGGGGTGTTCATCCTGCCCCGGCTGACCGATCTGGTGCATCGGCTCAGAATCAGCGAGGGCGTTGTGGCGCTAGCGATTGTGGTCATGTTGCTGTATGCGCTATCGGCGGAGGTGGTGGGCCAACTGGCAGCGATCACCGGGGCGTTTCTGGCCGGCGTGATGTTCGGGCGCACACGCCACCGCGAGGAAATCGAGCAGGGCATGCACACACTCTCCTACGCTTTCTTCGTGCCGCTTTTCCTGGTGAGCATCGGTCTGGAGGCGGATGTGCGATCGTTGGCCGGCTCTGGCGTCGTATTTGCCCTTGTGATTGTGCTGGTCGCCATCGTGTCGAAAGTCATCGGCTGCGGACTGGGGGCGCGGCTGGGCGGCATGAGCTGGCCGCAAGCCGGTCGCGTGGGGCTGGGCATGATCTCGCGCGGCGAGGTGGGCCTGATCGTCGCAACAGTCGGCCTCAGGCGCGGATTGATCGATGAAACCGTGTTCGTCACAATCGTCATCATGGTGCTGGCCACCACACTGGTCACACCATTCCTGTTGCGTTGGGCCTTTGCCCGACGCGTAAGTGAACCCAGGGAGATTACCTATGTCGCTGAATCTGCTCGCACTAGTGACGGATGACCTGGAGCGCTGTTCAACCGTACTCGACGCCTGGCAGGAAGCCGGCGTATCCGGCGTGACCATGCTCGGCGCAGTGGGCGGCAGGTATGCCAGCACGCACGACGACCTGCCCCTCATGGTGTCGTTGCGCGCCATGTTGGGCAGTAGCCAAACACCCAACCATATCGTGTTTGCATTGATCGATGATGAGAGTGTGCTCGAACGCGCCACACGTGCCGCGATTGACATCGTCGGAGATTTCCAGGCGCGGAACAGCGGCATCATGTTTGTCGTGCCGGTGGCGCGCGCCTGGGGCGTGCGCAAGACGCCCCGCCAAACTCATCAAGCACAAAGAGACCAGCAACACAAAGATGAGTGGAACTAGTTCAGTGACCCATCGCCCCCATCTTGTCATTCTCAACCCCGACCTATGGCGCGGTGATGTGCTGCGACACGTGTGAGCAACCCGGCTGCCGGTATCCGCGCACGCGCGGGCATCGCAGCCTCTTCGTATCCGAGTGCCGAGCCGGATGCTATCGCGCCCAGCGTGTGTCAGCCGGCCGGCGCGTACAAGCCTACGCATAGCAGACACCACGATGAGGTGGCAAGCGATGAGGTAGCAAGCCAACTTCAGCGCACATCAGATCAACACCTGGCGAATCAGCCGGCGCGGCACGATGGCGGAAGCAGACTTGCCCCAGCACAAGCAGCTCCGATTGAAGGCAATGCGCGCTAACTGCGCGCTAACTGCGCGCTAACTGCGCGCTAACTGCGCGCCGCTGCCAGCATGCCGCATGGACGCGCTCACACACCCAGAAAAGCAGGACGTCGTCAACTTGCCAACCCGCTCCAACTGTGCTAACCTACCACACGTGGTACGGTGCCGTTGCTTGACCAACTCATCCCCCCAGATCATATGGTCGGGACGGCATCACATTTCATCCACTGCAAGGAGGTGCTCCCTGGGTATCAAAACACTTTAGAATCGGCGCCTTGACGATAGCAGACTGTCCTACCCATGTTTTCAGTGCCTGATTTCAGGAGTCAGGCTCGGAAATTTCAAGCTAAAGAGGAGAGATTAAGGGCCATGTCAAGCAAGCTCACACGTCGCAAGATGATTCAGTTGTCCGCGCTCGCCGGCGCCGGCACACTTGCAGCCGCCTGCACGGCAGCCACGCCAACTAGCGCACCATCGGCAGAGCAGCCAGCAGCAGCGCCGACTACCGCGCCAGCAGCAGGGGAAGCACCTGCGGCCCAAGCCCCGGCTGCTACCCTCAAAGAAGTTCCGCGCAATCGCACACTCGTGTTGAACCACGGCGGCGCCGGCGGCCAATACACCAACCAGGGCGTCACCAACCCATGGACGACCACCGGGTATACCCACCAGGAAGGCAACGCCCTGCTCTGGGAGCCGTTGTTCTACTACTCGGTGTTTGCCGATCAAGAAATCCCCTGGCTGGCGGAGAGCAGCAAGTACAACGACGACTACACTGAACTGACCATTACGATGCGCCGGGGCGCTGAGTGGAGCGACGGCACGCCCATTACATCGGCGGACGTGAAATTCACCCTTGACACACTCGCCACGAACGAGAAGCTGAGCTACCACGCCCAAGTGAACGAATTCGTGCAGGAGACTACGGCACCAGACGATCAGACGGTCGTCATCAAATTCAAGGCGCCCAATCCGCGCTTCAAGTTTGAAATCCTCAGCTTCAAGTTTGACACCGGGATTCCGATTGTGCCCAAGCACGTGTTTGAGAAGATCGATGACATCACGGCGTACACTGGGGGCGATGACATCGTGCACAGCGGCATGTTCAACACCGTGCAGACGGCTCAACAGAAAATCTTCGACATCCGTGACGACTGGTGGGGCTTCAAGTCTGGTTTCCAGCAAAAGCCCGATATTCAGCGCGTGACTCTGATTCCATTGTCCGACATGACCACAGCCGCCCAGCGCGTGGTGAACAACGAATGCGACGCCTGCCTTGACTTGCGCCCGTCGCTGATCCGCACGGCAGTCGAGCAAAATGAAAAGATCATCACGCACACCGGCAAAGACGAGCCGCTGGGCTACATCGACTGGTGGCCGAACTCGCTGTGGGTCAACACGGCGCTGGAGCCGTACAGCGACCCGAACGTGCGCTGGGCCATGAGCCTGGCCCTCGACCGCGACACCATCGACAAAGTGGTATACAACGGCGCCAAGATCACCACGATCTTCCCGTATCCAGAGTACCCCGCCCTCAAGAAGTATCTCGACCTGGCGCGGGCTAAGGGCGAAGAGATGGGCGTGCGCAATTTCAGTCTGGAACAGAGCGCAGCGCGCATGCAGCAAGCCGGCTTCACCAAGGACGCCGAGGGCTTCTGGGTCAAGAATGGCGAGCGCGTCAACGCCACCATCAACGGCTTCGAGTCAATCCACGCCGACATCACGCCGGTGCTGGTCGAAATGTTGCGCCGGGGCGGTTTCGAGGCCTCGATCAACTTTGGCAACGACGCTTACCAGAACATGGCCGACGGCAAGCCGGGCCTGTATCTATTCGGCCACGGGGCCAGCGTGATCGATCCATACGCAACACTAGAGCTGTATCACAGCCGATTTGCCAGCCCCATCGGCACAACGGCCGGTGGCAACCGCTTCTCGCGCTATGCCAACCCACAATTCGATGCCATTGTGGACGAAATGCGCGGCATCGCTCCCGGCGATCCCAGGCTGAACGACCTGTTCCTGAAAGCCATCGACATCTACTGGACTGACATGATCGACATTCCGGTCATCCAGTGGCTGCACCGCATTCCATACAACCAGACCTACTGGGTCAACTGGCCAACTCAGGACAACCCGTATCTGAACGGGGCTTACTGGCACCACACCTTCCCACTGCTGGTGCTGGGCCTGAAGGCCGCCCAGTAAAAGACGCCATGCAGGCCGGCTGCGCGCAGCATGCACGCACGGCGCCTTCATGTCAGAGGAATACTGTTGCGAAGGCGGCCATTCGGTCGCCTTCGCAGTATCGGAGGCTCCAGGGTGAAGATTAGTTACATTGTTCGGCGTTTTCTATTCCTGATTTTTGTCGTTTGGACTGCCGCCACCGTGTTATTCTTCATTCCGCGCCTGTCTCGCATCAACCCCATTCGTGAGCGATTTGCCGAGATCCAGCGCTCCACCGGCTACGCGCCGCGAGACTTGGAAAACATCATCAAGGCATTTGAAATCAAGTTCGGGCTGGACAAGCCGCTGGTGGAACAGTATCTTGACTACATGAGCAGCGTGCTGCGCGGCGATCTGGGCGTGTCACTGATGCGCTACCCCAAAACTGTCGTAGAACTGATCAGCCAAGCATTGCCGTGGACGGTGATTTTGCTTAGCGTCACCACGCTGCTGACGTTTCTGATCGGCACCGGGATTGGCGCGCTGGCCGGCTGGCCGCGCAGTCCGGGTTGGGTGAAGGGCATGGTCACACCGCTGATGGTGCTAGCGGCTGTGCCGGCGTACCTGCTGGGCCTGCTGCTGATCTACTTCATTGCGTTCCGCGCCAAATTGCTGCCGCTTAGCGGGGCATACACGACCAGCCGCTTTATGGGGCCGGAGCTGAGCATAGATTTCATCCTCGATGTATCCCGCCATGCCATTCTGCCCGCGCTGTCGCTTATTCTGGCCTCGGTGGGTTTTTGGGCATTGGGGATGCGTGGGATGGGTGTCACCGTACAGGGTGAAGACTACGTCAACTTCGCCGAGCACAAAGGATTGAGACAGAGGCGCATCTTCTACTGGTACTACGTGCGCAACGCCATCCTGCCCCAGGTGACAGCGCTGGCGCTGGCATTTGGATCGATCGTGTCGGCCGGCATCCTGGTAGAGAACCTCTACGGATTCCCCGGCATCGGGTCGCTGCTGAATGCCGCGATCCTGGCCAACGATTTCTTTGTCATCTATGGCATTGGTATGATTACCATCATTGCTGTGGGCGTGAGCATGATGCTGGTCGATGTGCTGTATCCCCTGCTCGACCCGCGCATCCGCTACGATCGCAAGTAAGCGCACCTCGCAGAGTCTCACAAGGCAAATCAGGAAAAGAACGATGGAATTGTCTGTTTCTGTTCAGGGCGCCGGCAGACGACCAGGCCGCCTCACGCTGGCGCTGCGCTACCTGCGGCGCAACAAGAGCTTGGCCGTTGGCCTGGCGCTACTGGCATTCCTACTGATTTTTAGCATTGGTGGATCGCTGCTGATCGACACCTCCACGCGGGCCTATCCTCTCGCCGCCCCTTCCGTCCAACCACCGAGCGCAGAATATCCGCTGGGGACAGATAAAGATGGACGCGACCTGCTGGCGGTCATGGTGCGCGGCATTCTGCTCACCGGCACCGTCGGCCTGATCGCTGGGTCGGTCGGCATTGTGGTAGGGGTGGTGCTGGGCTTTCTGGCCGGCTACTATGGCGGCATAATCGACTCGATCATCCGCTGGCTCACCGAAGTGCTCATCACCATCCCGCCGCTCATCCTACAAATCATCATCGCCAGCACCATCGTGGACAAAAACAAAGTGACTATTTTCACCATGGCCGGTGTGGCGTCCATTTTGTCGTGGATGGGCACCGCGCGTGTGGTGCGCTCGCAGGTGCTGACCTTGCGAGAGCGCACCTTTGTCAGCGTGGCCAAACTGTCCGGCATGAGCAACCTGGAGATCATCTTCAAAGAGCTGATGCCGAACATGCTGCCCTATCTGGCAGCCAGCTTCGTAGGCGCGGTGATGGGCGCCATCGGCGCCACCTTCGGCCTGGAGGTGCTGGGCCTCGGCCCGGCCCGCGAGCCAACCATCGGCATGACCATTCGCTGGGCGCAATTCCACTCCGCCATCTTCAATCAGTGGTGGTGGTGGGTGTTATGGCCCTGCCTTGCGCTAATCTTGATCTTCGCATCGTTATCACTGATCAATCGTGGCCTAGACGAAATCGCCAACCCACGCGTGCGGAGGTCGGAATGACATCACCCAACGGGGCGCAGCAGGTTGCGCTCGAAATCAATAATCTGCAAGTCACATACTACACAGATGCAGGCCGGGTCAAGGCGGTGGATGGCATAGATCTAACGCTGATGGCCGGCGAGCGGCTGGGGTTGGTCGGCGAGTCCGGCTGCGGCAAGTCCACCCTGGCGCTGGCGCTGATGCGCATGATCAAGCCGCCCGGCCGAATCGAGGCCGGCAGCGCGATCATTCACACCGACATGGGCAGCGTCGATCTGCTCAAGCTCAATGAAGAGGAGATGCGCCAGGCTCGTCTGAGCAAGATCAGCTACATTCCACAAGGCGCGATGAATTCGCTCAACCCGGTGATGCGCGTCGGCAAGCAGATGATCGATGCAATGCGGTCACACGTGCCGCGCGCATCCGAGCGCGAGCTGATCGAGCGCGCCGAGAGCGCGCTAGAGTCTGTGGAACTCAAGCGCAGCGTGTTCCGCATGTATCCGCATGAATTGAGCGGCGGCATGAAACAGCGCGTGTGCATTGCCATCGGTATTTTGCTCAGCCCGAAGGTGATCATCGCCGACGAGCCGACCAGCGCACTTGATGTGGTGGTACAACGCCAGGTGATGGAAACCATCTGCCGGGTGCAAGAAAAGATACGAGCTGCCGTGATCCTGATCGGCCACGACATGGGCTTGATGGCCCAAATCACCAATCGCGTGGCTGTCATGTACGCCGGCAAGCTGGTCGAGCTGAGCACCGTGCGCGAGATGTTCACTGACCCGCTGCATCCCTATGCCCAAGCTTTGATCCGCAGCCTGCCCAATCTGGAAAACAAGGGCATCTTCCAGGGCATACCCGGTCTGGCGCCCTCACTCTTGCGGCTGCCCAGCGGATGCGTCTTCCATCCGCGCTGCGAGCACGCCATGGAAATCTGCAAGTCTGCGCCGCCGCCAAAGGCCGTCACCTCCACAGGGCGATTCGTTTCGTGCCACCTGTACGACGAGCACGGCAACCGCGCGCATTCGACCGTCCGCCAACAGCAGCCGGCGATAGGTCTTTAACCGTTTGCACGAGACCAATACCAGCAACCAACAGCATCAACACTTAGATGGCATCACTTCTTGAACTCCGCAACGTATCCAAGATCTACAGCCAGGGCCTGCTATCGCGCGAACAAACGATCGCGCTAGACAACATGTCGCTGGTCATCGACGACACAACGCCCTCGATCATCGCCGTGGCCGGCGAAAGCGGCAGCGGCAAAACCACGATGAGCTTATTGGCGCTCGGCTTCATCGAGCCTACGCATGGCGAGGTGCTCTACAAAGGCCGCAACGTCGCCAAACTGAGCAGAGAAGAGCACCTGCAATTCCGCCGCGAGGTGCAGGCAGTCTTTCAGGACCCGTTCGCCGTGTTCAATCCGTTCTACACCATCGACCACCTGCTGACCGTGCCAATCGACAAGTTCAAACTGGCCCGATCGAAAAAAGAAGCTCGGCAGATGATGGAAGAATCGCTCAGCGCCGTGGGGTTGCGCCCGGAAGAAATTCTGGGCCGGTTTCCGCACCAGCTATCGGGCGGCCAACGCCAGCGCATCTCGGTTGCGCGAGCGCTGTTGCTCAAACCCAAGCTGCTCGTGGCGGACGAACCGGTGTCGATGGTCGACGCTTCATTGCGCGCGACGATTCTGGAGAGCCTGCAGAAGCTGAAGAAAGATTACGGCATCTCCATCCTGTACATCACGCATGACCTGACCACGGCCTATCACATCAGCGACCAGATCGTGGTGTTGTATCGGGGCGCTATCATGGAGGCTGGAGATGTGGAAACTGTCATCAAGTCGCCCAAACATCCCTACACCCGCCTGTTAATTGACTCGATTCCCTGGCCCGACATCAATCTGCGCTGGGGATCGAGCGACATCCAGGCCAAGGAGGGGGACTTTGGTTCGGCGAAGGGGTGCCGCTTTGCTGCGCGTTGTCCGTTCGTCATGGAGCGGTGCCGCGAATCCCAGCCGCCACTTTTCAAGCTGGAGCCGACCCGCGCGGCGTCTTGTTTTCTGTACGATGAGTTCCCGCGCCTCGAAAACGAAAACGTGTCCTCGCTGTTCGTCTACAAATAGGCCGGCGCAGAGATCGGCTATGCGAATCAACAGCCCCGCCGGGATCTACCCGCGCGGGGCGGTGTGTGCAGCGCCTCATCAACGTAGGCGTCAGACCTGGCCATCCCACTATTGTGTCTTGCTGAGCCTCTTGGCCCGCCCGCCGTCGGCGGCCAAATCCAGCCGGGCGCCGTCGATCTTATAGCTCCACACAATCACGCCAGACTGCTCGGCGATCTCCACTTTGCCCTGTCCGTTGCCACCCTCGACGATGTTGTAGCTTGACTGAATCTCGCTGCCAACCAGTGTGATGACAACGCTGAAATCATCTTTGAAGTCGTAGCCAGAGCCGCCATCTGCGGTGATCCACTTGCCCAGCAAGGCGGGATCTGTGATGCCGCTGGCGCCAGGCGAAACAGAGCCAGCCCTGGCCGGGGCACTCACACTTGTAGCCCGTACAGGCGTCGCGGCACCCGCAGCACCTGCGGCATCATCAGGTGCTGAGGCCGGCTCACCGCCGCACCCAGAAGCGATCATCACCAAGAACATCGCAGCGGCCACGAGCTGTTTCATGTGTAGTCCCTCTTTGGATATGGTGTAACTCGATCCACCTTCAGCCTATGCTCTCTGGATCAGTCTGGCTGGTTCGATTATATGCAGCCTGTTTGCTCCGCTACAGCCAGTTTCGCCGCCACAACCAGATCAACGCCAGCGCGCTTGAGATCGACGCCAGCCCGAAAACAGCCCAGAAGGCCCAGGGCGCGTCCTGAAAAGGCAACGCCACGTTCATGCCGTAAAAGCTCGAGACAATGACCGGCAGATTCAGCACAATGGTCACCGAGGCGATGATCTTCATCACCGAGTTCAGGTTATTGGAGATGATTGAAGCATAGGCATCCATGGTGCCGGTCAGAATGCCGCTGGCGATGCTGGTCATCTCAATGCCCTGTTGCACTTCGATCAAGACATCTTCCAGCAGGTCGCGGTCTTCTTCATACTTCTCAAAGATCTGGCTGCGCTGTAGATGGCGCAACATCAACTCGCTGGCCTTGAGCGCGGTGGCGAAGTACACCAGGCTCTTCTGGTACTTCAGCATTTCCAGCAATTCACGGTTTTGCAGCGAGTGCTTCAAACGGTCTTCGAGCCGATCGACCGCGCGGTTGATCTTGCGCACATTCGACAGAAAGCGATGCGCCGTGATGAGCAAAATCTGGAGCACGAATCGATTGTGTTTGACGGTAGACAAGCCGCGTAACTTGCCGGCAATAATCTCTTCGATGACATTTGTCTCTGCCCGGCATATTGTGACCACGTATTGATCGGTCAAAATAATGCCCAACGGCACGGTGATATAAGGCACGTCGGCTGTCTCGCCCTGATAGTAGGGCACCCGCAACACGATTAATGTGGCGCCGCCTTCCCGTTCGGTGCGCGGTGTTTCGCTCAAGTCGAGCGGGTATGTGATGAAGTCGCGGGGAACGCCCAACACCCGTTGCAGACGTTCGATCTCCGCATCGCCGGGATCGGTGACATTGATCCATGCGCCAGGAGCCGGCTCCAGAGCCTTCTCAAGCGTTGCTTCGGACGCGCGTTTAGTGTAGACGGCGATCATGGATTCTCCTCAGCAGATGCCATCACGCAAGCATCGCAACCCTATTCGCATAAAACCGCCGCAGGTCATTCCGGCCAGATGCAAGTCGTCCTGCGTGTCACATGTGAACAGATACGGCCGGCCACTGCAGGCATATAACCGATCGCCAGCCGCCGGCGCGCCGAGCCGGCGCGATTGGTCAATCGCATATTGGTGGGCGTCGATGAATGACGTCACCTGCATACACTCCTGGATCATCGTCGTGATCACCATAGCCAGTTCTCCTGTTTTGCTTTTTTCTGTTTGATGCGCGGGTGGCGTCAGATATGCCGTCTGGGCGGCGACAATTGGGCGGTGATGCCGGCATCGACATCGATCACCTGACCACTGAGTTTTAAGGTCTTGCATGATGGAGGAGATTGTAGCCGCATGGCTTGCAGGCGCGGCGGCATACCAGACGTTCGCCGGCAACTGCCCCCTGACCAGCAGACACATACATGGCACTGCGCGCGGCGCACAGATGACGATCAGGGTTTTTCAAGGCAGTCAGCCGGCGCCACGGCTGCGCGCAGCAGCGCAGGGCCAGCGCCGGCTTATCAAGGCTGCGCCCCCTTTGGCGTAGCCGGCCCCACACACAACACATCGCGCCGCTTGATCACGCGATCGACGCGATGCATCAGTGCGTTGTAGGGAGGCGCGTTTAAGATAACGCACTGCGCCGGCAATGCCTGTTGCGCCAGCGCGATCATGTCTTCGCGCGGGAAGCGGGTCGCATCCCAGGCTAACGCCATCGCCCCGCCGGGCATCAGCAACGATGTCCACAACGGCAGTGTCTGTCGCAACAGGGCCTCTAGCTTGCCATGATGCTGGATGCCATACGGCAAATCGCCCACAATCAGGTGCGGCTTCTTGAAGCCGGCCAGCAACTGAGCGGATTGCAGCGTGTCGCCCAGCGTCAGCAGACATCGGCGCGGCTCGACTTTTCCCAGCTCGAACCACCAACGCCGGCCCACTTTCTTCAGGCGTTCCTCTTTGACCTGGCAGGCAATGCCTTCCTCGCGCGCGTATTGCTCGATGAACGCGGCGGTGGTCTGCACATCCTGCGCGTCTTTTTCCACGCCGGCCACATGCGCCCCTAGCACGAGCGCGGAGAACAAGGTGGTGCCGCCGCCGGCCAGCGGGTCGAACACGCGCAACTCGCGCCAGGGTTCGGCGGCAAATGCGCTGCTGTAGCGCGCGATGTTCAACAGGAAGCGCGTGAACAGTTCGTTGGTCTTGCCGCGATAGCGCCGCGCCATCACCATATCGGTCGGGAAAGCGGCCTGGAAGCCTGTGTCGACAGGCCGGAGCCACGGCCCATCGTCTGCGTCGATCTGGTTGCGCAGTTCAAAAAAGGCCGAGGTCATTGCGAGCGCGCCCAGCTCCTGCATCTGCCGCGCATCCGGCATCGCCGTGAGTTCGAGCCGCAGATAGTCCTGCCCGCCCATGCACACCGGCGTGATGCCGGCCAGCAGCGGACTGAGGGCGCTCAGTTGCAACTCATGCGGCGCCAGGGCATCGGCCAGGGCTGCGTACTGGGTGCTACGTTGCGGCGCGATCTGAGCAACAAGAACCGGCATGGCAGCTCAGGCGCTGGCTGCGCCGATCAGACGCAACGCCACATGGTCGCGCAGTTCGGGCACAGTCACTGTCACAACGTCTCCGTTCAGCGTGAAGCGCAGGGGCATATCGCCGGGCATGGCAATAACGTGTGTCGGCATCTGCGGCGGGCGAATTGTCAGCTTGAGGTCGCGATAAACCGGCGCATCATCGAAGAACAGCGCATCGGGCGCCCCAAAGCACGTGCCCGGCGTCAAATTGACCAGGTGCACGTACACATCAGATTCACGGCGGTTCATCACCACTTCGATGCCCGGCGCGCCCGGCAATTCCACCAGCGGCGCAGGGCCGATGCCGAAGCGCACCACGGTTGCCACTGCATCTCGCAGGGGCGGCCAGTGCGTCTCGGCGTAATCTGTCAGCGCTTCACCCGCGATCGCCAGCACACTCCCTTCACCAATTGTCAAAGTCGCCGCCCAGGGGGTTTGGTCGGTCTGGCACAGCGCCAGACTGCGCCATTCGCCTTGCAACGCAACGCGACGATGACCGATGTCGAAGGGGGCTTGTATGCATTGCCCATCGCCATCACACCAAACCACGCGCTCTCGCTGTGGAGCCGGAATCATCTGTTTTAAGGGCTTCACGGCTGCATCATGGCCGAATAGCGCATCCAGCCAAGGTTGAGCTTCAGGAACAGGGGACGCGGCAATCAACAGCACGCTTCCACCATCGGTCACAAATTGATGCAGCCACGAAGCGGTATCTGATTCGATCAGGCCGGTCTCAGGCAAGACAACCATCTGGTACTGCGCCAGTCGATTGAACAGGGTGTCTTCGCGCACCACATCGCAGGGGATATGCGCCTCTTGCAAGAGCTGGTGCATTGCGCGCACCACTTTGTCCTGACGCCGGGGATCGAGCGCATGGTCTTGCCGGCTTGCCACAATCGCCACCTCGGCCAGGCTGTCATTGCCAATGCACCAGGACTGCCTGTCGCGCACAAAGCCGGCCACAGCCCGGCCGATATCAGCCTTCTCCGGCAACAGACTGCCATCGGGTTGCGGGTCGTGCCACAGGTTGACGCGACAGCCATGCGCCAGCAGCACGCCGGCTTCGACCCGGAGCTGCGTAAGGGTGCGCGGGCGGCGCAACAGGCCGGGCTGAAGGCGCACGATGCCGTGCTCATAGATCATCACGTCGGCCGGCTTGCCGGCAGTGTTGAGATACGTCGCCTCGAACGACGCCTGGTGCAGATTGGGCGTGTTCAACACGTCCCAACTGAGCCAATCTATATCGTGGGCCGGCGGCCTCAAATCTTTGAAGTAGTACAGCGAATTGCAGGCTAGCAGGATATGAGGGTCGCGCTGGCGAATCGCGCGCGCGATGCGGCTGACAGCATGATCGAGGGATCGCTCGTAAAAGGGCTGGAGGTCGAGCCAGTCACGCTGAGAGGGTTGCATCGGCAAGGGCCGGCCATATTCCTGCTCGAATTTGCGCCGGCAATACTCACAACAGCACCGGTTGTCGCGGTTGGGCAGCCACACACCGTCCAGCCAGAAATGAGCCGGATGGTAGCGATCCATGATTTCCAGCAACAGGGGAATGAAAAACTCCTCTGTCCAGGGGCTGTTGGGGCAGTAATCATGCGTGGAAATGACGCCGGCGCGGTTTACACTGCGCCACTGCGGATGCGGTTCGGGCGAATCACAGGCAAACGATGCCGCGTAGCAGCCAAAGGTGACCCCCTCTTGCGCGCACACATCTGACCATACCTGCAAAGGGTCGCCGATTAGTCCGGGCACCACCGGCGCAATGGCCGACGGATAGTTCACATATCCCTTGCATCCGATGGTGTGATATTGCGTCACATCCGGCCTGACCAACTGAAGATAGCGGCGAATCTCATCGGCGCTGACACCGGCGCCGTAGTGCTGCGTGGCATCGACCGGATGATGATCCCAGTGTACGCACAGGGCAGTATAGATCGGTGGACGGGTCATGGCTATGAATCAGAGAGCAAATCGGCAATGTGAACAGGCTGGCCGGTTGCAATGGAGCGATTCGCCGCGACACCGATCAGCACCGACATGGCGCCGGCCCATGAATCGGCCATGTGCCCAAGCGGGTCGGGAATTGTGCGGCCGCTGAACAGGCGCTCTTGCAATCGTTCGTCGCCGCCGCCGTGTGCGCCGGTGTCTTTGCGTATGTCGTAGATCACTTTGTCGCCTTTGCGGTTGAACACGGTGATGTACTGGCTGGTCTCGCCGGCGCGATGCCCGCTGTGATACTCCTCGACCTCGATGCGTCCGCCGGCGCCATTCAGCGCAGCGCGCCAGCCTTCATAGGGCGTGTGGGCGTTCAGGGAATAACTCATCAGCGCGCCGCCCTTGTACTTGACCGACGCGGCCATGGTGTCCTCGATGTCGATCTCATCGGCAAACACGCAGCGGTCGCGGAAATAGCCATCCTCACCCTCAGCATCGAAGTAGAACGCCTTCATGAACGGGTCGGCCCGATAGTCTACGTAGAATTCGCACACGCCGGCATACTCGCACGTGCTGCACCGCTCGCCGCGCTGCGGTCGCGTCGGCCCATAAATCCGGCGAGCGCCAAAGGCAGACACCGTTTGCGGTTCGTCCTCCAGCCACCAGTTGATCATGTCGAAATGGTGCGTGGCCTTGTGCACCAACAGGCCGCCGGAGTTTTCCTTGCGCCGGTGCCAACGCCGGAAGTAGTCTGCGCCGTGGCGTGTGTCGAGAATCCACTCGAAATCGACGCTGAACACGCGGCCGATGGCGCCATCGCGCAATAGCTCTTTCACGCGCGTCACATAGGGGCCGAAGCGGTAATTAAACGTGACGATCGTTTTGCGGCCGGTGCGCTTCTCGGCGGCCAGAATCGCGCGCACATTGGCGTCGTTCACCGTCATCGGCTTTTCTGTGATGGCGTCGCAGCCGGCTTCCAGCGCGCGAATGATGTACTCGTGGTGGAAGCGGTCGACCGTCGTCACAATGACGCAGTCTGGGCGGGCCTCGCGCAGCATGTCCTCGAAGCTGTCGAACACCGGCACATCGCCGCAGGCGCGGCTGATGTAGCGCGACCGCACTGGGTTGACATCGTAGATACCCACCAACCGGGCTGTATCGCGGAATCGTTCATAGATGGGCCGGGCGTACATGCCTAATGCACGGCTACTCGCGCCGACAAGCGCGTAACGCTTCATTCATGCTCCTCCTGACATTGGCTTCTGCGCATAGTGTAGGCGCAATCGTCCGACGCGGCAATCACGCGCAAGCAATACCCAACGCCTGGCATCCGGCACGGATTGAAAACTTCGATAGAGTTGGCCGCCACAAAATTGTGGTATACTCTCGTTCGTCGATGCGGGATGGAGCAGTGGCAGCTCGTCGGGCTCATAACCCGGAGGTCGTAGGTTCGAATCCTACTCCCGCTACTCAGTAACAGAACCGCCGGCACGAGAGCCGGCGGTTCTTTCTTTGTGCTCAACCTGTTCACGCCTCGAACAGGTTCGCGGCCAGTGCAGACAGATACACCTTGGGCGGGTCGGCCATTTGGTCGCAATTCATCACCGGCTCCACGCGCATCCGCTCAAACCACGCCGGCCCGACTGCGCCTTGCCCCTGCGCCAGACGGTACACCTCGGCGGGGTAGCTCAGTTTATAGCGGATAAAAGCCTCGTCGCCGGTGGTCTGTCCACTTGATCCGCAGCGGAAGATAACGCCCTCATTGACCAGCCAATCCAGGGCTTCGTAGAACACCGGCAGTCGCTCGACATCGAGCACGCGCGCGCCGGCTTGCAGCATGGCTGCAAAGACCTCGCTGACCACCCGGTCGTGGTTGATCGTCACCTCAAACTGGGTGGTGAAGAGTTGGCGCGCCGCCATGCGGATGACGGCCGCCGACAAGCGCCTGCGCGCCCCATAGATGCTTTGCAATTGCACTGCGGACATGAACAGCAACAACATCTGGCGCGGCAGGCTCTCACTGGCCTGCACCAGCTCATCCAGCGCCTCCTCATTCTGGAAGACATCGCGCGCAAAGGTGGGGTAGCCGGCCTTCTCTTCGACCTCGTTCTGGTAGCGCGACAGCGGAAAATCAGGCCCAATGCTGGCGCTGAGGTTGAGAATCAACATGCGAATCAGCCGGTTGCGCATCCAGTTTGGCTGAAACGAGGCCAGATGATCCAAATAGATTGGCGTGACGCGCGTGGTGCTGCTGTCGAAAGCCAGGCGTGTTGCGCCCGGCACCGTGGCGAATTTCAACGTAACCCGGCTGTCGGGCGTGAAGGTGTTGGCCAGTTGCTCAAACAAATAGGGTTGCGTGTCCGAGCCAATCGATGGCCCACTCCATTCATCGATGAACAAGACCAGATTCTTGACCTGCATGGCATCGAGCAATGGATCCAGCGCGTCAAGCAACTTGTGGCCAAAATGGCGATAGAGATCCACCAGTCGCTTCTCGAACACCAGACTGGGCAACATACGAGTCTGGCGGAATGATTGCGGCAACTGCACCGGGCCGGCGGCGCGACGGGGCATGGCCGAAGCCGCTACGCGGGGCGCATGCTGCGCGAGGGCCTTGAGTTTGGGGGCCGGGGCATACAAACCGCGCTGCGCCTTCAGGATTTGCTGAAAGACGGGATGGCTGTACATGTCATCGCCGAGCCGCTCGACGATGGCGCGGTAACGATCGAGCCGCCATTTACCCCACAGTCGGCGGAACCATTGCGGCCGCTCTTCGAGATAGTCTTGCAGTCCCCAAAAGCGCCGGTCGCGCCGGTTCCCTGGCCGGGAAGTGACAGTCAGGATGAGTTGCAGAATCTGGCGGAATAGCATATAGCCACGCACCACCGGCATGTTTTCGCGCGGCGCGCCAACATCCTGCGACAAGTCCACGTAGATTCCCACGGTGTACGGCGGAGACCCGCGCATCGCTTCGAAGCGCTCGCGCACACGCAGGTACGAGTTCACCATCAACACGGTTTTGCCAGTGCCTCGCCGGCCCTCGATCTGCAAGTGCTGCTTGGGGTCAATCATGCGGGGCAATAGATCGTAAATGTCATAGAACGCTTCCGGGGGCGTTGTCCACGGATCAGCATAGGCGACCAGACGCTGCGCCTGCTGATTGCCCAGCACGTGGCTATCACCCGGAACGGCTGAAACAGACTGTGCTGGTTCAGTTCTCATAGGCCAATCTCATCGCCCAATCCTCGGCGCGCATCGTCGTTGTTCAGTCCGCATCGCTCACTTCGCCCACCCACTTGAACTTCACCGTTGAGGGATCGATGGGTTGCTGCGCTCTGCGCTCGGGCAGCGAGAACTTGCCAGCACGCAGAGCTTTCACCTCTGCGATGGCTTGTTCAACCCTGGCGCGATCGAAACACGCGCCCTCGCGCAGTAACTGCTCCATCGCCTCGCCGACCAGTTGCACATCGAAACCGGCCAGCTCAAACACATCGAACCAGCCATTGCGCACGCCAAAGAGCTTCTCCCACTGTGGCGCAGTTTCCAAGCCCAACTGGGCACCAATCGCCGGCACAATCCTATGAACGCACTTGGCCAAAAACACCTGGCGCGGGTCGATCACCGGGGCCGGTTCCTCAGGGACATCGCGCGATTCCTGTGCCCCGGCGTCGTGCGCCTGTGCTGCGCCGGCCTCGGACTGCGCCGGCGGCTGTGTGGTTTCGGGCGCGATGGGCCGGGCATGCAGCAGCTCTTCCAGATCAAAGCCAATGAGCACGTCATGGTTGAGTTGCAGACCCACAACACCATCTTTCTTGCTGCGCTCTTGCAGCTTGAACGATTCTTTGCTGCCGCCGAGCTTAAGCGTCACCCGACTGCCGCGCGGGAATGTGTCGAGCGCCATGCGCAGCAACACCGGCGTCAACTCCGCCGACAAGCCCGATACATCATCCATAAACAACGAAAGATGTTGGATGCCGAGCCGGTCCATCCAGGCATAGACGTCAGCGCGCACTTTCATCAGATCGAGCTTGGCAGCCTGAACCCCGACGTGTTCCTCCAGGTCTGCCTCGATCTGCGCCAACTTACGATCGGTTTTTAGCCGCCAGTATGTCTTTGCCCACGTCAGCGGCGCCATCACCAGGCCGCGATACAGCCCCTCGATCGAGGTCCAACTGTACACGGTGGTCGTGGAAGCCAGATCGGTGAGATTGACATATACGGCGGCGTGGCGCGTGGTCATGAAGCGCGCGTTGATGATGTTGATCACGCGAAACAAAACAGCTTGCCGGCCTCCGCTTGCCGTGCCAAACACCACAACATTCTGCGTGCCGGCCAGCAGTTCGACTTGCGCATGGGCCATGACCGTGTCAGCCCACAACTCGACGTACTTGCCAGTCACGATATCCTGGCCGGCGCGGCTGGCAGCGATGGCCTCGCCCGCTCGCGAGGGGTCGACACGATTCGCGCTATCGGCGCTTGCGCCGGTTTGATCTCCGCGCTTGCGTGGGAGCCAGGGAATTGGCAATTTCATTGTCTGTGTCTCCTTCTCAGCTAGGAGCAGCAGCCTCGTGACAGCATGAATTGACGGCGTGAATTGTACGCCAGGAACTTAGAGGCCCGGCGCTGAGAACACCGGGCCTCTAATCGGTTTCTGCGTCCGATAACCGCCGGCGCTACAGCGTCAATTCGGCTTTCATCAGCTTTCTATCTTCCATCTCATACAGCGAGAAGCCCAGCTTGCGGCACAACCTCTGCATCGCTTGATTTTCGACCGAGATGACACCCATCAGCCGGCTGATCTTCTCCTGGCGGGCCACGTCGATCATGCGGCTGAGCAGGGCGGTGCCGATGCCCCGGCATTGATACACATCGCTCACAAGCATGGTGAAACGGGCGTCGTTAGAGTAGCGCAGCCGGCTGATGCGCCCCACCGCCATGATCTCGCGCTCGCCGGTGCTGAGATGCGCATGTTCGGCCACCAGCGCGATCTCGCGGTCATAGTCGATGAAGCACAGCCGCGACAAACGCTCGTGCGACACGCGCTGGGTGAGCATAAGCGGCATCAGATATCGCATGTACACGCTGCGATCGGACAGCGTCTGGTGGAACCTGACCATGAGCGGCTCGTCTTCCGGCAGAATGGGCCGCACAATGAAAGGCAGGCCGTCGGTGCAGTTGGCGGAACTAATGTACTGGGACGGATAGGGCCGGATGGACAACTTGTGCCGCTTTTCGGGCGGCGTGTCGTTGGCATACAACAGCACACGCGCATCGAGCGCCACCAGGTGATCGGGCGAAGCCAACAACGGATTGATGTCGATCTCGCGGATCCACTCTTGCTCGGCGACGAGTGTACTGAACTGCACGAGCAACCGCTCCAATGCTTGCAGATCGACTGACTTACGGCCGCGAACCCCCTTGAGCGCCGTAAAGATCTTGGTTTGCTCCATCATGCGCCGGGCCAGTGTGGTGGTCAGCGGCGGCAGCGCCAGAGCGCTGTCCTTGTACACCTCGACCAGTTGCCCGCCCGACCCGAACAACAACACCGGGCCAAACTGCGGATCGATGCTGCTGCCGAGAATAACCTCATAGCCGTCCAGTTTGACCATGGGTTGCACCGTCACACCACCGAAGTGCTCGGCGCCGGCCTTTTGCGCAACCGAGGTCTGGATCAGATTGTAGGCGCGCTTCACCGCTTCGGCGTCGTGCAAGTTCAGTTGCACGCCGCCGACATCGGTCTTGTGCGTGATTGTCTGTGAGTTGAGCTTGAGCACGACAGGGTAACCGATCATGTCGGCAGCCCGCACAGCGTCTGCCTCGGTGATGGCCACAATCGTCTCGACCGTGGGGATGTGATAAGCCTTCAACAGCGTCTTGGACTCGTACTCGGTGAGGATGGTGCGGCCAGAGTCGCGCACTTTGGCGATGATCTGCTCGGCCAGCGCGCGATCCGGCGCGCCCTCGGACAAGTCGATTTGTGTGCGCGGCGTTTCATACAGGCTTTGCAGGTTGCGCGTGTACTGCCACATGTAATCGAACATGCGAGCCGCCGTGTCTGGATAAGCAAACGTGGGGATATTGGCGCGATTGAGGATCGCCTCGCCGGCTGCCACGTCAGAGCCGCCCATCCAGCTTGCAATGATGGGCTTGCCCAGCTTCTGCGCATAGGGCTTCAGCGCCTCAGCCGTCTGGGTGGGGTCGGTCATGGCCTGCGGCGTCAAGATGACCAGCATGCCATCGCTGTTGGGGTCTTTGGCGCACACCTCAAGCGCCTTGGCATAGCGATCGGGCGAGGCGTCGCCCAGGATATCGACAGGATTGTTGTGGCTCCAGGCAGCCGGCAGGAAGGTGTTCAGCGTCTCGTAAGTCTGCTTTGACAGTTCGGTCAACTCGCCGCCATTGGTGATGAGCGCGTCGGTGGCAAGCACGCCAGGGCCGCCGGCGTTCGTCACGATAGTCAGGTGCGGCCCCTGCGGGCGCGGCTGCTTGGCCAGCACCTCGGACATGTAGAACAGCTCGGCGATGGTGTTGACGCGCAGCACGCCGCAGCGTTTGAAAGCGGCCTCCAGCACGTCATCGCTGCCGGTGAGCGAGCCGGTGTGCGAGGCCGCCGCTTTGGCCGCGCCTTCGGTGCGTCCTGGCTTGATAACGATGATGGGCTTGGTCAGCGCCACTTCGCGCGCCGCCGAAATGAACGCGCGTGCATCGCCAATCGTCTCCATGTAGATCACGATGGCATTGGTGCGTGGGTCGTCGCCCAGGTAATAGATCAGATCGCCCCACCCCACATCGAGCATGGAGCCGATCGACACAAACGAGGTGAAGCCCACGTTCTCGCGCAATGACCAGTCGAGCACGGCCGTGCACAGCGCACCCGACTGGCTGATGAAGCCGATATTGCCGGGCCGGGCGATGGTGGTTGCGAAGGTGGCATTGAGACCGTTGTGACAGTTCATCACGCCGAGGCAGTTGGGGCCAATGAGACGGATACCGCCACGCCGGGCATGTTCGAGCACCTGGCGCTCTAGCTCCACGCCGGCGGGGCCGATCTCCTTGAAGCCGGCCGAGATGATAATGACCCCCTTCACGCCGGCATCGACGCATTGGGCCATAATGCCGGGAGCCGCAGTAGCCGGCGTCACGATCACGGCCAGGTCGACTTTGTCCGGCACATCCAGAATGGTGGGATACGCCTTGATGCCCAACACGCTGGGCCGCTTTGGATTGACCGGATACACCGTGCCGCCAAAGGGGCTGCTGATCAGATTCCACAGCACGGTGCGGCCAACCGTGCCGGCATTCTCAGTCGCCCCGATCACCGCCACGTTGCGCGGTTGAAAAATCGCATCGAGGGCGCGCGATTCGGAGCGAATCACGTCGTAGGTTGGATCTACGACTGGGGAGATTGTTCTATCCATTTAGGACTCCTTCAAGATGTGTAGCAATGTCACATGCAGACTCCGCCAGCGGAGCCGGGAACGTTCACCAGACAGGCATAGCGCTGGACTGGTGCGAGTTACGAACGACCATTTCATAGATTGATGGGGTGCGGTGCGCCACAGCTAATTGGGAATGCGCGGGGCGCGCTGAACGTCAACCCTTTTAATTGTAGGCGCGGCGCACAGATTGACAAATCAGCCGGACTGCGCTGCGCAGACCGGCCAATGACTCAACAGAACGAATCGCCTCTGGCCTAACCAGCGCTGAAGTTGTGCTACGCTTCGGCCAGGAAATCAGCACAGACACATGGCGATCACGATCCTAGATGGCGCAATGGGCACAGAACTGGATAGGCGCAGCATGGATACCGGCCTGCCACTCTGGTCAGCCAATGCCTTGCTAGCCGCGCCAGACGTGGTCAAGCAGATTCACCTGGACTATCTGCGCGCCGGCGCGCACGTTATCACAGCTAATACCTTCCGCACCAATCTCCGCACGCTGGCGCAGGCCGGCCTGGCCGGCCGCTCGCGCGAGCTGACATTGCTGGCCGTTGACCTGGCGCGGCAGGCCGTCGCCGAGTTCCGCGCAGCGCACCCCGCTACCCATCCGCTGATTGCCGGCAGCATGGCGCCGGTCGAAGATTGCTACTCGCCCTGGCTGGTCCCCAACGACGCCGAGCTGGAGGCCGAGCATGGTGAACTGGCGCGCCATCTCGCCGACGCCGGCTGCGACTTACTGCTTATCGAAACCATGAACACCGCCCGCGAAGCAGCCGTCGCGGCGCGCGCTGCTGCTGCGACCGGCCTGCCGGTATGGATCAGCTTCACCCTCAACCCGCGCAACGATCTGCTAGGCGGGGATAGCCTGCGGGATGCCGTCCAGGCTGTGCTGAGAGTAAAACCCGCAGCACTGTTGGTGAACTGCATCCCCGTGGCGCAGACATTCGAGGCAGTGCTTGCCCTGCGCCACGCAGTTGGCAGCGCGCCGGTGCGCCTTGGGGCATACGCCAACGCGGGACATGTGGAAGAAGCAGGCTGGAGCATGACACACGGCGTGACACCTGAAGCCTACGCCCAGGCCGCCATGAGCTGGCTGGCAGCCGGCGCAAGCATCGTCGGCGGATGTTGCGGGACCACGCCGGCGCACATCGCGCAACTGACATCAACAACGTGCAGCGAGTTGCTCAAACCATGAACAAATCAAATGACAAGTCAGCATCCAAGCCGGTAAAAGGTTTGGTGATCGTGAACACCGGCCACGGCAAAGGCAAGACCACCGCAGCCCTGGGTGTGTTGCTACGCGCCTGGGGCCGCAACATGCGCGTCGCCGGCGTGCAATTCTTCAAACACGAGAACGCCAACTTTGGCGAGATTCGCGCCGCAAAACAGATCGGTATCGAACTCATTCCCATGGGAGACGGCTTCACCTGGACCAGCCGCGACATCGACATCACCCAAGCGAAAGCGCTGCACGCCTGGGAAGTGGCGCAGGCCAAAATCGTTAGCGGGCAATACGATATCTTCTTGCTCGATGAGTTCACTTATCTGATGAGCTTTGGCTGGCTGAACGCGCGTTCGGTCGTGGAGTGGCTGCGCGCCAACAAGCCGGCCTCTCTGCACCTCATCATCACCGGCCGCGACGCGCCGCCCGAACTTATCGACTACGCCGACCTTGTGACCGAGATGACGCTGGTCAAACATCCTCTCCGCGATCAGGGCATCAAGGCGCAGCCGGGCATTGAGTTTTGACGACAGACGGCGGAGGCAGATATCAGACAACAGACAACAGACAACAGACGACAGACGACAGAAAGCACAGACCAACTTCATAGGGATCACACATGACAACACACCTTGAGAACACCATCCGCTCGGTTCAACCGCTCGATGAGCCAGCCATGCAAGCGGCCCGGTCCCGGCAAAATGAGCTGACCAAGCCGCCTGGCAGTCTGGGCCGGCTGGAGGCGCTGTCCATTCAGATCGCCGGAATCACCGGCCAGCCCCGCCCCACCCTGCGCCGGCCTGCCATCGTCACACTCGCCGCCGACCACGGAATCGCCCGCAAGGGCGTCAGCGCGTTTCCGATCGAAGTAACCGCCCAGATGGTGTTGAACTTCCTGCGCGGCGGCGCAGGCATCAACGTGCTGGCCCGGCATATCGGCGCAGAAGTCATCGTGGCCGATCTCGGCGTCGCGGTCGATCTCCCGCCCAACGACGATCTGATCGTGAACAAGATCGGCTATGGCACGCGCGACTTTTCGGTCGAGCCGGCCATGACGCGCGAACAGGCCCGCCAATCCATCGAGGCCGGCATCCGCATCGCACAAGCCGCCATCGCGCGCGGCTGCGACATTCTGGGAACCGGCGAGATGGGCATCGGCAACACGACCCCCTCCAGCGCCATCACAGCCATCTTCACCGGCCGGCCCGTGCGCGAGGTGACCGGCCGTGGCAGCGGCGTGGACGATGCCGGCCTGTCGCGCAAAGTGGCCGTGATCGAGGCAGCCCTGGCGCTTCATCAACCCAACCCCGCAGACGGTCTGGATGTGCTGAGCAAAGTCGGCGGGTTCGAGATTGGCGGGCTGGCCGGCGTCATGCTCGGCGCAGCAGCGGCGCGCACGCCGGTCGTGGTGGATGGCTTCATCTCCGGCGCGGCGGCGCTGATTGCAGCCAGCCTCGCCCCTGCTGCGCGCGACTACATGATTGCCGCGCATCGTTCAGTCGAGATCGGCCACCGCGCCATCTTCGACTATTTAAGGTTGCAGCCCTTGCTCGACCTGGACTTGCGGTTGGGCGAGGGCACCGGCGCGGCGCTGGGCATCTCCATCTGCCAGGCGGCGTGCAAGGTGCTGGACGAGATGGCCACCTTCGCCGAGGCCGGCGTCTCGAACAAAGAAGCATAGCGCACGCATGGCGCAGACAAACAGCTCGGGCCGAGCGCAGGCGGGCCTCGTCGGCGCGCTGAGGGACGCGGCCAGCGCATTCGCTTTTCTCACCGTGCTGCCGTCGCGCTGGTTCAGCAGCGAAAAGCCAGGGCGCATCTTTGCCTGGTTCCCACTGGTGGGACTGGCAATCGGCGTGGTGCTGGCCGGCCTGGCGTCGATGACGTTCCTGCCACCAGACGTGAGGCGCTTTATCACGCTGGCCGCGTGGGTCGGGCTGACCGGCGGGCTGCATCTCGATGGTTTCGCCGATTCTTGTGATGGGCTGCTGGCAACCACGACGCCGGAGCGGCGTCTGCAGATCATGAAGGATCCGCGCGCCGGCTCGTGGGCAGTGGCCGGCGTTGCGCTGTTGCTGCTGGGCAAATGGGCTGCGCTGGGCAGCATCGCGCCGGCCTGGTTGATCGCGGCGCCGGTGATCGGACGCTGGACGATGGCCCTGGCAGTCTATGCCTTTCCAAACGCGCGGCCCGGCGGCATGGGCGCTTCCATGCGCGTCGGGCTGGGCCGGCCCCAGATCATCGCAGCGACCCTCACCGCCGTGATCGTGGTCGTAGCACTGGGCCGGCCGGCGATGATCGCGCTGGGCGCGGCGCTCGGCGCGCTGGTGTTCATCGGGCGCTGGGCAGCCGGCCGGCTGGGCGGCGGATTGACCGGCGATGTGTACGGCGCACTGTGCGAACTGGCCGAACTGGTGTGTCTGCTGACGCTGGCCATGCTGCCGGGGACGCAATAGCACGCGCTGCGCGTCTCACCGGCTCAGCGGCTGCGCCGGCGCACTCAAGGCGTGGTGTTCACTGTGGGCACGATGCCGGGGCCGGGCAACACGATTGTCGGTGTGGCGCCCTCCGGCGTAAAGATAATCTTATCCGTCGCTGTCAGGGCGCTGGCATTGGCCTGTGCAATCTGCAATTGCAAATAGGTGGGGTACGCAGCGTACATCGCGGCTTTGGCCATTTCCAGCGCCAGATCGGCCTTGGCCTTCTCGGCTGCCGCTTTGGCCTGCGCCTGGGCAATGGCCAAATCCTGCTGCGCCGAGAAAAGATCGTTGGCCTTCTGCGCTTCGATGACCGCGCGCTGCGCAGCCAGCTTTTCCTGATTCAGTTGCGCGAGCACGGTCTGCTGCTTGGTCTCCTCCTGAATGCGGCTCTGCGCTACAGCAACCTCGCCGCGCTGGCGGGCTTGCTCGGCCAGCGCTTCGGCTTCTGCTTTCAGCTTGTCCTGCGCAGCCTTCTCGGTGTCCAGACGGCTCTTGGTGATAGCATCCAACACCGACTGCACCTCAGACGACAACACAATGTTCGGGACAACGACATTGTTAATTTGCAGGCCGTAATTCAGCGCCAGCCGGCTCAACTCTGTGTCGATGCACTCGCGCAGCACATCGCGCGCCGTGCCGATCACGTTATCGTCGAAGGTGCGCTCGCCAATGCACACTTTCATCGACTGACGGGCCAGCCCCTCCACGCGCAGGCGCGCCACCTCGTCATCAAGAAAAATGCTGCTGTATTGCGCCCACAACGACTTCAGCAATTCGGCCTGTTCTAGATTGGGCCGGAAGATGTCGCCATTGACAATCAGGCCCAAGCGCTGCTTGTCCTTGGTGATAATCTCATCGTCCTGAACCGTGAAGGGAATGGCGGTGCTGGACACGCGCTTGAGATCGACGTACAGGCCGATGTCCGAGTAGATGCCCGGCCCGACGATTTCATAGATGCGGCCCTCGCGGAAGCGCACACCCACTTCCTGTTGCTCGACGCGCTCCATGAAGTAGAAGAGCCGAGTGTTCATGAGGAACAAGCCCAAGGCAACGACGAGGACGCCGGCGACAATCAGAAGGGCGGGAACATTTCGTGACACGACGGGTTTCAACTGTGGTCTCATTCTTAATTCTCCTGGCAACTGCAATTGACACGATCAGCAGTGAACGCGCGCGACGCTTGCGCCACACGTGTGCTGAAAACGCCGGCAATGTACCACGGGTGAGTGGAAATGGCAATTGGGGCAGGTATCGCAGCCCTGGGGCAATTGCATGTCGCAACTGCCAGAAAACCTCATTCCCGCGCAAGGAGCAATCCACCTTAGCGCAGGGAGACCTCGGACAGTTGACGGAGCAAATCGCCAAACTCATCCTGGAGCAGCACGGCGGCAAGCAACACCATGAGCGACAAAAACACAATCAGCTTGAAAAACGCTGCAATCGAGCCTATGGTGACCCGCGCCGGCGTCTGTTGGGTCTGCATGCTGACCGACTGCGGTTTGGACATGCTCGATAGCGTGCCGTACCAGTGATTGATCTTGAACCAGATCAGGCCGAATAAAACGGTCACACCAATACCGGCCAAAAACGAGGTCATATCCAGCGCGCTGCCGTTGTCGGTCAACCACTCCTGGACGCGCACGATGGTGGCATAAAAAAGCACGATCAGCCCAATTAATGTCACCTGTCTCACTCTGACTCTGCCCCCCTGTCCAGTTGCGCGGGCGCATATTCATCACTTTACCCGGCGTCTGACATGCGCTACAATAGAACAAAAGTTCTAAGCAGCAAACCTGTGATGAATCTATTCGATCTACCGGCGTATTTCGACCTGATCGACCGCATCGAAGGCGTTGCGTCCACCTTCCTTAACGCTGACTGGGCCGGCGCTCATCGCCGCAATGGGGTAGCCGGCATCTTGTCGGAGTTCGTGGCCTGTCTCACCGCCTACAATGCCCCGACCATTCGGGTCTCGCGTCACTCGCCCTGGCGCGGCATCGATATCGAGCGGCTGTTGCGGCGCCACGGCGTGCGGGTGTGGGATCGTGGCATTGCCGGTGAAGATTTGTACTTCTGCGTCAAGCGCCGTCAGGTGCGCTGGGCAGAATATCTGCTGCTGCGCGCTGGCGTTCCCGTAACCAGCGCCCTGAACGAAGCGCGCAACCGGCAGTATGCTCAACACTACCCACCCAGTTCGGAACCGCCTCGGCGTGCGCGCAGGCGCAGGCAATAGCGGCCTTCGCCTTGCTCATCGGCTTTGTCCCCTGCCGCCGCGAGGACGCGACGCAGCGCGAGAGCGAACTGCCATCTGCCTTGTCCACTGCCCAGACAATAGCATGACACTCACATGGTTCACCTGCTATTCCGGCATCAGTTTTTGGCAGGCGACTGTTCTTAAGATTATAGTGCCGCCCATGCCAACATGTCTTTCACATATCGGCGCCCCCTTTCGACTCGGCAGCACATCGTACGTGTACGAGGCAGACCTGCTGACCAACGTCGAACGGCTGGCCACACAGCAGATGGTGGACGACATCGAACTGGTGCTGTTCGAGGTAGAGAACGGGCCGAGCAACTTTCCCGACCAGGCCACTGTTGAAACAATGGCCGGCATTGCCGCTGCGACAGGCATCACTTTCACCGTGCATCTGCCGCTCGACCTGCGGCACGACCCCAAGACGGACGGCTTGCATCCGTCATTGCGCATAGCCAAGCGAGTCATCCAGATCACGCGCCTGCTCGATCCATTCGCTTACGTGTTTCATCTCGATGGGACAGACGTGGGCCGGCCGGGCTGGCGCGACCAGGCTATGCGCACTGTGGAAACCGCCCTGCACTGGGTAGCGTCGCCTGAACTGCTGGCGCTGGAGAACCTGGAGAACTACGATCCGGCGCATCTGGAGCCGATCTATGCCGCCCTGCCCATCAGTCGAGCGCTCGACATCGGCCACCTGTGGAAACAGGGCAAGCAGTTTAACAACCTTAAAGACTATGGCGGGCCGGATCGCGTGCGCGTGGTTCACCTGCACGGGTGCGCCGACGGCCCCGGTGACCGGCGCGAAGACCACCTCAGCCTGGCGCGCATGGCGCCGGCACAACTCGACGCAGTAATCCGCGCGCTGGCCGGCTTTCGCGGCACGCTCACGCTGGAGGTGTTTGGCGAGGCAGACTTCTTTGCTAGCCGCGAGGCGCTGCTCGAATCGTACAATCGCGTCTTATCATGTCCAGCCTGACCTTTATCCTGGGCGGCGCGCGCAGCGGCAAGAGCCGGCTGGCGCAGTCGCTTGCCATCACCCGCGCCGGTGATGCCGTGCTGTACGTGGCCACCCTGCGTGAGACGCCCGAAGTCGCCGCAGACGCCGAGATGCAAGCGCGCATTGCACGGCATCGCGCCCAGCGACCCGCCGCGTGGCGCACGCTTGTGGCCGGCGATGACCCTGCCACAGACATTCTGCGCGCGCTGCATGACCCCAACCTCAACATGGTGTTATTGGATTGCCTGTCCATGCTCATCAGCGGCGCGTTGTTCATGTCCGAGACGATTCCCGACCAGGTGGAGGATCGCGCGGTTGACACGGCAGATGCGCTGCTAGACGCATATCGCGCTAGTGGCCGCGACTGGATCGTGGTGAGCAACGAAGTGGGGCTGAGCGTTGTGCCGGAGAACGCTTACGCACGGGCATACCGTGATGCGCTGGGCCGGGCCAACCAGCGCGTCGCAGAGTTCGCCGATGAAGTCTATTTCGTCGCCGCCGGCTTGCCCCTGCGCTTGAAGTAACGCAGGCACGGAGGATGCGAACCACAAAGAAACAAAGCACACGAAGGCAAACCTGCCTGTCTCCCTCTTTGTGATCTTCGTTTCTTTGTGGTGAATTCGCCCGTCAATCTCAATCGGCCGTCACGAACTGCCGCTCATAGAGCATTCGGTACAACCCGCCGGCCTGCAGCAGTTCATCATGCCGGCCGCGCTCAACAATGCGTCCATCCGCGATCACGCAGATCATATCGGCATTGCGAATGGTGCTGAGCCGGTGGGCGATGACGATGGCCGTGCGACCTTCAAGCAGACGCTCCAGCGCCTCCTGAATGAGGGCTTCGGTCATGGTGTCCACGTTGGCGGTCGCCTCGTCGAGGATCAGAATGCGCGGATCGGCCAGCACCGCGCGCGCGATACAGATCAACTGGCGCTGCCCAATCGAGAGGTTGACCCCGCCCTCCAGAATGCGTGTCTGATATCCGTCCGGCATGGCGTCGATGAACACATCGGCGTTCGCCTGTTTCGCCGCGCGGCGGATCTCCTCATCGGTGGCATCGGGCCGGCCAAAACGAATGTTATCCGCAATCGCGCCGGAGAAAAGAAACGGATCCTGCGGCACCAGCCCGAATTGCCGGCGCAGCGAGCGTTGCGTCACGTCGCGCACATCCACGCCGTCGATGCGCACCACGCCTTCGCTCACGTCGTAGAAGCGCGCAATCAGGTTGGCGATGGAAGTCTTGCCGGCGCCGGTGGGACCAACCAGCGCGACCGTCTGGCCGGCCTGAATGGTCAGATCGACATCGCGCAGCACGAGTGGCGCATCGGGCCGGTAGCGGAACGACACATGATCGAATCGCACCTCGCCGCGGATGGGCGGCATATCTGGCGCGCCGGGCTTGTCCTTCACAGTTGGCTCGGTGTCGAGTAAATCAAGCACCTTTTCGCCGCCGGCCATAGCCGATTGCAGGGTGGTGTACAGCCGGCTCAATTCCTGAATCGGCTGGAAGAAGCGCGTCACGTAGGACATGAACGCCACCATGACACCCAGCGTGACCTGCCCCTGCGTCACCCATAGCCCGCCAAAGAATAGCACGATGCACGTTGCCAGCATGCTGAGAAAATCGATGGACGGCAGGAAGATGAACGACAGCGACATGGCGTTGATGTGCGCTTCGCGGTTGGCCACATTGACTCGGTCGAAGCGCTGATGCGTGGCGCCTTCCTGCGCAAAGGCCTGGATAACACGCATGCCGGCGATGTCCTCCGCAAGATCGCCCACCACGGCTGCGACGCGCGAGCGCGTCTCACGGAAGGCCCGTTTGGCCTGCCGCGAGAACCACCACGTCACCAGCACCATCAGCGGCAACACCACAAACGTCAGCAGCGCCAGTTGCCAGCTCATCGACAGCATGACCACCACAATGCCGCCCAGCAGCAATAGATCGCCGACCAGCGTCACCACACCCTGCGACATCAACTCGTTGATCACGGCCACATCGTTGATCACACGCGACACCGTTACACCAACGATGTGCGTGTCATGGTAGCCGAGCGGCAAGGCCTGAAGATGGCGGAACAGCGCCGCGCGCAGGTTGCCCAGCACGCGCTGCCCAACCCACGAGAGCAGATATTGCTGGCCGGCGGTGGCAATGAAAGACCCCACAAACGCCAGCGCCGTTGCGAACGCAATCCATGTCAGTCCTTCAAGGTTGCCGACTGCGATGTACTCGTCGATGGTCAGCTTGATGAGATAGGGTGTCAACAGTGCCAACGCAGAACTGGCCAACATGGCAACGAAGGCCAGCGCCATGTGCCGGCGGTATGGCCTGAGGTAGGCCAACAGCCGGACAACCACGCGCGGATTGTACGCAGCGCCGGCGTTCTCGGCTCCGAAAGACTCAATTGCTCCGCGCGGGCCAAACCCGGCGCCCGAACTGCCAAATGCGAGACCCATGGTGAGGATTAAGCGATTAAGCGATTAAGCGATTGAGTGATTGAGTAATTGAGTGATTGAGCGATTGACGATTGGGTTCAGGGCGAGGCGTGATCGCGCGGCTTGAGTTGGCGATGATAGATGTCAGCGTACAGGTCCGACGTTTTCAACAGCTCCTCGTGCGTGCCGCGCGCCACAATGCGCCCCTTATCCAGCACCAGAATCAGGTTGGCCATGCGCACAGTGCTCAGCCGATGCGCAATGACGAATGTGGTGCGACCCACCATCAGGCGTTCCAGCGCGCGCTGGATCAATTGCTCCGTCTCGGCGTCGACGCTGGACGTGGCATCGTCCAAAATCAGGATGCGTGGGTCGGTAAGCAAGGCTCGCGCAATGGCGATGCGCTGCTTTTGGCCGCCGGACAACGTCACGCCGCGCTCACCGACGTAGGTGTCATAGCCCTGGGGAGTCTGCATGATGAAGTCGTGCGCCTGGGCGGCGCGGGCTGCTGCGATCACGTCTTCGTCGGTGGCGCCGGGCCGGCCAAACGCGATGTTCTCGCGGATCGTGGTGGCGAAAAGGGTAGTCTCCTGCAACACGATGCCGATCTGCGCGCGCAGAGACGCCAGCGTGACCGAGCGGATGTCATACCCGTCAATGGTCACGCGCCCCGAAGTGGGGTCGAAGAAGCGCGGCACCAGGTTGACAATCGTGGTCTTGCCAGAGCCGGTGCGCCCAAGCAGCGCGATGATCTGGCCCGGCTTGGCCTCGAACGTGATGTCCTTGAAGATTTGATGCCGGCCATAGGCGAACGACACGCACTCGAAGCGCACATGGCCAGTGACCGGCGGCAGCGCCACCGCATCGGGCGCATCATGAACATCGGGCGCTGCGTCCAGAATGTCGAAGATGCGTTCGGCAGCAGCGCCGGCCTGCGCTACAGCCGGTATGATCTGGCCGAGCAGCCGCACCGGCCCGACCAGTTGCGCCATATAGGTCATGAACGCCACCAGCTCGCCGATGCTGAGTTGCTGCTCGATGACCAGCCGGCCACCGTACCACAGGATGAAGATCGTTCCGATGTTGGCGATGAGGTTGAGCAGCGGGCCGTTGACTGAGGTGAGCCGGGCAGATTGCGCCGACATCTCGAACCAGCGCTCATTCTCGCGGTCGAAGCGCTCGATCTCGGCCGGCTCCTGGGCAAACGACTTCACCACCCTGGCCCCGCGCAGATTTTGCTCGAGGCGCGTGGTCAGTACACCCAGTTGGCGTTGAATGGCCAGCGAGAGCGGCCGGATGCGGCGACCGAACGACAAAGAGCGCCAGGCCAGCAGCGGCGTCGTGGCAATCGCCAGCAGCGCAAGCTGCGGATTCATCCAGAACAGAATTGCAGCCGTGCCGATCAGCAGGACAACACTCTCCGCAATGCGCAGGGTGGCGCGGCCGGTGAGGAAGCGGATGCGGTCTACGTCCTGGATTGCGCGCGACAACAAGTCGCCGGCCTCCGACTGATCGTGAAACGAGAAGGAAAGCAGGGTGAGCTTGCGCTGGATATCGGCGCGCAGGTCATAGGCGACGTTCTGCGAGGCCACTTCGCTCCACCGGCCCTGCAGAAATGTGAACACACCCTTGACCAGCGTCAGGATCAGCAGCGCCGCCACAGACCACGCCAGCGTGGAGATGTCGTTGCGGCCTACGCCTTCGTCGATAGCGCTGCGGATTAGCTGCGGATTGATCACACTCAGGGCGTTCATGCCCAGCGTTGCCAAATAGGCAACCAGGGTCGCCTTCCAGTACGGTCGCAGATAACCGTAGCAACGCCGCAGGTTGCGCCAGGTGTTAGGGGCGTCGGGTTGCGCGGCAGTGGCCGGCAGGGTTTCGTTCCGGGCCGCCATGTCAGGCAGATCGCTCCATCATACGTCGCGGTTGCATACGAATCTATTTTAGGACAGATAACGGATTGGTGCAGGCCAGAGGGATTTGTTTCTGCTGGCTTGCATGAATCGCCGGCCTGCCCCACAATGCAGCCTTGTACATGGAGGTTTGGGTTGCGGCTGAAGCTAATCACCTGCGAAATCTTCTACCGCGAGATGTGCTACGCTGTGGCGCGCTCGCCCAACTTCATCGACATCGAGTTCTTGCCCAAGGGTCTGCACGACATCGGCAACCCGAATATGGTGCAGCGCATCCAGGCAGCGGTGAACAAGGTGGACGAGTCGAAATACGACGCGATCGTCCTGGGGTACGCCCTGTGCAACAACGGCCTGGTGCACCTCACGGCCCGCTCGATTCCCATCGTGCTGCCGCGCGCCCATGATTGCATTACCCTGTTCATGGGCAGCAAGCAGCGCTACATCGACTACTTCAACAACAATCCCGGCGTGTACTTCCTCACCTCAGGATGGATCGAGCGCGGGCAGGACGCCGGCGAACTCAGTCAGTTGTCCATCCAGCGCAAGACCGGCATGGACATGAACTACGAGGAGATGGTGGAGAAGTACGGCGAGGACAACGCCAAATATCTGTGGGAGACACTGGTCGATACGCTGCACAACTACGGCCAGTACACCTACATCCACATGGGCATCGAGCCGGATGACCGCTTCGAGGCGCACGCGCGCAAACTGGCCGCACAAAAAGGCTGGAAGTTCGAGAAAGTCCAAGGCGACATGTCGCTGATTCAGCGGCTGGTGGATGGCGTGTGGAACGAGAATGAGATGCTGGTGACGCAGCCGGGGCATCGCGTCATCGCGCGCGTGGACGGCGACAGCATCGTCGCAGCGGAGAAGGTTTGAACCACGAAGAAACAAAGAGCACAGAGATGACTGTGGCGGATAATCCGGCTCGCCTAGAGACGCACACCATCACGCTCAAGCCCACCAATGTTCAGTTGACAGTTCCCGCCGGCGCGCCGCTGCGCGATCTGTTGTTCGAACAGGGCGTGGAATTCCCCTGCGGCGGGCATGGCCGGTGTCGCGGCTGCAAGGTGCGCATCATCGCAGGGGGCGCTGGGTTGAACGACGCCCAGCGCAACCTGCTCAAACCCGCCGAGATCGAGGCCGGCTGGCGTCTGGCTTGTCAGCTCACACTGGACGACGACCTGACAATCGAGTTGCGACAATGGGACGCCGCAATCCTGGCAGACACTGCAGCATTCACCTTCACGCCGCGCGAAGGGTATGGGATAGCAGTTGATCTCGGCACGACGACACTGGTGGCGCAACTGCTGGACCTGAGCACGAGCGCTGTGCTGGCCGTGCGCACAGCGCTGAACGCACAGGCCCGGCACGGCGCCGATGTGATGAGTCGGGTTGGCTTCGCAGTAGCCGACGGCGGACAAGCCGTGCTGGAGAAACTAATCCGCGAACAGATTGGCAAGCTCATTCGCGACGTGGTGTACGCAGCCGGCGTGGATGCGGCGCAGATTCGCGACGTGACCCTCGTGGGCAACACAGTCATGCACCACCTGTTCTGCGGCATCGACATCGAGCCATTGTCCCATTATCCCTTCGAGCCGGTGAACGACGGCTTGCAGATATTCGCGGCGCGCGATCTGGGCTGGGACTTTCTGAGCGGCTTGCCGACGATTCGCTTCCTGCCTTGTCTGGGCAGTTTCGTGGGCAGTGACATCACGGCCGGCGTGATCGCCACGCGCATGCACGAGAGCGAAAAACTGGTGGCGCTGGTGGACCTGGGCACAAACGGCGAAATGGTGGTAGGCAACAGAAATCGTATGCTGTGCGCCTCGACAGCAGCCGGCCCGGCGTTCGAAGGTGCGCGCATCTCAATGGGCATGCGGGCTGCCACCGGCGCCATCTCTGAAGTCGAAATTGTGAACGGCAAACTGGTCTGCCGCGTGATCGGCAACGTGGATCCAACCGGCATCTGCGGCAGCGGGCTGGTGGATGCCGTGGCGTGTGGGCTGCAGTTGGGCGCCATCAAGGCGAATGGAAGATTCGCGGACAAGGCCGAATTCTGGACGATCATGCCACCGGTCACCCTGTCACAAACAGATGTGCGGCAACTGCAACTAGCCAAGGGCGCCATTGCCGCCGGCATGCGGCTGTTGCTTGAACAACTGGGCGAGCGGCCCGAAAATGTGTCGCGGCTGTATCTGGCCGGGGCATTCGGCAACTACATCAACCGCACCAGCGCGCAGCGCATCGGCCTGCTAAACTTCCCCGTGGAGCTGATCCAGCCGGCCGGCAACACCGCCCTGCTCGGCGCGAAGATGGCTCTATTTGCGCCGGACGAGCACGAGTTGTATGCGCGCATTCGCAGCCGTGTGCGCCACGTGGGGTTGAACGAAGACCAGCGCTTCATGGATACGTTTGTGGAAGAGATGAGCTTCCCATCCTGACTCGCGCCGAAAGCCCGTCGGGTTCGGCACGCATCTGACCTATGACGGAATTGAACGCACGCACAAGGCTCATGGGGGCGACACTCGCAGGTGTCGTCTGGCTGATTGCGTGCGCCAGTGTGGTTTGCGCTACCCGGCCCGCACCGGTTGCCGCGCAGCCGGCGCAGTTGATCGCAGGAACGCTACAGACACCGCCAGAGATCGAAGCGGCCATCAACCAGGCGCTAAGCGATCGCGCCGCGGGGTCGCCTCGTGCCACGCATTACGCCATCACAGACATGCGCGACGTGGATGACGCCGGCGGTGAATGGTGCATCATCTCGCTTGTCGGTCTGGCCGGCGTCACCGGCGCAACAGCGTGGAATATTGAGGATCACGGCGCATGGTTCGGCCTGGCGCTGGCCCGCAAAACTGCACGCGGCGCGTGGGTCGCCGCCGTCCAAGGTAGCGCAGCGTTCGACGATCTGCTGGCTCAAGTTCCACCCGACGCACTGAGCGCCTCGCTTCGTGAACGCCTGTCACAATCGGCAACCAGACTGGCAGCGCCGGCAGTCGCAGCGCGTTTTCCCTGGCAGGCCGGGACAAGCATGCTGTACGGCGAACTGGGCGTGCATCCCAACGGCTTTGCATCTGTCATCAATGGATGGCAGGCCGTTGATTTCCTGTCCGACGGCGACACAGCGGCCGGCCATGCGCCCAATCAGGTGTATGCCGCAACATCCGGCGTCGTCGATTACGTCTGCCGTGACGATGGACAGCAAGTGTCATTCAGAGTCAACGACTTCTTCTACACCCATCTGGTGGATCACGCCGACATCTACGTGGGGCGCGTCATTGCGCAGGGCGAAGCGCTGGGAACACTTAAGACGGGCACATTTGCCTTTGAATGCGGATACGCCTGGCAAGACCCGAACTGGTTTCATCTGCATTGGGGATCCCCCGCTGCGATGCAGCTCAATGTCGAGGGTTGGACGCTGAGCTACACGCAGGCAATTACCAACTGGGTGTGGCGCAAAGCGGACGCGCTGCGCTGGCCGGGCGAAGGCTGGCTACAGGCCGGCGGCCTGTCCGTTGCCCAGGTGACACCGCGCGCGTTTCTGCCGGTCGTGATGAAGCCGGCTCTGCGCGAGGCGCGCGTGCTGTGGATTTCACGCTTCGACTGGTGCGGCACGCCGCCCTGCGACCGCGCCCGGCTCGAATATCTGATTCACAAAGCTGCCGACGCGCGTTTCAACATTGTGCTGTTCCAGACACGCGCTACCGGCGACGCCTACTACACGCCCGGCCTGGAACCATGGTCTTACCGGCTGACCAGCAACAACACCCAGACGCTCGGCACAGACCCCGGCTGGGACCCGCTGGCCATCGCCATCGAAACCGCCCACGCACGCGGCCTGCAATTGCATGCCTACGTCAACATGTACTCGACCTGGGAGTGCGGCAAATGGTTCCCGCCGACCGGCACACTGCCGCTGCACCCCTTCTGGACGCTGGGCTACTATCAGCCGCCGCCGGCCCCCTACACGTACAGCGCCACCTGGCGCGTGTACAGCGACACCGTCAACGGCCCGCAGCCCATGTCTGTGCTGACCGGCGGGGCACCGGTGCCATGCAGCGAATATCTATGGAGCAGCCCCGGCGTGGCGCGCGTGAACGAACACAATCTGGCCATCATCAAGGATATCGTGACGCGCTATGACGTGGACGGGATTCACATGGATCGTGTGCGTTACCCCGGCCGGCAATACTCACCGGACCCCGAAAGCCGGGCCGCATACAGCGCCGCGCTGACGCTCTCGCCGACCCTGACCTACGCCGATTGGCAACGCAACACCCTGTCGCGCTGGGTCATGCGCATCTACACCGAGGTCAAAGCGATCAAGCCACAGGTTCGGGTATCGGCAGCGGTCTGGTTCACCTACCGCAAAACGCCGACCATCACATTCCCTACCACAGAAGGGTTCGCCGATTACTATCAGGACTCGCACCGCTGGTTGAACGAGGGCGCGTTGGACGCTATAGCGCCCATGATCTATGGAACCACGTTCAACAGCGACTTCGACAAGTGGCGCACTCTGGCCGACGATCACGTGAACGTGCAGAATGGCCGGCAGGTATGGCTGGGCATCGGCGCGGCTATCACCTCATCTGCTGAAATCAATGCCCGCATCGCCTATGCGCGCAGCATCGGCGCAAAGGGAGTTGCCATCTGGTCGGCCGGGACGATGGACTCCAACCAGTACTGGGATGATTTTGCCGCCGGCCCGTTTTACCGGCCGGCGCTGCCCCCCTAGCGCCAAGCTCAAACCTTGAGCTGTGAATGCAACCTCGCCTTTCTCGCCGTGATATGATTCATCCCTGTTCAATCTATTGTTGGGCTGATCTTTCAGGGCTGAGAGTGCGACTTGGCTCCGGTTCTAGCCAAGGAAAACCTCTCTGTGAACTTCGACTCGTTCAACCTTCACCCGCGCGTTGCTGCCGGCATCAGACAAGTCGGGTATGTCAGCCCGACACCCATCCAGAAACAAGCCATTCCTGTTGTCATGCAAGGGCGGGATGTGATGGGCCTGGCCCAGACCGGCACCGGCAAGACGGCCGCCTTTGGGTTGCCCATTCTGCATCGTTTGATGGATGGCCCGCGCGGCCACGTTCGGGCGCTCATCTTGGCGCCCACACGCGAACTGGCCGAACAAATCAACGACGCCATCAGCGATATGGGCCGGCAAACCGGTCTGCGCAGCGTGACGATCTACGGCGGCGTCAACATCAATCCGCAGATCCAGAAGCTGCGCGCCGGCGCTGAGATCGTTGTCGCCTGTCCGGGCCGGCTGCTCGATCACCTGGGCCAGGGCACCATCGATCTGTCGCGAGTCGAAGTAGCCGTGCTCGACGAAGCCGACCGCATGTTCGACATGGGCTTTCTGCCCGACATTCGCCGGATTGTGAAACAACTGCCTACAAAGCGGCAGACGCTCTTGTTCTCGGCCACCATGCCGGACGACGTGCGTCAGCTCACCCGCGAGGTGTTGCGCGATCCTGTGACCGTGCAGATCGGCCACATGGCGCCGGTGCAGACTGTGTCTCACGCGCTATACCCGGTTCCACAACATTTGAAGACCGCCCTGCTGCTGGAATTGCTCAAGTCTATCCACATGGAGTCGGTGTTGGTGTTCACACGCACCAAGCATCGGGCCAGGCGTGTGGCGCAACAACTGTCCAAAGCCGGCTACGAGACCACATCCCTGCAAGGCAACTTATCTCAAAACCGGCGCCGGGCCGCTATGGAGGGCTTCCGCAACGGGTCTTACCAGATCATGGTTGCGACCGATATCGCAGCGCGCGGCATCGACGTCGAGCAAATCTCGCACGTCATCAACTACGATATCCCCGATACCGTGGATGCCTACACGCATCGAATTGGTCGCACCGGGCGGGCTGCCAAAACGGGCGACGCTTTCACATTGATCACCCGCGAAGACGATGAGATGGTGCGCGCCGTGGAAGCCAAATTGAAAACCCGCATCGAGCGGCGCATCCTCGATGGATTTGACTACAACGCGCCGGCGCCGGCCCGTGACACGGAATTCGCCCGGCCCCTGCGCCCACAGGCGCCACGCCGGCAAGCTCCGCGTGCACAAACGCCGTTCGCCGGACAAGGTCAGGGAACGCCAGCGCAACGCGCAAACAATCCCCCTGACGAGGCGCGCCCGCCAAGCCCACGCTACCGTCCGCGCCGGCAACAGGGTCGCTGACATCGCGGACACATCCGCACTCAACGACCGGTCGTAGAATAGCGCCATGCGATCGCGCGCGCTGCCACGCTGGCTCACGCTGCTTCTTCCCATCTGGCTGGCTTTCCTCGTTCGCGTGATCGGTCTGGGCGACCCGAGTTTGTGGTACGACGAGGGCTACACGGTCATGTTCGCCCAAAACGATCCTATTATCATCCTCACACAATCAGCCCGGCTCGAATTGAACACGCCGCTGCACTATCTGGCGCTAAACGGGTGGATGGCCGGCGCAGGGAGCAGCGAATTCTCCGTGCGGTTGCTCTCGGTGTTTGCCGGCGTAGTCACCGTGGCGCTTGCCGCGCGCCTGACGCGCGAAGCCGGCGCGAGCTTCATCGTCGCCACGACGCTCGCCTTGTGGCCGGCCAGCGTCGCGCTATCGCGCGAGACACGCATGTACAGCCTGGCCATTTGTCTCAGCATGTTGTCCATTGTGCTGCTATTCAGAGCGATGCAACAACCGCGCCGCCGTTGGTGGTGGGCCTGGGCCGCCGCTACGGTTGCCGCGTTCAGCGCGCATATCCTGTGCGCGTTCATCGCCGCCGGCCAGACGCTCGTCGTAGCGCTGTGGTGGTGGCGGTCCCCCCGCCGCGCTGTGCAGCCGCTGATCGCCGCCGGCGTGGCAAGCGCGCTTATCGCTGTATGGGGCATGTGGCTCATCGGCTTCGGCAGCCAGTACGGCACAACATATACCGACCGTCTCAACTACTGGGTCATGCTGCAAAAGAGCGTGCTGTCCATTTTCGCGCCGCAGCTTCCCCCCGATGATCAGGTCGATCTGCCGGCAACAGCGGCCATGCTGGTTGTCGCCATTGCAGTAGCGCTCAATCCGTGGCGCACACGGACGGTGATGGTGATCGGCATGATTGCCATCGCCGGCATCACCGGCTTATCGTCGGTCACCGGGAAGTTTGCCCCACGCTATCCACAGGTGGCGGCCCCGTTGATCGTCGCCGGCCTGGCCTTTGCCGGCTTGCCGTTGCGGTCGCGCCGCGTGGCCGGCGCGCTAGCCATGCTGCTGGCCGGCGCCGGGCTGGTGACAGCGCACGCTACGCCGGCCAACATGAATGAGGACTTTCGCGGCGTTGCTGGATTCTTGCGCGCACATGCCCATTCGGATGAAACAATCCTGCTGGTGTCGGGTCACTTTGCGCCGGTGTTCGCCTACTACTATGGCGACACAGGCTGGAGCGCGCTGCCAGATGACCCTGTGCTCAACATTCGCAACACACTGCACTACGACAACGTTGCGCCGGCGCTCAACCGCGCGCTGGCCGGCAAACGCGGCGCCTGGTTGTTGCTGTGGCAAGACCTCATCATCGACCCTGCCGGCATGGTTCAAACGCTGTTGATTCATCAGGCCGGGGGGGCTGACTTCGACTCGCGCGAGTTCCACGGGCTGCGACTGCTGCACTACAGCTTCGATGCTTATCGCCTGCTGCCCGAAACCCTCGCGCCGGCGCGTCTTAAGCAGCACAACCGGATCGAGACGAATGGTGTTGAGCGTGGCATCAGCGCGCTGGGGTGCGAGACATGGCGCGCAGCCCACAGCGGCGACGCCGACCTGGAGCTGATCTGCCACTGGCTACTCACGCCCCCGCCACCGCAGAACATCCTACCCTTCGACGTGCGCGTGTCGTTGAGCCTGCGCGACGAGGCCGGCGCAGCGCGCGTGCGCCACGAGCAATTACTCGCGCCGATCAACGGCATGCCGGCGCGCTGGGGCGACTTTCCGCTTACCGCGCTGTATCGCATTCCACTCGACCCTGACCTGCAGCCGGGACAGTACACAGTAACCGCGCAGCCCGGTCTGAACAGCGAGCCGTTGTCACCGCAGGTCACACTCAGGCTAGCGATTGCGCCTTGAGCCGGCCATCCTCTCTCATCGAAGCCTTATCTTCGTCGCTACAATCCCCCTCCCGCCAGGTTCCCAGACGACGCGGACAAAGTCGCACGAGCACAGGACTGGAGACCGATGCATCGGACGCAAGACTTGGAGTGGCGGCACACCAAACACACAGATCTGCATACGGAGAAGAACAACACATGCCAGACACATCTTTTACGCCGGGGACATTGCCTGTTTTGTGGTGGCTTACGCCCATCAGCGGCGTGATCGCCCTGATCGCTGCGCTGATTTTCTATCGCTCGGTGCTGCGCTTTGACGAAGGACTTCCTCGTATGAAGGAGATCGCCCAAGCGGTGCGCGATGGCGCAATGGCTTACCTGCGCCGGCAATACCGCGTGGTAGCAATCGTTTTCGCCGTGCTGTTTGTGGTGTTTGGCATCCTGGCGATGCTCGACCTCGTCAGCCCAATCACGCCGTTCGCGTTCGTACTGGGAGGCGTGTTCTCGGCGACAACCGGCTATATCGGCATGCGTGCAGCCACAAACGCCAGCGCACGCACAGCCAATGCAGCCCGCAAAAGCCTGAATGATGCGCTGCGTGTGGCGTTTCGCGGCGGCGCGGTGATGGGGCTATCGGTGGTTGGCTTTGCGCTGCTGAACGCGGCGCTGCTGTTTGGCATCCTGTACTTTTTGTTCGGCCCACTGTTCGCCGAGCGCGGTAATCCGCTCACTCAGATCAGCGTGGTCATGGTAGGCAGCGTGTTCGGGGCAAGCGCCATGGCGTTGTTCGCGCGCGTGGGCGGCGGCATCTACACCAAAGCCGCCGATGTCGGCGCCGACCTGGTGGGCAAAGTGGAAGCCGGCATTCCGGAAGACGACCCGCGCAACCCGGCCACCATTGCCGACAACGTGGGCGACAACGTAGGCGACGTGGCCGGTATGGGCGCCGACCTGTACGAGTCCTATCTGGGCGCCATGCTGGCCACCGCATCGCTGGGTGTGGCAGCCGTGGCCATCCAGAACGGCTCCATCCACATGCAGCTCAACTACCTCGCTATGCCGATGGTGTTGGCGGCAGTTGGTGTGCTGTTGTCGATTCTCGGCATCTTCGTCGTGCGCACGCAGGAAAACGCGACGATGCAGCAGATCATGCGCGCACTCGACCGGGGCATCAACCTGGCGGCGATCGGAATCGCAGCGCTGGCGTTGCCGTTGACTTTTGCGATGCAAATCGAGCGGCCGCTCGCCATGTGGATTGCTATTTTGATCGGCCTGGGGGCCGGCATCGTCATTGGGCGGGCCACGGAGTATCACACTTCTCACGAATACGAGCCAACCCAAAGCATTGCCTCGTTTGGTCAGAGTGGCCCCGCCACCGTAATCATTCAAGGTCTGGCCACCGGCATGCAATCCACCATCATCCCTGTGATTGCCATCGCGGTCGGCATCGCAGGCAGCTTCTTCCTGGCGGGGGGCGCGTCCAACTCGCTGATGGGACTGTATGGCATTGGGCTGGCCTCGGTAGGCATGTTGTCCACGCTGGGGATCACCCTCGCCACCGACGCCTACGGGCCGATTGCAGACAATGCCGGCGGCAACGCGGAAATGGCCGGCCTGCCTCCAGAGGTACGCCATCGCACCGATGAGCTCGACGCCGTAGGGAACACCACGGCCGCGACCGGCAAGGGATTTGCCATCGGCAGCGCTGCCCTCACTGCCATCGCCCTGCTGGCAGCCTATCTGGAGCAGGTGCGCTATGAGATGCAGCACCTGTTGAAAATCGATCATTTGTGGGTGGGCGGCACAAGCATTCCGATTGAAACGGCTGCGGTGCGCGCTTTCACCGCCTACTACGACATCACGCCGCTGAATCCCTCTGTGATGATCGGCCTGTTCATCGGCGCGATGGCTGTGTTCTATTTCTCAGCCATGACCATGTCCGCCGTCGGGCGGGCAGCCGGCGCAATGGTGCAAGAAGTGCGCCGGCAATTCCGCGAGATTCCCGGCATCCTGGAAGGCAAAACGAAACCCGATTACGCGCGCTGTGTAGAAATCTCGACGGCCGGCGCGCAGCGCGAGATGGTGTTGCCGGCGGTGGTGGCCATCCTGACGCCCGTGATCATCGGGGTACTATTCGGCGTGGCCGGGGTGGTCGGCTTGCTGGCCGGCGCGATCGCGGCCGGCTTCCTGATGGCCGTGATGATGGCCAACGCCGGCGGCGCCTGGGACAACGCCAAAAAGTACATCGAGAAAGGCGCCCACGGCGGCAAGGGATCAGACTCGCACAAAGCTACAGTGGTGGGCGACACGGTCGGCGATCCGTTCAAGGACACCAGCGGGCCGGCGCTCAACATTTTGATCAAACTCATGAGCGTCGTGGCAATCGTGTTCTGTGGGCTGACGATCGCCATCGGTGAAGCCGGGCTGCTGGGCCGGCTGCTGGCAATCACACAATAGCCCTGCCCGGCGCTGAAGGATAGTCAGTCGCCGATGAGCAGGCGAGATAAATCCGCCATGGCCTGCCTGGGCGACGTGAAATGTAGCGCGCGTGCCCACTGCTGCGCGCCGGCCACGTTCTCGATGGCGTCATCGAGAAACACCATAGGCTCCGCCGGCGCGCATTTTCCTCGTGGCCGGGCACACGGCCCACCCCTGCGAAGAAAATCGCGCGCCGCGCGGCGTGCGGCGCGCAAATCAGACCCCGCATTTGCTTTTTGAAACACGCGCCGAGGTGCACTGTCGGCGCGTGTCGCCGGCGCGCGCAACCTTAAATCGCAGGCGCGCTCAGCCGGCCTAATTTTGAAAAAACTTGTATCTACATATTTTTGCATTAGAATCCGGGGGTTGCCGGGCCAATAGCGGCCCAAGTTTGACACACCTCAGGAGCCTATCATGAAAACGTTTGTTCGTCTCGCACTGTGTGCCGCAGCATTCACGGCGCTTGTGGCGGGATGCGCCCCGGCTGGATCGCAGCCTGCCCCCACACCCACAACAGCGCCCGAAAAGAACAGCGCCCCCGCCGCCGGCCGTGAACTGATCCTCGCCATCGCCGGCGAAAGCGCCGATGGCTACGACCCCACCACCGGCTGGGGGCGCTATGGGTCGCCGCTCTTCCAGAGCACTCTCCTCCAACGCGATAACGATCTCAACATCGTCAACGACCTCGCCGAGAGCTACACCGTAAGCCCCGACGGCCTGGTGTGGACGGTCAAAATCCGCGCCGATGTCAAATTCTCCGACGGCCAGCCGCTGACTGCCAGAGACGTGGCCTTCACTTTCAACACCGCCGCCAAGAGCGGCAGCGTGGTGGATTTGACCCAGCTCGATGCAGCCACCGCCCTGGATGACACTACCGTGGAGCTTCGCCTCAAGCAGCCGCAGAGCACCTTCATCAACCGACTGATCACCCTTGGCATCGTGCCCGAACACGCCTACAGCGCCGAGTACGCCCGGCGCCCCATCGGATCAGGGCCGTATCGGTTCGTGCAGTGGGATGAAGGCCAGCAGTTGATCGTTGAGGCCAATCCCTATTATTACGGCCCAAAGCCGGCCTTTCAGCGCATCATTTTCTTATTTCTGAGTGAAGACGCGGCCTTTGCAGCGGCCAAAGCCGGCCAAGTGCAGGTAGTCGCCGTGCCACCCGCCCTGGGCAAACAACCCATCCCCGGCATGAAAGTGATCGCTGTAGACAGCGTGGACAACCGAGGCATCATGTTCCCAATGACCCAAGACACGGGCCAGAAGACCGCCAACGGCTATCCCATCGGCAACAACGTCACCGCAGACAAAGCCATCCGCCAGGCCATCAACTACGCCATCAACCGCCAGGCGCTGGTAGACGGCGTGCTAGAAGGATTCGGCTCGCCTGCCTATGGCCCGGTGGATGGATTGCCATGGTGGGAGCCGGCCACCCAGTTTCAGGATAACGACCTCGACAAGGCCAAACAGATCCTGGCGGAGGGAGGCTGGACCGACAGCAACAACGATGGCGTGCTGGAAAAGGATGGCCTGAAAGCCGAGTTCACCCTGGTCTATCCGGCCAGCGACAGCACCCGCCAGTCCCTGGCCCTGGCAGTCGTGGATATGGTTAGGCCGCTGGGCATCACCATCAATCCCAAGGGAGCAAGTTGGGATGAGATCGAGACGCTGATGCACAGCAACGCGGTGCTGTTTGGCTGGGGCAGCCACGACCAGACTGAGATGTACAACCTTTACCATAGTTCGATGGGCGGGCAGGGCTGGTACAACACCGGCTATTACAGCAACCCTGCCGTGGACGGCTATCTTGATCGGGCGATGTCATCCATTTCAGAACAGACGGCCCTGCCCTACTGGAAGAAAGCGCAGTGGGACGGCACAACCGGCTTCTCTGCGCAGGGCGACGCCGCATGGGCCTGGCTGGTCAACCTCAAGCACATCTACTTTGTGAGCGATTGTCTGGACGTTGGCCGGCAGCGCATCCAGCCTCATGGCCATGGTTGGCCGATCACCGCCAACATCGTTGAGTGGCAGTGGATATGCCAATAGACCGACCACCTGTATGAAACTCCTCTTGTTCGTGGTCAAAAAGCTGGCGCGGCTGGCCGTGTTGCTCATTGCATTGTCAATGGCTGCCTTTGCTCTGGTCAGCCTGTCGCCGATCGACCCTGTCAATGCGTATATCGGCGCGGATATGCTGCGCGTCAGCCCAGAACAGCGCGCGCAGATCGCCGAACGTTGGGGGCTGAACGACCCACCCGTCCAGCGCTACTTGCGCTGGATGGGGCAAGCGTTGCAGGGCGACCTGGGCACGTCAAGCATCTACCGTCAACCGGTGATAACCGTCATAGGGCAGCGATTTACAGCCTCGTTGGCGCTGATGAGCGCTGCCTGGGTGTTATCGGGCGTGCTGGGCTTCACGCTTGGCGTGCTGGCGGGCGGCAATGAAGGGTCGCCTCTCGATCGCGTGGTGCGCTGGTTCGCCTACACACTGGCTGCCACGCCGACTTTCTGGTTAGCGTTGTTGCTGTTGATCGTCTTCTCAGTGACATTGCGCTGGACGCCGATCTGCTGCGCTGCGCCGCCGGGTGTGCTGCCCGAAGAAGCCACCCTGCTCCAGCGCATCCATCATCTGATGCTGCCGGCTGCAACCCTCAGCATCATCGGCGTTGCCAACATCGCCTTGCACACGCGCCAAAAGCTCATCGCCGCATTGCACAGCGATTACGCCCTTTTCGCCACCGCGCAGGGCGAGAAGCGCTGGGGACTGATCTGGCAACACGGCCTGCGCAACATTGCGCTGCCGGCTATCACGCTGCAGTTTGCGTCGCTCAGCGAGTTGTTTGGCGGATCGGTGCTGGCCGAACAGGTGTTCACCTACCCTGGCCTGGGGCAGGCCACCGTGCAGGCCGGCCTGCGCGGCGATGTGCCGCTGCTGATGGGCATCGTGTTGTTCAGCGCGATATTCGTCTTCACCGGCAATGCCCTGGCAGACCTGATCTACCACGTGATCGACCCGCGCATTCGTCTGGGAGGTGGCGCATGAGCGACATGAGCCTGCCGGCTCCTGTCCATCGCCTGGCAACTCCTTTCAGCAATCGGCGACGGCAAACCTTGTGGGCTATCGGGCTAAGCCTCAGTTTTCTGGCCCTGATCGTTGTCCTCGGACAGAGGCTTGACCCGGCCGGCCTAGACACCAACCTGCAAGCCCGCAATCAAGCCCCTACCTGGCAGCACCCCTTTGGCACCGACTGGCTGGGCCGCGACATGCTGACACGCACCCTGCGCGGCTTGACCATTAGCCTGGCGGTGGGGGTGATTGCCAGCGCGTTGAGCGCCTGCATCGGCTTGTTGATCGGTCTGGCCTCGGCCACACTCGGCGGCTGGGTAGATACAGTCATCACCTGGGTGATTGACATGTTCCTAAGCTTGCCGCACCTGGTGGCGCTGATCCTGATCGCTTTTGTGTTTGGCGGCGGCCTAACCGGCGTGATCGCTTCGGTGGCATTGACTCACTGGACCGGGCTGGCCCGGCTGATTCGCGCCGAAGTGCTACAACTCAAGACTGCCAACTACGTCCAGCTCTCAGAGCGCTTGGGACGCTCACGGATATGGATCGCTCGTCATCACCTGCTGCCGCATCTCATCCCGCAGTTTGTAGTTGGGCTACTCTTGCTTTTCCCGCACGCCATTCTGCACGAAGCAGGCATTACTTTCATCGGCATCGGCCTATCGCCACATCAACCGGCGGTTGGCATCATCCTCTCTGAGTCTATGCGCCATCTGTCAACCGGCTACTGGTGGCTGGCGGCTCTGCCCGGGCTGTCGCTGTTGGTGATGGTCAAGAGCTTCGACGCGCTGGGCGAAAACCTGCGCGCCTTGCTCGATCCGAAAACGTCCCAGGAGTGAAAGCCATGTTGGCGGTTCGCAACCTCTCCATCAGCTTCCGAATGTACAGCGCCGGGCTGCGCCAGCACGAGATCACGCCCATCACCGGCCTTGATCTGGAAGTGCGCGCCGGCGAATTGGTTGGCATAGTCGGCGCGAGCGGATCGGGCAAGAGCTTGTTGGCGCATGCCATTCTGGGCATTCTGCCGGCCAACGCGCGCACAGCCGGGGAAATCTACTTCAAAGAGACATTGCTCACACCTGACCGGCAGAAAAGGCTGCGCGGCAAAGAAATCGCCCTCATCCCACAATCCGTGGGATTCCTGGACCCGTTGATGCGCGTCGGTCAACAGGTGCGCCGCGCCGCCTATCTAAGCGGGGCGAACGGCTCGGCCGAGGCAGCCCAACGCCAGGTCTTTCGACGCTATGGGCTGCGCGACGAAGACGCTGAACGCTATCCCTTTCAGGTCTCCGGCGGCATGGCGCGGCGCGTGCTGGTCTCCACCGCAGCGGTCGGTCAAGCTGCGTTGATCATTGCCGACGAACCCACCCCCGGCCTGCACCCCGCGGTTGTTGCCGAGACGCTGGGCCACCTGCGCCAACTGGCCGATGAAGGACGGGCCGTGCTGTTGATCACGCATGACATTGGCGCCGCGCTAACCGTGGCCGACCGTATTGCCGTGTTCTACGCCGGGACAACCGTCGAAGTGGCCCCGGCTGCCGATTTCCAAGCCGGCGGCCAGGCGCTGCGGCACCCATACACACAGGCATTGTGGCGCGCGCTGCCCCAAAACCAGTTCGTCCCGATTGCAGGGTCGCAGCCTCCGCCTGATCAGTTGCCGGCCGGCTGCCTGTTCGCCCCACGCTGCCCACATGTCAGCGCCGCCTGCCGGGCCGCCCGGCCAGAGCTGCGACTGATCCGAGGCGGTTGGGTGAGGTGCATCCATGTTGAAGGCTGAAGGGCTTTCCTTTCGCTACACGCCCAACAGCGGGTGGGTGTTCCAAAACATCACGTTTGAACTGCGCCCCGGCGAAATCGTCGGATTGAGCGGGCCGAGTGGGTGCGGCAAAACCACACTGGGCAAAGTCCTGGCCGGCTATATCTCCCCCACCAAAGGCCGGCTGAGCCTGGATGATCGGCCATTGCCCCGACGTGGGTACTGCCCCGTGCAGTTGATCTTCCAACACCCAGAGCTGGCGATCAACACACGCTGGCGCATGAGCCAGGTTTTAGAGGAGAGCTTTTCGCCTCCCCTCGACCTGCTGCGCGCCCTGGGCATTGAAAACGGCTGGTTGAAGCGCTGGCCGCACGAGTTGAGCGGCGGCGAGTTGCAGCGTTTCGCCGTCGCGCGCGCCCTTGCGCCGGGCACACGCTACCTGATTGCCGACGAAATCACTACCATGCTCGATGCCATCACTCAGGCGCAAATCTGGCAGGTGATCTTGGAGCAGGCGCGCCGGCGCAATCTAGGCGTGCTGGTTATCAGCCACGAAGCGCCCTTGCTCGAACGTGTGTGCGGGCGAGTGATCGAGTTAAAGCAGTAACACTGCGCGCCTTTCACACAAGCGGGAAGTCGCGCAAGAGAAACGACGCACAAAGGATGATCTAAACCGCCCTAACCACCGAAGCCGCCGAAACTTGTTCGGCGGCTTCGGCGCACATGTTGCAGGTAATGAGCAACCGTCTTGGCGCTGCCCGAGATTTGCACTTCCTGATGCCGTTCGGCGCGCTTATTTGCTGCAATGGCCGGGGCCAATCCGGCCGTTATTGTAGTCATCCAGCGTGCTGGCGGTGTTGATGAAGCTGTCGCGCAGCGCGCCGGTGATGCTGCTGCCGGGCGTGTAGTCGGCCAGCAATTGAGCAGCCAGCGTCAATTCTGCGGTGATCGCCGATGTGTCCGCGCCGCTCAACTGGTTCAGCACCGCCGCAATGTACTGATACGCCAGAATGTAGTAGGCATTGCCGTCTGCAGCCGGGGTCTGCAACACCTGATACCAGGTCTGGCCGCTGGAGAAGAAGGGGGAATCTTCACCGTCCGGCATCACCAACGCCCAGGTGGCATCATACGGCGAGGGGCCGTACTTGGAGCGATTGCCCCAGTAGCCCTGGGTGCGCGTGCAGCCTTCGTTGCACGGCACACTGACCGCAATATCCCAACGATCCGAATTGCTGACGCCGGTGGTGCCGGCAACAAACGAGGCGACGTTCTCGACGGTGTAGTTGCCGCACGTCTCATACGGGCCGATCCAGCGCGTGTACGTGAAGCGAGCCGGCACGTTCGGGGCGCACACCGTGCCCAGGTCGCCGGCAAACGAATCACTCACCGACACACACTTGTCGATCTCGGTGATGGCAGCCCGCGCGAAGTTGACCTCGGCTGTGCCGGAGAAGTCGCTCGTCCCAGCCGGCGTGCCACGCCCCTGCGCGTCATAGCTCACGTTCTGCGCAGTGGCAACCGCAGTGTTCACGCGGCTGTCGCCGTTCGGCAGCGCCACGGCATAGTGACATTTCACAGTCCAGTTTGGCCCCAGCGTGTACGGGAATGTCACCTGCACAGCGCCGGCCACACAGTTCGACACCGAGGCGATCATATCGGGCGACACGATGTCAGCCACACTCAACAGACGCACCGCGAACGGCGCCATGTTCGTCACCCGGATCGTGCCGGTCGCCAGCCAACTGCTATCCACAGCGCGAGCGCTGACAGCGACGGTGTATGTCACCTGATACTGCTGGCCCACCGCCAGTGTCAGTTCAGATTGATCTGCGGACTTATCGATCATCCACTTGTACTTGCGCTGCAGTGACGTAAACACGTCCTTGCGCACCTTCAGGCTGAAACAGGACACCGTCACCGACGCTTCCGCATATTGGCCGGTTTGCCGAATGGTCGCGCGGTTCTTGTAGGTCACGTTGCCCTGATCGCAGGTGAACGTCTTCGGATATGTCTGCGAGCCGCTGGCGTTGAACACCCACGTCATGCCGTTGCTATCATCCACGTTCACCGAGTCATTCAGCAACGTCGGCGTGTTCGAGAGGGTGGTCACAGCGGTGGCGGTTGGCCCTGCCGGCATACCCACCGACCCCACCAGATTCGAGATCGTCACCGTAGCCGAGATCTGATAGGAGCCGCCGGCAACGCGCGCCCAGGCCGGCAGATCCACCTTGTATTCGTAGCAGCCCGTATCCCCTGCTTCAATGTTATCGTTCGCACCAAGCGGCACATGCTGTGCCCCGATCACCTGCGAGAAGCCCGAACCGCCGAGCAGCGTCGCCACAATGCTCAGGCCCTGAGTGGCCTCGGCGCCGGTATTGGTGACGCACACCTTGCCATCGATCCAGGAAAGCTCGGTGCTTGCCTGCTTGGTCACAGCAACAGTGAACATGGACGTGCCACTGTCCCCGCGCAACAGTTGCCAGGAGGCCGGCGTCACGGTCTTGTTGATCGTCCATTTGAAGTTTTGCTTCCACCGGCCACGGGCTGTGGCGTCTGCCATGATGGTTGTCCCTTCTGAAGGGGCCGGCATTTGTGCGGCAGCCGGCGCAGGCAGGCTGATGGCTACAACAGCTACCAGACCCACAACACACATACCCGCGGTGACTCTACGCATAGTTGATCCCATATCGTTCTCCATTAAGTTGAATAAGTTGAATTGCCCGCGTATCAGACATTGAACCTGCCAAAGCGGGCGTCGCACTGACAACACATCGATCGATTCGTTATGGTCTGTCAGTGCCCGCTGTGTTAGCGATCCTGTAGCCACACCGCACGATTCATACAAAGCTTGCAGCCGGAATTTGCACTCTTCCAGCTTTTGGACACAGCACATCCACGCGATTGAGAGGAATGGCCGCAGATATTCTAGGAAGAGGGTGAGGCAATATCAACTCGGAGTTTGCCGAGTCAATCCAAAGCAGAATTTGGAGCGCAGACTGGGAATAGGTGCTATGCGGATTGCATCAAGAGGACAAAACCCAAAAAAGAGGGAGTTGGACACACGGTCACTGTGTAAGAGTGCTGGGGGGAGGGACACTCCTACGGGGAGCAGTGAACCAAACCCAACTCCCATGCCGCATTTTAGCATATTTCTGCGCCGACGCAATTACAACATGACAGCCAGCGCCCGGCACAGCGCAGTCACTCCGCCGGCCAATGCATCAGGGCGCGTCAGACATGAGATCATTAGATGGCCGGCATCTTGCGCAGCCACCCCGTAGAAATAGCCCGGATGCACCAGCACGCCGGCGTCGAGCAGGTCAATCACCAATTGCTCTTCGTCCTGGCAATCAAGGACTTTCGGGAAAAGGTAGTATCCGCCATCCGGGCGATTGACCTCAAGCCGGGCGCAGGCAGACAATGCCCCCACAGCAAGGTCAAGATTGGCGCGAATGCGCTGCCGCATCTCATCGACAAATGGCATGCCGCGCTCGAACAACACCGGCAGCATGGTCTGAGTGAGCGTGTTTGCGCCCAAGAAAGTGTCGTTGAGCATCTCCAGCCGCTCGGCGTACAGTGCGCCGGCGCGTTCGCTCAACACAATCCAGCCCAGCTTCAGATCGGGCAACGCAAACATCTTGGAAATGCCGTTCAAGGTGAACACCGCCAAGTGCGGGTGCAAAGCACCCAGAAACGGCACAGTTGGCGCGCGATAGGGAAACTCGGCGAATACTTCATCGCAAATGATGGGCAGATCGAGCACGTCGAAGACAGGCTGGCGTTCTTGAATCACCATGCCGGTGGGATTGTGCGGAGAAATGACCAACACCGCGCGTGTGCGTTCATTGACCTGATCGCGCAGGCTATCCGCGTCAATTTGCCAGCTCTGCGTTTCGTCCAGATGATAAGGGCGCAACTCAACCCGGTACATCGCCGCAAGGTACTCGAACAGCGGGTAGCTCACATCGGGAGCTAACACGTTATCGCCCGGCTCGCATAACAGCGCGAACAACAGGCTGTACGCCTCGCTGGTGCTGGCCGTGACAAACACGCGATCGGGATCATGGGTTAGGCCGGGCGCCCGCCGGCCTGCATAGTAGCGCGCAATTGCTTCACGCGTCGCAAAAAGACCCCGCGGGTCGGGATCGTAGCGCCGGCTTACCCAGTAGTGCTCCGCTGCGTCGCGCAGGATGTCTGCCGGGAACAACAAACCCTGGTGCGTGGGATTGCTGCTGGTCAGATCGATGTAGCCGCGTTGGGCCGCCTGTCGGCGCGCCAGCTCGATGCGGTTGGCAGACAGATCCGTACCGGCCAAAAAGCCACTCATCGCCCCACAGCCGGCAACACGACGTTGGCGCGCAAGCGCGCAGAGCGGCTCGACGCTTCGATGATGCGCATGGCATACCAGCCCAGTTCGCCGGGCGACTGATTCTCGGCCACACCCAGCGCGCAATCGACCAGGTTCTGGGCCGGGGCATACACCCGATAGCGTTCGCCGGCCGGCACTTCAGGATAGGTCACGCTCTGCCCCTCCAAGCCATGGAAGGAGAAATGGCCGGCGTGTATGTCCAGGTGAATGGCGCCCTGCGTGCCGTGAATGTGAATTTCGCATTGCGCATGCCCTGGCATCGGCGCGCCGTGGCTCATCAACGACGCCAGCGCCCCGTTGGCCAGTTGCACGTTGATGGCGTCGTACACGTCCAGCGCGCTGCCGGCGTTGTCGAAGCGCGCGAACACCTCTGCAGGGTCGGATTCCACCAGGAAACCGAGCAGCGCGGCCAGATGCGAGATCTGGGTATAGATATGTCCGCCGCCCGCAACGGCCGGGTCGCTATAAGACGACAATCCCGGCATGCGATACGGCAGCCGCTCTGGGTGCTTGTGTGCGTCGATGCCAAACGCCTTGTCCAACGGCAGCCCGCGATACAGGCCGGCTGTCGTGTTGGTGAACAACATCGTCACCATTTTGACGTCGCCCAGCGTGCCCGCACGAATAAGCTGGCGGGCCGCGATGACATGCGCGTTGTAGTGCCACGGGCAACCGATCAGGCACTGCACGCCTTTCTGCTGCGCCAGCGCCACCAGCTCGCCGGCCTCGGCTGCCGTGAGGGTCATCGGCTTTTCAACCAGCACGTGTAAACCACGCTCAAGCGCCGCCCGCGCCTGTTGATAATGCACATTTGGTGTGGTGCTGATGATGACCGCATCCAGTCCCTCAATAGCGAGCGTTTCCTCGACGGTGACGCAAGCGCGGGGAATACCGAAATCGGCAGCGATCTTTTCGGCTTTGTCGGGCGACCGCGACTGCACGGCAACCAGTTCAGCCTGGGGATGCTGTTTGACGGCAGGGATATGCGCATAGGTGCCCCACCACCCGGCGCCAATGAGAGCGATTCGCGCTTTTCCCATGCGTATCCTCGGCAGTGCGGCGCATTGTATCGCATACCCTGGCGCGACCAAGCTACATGCCAGCAAAACGTCTACCAGATGCAGCCCTGCGCAATGATTCAAGCAGTGCGTTACACTTGCGTCTACGCGCTCATGAGCACATCAGCCACTAGCCACCGGCGCTCGCATCGCCGCAGACTGTCGCGCACGCCCCTTCCGGCCCAGCGCCCACCTATCACCCTATGGATCAGCATAGCCGTCATGCTGCTCGCATTCGGCCTGCGCATCGCCAACATTCGCGCAGCCGGCGACGGGAACCCCTATTACAGCGCCACCGTGCAGAGCATGTTGCTCTCGCCCGGCAATTTGCTCTACGCCGCCGCCGAGCCGGGCGGCTCGGTGAGTGTCGATAAGCCGCCGCTGGGATTCTGGGTTCAAGCTCTCTCGGTGACCGTGCTGGGCCGCAGCGGCTTCGCAGTCATCTGGCCGCAGATCATGGCCGGCCTCTTGAGCGTAGCAATTGCCATCCGACTGGCGCGCAAACACGGCGGGGAGGGTGCGGGGGTGATGGCCGGCGCAGCGCTGGCGGTCATGCCGCTGAGCGTGGCCGTCGATCGCAACAACACCATCGACAGCCTGCTCATCCTGACACTGCTGCTGGCAGCATGGAGTTTCCTCACGGCTACGGCGCGCAGGCAAAGAGACTGGCTGTGGCTGCTTGTCGGCGCGCTGTGCATCGGCGCGGCGTTCAACATCAAGATGTTGCAGGCGTTGCTGCCTGTGCCGGCCTTCTTCGCCGTGTATTTCCTGGGCCACCCGGCGCGCTGGCCGCGCAAGCTGATCGCGTTGACAGCGGTCACCGTGATTGCCGGCGCTGTATCACTTGCGTGGACTACGCTGGTCGATGCTACGCCGCCGGATCGCCGGCCCTATGTTGGCAGCACCGCGACCAACTCGGCGATGGCATTGATCACCGGCCACAATGGCTTGGCGCGTTTATTCGGGCCGATGGCCGGGTCAGACACTGCCATACCATCAAGCGCGAATACACCCCCTACGCCGCTTCCCGGCGGGCTGCCGCCGGAACTGGACGCCGGCCAACCTGGCCTGTTGCGCTTCTTCGAGTTGCCTCTGGTGAAAGAAATCACCTGGCTGTTGCCGCTGGCAGTGGTGTCGTTGGGACTGCTCGCATGGCGAGGCCGGCGCGCCAATCGCGGCGTGTTGCCGCTCTCCACGGGCCATCAGGCAGTCGTGCTGTGGGGCGGTTGGCTGGTGGTGGGATGGGTTTTCTTCAGTCTGGCCGGCTTCATACACGCCTACTATGTTGCCTTGCTCGCGCCGCCGCTGGCGATCCTGGCCGGCGCCGGCATGATTGAACTGTGGCGCGTATATCGTCAGCATGGCTGGATCGGCTGGTTGATCGTGGAGATCGCCGCTGCACTCACGTTGGCCGCGCAGTGGAGCATTCTCGTTCAGATATCGTCAGCGCCGCTGGCCTGGCTGGTGGCGTTGCTTGTGTTCATGGTCAGCATCGGCCTGCTGGCGCTCGGCTTGTGGCGGCCCAACCACACACCTGAAAAGTGGCAGCGTCGGGCGCTGGCCGGCGTGGCACTGTCGGTGTTGCTCATGCCGACGGCCTGGGCTGCGCTGACTGCTGCCGAAGCCGAACCAGATCGACATTTGCCTTCAGCCTACGCCGGCGACACCCGCTTTGGCGAAACCCGGCGCGCGCTGGCGCGCGGGCCGGTCGGCTACGCCAACCCGGTGCTGCTGCTGCTGTATCTTGAGCCGCGCACCTTCGATGTGGACTATGTGCTGGCCGTGCCAGACGCGAATGCCGGGGCAAACTTTGTGCTGGCCACCCGCCGGCCGGTGCTATACATCGGCGGCTTTCTCGGCACTGATCCCATCGTCACCGTGAATGATCTGCAAGAGATGGTGCACGCAGGCCGACTGCGCTATGTTTGGGACGCCGGCGAGCGGCTGCGGCTCCTCAAACCCGACATTGCCGAGTGGTTGGACACAGCGTGCGAAATTGTGCCGGCAGAAGCATTGAAGCAGGCCGGCGCGCCAGACACGCCCGGCTCGCCGTTGTACGAGTGCGGATGACAGGATTTCAACAGTCCATGCCATGAGAAAAGAGGCGTATGGCAAATACAGCAACAGATCACGACCAACGATACCTGCAAATCCTTCTGGGGCGAATTCAGACATGCCGGCACTATCGACCCAAATTTGGTCAGGGATATGCAACCGGGTTATCGCTTGAGCAATTCCAGCAACTGTATCGGTCAGACGCCTTCTATGAGTGGTTCGGTCTCGACAATCCTCTCATGTATGCTGCGCATAAGGCTGCCGGCGGCATTACCTCCGTGTATCGCCAGATTGGAATCGGTTGTGAAGAGGTATTCCGCCAGATCATTCAAGACCATCTCGGGCTTGGGCCGGATCAAGCCAGATGGAGCTACACAACAGTGTATCAGAGCAAAACACGGAAACTGGCATTGGACGGCAAAATTGCGCTGGCCGACATAGCAAATCAGCGCAAGCGCATAGAAATGCAACGCTGGCTGCGTGAAGGTTGCTCAGTGGTAGGCGTGGCAAAAGAGATTGCCGGCGTTCTCAAGGGTGCGGTGTTCGAGGTGCGTCAGGGCTACAAGAGCAAAGATTCCAAACGCCAGAACGCGGACATTGCCAATGCCGCAACAGCCTACGCAGACGGATACTTGCCTGTAGTCGTGCTGTTGTCCAGCCAGATCGACAATGACATAGCCATTCGCTACCAACACGAGAAGTGGCTCATCCTTCGGGGCATGTTGCGCGGCGCGCCCTGGCAGTCAACCTATACTTTCTGCCGTGATATTCTGGGCTACGATCTGGCCTGGTTCTTCCAGGCTCACTCGCCGATAATCAAGGCAAGTGTTGAGGGTGCACTTAAGGTGCTGTTGACAGCCGATGAATAAGCGGAATGCAGAACTGACTTTCAAACCGAATCTTCGCCTGGGGCGGCATGGCTGGTTGCGTCTCACGCCAGCCTACTCTGTCAAGCTGGTCAACGACTTCCTCGATCAGCACCCGGAAGTCAGACGGGTTCTGGAGCCGTTTTGCGGCACCGGCACAACTGCGCTTGTTTGCGCTCAAAGAGGCATCGCCTGCGACGCGCTTGAGATTAACCCATTTCTGGTCTGGCTGGCCCGCGCAAAGACAACAAACTACCCAATCGCCGAACTGAAGACAACTCGCAGCATCGCAAGTGACGCGGCGCGCTGCGCCGGAGCAATGACACAGACCCGTGTGTGGACACCGCCAATAGCGAACATCGAGCGATGGTGGCGAGAGGACAGACTGCTTTTCCTGGCCCGACTGCGCCAGTCGATTCTGGACCGTTGTCCAACCGAATCCAAAACCTATGATTTGTTGATGGTGGCATTTTGCCGGCTGCTCATCGAGTGCTCAAACGCCACCTTCAATCATCAGAGCATGTCGTTCAAGCAGGAGCAGGCCGGTCTGTTCGATTCACAGGAATCAAGCGTGTTGGCACGCCGCTACACGCAGATTGCTGATGAGATCATCAGTTCAGCGGAGGAACCTATTCCTGGCCACGCCCGGATTGAGCGCGGGGATGCGAGACATACGCCGGCCGGCGACGCGCCATACGACGCTATCATCACTTCGCCACCCTACCCCAACCGAATGAGCTATATCCGCGAACTGCGCCCCTATATGTACTGGATGGGATTTCTCAGCGAGGCGCGCGAGGCAGCCGAGCTTGACTGGCAGGCGATCGGGGGCACATGGGGAGCCGCAACCAGCCGGCTTCAGACATGGACGCCCAACGGAGAAGCCATTCATGTCGATGGGTTCAACGACATGATCCAGTGCATCACGCGCCACAGCGCGCTGCTGGCAAACTACGTTCACAAGTACTTTGTGGACATCTCGCAGCACCTTGCCAGCGCGCGGGACGCGCTGGCCCCGGGCGCAAGCGTTTTCTACGTGGTGGGCAACTCAAAGTTCTACGACACACTTGTGCCGGTGGAGACGCTTTACGCAGAGATTCTGGAGCGCCTAGGGTTTGTCAACGTTGCCATCACTCCCCTGCGCAAGCGCAACTCCAAGAAAGAACTGCTCGAATTTGCGGTAAGTGGTCGCAAGCCTGGGTAGGCTATTGCCCCCCGCCGGCTTTCTGCTGCGCCTCGATCAGATCGTCGTAGGTGAATGGGCTGGGCGGCGTCTTGCCATAGATCAACACCGGCGTGCCCAGCTCGGCCCAGCGATAGATGAAGTCGCTGTCTTCGATGCCCAGCACCACACAGCCAAACGACACCGGCGTGCCCAGATAGCCGGCCCACAACCGCCTGCCGCTGCCCAGCACCGGCAGCGCGTGAATGCCATTCGTCAGACTTTCGCCCGGCTCGCCGATATCATAGATGCTCAACCAGTTCGGCATTTTGATGCGGGCCAGCTTGTTGTACGCCTGGTCCACGTGCTCCAGCACCTGAAAGACGCCCGTCAGCGTGCGCCACTTTGGAATGCCCGATGAGATCGTGGCCGACAGCGCCAGCGTTGCGCCGTCGTAGGCCCACAACGTCTGCGTCGTCAAATCGACTTCGATGCGCTTCAAGTTGGTGGGGGTGATCGGCAGCGGCATCATGATGCCCTGATGGGGAATCGTGATCGACTGGCCAACCGAGAAGCCGGCCTGCCAGATGTCGGGATTGGCCGACAACAAGCGCGCCACCGGAACACCAAAACGATCCCCCAGCGATTCAAAGGTGTCGCCCGGCTCGATGATGTGGCGATGCTCGCCGTGCAGCGCGATCAGCCACAGCCCCGGCTCGCGGCGCTGGAATGCAACACGAACCATCTCTGCTGCCTCGTCCAGGCGCAATTCGGCGCGCGCTTCTGCGCCATCGGGCAACTCGGCCGGCAAGCCGGCCAAAAAACTGCGCACCCCCGCCGGGTCCCAGCGCGCCACCCATCGGCCAGAGTCAAGCTCTGCGCGCACCCAGCCCACCCGCTCCTGCGGGGTGACCGTACGTGTGATCCATCCCCCTGCCCACCACACATGGAGATCGAACGGGCGTCGCAGCCAGTCATTCAACTGATTGACGGCGCCCGACACATCAGAGATGGCCGGCGCAACCTCGCGGGTGATGACCGACACCGGCTGTTGCGTCATCGCCAGCGCAAACACATTGCGCAGGGTGGCATCCACATCCAACTCGCGGCCCGGCGCAGCCGGGGCGGCATGGGCCATCCCTTGCGCTGCGTCAATCTCCACACGCGCATCGCGCGGGGCAAGATAGACCTGGGCCTTGTAGCTCTGCAAAAAGCCGCGCGCGGCTTGCGGGTCAAACGTGAACGCGACTACCACAGACTGGCGGCTTTGCCAGTCGGACCAGCGTTGATCGGGCCGGCCCAACCGACCAATCTCAAAAGCCTGCCGGGTTGCATCTTCGGCTTTCACCCGGATACCAATCTCGCGCCAGGGTGCAAACCACTTCTGCTCGCCGAACTGGAACGTGACCAGATTTTGTGACTCGTAGCGGCGCCGCACACGGTTGGCTGCTTCGGCCGGCGTGAGGTTGCCCACCGGCACATTGCCGATGACGATGCCGGGATAAATGCGGTTTCCGTACTGCTGTTCGAACACCACCCACACCACCGCCAGGGCCGCAACCAGCAGGGCGCTCAATGACAACGGCGCAATCAGCAGCCAGCGCGCGCAACCGGGCCGGCCCGGCTTTGCCGGCTGAGGACTTGAAGTCACAGGGGCATAGGCCATGCGCGCCTGATTGTACCCGCCGCACCAATCACCACGCCGAAAGCACCGCGGCGCACAGGGCCGCCCGCTCCGGCAGGCTGCTCAAGACGACATGCTCGTGCAGCGCGTGTGCGCCATCCCCCACGGCGCCAAACCCGTCGAGCGTCGGCACACCCAGCGCAGCAGTGAACGAGGCATCGCTGCCGCCGCCGCTCGGACCGTGCGTCAGTTCCAGACCAATCGCACGGCCAATCTCTCGCACACGGTCAAAAGTGGCAATGCGTTCGGCGTCGCATTCCATCGGGGGACGGTTCAACTCGCCGGTCACTTCGAGGGATGAGCCGGCCAACACCGGTGTCAATCCCATCATCACGCTGCGCACCCACTCTGCGTCTTCCGCACGACTGACCCGCGTATCCACTTCCAGCTCCGCATAATCGGGCACGACATTCGTCACACCCCCGCCTCGGATTGCGCCGACGCTGAAGGTCACGCCGCGTTGGTAGTCTGTCAGCGCCTGCACCTTCAACACCTGATGCGCAATCTCCTGAATAGCGTTGACGCCCAGTGCATGGGCCGCGCCGGCATGCGACGCCTTGCCACGCGCCACCACCTTGAACAGGCCGGTGCCCTTGCGCGATGACTTTAACCCGCCATCGGGCAAGGCCGGCTCCATCACCATCGCCAGCGCTGCGTCGCGCGCGGTATCCTCAATCAGCTTGCGCGAGGTGTGACTGCCGGTCTCCTCGTCTGAGGTGAAGACCAGGCGCATCTCGCGTGTCGGCCACAAACCGGTTGCGCGCAACGCGCGCAGCGCATACAGCGCCACCACGTGACTGGCTTTCATATCGTTGGCGCCCGGCCCATACAATCGGCCATCGACGACACGCACCGGGCGCTGGGCCAGCGTGCCGGCCGGATAGACCGTGTCCATGTGCAGATACAGGCTGATCGGCGATCCGCTCCCAGCGTTGAAGACGCCCACCAGGTGGTCGCCGGCTTCGGCCTGCCGATCGATATGGACGTGCGCGCCTAGATCGCGCAAGATAGCGGCGATCACGCGCCCCACCGCATCAACGCCGGCCTTGTCGTCGGTGTGTGACTCGATGTTCACCAGGTCGGACAGCAACGCCGTCATGCCCGGCAATTGCGTCTGAAGATATGCCATCAAGTCTTGCATGAGATCACCACTCACCACTCATCACTCATCACTCATCACTCACCACTCACCACTCATGATTCACACGGTTCTTGCTTCAACCGCGCCATGAGGGTGCGATAGAAGTACGTGGCCGGCTGCACGCGCGCAAAACGCGCCAGATGCTCGCTGGCGCGAACCGTGACTGTGTCGCCGTCATTAAGCACGATTTCACTCTGACCATCGGCAGTCAGAATCGCCTGGTGATCGGTATGCACAACCATCTCGACGACCGAGCCTTGCGAGAGCACCACAGCCCGATCAAGGCTAAGGTGCGGGGCAATCGGCACCAGCACAATATTTCTCAGTTGAGGAGGAAGAATCGGCCCGCCGGCAGCCAGCGCATAGGCAGTGCTGCCGGTCGCCGTAGCCACGATCAACCCATCGCAGGCATAGGTGGTCAAGAGGCCGCTGTCCACGTGTGTGCGCACGCGCACCATGCGCGCCAGCGTGCCCCGGCTGATAACGATGTCGTTCAACGCGTCGCGCAGATCAGGGGTGTCTGGCTCGCCGGCCTGTGCATTGCGGCTGACGCGCGCCGTCAGCATCATGCGCGCCTCGACCCAGTAGTCGCCGCGCACCATGCGCAGCAAGACTTGACGCCAATTGTCAGGGCGCATTTCGGACAAAAAGCCAAGCCGGCCCATGTTAACGGAAGCCACCATCGCGCCATGCGGGGCAGCCACACGCGCGGCGCGCAGGGTGCTGCCATCTCCGCCCAGCGCCACCAGCAGCGCGACATGGCCGGCAATGGCCTGCACTGCCGGCGTATCCCAGGTGCTGGCGCGATAGACAGTCACACCCCAACTATGCAGCGCCGCCTCAATATCATCGGCGACTTGGCCGGTGCGGGCGATTTTGGGATGATCCAGAACTGCGACCGAGTGAATGGCCGGCGGATCTATTTGGCTTTGCATGGAATCAGGACACCGTTAGAGCGCTGCGCGCAGCCAGCGCCTGAAGCGCCCAAGCGCCAAAGGACTCACGAGTCATCGTCTGTTGCGCACTGCGAGCCAGATCGCGCAGCGTGACCGAGCCGGCAGCCAGTTCATCCGGGCCGATGACTGCAACGTAGGCGCAGCCATAGCGATCTGCGTCGCGGAACTGAGCCTTCAAGCTGCGGCCATCGAAGGCAATACGCGCGCCGATACCGCGCAGGCGCAAGTCAGAAGCCAGCGCGACGGCCGCTTGTTTGGCGGCGTCGCCCTGATAGGCGACAAACAAGCGCGGCTGCGGCAGGGCCGGCACAGTAACGCCCTGCTCGCGCATCACGTGCACAATGCGCTCGATACCAGCGGCGAACCCCACGCCAGGCGTCGGGGGGCCGCCCAACAATTCAATCAGGCCGTCATAGCGACCACCACCACACAACGCCGCCTGCGCACCCAACCCTTCGCCCCACAACTCGAACACGGTTTTGGTGTAATAGTCCAGGCCGCGCACCAGGCGGTGATTTAGGGTATAGGGAATGCCGAGCGCCTCAAGATAGCCCAGCAACTCATTGAAGTGCGCACGACATTCATCGTTCAGATAGTCCAGGATGTGCGGGGCGTCGGCCAGATAAGGCTGCGTCTCGCGCTCTTTGCTGTCGAGCACACGCAACGGATTGCGTTGCAGCCGATCACGGTCGGTCGGGGCAAGCTTTTCGGCGTATGGCGCCAGGTAAGCTTTCAGCGCCTCGATATAGCGCGGCTTGCACTCCGGATCGCCGGTGCTGTTGATCTGAAAATTAAGATTCTTAAAACCCAGCTCTTTGTGCAGCGTGTACGCCAACAGCAAAATCTCCAGGTCGGCGACCGGATCGGCGCTACCGATGATTTCGGCGTTGAACTGGTTGAACTGACGATAGCGCAGCTTCTGGGGGCGCTCGCGGCGGAAGATGGCGCCAAGCGAGTACAACTTCTGCGGCTGAGGGCGCGAGGACAGCCCATTCTCAATATAGGCCCGCATCACGCCGGCAGTGAATTCAGGGCGCAAGGTAAGCGACTCGCCCTGCTCACCTTCGCGGCCGCGATCGATGAATGAGTACATCTCTTTTGACACAATATCTGTGTCTTCGCCCACACCGCGGGCAAATAAAGCGGTCGACTCGAGGACGGGAGTATCGATCTTTGCAAAGCCAAATCGGCGGGCAATAGAAACGGCCGCGCCGGTGACATGTGACCAGACGGGTTCCTCCTCTGGGAGGATATCTTGCATTCCTTTGACACTTTTGAATTTTGGCATGGGATGTGGTGCGTATTGCGTAGTGCGTATTCGGAATTGCGTGTCAGGCCGGCTCGTCAGGGTAATCCTGCCAGAGCCGGCGCGGATCGAGCGCATAGCCTTTCAGCACGGCTGAATGATAGACGCCGTCTTCCGACACATCAGCTTCGTGATATTGGTTGTCATGCTGTAGCCGGAAGAAAAGGGCCTCTTGCGCGTCCACGTCGATGATCCAGTATTCTGGAATGCCGGCTGATTGATAATCGTTGAACTTATCGACGCGATCGCGGTAGCGGGTGCGGGCATCGGCGATCTCGACTGCAATCGTGACGCCGTGACTGTTGACGTAGTTCTCCTGAATGGTGTCGACAAAGGTGTTGGGGACAAACAGCAGGTCTGGCTCGCGGCCGCGCTGCATCTCCTCTGGCATGCGCACGGCAAAAGGGCCGGGAATGACGATGCCGATCTGATTCAGCTCAGCATACTCGCTCATATGCTGCATGAGGAAGGATTGCACACGGCGCTGCGCCGGCGACAGGGCCGGCAATAAATCAAGCGCCCCATCGATCCATTCCCACGATTGGCTCTGGTCGTGCTGAGCATACTGATGAAAGGCAACGCGCATCATCGGTTATTTCCGCCTCCTGATTCGTTGGCCCAAGTGTAACCGACGTGGCGTGGCGTCATCCAGATAGTCGGGCACACCCAAAGCGCGCGCGGCTCAGGGCGGTTATGAAGGGCACAATCTACGGCTTCAACAGGATCAGGCCGGTGTTGGCCGACATGGTGACTTTCTGCACCAAATCGCCCGACAGGGCGCGATATTCGCTGCCCAGATCGGCTTCCTGTGTTTTGCTGGTCGGGTTGACCAGTACAATGCCGTTGGCGAACACACGGCGATAGATGTCACTGTCCAACTTGGCATACGCTTCCAGCGGGGCGCCGATGGGGGCGGACAAGACCGGATCAGTTGCAAAATCGAGGCTGCCGGCTGGATCAAACTGGAAATACGTGCGCGGGCCGTTCTTGCCCATCAGATACGAAGCCACACTGTAGTTCAGCCATTGCTTCAGCGTATCGGCAGGAATGTCGGCAGCGTCCAGGGCAGTCGTGATCAACACAATCTTGCCATCGCGCGAGATGGATGCCAGATAATCCACATCACGCTTCCAGTTAGTTTCAGACTTAAACTCCAGGGTCTTGCTATAGGGCGCGCGGAGGAACTGGGTGATGTGGACGCCATCGGCAAGACTTGCAAGTTCCTGAGCTTCGGATACGCCGGCATTGAAGGCAGCGCCATCTTGCCAGGCGTATCCGCCGACGATGACGAGCTTGTCCGGCAACGCAGCACGAATCGCGCGCAACAACCCTTCCACTGCGTCGCGGCGTTGCTGGACGGTGAACGGAGTGGTGCCGGTGTACACCGGCGGTGTGGTGGATCGTATCAGGCCGTCGCCGACTCCATCCAGCACAATGCCATCGTAGCCCTGGTCATAGACCAGCCGGCGCACATCATCGGCCAGTTGTTGGCGCACCGCTTCGTTGCGAATGTTCAACAACGGCGCTCCGTTGGGCGCCAGGGCCAATTTCTTGTTCCTGTCATACAGCAGCCAATCTGGATGTTCCTGAGCCACTTGCGAGGCGGTCTCGGCATAGCCATAGTAGACCTGCCGGCCAGTCACGTTGATCAAAGCCGCGTTGGTATTGCGCAGATCAAACCCAACCGGCCCCTGAACCAGATCGACCACGCCGGTAAAAGTCTGCGTGGAGGTGATACGGCTGCTCCACAGGCCGATGGCAGCAGTGCTGTCAATCGGCATACGCTTTGGAGCGATGGTCGGGGGTGGCAATGTCGGCTCAACTATCGGCTGAGGGGTTGGGGTAGACGTTGCCTGAGGCAAGGGGACCGCCGTTACAAAAGCAACGGGGGACGGAAAAACGCTTTCGGCCGGCGTGCTTTGCGGCATCGCCTCACAGCCGGCCATGAGAATGAGCAGGCCGATTAGCCCAAACAAACCGGCTACTTGATTTGGGATTTTCGATTTCAGATTTTGGGTTGCCAAGGCCGGGCTCGCGGAGCGCGACATCTGTCGTCTGCTGTCTGTCGTCTGTATTCTGTCGTCTGCTGTCTGCAATCTGCGATCTGCGCGCTGGCTACACACCGAACACATCTTTCAGCTTGTCGAAGAAGCCTTTCTCCTGTTGCGGTGTGACATCTTTGCCCATTGTCTTCGACAGCTCGGTGAACAGCCGGCGTTGTTCGGCTGTCAACGACTGTGGAATGTTGACCGACACAACGACGATCTGATCGCCGCGCGTGTTGCGCCGCAAGTGAGGCACCCCCTTGCCCTTGATGCGGAACACACTGCCGCTTTGGGTACCGGGTGGGATGACGAGCTTTTCTTGCCCGTCGATAGTTGGCACTTCCAGCTCATCGCCCAGCGCGGCCTGAGCGACGTTGATGCCAACCTCGACCAGAATATCCTGATCTTTGCGACGGAAGTAAGGATGGGGGGCGACAGAGATGACGACATAGAGGTTGCCGGGTGGGCCGCCATTCACGCCCGGCTCGCCCTCGCCGTTCAAGCGAATTTGGGTGTCGTTGTCCACGCCGGCCGGCACATTGACGGCCAGCGTGCGCGTGACGCGCACCTGCTTACGCCCGCCGCACTGCTTGCACGGCACGGCGATCACCTCGCCGCTGCCGTTGCACGTAGGACAGGTGGTGACGCTGACAAACGAGCCGAGGATGCTCTGTTGCATGCGACGGACTTCCCCGGTGCCATTACAGGTGCGGCAGCGTGACGGGCTGGTACCCGGCTCTGCGCCGGCGCCGTTGCAGCGCGGGCAGGTCTCGTTGCGAACGACCTCGATCTCTTTTTCAACGCCAAAGACGGCTTCTAGAAATTCCAGGCGCAGGTCATAGCGCAGATCAGCGCCTCGACGGGGGCTGCGCCGCTGGGCGCTGCTTTGGCGCGTGAAGCCGCCAAAGAACTCGCTGAAGATGTCGTTGATATCGCCAAAGCCGCCGAAGTCGCCGGGGCCAAAACCGCCACGGCCGGCATGGCCGTAGCGGTCATAAGCGGCGCGCTTTTGCTCGTCGCTCAAGACTTCGTAGGCTTCGTTGATCTCTTTGAAGGTGGCCTCGGCGCCTTTGTCCTTGTTGACATCGGGATGGTACTGGCGCGCCAACTTGCGGAACGCTTTTTTGATTTCCTCTGGGCTTGCGTCGCGTCCAACCCCAAGGACTTCGTAGTAATCACGCTTCTGAGTAGACATCTTCGTTTATGCCGCCACAGGCGCCATGTGCAAAATTACACTCGCCTACTTTGTCTCGCGGTATTCGCCCTCAACAACATTGTCATCGGGCCCCTTGTCGGCGCCGCCGCCGGAAGGTGTCGGGCCGTCGGCAGCCGGTCCACCGGCGCCCGGCGCTGCTTGCTGATACATGCTGGCGCCGATCTGCGAGAAAGTGCTTTTCAGCTCATCGGACGCCCGACGAATAGCCGGCACATCATCGCCGGTCAGTGCGTTGCGCAGTGCAGCAATGCGAGACTCCAGCTCGGATTTTTTGTCGGCCGGTATCTTGTCGCCGTTTTCGCGGATGAACTTCTCGGCTTGATAGGCAGCGTTGTCTGCTTCGTTGCGCGCCTCCACTTTCTCGCGCCGGGCCTTGTCCTCTTCAGCATGTGCCTGGCCTTCGCGCACCATGCGCTCGATCTCGTCTTTGGACAGGCCAGATGAAGGCTGGATGGTGATATGCGCCGACTTGCCGGTGGCTTTATCGCTGGCCGAAACATTTAAGATGCCGTTGGCATCGATGTCGAACGTAACTTCGATTTGTGGCACGCCACGTGGGGCCGGCGGGATGCCATCCAGGATAAACCGGCCCAGCGACTTGTTGTCGGCAGCCATGGGCCGTTCACCCTGCACCACGTGGATTTCTACGCTGGTTTGCATGTCGCTGGCCGTGCTGAACACCTGGCTCTTCTTGGTCGGAATGGTGGTGTTGCGCTCGATCAAGGGGGTGGCCACACCGCCCAGCGTCTCGATGCTCAAGGTCAGAGGCGTGACGTCAAGCAGCAGCACGTCGCGCACCTCGCCGCCCAACACGCCGGCCTGAATGGCGGCGCCCACCGCGACTACTTCATCCGGGTTGACGGTGCGGTTTGGCTCCTTGTTGAACATGCGCTTGACAGCAGCCTGGATGGCCGGCATGCGCGTCATGCCGCCCACCAGCACCACTTCATGCACCTTGCTGGGGTCGACGCCGGCATCGGCCATGGCTTGTTTGCAAGGAGCCATGGTGCGCTCAATCAAATCCTCGGTCAGTTGCTCAAGCTTGGAGCGGGTGAGCTTGGTCACCAGGTGCTTGGGGCCGGTAGCGTCGGCGGTTAGGTACGGCAGGTTGATTTCGGTCTCCATCAGGGTGGATAACTCGACCTTTGCTTTCTCTGCCGCCTCGCGCAACCGCTGGAGGGCCTGGCGGTCATTCCTGATGTCGATGCCAGTCTCGGCGCGGAAGGTCTCGATGAGGTAATTCATCACCCGCATGTCGAAGTCATCACCGCCCAGGAAAGTATCGCCGTTGGTGGCCTTGACCTCGAAAACGCCGTCGCCGACGTCCAGGATACTGACGTCGAACGTGCCGCCGCCCAGGTCGTACACAACAATCGTCTCGTCCTTTTTGCGATCCAAGCCATAGGCCAAGGACGACGCGGTCGGCTCGTTGATGATGCGCAGCACTTCCAAGCCGGCAATCTTGCCGGCGTCTTTGGTGGCCTGGCGCTGGCTGTCGTTGAAGTAAGCGGGCACCGTGATAACGGCCTGGGTGATGGATGTACCCAGGTATGCCTCGGCGTCCGACTTGATCTTCTGCAAGATCATGGCGCTGATCTCTTGCGGCGAGTATTCCTTGCCGCCCATGAGCACCCGGCAATCGCCGTTGGGGGCAGCCACAACTTTATAGGGCACCACCTTCATGGCGCGCTGCACTTCGGGGTCATTGAACTTGCGTCCCATGAAACGCTTGATGGAGAAGATAGTGTTTTCCGGATTGACAATAGCCTGGCGCTTGGCGACCTGCCCGACCATGCGCTCGCCGGTCTTGGGGTTCACTGCTACCACTGAGGGAATCAAGCGCGAGCCTTCCACGCTGGGAATAACTGTTGGCTCGCCGCCCTCCATGACTGCGACAACACTGTTTGTCGTGCCAAGATCGATGCCGATAATCTTAGATGCCATAGACTTGTTCTCACTTGTATAGGTATTTGGCTGTTGAGCTATTTGGCGACGCGCACCAGCGCGGGGCGGATGACCCTGTCGCCCAGTTTGTAGCCTTTCTGGATCTCTTCGATGACGCGCCCGCTGTCGATTCCCTCGGCCTCATCGTGGCTGATGGCCTCATGCAGCGTCGGATCGAACGCGGCATTCGGCGTCACCTCAATCGGCTTGACGCCCTCCGACTCGAGCACAAGCTGCAATTTGCGGTGGATCAGCAGAACGCCATCGATCCAGGTCAGGCCCTGTAAGTTTTGCGGCAAGGTGCGGGCCGCGCGCTCGAAATCGTCGAGCACCGGCAGAATCTTGCCGACGAAAGCGCCGATCGCAAATTGCCTGAGGGTGGCATTGTCCGCTTCCTGGCGCTTCTTGTAATTTGCAAATTCGGCCCGAGCGCGCTGCCAGCCGTCCAGATATTCTTTGACCTTGGCCTCGGCGTCGGCCAGTTGTTTCTTCAACGCCTCGATTTCAGCGTCTTTCTGGTCGGCGGGCGGAAGCTCGTTCAGCGACCCATCTGCGCCGGCAACGGCATCGCCGGCCTGGGCTTGTGCGGCAACGCCGGCTGTCGGGCCGGCTTGATCGGTCAAATCAGATTGCATGGATTCACAACCTCCGTTTTTGTAGTGAATAAAAAGCAAGGTCATGCAGCGCTACGCCGGCTCAGCGGCTGTATAGATCGCTGACCAGATCGCTCATCAAGTCGGCCACGTAGCGCACGGCGCTGATCGCCCGGCCATAGGGCATACGCGTGGGGCCAAGCACACCGAGCGTGCCAGACGCAAATCCCTCAACGCCGTAACGGGCCAACACAGCGCTGCATGCGCTCAACTCACGCCAGCGGCCCTCGCCGCCGATAACCACCTGCACCGTGCCGACCCGCGCGCCCAACGCGCTGTTCAGGAATTCCGGCTGCTCCAGCGCATTGACCAGCGCGCGGGCGCCTTCCTGGGTGACAAACTCCGGCTCCTGCAAGACCTCGGTCAAGCCATCGCGGTAGACCTCACTTTGCGCTGGCGCATCGTCGCGCATCAGCTCAAGCATCAAATCCACCACTTCTGACTCAAATTCGGTGAGTTCGACGGGGTGGGTCTGGATGGTGTGGGCGTCTGCGCCGGCATACAGCGTGTTCAGCCGGTTGGCAGCCTGGTTCAGCGCCGTCTGATCCATCGGCTCACGCAACATCAACATGCGCTGGCGCACCGTGCCGCCCTGAAACACCAGCACCAGCAGCACCAGATGGGCCTGGGTCGAGATCAAGGTGAGTTGCCGGACGCGCGGGGTCTCGATGCGCGGCGCAGTCACCAACGCCGCCGAGCGGGTGGCGCGCGCCAGCACAGCAGACGCCAGTTGCATCCACTGCGACATTTCCAACTTGGCCTGGTGGAATTGGTGACGAATCGTGTTGCGCTCGTCGCTGGGCAGCTCTACATCACCCAGCAAGTGCTCGACGAAATAGCGGTAGCCCTTATCCGTCGGCACCCGGCCGGCTGAAGTGTGCGGATGGGTCAAGTAGCCCATTTCCTCCAGCACGGCCATTTCGTTGCGCACCGTGGCGCTAGATACATTCAACATCCCGGTGCCGATGAGTGATTTCGAGCTGACCGGCTGGGCAGTTGCCACATAGCTGTGCACCACCAGGCGCAGAATCGTCTGTTGGCGGGGTGTAAGCTCCAGTTCTTGATCTGTCATAGTTATGACCAGTTATTAGCAGTCACACAACACGAGTGCCAACAACCGAGCAACGATGATACCATGCGCAGCCAAAAAGCGTCAAGACACCTAGCTGAGAGCTGAGGGCTGATAGGCTGAGAGGCAGATAAGCTGCTGCTGGCGCTTGAGGATGCAGGTCAGGCAGCCCGCAGCCGTCATGCTTCGACGATGAATTCGTACAACAGTGTGCCGGCCGTCCAGAAGATAACCAGAAATGCCACCACAACACCCAGCCAAGACCCAAATTGCTCGAACGGGAGTCGGTCAAGAAAGCCGGAGGTGACGACCACAGCCGCCACAACCAGCGGCAGCGCAAGCGGAAAGAGCAAGATCGGCAGGAACACCTCGCGCGCGCGGGTGCTGGCCGCCATCGTAGCAATCAATGTGCCGGCGCCTGAATAGCCGACCACACCCAGCACCACAGTCAGCAGCACCCCTGTGTGCAACATCGACTCGTCAAATAGAATCGCCATGAGCGGCGCTACGATCAAAGCAATCGCCAACGTGAACAGGGCATTGGCCACCGCTTTGCCCACGAAAATGGCGCTGCGGTCACAGGGGGCGAGCAGCAAACCATCGATGCACTGGTTGGTTTGTTCCGAGGCCATTGAGCGCCCCAGGCCCAGCGTACCGGCAAACACCAGGATGACCCACAACACCCCCGGCACCAAGGGACGCAGCGAATCCACCCGCAGCCGCAGGGCGAAATTGAACATCACGATCGCCATTACTGCAAACACGATCATGGCTGTCGTCGCCTCGCGTGTGCGAAACTCGATCTGCGCATCCTTGCGCAGGATGGCCAACACTTGTCTGAAGTACAGCATGTCAAGCCCCGTCAGTTAATCGAGCATGCCGAGCGCGGCGCATCAGCTCCTGGGTGCGCTTTGCAACACTCACGGTGTGATCTCCACCGGCGAGAGCAAGACAAAATCGGCGCTGCCATCCTGCAACGGCAGGCGTTGGCCATCCCGCGTCAGGGCGAGGATCAGCCGATACATGCCGGCCGGCGTGATCGGGTTCAGGTTGATATCGGCGTGCACCTCGATGATTGCGCCCTCGGGCCAACCGGCCGGCGGATCAAAATCGAACACATCCGGCAATCTCGGCAGGTCTCCACCCCATTCGCCATACGCTTCATCCACTAGGCGAAGCTGAGGGCGAATGCTCAGCTTGCCCGCGCTGACAGAATCCACCGTTCCCCAGCGCCGCCAATAGGTGATCACGTGAATCCAGTTGCTGGGCGGGTGGCTCACGCGCTCGCGCGGCGACAGGCGCGTCATATCCACGTGATAGCCGACCAGCTCCAGGCCGCCGGCGAAGCGCCGCTGCATCGGGGCTGCTGTGGGCGGCAAGGCATCCAACCGCCAGCGCGGTGTGAACGCCAGAATGCGAATAGCGCCACGGGTTGGGTATTGCGCGCGCGCCCAGGGGTAGCGCGCATAGGCCGTATCAAGCAGTCGGTGGTTTGGGGCCATGGCCAGGTCGTGACTCAGCACCAGCCAGAGAGTGCGCACATCAGCCTGAGCTTGAATCTGTTCGAAGAACGGCTGTGGCCGATACACGTCCAAGCCGGCGGCATAGGGAACGATGGGCGCCGGCCCGTCGTAGTACCACCGCAGCACCGGCTCGATGTAGTCCACAAACACAACGATGCGATCGCTTGCGGTCGTCATGCGATTGAGATAGTCGCCCGCAAAGCGCCAGTCTTCGCGTTGGAACTCCGGGCGGGTCAGGTCGCGCAAGTGTGCCACGCCAAAGTACGCGATCACCGCCGCCGCCAGCGCCAGCCCGGCCCACCGCTGCCGCCGCGCTGCGCTGGCCAGCACGATGGCCCACCCCAATATCGCCGCAAAAAACAGCGGTATGACATAGCGCGGCTGAAACACGCCGGCGGTCTGCCAGAACGGGGCATAGATGAGCACCGGCAGCGTGAGCAACCCCGTCACCGTCAGACCGGTTCGCCAGCTTTTGCGCCATGCCAGCGCGACGCCGGCCAGCAACAAGACTGCCGGCGGAATCGTCAACACTGCGGCCCAGCCTTCGGGCAGATCAGCCCAGCGCGTGCGCGTGGCATACTCGGCAATCAGATCGCGCAACACAATATCCACCGGCATGGCCGGCGCGGTCACATCCTGCAGGCTATAGGTACGCCCGCTGCCCATTAAGCTGATCGGGATGGGCATACACGCCAGCGCCGCCAGCGCGCCGGTTGCCACGATTGGCGCATATCGCCGGGCCAGCAGCCGGGGCGACAGGCCGGCTGTCCCCGGCCAGGCCACCCCCAGCGCCACGACATACTGCGCAGCAATCCAAAACACGCCAAAGAAGTGACTATAGGCCAGCGCCACCGATGTCGCAGCCATTCCCAGCCAGTACCGCAATGGGCCGCGCCCTCGCCGGGGGTCCGGCTTCAGCGCGCGCACCATGCACAGAAACGACACCGCAGCCAGCAACAGGTAGAGCGCGTACATACGCCCTTCCTGGGCAAAATAGATGGCAAATGGCGAACACGTGATCAGCAGCGCCGCGATCAGTCCGGTGCGAACGCCCATCCACGCGCGCGCCGCGCGCCACACCACCGCGACACTTGCCACGCCGAACAGCACGGAAAGATAGCGCACAGTGAAGTCGCTTGCCCCGGCGGCTTGCAGCCAGCCCCACAAAGCGAGGTAATACAGCGGGGCATGGGGGTTCTGCTCGGGAAAGATGCCCACGCGCCACGCTTCATCGAAGGGACGGTTCACAAACCAGATCGAGTACACCTCGTCGAACCACAGCGACTGTTGTGTCAGCGACAGGGTGCGCACGGCAAAAGCAACAGCCACCAGAACAAGCGTGGCGACTACAGGATGATTCAGGTGTTTCACGGCATCGTGCGGGTCAGATGCGCCTGCGGCGATCCGCCACCATTCCAGTTTACTCAAACAAGGCGGCCACGCGATCAGGTGTGATGCCGGCATCAAGCTCGGCTGCGATGCGCCCACCCCGCAGAAGCACCGCGCGGGTCACACTCTCCAACCCTCGCCCAAACTCGTGTGTCGTCATCACCAGCGTTTTGCCGGCTGCAGCCAGCTCGCGCAGCATGGCGCTCAGGTTGCGCGCCGAGGATTGGTCGAGACCGGTGAACGGCTCATCCAACAAAATGAGGGCCGGGTCGTGAATCATGGCGCGCGCAATGGCCAAGCGCTGCAACATGCCGCGCGAATACGTGCGCGCCAGATCGTGCGCGCGCATGTGCAGGTTCACCTGGCGCAACAGCGCCTCGATTCCCGATTCGGAGTTCGGGGATTTGGGGTTGGGATCGACGATTGACGATTGACGATTGACGCGAAACGATTCGTCATCCTGGATGCGGCGTCCGTCAACGCCGTACATGCGCGCGTAGAACAAGAGGTTCTCGTAGCCGGTGAGATCGGGATACAGCAGCGGCTGATGGGACACCAGGCCGATCAGGCGGCGGGCGCGGTTGGGATGTTCCAGGGCGTCGATGCCGGCCACACTGAGCCGGCCCCCATCCGGCTTGCTGAGCGTAGACAACACGCGCAGCAGCGTAGTCTTGCCAGCTCCGTTTGCGCCGAGCACAGCCACCACCTCGCCCGGCCGGGCGCTGAGCGACACGCCGCGCAACACCGGCCGCACGCCATAGGATTTGGTCAACTCGGCCGCATCAAGCATGGCTCACACCGTTCGATCATCAGTCGCTCGACCGACACTCATTCCCAGATCTCGCTTAAACGCGCTTTTAGTTCAGCGCGCCGCTTGCGATAGGCTGACTCTTTGATCTGACCGGCCTCGTGTCGCTGATCCAACTGTGCGATGGCCTCAAGCAAGCGCTGACGCTGGCCGGCCAGCGCCAGTTCATCGCGGGTCGCACGCCTGGCGCGCCACATCAACAGGTAACCCAGCGCCAGGGCAGCCGCCAGCGCAATCAACCCTGCGCCCACCGCCCGGCCATCCTCGCCCGGCGTCGGCGCGCCACGCGGCTGGCCGGCCAGCTCGAATCGCACGACACCGCCGGCGGCCACATTCAGCGCCGCCGGCTCGAACAGGCGAATGGCCCCGCTCGACATTTGTTGCGTCCCGCGATCCACCAAGCCTTCCACGCGCAGCTCACTCTCCGGCATCAGCACGTCCCAGCGCGCCACGTCGTAGTACACCGGGCGCTCCAAGACGCGCCCACCGCGATATGGCAGATCGTAGATCAGGGTAATGGAAGATGAGCGCACCCCCGGCCCAACGGCATCTGTGTCATAGATATCGTCGCCCACGCGCACAAAACGCTCGCCCAGACCGGGGCCGTCGAAGCGCAGATTGGTCGCCTCGGCCGGCAGACTCACCCGCACCGAGCGCGTTTGCTGCGCATCGCCGGCCTGCGAGATATAGGCCCGTTCGCTAATGTTGTCGAACAGATAAAACTCCACCATGGTGATGAAGCCATCGCGCACGCTTTGCACAAAGAAGTGCAGCTCGCTGATGCGAATGACCGACGGATCGGTAGTCACCTCATAGACAGGCAGCACGCCGGTGATGGCGCGCGTCTCGGTAAACTGGGCCGGCGCCGCGAAGAATTTGGCCCCTTCGTAGATCACTTCGGGCTGATAGAAATAATCGGGCTGCACGGGCAGATCGGAGAACACCACTACACCGGCGCTGTTGAGGGATGCCGTGCGCGACAGGACTTCATTATCCGGGCCGTACACGCGCAGGGTGACAGGCAGGCCGGTCGGTGTCTGACCGCCAGGCGTGCGATTGGCTGTCACAAACGTCAGGAGACCATCGCCTACGTTGGCCTGCACACGCACGTCGTCGGGGTTGGCATAGGTGTAACCAAACGTTCGGATGTAATGCGAGACTGCAAGGCGCGCCGCATCATCGAGATTGAGCGCGGCGTGCGGGTCAGCAGGAGTGCCGTTGCCGGCGCTCATGCCCCGCATCATCTCGTTGAGCGAGGTGTCGGCCAGCCAACGCGGGTCGGAGAAGCTGGTCATGCTGCGCCCGGCCGCCTGTGGCCCGTCGCCCCGGCCCTGCAGGCCATGACAGGCGGCGCACTGCTGCTCATAGATGATCTGCCCCTGGCGGATGGCTTCGGGCGGTGTGCCCAGCGCCCACACATAGGCCAGCACATCCCAACGTTCCTGTGCGCTCAAGGAGCCGGCAAAGCCCGGCATCAGTCGCTCGATGCGTCCCTGGCCGATCAGGTCGAACCAGACACGCGGTTCGGCGGCGCGCTGGGTATCGATATTGGACAGGCGCGGCACAAGACTGCCCTGCGCCCGCACCTGGGCCGCGCGCGGCCCATCGGCCATGCCGGCATCGCCATGACAGGCCGCGCACTTATTCGCATAGATGGCCGCCCCGCGCGCCACATCGGGCGGCGCAGGGGGCGCCAGCTCTTCGGGTGGACGGGTTGGCACGACAGCGGGCGTCAGCAACATTTCGATCGAGGGAACCTGTCGCGCGCCGGCCATCGAGCAGCCGGCCAACATCAAAACCAACAAGCCGACAGCCGGCCAGACAGCCAGATTACGGAGTGAGATATTCATGCGATGGGACTTCCTGGGCTGGGATGCGAGCGTTCAAAGGTGCACACGCAGCGCGTGGCCGCACTTCGCGCAAAAGCGATCATCGGGAAGCACGGGGTGGCCGCAGGCCGGACAGTGCGCAACGCCGGACACACGAGCCGCCGGGTGTTCGCCGCGCCGCAACGCCAACACAGCAGCTTCGATTTGAGCGTCCACTGCCGCATCATCGTCCACGGTGTCCGGGGCCGGCTGCGTCTGATTCAACGCCTCCAGTTCACGCAAAACGTCTGCGCCGCGCTGCACCAAACCTTGACGCAAGACCCGGTAATCCGGCTCGTTCAACTTGTGCGTGCGATAGTCAAAGTCCAGATCGCGGATCGAGCGCACAATGGCAGCGCGCTCGGCCTCCAGCGCGTCGCGCTGCGACGCCGGCTGGGCCAGCGGGCTTTTCGGCTCCAGCAGCGGTAGCAGCACCAACACCACCACTATGACGAGCAGGGCCAAGCCAATCAACAGCGTTCCAATCCCCAGTGTCATGCCTTACTCCGCCAGCAGCGCCTCGATTTCGGCGACCAGCTCGGTCTGGCTGAGCGCCTGGATCACCGTCTTGCGCACCATGCCCTGCCGGTCAATGAAGAATGTCTCCGGCACGCCGGTGATGCGATAGGCGCGCGACACTTGTTGCTGAATGTCGATGCCGTTGGGGAATGTGACATCGAAGCTTTCCAGGTACTTGCGAGCAGCCGGCTCGGTGTCAAGGTGATCGACCCCCAGCACCACCACACCACGATCCTTGTACACGCGCCAAACAGCTTCAAGCGCGTCGGTCTCCTTGACGCATTCGACACACCACGACGCCCAGAAGTTGAGCACGACAACTTTGCCGCGCAGATCAGACAGGCGAATGGTTTCGGGCAAGCCGGCCCGATAGCCCTCATACAAGGGCATACTAAAGTCGGGCGCGGGTGATCCGACGGTGGGACGCTTGCCGGGTTGCGCCGACAACACCATGCCGGCTGTGAACAGCCCTGCAATCCCAATGACGGCCAGCACGGCCAGTGCAATCAACCAACGGCGCTTGTGACTTGCAGACTGTGCCGACGGGAGTGCCGGCGTTAGATTGTTCTGGGTTGTCATGACTGCCGCACCTGCTCTTCGAGCGCAGCCACGTAGGGATCGTCACTGACGGGAGCCGGCCTGGATGCAGCCGGCGCGTTGCGGATTGCCGCACGACGAGCAACCCACACACCGGCAGTGATGAGCGCGGCAGCCGCCACAATCGGCGCCACCCAGACCACCAGCAACGCGCCTTCGCGCGGCGGCTCCTGCATTACGGTTGGCCCAAAGCGCGTCTTGAAATAGTCCAAGACTTGGGCGTCGGACTTGCCGGCTTCGAGCTGCGAGCGAATCTCGTCTTTCCATTGCTTGCAGGTGTCGGTCGGGCAGTCGGCCAGATTGCGCCCGGCGCAGGTGGGGCAATTCATGAGTTTGGCCAAGTCGTGCACACGATCATCCAAGGTTGGGTCAGGCGCCTGCGCGACGGTGACAGCCGGCCAGATCATGCCAACCAGATACAGACCGATCACCAGGGCAAATAGGGTCAGGACGAGACAGCGCGCGCGTCCAGACCTGCTATTAGACACGCTTATCATGTCACTATCGAGATAGGGCCGCGCCCGAAGCTAGGCCCACCGCAAGGCGGGGCGCTCGAATTGGGTCCGGCGCTTTCCAGAAAGCCACCAGGAAGCCGAGGATCATTACCGCCCCGCCCAGCCAGATCAGATTAATGAGCGGGTTGATGTAGATCTGGAATGAGGCCGTGGCGCCGTTGTCCTGCCAAGCGGCCAGAATGACGTACACCTCTTCAAACCACGAGCCGGTGACATCAGCAATCGTGGCAGTGTGCTGTTGAATCGGGTAACTATCGCGGTGTGGGAACACCGCGCCAACAATCGCGCCGGTCTGCGCATCGGTGACGAGCATCGACGCCTGCATGGTGCGGCAGTCGTTGAATTCGCACGGCACGGCGCGCAGGCCGCGATAGGTGAAGGCGTAGTTGCCGACGGTGATCGTATCGTTAAGGGCCATGCTGCGCAACACATCCACGCCATAGAAGCCCTTGCCTGTCGCGCCGATGGCGAACAAAACGACGCCGATGTGAATGAGATAGCCGCCGTAGCGGCGCTGGTTGCGCAGAATCAGCCGGCCTAGCGCCACCGGCCACGACTCGCCCATACTGCGCACGCGGGCCGCCGCGCCCCGGCCATATTCGATCAGGGTTTGATACAGCGTGAATAGAGCCAGGGCAAACAGGGCCAGCGGGATCAGTTGGCGCACGCCCACTACCGCCAACACAAGCAGCGACAGCGCCGTTAACCCCAGCGGGATGATCGACATGCGTCCCAGCGCGCGGGCGCTGGCTTTGCCCCATGCCATCAACGGCGCGATGCCCATCAACACCACCAGCGCGGCCATTTGCGGCACGGCCACTTGATTGTAGAAGGGCGGGCCAACCGTCACTTTCGTGCCGTTCACTGCTTCGGTGATGATCGGGAAGATGGTGCCAATGAATACTGTCAGTGCTGTGCTGACGAACAGCACATTTTGCAACAGGAAGATGCCCTCGCGCGAGAAGCCGCTGTCGAGGGCATTTTCGCTCTTCAAGGTGTCGAGCCGGCTGATCCACAACACGGCCGACCAGATTAGCATCACCACAATGAAAGCCAGGAACAACGGCCCCAGATCAGACTGGGCAAACGCATGCACTGAGGTAAGCACCCCGCTGCGCACCACCGCCGTGCCCCAGATCACCGAGGCAAACGTCAGCAGCATCAGGAAGACATTCCAGTTCTTGAACATGCCGCGCTTTTCCTGGATCATGGCCGAGTGCAAGAAGGCAGTGCCGATCAACCAGGGGACGAGCGATTTGTTCTCGACCGGATCCCAGCCCCAGTAACCGCCCCACCCCAGCACATCGTGCGCCCAGCGCCCGCCGAGGAAAAGGCCGGCGGTGAGAAATGCCCACCCTACCAGCATCCATCGACGCGAAGCCAGCAGCCAGAGATTATCGCGGCGACGAGTGGCCAGAGAGGCGATGCAGAAAGCGAACGGCACGATGAACCCGGTGAAGCCGGCATACAGCATGGGCGGGTGAATGATCATGCCCGGATGCCTGAGCAGCGGATTCAGGCCGGCGCCGTCGGACGGCGGAAACAAAAATCGCTCGAATGGATTGGCAACGAAGAGATTGATGAACAGGAAGAAGGCCAGAATCAGCATCATGGTCGCCGTGACATACGGCAACAAGGGCTTGTCTTCACGCCAGGGCCTCAGCATGGCGAAGAAGATAAAGCCGGCCATAACCAGATTCCAGAACAGGATCGATCCATTCTGCGATCCCCACAGCGCCGTGAGCCTGAAGAACAGCGGCGTGTCCAGGCTGGACACCTGCGCCACATACTTGACGCCGAAATCGCCGGTGATCAGCGCAAACCACAGCCCCAGCGCGCCGGCCATGATCAGCGGGAAAGTCAGTGTGGCGGCCATGCGGCCGCTTTGGACGAAACGGTCGTCGTTGCGCGTCGCGCCCCACAACGAGGCGCCCGCAGCGTACAGACTGACTGCCAGCGCAAGGATGACAGCCAGATAGCCGACATCGGTAATCATAGAAAGTGTGTCTGAAAGCGGTGCGCCGGCGCTATTGGCCGGCTGCAGCTTCTGCCTTCTCGTACTTGGTGGGGCACTGCAACATCAGCGCGTCGGGGGAATTGCCGGCGTGGAATTTGCCGTCTGCCCCCAGCTTGCCGGTCACGATGGCCTGCGCCTCATGCACCAACGTGTCGGGCTTTACCCCCTGATACACCACCGTGATGCGCGGCGCTGTCGCCAAATTGTTGGCCAGCTCATCGCGCGAGTTCACCACATCAAACTGCAAGTGGAAGGTGGCCGGATCGTAGACGATGCTCTCGCCCACCACCAGGCCGGTCAACTTGAAGACGCGCTCGCTGAGATCAGCGCCTTTAGCCCGCTCGGCGAGCAGATCGTTCACCCTCACTTCTAGATTGCTGTTGGCTGCGATTGTGAACACCATCATGGCAGCGATGGCAAACAGGATCACCCCAAATCCAATCACAAAACGTGGTTTCATCTTTCAACCTCTTTCACGGCATACAAACCGCAAGCAGATTGTATACCAGCAGTCAGTCTCAAATTTAAAATCGTTTAAGGTGGATACAACGTGCCATCGGGCAACCGCGCTTGTGTCCACTGAATGACAGCCGGCTGGCATGGGTAACGCGCCGCCAACGCTTCGTCGATGTCGATGCCGAAGCCCGGCCGGTCGTTGGCGTACAGATAGCCATTGCGGATTTCGGGGCAGCCGGGGAACACCTCGCGCAACGCATCGTTGAAGCCGGAGAACTCCTGGATGCCGAAGTTGTGACACACGAGGTCGAGGTGCAGATTGGCCGCGTGGCCCACTGGCGAGACATCACCCGGCCCATGCCAGGCTGTGCGCACGCTGAACGCCTCGCACAATGCGGCTAGCTTGCGGGCCGGCGTCAATCCGCCAATCTGACTGATATGAACGCGGATGAAGTCAATGAGCTGCTCGGTGATGAGCTGTTTCCATTCGACCGGGTTGTTGTACAACTCGCCCATGGCGATTGGCACAGCGGCGTGGGCGCGAATCTGGCGGAACCATTCGATCTGATCGGGCGCCAGCGGGTCTTCGAGGAAGAACAGGCGATACGGCTCCAGCGACTTGGCGAAACGCACTGCCTCGATGGGATGTAGTCGCTCGTGCACATCATGCAGTAGGTTCAGCTCGAGGCCCACTTTGCTGCGCACATACTCGAACATCTTTTGCACCGTGAGCGTGTACACATCGGGGTCGTAGTAAGCGCCCGGCAACGCGCCTTCTGGCTTCTTCGGCTCACGACCGATGCCGCCATACCCTCCGATCTGGCAGCGGATGTAGTGGTAACCCTCCTCTTTGAGGCGCAGCACATTGTCCAGCACTTCTTCGGAGTCGCGCCCGTCAGCGTGGCGGTACACAGCCGCCGCTTCGCGCGCTTTGCCGCCCAGCAACTGATAGACTGGCATATTGGCGCGCTTGCCCATGATGTCCCACAGCGCCATATCCACGCCAGAGATAGCATTGTTCAGTACGCCGCTGTTGCGCCAGTACGAGTTGAGGTAACACAGATGCCAGATATCCTCGATCCGGCTGGGGTCGCGCCCGATTAGGAGTGGCTTGAGGTAGTCTTCTACGGCAGCTTTGACCGGCGTGAGGCGCTGGGTATACGTGGCGCACCCTAACCCATACAGGCCGGGGTCCGAAGTCTCGACCTTGACAACGATCAGTCCGATGCCGGCCGGCGCAGTCAGTATCGCTTTGACATTCGTTATTTTCAGACTCATGGTATCTCCTGATCAGGTGAGCTTTTGCCAGGCTGCTGCTTTAGCCGGTCAGCGCCTGAACGTTTCGCGCCGCAAGGTCACAGCATCCAGCCGGTCTTGCAGCACCGTGACCCCCAGCCCCGGCCCGTCCGGCACGCTGAGCGTGCTGTCCGGGTTTAGCGCGAAGGGCGGATCGATCAGGTCGCGCTGATAGTAGCGATTGCTGGCGCTCAGGTCGCCCGGCAACGTGAAGCCGGGCAATGAGGCCAGCGCCACATTCAAGGCCCGGCCAATGCCGGTCTCTAACATGCCGCCGCACCACACTGGGGCGCCGGCCTGCCGGCACAGGTCATGCACGGCAATGGCGTTCGTCAGGCCGCCCACACGGCCTTGCTTGATGTTGATGATGCGGCACGCCCCGATCTCCAGCGCAAAGCGCGCGTCATCGGCGGAATGAATGCTTTCATCCAGACAAATCGGCGTGCGCAATTGGCGTTGTAGTTTGTGATGCTGATAGATATCGTCGTAGCCCAGCGGTTGCTCGATCATCAACAGACCCAGTTCGTCCATTTCTTGAAACAAGGGCGCATCGGCCAGCGTGTAGGCCGAGTTCGCGTCGACCATCAGCGGTGTGTCGCCGACAGCACGACGTGCCGCGCGCGCGTCGGCCAGATCGCGCCCCGGCTTGATCTTGATCTTGATGCGGCCGTAGCCGGCCTGGCGATACTGGCTAACTACCTCGGCCAACCTGTCGCTGGACGGTTGAATGCCGATGCTGACGCCAACCGGCACACGCTCGCGGACGCCGCCGATGTAGCGCGCCAGACTTTGGCCGGCCTGCTGCGCAGCGATATCCCACAGCGCGGCTTCGAGCGTGGCTTTGGCCATGTTGTGACCGCGCACAAAACCAAAGCGGGCCGGCGTGTCGCGCGGATGATTGAGCGGCGCGCCCAACAGCGCCGGGATGAGATAGTCACACAACACGTGCCAGGCTGTTGTGACGGTCTCGTAGGAGTAGCCAGGGGCAGCATCGGCCACACACTCGCCCCAGCCTGTCACGCCATCGGCTATGACACGGGCAATGATGCTCTCGCGGTCGGTGGTCACGCCAAAGCTGGTCTCGAACGGTGAGACCAGCGAGATGCGAATGTGGCGCAGTTCAATCTGTTCGATGTTCATATAAGCAAGCAAGTGGCGCAATCCAGGGTCGATTCAGGCTGCCGGCTGGGGCGCAGTCTGAAGCGCGCTATGCACGACAGGCCTGAACTGTTCACAACGCTGACGCACATAGTCCAGATACGCGGCGGCGACATCCAACCCTGTGACGCGCTCAAAGTTCTCGAAGATAGGCCGGCGGTTCACTTCCAACACCACCGGCTGGGCGCCGCGATAGCGCAGGTCAACAGCGGCAAACTCGCGGCGCAACACGCGGGCGGCCTGTTCTGCCAGCCGCGCAAGGTCAGGATAGGCCGCAAGGGGGCGCGCAAACGCCTGCCCACCCTGGCGGGCATTGGTGCGAAAATCGCCCGGCTTTGGCGCGCGCTCCACCAGGGCCGGCAAGGCACGATAACCGACGCAGATCACGCGAAAGTCGCCCGCAGCCGGCAGATATTCCTGCGCCATCAATTCGCCGGGTTGATAGCGCGCCCATACATTGCGCAACTGGTCGATGCTATCGATGCGATACACATGCGCCCCAAACGAACCGTGCACCCCCTTGAGCACAAGCGGATAACCCAGCTCGCCGGCCAATGTCTCGACAGCCGAAAGGTCGGCCGTCTGCCAGGTGCGCGGCACGGCCAAGCCGGCCTGGGCCAGCATAAGGTAGTCGTGCATCTTGCTCAGCGTCACGCCTTCGTCGGTCAAGCTTGCGTCGATGACCAACTTGCCGGCCTGATGAAAGAGACTGACAACGGTGAGCGCCTCCGAGATGTGCGGATAAAACGTGCGCGCAACCAGCGCGTCGAAGCTATACACGACATCTAGTTCACCCAGCATGACGCCGGCGCGCCCCGTTGCCTCATCGGCGACAAAGCGCAGGTCGGCGACTTGCGCGATGGCGACCTCGAGGCCAAGCTGTTGAGCGGCAGCGCGCACACGAGCCGGGGTGTAGTGATCCTCCCAACCGAGCCAGAAAATCTTCATGGCAGCACAGAATACGGCACAGGCTACAGCACGCGATTCGCCGCGATCACATCGCGCAGGTAATAGCCGCTATCTTTGATCGTTCGTTTCTGGGTAGCATAGTCCACGGCAACCACGCCGAACCATTGCCGGTAGCCCAAGGCCCACTCAAAGTTATCCATGAGTGACCACACGAAGTATCCGCGCAGATCGACGCCGGCCTGGATCGCCTCATGCGCCGCCGCAAAATGCGCACGCAGATAGGCCACACGCTTCGCGTCGTGAATGCGGCCATCGGGGCTGATCTCATCGGCATACGAGCAGCCATTCTCTGTGATGTATAGCGGCAGCCTGCCCCGGCTATCGCGGCTCAACCGCTTCAGCAAGGCGGTGAGACCCTGCGGCACCACAGCCCAGTTCATCAGCGTGTATTCTGTGCCGGGCATTTCGACCTGCTCTGGCTTGTCGCCGGCAGCGCGATAGAACGAGCCGGTATAGTAATTCACGCCCAGGAAATCGTTGCGCGCGCTGATGAGCGCCATGTCGCCGGGCTGGACAACGGGCGCATCCGGGCCGGCATCTTCGAGGATGCGGGGTGTGTAGTAGCCGCGCAGAATGGGTTCGGCGAACCATTCGTAGTTGGGGTCCAGCACTGCATCGGCGGCAGCCTGATCGGCCGGGTTGTCGGTGGCGGGCAGTTTAGCGTCAAAGTTGAGCGTGATGCCGGCCTGTGTGCGAGAGCCGCCGGCGGCGCGAATGGCTTGCAGGGCCATGCCATGGCTGAGCAGCGTGTTGTGAACAACTTGAATCGCCAGCCGGCGATCGCGCAGGCCGGGCGCGTGCACGCCCCAATGATGGCCCAGAAAAGCCACGCACCACGGCTCGTTGAGCGTGATCCAATAGCGCACACGATCGCCCAGCGCCCGCACCATGAGAGCGGCATAATCGGCAAACCAGCCGGCGATATCGCGGTTGGCCCAGCCGCCGCGATCTTGCAACGCTACCGGCAAGTCCCAGTGATAGAGTGTAATAAACGGCTCGATGCCGGCCTCCAAAAGCGCATCGATCAGCCGGTCATAGAAGGCGATGCCTTTGGGATTCGCTTTGCCGGCGCCGGCAGGCAGCACGCGCGGCCAGGAGACAGACAGGCGATAGGCTTGCAGGCCGAGCGACTTCATCAGCGCCACATCGTCCTGAAAACGGTGATAGTGGTCGCACGCCACATCGCCGGTGGCATTGTCGAGCACTTTGCCGGGCGTGTGGCTGAAACGATCCCAGATCGACTCACCCTTGCCGTCTACATCCCACGCGCCCTCGATTTGATAAGCGGCTGTGGCAGCGCCCCAGAGAAATCCTTGTGGAAATATTTGTGCGGAAGTGGTCATGGTGTGTTATATCCCGTGGACGCATTGTAGTCCGCATTACACGAGGGAGCGTCCGCCATCGACGAAGTAAACGCTGCCGGTGGCGAAGTCTTCTTCGATCAGGTAGATCACGGTGCGCGCCACGTCGAGAGGAGCGCCGATGCGTTTGAGGGCAGACTTATCCACTGCCCACTGCCGCTTCTGCTCGGTGGCGTCATCGGGCAACAGCACGGTGCCCGGTGCAATGGCGTTCACGCGCACGGCCGGCGCCCACTCCAGCGCCAGCACCTTTGTGAGCGCCACCAGTGCAGCCTTGGCCGCCGAATGATGGGCGTAGCCGGGCCAGGTCTGAAAGGCCGACAGATCGGTGATATTGACGATTAGGCCGTTGCCCTGCGCCAGCATGTGCGGCGCGACAGCCTGCGCCATCAGAAATGGGCCTTTGGCGTTCACGTTCATCTCGGCGTCCCACTCGGCCTCACTGATCTCCAGCGCCGGCTGCTTCAGCCAGATCGAAGCGTTGTTGATCAGCACGTCGATGCGGCCAAATGTGCGCATGGCCGCATCGACCAGCGCGCGCGCTTCGGCTAGACGGGTGACGTCTGCACGGCAGGCCAGCGCGCGCACACCCAGCGACTCCAGGCTGCCCAGCGCTTCCTGCCAAGGCTCGTCTTCAGCGTAGTAGCTGAAGGCGATCTGCGCGCCGCGCCGCGCCAATTCCAGCGCCACAGCGCGACCGACCCGCTGCGCCGCGCCGGTGATGAGAACAACTGCGTTGTTGACTTCCATCGAATGCGATAACCTCCGCGATGATTGTAGCCTGTAGAAACGCATCAACGCCTGGGGCCTGCTTTTTGAAATACGCCCCGGCCAAGAATTGCCTAGCCTTTGGGTTAGAATCGCCGGCATGGATTCGCAAGTTGGACCAAACACACACTATCTCACCGCTGAAGGCGCGCGCGAGTTGCGCGAGGAACTGGAGTATCTGAAGAACGTCAAACGACCTGATCTGGCCGCGCGGCTGAGACATGCCATCCAACAAGGCGATCTTTCCGAGAACGCCGATTACCACGCGGCCAAAGAGGAACAGGGTTTTTTGGAAGGCCGCATCCTGGAGCTGGAGCGCCTGTTGCGGGACAGCGTGATTCTCGATGAATCGAGCCAGAATGTCAGCCGAGTTCAAATGGGCGTCAAAGTGACCGTTGTTGAACAGGGGTTTGACGATCACGAGGTGTTCCAACTTGTAGGCCGGGCCGAAGCCAACCCAGCACAGGGCAAGATTTCCAATGAGTCGCCCCTGGGCAGGGCGCTGATCGGCAAAAGAGTTGGCGAGGTTGTGCGCGTCGCAGCGCCCGGCGGCGAAACAGTTTTCAAGATCGTCAAGATCGAGTAAGCAACTCGCTCAAGACCAGCCAGTCGCCGGGCTTGCCCACAACGAGCGCGCCGCGTCGGATCACTCCTTCCTCCGCAAGTTGCGCAGCAGCCATCTCGATATGTCGGCGCGACCACCCAAACAGCCGACTCACGTCGGCCTCTGGGACTGCGCCAACAGAGCGCACATACAGCGCCAGCAGGCGCCGCCGCGCGTCCGAAGCGCGGATGGACTGCGCCTGCTGCGGCAAATCCGGGAAATGATCGGCGACCAGATCATATAGAAAGGCGTAACGCCAGGCGCCCGATTGCGTCACACCGACCGGCAGAACCTTAAAATCGGCTTCCAGTTGCAGCAGCGCGCGCTCGAAGCGGTAGGCGCTCTTCTCGCTGGTCATGCCGGTGGCGCGGCGCAGACCCACGGTGTCGGTCGGGCCTTCGCGCAACAACACCTCGTAGATTGCTTTAGCTTCGGGACTGAGCAATCCCTGCTCATAGTTCAGCAAATAGTCCTCGCGCGGAGAACCGTAGTTTTCGGACAGGGCATAGAAATACGGCGCAGCCTGAAGCGAGATGAGGGTTGATTTGCGGCGCAGCACTTTGGCGTAATACCACACGCGCCGGCCCAACATAGCATCCTTCCAGCCCCAGGTCACGTGTCCGGGGTCGTCGTGCGCGTCGGCTACGGGCCGATCGCCGGCCACCGCGACCCACAAGCTGGGCAAAACGACTTCCTTGATCGGCCAGAAGTAGACAAAGCCGCGCTCATTCACGAACTGCACGGCCTGGTCGAGCGAGGTCACGCGCCGGCCAGGTGCGAGGCGAAACGTGTCGCGCCGATAGCGCAACACGCACTCGAAGCTCAAGCGCGGTTCAGTTGCCGGGCGTCGCTTTGCGCCCGCCTTCGACATCGTAATCGTCCCATTCCCCAATGTCTTCATCGTCCGGCCCTTGCGGATCGGCAGTGTCGTTCAGCAACGCAATGGCCTGCTCGGCCAGTGGTTCTGGCACCAGCACACGCACCTCGCCCAACGCGCCAATCGTGATCCCGAACGCAACGCCGGCTGCCTCGCGTTGCAGGATGCACGGGATGCCGGCCGCATCGAGCTTGCTGCGGATCACCTCGGCCTCGGCCCAGCCCACCACGGCGATCACCACCCAACGCACCGCCGCATCATGGCCGGGCGTTGTGGTGGCTGAGTGGGCGAACAGACTCGCGGTCTGAATCATCGCGTCTTACCTCAGACAGCAATCATCGCATGGAATGCGCGCAGGCGTTTGTCGGATCACGGGGCCGCGGCAATCCAGGTGCCGGTCTCGCCGCGCAGGGCGCGCGTGATGTTGGGCGGATCGGTGATGAGTGCGCGCGCGTCGGGCCGGGCGCGCAGGAAGTTCAACACGGCCTGGATCTTCGGCCCCATGCTGCCGGCGTGAAAGTGCCCTTCGTCGAGATAGCGCTCGGCCTCGGCAACAGTCAGCCGGTCAAGCCAACGTTGCTCGGGTTTGCGAAAGTGAATGGCCACCTTCTCAACCGCCGTCGAGATCAGAAACAAATCAGCCTGCAATGAAACTGCCAGCAGCGCGCCGGCCAGGTCTTTATCAATCACGGCCTCCAGACCGATCAGCGCACCATCCGGTTCTTGTTTGACAGGCACCCCGCCGCCGCCAGAACAGATGACCAGGAAATCCTCACGCACCAGCGCCTTGATGGCATCTAACTCGACGATGGTAATCGGCCGGGGTGATGGCACTACCCGCCGCCAGCCCCGGCCGGCATCCTCGACCACCTGCCAGCCTTCCTGCTCGGCGCGCAGCCGCGCGGTTGGCTCATCCATGAACGAGCCGATCGGCTTGCTCGGATGGGCGAAAGCCGGATCGTTGGCATCGACCAGCGTCTGTGTCACTACGGTCACCGGCGCAATGGCCGGGTGCGGCCAGGCGCCGCTGCGCACGCGCCGGCTGATCTCGTTGCGCAGCGCCTTTTGAAACATGTAGCCGATAGCGCCCTGTGTGTCTGCGCCGCACACATCCAACGGCACTTCGTGCAGCTCATGGCGGGCCAGCTCGCTGCGCCGCAGGATAAAGCCCACCTGCGGGCCGTTGCCATGCGTCAGCACCACCTGCCACCCCATTTCGATCATGTCCACGATGTGCCGGCTGGTTTCAACCGCGGCGTTGTATTGATCGGGTACGGTGCGATGCCTGTCATCGGTGATGAGCGAATTGCCGCCCACTGCGACAACTGCCAGCCCGGCTCTCGGCTTGTGAGTTACATCAGACATGACATCCTCCTCCGTCGGTCGATGAGTTCATACAATGGCCGGCTCCATCACACCTGGTCTGCCAGACGAATGCGCGCCGCTGCTGCGTGGGCCGGCAATCCTTCTGCTTCGGCCAGTTTGATGGCGGCAGGCGCAATCTGCCGCGCGGTAGCCTCGTCGAGGGCGATGACGTTGGTCACGCGCACGAAGTCCAGCACATTGCACGGCGAGGTGAAGCGCGCCGTGCCGCCGGTAGGCATGGTGTGGCTGGGGCCGGCCACATAGTCGCCCAGCACCTCATAGGACTGCTCGCCGACAAAGATGCCGCCGGCGTTGTGAATCTTGCCCACCCAGGCCCAGGGGTCGCGCAGCGACAGGCACAGATGTTCGGGCGCAAACTCATCGGCCAGCGCCACCGCCTCGGTCAGGTCTTCGGCAATCACCGCGCCGCTGCGCGACTGGAACGACTCATAGATTTCGGCGGCGGTGGCGAGCTGTGAGACCTGCGCCTGCAAGTGACGATCGACCGCATGGGCCAACGCAAGCGAGGGCGTGATGAGGATAGCCGTGCCGCCGGTATGTTCGGACTGCGCCAGCATATCGGCGGCTACCCAGGCCGGGTTGGCGCTGTCGTCTGCCACGACGACGGTTTCGGTGGGGCCGGGCAAGGCATCTATGCCCACAACGCCAAACACCTGCTTCTTGGCCAGCACAACAAATGTGTTGCCGGGTCCGGCGATCTTGTCCACACGGACAATTGTTTCAGTGCCATAGGCCAGCGCGCCTATAGCCTGCGCCCCGCCCACGGCATACACCGCGTCCACCTCGGCGATGTCGGCGGCGACCAGGGTAATCGGGGCGACCTTGCCGGTGCGGCGGTCGGCCGGCGAGCACACCACCACCTCGTTCACGCCAACGGCGCGCGCAGGGATGGCCGTCATGAGCAAGGTGGAAGCAAGCGGCGCCGTGCCGCCGGGGCTGTAGACGCCAACGCGGTCGAGCGGCCGGATGATCTGGCCCAGCAAACCGCCCAGGTCGTTTTCCATCCAGGATTGAAAGGGATGGCGGGCATGAAAAGCGCGAATGCGCTCGGCGGCGCGCTCCAGCGCCGCCACCACTTCGCTGTCCACGATGTCATAGGCAGCGGCGATGTCTTCATCCGGCACTTCCAGGGTCTCAACAGTCAATGCGACGCCGTCCAGCTTGCGGGTCCATTCAATCAGCGCATCGTCGCCCCGCGCGCGCACATCGCTCAGAATGCGCCGCACCGCTTCATCGGGCGAGATGTCTTCGCCAAAGGTTTCCTGTGTGCGCCGACGCATGGCCGGCGACACGGGGAATTCGTCAATTGGTTTGCGCTTCAGGATCGAGGCCAGCGCCTGATCCACTTCGTAGATTTTCAGCATGGCGAGCAGAGTAGTCAGTGGTCAGTGGTCAGTAGTCTAGCTACCCGACGGATTTGAAAACAATAAACTGATTGCCTGTGTGGCGCTTACTGGCCGCGCCGCATCGCGGCGCGAGAGCGGAGTGCCGGCGCAATGGTGCATCGTCATTCGTCCAGTTGGCCGGGTGGGAGGCCAAGCGGCATCGGGGCAGGACGTTCGCAGGCGCTGGCCATGCTGATATGCACGCCTTCACGCGCCGCATCGTGAATGGCGTGCATCAGGTCGAGCACATGGTAGGCCAACGCGCCGCTGGCGCGATGCGGCCGGCCCGACCGCAGCGCGTAGGCCATATCGGCCACACCCAGACTGCGGCTGTTTTCGGCGCGCAACGGCAAGAGCGGCATCTCCTGCCATTCTTTGTTCTCCGGCCGCCACAGCTTCACCGGCCCGCCGAAGGTGTTCGGATCGGGCACGCTCAGCGTGCCGTCTGTGCCGTAGATTTCGATGCGCGGCAACTGATGCGCCCACACATCGAAGCTGGTGACAAGTGTGCCCACTGCGCCGACAGCAAATTCGAGCACGCCTACGATGTGGGTTGGGATCTCGACGGCGATCTTGTTGCCCTTCTTGGGGCCGCTGCCAATCACGCGCTCTGGGAATGACATCTGGGTCGCACCGGTGACGCGCTTGACCGGCCCCAGCAGGGTCACCAGCGCAGTCAGATAATACGGCCCCATATCGAACATCGGCCCGCCGCCGCGCTGGTAGAAGAACTCTGGGTTCGGATGCCATGGCTCTGGCCCGCGCCCCAGCATGAAGGCGGTGGCGGCGATGGGCCGGCCGATTGCGCCTTCGTCGATCAGCTTGCGGCAGGTTTGCAGGCCGGCGCCCATGAACGTGTCGGGCGCACAGCCGACGCGCAGGCCTTTATCGTCGGCAAGCCGAAGCATGCGCCGGGCGTCTTCGCGCTCGATGGCGAGCGGCTTCTCGTTGTAGATCGACTTGCCGGCTTGCAGCGCCTGCATGGCAATGCCGGCGTGCGCCGCCGGCGGCGTGAGATTCACCACAATCTCGATCTGCGGGTCGGCCAGCAACTCATCTGGCGAGCACGCTTTGGGCACGCCATGTTCGGCGGCCTTGGCCTGCGCCAGCTCTGGGATCACGTCGGCGCACGCCGCCACTTCCAGAATGTCAAACGTCCTGGCAACTTTCAGGTATGTGCCACTGATGTTGCCGCATCCCACGATGCCGATTTTGGTTTTCTGCTGCATGAAATTCCTCGGTGCAAATAGAGTGTTGCGCGCCGGCGCCGCTCACATGGCGGGCCAGGCGCGCTGATAGAACTGAATGATGCGATCCCACAACGCATTGGCGCCGGCATCGATCAACTCGATGCCGCGCTGAAGCCCCCACTCGGAAAAGGCCGTGCTGATCAAGCCCGTTCCACCGATAAACAATACGCTCATAGCTTTGTTTCAGTTGCCGGGCGCGACGGGTTATGGATGGGCTGAGCCGCCCCGGAAGTTTTCCACCATCAGGTTATCGACATTGTTGGTCTCGAGGGCGTGGCGGAAGTACGCCGGCCGGTTGGCGCCCCACACCACTTCGCAGTTGCGCAGCGTGACGTTGCGCGCATTGCGCACAAAGATGCCGTGCGTGTCCTGCTTGATCAACCCCTCGCCGGGGCAGGGACGAATGTCCTGCCGGCCCCCCGGCCACTTCGACCACTTGTCGATCTCCAGTCGCACGTGGTCGAGGGTAATATCCTCGATCAGCCCCGGTTCCCAACCATAGATGAATGCGCCGTTCTCGCTGCGCGCCAACACATTCGAGAAACGCACATGCCGCACGCGGCCGATCTTGTGTTGCTCTGTCCACGGGATAGCCGTGATGTAGATCGGTTCGCCGCGCCCCCACCACTTGTCATGGAAGATACGCGTCTCGACGATCATGTTCGAGAACAGCACATTCTCGACATCGCTCTGCTCGCTCAGGTGAATCGCCAGGCCGCGATGACTGGAGCGGATGACGCACGAGTCGAAGATGATATTGCGCATCGGCTTGCGACACTCCGCGCCGACGATGAGCGCCGCCGAGGTGGACTCGAGCGTGCAGCCGGTCACCACGACGTTCTCGCACCCCTCGCCCCAGGCTGCCGTCTCATCGCAGACCTTCAGCGAGATGCAGTCGTCGCCCGACACAATGTGGCACCCGGCAATGCGCACATTCTGGCAGCGGTCGAGATCAATGCCGTCGTTGTTGGGCAGCTTGAGATCGTTGTCGATGTGGATGCCGTCGATCAAGACATCGTTGCAGCCGGACAGACGCACCGTCCACAACGCGCCGTCGCGCAGGGTCACGTCGCGCAACGTCACGTTGGCGCAACCGAGCAGAAAGACGGTGAAGGGCCGCCAGTGCTTCATGCGGTGAATGTAGTCGCCGACTTCTTCGATGTACAACTGCCCGCCGCCGTCGATCACGCCACCGCCGGTGATGGAGATGTTCGACGCGCGATCGGCCGCGATCAGCATGCCGAAGCCGGGATCATCGGGATTGACCGTGCCGCCGGAGAGCGCGCCCACGCGCAGCCGGAAGGTGTAGTCATCAGGATGAGCACTGGCAGCCAGTGTGGTTCCACGCTCAAGATGAAGATCGACGTTGGACTTGAGCATGATCGTGCCGGATAGGAAGCGCCGGCCGGCCGGAATCAAGACCTGCCCGCCGCCGGCCGACGCGCATGTGTCGATGGCGCTCTGGATAGCCGCCGCATCGTTCGTCCGACCATCGCCCGTTGCACCAAAGTCCAAAATGTTATAAGTTGCCATCTTGTCACTTGTGTCGATTGACGCTTGACGATGGGTGCTACCGCCACAGCGATGTCAGAAAGCGCACTTTCTCGATCACGTGGAAGTCGCCCCCGCCCTCATGTTGGTTGTAAGGATAGACGCGAATATCCTTCGGCCCGGCCCAGTGATTGTAGGCGGCATAGATGGTGGACGGCGGGCAGACCTGATCCATCAGGCCGACCGAGAACAAAGCCGTGGCCGTCGCGCGCGCGGCCAGGTTCACCCCATCGAAGTAGGACAAGGTGCGGAAGACCGTTTCGATCTTGTCGCGGTGCGTCAGGCAGAAGCGCGTGATCTCGTTGTAGGGCGCGGTGTCCACCAGTTCGGTGGCGCGGCGGTAGTGACACAGGAACGGAACATCCGGCAGGGCCGCTTGCACCGCCGGCTCGAGGCCGGCCGCCGCGATGGTGATACCGCCGCCCTGACTGCCGCCGGCCACGGCGATGCGGTCGGGGTCGACAGCCGGATGACTGCGGGCCGCTTCGATGGCGCGCACGGCATCGGTGAAGACACGCCGGTAGTAGTAGTGCTGCGGATCGAGGATGCCCTGCGTCATGAAGCCGGGAATAGAGGGATTGCCGCCCTGGCCATACAGATCGGGCGTCGCGCCAAACAACCAACTGCTGCCCTGCCCGCGCGTATCCATGACCAGGTGCGCGAACCCCACGCTGCTCCACAACAGCCAGTCGGTCGGGAAGCCGCGCCCGCCGCCGTAGCCGATGTACTCGACCACGCATGGCAACGGGCCAGAGCGCCGGCGCGGCAACAACAGCCACGCTTTGACCGGCTGCCCGCCGAAGCCGTTGAAGGTCACATCGAATGTTTCCTGCGCCTGCAACCCGTAATTGACCTGCTCGAAGATCGCATCGAGCGGATGTTGGCGCGCCTCGGCCAGAGTAGTTTGCCAGAAGGCGTCGAAATCGGGCTGCTCGACGCGATCGGGGCGATAGGTCTTGAGTTGTTCGAGGGGTAGATCAAAGAGCGGCATGTTCTGATTCTCCAGAGATCGCGATTTGTAGGGCGAGTGTATATCAAAGAGGCGGGACCATCGGCAAGGGGCAAGCCCAGCAGCTTGCCCCTACAGGCCAGACAGGCCGGCGACAATCTGATACAGGCCAAAGCCGGCCAGCGCCAGCGCCGAGAGCGCGCCCAGGGCGCGCGTGAAAGCCGGCCCCATGCGCGTCGAGGCCGCAAACAAGCCGATTATCCCCAGCAACACACCCACCATCACGGCATAGAAGCCGAGCAGAAAAAGCGCGCTATGCCCCGGCGAGATGGCCCAGGCGCGCGCCAGAATGGGGCCGCCCACGGTGCTCCAGAAAATCCAGGGGCCGGGGCTGAGCACATTCGCCAGGGCCGCTTTCAATACGCCTTGTTGCGCCGAGGCCGGCGTTGGCGCCACAGCGCGCAGGCGTTTGACTGCGCCATAGGCCAGATACAACAGGAACGCGCCGCCGGCCAGTTGTAGCGCGCGCAGCAGGCCGGCCGGAGCCTGCATCAACACGAGCGCGACCAGCGCGATGATCGGCCCGTCGCTGAGCAGGGGGGCAAAGGCAGCCGGCCAGGCGCGTCGCCAGCCAAGCTGCAACGCCTGCGACATCAGATACGCCTGGAACGGGCCGGGGGATGCGGCCGCAGAGAATCCGAGCGCCGCGCCTTGCAGGAAGAGCAACCCCATATCAGAGAAAGAATCAAACGTGGATCATCTTACGGGCACAATCGATCTCGATGAAATCATGCGTCCCGACGGTCACCACCGGTTATCGAACGTCTGCATCACACCCCGCCAGCCCGGCTCGCCGCACGTCATCTCGACAAAGCGCCCGGCGGTGTACTGGCCAATCACCCTGCGCCAGAACGCCTGGGCGATGACATTCTGCTGCAACTGGAATACTTCCCATTGGCCGGGGAACAACTCGAATGCGCGGCAGGCGGCGATGCGCCCCACCCCCTGCCGGCGATACGCGCGCAACACAAAGAATTCGCGCATCAAAATGACATTGTGCTGGCCGGTCAGGATGGACTGAGCGACTTCGTCGATCATCACGAAGCCGGCCGGCTGCCCATCGGCGCGAATCAGATACTGATGCCGGCGCGGGTCATCCCAACACCCGTTCAGATCAGATTCATCAAAGCGCCCGCGCGCATCCACATCCCAACCCATGAACTCGCTGAAGTCATACAGATAGAGCTGAAACAGGTTGCGCAACAGGGCGTCATCGCGGCGCGTCATGGGCAGCAACTCGACGCGCATGACGGTCACTGCCCATCCCCTGCGCCGATGCGCTGAAATGTGAGCGACACTTCCGGAGTGGATGTGCCCATCGTCATCTCCAGTTGCTGGCCGTCTTCGGAAAGCGTGGCAGTGACGGTGACCGTTGGATCCGTGTCGATCAGCTCGCCGGCAGCCGAACGCTCGCCGACAGCTTTCAACCAGAGGCCCGGCTCGGTTGGCCCCTCGTAAGGCAGTTCCACACCCAGGATGGTTTCGCCGTCATCGGACAACATCAGACGAATCTGTTCGCCGATCAGATCGTCGCGTTGCGTGCCGTCTCCCTCCTGCGCAGTGACGACTTCCCAGTCGCCAACGAAGTCCTGAGCGACAGCATCGGCCACCGCGCGGTTGCCCGAGCCGATCGGCAGACTCGATTCTCCATCGGCAACCGGGCGCGGCGTGTCAGTCGCCTGATCGTTGCCCGATAGCGCATCGGCAAGAGACGTTGTCCTCGCTGCCGGCGGCGAGTCAGGCGCCGACAGCCCTGCCATCTCAGTCGCCATCGCCTCCAGGGTCGGCACAATGGCGCGCCCGGCGTCGCTGAACCTGAAGAAGATCAAGCCGCCTGCCACCGGCGCAATGCAACACAAAACCAACAACGCCAGCAGAATGCCGATCACGCAACCGGCGCGGCTCTTGCGCGGCGGCGCCTGGGGCGGCGCCTGGGGCGGCGCCTGAGCGGGCATCATCACCAGCGGCGCGGCAGCGGGCATCATCGTCGGCGCTTGAGGGGAAGCAGACTGCGTCGGGGCAACAGGCTGCCCGCAATGCTCACAAAAGCGGCTGTTGGGAGTCAAGGGTGCGCCGCAGTGCGCGCAGAATTTGGGAGATGTGCTCATCGATATCCTCACTTCACAATGTCACCGAGCGCCTGCTTCAGCAGGGCCTTGACTTCTCTGGAACCACCGGAGGTCAACTCATACGAGTGCTTGCCGGCGTGCGTTTCGATGACCAGGCGCGTCGTAGAGGGGCTGTCCTCATCCCCCAAGTCTACGTCGATCTTGACCCGCTTGATGATGGAGAGGGCAATGAAGAAACTGCCGGGGCGCGAGGTCAGCAGCGTCTCGATGGGCGTGGCGACCAACCGTTCGTGCAAAATGCCCAGCCAGGCCAGTTGCGCGCCCCATTGGCCGAAGAACCCCTTGCCGGCCTGCTTCGCCCGATCACGCGCTTCGGCCACGGCCTGTTTCATTTCATCGCTGCCGATTGGAATGAACACCAAGCGCGCCGGCGTGACCATGACCGTGAACGCCTCTGCTTTCAAGCCCATGAAACCGCTGCGGCGCTGCACGGTGGGCACGAAGCCCAGCACCGGCTCGGCCGAGGCAGCCGGCGCCGGAGCCGGATTTGTCATGGGAGGGGCAACAGAGGCCGGCGCAGTTGCTGCGCCGACGGGTTGACCACATTGGCCGCAAAAGCGCGCGGCCGGTGTCAGCGGCGCGCCACATTGGCTGCAAAAACTGGCAGATGTGCTCATGGCAGTATCTCCTTAGCGTTGCTGTAGATGTTGTTGGAGTGCCGGATCGATCTGCACGCCTTGATCGCGCAGCCGATCGAGCAAACGGTCAAGCCCCTCAAGCGCATCGATGGCCACCCGCCACACGCGACCATTGCGCATGGCAATCTCGATGCCGCGCGATTCATTTGTAGCCAGCAGCAGTGTTGGGCTGGCAGCCCGCCAGTTCAACAGGGTGGCGAGTAGCCCCAGGCCGATCCACCCTTTTGAAGCGCGGCGCACATAGAGCCGCGCGATCTGCATGTCAGCATAGGGATAGCGCGTTGTCCCGCGCCAGGTTGTCACAGTGACGGCATCGGGGCCGGGCAGGATGGAGAAGGCCGCATCGCGCGCGGCAATAGCGAGAATGACAACGCCGGCTGCCGCAAACGCCCACAGCACCAGAGTGAGAATCACCCACCCGCCCTCGGGGTTTAGCACATCGGGGTTGGCCTCATTGGCCGGCACAATCCAGAACGGCAGCGCGAAGAAGAAGCCGGCCAGAAACAGACCCAGAATGTCCGGCAGCACGACCGCGCGCGCAGTCGAGTAGACCAGCGCCTGCGGATCGCGTTTGCGGCGCGGCAACAGGATGTACGCTGCCAGCCCGATCAAGGCTAGCCACAGGCTGTAGGAGCGCCAGGGATAGAGCAGGCCGGGCGGCGCATCGTCCAGCATGTCTCTGGGCCGCAACCAGGTGACCGTGAGATAGCGCATGCCTGAAGGATCGGCCAGTGCAAGGTAGTTGAAGGGGTGATCATCGTTCAAGGCCGGCACAATGTCGCGAGCCCAGGGTTCATCAGGCCGGAAGTACACCAGCGTGCCAGCAGACCAGCCGACATTCAGCCGGCTTTGCCAGGCTGCTGTCTCACCAGAGACCGCCGACTCAAAACGGTTGAAGAAGTCGATCCACGGCGCGCCCTGAAGCGCAATCAGCCGGTCTTTCGTCTCGCGGGCAATGAAGTCTTCGAGCGGCATGGTCCGCTCATCTTCAAACCACGATTTTTTTTGCCGTTCGGCAAAATCGATGGAGCCAAAGCGGAGCAAAACAGGCTGTGGGGCAAGCGCAGAGGCAATCGCGCTCAACAGACACGCCAGGGCAATGATGCGGCGAAGAACTTCCACCATAGTGCGCCTCCTGATGCGTGAATGACTATAGCACCAGGATCGATACAGGCAAGCGCCAGGGAGCGGAGGTGCAGGGAGATGATCGGGTGAAGGATGCCAGAACTTTTGTTCTATAATCGGGGCATGGACACAGTGGACAAGTTGAGAACAGTGTCCGAGCACATGGGCCTGGAGCCGGCGGAAGACTACCGGCCACCCATCGGCAACACGCACAGCGGCACACCGTGCGGCCACTCGGCACACGAGCTACGCCGGCCGGCTGATGAGTCTGCGCGCTACGCCGCACCCGCCGTCGCGCCCGCTCTCTCCGACGACAAAAAGCGCGCGCTGGGCGTGAGCTATGCCGCTATGCCGGGCGGCAAGCGCATCGCCCTGCTCAAGACGCTGCTCACCTCGGCCTGCGAACGCAATTGCTTCTACTGCCCATTTCGCGCCGGCCGCGATTTCCGGCGCGTGACGTTCAAGCCGGATGAAATGGCGCAGGCGTTCCTGAGCCTGCAACGCGCAAAAGTCGCCGAAGGGCTTTTCCTTAGCTCGGGCATCATCAACGGCGGCGCACGCATCCAGGACAGGCTGATTGCCGTCGCCGAAGTGCTGCGCTTCAAGCTGGGATTCAAAGGCTACATCCATTTGAAGATCATGCCCGGCGCCGAGCGCGCGCAGGTCGAGCGCGCCATGCAACTGGCCGATCGCGTGTCGATCAATCTCGAAGCCCCAAACACACAGCGGCTGGCGGCGCTTGCCCCGCTCAAGGAGTTCACCGAGGAGCTGGTGCAACCCTTGCGCTGGGTCGAGGAGATTCGCCGCACGCAGCCGGCCCGCCTGGGCTGGAATGGCAGATGGCCTTCGACCACCACGCAGTTTGTTGTAGGCGGGGCCGGCGAGACTGACCTGGAGCTGCTCAGCACCACCGAGGCGCTGCACAAGCAGGTGCGCCTGGCGCGGGCGTACTTCTCCGCCTTTCACCCGGTGCCCGACACCCCTTTGGAGAGCCGGCCGGCCGAGACCCCCTGGCGCGAGTTTCGCCTCTATCAATCCTCGTTCCTGCTGCGCGACTATGGCTTCGGGCTGGAGGAATTGCCGTTTACCCAGGCCGGCAATCTCCCACTGGATGTTGACCCCAAGGTCGCCTGGGCGCAAGCCCATTTGAGCGAAGCGCCGGTAGAGATCAACCGCGCCGACCGGCAGACACTGCTGCGCGTGCCCGGCATTGGGCCGCAAGGCGCCGAAGCGGTGCTCGCAGCACGCCGGCGCCACACCTTGCGCGATCTGCGCGACCTGAAGGCGCTGGGCGTGATCGTCCGGCGCGCCGCACCTTACATCCTGCTAAACGGCAGGCCGCCGGCGCGCCAGTTATCGCTGTGGTAGGCGCGCTGCGCAATCCTATCTTCCTGTGCTTCCTGCCGGCGGCGCAAGTCACCTGTCGGTGATGTCGCTCACCCACTTCCTGTTCGGCTGCTGCGCGCTGAACTCACAGTTCAACACATTTGGTGCGACTGGCCGATTGTGCTGCGAACGTGTCGTCACGTTGAAGCGCGCCACACGCCAGGATTGCAGCCCGTATTGGCGCATCAAGCGTGCCACACGATGCCGGCCACACCACCAACCCAACTGCGTGAGCTTGCGATACACCTTGTATGCGCCAAACCGTTGATTGCTGCCGGCATGCACCTCGATGTCGCGCTCCAATTTGACTTGCGCCAACTCGCGCTTGAGTTGTGCCAACGCTTCATCGCGCGCGCGATCGTTACCCGGCGCAAAGCGCGTCCTGGCTGTGCGGCTCTCTCGCATCTCGCGTCCCCACCGATACAGCATCTTCGGATGGATGCCGAGATCGGCCGCCAGTTGGCAAATCGGCTTGTCGTCGCGTGCGCTCAACCGCACGGCATCTGCTCTGAATTCTCGCGTAAAGCCTCGTCTGCTCTCTCCCATTATGTGACATGGTAACTTGTCTCCTTATCCACAAAATCGGGGGTGGTCCAGTTGCCAGCCTCGCCCACTTAAATAATCAACGCGCGATTGCCCCGACAACCGGTTACCGGTTACGTACTAGTTGACAACGCAGAATATCACCCTATAATCAAGTAAGACGCTTAAACGCCGACACCCCCAGTCGTCAAACTTTTCATACAACTATTAGCAATTTTTACATACACACATTCCAGGAGCAATCAAATGACATCCAAAGCGACTTCACACTACGCGAGGCAGCGGGGCCGGCTGTTGCAGTTATCCGCACAGGCGGTGTTGGTGATGAGTCTGTTTGGTGGCGCGGCCATGCCATCAACCGCACAGGCAGTCTCTCTGCAGCGTGCGCCACGGCGCGCAGCGCCGGCCGCCCCGGCAGTGGCCGCCCCGGCAGTGGCCGGCCCGCCCCGCAGCGCGCCACAGCGGGCCGCCCCCATGGCCCCGGCAGCGCCGCTGGCTCCGACAGCGCCGCTGGCTCCGGCAGCGCCCGCCCACGACCAGGCCGGCGGCGCCGTCACCTTCTCGGCCGGCGGTGCGCACACCTGCGCCATTCGCGCCGGCGCGCTGCTGTGCTGGGGGGATAACGACTACGGCCAGCTCGGCGACGGGACGACGATCAATCGCAGCACGCCGGTCAGCGTCACCGGCATGAGCGCCGGCGTGACGGCCGTCGCGGCCGCCTATTATCACACCTGCGCCATTCGCAATGGTGCG
>JAEANN010000052.1 GCA_016841965.1 Candidatus Roseilinea mizusawaensis | reverse complement strand
GAGCGGACGCGGCGCGAGAGCGGGCGGATTGCCAGTGCTCGCCGGCCTCGTCCGCGAGGCCGGCGACCCGGGCGTAGTGGACATCTGTTAGGTGGCTAGCGGACGCGGCGCGTGACTGATTGCCTGTGTGCCGCTCACTGGCTCGTCGCATCGCGCCGCGAGGACGCGGCGCGAGAGCGGACGCGGCGCGAGAGCGGGCGCGGCGCGAGAGCGGACGGAGGACGCGGCGCGAGAGCGGACGCGGCGTGGAGCGGACGCGGCGCGAGAGCGGACGCGGCGCGAGAGCGGACGCGGCGCGAGAGCGGACGTGGCGCGAGAGCGGACGCGGCGCGAGAGCGGACGCGGCGCGAGAGCGGGCGGATTGCCAGTGCTCGCCGGCCTCGTCCGCGAGGCCGGCGACCGGGCGTAGTGGACATCTGTTAGGTGGCTAGGGTTGGGCTTAAAACGCTAAAACGTAATGCTCAGTCCGCCGTCCACCACCAGCGTCTGGCCGGTGATGTAGCTGCATTGATCGCCCGACAGGAACAGGATGGTGTTGGCTACCTCTTCTGAAGTGCCCGGCCGCGCCAGCGGAATCTTGCGTCGTCGCACATACCACTCCTGGAAGTCGGGCGTCGTGGTCTCATCAACGCCGTTGATGATGCTCATCTCGGTGCGAATGCAGCCGGGCGCCACGACATTGACCAGGATGCCATACTCGGCCAGGTCGACGGCCAGGCTGCGCGACCAAGCGTTGATGCCACCCTTGGTTGCGGCATACGCGCCGACCACCGGCTCAGCGGCGATGGACTGGGTCGAGGACACATTGACGATGCGCCCATAACGCTGCGCGATCATGTGTGGCGCGACCAGCTTGGCCAGCACATACATCGCCTCCAGGTTGACGGCCATGGTCTGACGCCAATGCTCCAGCGTGCTTTCGGTATGGCGCTCGTAGAAGCTGAAGCCGGCGTTGTTCACCAGCACATCGATGCGCCCGTGCCGCTGGATGGTTTGCGCCACGCAGCTCTCCAGCGCTGCATGGTCGGTGACGTCGCACGGAAATGGTTCGATGCGCGGTGATTCGGCGCGCAGTTCGTTCAGCCGGTCGGCGCGCCGGGCAATGGCAATTACGACAGCGCCTTCGGCGGCAAAACGGCGCGCTGTGGCCTGCCCAATACCCGAACTGGCCCCGGTGACGATGGCAATACGATTCTCAAGTGCGTGTGACATGGCAAATTACTCCTGTGTCTGGATGATGGCCGGCCGTTGCCTGATCTGAACTGCCAGCCCGGCCACCAGCATGAAGGCAAACGCCAGATCGACCAGAAAGAACGAGTGGTCCACCAGCCCGTGGGCGAGCATGGCAGCCATCAGGCCGAGCGCGCCGGCTGCCAGCGGTCTCAGCTCTGGCACGGGCGCCTGGCGCGCGCTGCGCACCGCTTGCCGGATGCCGCCCCCAAGCATCAGCGCGCCGGCTGCCAATCCGGGCAGTCCCAGCCGGCTGGCAAAATCCAGCGCGATGTTGTGTGGATGCGACAGGTTTGGCTCTTGCCACGCCGCCGGCAAAATGTAGAAACCGCGATAGGCATACAGGAAATTGTCTGGCCCCACGCCCAGCAGCGGGTGATCCTCGATCATGCGCAGGGCGCTCTGCCACAGATTGATGCGGAAGAAGCCGGTGCCCTGTGTCAGGTCGAGCATATTTTCAAAGCGTGTGCCGGCCAGCAGGGGTTGGGCCGCGCCGCTGAACAGCACGGCCAGCCCGATCCCCATCGCGGCGAGCAAAGCGTAGCCGGCCCAGCGCCAGCGCCCGCCGGCCATGAGCAGCGTCACCACAACCATGGCCGGCACACCCAGCGCGAGTGCCCCCCGCGAGGCGCTGAGCAGCAAAGCCAGTGTCACCGGCGCCAGGGCCAGCGTGTAGAACACGCGCCGCACAGGCCGGCGCGCGCTGCCGGTGGTTTCACCACGCGGCGCAATCACACTGACAGCCAACAGCACCGCGAAAATGCGCTCCAGGTACAGCGCGTCGTTGTTGGGCGATCCGAAAATGCTTCTAATGCGCGGAAAGCCCAGCTCGGCCGAGAACGTATTGCCCTGTGCGTAATTGATCAAACCGATGCCGGCAATGGCCAGCCCGCCCAGCACGAACGCATCGGCAATCGGCCAGATGGCGTCGTGATCCAGCCGGCTTGTGCGCAGAATCAGGTACACCAGCGCCGGCTCGACGATGACCACCCGCAACTCGCGGAATGCCTCGACTTTGAACTGGGCCTGCGTCGCAGACAGGCCGGCCACGATCACGAGAGCGAGAACGCCGATATCCAGCGCGTTGAGGCGCATGGTCGGCGGCTTTCCCCGTTCGTCGATAATCCAGCGCCGCGCAGCTCGTATGGCCCACGATGCGAAACACATCAGCGTGAGCAGTTCGACCATCGAAAAGGCGCGCTCGAACAGACGCTGCGGCAGGATGTAGAACGGGATGAAGAATGCCAGCAGCATCAGGCCAAGATCGAGCCGCACCAACACCAGCACGAACAACACCGCCAGCGCCAGCAGGCTGATGACGAACACCGGCGACCAGAATGCCACAGCCGAGACCAGCGCGCTGATAACAACATTGGCGGGCGTGCCCAGAGTGCGATAGGCCTGCGCGGCGTCCTGCGCCCAGGTCATCGATGCCGTCATCCAGAACAGCAGGCCGGCGGCAAGCGCCTGCCAGGTCGGCCACCGGTCGCGCTTTGTCCATCGCCGCGCAATCGTGCGCGCCGCAGCCGGCCAATCTGCTTTCGGCGCGCTCCACGCAACCAGCGCCAGCGCGCCCAGGCCGGCCAGCGCCGCAAGCCACCGAACGACCGTGTATATCTGCGTGGCCGGATCAACCGTCCGGCTGCTCCATCCAATCAGCGCCCATTGGTTCCAGCCGCGATCGATCGTGATCTCGGCTGTGTGCGGGCCGGCGCCCAGGCTATCGGCTACAGCCAGTGTGTCGATGGCAGGCCGCAAGTCCGGCGCGGTCATGATGAGATATGCGCCGCGCGCCTCGACTGGCAGCAAATTGGCCGGCCGCCCGTCGATGCTCACGAAGGTGTAGGCGCGGTAGTTATCGCGCCGCACGATCAGCGCCAGGCTATCTCCGTTGAATGTGAAGGTGACGCGCGCATCGGGACGTTGGGGAATGTCGGCGCCCAGTTCACCAAAACGCCAGCCCTCTGAAAATGTGGCCAGCGGGTTCGGTATGTAGCGCACACCGCCGGCTGTTGCCACCGGCTGGACAAACCATTGCGCGCGGGGAGCAGTTCGCGCCAGATTGAGCGCGTTGATCCATGCAGTGTAGACCGGGCGCGGCCGGCCGGCCTGGTCGAGCAGGGCAAAGCCCCAGCGCGCGTCTGCTGTGTCTGTCGCCGGCTGCAAGTGCTCGATGAACATCGCGCCGGCCCATGGCCACTCGCGCGCGGCGCGCTCGACTGCGCGCGTGGTGTAGTCGGTCTGTTCGGACTCGCTGACGTTGCCCCAGATGGATGGCTCACCCTGCCAGCCGGCCGGCAGCGCGTTCCAGCCGAACTGAGTGAGCCAGATCGCTTTGTTGCCGTCGCCATGCGCAACCATTTCTTCGCGCAGCAGGATGACGTGCGAGAAGTTCAGCAGGCCGGGGTCAACGCGCCGGTCCTCCGGCGGGTAGTCGAATCCGTAGGGTTTGGCGGCAGCCACATCGAAGGCGTCGCGGCCGCCCAGCTCGTACAGCCGGCGCAGGTAAACCTGTGGGGCCGGGTTGACGTTGCCCTGTTCGACGGTCGGCGCAAGGGCCGCCAGCGCGATCAGCGCGTTCGGATTGACGGCGCGTATGGCGTCGCGCCCGCCGCGCAGCATTTTCAGGTACAGCTCTGGATTAGCCAGACTGTTGCCCCATGCAGACAGGAGATTGGGTTCATCCCAAATCTGGTATGCCAAGATGGGTGACGGGCCGCTGGCTGTCCGTTGCTGCTCGTAGCGAGCGGCGAATGCCCCGGCAAACGCGGCAAAGTCGGCCGGGTCGGCGGGCGGCTGCGTTTCGTTGGCCGGGAATTCGTCCGAGCCAGAAGGCAAGCGCGCCCATTCGGGTGTGGTGTGCAACACGGCCAGGATGCGCAGGTTGTGCCGTTGCGCAGCAGCCATGATGCGATCCGCTTCTGCCCAGTTGAATTGACCCCGGCGCGGCTCGATCTCGTTCCACGAAAATGTTTGCCGTAGGTATTGGATGCCGTGTGCGCGCAGGTCGCGCAGGCGCTGATCCAGCGTAGCCGGGTCATACTGCTGCAGCGCCACGTTGACGCCCAGGCGCAACGACTCGGCGCCTTGAATCGGCAAAGGGAAGCCGACCAGTGTGCCGCGTGACTGGGCAATCTGGCCGGCTTGCGCGGCGTACAGCCCGCTGGCTGCGAGGAGGAGCACCACAAGGCCGGCGGCGGAAAGAATGCGATGGCGGGTCATGGGTCAAAGCCGCGCCTGCAATGCCCGGCAAGGCGGTTGTTATCCCTTGTTCTCGAAAAGCTCGTCGAATGGCCCCATCGAGAATTTCAGATCGCCGTACAGAAAATCGTATTCGGCCAGAGCTTCTTTTGCCGTGGTGGCGATCTCGGGATCGTTCGACTGGGCAGCGACTTCCAACGCCTGCCGCGATTCATCGCCGCCAATCTGACCCAATGCGCGGACCGCTGCTCGTCGCACGTCAGCTACCGGGTCGTCGATGAGTTGTTTGAGGGCCGGCACGGCTTCGCGCAGTTCCAGTTCGCCGGCTGCGCGCGCCGCCTCGCGGCGCATGATTGGGGTGACACTGGTCAACTCGCCCAGCACCACGTGTTGGTAACGGCGGTCGTTGCTGCGCCCCATGCTGAACACTGCGCTGACGCGCAAGGGCAGATATTCCGAGGCATAAGCGTCACGGATGCGCAGATCCACTTCGTCGTTGGACACGTAGGCCAGGGAGCGCAGCGCAGCGCGGCGGGTGCGCGATTGCTCAGGCGAGGCAATCAAAGCACCCATCAGGGCCGAATAGACTTGATCGCGCCGGCGCTTGCTGAGTTTGTCCATCACCCCTTGGTACATAAACCGCCCCAGCCCCGTGGCGGCGGCGGCGCGCACTGCGTCGGATGGGTCGCTGCGCAGGATCACAGCGAGCACGTCGATCATGTCTGGGCTTTCGTCTTCGCTCAGCCCGTTTACAGCCGACAGGCGCACGCGCGGGTCGATATCGCTGAGCATGAACCGAAAGATCGGGGTGAAGTCCAGCCGTACATCGATCCTGGACATGGCGCGTAGCTTGGCGGCTACATAGGCGCGGCGATCATCTGCCAGCGTCGGCCACACAGCCTGCACTTGCTGCATCGCGTGGTCGCTCAGCCGGTCCAGCGCCTTCAGCAGGCGCGTCGCAATTGGGGTAGCCCCGGCCAGCGTCTCTAGCGCCTGGTCGAGGGTTGCTTTTTTGCCGGTCATGGCAGTTGCACGGGGTTGACGACATCAAAGACGATGATGAGGGCAGATAGCGCCAGTAGCAGGGCCATCCCAATACCGTGTACCCATTGCTCGCGCTGCGGGTCGATGCGCCGGCCGCGAATCCATTCGATGAGCACGAATAGAATGCGCCCGCCGTCAAGGGCCGGGATGGGCAACAGGTTGGTCAGGCCGATCAGCATACTTAGCAGGCCGGCGAAGCGAACAAACGGGAACACCCCCTGCTCGAGCAGTGATACCCCGATGCTGGTGATGCCGACAACGCCAACCGGCCGGGCCATCTCCGGTTCCAGTTGTCCGGAGATCAGCTCCACCGGCGCGCGGATCAGATTGGTCGTGACCAGATACAGGTCACGTAAGGCCTCAACCAACGCTGCGGGCGGGCTGTAATAGACGCGCTCGGTCTTGATGACGTTCAAGCCCAGGCTGACGCCAAGGGGGGCGTTGGGATTAGCGTCTGCGGGGATCGTTCCCTTGATGACGACCTCGGCCTGAGATCGATCGTTTGCAGCGCCGGGGCGCAACACGACGATCTGAATCGACTTGCCGATGGACGCCTGCGACTGTGATTTGAGAATGAACGTATCCTGTCGCTGGTTCGGGGCAAGCTGCTCGGTGGCGTCGATGCCGTTGACCGATAGCACTTCATCGCCGGGCATCAGGCCAAGCGTCTCTGCTGGGCTGCCGGGCAGAACGCTGGTGACCCGGTAGCGCGCCTCACTGGGCTGTGTGGCGAAGAGCAAGTACGCCAGGAACAAGACCAATACGGCGAAGATGAAGTTGAAAGCCGGCCCGGCAAACAGCACCAAAAATCGCCAGCGCTTGGGTTGTGCAGCCAGGCTGCGTGGGTCAGCGGGGTCTTCCTCGCCGCTCATGCGCACGAATGCGCCAATAGGCAGCCAGTTCAGCGTGTAAACCGTCTCCCCGCGTCGCAAGAGTGTGATTGCGCGTGGCGGGAAGCCCATGCCAAATTCCTCGACGCGGATGCCGGCGCGTTTTGCCAGCAGGAAGTGGCCCAGTTCGTGCACGAACATCAACGGCCCCAGCAGCACGATAAACACTGGGATGCCGGTCAGCAGCGAGTTAAACAGTTCCATCGGGCGATTGACGATTAGGGATTGACGATTAGCGATTGACCAGTGACAGTTGTTAAAAAGATTCTAGCATTCGCAGATGAGCGGATGCTGATTGGGGCGCGTTCAGCGCCGCTGTACTCAGCGCCGCTGTACTCAGCGCCGCTCCAGAATGTAGCAAGCGCGCGATGCGGTGGTGACGAAATCCACGACGATGTAGCCGCGTGAAAAGGCATCCTCGAATTGCAGCCGGGTGCGCATGCGCCAGGCCTTGGCGTGATTGAGGTCGCCGCGCTTGAGGGATTGAAAGTCGGGCGGGATGTCGATTTCTAGCCGGGTGGCTGCTGGGTGTTGATCGGGCGCGATCAGGGCGCGCTGGATGGGTGCGCTGCTGTCCGGGGGCGCGAGGTTGGCCGGCGCGCTGCCGTCGAGCCACCATTCCACTTCAAAGCGATCGGTGGCGAGGCCGGCGTTCAACCTATCAGGCATCTCGCCGTAATAGTTGCGGTGATAGGTGCGGCAGATCGCGCCCAGCTTGTGGATGTTGAGCATCGCGTTGCGCGCTTCCAGCGGATCGTAGGTCCAGGTAATCAGGTTGATGCCTTGGAGCAGCACGGCCTGGCGCTGGGCGAGCTTGAGCGCCATGCCGATGCCCTGGTTTTGCCACTCTGGCGCGACAGCGGCCATATGCGAGTGATGGCTGAGGCCGTTGGTTGCGCCGGGCAGCGCGCTGGGCGCCAGAAAACTCAGCACAAAGCCAACCATGCGTTGCGAGCGCCGATCAAACGCGCCGAGGGCTATCCCGCCGTGTCGCTGGATGGCGATGGTCATGGGCGGCGAGATGGTGCTGGCATCGCCCCACACCCGGCGCTGAAGCGCATCGCACTGGGTGTGATCGTCGATACTGGCAAAAGGGCGGATGTCGATGCCGGTTGGTGTTGCCAGAGCCTTCATGTCATCGGCGCGACTGTCGCAGCGGGCAATATGCCGGCCGATATGGCCGGTAGATCGGTCAACGTGCCTTGCATGCTCCACGGGCCGCTCCAGGTGATGCGCACATGGGCCAGCCGGCCGCGCCAGTCGCGCGCCGGGTCGGCATCTTCAAAGAAGACCAGCTTGTTGGAGGGGGTGCGCCCGCGCCAGCGTCCTTTGTGCCGATCTTCAACCAGCACCTCGACTGTTTGCCCTTGATAGCGCGCGTTGATCTCGGCGGTGATGCGCTCGTGCTGTTCGTTCAGCAGTTGCCAGCGGCGCTCCTTCTCTGCTTCCGGCACATCGTCGGCCAGGTTGCGCACGGCGGTGGTGTTGGGACGCGGCGAGTACTTGGCGATGTGGATCACATCCAACCGCAGTTCTTCCAACAAGTCGTAGGTGCGCATGAACTGCGCCTCGGTCTCGCCGCAAAAGCCCACGATGATGTCGGTGGCGATGCCACAACCGGGGACGCGCTCGCGGATGCGCTGAATCAGGCCGCGATAGTCGTCGGCGGTGTATCCGCGCCGCATGCGTTGCAACACGTCGTCGTCGCCGGCTTGCACGGGCACCTCGATATGCGGCATCACTTTGGGCAGCTCGCGCACTGCGTCGAGGAGTTCATCGGTCATCCAGTTCGGGTGCGAGGTCAGGAAGCGGATGCGCTCCAGGCCATCGATATCGTTTAACCGGCGCAACAGCTCGACCAGCGGTGTGTGCATGGGGAAATTTTGTGAGGGTCGGCCCGATGCGGCGCCGGGGTTGTACGCGCGGATGGCATAGTGATCGCCGAGCAAGTCGTAGCCGTAGCGATCGACGATCTGGCCGAGCAGGGTCACTTCTTTGACTCCCTGCGCCGCCAGCGAGCGCGTCTCGGCGACGATGTCGTTCATGGGCCGGCTGCGCTCTACGCCGCGCCGGAAGGGGATGATGCAGAACGAACAGGCGTGCGAGCAACCATACACGATGGGCACATTGGCCGTCACCCGCCGCCCGCGCTCGTGTTCGGGCAGCAGCACATACGGGCTGGCGCCAGCCTGCCCTATCGAAACGTCCTCATCTTGTAGAGCAAAGCGTTCGGCTGTCTCGCGCTCAGCCAGCGCGCGTCCGTCGCGTTGCAGCAGCAGGTCTACCATCGGTTGCGGGTCACTGGGCGCCATGAATACATCGACGAAGGGCAGCTTTTGGCGCAGCAGCCCATTGTTGCGCACGCCAACCAGGCAACCCATGACGCCGATGATGACATTCGGGTTGTTGCGCTTGAGTGGCCTGATGGACTGGAGGTAGCTGTAGGCGCGATCCTCGGCGCTTTGCCGTACGACGCATGTGTTCACCACCAGTACGTCGGCCTCTTCGCGCCGGTCTGTTGCGCGCAACCCCAGCTTTTCCATCTCCGAAGCTAGCCGTTGCGAGTCGGCTTCGTTCATCTGGCATCCAAATGTCGTTACGTGGTATTTCATGGCCGGCAATTCAGTTGTTATTACTCAGTGATCAGTGGCCAGGCGTGACGCTCAACCGTCAACCTTAGCAACCTTAACAAGTTGAACAAGCTTAACAACTCTTAAGCCTGCGCCGCTTTATGCCCGATGATGAGGATAAGCGGCCAGTTGAAGGTAATTGTATCGCCTTCGACGGCCACTTTCAGCCAGTCATGCATGGCCGGCGAGCCGCACAGCAGCCGGCGGCGCAGGGCGGCGGCTGTCTGGGCATCCACATCAGCGCGTTGCATATGCTCATCGAAGTCCAGCCGCAGGTCGAGGGTGCTCAGATGTGCTGCCTCCAGGCCGGCCGCGCAAAACAAGGCACTCCAGCCGTTTACAGTGAGCAGCGCCACGTGCGAGGGATCGCGTTCGGCCTCCCAGCGGTTGATTTCGTCGGCAACGGCGCGATCAGGCGGCGCGATGCCGTCGATGACGGCCACCCATGCGCCGGGCTTGCACACGCGCGCCATCTCGCGCACCGCGCGGGCAGGGTCGTTGAAATGATGTGGCGCAATGCGGCAGGTGACGAGGTCGAATGTTGCGTCAGGATGTGGCAGCGCTTCGGCGTCGGCCAGCGCGAAGTCGATATTGGTCAGTCCGCGCTCGCGGGCCAGCCGGCCGGCTGCTGCAAGCATTTGCGGCACGATGTCTGTTGCTGTGACATGCCGTGTCCGGGCGGCGCAGGCGATGGCGGTGTGCCCGCCCCCGGTGGCGACATCCAGCGTCTGCCAATGTGGTTGCGGATCGACAACGCGCAGCAGCATGCTCAAGTTGTCGCTGTCGGCGAACACAGTGCTGCGCGCGTAGCGCTCGGCGTTGCGGGCAAACTGGGTTTCGGCAGATTGGCGCATGGGTGGCGCGCACATTTTACCGTAGAGAGCAATTGCGGGGCCAGATCAATGGCATACTTACTGCCTGTCAAGGTTGCTGGAGATACATTGAATGTTTAACAAGATTTTGATCGCCAACCGTGGTGAGATCGCCGTGCGCATCATTCGCGCTTGCCATGAATTGGGCGTGGGCACGGTAGCCGTTTATTCGGATGTCGATCGTACTGCGCTGCATGTGCGCCATGCCGACGAGGCCTATTACATCGGGCCGGCGCCGGCGCGCGATTCGTACTTGCGCATTGACCGCTTGCTCAGTGTTGCCAAACAGTCTGGCGCAGACGCCATTCACCCTGGCTACGGGTTTCTGGCCGAGCGCGAGGACTTTGCACAGGCGTGTGCGGATGAGGGCATCACGTTCATTGGCCCGTCGCCACATGCCATCAGCAAGATGGGCGACAAGGCGGTGGCGCGCGCCACTGCCCAAAAGGCCGGTGTGTCTGTTGTTCCCGGCACCGAGGGAGAAGCCGACTTAACAGACGAAGAATTGATCGCTGTGGCGCCGAAGATTGGTTTCCCGCTGTTGATCAAAGCCAGCGCAGGCGGGGGGGGCAAGGGGCAGCGCGAAGTGCACAATTTGGAAGAGATGCCGGCCTTGCTGACCAGCGCCCGACGTGAGGCCGAATCCTCGTTTGGGGATGGGGCAGTTTATCTGGAGAAGCTGGTTGAAGGCGCCCGCCATATCGAATTTCAGTTGCTGGGCGATCATCACGGCAATATTATTCATTTGGGTGAACGCGAGTGTTCGCTGCAACGCCGCCGCCAGAAGCTGGTCGAGGAATCCCCCTCGCCGGTGGTGGATGAGACGTTGCGCGCCCGCATGGGTGAGATGGCGGTGCGGGCGGCTCAGTCTATCAACTACACCAACGCCGGCACAATCGAATACCTCCTCGATAAGCATGGCAATTTTTACTTTCTGGAGATGAACACCCGTTTGCAGGTCGAGCATCCCGTCACCGAGCGCGTGACCGGCATTGACATTGTGAAAGAGCAAATTCGCATTGCGCGTGGGCGCCGGCTGCGCTACAGCCAGGAAGATGTGCAACAGCGTGGCTGGGCGATTGAGTGCCGCATCAATGCCGAAGACCCTTTTCAGGGATTCATGCCCAGCACCGGCGTTGTGACCCGCATCAACTTTCCAACTGGGCCGGGCGTGCGCATTGAAAGCGGCGTGTACGAAGGATTTGAAATCACGCCGTACTACGACTCCATGATTGCCAAAGTGATCTGTTGGGGTGATACGCGCGCCGAAGCAGTGATGCGCATGCGGCGCGCGCTGAGCGAATTTCGCGTGATGGGCGTCAAAACCAACATTCCGTTCCACTTGCAACTTATCGGCAGCTTGCGCTTTCAGGCCGGCACGTTCGATACGCGCTTTGTCGAGGATCGATTTGCACTTGAGGAACAGGAGCCGCCCCACCGCGATATTGCCGCCATTGCCGCCACACTGGTCGAGCACCAACGCGGGCAGCAAACCACCAGCCACATCGAGCGCCGTGAGCGGTGGGGGATGTCGCGCTGGAAGTGGGGCTTGCGGAATTAACACGCCGGCATCGTGCCCCGCACTCGGTCCCAAGCTGAATGTTCCAGCTTGACAATTAACAGATGCGCAGTTCTCCCCAACGCCTGGCCTGGACGGTGCTGATCGCGTCGTTCCTGGTGTGTTGCGCCATCGGCGTTGGTGTGCCGGCGGCAGCCTGGTCGTTTATCAACACCGCCACCGTGGCGCCGGCGATGACAGTCAAGCTGCAGGCCGGCCGCACCATCGCCTATTGCCCGCCGGCCCGTGAAGCCGATGCGCGCGTGGTGGGGCAGGAAGGCCGCCCGCTCGAAGAGGGATGTTCGGCGGCTGTCGACGACGACGCCCAATCTCAAGCCTTGCTCACTATCGCACCCGCTCAGACGCCTGACGACGAGGTTGTCAGGGTGCAGTTGTATGCCGGCGCCCGCCTCACCATCGAACAGGCCCGCATTCCGCGTTTTCAGGACCTGACCGCTTCACCGGCCGTTTTCGTTCTGCGTCTGGCGTCCGGTCGCATACAGGTGCAGCATCGCCATCCGCCCCAACGCCGGGTGCGCCTGGTGGTGCAAACCGATCTGGCATCGACCACGCTTGATAGCGGCTCGTATTCCTTCGAGGCGTCTGCCGACGAGACTGCCATCGTTGCGCGCGAAGGCGCTGCCTGGGTGGTTTCAACGCGCGAGAACAAGATGCTCGTGCTGAGGAATGACCAACGGACGGCTGTGACTCGAGACGGCGGACTGCAGGGCATTTTGCCGCCGGCGCGCAATCTGGTCATCAATGGTCAGTTCAAAGACCCCCTGCAGGTGGACTGGCAAACCATTGCCGACGTGTCGCCGCGCGGCGGCCTGCCGGGCAAGGTGAGCGTCATCGGATCGAGTGAAAGTCCCTCACTGCTTTTGGATCGCTCTGGGAAGGGGCTGGGGTGGGGCCGGACAGGCGTGTGGCAACAGATTGAGGAAGTCGTGTCTGGCCGGCGATCTCTGCAGGCACGCATCGAGTTTGCCATTCTGTACCAGGAGTTGGCCGTGTGCGGCGGCTATGGCAGCGAGTGCCCGCTGCTGCTCAAGATCATCTACGCCGATGGAAGCGGCGCAGAACGCGAATGGACGCAGGGTTTCTATGCAGATGGCATTCCCAACGATGCGCTGCCCGACGAGATTATTACGGCTCCTCTCCCGCGCAACAAGCACGTTGCAGTGCGATTAGGCCAGCGCGAGTTGTTCGAATCAGAGGACTTGCTCGCGACGATGCCGGGTGGCGTGCAACAGATTCGCTCGATCTGGGTCTATGCAGAGGGGCACGGTGTGCGCACCCAGGTATACTCGGTCGAGTTGCTGTTGACGGACTAAAGCCTGTCATGCCGCTCAATCGTCTTGCAGCCAAATCAGGTCGATCGGCAACTGCGGTTGGATCTCCAGCTTACCCTTATAGTCGATGAGCGCGCCCTGCGCCATGATCCGATCGCCCAGCGTGATGGTCTGTGAGAAGGGCCAGGTTAACCATGCCCCGAATGCGGCAATGGTTGTCTGGTCGCCGGCGGCGTCTTCAATCTCCAGCAGCGCGCCGCTGTTCATTTCGCGAATTCGCACAATCTGCCCTTGGGTCGCCACCCAATGGCCGATTAGATCGCGGTTCAATGCGCCGATCGGGCGGATATCCAGTCGTTGCGCGGTCAGTTGGGGGTTGCCATGTGTGATCGTCAATGCATTCGCGCTGGCGGGCATTACCTGCCGGCGCCCGCGATATTCGCCGACCCCCCCGGTGACAGTCAACCAGTCGCCGGCGCTGATTTCGGGCGGCGGGCCGAAAACGGCGCGCAGGCTCAACGGAATCAGCACATCGGCTTCGGTGTCGCCCTGGCGAAGGGTCATGATGCGCAGGGATTCGCCGGCGGTGCGCACGCGACGCACCTGGCCGGCCACTGTGGCGCGCCCGCCCAGCGGCAGTGCGTCGAGCGCCGCCAGATCAATAGTCTGGGCCTCGCCGGCGCGCAATGATAGCGCCTCGGCCATGTTGAGGGTGAGCGACGGCTCATCGTCGCGCACGCGCAGCGTGCCTTCCAGAGTTGCTCGGTCACCGGGCATGGGCAGCCGGCCGGCGTCGAGTAACGCGCTCACGGTGGATCGATAGGCCGACACGCGCAGCTCGCCGCTCGCATCGCGCACCCGAAAAGACAAGTAGTCTTGTTCGGGTGCAAGGCTGGGGTAATCCACCACCACCCCTTCGATGCGCACATAGGCAAAGTTCATGGAGGGAGAGATGGCGGCGATCACTGTGAACGGCCGGGCTGTGGCCTGTGACGCCAGCACGAGCGCGGCTGTGCCTGCGATTGCCAGCAATACCGTGAGACCCTTCAGCAAACGCATGCGTATATCAAAGTGACATCAAATTGACAGACGATTGTGACGATTGGGGCTGCGCTGCTGGAATCGTCAATCTCTGCAACCGTCAAGTTGTGGGTGGCGGAACCGGCAAGTCTTCAACGTTGACCCCGCTCCATTTGTCCCCTTCTTCGATCAGCATGATGGGGATGCCTTCCCTGATGGGATATTTGCGGGGGCAGGTCTGGCAGACCAACCAAAAATCGCGGTACAGGGTTAGCCGGCCGGGATCGTCACCCGGCTGGCGGGTGGCGCCGGATACGCAATACGGGCAGCGCAGAATTTCGAGCAGTTCGGGGCTGACATTGGCCATGTTGATGCAAAACTCCTCATGTGCACGACATGAAATGTTGAAACGTGGTTGACAACGGCGACAGGCGACCTGCTGTTGTTGGGCGTATGCCGCGCATTACGCCTTGCTTTTTGTGTCGCCGATCATATCACTGTGAAATGGCGCGTGCTTGCCGCGTGTCCAGATCGGGACCAACTGTCGCAGAGGGCGGGGCAATAGATTGGCCTCGGATAGAGTGTGCAACGGCTGCCAGACAAATTCAAGCCGGCTTTCGGCCGGCGTTAAGCGCGCCCGCCGCGCGATTGCGCTGCCGGTCAACTCAAACACCAGGCTGATCTCGTGATGGGCGACCCCCGCCTGCGTGAATGTGTGTTCGATCACCCCCAAGAAGTTTCCGGCTTTGGCGTGCAGCGCCAGTTCCTCGAAAATCTCGCGCTCCAACGCGGCAGTAGCTGACTCACCGAACTCGACGTGGCCGCCGGGCAGGTAGGTGTAGTCCATGCCGGCATTGCGACACAGCAAGATGCCGCGCGGGCCGAGTAAAACGCCTCTTGCAATTAACTCGATGAACATTTTGGCTGTTATCCCGCGGGGGATTGGATCCCACTCAAACTCGGCGGGCATTATAGGGTTCGGGCAGGCTTTTGAACAGGTGTTTGGTGCGTCTGGTTCCTCAGGACTCGGCAGCGCCGGTGAGTGGGCGAGCCAGTTCTGCCAGGCCGGCCAAGACATCCATCAACCGCCTTTTCCAGAGATCAGCCGGCCCGCTACGCGCAAAGCTGAGTTGTCGCCGTCCGACGATGGCCCCTTCTCCCAGCAGTCGTTCGACCGCGGCCCGATCCAGCTTTTCGATGACATCGGCGCGCACGACAAATCGATTGCCTTCGGTGGTGATTGATTGCGCGCCGAGCGCGGTGGCGTGCAGCTTCAAGCGCGCCTGGTAGGTCAGGTTCAGCGCCGGCTGGGGCAATTTGCCAAACCGGTCGGCCAGTTCATCCTCAAACTGCTGCACTTTCTCCTCGCTGTCGAGGCTGGCGATGCGCCGGTAGAGTTGCACGCGCAGCGTAGAATCGCCCACGTAGCTCTCCGGCAGGCTGACTGTCAGCGGCAGGTCGATGGTGACCGGCTGCGGTTCTGGGCGGGGCAGTGGCGCGCCGTCGCGCAGCGCGCGCAGCACGCTGACCTCGCGCGCGAGCAATCGCGTGTACAAGTCCAGCCCGATGCTGGACACATGTCCGCTTTGCCTTGGCCCCAGGATATCGCCCGCGCCGCGCAGTTCCAGATCGCGCATGGCGATCATGTAGCCGGCGCCCAGGCCGGCGATCTCGCGCAACGTGTTTAGCCGCTCGCGCGCTTCGGGGGTCATGCGCGACTTGCGATCGTACAGGAAGTAGCCATAGGCCTGCGTGGTCGAGCGCCCGACGCGACCGCGCAACTGATACAACTCGGCCAGTCCAAAGTGATCGGCGCGATCGACGATGATGGTATTGGCGTTGGGGATGTCCAGCCCGTTCTCGATGATGTTGGTACAGAGTAGGATGTCGATCTTTCCGTCGGCAAAGTCGGTCATGATGCGCGCCAGGCGCTTCTCATCCATCTGGCCGTGCGCAATCGCCAGCGTTGCTTCGGGGATCAGCCGGCGCAGCTTCTGCTCCATCAGATAGATCGAGTTGATGCGGTTGTGGACAAAAAACACCTGCCCGTCGCGGTCGAGTTCGCGCTGAATGGCCTGCCGCACAATGGCGTCGTCGAACGGGCCGATGTAGCTGATGATGGGCAGTCGCTCGGCTGGCGGCGTTTCGATCCGGCTGATGCTGCGAATGCCGCTCAGACTGAGGTACAGTGTGCGCGGGATGGGCGTGGCGGTCAGGGTGATCACGTCTACGCCGGTGCGCAGTTGCTTGAGCTTTTCCTTAGCCTTGACGCCGAAGCGCTGCTCTTCATCGATGATGAGTAGGCCAAGCTGCTTGAAGCGCACGCGCTTGCTGAGCAGGGCGTGTGTGCCGATGATGATATCGACGCTGCCCTCGGCCAGTTTTTCCAGCACCGCGCGCTTTTCCGTCGGCGAGCGAAAGCGCGACAACACTTCGACGTTCACCGGATACGGCGCCATGCGTCTGACAAATGTCACCCAGTGTTGTTGTGCTAGCACAGTCGTGGGCACCAGCACGGCGACTTGCGCGCCGTATTGCACGGCCTTGAATGCGGCGCGCAGCGCGACTTCGGTTTTGCCATAGCCCACGTCGCCGCAGATGAGTCGATCCATGGGCCGGGCGCGCTCCATGTCGGCTTTGACCTCGGCGATGGCGCGCATCTGGTCTTCGGTTTCGACATAGGGGAAGCTGGCTTCCAGCTCGGCTTGCCAGGGCGTGTCTGGGCCGAACGCGCGCCCAGTTGCCAGTTCGCGCTGCGCGTACAGCGCCAGTATCTCTTTGGCCACTTCGGCGGCCGCGCCGCGCGCGCGGTGTTTGGTTTGCGTCCAGTCCGGCGTGCCCAGCTTGTTCAGCGCCGGCCGCGAATCGTCGCTGCCCACATAGCGCGCGATGCGGTCGAGCTGGTGCAGCGGCACGTACAGCCGGTCACCCTCGGCGTATTCCAACAGCAGATATTCGCGCTCGCCTTCCACCGGGGCTTGAGGTGTGCCGGTGTTGACGGTGAGCTTCACCAGGCCGCGATAGATGCCGATGCCGTAGTCTTCGTGGACGACTGCGTCGCCGGGTTGCCAGTCAGAGAACGCGCGCTCGGGGGCCGGCCGGCTTTTGCGCGGCGCGATCCACGGCTCCGGGCGGACATGGCCGAAGATCTCGGCGTCGGTCAGCAGGATGAAATTTCTGGTCGCGTCTTCTCCTTCGAAGATGAAGCCGGCGGGCAGCGCGCCGGTCACAAAAGTGGGCGACCCTTCGGGCGGGGCGTTCAGTGTGTCTGCGGCGGCGATCGGCGTGTACCGTTCGGACCACACTTCGGCCAGTCGCCGGGCCTGGCGCGAAATGATGATGAGAGAGCGCGGTGGGTCGGGGGGGGCAGTGTGTGTGTGCACATAGTCGAGCAGCGGTGTGAGTTGGCCGGCGAAATGCGGCGCCGGCGTAAACAGCGCTGCTAGGGGCGAGGCCGTCAGCCTGGCGCGCGCGTCGAGGCCCTGGCCCAGAATCAGGCTCGCGCGTTGCCGGCGCTGCGCCGTCTGGAAAGCGTCCCATGTGAGGTAGCCCGGCGTGGTGATCAATGCGGGGTCGCCGATGGTGTCGCGTTCGCGTCGCGCGCGCGCCTCCAGTTCCAGCCACGCTTCGCGCAGTTCCTCTTCGTCGTCGATGACCAGCAGGCCGCTCTCGCCCAGGTAATCGACCAGCGACGCCAGCGCCGGCGGGGTGTCGGCCGATGCATTGCCGACGCCGGTTTCCAGCGGCGTAATCACGACGCGCTGGATGCGATCCTCACTGCGTTGTGTGCCGGGGTCGAACAGCCGGATCGAGTCGATCTGATTGCCGAACAGTTCGATGCGGGCCGGCCATGGCAGACTGGGCGGCCATACGTCAACAATGCCGCCGCGCCGGCTGAATGCGCCGATTTGTTCCACCACCGGCTGGCTGTCGTAGCCGATGCTGATCCAGTGGGCCAGTGTCGATTCGAGGGCCAGCGTTTGGTCTTGCTGAATAACACGCATGGCAGCTTTGAAGCGCGAGACTGCCAACGTGGGATGCATCAGTGCGCGGGGGCTGGTGACGATCACTGGAGGAACGGCGCTGGCAGCCGGGACGGCCAGACAGGCCAGTACCGCGCTGCGCTGGGCAATGATGTCGGCCACAGGCGGCACGGTGTCATAGAAGGCGGTATTTGGCTCTGCAAAACGCCGCACCGCGCCGGCGTCGCGGTGTGCGTCGGGGGCTGCGAGTGATCTCAGCGCGTCGACGTTGATGCGCGCGGCATCCACGCAGGAAGTGACGTAGACAATCGGCCGGCTGAGGAAATGCTGAAGCGCCGACACTATCAAAGGCCGGGCAGCCCGCGGCAAGCCGAGTGCTGCTTCTGACACGACAGTGCCCCTCTGCATGGCGTCAGATACTGCGCCCAGTAGCGCGCGCCCTAGCGCGCGCCCGTACGGGGGGGCCGCCACAAATTTGGTTATTGCGTTGAGAGACACAACATTACCATTAAAAGCCCATTAGGGAAATAGATAACAAT
>JAEANN010000053.1 GCA_016841965.1 Candidatus Roseilinea mizusawaensis | reverse complement strand
AGCCGCACGCCGAACGTGACCTGGAGCGCCAGCAGCGACCCCGGCGAGCCGACGACGGGATCGGGGGTGCAGACGTACCGGGTGTTCATCCTGCGCCCGGACAACAGCGTGGTGACGCAATATGACGTCACGGCGCCGACGACGAACGGGACGGTCAATGTGGCGCTGGACGACGGCAATTACATCGCCCGCGTGGTGGCGATTGACCGGGCGGGCAACCAGAGCGCGGCGAGCGCGAGCTACCCGTTCAGCGTGGATTCCACATCGGTGTTTGCAGGGCGGGTGTACAGCGACGTAGCGCCGCTGGGGCAGTATGGGGGCGAGAGCGGCGTGGCAGCGGTGCCGGTGACGCTGACGCAGCCGACGAATGCGATCAGCACCACCACGACGGACGCGCTGGGGGACTACAGCTTTGGCGGGCTGGAGGCGACCGGCTATTACACGGTCAGCATCGAGACGCCGGCCGGCTATGTGCGGACGACGCCGGATCAACGGCGGCGGCTGGCCGTGATCGGCAGCGACTTCACGGACATTCACTTTGGGCTGCGCTACATCGGCAACCAGGACACGCAGTATCTGTGGGTGGATGCGCAGTGCGAGGATGGACAGCCGTTCCCGCTGGCGCCGTTCACGGTAGAAGGGCCTGCGCTGAACACGCTGGAGGCGACCGATGGCGGGGGCGGCTGGGCGACAGAGGTGAGCCAGCCTGGGGTGTATACCGTGACGTTGATGGACGCAGGGCTGACGTTGGTAGCGCCCGGCAATGTCAACCCGGTGGCGGTGACGGTGCCGGCGAACGGTTCCGGCGGGGCGGCGTTTGTGCTGCGCTGCTCGGAGATTGCAGATGGCCGCGGGGGAATCGTGGTGCGGCTGTACAACGCGGACAACCCGGCTGCGACGGCGAGCCTGTTTGCCGGCCAGGCGGTGACGGCCAGCAACGGGGTGAGCGTGCTGGTGGGCACGACGAACGCGGCCGGCTACGTGGCGTTCACGGGGCTGATCTCCGGGACATGGGTGGTAACGGCGCCGCAGCTCGGCGGGCAGGCGCTGGTGGCGCCGGGGTGGCAGGCGTATGTGCAGACGGTGAACGTGGTGGCGCCGCTGGCCGGTCAGGTGCGGTATGGCTATCGCGCGCAGAACGACGCCACGCCGGCTGCCAAGGTGAGCGAAGACCTGGATGCGAACGGTGGGTTGTACGTGGGCGACGCGGTGCGCTACACGCTGGCGGTGACGAACAACACGGGGATCACGCTGACCAACGTGCGCATCACCGACGTGCTGCCGGCGGGGTTGCAGTTCAACGGCATCGAATCGGTGACGCCGGCGGGGTGCAACGCCGGCGAGTCGAGCGGCGTGGTGCTGGGTCTGTGTCCGGCGCTGGGGGCCGGCCAGGCGATGCGGGTGGTGTTCACGGCGACGGTGACGGCGGCGGGGCAGAACATCGTGAACACCTTTACGTGGAGCGCGGATGAGTTGGCCGGCGAGCAGCCGGGCGGCAGTTGTGTCAACGCGCCGTGCGGCGGCGCTCAGCCGGAGCCAAAGGCGCGGCTGAACAAGCGAGGCGAGGACATCACCAGCAACGGTGGGTTCTTCACAGGCGATACCCTGCGCTATACCCTGCGCTTCACCAACACCATGGCCATTACGCAGACCAACGTGCGGATCACCGATGTGTTGCCGATCCAGCTCACGCTGGTTGGCGTGCAGCCGCCGGCGACCTGCACCGACCAGAGCAGCGGGAACACGGCTGCTGTGCTGTGCCCTGAGGTAGCGCCATCGGTGGGTGTGGTCGTGGTGATTACGGCGACGGTCAATGCCTCTGCCGCCGGCCAGACGATCACCAACACGTTCACGTGGAGCAGCGATCAAGGCAATGGCAACCTGCCGGGTGGATGTGTGAATGCGCCGTGTAACAACGACGATACCTACTGGCCTCCGGAGCCGCCGATTGGGCCGCTGCAGGCCGACAAAGTGGCGGAGGACGCGACCGACAACGGCGGGCTGTATGTGGGCGACACCGTGCGCTACACGCTCACGGTGACCAACACCAACGCGATCACGCTGACCAACGTGCGCATCACCGACAGCTTGCCGGCCGGCCTGGCGTTGGTGGCGGTGGAGAGCGTGAGCGCTGGATGCACCGATCAGAGCACGGGCAACACGGCGCGGATACTGTGTGCTGCGTTGTCCGCCGGCGACACGGCCCGCGTAGTCTTCACCGCGCGCGTGCAGCCCGAAGCGGCAGGACAGACGCTGGTCAACCGCTTCCGTTGGACGGCGGAGCAGTGGCCGTTTCCCGATAATGTGTCGAACGACTGCGTGAATGCGCCGTGCGGCGGCAGCGATCCACAGCGGGGCAGCATCGGGCGTAAGCTGGGCGTGGGTGAACTGAGCGAGAATGCGCCGGTGACCTACACGTTGGTGGTGACCAACCAGACCGGCGTGGCACTGACGAACTTGCTGATCACCGACGTGCTGCCATCGCAGTTACAACTGAGCAGTGTCAGCGTGCCGAGCGGCTGCGTTGACAATAGCGCCGGCAACACGGTCCAGGTGAGCTGTGCCAGCTTGCCGGCCGGCCAGTCGGTGGAGGTCACGGTGTATGCCGCTGTGGTGAGCGCCACCGGGACTGTGGTCAACAGCTTTACATGGACGGCGGACAACTTGGGACCGGATGAGCCGGTGGAGTGTTGGGACTTGCCGTGCGACAGTGAGGACCGGCCCAACTTGGTCAATATCGAGACGGCCAAGGTTGGCAGTGCAGCAATGGCGCGGGTGGGCGACCTGATCACTTACACGTTGACGTTGAGCAACAGCGGGAACGTGACCGCGACGGCTACGGTGACCGACGTGCTGGACGGACGGCTGACGTTGGAAGCGGCCTCTCCGACGCCAGACGCGACCAGCGGTGGTGTGCTGGTGTGGCAGAACGTGAGCGTGCTGCCGGGCGAGCGGGTAGTGATGACGGTGACCGTGCGCGCCGGGGCGAACACGCCGCTAGCCCAGTCCTACACGGTGGTCAACGCGATGCAGGTGAGCTACCGCAACACCACGTTGACCCGTCAGGCAGGCGAGGTTGAGATCACGCCGTGGCGCGCCTTCATACCAATTGCCATGCGTCCACCAGAGCTGACGCCGCGCGTGTATCTGCCTGTTGTGTTACGCCCGATGCAATAAATAGGGTGCGCTCACCGAACGGGGCGGATGTCTCTCCATCCGCCCCGTTCATCTGCGCTACAAAACCGATCTTCGCGGTGTCCCCCTTACACGAAAAGGGGCGAAAGCGAGTAAGATGGGGCAACGCACAACAGTGAATCATCACTCGGCTGCCGCTCAAATCGCTGTGTGCTTTGGCGCTGGCATGTTGGGCGGATGAAGACAGGGGCTGGCCATGAAGATTCGCGCACAAGTGGGCTTTGTCCTGATAAGTTCTTGGCTGGTGTGCGCTGCGTTGTTCGTCGCAGCGACGGCGGATCACGCCCGGCCGGCCCAACCGGCCTACGCCGGCCCGCCGCTCATGGATGCCGGGCGCGTCCGGGCCGCCGCCGCGGATACAACGCTGACGCCGCGCGCCTGGCTGCCGATTGTGCAGCATGACGCGGCCGGGCCGACGCCCACACCCACGCCAACTCCAACCCCGACGAATACCCCGACCCCCACGCCAACGCCGACCAACACACCAACACCCACCAATACACCCACGCCGACCCCGACGCCGACGAATACCCCGACCCCCACGCCAACGCCGACCAACACCCCAGGCGGCGCGACGTATGCGTTGCGCTTCTTCGGCACCGGCAGCGGCGACATTGACCGCGTCAAAATCCCCATGAGCAACACACTTGGCGTCTCGTTGCCGGTCAACATCGGCGCTGCCGACTTTACGCTGGAGTTCTGGTTGCGCTTCGCCCCCGGCGAGAACACCAGCGGGGCATGCAGCGAGGGCGAGGACGCCTGGATCAACGGCAACATCATCTTCGACCGCGACATCTTCGGCGCGCCCGACTACGGCGACTTTGGCGTCTCGCTCTACGGCGGGCGGATTGCCTTTGGCGTGCACAACGGCAGCGCCGGCTACAGCATTTGCAGCACGACCACCCTGGCGGCCAACCAGTGGCATCACATCGCCGTCACCCGCCGCACAAATGGCGAGATGCGCATCTTCATCAACGGCGCGCTGTCGCGCAGTTACTCCGGGCCGGCGGGCGACATCTCCTATCGTGTGGGGCGCAGCGTGCCCTGGCCCAACGAGCCGTATCTGGTGATCGGCGCGGAGAAGCACGACTACGACCCGAACGCGTATCCCTCGTTCAGCGGATGGGTGGATGAGGTGCGCTTATCGAACGTGGTGCGTTACACGGGGGCGTTCACGCCGCCCAGCGCGCCCTTCGCGCCGGACGCGAATACCGTGGGCTTGTATCACTTCGACGAGGGCAGCGGGACGACGGTGCTGGATAGCTCCGGCGCTTCCGGCGGGCCGAGCCACGGCCAGCGCCGGGTGGGCGGGCCGAACAACGGCCCGATTTACGATGCTGTTGTCAAACGTTTTTGAGCACAACAACCCTGGCTTCAGCCTGCGCCACTGCAAACGTAGCACAGGCGTAACCCAGGCTTGAGCCTGTGAAGCCTGTGAAAAGCTGAAGCTCGTGTTACAGCCTGTGGCGTCGCCAACAAGCCAAGAGTGCGCTCATGAGCGAGACGTTTTACCGTCGCAACTTACCACACTACCATCCGCCGGATGCCACATACTTTGTCACCTTTCGCCTGGCGGGCAGTCTGCCGCAGCAGGTTCTCGAACGCCTGCGGCAAGCGTACGAACACGAAGAGGCTTTGCTGCGGCAGCGTCTTCAAGGCCAATTCCTGGGTGAGGAAATCTACAAACTCCAAAAGCGGATCTTTGCCCGCTACGATGCCGCCCTCGACCGGGCCGCTGGCGGACCTCATTGGCTTGCTGACCCATGCCTAGCAAACGTCGTCGCCCGTGAAATCCGTGCCTTGCATCCGACGCACTATGCCTTGTTGGCCTATTGCATCATGAGCAATCATGTCCACCTCCTGCTCGACTTACAGGGCATCCCTGATCCCCCGCGCCTGGCTTCGGGCCAGCACCACACGCCTTTGAACCATGCCTTACGCTTGCTCAAGGGTCGCACGGCGCGATTTTGTAATCAGATGTTAGGCCGCAGCGGGCCATTCTGGACCCCGGAGAGTTACGATCACGTGGTCCGAGACAAAAAAGAATGCGAGCGCATCATTGCCTACATCATCAACAATCCTGTCAAAGCCGGCTTGGTAGAAAATGCAGCCGATTGGCCTTTCACCTATGTTGCAGAGACGTAACGCAGGCTTCAGCCTGCTACGACCTGCGACAGCCTGTTACAGGTGCGCGGCATGATGCAGAACTTCGGCCTGTTGCGAGCGATGGGCACGCCGGCTAAAGCCGGTGCTACGACCTGCGACAGCCTGCCACAGGCGCGCGGCATGATGCAGAACTTCGGCCTGTTGCGAGTGATGGGCACGCCGGCTAAAGCCGGTGCTACGACCTGCGACAGCCTGCCACAGGCGCGCGGCCTGTTGCGAGTGATGGGCACGCCGGCTAAAGCCGGTGCTACGACCTGCGACAGCCTGTTACATGCGCGCGGCGTGACGCAGAGATTCGGCTTGTTGCGAGCGATGGGCACACAGGCTAAAGCCGGTGCTACGACCTGCGACAGCCTGTTACATGCGCGCGGCCCGATGCAGAACTTCAGCCTGTTGCGAGCGGTGGGCACGCCGGCTAAAGCCGGTGCTACGACCTGCGACAGACTGTTACATGCGCGCGGCGTGACGCAGAGATTCGGCCTGTTGCAAGCGATGGGCACGCCGGCTAAAGCCGGTGCTACGACCTGCGACAGCCTGCCACAGGCGCGCGGCGTGACGCAGAGATTCGGCTTGTTGCGAACGATGGGCACACAGGCTAAAGCCAGCGTTACGGCCTGCGACAGCCTGTTACAGGTGCGCGGCATGATGCAGAACTTCAGCCTGTTGCGAGCGATGGGCACGCCGGCTTTAGCCGGCGTTACGACCTGCGACAGCCTGTTACATGCGCGCGGCGTGACGCAGAGATTCGGCTTGTTGCGAGCGATGGGCACGCCGGCTAAAGCCTGTGCTACGACCTGCGACAGCCTGTTACAGGTGCGCGGCATGATGCAGAACTTCGGCCTGTTGCGAGCGATGGGCACACAGGCTAAAGCCGGCGTTACGACCTGCGACAGCCTGCCACAGGCGCGCGGGCTGGAGCCTGTGTCACGGTCTGCCACGAATGGGCTAAAGCCCGTGTTACGTGATAATGGGTGAGAACAGATGAAGAAAATCAGCGTGCTGGCGTTATTCTTTTTTGCGGGCCTGTTGGGCTTCCGCATCGTGATGAGGGATGCCTCCGCCGTTGCTCCAGCTCAGGTAACGCCCACCCCATCCCTACTTTACCTGCCCCTGACGCTCAAGAGCGGCGGCGCAATCACCCAATGGAGCCAGCACGCCCACGACGCCCAGCGCACCGGCTATGCGCCGCAAGCGCCGGCCTACCCCTGGAAACTGCGCTGGATTTGGAACGGCGTGTCGCCCAGCGGCGGCGTGAGCAAAGTGACCACCGGCGGCACGCTGCCGCGCAACGTCCAGCCGGTCACCGGCGGCGGGCGGGTATATATCGCCGCCGGCAACGACGGCGTGTTTGCCCTCAGCGAAACCACCGGCCAGCAGCTCTGGCAGCGCAACAGCATCGGCGACGTGCGTTCCACCGTGGCCTACGACCCCGACACCCAATCCGTCTTTGTCGTCTCGGCCAACGGCCGGCTCTACAAACTGCGCGCCTCCGACGGCGCAGTGCTTGCCCAGTTCATCACCGACCAGGCCAGTGCATTGCCATTGCCGCCGGCCCTGCTCGACGATCGTGTGGTGTTTGCGATGGGCCGGCGCGTCCACGCTGTGAACAAGCTCACCTTGCAGGGCATCTGGACCCATACCGTGGCTACCACCCTGACCGTGGCCGTGCCGCCAGCCTACTCACCCTCGCGCGACCTGATCTTCGTCGCCACCGAGCCAGACCTGTTCGTGCGCGCCATCCGCAACAGCGACGGCGGGCAACAGTGGGCCAGCCGGCCCGTGCCTGCCGGATGCAACTTCGGCGACCCAACCCAGTTCCGTTACGGCTGGCCGGTGGTGGCCGAGAACGCCGGCTATGTGCTGGTCAAGGTGCGCCTGCCCTGGCAGCGGCTGTGGATAGACTGGCCACAGACCAACGCCGCCATGCGCCAGTTGTTGCAGGATAACCCTTGTCACCGCGCGCTGTTTGCGCTCGACCTGGACGATGGCAGCGTCCCGTTCATCGCCAACGTGGGGCATGGCGGCTACGGCGACAACGATTACCTGCCGATGGGGCCGCAGCCGGTGGTCAAGCGCCTGCCCAGTGGCAAAGACGTGGTGTACATCATCATCCGCGCCAAACATGCGTACGATGAGCGCTGGGACTCGCACTTTGGCGAGATGGTGCTGGACGGCAGCACGGTGAGCGGTTTGCAGGCCGGCGACGTGCGCTTTATCGCCTTCGACTGGCCGCCCGGCGATAGCAATCCTTACCTGCTCACCGACGAGCAGCCCAACGTCAGTGTGGCCGGCGACTACCTGTTCGGCGGCCACTGGGAGGCCGGCTTCGCGTTGCGCATCCTCGACCGCTCCGACGCGCGCGGCAGCTTCAGCAACAAGATCACCTCACAACGCCTCTCGACCGTGGCCACGTCGCAGGATACTGGCGGGTGCGCCTTCAACGCTGCCACGCACTACTGCGCCAGTAGCCTGTACAACACGCGCCCCTACGACTTCGGCTTCTACATCTACTACGGCCAGGGTTCGGTGTACGACCAGTACTGGAGCGAGTACGCCACCTGGGTGGTAAGCAACGATGCCCTCTACTTCCGCAGCGCCGATGGCGCGATTGTGGCGCTCACCAGCGGCAACCCGCAAATGCCTATGGCGCAATCAGCAGATCGCGTGCGCGATGTCCTTCGCACCGCCAACACCCCATCGCCATATCTGCAATCCCAAACCTCAAATCCAAAATCCACAATAGACTATGCCGAAGCGCGCGCCTGGGCCGGCCGGACGGTAACGGTGACCGGCGCGCTGCGCTACGTGTTTAACAACGGCAAGCAGGTGCTGCTCGGCTTCAGCAACCCGCATCAGGGCAGCTTCAAGGCGATCATCGCCCGCGAGCACTGGCGCAACTTCCCCGCTCCGCCTGAGCAGATGTATCGCGTCGGTCAGCGCGTGGCGATTGTGGGGACGATCGGCTGGTATCAGGGCGACCCGGCGATTCGCGTTGTTGCGCCCGATCAGGTGCGGGACTATGTGGCGCAAGATTAATCTTGCGCCACTGAATTCATTGTTCTTTATCCTATCCCCCTACGCGCCATCCGCTATCATTGTGCGCAATGAGAGCATTGATCACCGGCGCCACTGGCTTTCTGGGTGCAAATCTGGTTGAAGCAGTGACGCAACTCGGCTGGCAAGCGCGCGCCCTGCATCGCAAGACCTCCTCGCTCAAAGCATTGCAGGGCCTGACGTATGAATCCGTCGTGGGCGACATCACCGAGCCGGCCTCTTTATTGCCGGCTATGCGCGGCGTGGACGTTGTCTTCCATGCCGCAGCGGTGGCCGACTACTGGCGCACAGGCCCCCAGCGCATGTATCACGTGAACGTGGACGGCGCGCGCCATGTGCTGCGCGCCGCGCGTGAAGCCGGCGTGGGGCGCGTGGTGCTTGTCAGCAGCGTGGCCTCGCTGGGCCGGCCTCCGTTCGGTCAGCCGGTCAACGAATCGGCACAGTTCAACCTGAGGCCAGAGCAGTTCCATTATGGCTATAGCAAAGTGCTGGCCGAAAACCATGCGCGCGCATGTGTCGCCGACGGGTTGGATGTGGTCATTGTCAATCCGGCCGTTATCATCGGCCCGCGCGATGTCAATCTCATCAGCGGCAGCATCATTGTCGAAGCCGCACGCCGGCGTATCCCGTTCTATCCACCTGGCGGCGTGTGTGTGATCGACGTGGCGGATGTGTGCGCCGGCTGCATCGCCGCCGCAGAGCGCGGCCGGGCCGGCGAACGCTACATCCTGGGCGGTGAAAACTTGTGGCATCGCGACCTGCTGGGCGTCGTGTGCGACGTGGTGGGCCGGCCGCGCCCAACGCTGCCGATTCCTGCTGTCGTCATGCGCGCTCTGGCCGGCGTGATCGATCTTGTCCGTCGCATTCCCCGCCTCGACATTCCATTCGATGGCCAGCAGGCTCGCTTTGCTGCAGAAACCTTCTGGTTCGATTCGACCAAAGCCCGCCGCGACCTGGGCCTGACAACCATCCCCTTCGCCGAGTCTGCCCGCCGGACTTATGACTGGTATCGCCAGAATGGCTACCTGTGAGTGCTGAGTGCGGAGTGCGGAGTGCGGAGTGCTGGGTGCGGAGTGCGGAGTGCTGAGTGCGGAGTGCTGAGTAACGAGTGCTGAGTGTTGAGCAGCACATGTCTCAATCGTCAATTGCTCAATCGATCAATGGCTCACAATCAATGGCTCACGATCAATGGCTCAATCGCTCAATCCAAAATCCAAATGTGGTATGTCTTTCACGGCCCCGATGGGCTGACCCGCGATGAGGAGATCGCCCGGCTGAAGCAGAAGCTGGGCCAGGCGGACATCGCCAGCTTGAACTACACAGCATTCGATGCCGCCGTACAGCTTAAGGAGATTCAGGCCGCCGCCGATGCCATGCCCTTTCTCACCGAGAAGCGGTTGGTCGTGGTGCGCAACTGGTTGACGCAGGCCGGGCGTGGCAAGCGCAAACCGAAAGCCGATTCATCGGGCGACCCAATCGCGCAACTGGTCGCCTATTTGCCTGAAGTGCCCGACTATACCGGCCTGGTCTTCGCCGAAGACGAAACGCTGCCGTCAACGCATCCTCTCATCAAGCTGGCGCAGGACAAGAGCAAAGGCGGCTTTGTCAAGCTGTTCGACCTCCCAGAAGATCCGGCGCGCTGGATCGTCGCGCGTGCCCGGCTGAAGGGGGGCGAAATCGCCCGGCCGGCTGCGCAATTGCTCTCCACCAAAATCCACCGTGGCAACAAAAACGACCGCGATCACTTTGCCGAGGACAGCCAGCTCTACCTGCGCAAACTCGACACCGAGCTGGATAAGCTGGTCGCCTATGCCAATGGCCGGCCCATCGAAGCGCACGATGTCGAGGCGTTGGTGAGTGACGAGCAGGTAGCCGACATGTTTGGCTTTGTGGATGCCATTGGCGCGCGCGATGGCGCAACCGCTTTGCGCATCCTGCGCGGCGTGCTGGGTCGCGGCGAGCAGCCGCTCATCGCCCTGACCATGATCGCGCGCCAGACCCGCCTGCTCATTCAAGCCAAAGAGCATGAGCGCCTTGCACCCGCTGAGTTGGCCCAGACTTTGGGGCTGCACCCGTTTGTGGCCGAGAAGCTCAGCCGTCAGGCCCGCAACTTCAGCATGGCGCAACTCGAGCGCGCCCATATTGCCGTCATGGAGACCGATCTGGCGATCAAGACCGGCAGCATGGAAGATGTGGTTGCGCTAGATGTGTTGGTGGCCGGCCTGTGCGCTGTGTAGCAAAACGGCTCAGCAGTTGTCCTGCTTGGGTTTCTGGATGTTCGACCTGGCGCTGGCATCGCTGAAGCGAGTGTGAATGCGCGCCACGCAGTGTTCACGCGCCCGCCGCCGACGACACGCATTCGACAATCGCGCGCGCCAGCGCTGCGCAGCGCCTCGCCGAAAGCAGTTACCTCGTGAGCAATCCCAAACAACCCGGCGTGGCCGGCCACGCCGCCGAACGCAAACGCATTCTCATCGTGCACTTCACCGCACATGCGCCGGCCGTGGTGTGCGTAGAACTCGGTTGGCGCGGCCATCGCGCAGGGAATCGCTCCGTAGGTGATCGTGCTCAGCTCAAGCGGAGCCGTGACACGCTTGCGCACGGCTTCGCGCAGCGTCGTGCCGCTCAGGTGTTCAACTGCGAAGCCGACCAGCAGCAGGCCGATGTCGCTATACACCACAGTTGCGCCGGGCGGGTAGGCAGGGGGGGAAAGATCGTGATGAATGGCTCTGCGCGAGAGGAAATGCTGCGATCTCTGGCTGGCAACATCAACGTCTCTGCGGTAACAACTATCGTCAACCGCTATCCGGATAGGCGTTCAGGCCGGCGCGCCAGACCCGCGCGCGTGGCAATGCGCGCAGCACCTCGTCCACCACCCGCAGTGCTCCCATTGTTACGCCGGCTGTGCTCTGGCCGGGGAAAATGCTGTCGCCCACCAGCCAGGCGTTGCGCAGGCCTGTCCACGGCCCGCGCGCAGTGAACACGCTGGTCATGGGAAAGCCGCCCACGCCACCCAAATGCCGGCGCGTGAAGAACTGATACGTCACCGGTGTGCCCGGCAGCACCAGGCGCAAGCGCCGGCGCAATCCTGGCACTGCGCGCTCGGCCAGGTTCAACAGCCGTTCGGTATATTCGGCTGCGCGCGCCTCATATTCCGCTTGGCCGCCCGGCTTGTTGCGCAGCGCCCACCAATCTGCCGCCCGCGTGTGGGTGCTGATTGTCAGGGTGCGGTGACCGGCCGGCGCGCGCGTGGTATCGCCCGGCATGTTGAACGACAAAAAGATCGAATTGCCTTCGCCCAGCGGCGCGGCGTAATCGCCGATCACCTGGTGATGATCCACCGGTGTCAGCTCGTCGTCGGCTTCCACGCCGGCATGCACCACAAACGCGCCCCATTGTGCCGGGCGTTGGCGCGTCTCGCGGGCGAGCGCAGCCGGCGTCGCCTCGCCCAGCAACTGCGCCAGATTCCACGGCGTGAGATTGGCGATACATACATCACAAGCCACGCGCAACCCTTTGTTGGTGTGCGCGGCCACGACGCGCCCCTCTTGCACTTCGAGCCGGGTCACCTGCTGGCGGAAGAGCACTTCACCGCCGAAACGTCGCACAGCATCGACCAGTTGAACGGCGATCTGCCCGATCCCGCCCCGCACATGGTTGACGCCCTTGCGCGGCAGATCAAGCGCCGCTGCGCCGAACAGGGCGCTGGCATGTGTGGCAGTCGTCTGCGCGCTGATGAGCAGTTGTGCGTCGAGAAAGGTCTGAAGCGCCTGACCGGTCACGCCGCTGCGTCTTGCCCACTGGCTCAGGGTCTCGAAGAGGTGGGGTAGGGCGATCAGTGTATCTGGCCGCAACGCCAGAGCGGTGCGGACAAGGTCGGCCAGAGAAGTCGGCGGCCAGGCCGGCCGGCGCGCGGCAAACGCCCACACGGCGTCACTCAGGTTTTCGAGGGCGCGGAAAAAACCCAGCGCGCGATCGAGATGCGGGGCGTCGGCGAAGGCGCGCGCAATTTCAGTGTGCCAGCGCGCCGGCTCGCCCCAGCGTGTCACGGTGCGGTCGGGCAGGTGGATTTGCCAGGCCGGCTCGGCCGGCTGCACTGGCCAATCGATGCCCAGCGCGCGCCCCACGACATCGTGCGGGCCGCCGGCGTGAAAACCGCCCGCCAGCGTTGCGCCGGCGTCAAAGCGATAGCCCTTGTGATAGAACGTGCCGGCGCTGCCGCCCGGATAGACATGCGCTTCGAGCAGGGTGACTGCGTGGCCGGCTTTGGCCAGCAGGGCTGCTGCCGTCGCCCCGCCCACGCCTGCGCCGATGACCAGAATATTTGCCATGTCCAGGCAGTGTAGATCTGCCGGCTGAGGGCCGCCTGATACTTGACTCAAAACTCCTGGAATCCCTTTTCTCTACGCATCGGCTCTGCGCATTGGCTAGCGGTGTGGTGGAAGTCGCGTGTCAATCGGATGTCGGTCTGCTGAGAGGCGCTTGCGCGCCGGCCCGGCATAATGCTTGAGATGAGTTCGTGCTTTAACGCGAGGACGAGACATGAATCGAACGATTGAATACGCAGAGTCGAATCGGCCCGGCTGCCTGATTCAGATTCTCTACTTTCTCTTCATCGGCTGGTGGCTGGGTGGCGCATGGGTCATCGTGGCTTGGGTGCTGATGCTGACGGTGATCGGCCTGCCGCTGGGCGCGGCGATGCTGAATAACGTGCCGCAGGTGATGGCGCTGCGCGGCCGGCGCATCTTGCAAGTGTCGCCGGGCGGGTATGTCCGCCAGGCGCCCGAAGTGAATTTCTTGCTGCGCGTGCTCTACTTCTTGCTGGTCGGCTGGTGGCTCAGCTTCGTGTGGCTCAGCGTGGCCTATGCGCTGTGCATGAGCATTATTGGCTTGCCGCTAGGCTTCTGGATGTTTGACCTTGCCCCGGCCATCGTGTCGCTGAAACGGGTCTGATTGGTGATGCACGTGGCGCAGCCGGGGCGTAGCGACGTGCTATCGCGAGCCTCTACCGAACGAGGCCAACGAAATCGAGCTGGTGGGCGATGTACACCAGCTCATTTTTGGCGATCTGGCGGCGGCGTTGCTCGATCCACGCTGTGAACTGCTGGCGCCGGCCGGCCAGCGCGGGGTGGTCGATCAGCGCGCCGCGCATCGTCTCGACGATGAAGTGCAGAAAGTACGCCTCGTCGGCCGGATAGCCATCTGGCCCGGCAAACACCACCCAGTCCGAGCTGCCGGCGTCCAGAATCTGCACACCGGCTGCCTTTAGCAGGCCGAACAAATGCCGGCCGGCCCGGCTGTCGCCCGAAGGCCGGCCGGCGGTGATGCGCTCGTCCATCGTCTGGTGGTACAGCCGCTCGATCTCTGCATCGAAGGGCGGGTCGATCTCCGGTTGCAGAATGGTGGCTCCGTCGAAGTTGATGGTCAAGTAGCACAACCCACCCGGCCTGATCAGCGAGAGCAGTTGGGGCAGTGCGCTGGGGATGTCGAGCAAGTCGAGGAAGGCGTGGGCGATGAGCAGGTCCCAGGATTGTCGGCCGGCCTGACGCGCGATGAAGTCGAACACGTCGGCGGTTTCCAGTTCAACCACGATGTCGGCATCTTCCTCTGAGCGAGTCAACTGCGCGCGTTGGGCTGCTTCCAGGCCGGCCAAGGGCATGTGGACGGCATAGCCCAGCTCGCCGGCCCACAACGGCAACAGGCGGGCCGCCTCGGCGATGTTCGCTGCTTCGGCGTCGATGGCGGTGTACACAGCACGGCGTAGCAAGCGGCGGGCGATCATACGCTCTAGCATCGTGCCGATGCCGGCGCCGACTTCGATCACGCGCAGGGGGCGGTCGGATGTAGCCGGCGGCAGTGCGGCGCTCAGTGTGTTCCACACATTGCGGTTCAGCGCCCGGTCATCGACGGTGCGCTTGGCGGCCAGATAACGAATGAAACTTGCTTCAAACATGGCGCTTGTGTCGTGCTGATTGTGAGTTGATGACGGGCCAACACGCCGCGATCCGCTCGAGCATCTGGCGCACGTGCGTCATGCTGTCCTCCCACGTGGGGTGCGCCAGATAGCGCTGCCGCGCGGCCAAACCCATGCGCAAGACGAGGTCGCGATCCAGGCACAACAGTTTGAGGCGTTGCGCCAGGTGGTCGGCGTTGTCCGGCGGCGTCAGAAAGCCATTCTCGCCGTCGGTGATGATCTCGCCGGCGGCGCCCGAAGTGCTGGCAATCGCCGGCAGCCCAAAGCCCATCGCTTCGAGATACACGATGCCGAATCCTTCGTATGATGACGGAACCACCAGCGCATGGCTGTTGGCCAGCAGCCCGCTCAGTGCTGTATCCGACAGTGTCCCTAGCAGCTTGACCTGGCCGGCCAGCTCCAGTAGGTCGAGTTTACGCCGAATCTGCTGTGTGTAGCCAAGATCAACCTGCAAGTTCCCGACGACATCCAGTTGCCACAGCGCGCGCGGTAATTGCGCCAGCGCGTCGATCAAGGTGTGCAGCCCTTTGCGGGGGATGATGTTGCCGACGAAAAGCAGTTGGAGCGGGCCGGGGCGTTTGGCCCGCGCGATGAGATCGGCCTCGCCAATAGCCGGCCCAAAGCGATTGCCGGCGGGATAAGCCACCACCGAGAAGTCAAGCGCGTTGGAGAGACGCATTCTGGCCGGCTGCTGCCGGCGCAACATGGCGCGGGCTACAACGCGCTCTACTGCGTCCGCGCCATGGCCAATCCGCGAGTCCGCCGAGCGGTGTGCGAGTAGCCGGCGCACGCTGGCGGCAGTGGTCTGACTGTTGAACACAAAGCCATCCACGTTGTGCAGATAGATCCGCTCGATCTCGCGCACAACCGCGTTTCGCCAGGCCGGGCGCTGCTCGCTACAACGCAGGTGGTGCACAATGCTGACGATTGGGTAGCGCAATGGGCGCAGGCGCCGATTGACCCAGAACAGAGAAGGATGGTTCAGTTCGTCTTGCAGCAGCACATCCACTCGCAAGCGCTGTAAGCGCCGAGCCAGCGTCAGGCTGAGGTTGTCGGTCAAGTGGGCGGTATATGTCCGCCAGGGCAAGCTGATGATCTCGACCTCATCGCCATGCCGGCGCAGAGTGTCCACCAGCATACGGTCGTAGAGATAGCCACCCGATACTGTGTTCAGGCTGCCGTAGATCAGCAGGCCAACGCGCATGAGGTGCGGTTCTAACTGGCCGGCGCAGTCAGATCATGCCGATAGGCCGACCAGGCGATGTCGTTCTCCCAGATGGTGACCATCAGGCTGGACAGGTTGGGCGCATGGATGCGTTGTGCGAAGGCGTGTGCAAAGATGCGCGTGAAATGTTCGAGGCTGGGATTGAGGCCGGCGAACTCGGGCAGCTCGTTCAGCGTTTTATCGCGGAAATAGGCTACCAGTTCATTCAGGGCGCGCTCGATGTCTACGATATCGACCAGATAGCCGTGCCGATCAAGCGTCGCACCCTGAAGTTGAACTTCGATCTGATAGTGATGTGAGTGCCACTGGTTTTCGGCGCCCCAGTCTCCGCCGATTAGGAAATGCTGGGCGACAAAGTCACGTTTGACTGCGGTTGTGTACATAGTGGCTGCAATTATCCCACCGCGACCTGACCTTAAAAAGTTCAGCGGTTTCGCTTCTTCTTTTGTAGAGCATGTAGAGCACAAGCCAGGCTTGAGGTGTGTCCCTGTTACAGCTCTGGATAAGTCAGCAGGGCCTGAAGTGCTTGCTCTGGCTGCTGATCTAGCAGCGCGTAGACTTGCGCTGCCTCGCTCACTGCAACGCGATGGGTGACCAGCCGGCGCGGGCGCAGCCGGCGAATCATGTCCCATGCGACGCTGAACCGGCGCGCCTTGTCCCATCGCCCCGACCACTCCGGCGCGATGGTGCTCACCTGGCTGCTGATGATCTGGATGCGCTGACGATGGAAGCGCCCGCCCAGGTCGAGCAGCGCCTGCTTCTGCCCATACCATGAGCCGACCACAATCCGCCCGTGGTAGCCGGCGAGCGCGATGGCGTGATTGAGCGCAGCGGGGTTGCCGCTCAACTCATAGATGAGGTCTGCGCCCCGGCCCTGGGCCAGCGCACTGTGCAGCGCGTCGTCGGAGCGCGTGGCCGGGTCGAGCGCCAGATGCGCGCCAAAAGTGCGCGCCACCTCCAGGCGCAACGGGTAGCGGTCGAGCGCGACGAGCCGGCCGAGCGGGAACTGCGCCAGTAGGCCGGTGGTGAGCAGCCCGACCACGCCCTGACCGATCACGCCCACATGCTCGCCGAGCATGGGCCGGCCATCCATGACCAGATTGACGGCGGTTTCCATGTTGGCTAGAAACACTGCGTCTTCGGCTTCGATGTCGTCCGGCACCGAGATCAGCTCGTCTGGGGTGGCGGTGAAATGGCTCTCGTGAGGATGGAACGCAAACACGCGTCGCCCCCGCCAGGCCGGGTCGATGTCTGCGCCGACTGAAATCACCTGGCCAACCAGCGCATAGCCATACTTGAGCGGATAGCCCATCGGGCCGGCCAGCGATGTGATCGAGGTGTCCACCGGCATGTCCGGTGGAACCTGCCCGCGATAGAACAGCATTTCAGTGCCGGCGCTGATGCCCGACACGATGGCCCGCACCAGGACCTGATCGGGCCTGATATCCGGCGCCTTGTCTTCGACAACGGTGATGTGGCGCGGGGCGGCGAAGAGAACGCTGAGTCGCTGCATGGTGTGGCACGTGTTGCGTGTTGCGTATTGCGTATTCCGTGTTGCGTGTTGCGTATTGCGTATTGGCTATGGGGTGGGCCAGTAGGGGATGCCCTGCACGATGAGATCGCTGCCGAGTTGTTGCCATGTCAGGTTGCGCAGGCGTGGCAGCGCAGTGGTATCGGCAGAGAGGGGGCCGCTAATAGCGTGCATGCCGCCCACCAAAAGCGGCGCAATCGTCAGCACGATTTCATCGACCAACTGCGAGCGGATGAAACTGGTGATGATGCCGGCGCCGCCTTCGACCATTAGGCTGGTGAGGCCCTCGGCGCGTAGGGCGGCCAGCAGGTGTGGCAGCGATACGCGCGCGTCGGCAGTGTGGGGCAAGCGCAGGATGCGCGCCCCGGCCTGTTGCAGCGCCTTGGCGCGTGATTCGGGCGCCAGCGTCGTCGTGGCGATGAGGGGGTGTGCTGTGCCGGCGCGAAACAGGCGTGCAGTAGGTGGGCAACGCAACTGGCTGTCCACGATCACCGGCCTGGGGTTGCGCCCCTCCACCAGACGCACCGTCAGTTGCGGGTCGTCGATCAGCACCGTGCCGATGCCGACCAAAATGCCATCGTGTTGAGCGCGCAAACGATGCGTCAGGCGCAGTGATTCCGCGCCGCTCAGTGCTAGTGGACGGCCGGCTTGTGCAGCAATGCTGCCGTCGAGGCTCTGGGCATAGGTCAGCGTGACGTATGGTCTGACGCCGGCCGGCTCAGTGTTCGTCATGTGCGCCGTTTGTTCCGTTGACCTGGTGATTGCGATGCCCATTGCTGTGAGCGTTCCCGTTAAGCGACTGGCCGATTGAACTAGCTCTATCCGCCGGCTTAACAAGGGCCGGCGCGTTCATCCCGTTTAGATCGAGCCAGTGGCGCATTCGTCGCGCCTTGGTATCGAGGTAAGCTGCATTTTCTTTGTGCACTGTTGGAATGATGGGCACCCGCTCGGTCACCGCAATGCCCAACTCGCGCAACGCCTCGACTTTGGAGGGGTTGTTGGTAATCAGGCGAATCGATTCCACACCGAGGTCGCGCAGCATACAGGCTGCCGGCGTGTAGTCCCGCTCGTCTGCTTGATGCCCCAGTTGCAGATTTGCGTCGACGGTGTCGTAGCCGATATCCTGCAGATTGTAGGCGCGCAGCTTGGCGAGCAGGCCGATGCCGCGTCCCTCCTGCCGCAGATAGAGAATGATGCCGACGCGCTCGGCGGCGATCATGCCCATGGCGCGCGCCAGTTGCTCGCCGCAGTCGCAGCGCAGTGAGCCGAGCACATCGCCGGTGAAACACTCAGAATGTACTCGAGTCAGCACATCGCGCCGGCCGGCCACATCGCCCCACACCAGTGCCAAATGTTCCTTGTCGTCTGCGTTATTGCTATACAGGCAGAGCTGAAACTCTCCCGCCGCTGTGGGAATGCGCGCACACGCCATGCGGTTCATCTGGTACATATTGCATCAACCTATTGAGCGTTTTTTGTTTCTTTTGATTTCAATCAGCAGCAGCACAATTAGAGCGACCTCGATCGCTTTGTCGATGTAGCCAATAGTATCGCGCGCGCCGAATGCCACCCACCCCAGCACCGTGACGGCGGTGTAGGCGAGCAGCGCATAGCGCGCCGCTCGGCGGTAGCGGTCTAATGTGGGCAAGGGCAGGTGGATCGCGCCCAGCAGCGCCACGTACCCCAGCCCATTGGCGTAGAACATGAGCAGGCCGGCCGGGATGGCCAGCACGATGTGAATGATGGCCGTTGCCAGCGTCAGGGCAATGATAGCAAGCGACAACAAGGCGGGCCGGTTTTCAGATGTGGTCATCGCGCGCTTCCTTTTCTCCTCTTATTCTCTTAACGCCACTGGCAAGTTGGCTGCGTCGAGCGTGCTGGATTGGGTGACATGCTCGATCAAGCGCCTGGCTTCGGTTGTGATGCGCTGCATGATTGCCGAAGTCTGCGTTTCGCCCTGTGCAGAGGCGATCAGCTCAGATGCCGACAGCGCCCGCCCAAGCGCCACGCGCACGCGCAGGGGACGATAAGTCGGTCGCAGCGTGTGCAATAACAATTGCAATGTTGCTGCCACGCGTTCGCGGTCTTTTGCGTTGCGGCGGATGCGCGTCAGGGGATGCCGCAAAGTCGCCGGCAGGATGACTCCGCTGACGATGATGGGAACCACGCGCACAGTGGCCACGCGCCGTACGAAGAGGGCCAGGCTGTCTGACCACGTGGCAAGGGACTCGACTGCGCCGGGCATACAGCTCGGGTCTGGCTCGATGTGGCCGGCCGGGTTGATAAATACCGCCCCCCCGTCATTCAGATGGCGAGTGACGTTGCGCGCAACAGACAAGCGCTCGCCGGGCTGATCTGACACGTAGATCAGGTGGCGGCCTAATGCCGGCATCAAGCGGGTAAAGGGGCGATCGTTAGCGACTACCCGCAAGTCGTTTCGCGTGATTGCGGCAAAGCAGGCCAAAGAGTCTGCCATGCCCGGATGGTTGGCGACGAATAACACAGGGCCGTCGGCAGGGACGTGTTCTGCGCCGGCCACGTCCAACCCACATGTGTAGCGCGCCAGCATCTCTGCGGATGCGGTTTGCAGGCCGGCTGTGTCGATGCGCCGGTCGAAGGCAATGACTGTGCGTGCAAAGCTCTGCGCCGGCCCCCAGAAAATCTGCTCGATCAGCCCGCGTCCGCGCCGCAGGTGACCCAGCCCCAGGTTATCCAGCATGTCTTGCAGGTTGATGCGTGTCAGCGCGTCAAGCTGGTTATCGGTTCGCGCCGGAATGGCTTGCATGGTGTTGCCTCATGTGCTGCACGCAGCTTGTCGCGTCATGCCGGTCCGCGGGTCAGAGCAATACATCAGATAACCTGATGGATGGCTTGTCGATGAACTCTGAGTGTGTGAAGCTGTCACCTGTGGTCAAAAGGTAGCGATGCTACATAAGGCGAACATGAGGTGAATATGAGTCAACTCTAGAAAGCGCATTGCGCTGGCGCCGGTGTGATAAACTCCTGTCAACTCAAAGTAAACTGGCTTGAGGGAAGCAAACACGTGGGTCTCATTACTTGGATTATTTTCGGCGCGCTGGCCGGCTGGGTGGCCAGCATTCTCGTTGGCAACAACGCCCGCCAGGGATGCCTGATGAACATTATTGTCGGGGTGATCGGCGCGTTCATCGGTGGACTGCTGATGCAACTCGTCACCGGGCGAGGGTTTGACTTTGAGTTCAACATCATCAGTTTCGTCGTTGCCGTAATCGGTGCAGTGTTGCTGCTGGTTATCACCGGTGCAGGGCGACGGCGTTGACGGTCCACCGGTAGTATTTGCCGGCTCGCCACTCTCGTCCGGCGTGTATGTGCTCCGCATCTGCGTATGCGCCGATCTACAAGTGAGATTTGGGCGCTATGCAGGCGGGGCGCCGATCGATGTGCCGGCCGGCGCGTACGCCTATGTTGGCTCTGCGCTGGCGTCGCGTGGATCGACTGCGCTAGCGCCTCGGCTGTTGCGGCATGCCACCCGCTCGGGTCGGCGCCCGCCGCATGCTATTCGCGCCGAGCTGCTCAGGGCATGCGTCGCGGCCGGACTGCCAATCTCAGCGCCGCCTCGCCACAAGAAGCTGTTCTGGAATATCGATTATTTGCTCGATGATTTGAGCGCCGAGATCATCGGCGTGTTGGCCGTGCGCGCGTTGCACAATCTGGAAGCAAATCTGGCGCGTGCGTTGCTGGCGCTGCCGGGTGTTGCGCCGCTGGCGCCGCGTTTGGGCGCACACGACAGTCATGAGGTGGCGCACCTTGTGCGCATCCCGGCACACGTCGGTTGGTGGCACGTGGCGGCGGCTCGTCTGTGCGATGAGACTCTACAGGCCGGCAGCAGCTTTAGCAGCAGCTTTAGCTTTACAGGATGCTATGACGACGCGAAACCTTAGTCCGCAGCAGATGTTTGAACGTTGGGCGCTGGAACATGTTCCGCAGTATCACTTTGCCACAAACCCCGGCCAGGACTTTGCCGCCTGGAAAGCAGCGGCCTGGCCAAAAGTGCTGGCGACGCTGGGCGATTTCCCCGAGCGTGTACCGCTCAACCCAGAGTTGCTTGCTGTGTGGCAGCGCGATGGGCTGCACTTTGAACGCTGGATCATCGACGTGGGCCGCTATATTGCGGCCACCTTTTTGATCGCCCGCCCGGCCGAGCTTCCCGCCGGCGAGCGTCGGCCGGCTATCTTGTGCTGGCATGGGCATGGCGCGTTTGGCAAAGATTCGGTCATGGGCAATGACGCCTCGCCAGAGCGCCAGGCCGAGATCACACAGCACAACTATGACTATGGCCGGCAGATGGCGCAGGCCGGCTTCGTCACTTTTGCCATTGACTGGATCGGTATGGGAGAACGCAGCGAGCGCAGCAAACCGAACTGGCGCGCGCAGGCCGGCGCGCGCGATTGGTGCAATCTGTATTACCTCAGCGCGACAATGCTGGGCATGACCTCCCTCTCGATCAACGTCACGCATGGCATGGCCGCCACGGACTTCGCGTGTGAATTCCCCTTTGTTGACCCAGACCGTCTGGGTGTGATGGGCTTGAGCGGCGGCGGCACGATGGCGCTGTGGTCGGCGCTGTGCGATGCGCGTTTTAAGGCTGTGGAGATTATTTGCTATAGCGATCTGTGGGCGGCATTTGGCTTCCGCGATTACAACTATTGCGGGATGCAAGTGGCGCCCGGACTCTTCAAACTGGTCGATGTGCCCGATTTGCAAGGCTTGCTGGCCCCACGCCCCTTGTTGGTGGATATCGGCGTCTACGACACATGCTTCGTAGTGGACACGGCTCTGGCCTGCTATCGGCAGGTGGAACGCATCTACCACGCTGCCGGCGCGGTCGACCGCCTGGAACTGGATCTGTTCCCTGGCGAACATGGCTGGGGTGGCAACCGCTCGGCCGCTTTCTTTGGCCGGCATTTGTAAAAGCCGGCCCGGCGGTGTGGTATGGTTGCCCAATGTTGTGCTGGTATGCGCTGCGAAGCAAGCCAAACAAAGAAGAGTTCGTGTGGCGTCAGGCCGAATCGCAGGGCATCAATACGTTCTATCCTCGCATTCGGGTGAATCCCATTAATCCGCGCGCGCGTAAAGTGCGGCCATACTTTCCGGGCTATTTGTTTGTGCGTGTTGACCTGGAGCAAGCGCGCGTCACGGCGTTCAAGTGGATGCCAGAAGCTGCCGGCCTGGTGATGTTTGACGGCCGGCCGGCCGTAGTTGAAGATCAACTGATCGAGTCGCTCAAGCGTCATGTCGAAGCGTTGAATCGCGCTGAGGCCCAGCCGTTGGAGGGATTGAAGCGCGGCGATCCGCTCGAAATCCGTTCTGGCCCGCTGGCCGGCTACCAAGCGATTTTTGACGTCGCTTTGTCCGGGCGCGAACGGGTACGCGTATTGCTGATGTTGCTGGGCCGGCAAAGTGTGCCCGTCGAACTGAGCGCCGCTCATATCAAGCCCAGGCGCTCGAGATCTCGCTGAGCCGAATAGCGCATCATCGCCTGCCGAGCTATCGAGGTGTGTGGTAGCCGCTTGCCCCTGCCCCAATGTGCGGTCAGGGCAGGTCTTGCCTCGTTGTTGCCAGCCGTAATCTCTGTGCCAATGAAGTCGGAAGAAGTCGGAATTCAGGATGTCGGATGGAAGACTGGTATCGCATCACATACGAGGTGTTTCTTGTCCTGTCGATCACTACGACGATGGGCATTGCATTCTATGCATGGCGCCAGCGCACTGTAGCCGGCCGTCGGCCATTTGCCATCATGTTACTGATCGCCTCTCTATTGTTGCTGGCTCGCTTCATCGAGATGGTGCAGCCAACTCTAGAGGACAAGCGCCCCTGGGCTAATGTCCAGTATGGCCTGATGGCGATATTGCCGGTGCTGCTATTCGTGTTTGTCCTGCTCTACACGGGCCATACGCGCTGGCTGCGCCGGCCTGCTTTGGTGCTTCTATTGATCGTGCCGGCATTCACCTGGGTGCTCTTGCTCACCAATCGCTATCACAACCTGGTGTGGGAGTCCACCTATCTACGGATCGGTTGGGCCAAGCTCTGGCTGGATCGGACGTATGGCCCGTGGGGGTCGATCCAGGATGCCTACACTCTGATGCTGTTGGCAAGCACGGTTGGCGTGCTGGTGGCAGACTTGTTGCGCGCTCAACGCTACTACGTCGGCCAGATTGCGGTGCTGTTGTTGGCAATCTTGATGCCGGCTTTCAGTGAGATCGTTGTCAACGCTCAGATTCAGCTCGATTTGCTGCCGTATACGGTGATGATTTCGGGCCTGCTGGTGTTGTTTGGTCTATTTCGATTCCGGCTGCTCAATCTGGCGCCGCTGGCCAGAGCCACTGTCATTGAAGGCATGTCCAGTGGCATGTTGGTGCTGGACGAACTTGGACGGGTGGTTGATGTCAATCCAACTGCGTTGCGTATTGTGGGCAAGACCGGCGCGGCGTTGATCGGTCAGCCAATCGTGCAGGTTCTATCGAGCTGGCCGGAACTTGCGCCGTTCTGCGCGTTGTCGGCGCGGGCAACCGCCGGCGTGGTCATGCGCACGGCGCCGGCCGGGCCATCTGGCAGCGAACCTCCTGCGACTCATTGGTACGAAGTGCGCAGCTCGCCGCTTCTCAGCCGGCGCGGCGCGGTGAATGGCGCCTTGTTGCTGCTGTCCGATATCACAGAGCTGAAGCGGGCTGAACAAGTGCTGCAACGGCAATTGCACATTGAGATGTTGGCGGCGACGATCTCGGCGCGCTTTATCAACGCTGATCCCGCTAACATCGGGCCAACTCTGCAGAACACACTGCGCGAGATGCGCCAGCTTTTCCAAGCTGACTGCGCCTACATCAACCTGCTGTCGCCAAACAAGCAGGGCATCGGTGACGAGTATTGCTGGTGTGCCGAAGAGTTGTCAGCGTCGAACAGCGCCGCGCCAGCCCTGGACCTGGCGGCCAGCAAGTGGGCGCTGCGTAAATTGCGCGCCCTAGAAGTGCTGAATGTGGCGCGTGTTGCCGAGTTGCCGGACCAAGCGGCCAGCGAGCGCGCGCATTGGCAGCGCATAAATGTGCAATCGTTCCTGGCTGTGCCCCTGGTGTTGGATGGCGGCATGATCGGCTATTTTGGCTTTGTCATGCAGCGTGTGCCCAGAGTGTGGGAGTTTGCCGACATTGCACCGCTAAAGCTCGTCGGTGAGATGCTGGTGCAGTTTGTGATGCGCCAGCGCGCCGAAATCGCCCTGCGTGAAAGCGAACAACGTCTGCGCCGCATCACTGACAACATGCTTGACTTGATCGCTCAGGTTGACAGGCGCAGCGTGTTCACATATGTCAGCCCATCCTATCGCGCGCTGCTGGGGTACCTGCCCGACGATCTGCTGGATAAGCCGGTTGCAGATATCGTCCACCCAGATGATCAGGAAAAGCTGGCAGCCTTGGCGTTGCGCGCGCCCGATCTGCCGGCGACGCCGGTCGAGGTGCGCTATCGTCGCGCCGACGGCGCATACCTGTGGATGGAGTCGATCGCCAATACCCTTTACGATGAGCAAGGCAACCTGGCCGGCGCTGTCATGGCCAGCCGTGACATCAGCGATCGCAAACGCGCCGAAGAGCAGCGTCTCCGCGAGCGACGCGCCATGACCATCCTCGAAGAACGCGAGCGCCTAGCGCGCGAGTTGCACGACAGCATCGGCCAGAGTCTAGGGTATGTCAAATTGCAGAGCCTCGCCGCGCGTGACGCCCTGGCCCGTGGCGATGTGCCGATGGCCGATGCGCTGCTTAAGCGCTTGATTGAGAGCGCTCAAGACACTCAGATCGTTGTGCGGCAAGATATTCGCAGCCTGTTTACACGCCCGCTCGACAGCCCTAATTTCCTGAACGCATTGCGTGATTACATCGAGCACTTTCGTCAGGACTGCGCGCTGGAAGTGCAGGCGAATCTGCCGGCTGCCTTGAGCAATGTAGAATTGTTTCCACATACAGGCGCACAACTCCTTCGCATCATTCAAGAAGCGCTGGCCAATGTCCGCAGACATTCTGGCGCACACCGCGTTTCCATCACGCTCTCCGTAGGTGAAGAAGGTCAAATCGAGGCGCTGATTGGCGATGACGGCTGTGGGTTCGACGTCGACAATGTAAGATGGCAAACCGACCAGCATTTCGGGCTGGATATCATGCGCGCGCGCGCGCAAGAGATCGGCGGTCATTTGCAGATTGTGTCGCGCCCCGGCGCGGGCACCCAGGTATATGTGCGCGTTCCCGCCCGCAAAGCACAAGCGCCAGCCTCCCAATCCGATGAGTGTTACGAATTGACCACGTGACTGACGACACACAAGGATGTGTACCATGCGCGTATTGCTGGCAGATGACCATCCACTTTTTCTGGAGGGCTTGCGCAACGTTCTGGCCGGGCGCGGCGTTAATGTGGTCGGCACCGCAAACGACGGCATCCAGGCGTTGGAGCAAACGCGCGCCTTGCGTCCAGATGTGGTGCTGATGGATATTCGCATGCCCCGCTGCAATGGCCTCGATGCCACCCGGCTGATCAAGGCCGAGATGCCCGATGTGAAGATCGTCATTCTTACCATGTCCGAAGAAGACGAGGATCTTTTCGAGGCGATCAAGAGCGGCGCGTCGGGTTACTTGCCCAAAAGCCTGACTCCCGAGGAGTTCATGGAATTGGTGATCGGGGTATTGGAAGGCGAGCCGGCCATACCACGTCGACTGGCGGCCCGCATTATCAACGAGTTCGCACAGCCGGAAGCCCGCCCGCGCGAGCAGCCCGGCGCCGGCCTTGCAACCAGCTCTGACAGCCGCACTCTCACTCGGCGTCAGATCGAAGTGCTTCAGATGGTGGCGCAAGGTTTCACCTACAAGGAAATCGCCGCAGCCTTGAATATCACCGAGCGAACAGTCGAGTATCACATGGGTGAAATCTTGAATCGTTTGCACTTGCAGAACCGTGCCCAAGTGATCGCCTATGCCACCCGCGCCGGCCTGATCGACCAAGGCGGCCCATTCGGGCCGGCCTGACCGGGCGCACCGTTTCTTTGCGCCGCTTGCGTGCGCCGCTTGCGTGCGCCGCCTGCGCGCGCCGCTTGCGCGCGCCGCCTGCGCGCCCATCCTGCGGGGATAAGCCGCCAGGCTTGTCCGTACTCTTTGCCCCTTGTGCGCGGGCGGCATCCAGTTGCCCGGCGACTGTTCTTTTCCACAGGTCAGTGGCCCCATCACAGCCAGCGCGATGGCCCACTGTGCATAAATCCACCACCCTCAATTGCCATTGACTGGGCTGGAGCACAGTTCGTGACTTTCACCCTGCTGTACTTTTCCTCGGACAGAACTGTGTCTAACCACATTGGCGACAGGAGCGGTGTTTCGTATCCTATTCCGTGCAGCGCGAATGACAACCGTTAGCGATGAAGAAGTGCCAGGTTGACGGTTGCAGCGCATGTGATGTGCGCGGTCGAACCCGCGACGGGCTGCGGCGATGGTGATCGTCGTGATGGTGAAAGGTGAGCGATTTGCCCAGCCGCAGTTCAAAAACAGAAGTGTGTTGTTGCGCAAGAGTAGAACGAGCCGGGATGTCTGCATGTCGGAACGGCGGACGCTGCCCCGGCGCAGGCAAGCCTCAACCAAATCGGAGCTTTCATCCATGACAGCGCTCGACCAGCGCCCCCACCATCAGGCCGGGGCCGGCGCCCCTGCAGCGCGCTCTTTTGCAGCGCGCTCTTTTGCAGCGCAACGTTCTGCATCCCATCTGGTTCGGCTGTACCTCAGTCGCCAAGCAGACAGTGTCGGTCGATATGTGCGGGAGCAGGTCATTCAGGCGGCGGCGGGGTGGGTTCCCGGCATTGTGGGGATCGGGCTGCGCGCGTTTGTGTATCGCTTGATCCTGCATATGGATGGATTGGCCGCCATCGAGCGCGGCGTGCGATTGTGCTTTGCCAGTCGTATTAGTCTCGGTCGGAGCAGCTATATCGACCAGGGGGTATACATTCATGCCTGCCCCCACGGTGTCACTATCGGTCCGCGCACCTATGTCATGCATGGCAGCGTGCTGCATGTGTACAACTTTCGCAGCCTGCCTCACTCCGGCATCACCATCGGCGCCGATTGCCTGATCGGTGAGATGAACGTCATTCGTGGTCAGGGTGGCGTCGCCATCGGCGACCGAGTCTACACATCGCCGCTGGCGCAGATTATCGCGGTGAATCATGTGTTCGATGATCCGGCCCGGCCATTCGTGGAACAGGGCATCACTGCCGAGGGGATTGTGATCGAAGACGATGTCTGGATCGGTTCAGGGGCGGTGATTACGGATGGGGTCACGGTCGGCAAAGGCGCGGTAGTTGCAGCCGGCGCAGTGGTGACGCGGGATGTTGCGCCTCATACAGTGGTGGGTGGCGTGCCGGCTCGGCTGATACGCGAGATCACACCCGAAACCGCAAAGCGTGCCTCGGCCAGACGCCGAGCACCCGTGTACATGGCCTGAAAGCCCGATGGACGCGACAGTGAGATCGGTCGCCGGATCGTCTGGCGAGTTGTGGAGGAGCTGAATGGGCACATACAGCAGTGGCGTTGCTTTGGGCAGCGCCGGCAGAAGTAGAGACAGTGCACGCGCGCCTGGCCCGGCGCGCAGCGCTGCCGAAGGATGGGCAGCAGCCGAGCACACCTTGTCGGTGGTGATCCCGGCCTACAACGAAGAAGATGGCATCGCTGACATTCTGGAGCGTGTTCTGGCAGTGGGGCCGGCTGTCAAGGCAACCGGCATCGCCGGCTTCGAGGTCATCGTCGTGGACGATGGCAGCAAGGATCGCACGGCCGACATCGTGCGCGGCTACCCCGGCGTCAGGCTGGTGCAGCACAAAGTCAACCGCAACTATGGCGGCGCGCTGAAGACGGGGTTTCGCGTCGCCGCCGGCGACCTGCTCGCGTTTCTGGATGCCGACGGCACGTACCCGCCCGAATACTTGCCTCAACTGTGTGGTGAAGTGATGAAGGGCGCAGACATGTGCGTGGGATCGCGCATGGCCGGCGCCAAAAATGACAGCCCGCTCGTGCGGCAGGTCGGCAACTTCATGTTTGCCCGGCTGGTCAGCTTGATCGGCAATACGCAGGTCACGGATGTCGCCAGTGGCATGCGCGTCTTCCGTCGTGAAGCGCTGCCGGCGCTTTATCCACTCCCCGACGGGCTGAACTTTACGCCTGCCATGAGCACCCGGGCGATCCACGAGAACCTCAAGCTAGCCGAGGTGCCGATTCCCCACAGCGAGCGGCTGGGGGACTCTAAGCTCGGCGTGATTCGCGATGGAATGCGCTTTCTGAATGCGATCCTGTGGACGGCGCTGGCGTACAACCCTGTTCGCATCCTTGGCCTGATTGGGATGGCCGGCGTTGCTCTGGCTGTGCTGACTCTGGGTAGTCTGTTGGTGGCCCGGCTGAGCGGCGTCACAGAGATCGACCGGTGGGGTGTCTTCGCTGTGACGACGGCGCTGGTTTCGGCAGTGGCAGGCGTCAGCTTGTTCAATCTGGGCGCGATGTTCAACTATCTGGTGACGCTGTTTCAGAAGCGCCCAATTCGGCAAGGCATGTTTGGCCGACCGATTTTCGCCCGCCCGCTGGAGCGCCATTTCTGGTGGATAGGGGGCATGTTTATCATCGCGGGGCTAGCAGTCGGCGTCGTCTCGTTCTTCTTCAGCTTCGGTGGTTGGGACATGTCACGCCTGTGGTTGTGGCTGCTGGGCGCAACGATGCTGATTCTGGTCGGTATGCAGTTTGTGATCTCCTTTATTGTTATGCGTGTGCTGGATGAGCTGAGCCGGCGTGATGCGCAAGTACACCTCGATCTGCAAGGCAGTAGCACTCTGTAGCCTCTGCGTGCCTGCTTTGAGTGCGCTTGCCGCCACAAAACAATTGTAAAAATTGTTCTTTAGATGCTAAAGGCGCTTAATCTTGTTATTTTAGCAAAGTAAATTATGATTATGATGCGAAGTATGGCTGGGCTGGAATGAGCGAGCAACCACGAATTGAACAAACTGAAAGCAACCGGCCGCGCAACGGCAAGCCGGGCGGCGATTTATCACTTCAAGAGCAACTGAAACTCAACCTCGGCACGCGGGCGCTGAAATCGTTGCCGAACCCAAAATTTCCCGACGCCGATCTGGCGGTGCGCGCCAAGGGCATTCTGAGACCGAAGCATAACGTTGACATTCTTCTGGTGAACCCGCCAACGCCCGACGGCACGATCTGGATTCGCAGCCAGCATCGGGTGGGCCGGCGTAGCCGCGAGAACATGGTGTGGCCGCAGATTGAGCTGGCTCAGATGGCCGCCATGCTGCTCGAAGACTACAGCGTCGAGATCGTTGACGCAAATGCCCTGCGCATGAGTTGGGCCGAGTTCGAGCAGCTTTTGCGCGAAAAACGCCCGCGCTTCTACCTCACACAGGTGACAGCGCCGACGCTCACCAACGACATGTATGGCGCCTTTCTGGCGCGCAGCCTGGGTGCGATCACCATCGGCTTTGGCACGCATGTGACGCCCATGCCGCGCCAGACGCTGGAGCAGTACCCGGCGCTGGACTTCGTGCTGCGCGGCGAGCCGGAGTTGACTCTGCGCGAGTTGATGGACACCATCATGACCGCGCTGAAACTATGGTCCATCACCGACGATGGCACGTTGGTCAAGCCGGAGGGCGAGCCGGCTGACGCGGACGGCTTGATGCGCCGGATGATGCGCGATGCGGACCCAACTTGGCGGCCGGCTTGGACAGTGCAGGATGTTGAAGCGCCGATCAGTGACTCGCGCATGCCGGTGACCCATGCGCAACTCGCTTCCATTCGGGGGCTGGCCTGGCGCAGGGGCAATGAAGTGCTGGTCAACTTCGACCGGCCCTTCATCCGCAATCTGGATGACCTGCCGATACCAGCGCATCACCTGCTGCCGTTCGACAAGTATCGCATCCCCATGATCAAGGGGCCGTACACGTTCATCGTGACGAGCCGGGGCTGCACCGCCGGCTGCAAGTATTGCATCAAGCACGTCAGCTATCAGTATTCGATACGACTGCGATCTCCGGAAAACATCATGAAAGAGATCAAGGTGCTGTACGACCTGGGGGTGCACCACGTCCACATGTACGCCGACCTGTTCACCGTGAACCGCGATCAGGTCATGGGCATCGCCCAGGCGATTCTCGATAGCGGCATGAAGATCACCTGGACGTGCAACAGCCGCGTGGACTACGTCGACGAGGAAATGTTGAAGATGATGGGCAAGTCGGGCTGCACCTACATCTCGTGGGGCATCGAGAGCGCCAACGAGCAAATCCTGAAACGGGCGGCCAAGGGCTATCGCATGGAGCAGGCGCCGCGCGCCCTTACCTGGGCGCACAACGCCGGCATCAAGAACTGGGGCTATTTCATCATTGGACTGCCGGGCGAGACGGTCGAGACGATCCGGCAGACGATCAAGTTCTCTAAGGAACTGCCACTGGATATCGCGCTGTTCCACGTCGCTGCCCCTTATCCGGGTACGCCATTCTTCTTCGACGTGTTGGAGAACAACTGGTTCAGAGCCGGCACGCAATGGGAGGAAGTGGATATGGACAAGTCGACCGTGCTGGATTACCCAGGGCTGACCGCGGAAGAGATGGAGTATTGGCAGAAGCGCGCCTTCCGCGAGTGGGCATTCCGGCCAGGGCCGATCATGACTTACCTGAAGAGCATCAACAGCCTGTCAGTGGTTCGATCGGCTGTGGAGATTGCGCTGGCAACACTGAAATGGGGCAGGGAGACGCCGAAGCACAAGCCGTCGCAGTTACCTCGGCCGAAGTCGGCGCGGTCGCAATCGGCGTAGCCGGTTTTACATTCGGGAGTGCGTTGAGAAGTCTCTCGGATGGGAAAAGAAGGAGGAAAGATGTCTATACATGCGATTTACTTGACGAATGGGCATGAGCCGGATGCCGCGATCCAACGCGGACTGGCGCAGGCAGGCTGTAAGGTGACACACACCCACAGCGTTGGCGAGACCCTAGAGCAGATGCCCCGTGCGGAAGGCGGCAATCTCACAGATGGCGCGGAGGCGACACCGACCATCCTTGTGGCAGAGTTGCAGGCCGGCGCGCTGGCGCTGTTGAGCATTCTGCGCGAGCGCACGCGTGGGGTTGCGCTTCACGCCAGCGTGCCGCCAACCCTGGTGCTCGACCGGGAGGGCAAGGATATCTATGCCCCGATCAAAGCGTTGCGCCTGGGCGCTCGGGAATACCTACTGTCAAGCGATCCGGATATCGACCGCGAGTTCAGCGCGCAGTTTCTGGTCGAGCGTGTGATATCGGAGCGCGAGCCGCGTGCATCGGCCCGCCGGCAGTTGCCTCAGGTCATCATGGCGCGCATACCGGCCCGCGCAGTCGATCCGACGCCCATCCGCCAGAGCATCGAGTGGGAGCCGGTTGGCCGTGTGATTCGAGTCGAGGGCAAGTACATTCACCTCAGCCCGATCGAAGGTCGTATGTTCAACCTGCTGCTGCAGAATGTGGGTCACACCGTCACGCTGGAGGATTTCATGCGCCATGCCTTGAACAGGCCCGATATGCCCATGCAAGCAGCCGTGCAGCAATTGCGCCCGCACATGATGCGTCTGCGCCGCAAACTGGCTGTGCAGCCAGACCTGGCCAGCCGTATCCTCAATACGCGCGGCGCTGGGTATATCCTGACCGCGTGACCCGGCGGGGCGCATCGGGATCGACAGCAAGCAAGCAAGTGTAGACAAAGGCTGCGTGGACAATCGAACAGTGCGCGTGATGCCCCGCCTGCTGTACACAATGGGGTTGATCGCCATCACCCTGGCCATGAGCAATCCGGGCGGGCCGGCTTTGCAGCGCGTTTTGGCGCAGGCCGAGGGTATGGCGTGGGACCCGCCGGCCAATCTGTCGCTTGCTGGCACCGCATCCAGGCCCGCTATCAGCGCGGCCCCTGATGGGACGCTGTATGCGCTCTGGTGGGATGCGATTGATGGCGCAAAGTATGCCAGCCTTACGGTGACCGACACGGTGTGGTCGCCGCAACAGGCATTGACCTTTGTGTTCGGATTGCGGGATGAGCAGCCTTCGCCCGCCGGCGGGCCGCCGCGTGTCTCTCTGACCGAACCGCGCGCCATGCGCTTGTATGCCGGCCCAGATGGCAGCTTGACTGTTGTCTGGCAGAACGGCGTCGGCGCGCTCCTCAGCGCCAGTCTGGCCGGAGGACGGTGGACGAATCCTACTCAAGTAACCGACCTCGCCACGGTGTTCGATGTGCTGATGTCGCCGAGCCAGACGCTTCACGGGGTGTATGTGGCCCCCACCGAGCGCGCAGGTTTGCCGGCCGGCATCTATCACACCGCGCGCACTGCAAGAGGGTGGAGTAAACCTCGGCTGGCCTATCCCTCCCTCTACTTCCGAGGTCTGTCCGAGGCCGGCTTCAACCTCAGCCTTGCCACGCGCGACGACCGCAACATCCTGATTGCTTGGGATGATCCCCTTCTCGGTCGTAGCATGTTCACGCGCTCTCTGGATGGCGGCCAAACCTGGGCAGATCCTGAGCCGGTTGCCGGCTCGCCTACACGTCCGGCGACGCAAGCCCTGGCTACGTTCGGGCCAGATGGTGAAGCGATGCTCTTGTGGCGCGATCCGACAGTTTCCGGATGCCGCATCTATCAGCGTCGATCTTCCGATCAGGCGTCGGTCTGGGGGCAGCCCGAAATTGTGCTTGGCGATGTTGGCCTTTGCCCAACGCGTTGGTCGCTGGCCTGGGCGGCTGACAATCGGTTGTGGGTGATCGGTTCATCGACTCCTGTTGCCACAGCCGGCGCAGGCGCCAACCTGCCCCTGGATACTGCCAATCTGATTCTCCTGGCGGCCTGGGATGGCAGTCAGTGGTCGTCAGTTGTGCTCGGCAGTCCGCTGGCAACCGACGCGGCCGGCGGGGCTGTGCAAGAACTCAGTTGTCTGGCAGCAACGGTGGGTGGCCACAGCGTCGGCATTGTCGGTTGCGACAGCCGGCGCGATGTTTGGGCGGCGAGAAACGCCATCCCGCTGGAGCGGCTGGTTGTTGCGACACGCTCGAACTGGTCTAGGCCGGAGGCGCTTTCCGTTGACCCAGTGGGTGTAGGCCAGGATCGTGTTCCTGCCGTGGCAGCCGATGAGGGCGGCAATGTGTATGCCATGTGGACCCGAGCGGAAGCAGAGCAATCGGCCGCTACATGCCTCTATGCGATGATGTGGTCAGCCGGCCTGGCCAGCGGACCGACTCTCGCGCTGTGTTCCCCTGACCTGGAAGATGCCCCGCGGTCGGGTGCCCCGCGCCGAAGCGAGCAGCCCTCGCTGGCAGTCGATGGGCAAGGCAGACTGCATGCTGTCTGGACCTCCTCGGCTCGTGGCGATGTGTTGTACAGTTGGGTGCTCGCTCGTGAATCGACCTCGGCTTCTGCCTGGGCGGCACCGGTCACAGTGCCGATGCCGACGATCAGAAATGGGGCCGGCGCTGGTCAGCGTGTGCGGACTTCGTCCGCGCTGGCCTCCTGGCCACAGATTGTGGCGCACCCGCTCACGAACGAGTTGTTCGTAGTCTATGCGGTCACCTTCAATGAGGGGCGCGGTGTTTACGTCTCGCGGTCGTCGAATGGCGGCGCCGCGTGGTCGGCGCCGGCTAGTGTCTTTGATGCGGCAGCCGCCGGCTGGAGCGGGGTTGACCAGGCGCGGATTGCGCTCGATCCCTATACCGGCATACTCCATGTCGCTTGGCTGCGCGTGGCGCTCCCCGGCTCGGACGATGCGCAAGGTGTGTACTATGCGCGCTCGACCGACATGGGCTTGACCTGGAGCAGCTCACTCGAGTTGTCCCAGGACGCAGCCACGTGGCTGCAATTGGCAGCCTATGACGCCGGCAAGGTGTATGTGGCCTGGATAATGCCAGACCCTCAGCTTTCCGGCGACACGATGCCGGTGCAGCGCGTCTGGGGCCGCCACTATGCTGAACAGGGCGCTCGGTGGACATCGGCCGATAGACTTGCCGGGTTGCAAGTCGATGGGCCGTTTGGTCTGGCGACTGACCTGGCCGGCCATCTCTATTTGGCCGGCGCCGTCCGGCGAGCCAATGGCGAAGCTGCTGTGAGTATGGTTCAGTGGGATGGATCGCGCTGGATCGGGCGGGATGATCTGCCTTTCGGTGGACTGGGCCTGTATCGCAGCGCAGTCGTTGCAGCGGTTGCGGCGAAGACCGGCGAGCTAACGGCGCTGGTCAATCGCTGGTCGGCGGGCGCGGATCAAGCCGGTGCGTACCAGATCGTTTATGTGCAGCGCGAGGTGAAGGTATTACAACCAGCTCCACTTGTGGCGTCGACGGCCATGCCCACGCTGGAGCCGACGCCAACGCCGCTGGTCACGCCATCACCCACGCCGGCTGCCACGCCAACTGTGCCGGCTGAACGCACATCCGATCAAACCATCAACGTTCAGGGCGGGGATGTCTTATTGCTGAGCAGCGCGGCTGCAGTAGTGGCTGTTCTCTTCGCTTTAGTCGGTTGGCGCGCAGCGCAACGTCGGCGCTAAGCCTGTGGCGAAAGCGATACACTGGGGACACTCTGACACATTACAGAACAGAAAGGAAATAGGACAACATGCCAGATCGAGTCATTGTCACAGGCGGCGCAGGTTTTATTGGCTCACACATCGTCGATACCCTGATCGACGCCGGCTACGAGGTTGCAGTCATCGATAACCTGAGCACGGGCAGGCGCGAAAACCTAAACCCAAAAGCGACTTTCTATGAGGCCGATATTTGTGATGCCGATGCGTTGGAGCAGGTGTTTGCAGAAACCAAGCCGGTGGCTGTAAGCCATCAGGCTGCCATGGCCGATGTGCGCGGCAGCATCGAGGCGCCAGATGCCTATGCCATGGTCAATGTGATCGGCACCTTGCGACTGTTGAAGGCGGCCCATCGGCATGGTGTGCACAAGATCGTGATGGCTTCTACCGGCGGCGCGATCTATGGGGAGGGGGTGCCCCTGCCGGCTACCGAGGACACTATGGCACATCCAATCGATCCTTATGGCGTCAGCAAGCTTTCTGCCGAGCATTATCTCTATGCGTTCCGGCACAACTTCGGGTTGGATTACTGTGCGTTGCGCTATGGCAACGTCTATGGGCCGCGCCAAAACCCATTTGGCGAGGCCGGCGTGGTGGCTATTTTCTGTGGGCGCATGTTGCGCGGCGAACCGCTGACCATCAACGGCGATGGCAAGCAACAGCGCGACTTCACTTACGTAGGTGACGTGGCCGATGCCAACCTGCGAGCGATTCGTAGCGGCAGTGGGGTGTACAACATCGGCACCGGCATTGGCGCCGATGTGAATACCATCTTCGAGCATCTGGCGCGATTAACCGGCTACACCTTGCCGGCCCAGTATGGCCCGGCCAAGGCCGGCGAAGTGCGTGCAAACACGCTCGATGCAACGCGCGCGCAGCGCGACCTGGGCTGGCGCGCCAGTGTTTCTTTGCCCGATGGTCTGGCGCGCACCGTAGCGCACATGCGCACTGCGTGGTAGGGTAAATCCCCAGACTGCCGTCCGCTCTCGCGCCGCGTCTTCGCGCCGCATCTTCGCGCCGCATCTTCGCGCCGCGTCTTCGCGCCGCGTCTTCGCGCCGCGTCTTCGCGCCGCATCTTCGCGCCGCGTCTTCGCGCCGCGTCTTCGCGCCGCATCTTCGCGCCGTGACAAGACGAGCCAGTAAGCGGCACACGGGCAATCAGTCACTGTTTTCAAATCTGTGGGGTAGCTAGTTGTGCAATCAGACTTGGGGAGCAGAGATGAGCAGTGTGGAGCAAACCATCAAAACATACATCTCCAACAACATTCTCTTTAATGACAACGGGTATCCCTATCCAGACGATGCGTCGTTCCTCGACAAAGGCATTGTGGACTCGATGAATGTGCTCGAGTTGGTGAGTTTTGTGGAGAAGCAATTTGGCATCGCAGTGGAAGATCAGGATCTGGTCCCGGACAACTTCGACTCGGTGAGCCGGCTGGCAGACTACGTTCGGCGCAAGTCCCCGGCGGTCTGACCTGCCGGCTGTGGACTCATTCCGCGCTTACCATATCGCAAAACAACAGTGTGCGGCGCAGGAGATGACATCATGCTGGTGCAAGAATTCCTTGAAGCGAGCGCAGACCGGCTGCCGGACAAGATTGCACTGGTGTGCGACGGCCAGCGCCTGACGTATGCCGAAATCGAAGCGCGCGCCAACCGGCTTGCCCACGCGCTCATGGCGAAAGGTTTGCGGCGCGCAGACCGCGTCGTGACCTACCTGCCGAACAGCGTTGAACTGGTGGTGTCGATCTTCGCGGCACTCAAGGCCGGGGCGGTGTTTGTTGTAATCAACCACACCACCAAGCGCGACAAGCTGTTGTATATCCTCAACAACTGTCAGGCGAGCGCGCTGATCGGCGCCGGCGCGCAGGCCGGCCTGATGGCAGACGTGGCCAGTCAGGCGCCCTCTCTGCGCGCGGTGGTGTTGACCCAGCCGTTCGACAACCATTCGAGCCTGCCAGAGGCTCTCACCTTTTCAGATGTCGATTCGCATTTCGAGGCCACGCGGCCCCGCCATCACAACATCGACCTGGACCTGGCCTGCCTGATCTACACCTCCGGCAGCACCGGCGACCCGAAAGGTGTGATGTCCGATCACAGCAACGTGGTGTTCGCCGCCAGTTCGATCATCGAATATCTGGAGAACACCGAAGACGATATTGTGATCGATGTGCTGCCGCTCTCGTTCGACTACGGGTTGTATCAGTTGCTGATGGTGTTCAAGTTCGGCGGCACGCTGGTGCTGGAGAAGGGATTCGCCTTCCCGGCCCAAATCCTGAGGCGCATCGAAGCAGAGCGCGTGACCGGATTCCCGGGTGTGCCGACCCTGTATGCCGTGCTGGTGCAGATGGATCTCAGCCCCTATGACCTGTCGAGCCTGCGCTACCTGACGAATACTGCGGCTGCCCTCCCGCCGGCGCACATCACCGAACTGCGCTTCAAGTTTCCTTGGGCGCGGCTGTACTCCATGTATGGCCTGACCGAGACCAAGCGCACATTGTATCTGCCGCCGGAGCAACTCGACGTGCGGCCGGGGTCGGTTGGAATTGCCATTCCGGGCACCGAGGTGTGGCTGGTTGATGAAGCGGGCAACCGCTTGCCCAATGGCAGCACAGGCGAGCTGGTGGCGCGTGGGCGGCATGTCATGCGCGGGTACTGGGGCGATCCCGAGATGACAGCCAGGCGCTACCGGCCCGGCCCGATCCCCGGCGAGCGACTGTGCTTCACCGGCGACCTTTTCCGCACCGATGAGGAAGGCTACATGTACTTCGTGGCCCGCAAGGACGACATCATCAAGAGCCGGGGCGAGAAAGTGGCGCCGAAGGAAGTCGAGACCGTCCTGTACCAGTTGAAGGGCGTGACAGAGGCGGCTGTGGTTGGTGTGCCTGACCCGCTGCTGGGGCAGGCGGTGAAAGCATTCGTGGTGGTGTCTGGCGGTCAAACGCTGACGGCAGCGGAGGTGATCCGCCATTGCCGCGCGAACCTTGAGGACTTCATGGTTCCCAAATACGTGGAGTTCGTGGCTGAGTTGCCCAAGACCTCTTCGGGCAAGATCAAAAAGACGGATCTGAAGTAGGGTCGCGCGCGACGTTTGAGTTGAGAACGGGTGGAGCATGTGCGCAATTGTTGGCGTGCTAAATCTGGCAGATCGCCCGCCGGTCGAGCTGTCGGTTCTCATGGACATGCTGGGCATGATCCGGCATCGTGGGCCGGATGGCTTTGGCGTATACCGCGACGCGCACGTTGGCCTGGGCAACGCGCGGCTGAGCATCATCGACCTGGAGGGCGGCGATCAGCCCATCGGCAATGAAGACGGCACGGTCTGGATCGTCTACAACGGCGAGGTCTTCAACTACGTGGAGTTGCGCCCTGAACTGGAGAAGCGCGGGCATCGCTTTGCCACGAATTGCGACACCGAAGTCATCGTGCATCTGTACGAAGACTATGGCCCGGAATGCCTGAATCTGCTGAATGGGCAGTTTGCCGTGGCGATCTGGGACGCGCAGGAGCGCAGCCTGTTGCTGGCGCGCGATCGGGTTGGGGTTCGGCCACTGTTCTATACCCAGCACGATGGCCGGCTGATCTTCGGCTCGGAGATCAAGACCCTTTTGGCTGCGCCCGGCGTGACGGCCGAGATCGATCCGCAGGCGCTCGATCAAATCTTCACTTACTGGAGCACGCTGTCGCCGCACACGGCGTTTCGCGGGATTGTGGATGTGCCGCCGGGGCACTATCTGCTGGCGCGACCGGGCGAGCCAGTCGGCCAGGCCCAACCGTTCTGGCGCCTGAACTTTGAGGAGCCGGCTGCGTCTGCGCGCCGGCCGGCGCAGGACTATCTCGACGAACTGGAGAGCTTGTTGGTCGACGCAACGCGCATCCGGTTGCGCGCCGACGTGCCGGTGGGTGCCTACTTGAGCGGCGGCCTGGATTCATCCACCACCACTGCGATTATCCGGCGCGACACCAATGCCCGGCTCGACACCTTCTCGATCGCCTTCGTCAACAACCCAGAGTTTGACGAGAGTGCGTTCCAGCAGCGCATGGCCGCCCACCTGGGCACAGACCATCGCGTGGTCGAGTGTACCCCTGCCGACATCGGGCGCGTGTTTCCAGAGGTGGTGTGGCACACCGAGACGCCCATCCTGCGCGCATCGCCGGCGCCGATGTTTTTGCTGTCAGCCCTGGTGCGGCAGCACAACATGAAAGTGGTGCTGACCGGCGAAGGCGCTGACGAATTCCTGGCCGGTTACGACATCTTCAAAGAGATGGCGGTGCGGCGGTTTTGGGCCAGACAGCCAGATTCGAGGATGCGCCCCGCGTTATTGCGCCGGCTCTATCCCGACATCACCGACCTGAACAGCGTCAGCGGCGCTTATCTGGCAGCGTTCTTCAAGCGCGGTCTGACAGAAGTGGACTCCCCGTATTACTCGCACATGATCCGCTGGACGAACACGGCTCGCACGCGGCGGTTTCTTCAGAACACAGAGCACAGAGCACACAACACAGACGATGCGCTGGGCAATGCGCACGATGTCGCCTGGCCGCCGCTTCCGCTGGAGTTTTCCCGTTGGTCTCCGTTGGCGCAGGCGCAATATCTGGAGATTTCGGTTTTTCTATCGCAGTATCTTTTGTCGTCGCAGGGAGACCGCCCGGCGATGGCGCACTCAGTGGAGGGGCGTTTCCCGTTCCTGGACTACCGCGTGATCGAGTTCTGCAACCGGCTGCCATCGACAGTGAAGTTGGGCGGCCTGACAGAGAAGTGGTTGCTCAAACAACTGGGCCGTAAGCTGGTGCCGCCCGAGATCTGGCAGCGTCCTAAGCGCCCTTACCGCGCTCCCATTCATCGCAGCTTTTTCGGCGATGGGTTGGCCGGCCGCGCGCCAGACTGGGTGAGCGACGTTCTGTCAGAAGCCGCGTTGCGCGAGAGCGGGTTATTCAACGCCGGCGCAGTAGCGCAACTGGCGCGCAAGGCGGCCGGCGGCGCGCGCATGAGCGAAGTGGAGGATATGGCGGTCGTTGGCGTTCTGTCGGCGCAGTTGGTCTACCAACAATTCGTCAAAGCGTTTGATCGCCGGCGCGGCGATGCGCGTCATGACCGGATCAAGCTGGTCGATAGACTGGCCGGCAGTCGATAGACTGGCCGGCGACTGAAGTCGCGCGCGCTTTCTTGCACAGAACATCATGACACCGAATCAAGATACGCTGGACACTGTCCGGGGGCAGGCCCGCCGCGTGTTTACGAAAGATGCGCTGGCGCTCGACGCGGCGCAGGAAACTCAGCGCATCGTCGCCGCGCTGCGTCAGACGGTGAACGAACGCTTGCGCCGGCAGGGAGCAGTCGTCGGCATCAGCGGCGGCATCGATTCATCCACAGTGCTGGCGCTGTGCGCACGGGCTTTCGGCGCGGAGCGCGTGGTCGGCATTCTGCTGCCAGAAAAGGATTCCAGCCCCGACAGCATCGATCTGGCACTCCGGCTGGCGCAGCACTATGGCGTGGCGACAGTGATCGAAGAGATCAGCGGCGCGCTGGAGGGATTTGGCTGCTACCGCCGGCGTGACGAGGCGATCCGGCGCGTGTTTCCCGACTTTGGGCCGGGTTGGAAGTCGAAGATAGTGTTGCCGGGCAGCCTGCTGGAGAAGGAAACACTAAATGTGTTTTCGCTGACTGTCACGTCGCCTGATGGCCGCGAGATGACCAGGCGCCTGCCGCCGGCTGAATACTTCCAGATCGTGGCTGCGTCTAACTTCAAGCAGCGCACGCGCATGGCGATGCTCTACTATCACGCCGAGTTGCGCAACTACGCCGTGATCGGCACGCCGAACAAGAACGAGCACGGTCTGGGTTTCTTTGTCAAGCACGGCGATGGCGGCGTGGATGTGAACCCGATCGTGCATTTGTTCAAGACGCAGGTATACCAGTTGGCCGACTATCTGGACGTGCCACCTGATATCCGGCGACGCACGCCCACCAGCGACACATACAGCGGCGGCAGCACGCAGGAAGAGTTCTTCTTCCGCGTGCCGTTTGAGATTCTCGATGTGGTGTGGTATGGGCACGAGCATGGTGTGCCGGTGGAGCAGATCGCGGCGGCGCTGGGGCTGACGCCGGAGCAGGTCGAGCGCGTGATCAACGACACGCTGCGCAAGCAGCGCACGACGGCCTATCTGCGCGCGGCGCCGATCAACTGCGCCGCCCAGGCGCAACACTGAACACCGACGTAATTTGTGAGGCGCAGCAATGATCGGTCGTCAATTTGGCGCGTTGAGCGGCGTGGCAATGACCCTGGTGGTGCTGAACCACGCCATCACGCTGGGCCTGGCGGGGCCGGGCCTGGTGGGCGAGACGCCGCCGGCAGGCGTATGGGGCGGCCTGCTGACCATCCTGCAACAACTCGGCATCGTGTTTGCCGTGCCGACGTTCTTTTTTATCTCCGGGTGTTTCGCGGCCTATGCCGGCCAAAGCAGCAACTTGCTCCAGACTTACAAGACAACACTCTCTCGCTTGCGCAGCATCGTGCTGCCCTATGTCTTGTGGTCGAGTGTGTTCTACGCGCTGCTGGCGGCTCAGCAACTGTCCGGCCATTCGTATCCGTGGCTTCAGTCCTATAGCCTTCTCGATCACGTCAAGCATTTGATCGTCGGCTATCCGTATCACTTCGTGCCGTTGCTGGTGTTCTGGTATCTGTTGTCGCCGTTGCTGGCGCGGTATGGTCGGCGTTATGGCGTCTGGATTGTGCTTGCAGTCCCGGCGTATCAGGTCTTGCTCATTGCCTTGCATTACCCGGTGATGTTCGGGATTCAACTGCCGGAGTCGCTGCGCGTGTTGATCCCGCCGGTGATCGGGCGGTCGCTGGCCGACTGGGCCATTTACTTTCCGCTGGGTCTGCTGTACAGCCTGCACGTGCGGTCTGTGCCGGCGCAACTGCAGCGTGTCAAGTGGGCGTTGCTGGCTGCAACGGTTGCGCTTTTCATCGTTGTGTGTCTGCACGAGCTGGGTTTCATCCGCTTTCCGCTGGCGCGTATCCTGTGCCCTGTGGCGCTTATGGGCCTGCTGCCGCTCATCCGGCGCAACGCGATTCCGCTGGTCGAGACGTTTGAATGGATCGGCAAGTGTTCATATGGTTTTTATTTGATGCATCTGGTAGCGATCAATCTGGCCATCATGCTGATGATGGCGGTCGCGCCGGCGGTGTTGGGACTGCAGGCGATGGCGCAGCCGCTGTTGTTTGCGGTGGGCATGGGCGGGCCGGCGCTGCTGATGGCCGGTGCAGCCAGGCTGCCGATTCGCTCAGTCTATCGCTATGTGTTTGGCTGAGACGGGCGTTTTAAGGTTGCGCGCTGGCCTCGCACGACTGATCGCACACCGATGCGGCGTCTGCCTCGGGCGTATCTGAATCGAGCATGGTTGTGGGGCCGGCCGGCGCTTCGATGGCGGCCACGAGATTTTGAATGTAGAACAGGTCGCCGCGCGCAAAGGCCGGCACATCCAGATATTTCGTCAGTTGGCTGCGGTTCTCACCGAGAATGAATGCCTTCGCCTGGAACAGGGCCGGGTAATTGTAGAGGTTCGACATGATGCCCTCGTCCATCACCGCCTCGTAGCGCGCCACGAACCAGTAGGGGCCGATCCGGTTGTATTCGTCGAGCGCCGCGCGCACCTCGGCCAGCTTGACCAGCCGCAGGTACTCGCCGAGTTCCGGTGTCAGCATGATGAAACTGCGCGCAAAGTTGAGATGGCGTTTGTGCCACATATCGACCCAGGGCGTATCCTTGCTGAAGATGGTTTCCCACACACTGAGCAGCCGGTTAAGCTCGGCTTGCACCTGGGCGCGCAGGGCGGCGTCGGCCTGCGCGCGGCCGGCCAGCTCTTGCAGGCGCAGGAATCCCATATAGCCGGCGATCCAGCCGTTGAGTTCCCACATGCGTTGCACGAAGTAGGCGTTGTCGGCAGAGGCCGGCACAGGCACTTGAAGTTTGCTTTTGGCCAGGTCGTACAAAGTGACTGTGTGCTCTGGCGCGATCTGCGCATACTTCCACATGGCGTAGAAGTTGAACTGCGGATAGCTCCAGGTCCAGCCGCTGCCCGGCGACGTGCGTTTGCCCATCCCGGCCATGGCGGCCTGCACTTCCGGCGGGATCAACACAGTCTCGCGTTGCACGCCGTCCACCCAGCCCATGCGCGAGTACATGACGGGGTTGAAATAGGTTGTGAAGAAGGCCTGCAAGTAGCTCTTGACCTGAGACTGAAGTTCGGCCTGCAGGTGTGGATAGGCGATGGACAGTGTGTACAGCGTCTCGCCAGGATTGTTGAAGTAATCGGCCAGCTCGCGGAAGACGTTGAACTGGCCGGCGTTGTAATAGCCCGGCTTTAGAAACACGGTCGGCGTTTGCACCATGCGCGCCACCTGCTCGGCCAGACGCGACTTCAGGTCGGTCACGCTCGGAGTGGCAATCGTGTCCGTGGCCGGGACGGCGCGTAGGAGCGGAAGCTGCCCCGGCCCGTTGCCGCGCCCGAAGGCGATGACGGCATTGCTGCGGTGAATGTACAGCCGGCCACGATAAGGCACGATCGGATTCTGCACCCCGCCGTTGTCATAGATGCCGTTGGGGCCGCCATAGTTCATGCGGAAGCGGTCCGGGTCATTCGTGCCGTCGGGGCTCCACCACATCACGTCATAGCCGGGCGCTTGCTGAAAGAGCGGTTGGCTATAGCTCCAGAGCGTCCCGTTCTGGGTGGGGGATTTAATGCTAAACCAGTCGCCGACGCGATCAACAGCGATGCTGCGGTAGATGACGTTACCGCCGCCGGAAATGGATTGAGGCTCGTCGATCGCGCCCTGGCCGCGCATCAATTTCATCTGCGTGGGCGCGTTGATATTCCAGCCCATCACACGGCCCTGAGAGATGAAGCGCTTCTCGTAAATGTTTCCAACGTAAAGCAGTCCGTCCGGGCCGTAGATCGGCGGATAACGGTTGCCCGACTGAGTGCCCCAATAGGCGACAGGGAGGTGCTCGCCATAGCCATCACCATCCGAATCAAACGTGTATTCGCTGCCGTTGCCGGCGTTCAGCGCGACGAGCGAGCGGCGCCATGGCTTGTGCAGATTGGGATGTGCGTTGGGGTTGTTCTCGAGGTATTGGGCGATTCTCGACACCTCGATGACGGGAAAGCCGTTTGCCCATGCCTGTCCGCTCATGACCTGCCCGATCAGTGTGCCGTCTGGAGCGCCGGGGAAAAGGTCATCGCGGTCCATGTAGAGCGATTGCTCATAACCATATCCATCGGCGCTGGTGACGTTGAGTGTGCCTGGCGATAGGGCAGTGCGGTAACCTGGCGCTGCGGAGAAGATGACTTTGTCGCCGGCGACGACCGGCCAGTAGGCGTGATAACCATCGCCGGGCAGCCGGCCTGACTTCCAGACCAGCGATCCGTTGGCGGCCCGCAAGGCATAGGCATGATTGTCGGCTGCAGCGAAATAAATAATGCCATTGTCATAAGCCGCAGACAGGTGAATGGGTGCCCCGACGGTGTATCGCCACACCAGGCGCCCCTGGTCGGCTGTGCCGTGGGCGCCGATGGCATACATCGAGCCGTCACGATTGCCCAGGATGACCTTGTTCTCGACAACCAGAGGATTGGTGTCGTAGCCGGCTTTGGCGCCGTCGAAGACCCACAGCCGCGCGCCGGTGCGCACGTCGATTGCGTGCAGTCTGCGGTCATAGCCGCCCACATAGACGACGCCCCGGTTTACGGTTGGCGAGCCGCCGAGCGGCAATTCGGTGTCATAGCGCCACAGCAGGCTGCCGTCCTCGGCGCTCAGCGCGATCAGGCCGCGCGAGGTGGCGATGAACAGCCGGCCGTTGCTGGCGATTACCTGGGCGTTTTGCGGTATGTAAGCCTCGATGGGCCGGTACCAGTCGATGCGCAGTGTGCCGGTGACTTCCTCGGGCGTCCACGAGGTGCGCGCCGGGTTGGCGGCGGCCATCGGCCAGCCATCCTCAGGCGGTGGTGGCGGTGCCAACACGGCCGGCAAGTATGTCATGTAGTACCCGCCGCTCTGCGCCGGGCCGGCGACAGCCGGCCAACTGCGCTGGGCGCCGGTCGCAAGCGATGGCAGGGGCATGCTGGCAATGATTGCCACACCTAATGAGAGCGCTAGCGTAATTGCGAGCACCTGTCGTCGGGTGCCTAACCTGGCGTGTGCTGTCAATCCTGATGGCCGGCAGCAAAACAGACTCATCTTCATAGTGCTGATGCGCACCTCCAGTCCAACGTATGCGGTTGCGCATAAATTAGGATATTGCCGGATTGTGAGTCTGTTGATCAGGAAATACCTGAAAAGATGTGTTTTATTTCCTGAAATTGCTGCAATATGCTTATCTTGGCATTTGGTCATTTGTTGAATCAGCGAAACTGTGCCCAATTGCCACACGCCAAGATCAGTTTCCATCCCAGCCGGCCACACGCCAAGATCAGTTTCCATCCCAGCCGGCCACACGCGCCAGGGTCCACCAATAGGCTTTGGCTACGCGGATGGCAAGTTCGGAGTTGGGGTGGGGATTGGTGCCATAGACCGGCGCGCACTTTGTCTCGCAGGTCGTGAAACACGGATTGCCGGCTGGGTCATGGGATTCGATATCGGCAATGTCAACCAGCGGCTTGTTGTGGGCCAGCGCATAGGCGCGCACATTGTTATTGAAGTTCTGCAGCAACTCACAGGTGCCCGGCTGTTGGCTGCTCCAGTCATTGCGGATCGGCTGGGTCCACCAGATGAACTTCTTGTTCGGGTAGGCTTGCTCAAGACTCAGCATACGATCGCGGTAGTAGGCAAAGTCCAGGCCGAACCAGTCCTGATAGCACAGCTTCATGCCGAACACGTCGTAGTTGGCAATGCGCGCCGCCACAGCCTGCCCAAAGTGATCGACCTTGGCCCTGAACGTTTTGTCCATCGTGTCCGGCCACCACTCAAAGACCCAGTTGCGCCGGTCGTACAGGTAGTCCGGGTATGGCGAACCGTCTCGCGTGCCGTCGAGGTAATTGAGACCCTGGCTGCTGACGGCATTGCCGGTGGAAGCATGCAGTTGCAATACACGCAGCGCTGAGGCCGCCTGAACCATTGGCATGGGAATCTGATCGAAGCGGTCAACGACTGTATGGTCGGCGATGATGGCACTTGGTGGGGATGTCGGTGCTGAGAGCACCACCGGCAGGAATGCGAAATGAGTGTCTGAAGTCGAGGCAGGCGTGTGGGCCATGCCTTGGCCGGCTGAAGTGGCGATAAACGTGAACCATACGACCCCGACAAGCAGAACGCTGAGACTAGCGGCGCAGATTTTTCTCAAATGCATCAGTACATCCCTCATTTGTGGATTGGATCAGGCAGCCCGCCCGAAAGCAAGAGGTCAAATCGGCATCACAACCTAGTGGTGCTCTAGGGCACAAGATGATCTGGTAACCCGTTAGGCGGGCGCCAGGAATCCTGTCTTGGGAGTCGAACTTTCAGCGTTTTCGGCGTACTTGCAGGCGAGCCAAGCGGTCACCCTATCGTGCGTGAACTGCAAATGGTGTATCCGGTTGATTGCCTCCTCGCGATAGCCTGAGCCGTGTTTCCAAGTATCTGAAAGTCCGTGCTTGCTTGAGCAACAGGCCAGCATAAGCAGGTTTCACTAAGATTGCTTAGGCCAGTCTGGATGACTCGCGTGTCAGGGTAGCAGGAACACTTGGCGCTGTCAAGTGATTTATGGTTATAGAACACCTGAAGAGTGTCATACCTGTTTCCGGTTACGTCTGTTAATGTAGGCGAATAGGCTTATTTGATGGCATAACGCGAACTTTGTGTTGCTCATCGATCCATGAATATAGCCACCCCTTCAGCATCGCGCGACGTCATGCTGATGCGTCAGTCGCGTTGCGCCAGATTGGGTGGGACGAATCACCATGCACATGACAGACCACCCGGTTGCGCGTCGAGACGACCCATCTGCGTTTGCGCGTAGCGCGTTGCTTCGTGTCGTGCTTGCGCTCCTCGCCATTCTTGTGTTGGTCGGCATCGGTGTGGTGCGACAGCCCTATTACCCGAAGACCTGGCAGGACGAGGGCTTTGTCTTGCAGGGGGCGATGAATCTCGTGCGGCACGGGCAGTGGGCCATGCGCTCATCTGAAGGTTTTCGCGTCCTAGACCAGCCGCTGGTTGCCAATGGTCCGGGATTGGTGCTTCCGATCGCGGCGGCTTTCGCCATTTCTGGGACGGGTTTGTTGCAGGCCCGGCTTGTGATGGTTGCCTACATGGTCTTCTCTGCCGTCGTCTTCTTTCTGCTGGCGCGGCGTCTCTTCGGGTGGCCGGCGGCGATTTTCTCAACCTTTCTCTTGATGGCTGTTCCGGATGAGGGGTTCATTCTGTATGGGCGGCATGCGTTGGGCAATGTGCCGGCGCTGGCGTGGTTTCTGCTGGGGTGCTTGATCTACACCGTGGCCGACCGGCGGCGCCGTTGGTATTGGGGCGCGTTGGCCGGCCTGATGATGGGCATTGCAGCCGTCACCAAAGCACAGTACATCCTGTTGCTGCCCATTCTTCTGGTGGCCTGGGCTGTTGAATGGCTGATTCATCGCAAGGCGCCTGTCGCGCGCAACCTCGCCGTCCTCGGGGCATTTGCCGCCTGCCTCGCAGGATGGCAACTTGCGCAATGGCTCATTGTCGGCGCGGACAATTATGCGCAGCACTTGGAGGCCATTCGCTCGAGCACCAACGTCACCGTTCTGGCATTCCGCTTGTCGCGTATTCCGGGCAATCTGTGGTATTTGGCGCGCTCCGGCTTTGCGCTGTTTGTGTTACCCGGCCTGGTGCTTGCGACATGGCAGTATGTCCGGCGCGGCTCTCTAGATCGCACTGTGTTGTTGCTGATCGCCTTTGTTGCGGTGTGGATCGTCTGGTATGCCTTCGCCTCGGTTGGCTGGGCGCGCTACACCTTCGAGCCGTATGCGGTCGGACTGCTGCTGGCCGGCAAATTTGCGCGCGATGCCATTGCGTTTGCGCGACGCCCCGGCCGACGTGTGGCGCAGTGGGCTGCGGCTGTGTTGATCGCGGCGATGGCGCTGTGGGGCGCAGTGGGTTTGGCCGGCCAGGCAGCCAATCTTATCGCCGAGCCGAACAGATCTCCGCAGCAGTTCGCTCAAGTTTTGCTGGACACAGTTGGGCCAGATCAGATCGTCGAGTCCTGGGAGTGGGAGTTGGATGTGTTGGCCGACCTGCGCTACCATCATCCGACCAATGACTGGGTGGATCGCTTCACGGCGCTGACCCAGTTCGGCGAGGCGCTCGATGTCGTCTATGATCCCGGCCGGTACCGGCCTGATTTCATCATCGATGGGCCTTTCTCAAAGTGGACTGGCATCTATCGTCCCGCGCTAGAGGGTGGCTGTTGTGCGCTGGTTGCGCGCGCCGGGCAGTATGACCTGTACCAGTATCTGTCCCCGAACGACTGAGGACGCCGCCCGGCGCGGCGACATGCGCGGGCTTTGATGCGCGAGGCGAGCATCATGGAAGCACAGGTTCTTAAGGTTATCCGGACGGGGTGGGCAGTCGCTGCCTTCGTTATTGTGCTGCTGGTCGGGGCCGTGCCTCAGACTGCGCCGGCTCAATCCGAGCCGGTCTGGACGCCGCAGGAGCAGATTCCGTTTTATACGGACGAATGGCCGCCCCTGATGATCGCTGATCACAACAAGACGGTGCATGCCTTCAACGTGGAATCGCCCGAAGGCGCGGCCAAGCTGATTTATTACCGCCAATGGTCGCTTTCACAGGGCTGGTCCAGGCCGTCCGATATCCTGATCATTGATCGCGCCGCGACGCGCCGGCCGCTCCTGGGTGCGGTGGCAGATGATGCCGGCTGGTTCCATCTCATCTTCTATTTGAACGAGACTGAGGGCGGGCACATCATGCTTACTTCGGCCCCGATTGTCGAGGCGGCCAAAGCGCCGGCCTGGTCTACGCCGCGCGCGATTGTGGAAGATGCCGATGCTGTGGCTGCCGCTGCGCTGATCGTCGACGACACAGGCCGGCTTGTGCTGGTATATGGTGGGCGGGGCAATGGCCCGGGTTTGTACTCTACTTATTCGACCGATGGAGGATTGACGTGGTCCCGCCCGGTCGCGGTGTTTTTGGTGTTTGGGCCTAATCGCTCCCCATACGCCATTCGTCTGGCGTTGGGCAAAGAGGGGCGCATCCACGCCGCCTGGAGCGTGGTCAACGAGCGTGGTGTGGGTGACTATGTCTACTACGCGCAATCGGAACCGGATCTGTCTGCGTGGAGCACGCCGGTCCAGCTTGCCGCGCGCGAAGGCGATGACTACTCGGCCAACTGGCCGGCCATCGTGGCTTACCGCGACGACCTGATCATTGTGTATCAGGACAGCTTTCCGGCCACGCTTTGGATGACCCGCTCGAGAGACGGCGGCGCGACGTGGAGCGCCCCGGTCCGTCCCTTCCCACATGTAGGCGAGGCGGAGACGCCTGCGCTGCTGGTCGATGGCGCAGGCGTGCTGCACTTGCTGCATGGCGCGCGTGTAGGCAACCCTGCCGTCAATGGCATGTGGCACAGCGTGTGGCTGGGAGATCGCTGGGGTGATTTTAAGCCGGTGATCTCTATGCAAGGTTCGCAGATCGTCTACCGCGGGCGTGTGGAACCGTTCGCACCCAGCGCGCCTCAGGCCGTGGTCAGTCAGGGTAATGTGTTGCTGGCTGCCTGGCGGCATGACGCACGCGAGTCCACGCCGGCGACGTATTCATATTCTGTGCTGGCAGCGCCTGAGCTTCCCGTGCAGACTGTGCCGGCCCCGGCGCCCACATCGACGCCCGCCGCTCTCGATGCCGGGGTGACGACGATTACGCCCACGCGCACGCCGATCCCTGACTTCTCATCAGAGACCACCGATGACGTGTTGTCGTCTCCGGCTCTGCCGCTGATCGCCGGGCTGGCGCCGGTTTTGGCGATGATCGCCATTGTCGTGGTTGTGCGACTGGCGCGCATACCCCGCTCCTGAAGCCGGCCGATCCATCTTGCCTGAACATTCTGAACCAGACCGAAACAGAGGCTTCAACTGAGAATGCCAACCCTTGTCTTTCGCACGCTGTATGACTACCGCGACTTGCTGTTCGCCTGGACTGGCCGCATCGTTCGCGCGCGCTACCAGCAATCCATCCTGGGCGGGCTGTGGGCGATCATTCAGCCGGCAGCCACGGTAGCGATCTTCACCGTCTTGTTCACCCGCTTTCTGCGCGTAGACACCGGCGGGATTCCGTACATTCTCTTCGCCTATGCAGCCATGGTGCCCTGGACGTTGTTCTCAGCTTCCATCACCGACATGGTTGAATCGCTGGTGACCAACATGAACCTGGTCACCAAGATCTACTTTCCGCGCGATATTCTGGTTATTGCGGCCCTGCTGGCCCGCCTGGTCGATTTCGCCATCGCCTTCAGCATCCTGATTGTCCTGCTGGTGCTGTACCAGGCTGCGGTGAACCTGCCTGGCCTGTTGCTGTTGCCAGTGTTGTTGGCAGTCCAGTTGGCGCTTGCGCTGGGCGTCGGTTTGATCGCTGCGGCAGTCAATGTCTTCTATCGAGATGTCAAACATCTGGTCGCACTGGGCCTGCAAATCTGGCTGTACGCGACGCCGATCATCTACCCTGCCACGCTGGTGCCAGAGCATCTACGCGGGGTGTACTTTCTGAACCCCATGGCCGGCGTTATTCAGGGCTATCGCGCCGTGCTGCTGAGTGGTGACCTTCACGCGCCATATCTTGTCGTGTCGGCCGTGGTCGCCGCGCTGATGTTAGGATTTGGTTTCTGGTTCTTCAAGCGCATGGAGCACCAGTTTGCAGATGTCGTGTAGATGCGGCAGCGAACTGACTCTTTCCAGAACAGACCATGAGCGAAGCTGTCCATTTCGATCACGTCTCAAAACGTTACCGCATCGGCCGGCCGCCGCTGAGCCTGAAAACGTTGCTTGGCAGCTTGCGGCGCCGGGCCGAAGCGCAGGAGCGCGCGCAGGAGCGTGCGCAGGAGCGCGCGCAGGAGCGCTATCACTGGGCTTTGCGCGATGTCGACTTCTCGTTGCAACCCGGCCAGTCGCTTGGCATTATCGGGCCGAACGGCGCCGGCAAGACCACGATTCTCAAGCTGTTGTCGAAAGTGACGTATCCCACCGGCGGTCGCGTCGCAGTGAACGGCCGCTACTCGTCGCTGATCGAGTTGGGCGCCGGCTTTCATCCTGACCTGACCGGCCGCGAAAATGTCTATCTCAACGGCATCATCCTCGGTATGCGGCGCGCCGAAATTACCCGCCGATTCGACGATATCGTGCAGTTCGCCGGCATCGGGCAATACCTCGACACGCCCGTCAAGCGCTACTCATCCGGCATGTACGCGCGGCTTGGTTTTGCCGTGGCTGCCCACGTTGACCCCGAGGTGTTGATCGTCGACGAAGTGCTGGCGGTTGGCGACATGGCCTTTCGTCGCAAGTGCTACGATCGCATGGTGCAGATGATGAAGAACGGCACCACCCTGGTGCTCGTCACACACGACTTCAGCGCCGTGCAGCGGGTCACGCCACGCTGCCTGGTCATGTATCGCGGGCAGATTGCCTTCGACGGCCCAGCGCCCGACGCGACGGCTGAGTATTCCAACATCTTGCGCAAGGCAGCCCAGGCCCGTTCGGACGTGCCGGAAAACGGCGCCTTGTCGCAGATGGTGATGACCCATGCTGCGGTCATCGAAGGTGTGAAGTTGCTGCGAGAAGACGGGACGCCAGCCTTCACATTCCAGTCCGGAGAAACCGTTCGCGTGCGCATGCAGCTTCGCTTTCATGAAGCCGCGCCTGCGCCTATCTTTGCCTGCTCGCTGCGCCTGCCCGACGGCCAGACTGTCTACGACTACACAACCGGTTGGGCCGGCGTGACAACCCCGACATTCGAGCCGCATAGCGTTGCCGAGGTTGAATTTGCGCTCAAAATGAATCTGGTGAGCGGCGCTTATCAACTTGGCGTCGATCTGGCTTATGCTGATCTGTCGTGCTACTATGATCGCATGGTGCGGGCGGTAGACTTTGTGGTGGTTGGCCGCGATGGCGCCCGCGGGGTGGCCGACCTTGGGGCGCGATTTGCAGTGGTTCATACTGCCCTCGCCGAATCGGCGCCGGGCGGCGCGTGTTTGCCCGCTGGCGCACCGGCAGCGATCCCATCTTTGGAGACCAATCAATGAAAGTGTCCGTCGTGATGCCGTGCTACAACGAAATCAAGACCATCGATGCCATCCTGCGCAAGGTCATGGCTGCCTGTGAAAAGATGGATTACGAGGTCATCGTTGTCGATGACGGCTCGACAGACGGCACGCGCGATTACCTGGCCCGGCTCGACCCATCCGGCCCGATCAAGGTGGTGCTGCACGAGGTCAATCGCGGCAAGGGCGCTGCGCTGCGCACCGGATTTAGCCGCGCCACCGGCGACGTGATCATCGTGCAGGACGCAGACCTGGAGTACGAGCCGGCCGAATATCCGAAATTGCTGAAGCCCATTCTGGACGGACAAGCCGATGTGGTCTACGGCTCCCGCTTCATCGGCGGCGAATCGCATCGTGTGCTTTACTTCTGGCACTCCATGGGCAACAAGTTCCTCACGCTGCTTTCCAACATCTTCACCAACCTGAACCTGACGGACATGGAAGTGTGCTACAAGGTGTTCAAGCGCGACATTCTTCAGGACATCGAGTTGGAAGAAGATCGCTTCGGCTTCGAGCCGGAGTTCACCGCAAAGATTGCCCGCAACGGCTACGCCATCTACGAGGTGGGTGTGTCGTACTACGGGCGCACCTACGAACAGGGCAAGAAGATCGGCTGGAAGGATGGGGTGCGCGCCATTGTGGTGATTTTGAAGTATGGGCTTTTTCGCCGGCCACAACCCAAGGTTTTCAGAGCTTCATACCCGACCGGCGCCAAAGCCTCCCGATAACCTGCCGGCTTGTGTGGGGCTTGTGTAACGCAAGCTGCCGACTCATCCCACCTAACCAATCTGCGTTCTGGTCGCGCGTCTATGCGGCCGGCTCAGCCGCGAAGATACGCCGGGCAAACACTTTTCAGCATGCCTGCGGTGAGCATCATCATCCCGGCGTACAACCAGGGACACTATCTCGGCGCGGCTGTGCGCAGTGTGCTCAGCCAGACCTGGCCGCACTACGAAGTCATCGTCGTCGACGACGGCTCAACCGACAACACGCCCGAAATTGCCCGCGCCTTCACCGACCCGCGCATCCGCTACATCCGCCAGGAGAATCGCGGCTTGTCAGGCGCGCGCAACACTGGCATCCGCAATGCGACAGGCGAACTGGTCAGCTTTCTCGATTCGGACGATCTGTTTCTGCCGGAGAAGTTGGCGTTGCTGGTCGAGGCGCTGCGCGCGCAGCCCAATCTGGGCATGCTGGCCGGCCAGGCCATCATCATCGACGAGCACGGCCGGCCGACCGGCCGATCGTTCACGACCCCGCTCCCAGAAGACAGCGCCCGATTGCTGATCTGGAATCCGCTGCACGTGGGCAGTGTGCTGGTGCGCCGTGCATGGCTCGACCGCGTCGGGCCGTTCGATGAGACGTTGCGTTCCTATGAGGACTGGGACATGTGGCTGCGGCTGGCGCGCGCCGGTTGTCGCTTTGGATGGGTCGATCAGCCGGTGTCGCTGTACCGATTCCATCGCGGCCAGATGACGCGCAACGCCGAGCAGATGACGCGAGCCACCTTCGCGGTGCTCGACAAGGTGTTCGGCGATCCGAACTTGCCGGCGAGTTGGGCAGCCCTGCGCGACAGCGCCTACGCGCACGGCCATTTGCGGGCTGCCGCGCAGGCTTATCAGGCCGGCGCGTTCGACCGCGCGCGATCGGCGATGGACGAGGCAATCCGGCTGGACCCGCAACTGCTGACCGACAATGCCGGCCCAATTGCCCGGCGCATCGCGGCGTGGGCCGAAGACCCTCGGACGCCAGACGCGATGGCTTACCTGGAAGTCGTGTATGCCCATCTGCCCGACAGCCTCGATGCGTTGCGACGCCGCAGCAGAACCATACTCGGCCAGGCGGCGGCGCAGTACGCTTTTGAGTCTTTTGCGCGCGGTGATCTGACACGGGCGCGCGCACTGTTGTTGCGCGGCTTGCGCCATCAGCCTGTGTGGTTGACCAACCGGGGCGCGTGGTCGATTCTGGCCCGCTCTGTGCTCTCTCGCGGGCTGCGCTGATTTCCTCTCACCGACTGACATGAGAACAAACACAAGGGTGAACACGTCATGCCGGGTTTGATCGGCTTTGCCGGCGATATCCATGCTGCCGAGCCGGCCGCATACCTCGCGGCCATGGCTGGCGCCTTGCAGGATGAGCGCTGGCAAACTGTCGAAACACATGCCGGGGCCGGCTTTGGGCTGGGGCGGGTTGGTCTCGGTCTGCTCAATCCTCAGCCTCAGCCGATCTGGAACGCGGATCGCACACGCTGCATCGTCATGGAAGGCGAGGTCTATGACTATCAGGACGCGGCGCTGCGGCCGGCGCCGGCCAATGACCCCGAGTCCCTGCTGCGCCTGTACGAGGCGCGCGGCGAGGATTTTGCCCGCGAACTGAACGGCGCGTTTGCGGCGGCCATCTGGGACGGGCCGGCGCGCAAGCTAGTTGTGGTCAACGACCGCATCGGGCTTGTGCCGGTGTACTACGCCCGTCGCGGAGATGGCCTGATCTTCGGCGGGGGTGTGCGCGCGCTGCTGGCTGATCCGGCTGTGTCGCGGCGGATCGATCCGCTTGCCATCGCTCAATTCCTGACATTCCAGCACCCCCTGGACCATCGCACCTTTCTGGCCGATGTGCGCCTGCTACCCGGCTCATCGATCCTCACCTTTCAGGAAGGCCGGCTGAATGTCCGCCGTTACTGGGATTTGCGCTATGCCGACCATCACGCCCCGCGCAGCGAAGCAGACTATGTGCAAGAGTTGCTTCATCTGTTGCGACAGGCTGTCAAGCGGCAAGTGCGCGACAGCCTGCCTACCGGCGTGCTGCTCAGCGGCGGCCTCGACTCGCGCGTGCTGCTGGCGTTCTTGAGCGAGGCCATCCCAGGCACGCTGTATTCGTTCACGTGGGGCGTGCCCGGCTGCGACGATGCGCGCTATGCGCGTGAAGCGTCGGCGATTGCCGGCGCCGAGCACCATTTCTTCGAGTTGAAGCCCGATTACCTGCTTGCCCTGGCCGAGAAAAGTGTGCGCCTGACCGATGGCATGGGCAGTGTCGTCAACCTGCACGCATTGGCGACGCTTGATGCGCAGACGCAGTATGCCAAAGCCATCTACAAAGGCTTCATGGGCGACGCCATGATGGGTTATGGGCTGACCCGCCATCACTGGGCCAACTGCGCGCGCGAGCAGATCGCGCAGGCGCATTACGCGGCGCATGAGGAGCGCAATTTGCTCGCGTTCAAGCTCCACGAACACGACGATCTGTTTGCGCCGGCATTTGCCCGGCAGATCGGCTCTGGCGTGTGGGACAGCTATCGCGCTGCCCTACACGAATGCCCGGCCCCCTTGCTGGCCCAACAGCGGCTGTACTTCGACCTGCGCCAGCGTGTGCCGCGTATGACCATCCACGGCGTGGAGGTTGTGCGCAGTCAGGCTGTGGCGCGCTTGCCGTTTTGCGACACCGACCTGATCGATTTCACGTTGCGCGTCCCGCCCGGCCTGTTGCATGACCGCTACCTGATCAAAACAGCGTTTGTGCAGGCCTTCCCGCGCCTGGCCAGAGTGCCTTACACAGACACCGGCCTGCCGATGGTTCCCTGCGCGCGTGATGTGCTGATTCGCCTGGATCAACAGATGCGCTGGCGCTTGCGGGCGGCAGGGGTAACCTGGGTCGATGAGTTAAAGCGCCGGCCCTACGCCAACTATAACCACTGGCTGCGCACGGTGCTGCGGCCCTGGGTCGAGGGGCTGTTGCTGAGCGAATGCGCGATGCAGCGCGACATCTTCAACCCGGCCACCGTGCGCCGGCTAATCGATGAGCAAGTGGCCGGCGAAAAACACGCTGTCAAGTTGGGCGCGCTGTTGACCATTGAACTGTGGCACCGGCTATTCGTAGATTGACTCTCACAAAAGGCATCGGGATGAAACTTGGAATCGCAATCAAAGACACATGGAGCTTCTTCACGGAGATCTATCAAGACCTGAAGGAGCGCCATGAGACCAGCCTGTTCAAGCCCAGGCAGATCAAGGCGCCTGTCATCAGCCGGCGCGTCAACGACCTTCTGTTCCGGCGCGACTTGCAGGCGTTTCTGCGGGCCAATGATGTGGCGTTCTTCGAATGGGGCAGCGACTTCCTGGCCGCGGCCAGCAATTTGCCCAAGACCTGCGGCATCATCACCCGCATTCACCGTTACGAGTTGTATACGTGGGCCGACCGAATCAACTGGGACGTGGTCGATAAAGTCATCCTGGTCAGCAAGGCCAAGCAGCGCGAGTTCAACATGCGCTTTCCGGCCCACGCAGCCAAAACGGAAGTGATCTACGAGGCGGTCTCGCTCGACCAGTTTCACCCCGGCCCGCGCAAGTTTGGCGCCGACATCGGCACGCTATGTCATCTGGTGCCGCGCAAGCGCGTGTACGAGTTGATCCTGGCCTTTTCTGAACTGACCCGGCACGAGCCGGGCGTGCGGCTGCACATCGGCGGCGGTCCCAAGCCGAGGTTCAAGGATTATTACGCCGCGCTGCATAGTCTGGTGCGTGGGTTGGGTATCCAGGATAAAGTTGTCTTCTACGGTAACGTCACCGATCCTGCCGCGTGGTATCGCAACATCGATATCTTTGTCTCTAACAGCTATTCCGAAGGATTGCAGGTGGCGTCGATCGAGGCGATGGCTTCAGGATGCATGGTGTTCTCACATCGTTGGGAGGGCGCGGATGAGCTGCTGCCCGAGGACTGCCTGTACTACACCGACACGGAGCTGGTTCAGCGAATTCGAGACTACTGCGCCAGCGCCGAGCCGGAACGGCAACGCCGGCGTGATGGCTTGCAGGCAGCGGCCCGCCAGCGATTCAGCGTCGATGTGACAAAGGCGCAGATCCGGCGCGTGATCGACGAAGTGGGCGCCGACCTGGGCGGGCGTGTCCGCTCTCATAGCGCGGTGGCGCAACATGCCGGCTGAAGTCGGCCCCACACACCTGCGATTCGCAGCGATCCATCATGAAAATCGGCTACATCATGGAAGCCGGCGAGGCCGACGTGCGCAAGCGCCCACTCTCCGGCCCGGCCAACCACGTTCGTCAGGTGATTCTGGCGCTGAAGTCGCTTGGACACACCGTGCGCCTTCTAGCGCGCTGGGACAACCGCATCTGGCTGTCAGACGATCTTGACCACTTCACGCCGGTGACGGTGCCGCTGGTTGATCTCGGCCCGGTGCGCTGGGTCGAGCGGGCAGGGCGGCGCATCCAGCGCCAATTGCAGTTGCCTTACTTCAACTGGTTCGAGAGTCTGCGATTTGGTCTGGCCTGCCGGCAGGCATTGCGCGGATGTGACATTCTCTACGAGCGTATCGGTTGGGTCTCCTACGGCGGCGGCTTTGCTGCGCGCTGGATGGGCATTCCGCTGGTGCTCGAAGAGAACGGCAATCATCTCGCCACGATGGAGGCCATCGGCAACGCGCCCAAGGGTTTTCAACGCCGGCTCGAAGTCTGGCTGATGGGCAAAGCCATGCGTCGGGCTGCTCACGTGGTGGCCGCCGGCCAGAAATGGCGTGAGCACTTTATCGAGCGCTGGGGCGTCGATTCGAAACTCGTCACCGCCGTTGAGAGTGGCACCGAATTGGTCAAGCTGCTCGATCGCAGCGCGCTGCGCAGTTTTCGCCAGAACGCCGCCGACGATGGTCACATCACCACGCTGGTTTACGTGGGTGGGTTTTATCCCTGGCACGGTGTGCCGGTGTTGTTGCGCGCGGTAGCCGGCGCGCTGGCCGCCGGCGAGCAAGTTCGCGTGATTCTGATCGGCGCCGGAACGGGTGAAGCAGAGGCGCGCGCGTTGACGGAAGCGCTGCATCTGGCCGGCGTGGTCACATTTGCCGGCCATCTAACCGCCGAGCAGTTCGCACCCATTCTGGCCGATGCAGATATCGGGGTGTCGCCGTATTGCGGCTGGAAAGAGTTCTCTGGCTTGAAGATTCTCGACTACAAGGCGGCCGGCCTGGCAGCGATCGCTTCGGGTCAGGATGGGCAACCGCCCACCGTCCGACATGGCGAGACGGGCCTGATTGTCCCGCCGTGCGATGAAGCAGCGCTGCGCGACGCCATTGTGCAGTTGTGCCGCGACCCGCAGCGCCGGCGGCAGATGGGCCGGGCTGCCCGGCAAGATGCCGAAGACCATCACAGTTGGGAGCATACTGCCCGCCAACTCGAGCGCATCTTCAATCAACTGGTGGCGCAATGACCACGACATCCCCGGCGCAATCTGACACACCTGCGGTCAGCGTGATCATCCCGACTTACAACCATGCCCGCTATGTCGCCCAGGCGATCCAAAGCGCGCTGGCGCAAACCTATCACGACTACGAAATTGTGGTAATTGACGACGGCTCCACGGATCACAGCCGCGCGGTCATTGCGCCGTTCATGGATCGCGTGCGGTATGTCTGGCAGCCAAACCAGGGTCTGTCGGCGGCGCGCAACACCGGCGTGCGCGAAAGCCGGGGGCGCTATATCGCGCCGCTGGACGCCGACGACATCTGGTTTCCCGACTACCTTGCGACGATGGCGCCGTTGCTGGATGGTGACCCAAGCGCAGGCGCCGCCTATTCCGGCTGGCGATACATTGACGCGAACGGCAATATGCTGCCGCAGCACTCCACACGGATTGTTCCGCCAGAACAGTTCTATGCCACACTTGCCTACACCAACTTTCTGGTGCCGAGCGGGGTGCTGGCGCGGCGCACGTGCCTCGAGCAGGCCGGCCCGTTCGATGTCAACCTGCGCGCCGTCGAAGACCGCGATATGTGGCTGCGCATTGCGCGCACGCACAGGATCATCGGTGTGCCGAAAGTGCTGGTCGGCTATCGCACGCACGGGGAGAACATGACGCGCGATCTGGCCCGTATGGAGACGGCGCGTCGCTACGTGGCAACCAAGCACTTCGGCTCGGCGGAAGGCGATTCGCAAGGCTGGCCGCCCTTGCGCCGGCGGGCCTGGGGCGGTTTGCATCTGCGCACCGCGCTCGACCACTTCCAAGCCGGCGATCTCGAGGGCGGGCGCGCCCATCTCAAGCAGGCGTTCGCCATCTATCCAGACGTGGCCGAGGACTTCGAGGCGTTCTACGAGCTGGGCTGCGCCAACCAGCCGCGCGGCGCGCGCGGCTCGACTGGCACGCTGGATATCGAGCGGAACGCGGCGCTGATAACGAGTAGCTTGAATATCGTGTTCGCCGATCCGAACCTGCCGCCGGCCTCGCGGGCTGCGCGTCGCCGGGCCTATGGGTGCGCGGCGCTCGCCCTCGGGGTGCTGGCTTACAACACGCGCCGTTTCGCGCTGGCCCGGCGTTATCTGACGCGCGCGGTCCGCAGCGACATGCGACTCGTCGCGAACGCGCGCTGGCGCAACACGCTGGTCAGGGCGCTGGTGAAATCCCTGACGCAAGGACACGCGAAGGCGTGAAGATCCTCATCGCGGTGCATCATTTTCCGCCGCGCTTCCAGGCCGGCGCCGAGTTGCGCGCCTACCGCACCGCAAACTGGATGCGCAAGCACGGGCACGATGCGCGTGTCGTGGCTGTCGAACACATTGACCAGGGGCCGGCTGATGGCGTGGCCTGGCAGGACGATGACTATCAGGGTGTGCCGGTGCGCCGGCTGTCCTATGACTTGCGCAAGGCCCCCGCGGCGCGCCCGGCTGATGTGTTGCGTTGGCAGTATGACAACCCGTGGATCGAGCGCCATCTGGCCGGCTATCTGTCCGAATGGCGCCCCGATCTGTTTCATCTCATCAGCGGCTACATCATGGGCGCGGGCGCGCTGAAGGCAGCCCGCCAGGCGCAAGTGCCATCGGTGGTGACGCTGGTGGACTTCTGGTTTTTCTGCCGTCGGTTGACGCTGTTGCGCCCGACCGGTCGGCTCTCTAGCCCGACCGAATACGATCCGCGCGCGTGTGCGCGCTGCTTCTTTGAGGAGAAGCGCCGCTTCCGGCTGGCAGCGCAATCGGCGCCGGCGGTGGCCGACGCGGTGTGGTCGCTTGCGTTCTCGACCGGGCTAGGCAATGTGTTGGGTCTAGGCGACATCGTGCGTGCGTTCGCGGCCCGCTATCGAGACCTGATGGCGGCCTTGCAGACGGCGACGGCCATCATCTGCCCGTCGCGCTTCCTGATCGAGACGTTTACAGCGCATGGCATCGACCCCGACAGGTTGGTGCTGAACACGCATGGCCTGGACACGTCGATGTGGCTGCCGGCTGCGCCGCGCGCGCTGGATGGCGTGTTTCGCATCGGCTACATCGGCCAGATCGAGCATCACAAGGGCGTGCATCTGGTGGCGCAGGCGCTGTCGAAATTGCGCACGGATCGGCCGCTCGATCTGTTGATCTATGGCAACGAGCAGGCTGCGCCGCGCTACACCGAGTTCCTTCGCCGGCAGACTGCCGGCGACGCGCGCATCAGGATCATGGGCCGCTACAAGAACGAGCAGGTGGCTCAGATTCTGTCGCAGTTCGACGCGCTGGTGATTCCGTCCCTGTGGAATGAGATCGGCCCATGGACGCTCTTCGAGGCGTTTGAAGCTCGGCTGCCGGTGGTGACGACGAATCTGCCAAATATGTCGTATGTGGTGGAGCATGACAGGAATGGGCTGTTGTTCCGGGCCGGCGATGCAGGCGATTTGACGCGCCAGCTTCAGCGGCTGATCGACGAGCCGGATTTGGCGGCGCGTCTTGTCTCGAATATCCCGCCCGTTAAGAAGATTGACGAAGAGATGGCTATTTTGCAGGATGTATACAGGAGGGCAGCATGTCAGAGCCGCGCGTGATCACGGTCATTCTGAACACCAACCATCGCGACGATACGCTGGCTTGTCTGGATTCGTTGCGCCACACGGTGTACCGCACCCACAGCGTCATCGTGCTCGACAACAACTCCAGCGATGGCTCAGTAGATGCAGTGCGCGGCTTATTTCCTGAGGCGGAGGTGGTCAGCCTGGCGCACAACCTGGGCTATGGCGGCAACAACAACGTGGGCATCGAGCTGGCGCGCCAACGGGGCGCAGACTGGATCTTTGTGTTGAACGAGGACACGATTCTGGCGCCCGACTGCATCACTCGCATGGTCGAGGTGGGCGAGCGTGATGGGCGCATCGGCATGGTCGGTCCGATGGTCTATCACCACTCCGAGCCGGATGTGATTCAGTCAGCCGGCGGCAAGCTTGGGCCGGCTTGGGAGGCGTTGCACTACGGCGAGAATGAGCGCGACCGCGGCCAGTTCGACAGCCCGCATGATGTGGACTGGTTGTCGGGCTGTTCGATGATGGTGCGGCGCGCATGTGTCGAACACGCCGGCGCTCTCGACGACCGTTTCTTCTATTACTACGACGAGACAGAGTGGTGCCTGCGCGCCAGGGAATATGGCTGGAGAATCGTGCATGTTCCGGCGGCCCGTTTGTGGCACAAGGGCGTGCAGCGCGAGTACCGCCCCAGTCCCAACGTCACCTACTACAACACGCGCAACCACTTTCTGATGCTGGCCAAGCGCCGGGCCCCACTCAAGGTGTGGCTGGCGGCATGGCAGGCCACGCTGCGCACGCTGACCAGTTGGACGGTCAAACCGCGCTGGCGTGCTATGCACGAGCATCGCAACGCCATGTGGCAGGGCACGCTTGATTTTGTCCGGAGGCGATGGGGCATGCGCGTTGCCTGACGCATGTTGCTTCATCGATTGCCCGTAAGTGGGAAGTTGCCATGTCTAGAGTGGGAATCAACAAAACGCGCGCCGAGGATTTTGCCATCTTTGGCGCGAACCCGGTGTTCGAAGAGCCGCTGTATGTCGGGCGTCCCAATCTGGGAAATCGCTGGCTATTCCTTCAGCGCGTCAATGCTGCGCTGGATCGCTGCTGGCTAACAAATAACGGCCCGTTCGTGCTGGAGTTCGAACAGCGCATCGAAAACCGAAGCGGGGTAGATCATGCTGTGGCGGTGTGCAATGCCACGGCCGGCCTGGAAATACTGGCGCGCGCGCTGGATTTGAGCGGCGAGGTCATCGTGCCGGCCTTCACGTTCATCGCCACTGCGCATGCCTTTCGCTGGCTGGGTCTCACACCGGTGTTCTGTGATGTGGATCCGTTTACCCACACGATTGATCCCCGGCAAGTCGAGACGCTGATCACCCCACGCACAAGCGCAATCGTGGGGGTGCATCTGTGGGGCCGGCCCTGCGATGTAGATGCGCTCGAATCTCTGGCCCGTCGCCACGGACTCAAACTGATCTTCGATGCTGCCCATGCCTTCGGGTCGTCTTATCGCGGTCGCAGGGTGGGCGGCTTCGGCGATGCAGAGGTGTTCAGCTTTCACGCCACCAAAAGCATCAATGCCCTGGAGGGTGGGGCGGTGGTGACGAATAACGCCGTGCTGGCAAGTCGGCTGCGGCAAATGCGCGATTTCGGATTCGCCGGCGACCACGATGATGTCATCGACATCGGCACAAATGGCAAGCTGAACGAGATCTCGGCGGCCATGGGCCTTACTTTGCTCGACAGCATGGACGACATCATTGCCGCAAACCGGCAGGTTTACCGGCGTTACCTGTACGGCCTGGCAGGCATTCCGGGCATACGCCCCGTTATCTACGACGAGTGCGAACACAACACATTTCACTATGTTGTTGTGGAAGTGGATGAAGCACAGGCCGGCTTGAGCCGGGACCAGCTCATGGAGGTCCTGCGCGCAGAAAACGTGATGGCGCGTCGATACTTCTATCCAGGATGCCATCGAGCCGAGCCATATCGTTCGGACCCCAGATATGCTAACGTGGTGATGCCGGTGGCCGATAAACTGGCGCAGCGCGTAATGGCCCTGCCGGCTGGAGGGTCGGTGGGGATCGACAAGGCTGACGCTGTCTGCCGACTGATTCGCCTGGCGGTTGCAGAATCTGCGCAGGTGAGGTCGCTGTTTACAGCGCAGGCCAATCTCGCGCATTACCAGGCGCTGTTCACACATTCCGAAAATGATCCGTGCGTCACGGTGGAGAAAACTGTATGAGCCGTTTGGAGTCAAAGCGTGTGGGTGTTGTCTACTGGAAGCAAGAAACCGACTTGTTGTCGCTCATCTCTGGCACAGTCCGTGATCTCGGCTGCGAGGTGACGAACTTCCCGGCCGATTCCCGCGTGCCTCAGGGGCTGGATGTGGTGCTTGTCTGTGGGCCGTTTGGCAGTCTGGCGCCTCTGGGAAGCCAACTGTCGCGTATGCCCCAGCATGAGCGGCCGGCGCTGGCGCTGTGGATGACCGAGCAATTCTCGAACCCGGCGTTGCCGGCCTGGGCGCAGCATGTGGCCGGGGCGGCGCGATCGCGTCTGGAACGGCTTGCTTACCGTGAAACAGACACAGGCGTGTGGCAACTGAACCCACGCTTTCAGCCGCTCACCCGTCGGGCGCACCGGCTACGCTATTTTGGCGATCTGGAATGGTTGCGCGCTGCCGGTGTGCTGACGGTGTTGGCCGTCGGCTCGCGCTGGATCGCGCAATATCTCAAAGCGCGCGGCATTGACGCCATGGTGGCGTTTATCGGAGCGCATCCGAGTTGGGGCGCGGACCTGAAGCTGGAGCGCGATGTGCCGGTGTTGTGGCTGGGCAAGGTGGCGTCGAGCCGGCGCCGGCGCGTGCTTCAAGCTGTGCGCGCGGACCTGCGCCAACGCGGTCTGGACATGCTGATGGTCGATGGCGAGGAACACCCTTACGTGTTCGGCGATGAGCGCACCAGGCTTCTGAACCGCACGCAGGTGGTGCTGAATATCCTGCGCGAGCCATGGGACAATCATTCGCTGCGCTACTTCCTGGCTGCGCCAAATCGCGCCATGATTGTCACCGAACCGACCTATCCGCACACGCCGTTTGAGCCGGGTGTTCACCTCGTTTCGGCGCCGGTCGAACAACTGGCCGACACGATCGTGCACTATGTGCAGCAGGACGCTGAGCGCAGCCGGATCGCCGAACGCGCGTATGAGCTGGTCACATCGGAACTGACCATGCGCCGATCTGTGAATGACATTCTGACGCAGGCCCTGGCTGGCCGCCAGGTTCTCTGACATGCTACGCGACATGCCATGCCACTGTCGCACAACATGCGCTATCACACTTGAGGAGCTTGAAACATATGAGCAAGGCAAGACTGTTTTATCTGGGGTCTGAAGTGACTTACTTCGTGATGTTTATTGTTGGCCGGGTTGGGAGCAACTTCCTCACCAGTTCGATGAACGCCCATCCAAACGTGTTGGGTTTGAACGAGACACTCATGGATATGACTGCCGAACAGCAGCGAGAATGGACGCTCAAATTTCTAACCCCCCCACTGATCAGCCGCAAGGGCGCCATCGGCTTCAAGATCAAGCCGGTTCAGCTTGCCGATCCCGCCGGGTACGCCCAGGTGTTGCGCGAGAAGCAGCCAAAGATTATTCACATCTGGCGCCGCAACCGTATCAAGTCGGTCGTCTCGCATTTGAACGGCAAACGCCTGGAGAAAGCCACCGGCATGTGGAACCTGTACGATGAATCCAAGCGTCTGCCGCCATTCGAGGTTGACTTTATTCAGTTTGAAAAAGCGCTCCGCAACCGCGAGCGGACAGACCGTGAATCGGCGGATTACGTGAGCAGTCTTGGTTTGCCGACGCTGTCCATCACTTACGAGGAGATGCTGCAAGACATCAACGCGGTGCTGGCGCGGACATTTGAATTCCTGAACGTTCCACTGCTGCCGGTGAAGCCGAGCACGTTCAAAGCAACCAGCGACGACCTGCGTGAAGTCATCACCAATTTCGACGCCCTGCGCGCGCGCTACAGCGGCACCGAGTATGAAGCTATGTTTGACGAAGTCATCGTACCAACCCGGGCCGGCCAGCGCATCGGCAGCTTTGTGAGTGGATTTGTGACTGGATAATGTCTCGCATCTTGTTGATTGGCAACAAGCCCCCGCAATTCGACCCCACTGTCAAGGTTGAGGCGGCGCATTATCGCACCTGGCAATTCCTCCAGCCGCTGCTGGACGATGGACATGTGGTCAGCCTGTGCGCTGAAGATGCAATGCCCGCGTCAAACGAACATGCCGCGCAGTACATTCCCGCGTCGTGGCGCAACCGGTTGTCGTATCATCCAATTGCATTTAACCGCCCTGGATGGATCAGCCAGCTTCAGCGCATCCATGACGCCTTTGCCCCCGATGTCATCGTGGCGGTCAACTTCGCGCCGTGTTTGTACGCCACGCGCCTGCGCACCAGCCGGCCAATCTGGATGGATATCTACGGCGATTACCTGACCATCATGCAGTTGGCGGCCTTTCGCCGCCGCTCGAATCGGGGCCTGCCGACGACGATTGCATTCATGCGGCAGGTGCTGCAACGGGGGGATGTCTTCTCGGCCTGCGGTGCGCCTCAGGCGCACATGACCGTGGGAGAACTGGCCATGGCAGGCCGGCTCAACTGGCAGACCACCGGCTACGAGTTCGTGCGGATTGTGCTGCCGGGCGCGCCATCCACCGACGTTGCGTTACCATCCACCTCCTCGTCCCGCGAGCGGCCCGCGCTGGCTGAGATCGGCGTGCAGCCCAATGATTTCATCGTCTTGTGGTGTGGCGGCTACAACACGTGGACCGATGTGGACACGCTGTTTGCCGCGCTGGAAGTTGCCCTGTCGCGCGATCCGCGCATTCGTTTTGTCTCGATCGGGGCCAGCACGTATCCTGGGCCGCAGACGCAGTATGACCGCTTCATCAGCATGATTGCAGGCTCTAGGCATCGCGCGCGCTATCATCTGCTGGGCTGGCGACCCTGGCGCGAGATCGCCGGCTATTACCGCGACAGTGATGTTGGGCTGAATGTGGATGCCATGCACTATGAAACCGTGTATGGCACGCGCACGCGCTTGCTGGAGATGATGTCAGCGGGATTGCCGGTGCTCACGACCGAAGGGTGCGCGTTGAGCTATGTGTTGCGCGACCGTGGGGCCGGCCTCAGCTTTGCCGTCGGCGACGCGCCGGCCCTGTCCGAACACATCCTGTCTCTGTCGCGCAACCCTGACCGTCGAGATCGGCTTGCCCGGCTTGCGCTCGAGTACGCGCGCACCGATCTGTCTTTCGCACAGACGACGCGCCCCGTGCGAGACTGGGTCATGTCGCCCAGCCTGGCGCCGGATCGCGCGCCGCATCGCGCGCCGCATCGCGCGCCGGATCGCGCTGCGACCCACACGCAGCATCGCATCACACAAGCTACTCATCACGCCCGCGCCGTCACCCGCCAGTTGATCTGGCAACTGACCGGCCTGGACAAGTAGAGATCGCCGCTGGCCTGGCTGTCATGGCAAGGCCGGCGCAGCATGAAAAGTCTAAATGGCGACACACACGCCCCATAAGATGTCCCGGCCCTGGCTCGAGCACATTCGGCTTCCACTGTCTCGTGTGCTGCTGATCGCTGCGGCCATTTTGGGCAGCGCCGTGCTGGCATATCGCGCAGACGTGATGTATCTGGGCGTTGTGGTGGGGGTTGCGGGCCTACTTCTCATCATCCGCAAACCGCACCTCGGCATCATTGGTCTGATCCCGGCCAGTATGCTCGCGCCGGTGAGCATTGGCACTGGAACGGGTACGGAGATCAACGCCACCATCGCCTTGTTGGCGACGCTTTTGGCGTTGTGGGTGTTGTCGATGCTGCTGCGGCGCCAGCTGCGGTTCATTGCGTCACCGGTGATCGCGCCGGCGTTTGCGTTCGCGGTGGCGGCTGTGCTGGCTTTCCTGTCCGGCCAGTTGCCCTGGTTCGTGGCGTTGCCTGCGCCCATTGCAGCCCAGGTGGGAGGGCTTGCGCTGATGCTGCTTGCCGTGGCGACGGTGATCCTGGTGGCGCATCAGATGCAGGATGTGCGCTGGCTGCGCTGGCTCACCTATGTTTTCCTGGCACTGGGCGCTGTGTATCTGGCAAGCCGCATCATCCCCGGTGGCCGGCCTGTCACACGCCTGTTCCAGTATGGTTCACAGTCCAGCATGTTCTGGACGTGGATCATGGCAATGGCCTTCAGCCAGGCGCTGGTCAATCGAAGTCTGAGCAAAGGCTGGCGGTTAGCTCTGTTTGCCATTGTTGGCATGGCGGTCTACATTGGCTTCTTCCAGCGCCGCGATTGGGCTTCCGGTTGGATGCCGGGGGTGCTTGCCATGCTCATCATCGTTTGGATGGCCAGGCCGCGTCTGGGGCTTCTGGCGACGATCGTGGGTGGCATGATTGCTCTCTTTCAGCTCGATGTCATCCTCAACCTGGTCTACATTGGCGACAATGAGTACAGCGCGTTCACCCGGCTCGAAGCGTGGAGCATCCTGCTGGAGATCGTGAAGGCGAATCCTGTGCTGGGCTTGGGGCCGGCCAACTACTACTTTTACACACCGCTCTTCCCGATCCTGGGCTATGCGGTCAGCTTCAACTCACACAACAACTACATCGACTTGATCGCTCAGACGGGCGCGCTCGGGCTGGCGTGTTTTCTGTGGCTGAGCGCGCGGCTGATGCAGGTGGGATGGCGCGTGTGGCGCACTCAGTTGAGACCTCTCCCCGATAACGCGCTCCGGCCGGCTTTGTTTGCCCGCTCATCGCCGCGGCCGTCGCCGGGCGATACAGCCCGCCTGCCGATCGAGAGCCTGTTCGGTCCTGAGGATGCGCACTTTCTGCATGCCTTTGTCATCGGCGCCTTCAGCGGTTTTGCAGCGACGCTATCCTCCGGCATGCTGGGTGATTGGTTCCTTCCATTTGTCTACAACGTGGGCTTCGTGGGCTTCCGCGCCGCCGTCTATGGCTGGCTGTTTGTCGGCGGCCTGGTCGCGGTCGACCAGATCATCAAGGCCCGGCAGTCGGTCCTTTGTGTGAATGATGTGTGAGTGAACCACGAAGACACGAAGGGCACAAAGATAAGGGGGTTCAAGCTGCCTTCGTGTGCTTTGTTTCTTTGTGGTGAGATTGCGGGTGAGTGAACCACGAAGACACGAAGGGCACAAAGATAAGGGGGGGGTCAAGCTGCCTTCGTGTGCTTTGTTTCTTTGTGGTGAGACTCCAGCCGAATCAAGACCTCTACATGCCATGATCGATCTCTCCATTGTCATCATTAGCTGGAACACGCGCGAGTTGCTGGAGCAGTGCCTGGCGTCCATCTACACCCATCCGCCGTCGATCCCATTCGAGACGATCGTTGTGGACAATGGGTCGCGCGATGGCAGCGCCCAGGCGGTTCGACAGAACTTTCCACAGGCGCGTCTGATCCAGAATGCTGAGAACGTCGGTTTTGCGCGGGCCAACAATCAGGCTATCGAGGTTTGCCAGGGCGGTCTGGTGTTGTTGCTGAACCCCGACACGCGCGTGTTGCCCGGCGCCCTCGACGCCATGATCCGTTTCATGGATGAGCATGCGCAGGCCGGCGCTATAGGTTCGCGCGTGCTCAACCCAGATGGCACGCTCCAGCTGTCATGTTACCCCGCGCCCACGCTCAGCCGTGAGCTGTGGCGACTGCTTCATCTGAACCGGTTGCGCCCATACGGCGCATACGACATGGCCGGCTGGGATGTTCAGCACAGCCGCGAGGTTGATGCTGTGTTGGGCGCCAGCCTGATGGTACGCCGCAGCGTGCTCGATCAGGTGGGCGCGCTTGACCCCCACTATTTCTTCACCGGCGAAGAGATCGATCTGTGTCATCGCATCCGCAGCGCCGGCTGGTCGATTCACTGGGTCCCGCAAGCCGAGATCATTCACTACGGCGGCCAAAGCTCGCGGCAGGTTGCCGAGCAGGCCTTCCTGCATCTGTATCAAGGCAAGGTGCTGTACTTTCGCAAGCGTCACGGCTGGCTGACGGCGCAGCTCTACAAGCTGGTGGTCGCGGCCGCCACGCTGCCCCGCCTGTTGCTCAGCCCGCTGGCGTGGCTTGAGCCACTTGACAGGCGCCGGCAACATCTCAGCCTGGCCGGCAACTACTGGCGTTTGCTGATGCGACTCCCGGGCTTCTGAACGCCACGCCTTGCATTTGACACGATTCAGACCCATGCGAATTCTCTATCTGGCACAGATCGTGCCGTATCCGCTGGATGCCGGCGCCAGGGTGCGCCAGTACCATATGCTGCAATACCTGGCGCAGCGGCACCAAGTGACGCTGGTGTGTTTCTCGCGCCCCAGCGACCGGCCGGCCTCAATCGAACATCTGAGAACCCTATGCCGCGATGTGCACACTGCGCCAATGCATCGGGCGCCGGCTTCAGAGGCGCTCGCTTTGGCGCGCAGCCTGATCACAGCGCATCCGTTCAACATCGTGCGCGATGACCGGCGCGCGATGAAACTGCTTTTGAGCGAGCTGGTTCAGCGCCGGCCCTTCGATGTGATTCACGCCGACCAGTTGTCCATGGCGCAATACGGCCTTTGGGCGCGCCGGCAGACGCCGGTTACGCGGCCGGCCAAAATGGTGCTCGACGCACACAATGCCTATTACCTGATTCCGCAGCGCATGGCCGATGTGGCGCGCAACCCGCTGATGAAGCGCTTTTTGCGGCGCGAGGCAAGTCTGACCGCGCGCTATGAGTCGCGGGTATACCGGCAGTTCGACGATGTGTTGACAGTCACCGACGACGATCTGGCCAGCATTCGCCGGTTGCCTGGCCTGAACGGTCGCGCGCCACGTTTCACCACTGTGCCTATCTGTATTGACGCCTCTGCGCCGCCGGTGGCGCGTCGCCCCGGCGCGCGCGGGTTGCTCATGCTGGGCGGCCTGCACTGGCCGCCGAATGCGGATGCCACGCGCTGGTTTGTCGCTGACATCTGGCCGCTCGTTCGCGCACAAGCCCCCGACGCACGGCTCTTTATCGTGGGTGCGCGACCGCCGGATGATATCCGCGCGCTGGGCGATCGTGTGGGCATCCGGCATCCCGATCAGGCCGGCGACTCGCCTGTCGCCGTGACCGGCTATGTGGACGACCCGACACCGTTCCTGGAGGAAAGCGCCATGCTGCTCGTTGCGCTACGGTCTGGCGGCGGCATGCGTGTAAAGATCGTGGAAGCCTTGCAGTGGGGAGTGCCCATCGTCACTACCCGCATCGGCTGCGAAGGCATCGCCGTGTCTGACGGCCATGATGTGCTGATTGCCGATGACCCGCAGACGTTTGCGCAGTCGGCCATACGGCTGTTGCGCGATCGGGCGTTTGCAGATCGTCTGTCTGCCAATGGCCGGCAGCTTGTTGCTCAGAAATACGACTGGCGTTCAGCGTATGCCGCGCTGGACCGCATCTACTCACCATGAAGCCGACCAGAACGCTGATTGCCATTATTGTTGTGTCGGTGGTGTTGCGCGTCGGCGTTGCCTTCATCATGGGCAACCGCATCGAGCCGTTGCCGGGCATCCAGGATCAGCAGTCGTACCACATGCTGGCCCAGCGCGTGCTGCAAGGGCACGGTTTCACAGTAGCCGAGGACTGGTGGCCGCTGACGCGCGCCGGCGAAGCGACTGCCCACTGGTCTTATCTGTACACGCTCTACCTCGTCGGTGTGTATGCCGTGTTTGGCGCCCAGCCGCTGGGGGCGCGGTTGCTGCAAGCGCTGATCGTCGGTATTCTGTGGCCGCTTCTGGCGTATCGCCTCGGACGACGATTGGCCGGCGAGACAACCGGCCTGGTTGCGGCAGGCTGGTCGGCTGCGTATCCCTATTTTGTGTACTACGGGGCGGCCCTGATGACAGAGCCGTTCTACATCACGGCCATTCTGGCCTCGCTGGAACTGGCGCTGACCATGGCCGCCCAGTCTGTTGAGCCGGCAGGGCGGGGCCGAACGGCCGGCCGGTGGGCGCTGCTCGGCCTCATCCTTGGCATTGCCGTGTTGCTGCGCCAGCTATTTCTGGTCTTCGTCCCATTTCTGGTTGGATACGTCTGGATCGCGCAGCTCCGCCGCAGCCTTCAGCCGGGGGCTGGCAGGCTGGCGCGCCGCATCATCCGGCCCGCTGCGCAAAGCCTGCTCTATCCGGCGATTGCCGTGGGTGTCATCGCGCTGCTGATCGCGCCGTGGACAGTGCGCAATGCTGTCGCCTTCAACCGCTTCGTGCTGCTGAATACAAACGCCGGCTTTGCATTTTTCTGGGCCAACCATCCGGTGTATGGCGCCGCCTTCGTTGGCATCCTGCCGGCCGACACGCCTTACGAATCGCTCATCCCACGCGAGCTGCGCTCCCTTTCCGAAGCCGAGATGGATTCGGCGCTGATGGGTAAGGGGTTGGAATTTGTGCTCCAGGACCCACTTCGTTACATTCAACTGTCCATCAGTCGCATCGCCGCCTATTTCATGTTCTGGCCATCCGGTGACTCCACGCTGTTCAGCAATGTGGCCCGCGTACTGTCCTTTGCCGTTGCGTTGCCGTTCATCGTGTATGGCCTGATTGTGGCCGCGCGTCGCTGGCGCGCGTGGGTGTTGCTGTATTTGTTTGTGGGGGTGTACACGGCGATCCATCTCTTGTCCTGGGCCTTGGTGCGCTATCGATTGCCGGTGGATGCTGTATTTCTCGTTTTCGCCGCCTATGGTGTGGTGGATGCGGGACACAAGCTGAGGCGCGCGGTGGGTAAGGTGCGACCTGCGCTGCGTAACGTGGAGTCATGAATCCGTTGAACATTCTCTACGTGGTGCCCTATGCGCCGACACTGATCCGTGTCCGGCCGTATAACCTGATCCGCTTTTTGAGTCGGGCGGGGCATCGGGTGACCCTGGCGACGCTGGTCGAGGCCGATGGCGAGCGCGAGTCGCTTGCGGCGCTGGCCGGCGCAGGGGTGCGCGTCCTTGCCGAGCCAATCTCGCGCCGGCACAAGTTGGCCAACGCTTTGCGGGCCGCGCCGACGCGGGTGCCGTTGCAGGCGGTGTATAGCTGGCAGCCGCGGCTCGCCGGGGCGATTCGAGCAGCCCTGGGCGAGGCAGCGAGAGGCGGCGCCGGCTTCGATGTCGTTCATGTCGAGCATCTGCGCGGCGCGCGCTATGCGTTGGATATGGCGGCGTGGGCAGCTGCGAATGGTCGCAGGCCACCGGTGGTGTGGGACAGCGTGGACTGCATCTCGCACTTGTTCGAGCAGGCCGCGCGCAGCAGTCGCAGTTTGTTTGGCCGGCTGGTGACGCGGCTGGAATTGGGCCGCACCCGGCGCTACGAGGGCTGGCTGGTCGGCCGCTTTGACCGTGTGCTGGTGACATCGACCGTGGATCGGCAGGCGCTGACAGGTTTGGCTGCGACGCTCGATGGCGAGGATCACAGCGAGCGGGTAGTCGTGCTGTCGAACGGTGTCGATCTCGATTACTTTGTTCCGGTGATCCATGGGCGCGAACCGGCAACGGTTGTCTTCACCGGCAAGATGAGCTATCACGCCAACCTGACGGCTGCGCTCTACCTGATTGAGCAAGTCATGCCGCTGCTGTGGCGGCAGCGCCCCGACGCGAAGTTGGTGATTGCCGGCAGCAGTCCGCCTGACCGTCTGAGACGCCTGGCTGCCGAGCATGCCGGCCATGTGGAGGTGACAGGCCAGGTGCCGGACCTGCGGCCTTACCTGACACGGGCGTCTGTGGCAGTGGCGCCGCTGCTATACGGGGCGGGTGTGCAGAACAAGGTGCTGGAAGCGATGGCCTGCGCGACGCCGGTAGTGACGACAAGCCGCGCCGTCATGGGGCTGCGGCCCGAAGGGATGCGTCCGTGCGTGATCGCCGACACGCCCCAGGCGTTTGCCGACGGTATTGCAGCGTTCATTGCGGACGCGGATCGGCAGCACCGCGCGGGCGAGGCCGGCCGGCGCTATGTGGAGACATATCACAACTGGCCGGCGATCGCCTCCGAACTGGTAGCGGTGTATCACGGATTGACACGGAACTGAGGAGTGTTGGACATGCAATGGAATACAGCGAGCCATCTGCCGCCGGAAGCGACAGGATCGGCGCAGCCCTCGGCCGGGCGTCAGGGGGGCGGGCAATTTGACCGCGCAGCAAAGCTGGTTCTGGAAGTGCTGCTCAGCGCCGTCGGCGTGCTGATCCTCAGCCCGCTACTGGTTGTGCTGGCATTGATCGTCAAGCTGGACAGCCCCGGCCCGGTGCTGTATCGGCGGCGAGTCATGGGTCTGGGCCGCACACAATTCGACGCGCTAAAGTTTCGCACCATGCGCGTCAACGGCGATGCGCTGCTCGACCAGTATCCTGAGCTGAAAGCTCGGCTTGCCCAGGATCACAAGCTGCGCAACGATCCGCGCGTCACGCGCAGCGGGCGCTGGATGCGCAAGCTCAGCCTGGATGAATTGCCCCAGCTATTCAACGTGTTGCGTGGCCAGATGAGCCTGGTGGGACCGCGCATGATTTCGCCGCCTGAACTGGCCCGCTATGGCGATGACGCGGATGAACTGCTGACGGTGCGGCCCGGCATCACCGGCCTGTGGCAGGTGTCTGGCCGGTCAGATCTCGATCGCGGTGACCGTGTGAAACTGGATATGCAGTATGTCCGCACACGAACTCTCTGGATGGACTTGAAATTGCTCCTGCTGACGATACCGGCAGTGATCAAGGGGCAAGGAGCGTACTGATGCTCATCGCGCGCGCACCTGTCCGGCTCAGCTTTTTTGGGGGCGGCACCGATCTGGCCGCGTACTACACGCGGTATGGCGGGGCGGTTCTGAGCACGACGCTGGACAAATATGTGTACGTGGTGGTGAATGTGAGCGAGCGCAATGGTTTGCAGATCACCTCTTCTGACTACCACACGTTCTACCGGCACCCGCCGGGCGAGCCATTGTTGTGGGATGGCGATCTGAGCCTGCCCAGAGCGGTGTTGCAGCATTTTGGTGTTGCGCATGGCGTGTCGATGTTTCTGGCTTCTGAAGTGCCGCCTGGCACGGGGCTGGGGTCGTCGAGCGCGGTGACAGTGGCGCTCATCAAGGCCGTTAGCACCGCCTGCGGGTTGAAGCTGACCAAGCAGCAGGTGGCCGAACTGGCCTGCTACATTGAGATCGAGAAGCTGGGCAAACCGATTGGCGTGCAGGATCAGTACGCAGCGGCATATGGGGGCCTGAACTGGGTGACGTTTGACGCAAACGGCATCCGCGTCGAGCCGCTGGACATTCCCCAGGAGACCATCGCGCGGCTCGAATCGAATCTGTTGCTCATGTTTACGGGGGCGACGCATGATTCGGCGCAGATTCTGGGGCGACAAACCAAAGCCAGCCGCGAGCAGAATCCGCGCGTGATCGAATCCTTGAAAGGCGTGCACGAACTGGCGCTGGAGGCCCGGCGATACCTGATGGCCGGGCAAGTCGATCGCTTTGGAAGGATGCTAGACCAGGCCTGGCAACTCAAGAAGCAGTTTGCGAGCGGTGTCACCAATGAGCGCATTGATCGGTGCTATGAAGTTGCCCGGCGCAACGGAGCGCTGGGCGGCAAGATTGCCGGCGCTGGCGGGGGGGGCTTTCTCATCCTGTATTGTGAAGAGGGGGCCAGGGATCGTGTGGAAGCGGCGCTGGCCCAGGAAGGGCTGCGGCGTATGGATGTGCACTTCGAGCGCGATGGCGCGCGCGTGTTGTTCAACGCCGGCTTGCGCCTGGTAGACGTGTCGGCGGCGACTGCCATGGCGCGGCCGGCGCAGTCACCGGCCAACGGCTCAAGCTGATCGGCTGTGACTAAAATCTAATACAGGTTGCATTGCGGCAGGGCATTAGCACCCTGCCGCTTTTGTTTTTCCAAGAAGATGTGTGAGGGGGGCGCACCCGTATTGTGCAACAGTGCATATAACACAGGCTGCATTCCAGTCCTTCACGCACAGGTTGATTTGTCGTGCCGGCAATCATGGCTGTTAGTTGTTATCACCAGGGTGAAAGGCCAGGCCCGGCAGCACTGTACTTTGCCACAGGGCCGGCGGGTGTCTTTTGCAGTCTAGATTGCTTTTATGCTGCTTACATGTCATGAAGGCTGGCTTGGTTGTGGCTATATTGTTTTCTTGAACAGGCGACCATGTCGCTTTTGATGCTGTAGCTTTTCCTCGGAAAGCACTGGGCTTGTGCACATTGTCAAGCAGGGGCCGGTTCTTTATGCTCATACCTGAGGGCTTTATGCTGGCAAGCACAGATGAACCACATGGCGAATCGTTGTAACGGCCCGATTCATCAGTAACTCACCAGGCGCACCACCAGAGGCAGTTGGTTGTGCGCCTAAGCAGTGTCCGATGCTTGTTCAGCGGCTGTTACCGCGCGTGTTGTAGACGTCAAACACAAGGTTAAAGTTGCCATGATTGCGAAGTCTGTTCCACAACTGCTGAACCTCATGTCATCGAAGCAAGACCGCTTCGAGATGTGCTACCCGTCCACCTATGACCGAGAATGGAAAGGGTATCTGCTTGGGTTGGCGGTTCTCGATGCCCTGATGGTCTTGGCCGGCATGACCCTGGCGTATTCATTGCGCATCACGTCTGGCTTGCTGGTCTATGAAGCGCCGTACCAGGATGCAACCTACAACGGCATCGCGCTGTTGAGCTTGCCGGTGTGGCTGTTGATCTTTGTGTTCCACGGCATGTATCGCCGCGACAATCTGCTGGGCGGGTTAATCGAATATCAGCAGGTGACCAAGGCTGTCACCACCGGCATCATCACCCTGATGGTGGTGTCTTTTCTATGGCGCGATGTGGTGATGGTATCGCGCGGCTGGCTGCTTTTCACAGGGTTGATCTCTAGCGCGCTGATCACGACCGGCAGGTTCATCATGCGGCGCGTGGTGTATCGCCTGCGTCGAAGCGGTCTGTTCAACGCACGCGTGCTGATCGTCGGCGCGAACGACCAGGGTGTTGCCATGGCTCATCAATGGCGACAGTCTGCAAGCTCGGGCATGGAGATTATCGGCTTTCTGGACGACTTCAAGCCTATTGGCACGCCTGTGGTGGATGGCATCAAGGTGATTGGCCAGGCCAGCGCGCTGAGCCAGATGGCCGACCGGCTGTGCGTCCACGAAGTGGTCATGGTGCCGAATGCGGTGGCCTGGGAGACTTTCGAGGAGATCATTACTCAGGCGAGCAACGACAAGCGTTTCAGCTTGAGAGTGTCCCCTGGTTTCTATGCCCTGTCCACCTCTGGTGTGGCAGTGACAAACAAGACATTCGTGCCGCTGTTCACACTGCACCAGGCGCGCATTGTGGGTGTGGATGCCCTTTTTAAGGCGCTGCTTGACTATGGCGTCGGCATCCCGCTCTTCCTGATCACCTTGTTGCCCATGGCGCTCGTGGCGCTGGGCCTCAAGTGGTCGGGTGTTTCGCAGGTTCTGGCGCGGCATCGAACCATTGGGCAGGGCGGGCGCACGTTCACCATGTTCAAGTTCAACACCGACGCCGGGCGAAGTTGGATAGACCGGCTCCTGATCCGCTGGGGTGCAGACAAAATGCCGCAGACGCTGAATGTGGTTTTGGGCGAGATGAGCCTGGTCGGTCCGCGTCCGCGCGTCATCGCCCCAGAGCCGGCCGAGGCGCACGACACGCATTATTTGCAATCCGTCAAACCTGGCCTGATCGGCCCGTGGATGGCTTCGCCCGCCTGGTCGTCGCCCGACGAAAGCAGTGACGAATTGTATTACGTGCGGAACTGGACCATCGAGCTGGATATCCAGTTGTTGGTTCAAGCGGTGTTGTCGTTATTCGGCGCGCGCCGCGTCATCGGCCATACCGCCTGAGGTATCACGCGCGCACGCTCTGCGATTTGCGGTGATCTCGAGTGGGTCTCGTAGTGTTGTTGCATTGCACGGGAGGCAGTCATGGTTCGTGAGCATATCGATGCATATCTGATGGAATTGTGTCGCGGTGTTGGCGCGCTTGATATCAACGCGATCCAAGCGGTCGTAGACGAAATAATGCGCGCCTGGCGCGATGGCTGCACGATCTTCATCGTGGGCAACGGCGGCAGCGCTGCGCTCGCGTCGCACATGGCGACTGACCTCAGCAAGATCACCGTGCCCGGCCAGCGCCGGTTTCGCGTCCAGGCGCTCACCGATAACCAGTCGCTTATGACGGCCTGGGGCAACGACACCGCCTATGAGAACATCTTCTCCGAGCAATTGATCAACGCATGCCGGCTTGGCGATCTGTTAGTTGCCATTTCTTGCAGCGGGAACAGCCCGAATGTGGTCAAAGCAGCTCGCGTGGCGCGCGATCTGGGCGCGCGCGTAGTCGCCTTCACCGGCAACACGGCCTGCCGGCTTCACGAGCTGTCCGACGTGTCGGTATTGGCGCCGGTCAGCTTCATCGGCATGCAAGAGGACATCCACGTCATTCTCAACCACATGATCGCCAGTGTGCTGGTCAAGAAGCTGACGGCTGTCGCCAGGCGTGCATCTCAGCCGGCAAAGGCCTTTGTGCTCGCGGCCGGCGAAGGGTCTCGCCTCCGCCCGCTCACACTGAACATGCCCAAGCCGATGTTGCCCATCGATGGCAAGCCTTTGCTCGAGCACACCGTGCAATGGTTGCGCCGGTATGGCATCAAGGACATCGCGGTCAATCTGCACCATTGCCCGGATGTGATCGTCAACTACTTCGGCTCCGGCGAGCCGCTGGACGTCGAGCTGGCCTACTCCTATGAAGATACCGTGCTGGGCACCGCCGGCGGCGTGCGCAAGATGCGCGACTTCATCGGCGATAGCCCCTTGGTAATTGTGTACGGCGATGTGCTCACCGACATCAATCTGCATGACCTGCTGGCGTTCCATCGTCAAGTCACGACCCGCGACAGCGCCGCTGCTGTCACGTTAAGCCTGTACCATGTCAGCAACCCGACCGAGGTGGGCCTGGTGGATCTGGATTCCGATGGGCGGATTCTGCGCTTTGTGGAGAAGCCCAAGCGCGAAGAAGTGTTCACGGATTTGGCCAACGCCGGCATTCTGGTTGTCGAGCCGTGGGTGATCGACATGATCCCTCCAGGAATTGTCTTTGACTTCGGGCGTGATCTGTTCCCCATGCTGCTGGAAAAGGGCGTGTCGATGTATGGCTGGGTCGCGCCGGCTGACACATTTATCATGGACATTGGCTCGCACGCGGCGTACGATCGCGCCCAGCAGGACTGGCCGGCGCACCTGCGCGTGCGCCAGACGGTTCTGCAGCCGGCAATTTTCGTGGACCGCGATGGCGTCATCAACTGCAATCGACCAGACTACGTCAAGTCATGGGCCGAGTTCGAGTTTCTGCCGGGCGCCATCGAGGCGTTGCGCCGTCTGAGCCAACTGGGTTGGCCCATTATCGTGGTTAGCAATCAGTCGGTGGTGGGTCGTGGCGTGGTCGAGCCGCAGGTTGTGGATGACATCCATGCGCGAATGGTCGCCGCTATTCGACAGGCCGGCGGCCGGGTGGATGATGTGCTGTATTGTCCGCACGCGCCACAGGAGCACTGTGATTGCCGGAAGCCGCAGCCCGGGCTTTTCCATCAGGCGGCTGAACGCCACAACATTGATCTTTCGTGCAGTTACATGATTGGCGATGCGGCGTGCGATGTTGAGGCCGCCTGCGCTGCTGGGTGTAAGCCCGTTGTGGTGCGCTCAGGCCGGTGGGCCGAACAGGCGGCCGAGTTGCGCGCCCATCTACTCCACATTCAGCATGTCGCAGCCGACCTCCTCCAAGGAGCAGACTGGATTCTCGATCAAGTTGCTGCGTTGCGCGCGATACAGGCTGACCGGCCAGTGCACATTGCTGTTGGGATAGCCGCGCCTCGTCTGCATGTGAACGGGGCGCAGGTTTCGTACACGCGCGCCAATCATTCCATGCCGGCCCGGTCTAGCGCGCAAGCAGTCTTTTGATCGGGGGGAAAGTTGTCAGGCAGTGGCGCCCCAGGAGCGCATTCTCAAATGGAGATCAGGCAATATTTCAGCGTATTTACGAAATGGTGGTGGTTGATTCTCATCAGCGTTGCGGTTGCCGCCGGCTCCAGCTTTCTCGCTACCCAGGCTATGGCGCCGGTGTACCAGTCCCGCACCACGCTGATGGTCGGCCAGATGTTGCAAGATCCCAACCCGAACGCCGCTCAGCTATATATGGGCCAGCAACTTGCCCAGAGCTATGCTGATCTGGTGACCCGCGAGCCAGTGCTCAAGGCCACCCTTGAGGCGCTTGGCTTGAACTGGGGCTGGGCCGCTCTGAAGGCTATGGTGTCCAGCCGCATGATTCCCGGCACGCAGTTGCTCGAAATTTCGGTCACCGATTCGAACCCCCGCCGCGCCCAGGTGCTCGCCGACGAGTTAGCGCGCCAGTTGATTCAGATCAGCCCTGCCGCAAGCGACCCCGAAAAGGAAGCCGAGCGCGAGTTCATGCAATCGCAGGTCAACGAATTGAGGGCCAACTTGAGGAAGGGCATGCAAGAGCTGGCGCAGCTCAACACGGCGATTGCCAATGCCACCAGCGCCCGCGAGATTCAGGATTTGCGCAACCGGCAGGCGTCTTTGCAGGCGCAGATGACTACTTGGCAGTCCACCTATGCCCAACTGTGGAGCAATCTGCAACGCGGCACCTCCAACTTTCTGAGCGTGGTCGAGCCGGCTCAATTGCCATCTCAGTCCGTCGGCCCACGCGTGGCGAACAACGTGCTGCTGGCCGCTGCAATTGGTCTGGCCATATCGGCCCTGGTCGCCTTTTTGTTGGAATACCTGGACGACACGATCAAGACTGTCGAGCATGTTCAGCACATACTCAACTTGACCCCGCTGGGCAGCATCGCCCAGATCGAGGGCAAGGACTACCCCGGCATGCTGGTAGCCGCCAGATATCCGCGCTCCACGATCACGGAGGCGTATCGCATGTTGCGGACGAACCTGCAATACAGCGCCGTGGATCACCCGCTCCGGACGCTGATGGTTACCGGCGCTGAGTCTCTGGATGGCAAAAGCCTGACTGCCGCCAATCTGGCTGTGGTGTTGGCGCATGCCGGTCAGCGCGTCATTCTGGTCGATGCCGATCTGCGCCGGCCCACTCAACATCAGATCTTCGAATTGGATAACCATGTCGGTTTGACCTCGTTGCTGCTCGACCCTGCCGCGACGCTCAGCCGCGCGCTGCTGCCCACGAAAGTCGAGCGTCTGTATCTGCTGGCTTCTGGCCCGCTGCCGCCGAACCCATCGGAGTTGCTCGGGTCGAAGCGCATGGGCGATTTGATCGAGATGCTGCGACGTGAAGCAGACATTGTAGTGTTCGATTCTCCGCCCCTCACAGCGGTGACCGATGCGGCTGTGCTGGCGCCGCGTCTGGATGGCACACTGCTTGTTGTTCGCGCCGGCCGCACGCGTCGTGCCATCGCCCAGCAAGTCAAGCATACGCTGACCGGCCTTGGCGCGCATCTCGTTGGGGTGTGCCTGAACAATCTGCCCGGACGCCGTACAGGCTACTACTATGCCTATGCCGAGGAGCGTCAGCCTGCCATACAGCCTGTCCCCCACGCGCATGGGCTGAACTCGCGTGGCGGTGCGCGTCATCCTGCTCGGTAAAATAGCCCACTTGATGAATCTGCATCTGAAACCTATACGAGTTGTCATCGTAGGCGCCGGTCTGGTGGGCTCTACCTTTGCCTATGCCCTGCAATTGAGCGGCTTGGCCGGCGAGATCGTTCTGATCGATGTCAATCATGCCAGGGCCGAAGGTGAAGCGATGGATCTGTTGCACAGCACATCCTTCGGCGCGCCGGCGCGCATCTGGGCCGGCGACTATGCAGATTGCGCCGGTGCTGCGGCAGTGGTGATTTGCGCCGGCGCAAACCAGAAGCCGGGCGAGACGCGCCTCGATCTGCTCAGGAAGAACGCCGCCATCTTCGCGCAGATCATTCCTCAGGTGGTCAGCCATACCCGTGACGCCATCCTCGTGATCGCCACGAATCCGGTGGATGTGCTGACCTATGCCACGCTGAAATTGTCCGGCCTGCCGCCCCAACAGGTGATCGGTTCAGGCACGATCCTGGATACAGCCCGCTTTCGCGCGTTGCTGGGCCAGCATTACGGCGTCGATCCGCGCAGCGTACACGCCTACATCATTGGCGAGCACGGCGACAGCGAGGTGCCGGTCTGGTCGCTGGCGCACATTGCCGGGATGCAACTGGCTGACTTCTGCCGGTTGAACAACATGGTGTGCGACCAGGCTGCGCTCGACAACATCTTTGAGCGCACCCGCAACGCCGCCTACGAGATCATTCAACGCAAGGGCGCCACCTATTACGCGATTGCTACCGGCTTGTTGCGCATCGTTGAGGCCATTGTGCGCGATCAGAACACCGTGCTCTCTGTATCGAGCCTCATCACTGATTACTACGGCATCAGTGACATTTGCCTGAGCCTGCCGACAGTCGTGGATCGCGGCGGCGCCGAGCGCGTCTTGCGGCTAGAGTTGAACGAGGAAGAGGCAGCCCGGCTGCGTGCGTCGGCTGATGTGTTGCGGCGCGCGGCCCAAGCGATTGGTATGTAAATTTTCTGAAAAAGATCATGCCGTCCTGGAAGAATTTTTTACCTGTCTTGTGCCGCCTGGTGCTAAGGTGTTCTCGGCCCACCGTGATGGTGTGACCACTATCATGCTCATTCCCGTCAGCGAACCTGCCGCTCAGCCCAGACGATCATCTGGACTGAGCTTATCCCCGACAGAACATGAACATGATTGATCTACCCAACGCTCAACACGATCTGCACTACACCCGCCCGGCTACAAAATGGAACGAAGCCTTCCCGCTCGGCAACGGTATGCTTGGCGCGCTGGTGTGGGGCGATGGCCACCCGCTCACCCTGTCGCTCGACCGCACAGACCTGTGGGACCTGCGCCCCGTGCCTGAGTTTCATTTGCCAGAGTACACCTACGCACAGATGATCGCATGGCATCGCGCCGGCCGGCATGATGATCTGGTGCGCCTGTACGAAGCGCCCTACAACCGGCCTGCGCCGACCAAGATTCCCGCCGGCCGTATCCACCTGTCGTTCCCCGCCGGTGTTGAGTTTGCAGCGGCCACTCTCAGCCTGCGCGACGCATTAGCCAGTGTCCAGTTGAACAACCGCGCGACTGTGCGTGTCTTTGTGCATGCCACCGAGCCGGTGGGACTCATTCGCGTGCAGGGCGTTGTGCCCGAGGCGGCGCTGGTTGCGCCGGCGTTTGGCGGCGCCGTGAGCGAGGCTGCGGCGGGCGGCATTCGCGCGGGCGATCTGGCTCAACTGGGATACCCGCCGCCAGAGCACACTGCCGGTCCCTCGTGGCGGGCGTTTGCCCAGCAAGGCGCAGCAGGTTTCTGGTTTGCCGCGCATCTTGCGTGGCGTGAAGCCGGCGGCGCGTGGGAAGCAGCCTGGAGTATCGCCAGCAGTTTCGAGGGCGATGACCCGCCCGCGATTGCCCGCGCGCGCGTCGAGGCTGCTCTCGAGGCCGGGTTCGATGAAAAGTGTGCATCTCACGCCGCATGGTGGCGCGCGTTCTGGGCGCAATCAGCCGTGCGCTTGCCCAACCCTGTCATCGAACGGCAGTGGTATCTGGACACGTACAAGTTTGGCGCAGCCAGCCGGCGCGGCGCTCCACCCATCACCCTGCAAGGCCCGTGGACGGCGGATGACGGCGGGCTACCGCCCTGGAAAGGCGACTATCATCACGACCTCAATACCCAGTTGAGTTATTGGCCCTGCTACAGCGGCAATCACCTGGAAGAGGGATTGAGTTATCTGGACTGGCTGTGGGAGACGCGCCCGGCTTGCTTCGACTGGACGCGCCGCTTCTTCGGGTTGCCTGGGTTGAACGTGCCGATGACTGCCGACCTGAACAACAACCAGATCGGTGGCTGGCGGCAGTACACGCATTCGCCGACGACGGCCGCCTGGCTGGCCCAGCACTTCTACCTGCACTGGAAATACAGCGCCGATCGTGACTTTCTGCGCCAGCGCGCCTATCCGTATCTGCGCGACGCCAGCGTGTTTATCGAGGCGGTCAGTGCGCAGCGCGATGCCCAGGGCTATCGCACGCTGCCCCTCAGTGCGTCGCCGGAGATCAACGACAACTTGCCCTCGGCCTGGTTCGACACGCTGACCAACTATGATTTGGCGTTGATGCGTTGGCTGTTGGGCGCGACGGCCGAGCTGGCGGATGAAGTAGGGCTGGCCGGCGAGGCCGCGCACTGGCGCGGCGTGCTGGCCGAGTGCGCTGACTTTGCGCGTGGCGCGGATGGCCGGCTCCTCATTACGCGCGACTATCCGTTGCCGGAATCGCATCGTCACTTCTCGCACCTGATGGCGATTCATCCACTCGGTTTGATCGACTGGGAAGATGGCCCCGATGCACAGCAGACTATTCGCGCGTCTCTGAATGAACTGGAGCGCGTGGGCACGAGTTTCTGGTGCGGTTACAGTTTTGCGTGGCTGGCCAGTCAAGCTGCGCGTGCGCGCGATGGGGCCAGGGCAGAGCAGGCGCTGGAGATCTTCGCCTCCGCTTTCACACTGCGCAACAGCTTTCACTGCAACGGCGACCAGTCGGGCAAGGGCTACTCGCAGTTCACCTACGATCCCTTCACGCTGGAGGGCAACTTTGCCGCCGCTGCCGGCGTGCAGGAGATGCTGCTGCAAAGCCAGCGCGGCGTCATCCGCCTGTTCCCGGCCGTGCCCGATGCCTGGCGCGACGTGTCTTTCACCACGCTGCGGGCCGAGGGGGCGTTTCTTGTGTCGGCGCAGCGCGTCGGGGGCCGGGTGGCCTGGCTGGAGGTTGTGGCCGAGCAGGGTGGGGTGTGCCGGCTGGCTGCGCCGTTTGGCGGCGAGGATGTTACGCTGCAGCTTCAGCCAGGAGAGCGACGTGTTCTGTGTGCCGACAGATAAGGTCCCAGCAACCACTTGCCGTTGCAGTGGGTCGGGTGGGCAGGCGCATCGCCAATGGCCAGATCGAGCCGCTGCGCCTAACGACTGCCGGCGTGGCGTGGCCGTAAATGCAAGCCGGCCTAACGATCAATGGCCGGCCCAAAATGCATCCAGCGCCCGAGTCGTTTCAGGCAACTTCTCGAAGTGGGGCAAGCCGCGCGTCGGCCAAATGCGTTCCGCGCGCCACTGAGCATTACGCTCCAGCACACGTGGCAACAGGTCGAAGCGGGTGTAAGGATCCTGATCGTAAAGCGCTAGCGTCGGCGTGGTCAATCGCTCATAGACGCGCGCAGCCACATCGCGCGTGAACAGCTTGCCGCTGACGAAGTAGAGCGGGGCATGGTGCGCACCGATCTGGTGGCTGGTGAGATAGGCATACTCGACCAGTCCCTCATCCACCGGCCCGGCGAAGCTTTGTTGCAAGAACCAGCGAATGCTCTTGCGCGTGGCCAGCAGGTCGAAGAACGCCTGCCCCCATAGCGGATAAGACAGTACCTTGTGCGCAATGTCGCTCACGCCGCTGTCGTTGGCGCGTTGTGTGGCGCGGCCGGTATTGCGTGGGCGCAGGCCGCTCGGCGAGATCAACGCCAATGAAACGAACAGCTCGGGACGCGCCAGCGCCGCCGAGGCGGCGAACTCGCTGCTGAGCGATAGCGCCACTACATCGGACGGCGCTTTGACTTCGCGCTCTAGAAACTGGATGATGGCCTCCTGGTAGAGCTGCGCCGAATAGACCCGGTTGGATCGCTCCGAGAACCCAAACCCCGGCAGTTCCAGCGCAAACACAGGCCGTTGCCCCTGATAGTGATGAAATAGTGGCCGTGTCTCATAAGCCGATGCAGCAGCGTTAATCGCATGCAGCAACACTAGCGGCCGGCCTGTCCCTGACCGGTCGCTGTAGAAGTTCAGCATGCCACACGTTGCGCTTGGCATCAAGCGCCGGGGTGCGTTGACCGCGTTGGGAAAGGGCAAGCTGTGATCGATGACTTTGCGGCTGTAGGCGATCCAGCCGGCGGCTGTGGCGATGCCGGCCATCTTGATCAGCGCAAGGCCATTCCACAGACCAGATGTGTTTTTGCGTTTTTGGAGAGATTGGAGAGAATGCGATCGGCTCATGATGTGATGTGGGTGTGGGTCATGCCAGCACGCCGTAATCTTGCAGTCGCGCCCGGCTTAGATCCACCTCGTGCAGCGTGCTGGCGATGAATTCGTTTTCATCCTCTGGCAACTGATCGACCTGGCGTGACAGCCGATCGAGCCAGCTCAGTTCGGTGTCTCGAATCAGCAGCGCGCCGTCGGCGTGGGCAGCGCGCAGGGCCGCCAGTGTGGCCTGCGCGGCGCGGCGTGTGCGTCGATAAGGCGTTGGCTCGGCCACAATCTGCCCTGCGATATCGATCACGACATCGGGGCGCAGGACAAACGCTTGTGGGTCGAGCCGGGCATCGGATTCAACCAGGCAGTTGCGCATGTTCAGGGCGACGGATCGGCCCCCTGCTGAAGCGCAGTTCAACATGCGCGCGGCATAGGCCAGTTGCTCCACCGAGACAGCCGGCGCCATACCGCCCAACAACTTCACGTTTTGCACCGACTTGTTGCTGAGCAGATCGGCGGCGACGCGCGCAATGTTGCCGAACGGAATTGGGAAGGCAACAGCAGCCTCAGCGGCGGCAGCCGAAATGGGGCAGCCGGTGATCGCTTTGATGTACGGCCCTTCATAGGCCGAGTCTTTGCCCGGCCCGATTGCGCCGTGCTCATAGGCGGCCAGGGTGCGCGCCACAGTCATCACACGCACCACTGCCGCCCAGACTTTTGGGATATAGCGTTGGTGGGCAAGCATCATGGCGGTGTTGCCAAAGCCGCCGGCGCTGTCGCCGGCGGCGATCACGCCGTGCTTGCCGGTCTCCATCAGGATGCCGTCCCATAGGCTGGCTACGTCGCGGCATGCCAGCACCCCAATAGCCAGCACAGCCAGAGGCAGGTTGCCGTACAGCAGCGCCTCGTCGCATACTTCTTTGCCGCCGGTTGATTGGATCGACACCATATCGGCCCCAGCCACAGCGCATAACTCAAATGACCGCATCATGCGGTCCCACATCTCACCGTCATACAGTTTTGGCGGGCGCGTGTAGGGGCGGATATCGTTGGGCGTCACACGCAGAGCGCATTTCAAGCCCTCGGCTTTAGCGTATTTGTCCAGCGTCACACGCAAGACGGCGGTAATGTCGGCCCCCCACTCCGGCTCCAGCGTCATGGGAGGCAGCAACTCGAACTCCACAACCAGGCCGGGAACCTGCAATTCGACAGCGCGCGTACATACGGCTTCGATCATGTCGGCATAGTGCGATTGCACGTCGGACATGCTCTCGGCGCTGATCTCCATCGTCGGCAAAGTGAAGTTAATCTCCGGATAGACTGTGCCGCCGCCGATCACCAGGCCGTTGCCGGCCTCGATCGGGCGCGGCGTGTGCCCGAAGATAAGATCATCTGGGTTGCGAATAGCCAGGGCGCTATAACGCACCCTATTGCGATTGCTCATAGTTTTCAATATTTCCCTTTGCGGGTCCAGCGTGCGATTTTGGCAATGATAGCATCAGCTTCTTCTACAGAAGGGGCGCTGGTTTGTAGCATGACACCTTCGGGGTTCAAGTTGTCCATGAACAACTCGATCTCCCACGGCTCGACCATGATGTGTGCGTTCTTGCCGGCGTTTTGAATTTTCTGGAAGACGTGCATCCAACGCGAGGCGGGTTTGGCGCCGTCGCCATATACAAATTGAATGGCGTCTAGTTTCGGGATGTCAAGCAGTGTGTCGAGGTGGCGCAGCGCGCCGGGGCCGTCCAGATGATAGATCGATCGGTCGAGCCAGGCGATCTCGGCCAGCAGTTCGGGCAGGAAGAATTCCTCGAACATCTCGGTCGAGATCATGATGGAGAAGTCGTTGGAGGGGATGTAGTAGCGTCCACCATCGACGAACAGGGGCGTCCAACTGGTGCAGATGCTCTGGCCGGCTTCTTGGATCACCTGGTGGTTGAGCTTGAAAAAATCGAAGAAGGCCGGGTAGATGTGATGCATCAGCGCGTGCACTTGCTCTGGTGATTCGACCAGGTCGATGCACAACTGTTGTGGGTCGCGGAACGAGGCTGCCAGATCGCCGCCGGGGTGAATATCGGTGAGGCCGACCAGGAACTTGCCCTGGCCGGCTTCCAATGCGCGGCGTGTCATCTCCAGGATGCAGCGCAGGTATTCGTTATCTGGGTCGATCCGAAGTTTGGCGATATCGGCCCAGTCGTGCAGGATCGGCTCGGACCACGATGAGTCTTCGGTGAAATGTAACGGCGCGCCATAGCAGGCGGCGAGAATTTCGGGGCCGAGGTTGGGCATGTAGATGGGCAGGCTCTCGCCGGCCCAGTAGGTGTTGGCCGCATGAATGGCTGCGCATGCCACTTGATAGTCGATATCCATCCAGCGCTCACGCAGGGTGGTGTGTGTTTTGGCCGGCCAGGGCTGAACATTCGGCTTTGGCGCGCTGAGCAAAATCGTGGCGCGGTCGATGATCTCGCCTTCCCACCAGGCAGCCATGCGTTCGACAACCCTGGCGGCGTCGGGCTTGTATTCGAGCGTCCATGTTGCTGCCGAATCTGATGCGGATGTACTCATGGGCATGCTGATGCCGCTGATTGTAGGCCCTTTTGCTGTGCGTCGCCCAGTTGTCGGGTGCGGGTGCACACACATAGTACGTCTCTCACGTCTACGCGCCCAGCGTTGCAGGGCGCAAAATCATAGCGTCGATTCAGCGCCCGCTTGGCGCCGACTCGGGCATGATTGTCTTGCTTATCGGCTTTTCAGCTTTCGCCAATCTTTTGCCGTTACAGTCTGGCCTCGAAATGCAAAAGCCCACTCACAACGAATATCCGCTTCATCCCTTGCTCAAGGCGCGCTGGAGTCCGCGCGCATTCGATTCGCGCCCCATCGACTCCGATCAGATATTAAGCCTGTTCGAGGCGGCCAGATGGTCGCCCTCAGGGGGCAACAATCAGCCATGGGGGTTCGTCCTTTTCACTGCCGAAGATGGCGATGCACGTCGACAGATCGAAGACGCTTTGACCGGCAACAATCGTGAGTGGGCGCCACGCGCGCCGCTGCTTGTTTTGGCCGTCGCGCTGCCACACCCAAGCAAGGGCGGCATAGGCCCTTACTCGTACTATGACCTGGGTCAAGCTGTTGCGCATCTTACTGTTCAGGCTACGTCGCTGGGGTTGTTTGTTCATCAGATGGCCGGCTTCGAAGCATCCAAAGCGCGCCAGGCTGCCGGCCTGCCAGACCATGTTGAACCGATGGTTGTCATGGCCATCGGCCACTATGGGGATATCGCCAATCTTCCTGAAGCCCTGCGCGCGCGCGAACTTGCCCTGCGTGTACGCAAGCCTATAGCAGAGTTTGTTTTTCAGGCCAGGTGGGGTCAGCCGATTAACCTCGTGACCGCGCCGGTCTCTTCCCCGTCGCAGATACCAAGTTGATTCAGTTGCGCCGCGCGGTTGGCGCGCCGATTGGCGCGCCGGTTGGCGCGCCGTCGGCTAGGATCAGGCCGGCTGGTTATCCCCGCTGCGCAGCTCGCAGTCAAAGGTGACTGCCACATCCGGCGACAATGACGACCGCACCGAGCAATATTTGTTGAGGGCCAGATCGATGGCCCGTTCGACCTGCGCGCTGTCTATGCCCGCTGCCTCGATCTCGAAGTGCAAGTGGATCTTCTGAAATGTCCACGGTGCTTCTGCGGTTTGCTCGCCGCTGACATGCACGACCAGCCTGCGCAGATCGGCGCGCCGTTTCTTGATGATCTCGACGACATCTACGTTGGCGCAGGCGGCTACCGCGATCAACAATAGATCGGATGGCTTGACGCCGATGCTGCCTTCGCCCGGCTTCGAGATGACGAGGCTGTGGCCGGTGCTGTCCACGCCGATGTAGGTCTGCTCGTTCAGCCAGATCACTTCTGCTTTTGCCATGTGTCAGCTTCCTTCGGCTTGTTAGATGCGATGCAGTTCTGGAAGTGGCATCATCCGACCCGGCTACTCTTTGACAAGGTGTGCATCCTCTGGCAACACAATGGCCGGCGCGGTTGGATCGAAGCACACAAACTCAAAGTAGCGCAGCGGCTGATTGCCCACATTGGTGATGCGGTGCTGGTGCGAAGCCGGCACGTGCTGGTAATCGTTTGGCCCCATCACCCCGCTCAGCCGCTCGATTTGGATGGCTGCCTGGCCCTCCAAGACGTAGATCATCTTTTCGCGTTTGTCCAGCGCCTCGACCTCGGTTGCCCCGCCGGGCGGCAGCGTACGCACGTTCACGCTGATCCGCTCGTCCGAAGGCATTGGCTCATCGTGGAAGGCGTTTGCAACCGGTGCCACGCCCTCGAAAGCATCCGGCGCAAAGTCTTTGTATTGCCAGCGGTTGTATTTGTGATTGGGTGTGACCAGTACGTAGAGACAGACGGTTTCATCGCCCACCAGCCAGTAGTTGTGGTATTTGTTCGGCGGCATGAACAGCAGATCGCCTGGCCCCACGCGCTGCTTGCTGTGGCCGACCTGAATGTCCATTTGGCCGGCAGCGATGTAGATGATCTCCGAGGCGTCTTTGTGCGCATGTGGCAGAGGCCCTAGGGGGTCATTAATGAACCAATGCGCGTCCGGCGTCCACACCAGCGCGCGTGACCTGATACGCTCGGTCCAGATCAGCGGTTGCTTCATCCACGCTTTGTAGTCAGGAATAACCATCTCTTGTTTCTCCATTTAGCTGTTTGGGTGAGCGCGGGGTTGGTTAACTGTCGGGCAATATCACCGGCAGCTTGGCCATCAGCCCCCCATCAACAAGGTAGGCAGCGCCGGTTAGCGCGCTGGCATCATCGCTGCATAGAAATAAGACCAGCTTTGCCACGTCCTGCGCAGTAATTACGCGACCGATCGGATGCATGTTGCCCCAGCGCGCGATGACGCCATCTACATCGTTTGGGTCGAACTCGCGGGCTGCGTTGCGCAGCATGGGTGTGTCGACCGAGCCGGGCAAAATGGCATTCACGCGGATATGCTCGTGGGCATGATCTTGAGCAACTGCCTTAACCATGGCCAGTGTGGCCGCTTTGCTGGCGGCGTAAATGGCCACAGTGGTTTGTGTAGCCAGCGCTTGCACCGATGACGTGCACACAATTGCCCCGCCGCCGCGCTTGCGCATTTCGGGGATGGCGTATTTGCACATCCATACGTGCCCCTTGAAGTTCACGCCCATCTCGCGCTCGTAATGCTCTTCGGTGACGTTCTCAATCAGGTTGTACATCACGATGCCGGCGTTGCTGAAGAGAATGTCCAGGCCGCCAAAAGTTTCGACAGCGACGCGAACGGCGCGCTCGGCATCGGCTATTCTCGTCACATCGGTGGCGACGAAAACTGTACGCGGCAGCGACTGCGCCAGCGCCTCCCCTTCAGCAGCGTCGATATCGGCGATGACCACCGCCGCGCCTTCCGTGCTGAATGCTTCTACTGCTGCCCGGCCAATCCCTTTTGCGCCGCCGGTCACCAGCGCCACTTGCCCATCAAATCGCCTGCTCATCTGCGCCCTCGATCTTTAACTTGCAACCTTATCAACTTTATCAACCGTATTAACCTTGAACTGCCCACGTTCCTTCAAACGCCCCGGCGGTCAACTGGGTTGTGAGCGACGCGCCGGCCTCGAGCTTCAGCCAGTCTCCGCGCGCGATCGACGCCTGGGCGTTCTCGTCGTAGCGCGTTGTCCATGGCTCCAGCGCGATGGCATAGGCCCGGCCCCACCACGGCGCATCTTGCGCGCTGTAGCGTTCCTGCCAGTACCACACGTATTTGAATAACTCGCCATCCCAAGATACGCCAAAGCCAACGTTGTGCACCGCGCTCTTGATGGCATACCATGCCCGGCGATCGAAGCCGGATAGATAGGCCAGGTCGGCGTAGGGTGGGGCGGACTCTGGCGGAATGACGCTGGCGTTGTCGGCCTCGCCGTGGATGGTCTCGGCAGCCGGCCATGTGAATGACACCCCCGGCTTGAAGCGCCGCTGTTCTGGCATCAGCGGATCGGCCCACAGCGTCGTCGCGTTGGTCTCGATCGTCGCCCCATCGCGCAAGAACGGCAAGCCGAATGCGATGTGATGTCCCCACATCAGGTCCAGCGCGGTTTTCGCCTCGTTGGTCAGGCGTTCGTCGATGCGCAGGATTGGCGAGTTCGCTTCAAGTGTGAGCGTCTTTTCGATCAGCGCCGGCACGCGCAGCGGCTGTGTCCACAGTTTGACCGATACGCGCTCTGGCCCTTGCTCGATCAGCGCATGGCGCCACGGCGTGAGCGACACTTCGCCGTGCTGGCCCAGCGACGCGCCGCGATACACGAATGTGGGGCTGTTGGGCAAAATCTCCTGCCAGCCGCCGTAGTAGTAATCCTCGAACTGGTTCTTGGTGTCCCGCATCTGCGCGAAGTCGCGCTGGGGGTTGCGAATGCCGAGGGGCAGCCGGCACATGAAGTCCACGTCGTGCGGTTTGTAGCGAAATTCGAAGATATCGCTCCCCCGTCCGGCCAGCACGCCGATTCTGACCAGATCATTCTCCAGCCAGATCACCTCCATGCCTCTGTAGGTCCATTCGTCAGAGATTGTGCAGATGCCTGTTCTAAATGGCTGTGTCATCTTTGCCTGCCCCGGCATAAGTTGCCCAGAATCTACCACAGGCCGGCGGTATAATCCTGCCTATCCCCCCAGGGGGGATAGAAGCGTTGTCAAGGAGTGTGCAGATATGGAGAGAACAGTTCAGGTGCCGAACATCGGTTGCAATGGGTGTGTGCGCACCATTCAAAATGAAGTGTCACAAGTGCCCGGCGTTGTGTCAGTTAAGGGCGATGTCGCGGGCAAAAAGGTGACGATTGTCTGGGATGAGGCCGGCGGCGCAACCTGGGAAGCCATCCGCGCCAAACTGATCGAGATCGACTATGCGCCCGTTGAGTGAGCGGCGCGTCGATCCTCAATCGTCAATTGATCTGATGACCAGCACAGACACGCTGAAACAGATTGAGCTGCCGATCACCGGCATGACATGTGCTAACTGTGCCAACACGGTCGAGCGCGCGTTGAAGAAGACGGCCGGCGTCAACTCGGCAGCGGTCAATTTCGCCAGCGAGCGAGCCAGCGTTCAGTTCGACCCGGCTCAGGTGTCGCCGGCGCAACTGATCGAGCGCGTGCGTCAGGCCGGCTATGATGTGACGTTGGCGCATGCTGAATTGCCGATCCTGGGCATGACCTGCGCCAACTGCGCCAACACGGTCGAGCGGACACTGAAGCGACTGCCGGGCGTTCATTCGGCGGCCGTCAACTTTGCCAGTGAGCGCGCCTCGGTGGATTACGTGCCCGGCGCAGCCAGCATCGCCCAGATGATCGCAGCGGTGCGCAAGGCCGGCTATGAGGTGGCGACCACCGCCTCGGCAGCCCAGGCCGCCGGTAATGACGACGCGGAAGCGCGCGCCCGCGAAGCAGAGATTGCCAGCCGGCGCCGGCGTTTGATCGTCGGTCTCATTTTCGCCGTCCCCGCATTTGTGCTGAGCATGAGCCGCGACTTCGGCCTGCTGAACAGACTGCTGGCTGTGAGCGCTATGGATGCCATGCACGGATCGGCGGTGGATGCTGGGGTGAACTGGGCACTCTTGTTGCTGGCTTTGCCGGTGCAGATCTATGTCGGCTGGCCCTATTACCTGCATGGCTATAAGTCGCTGCGCAACGGCTCGGCCAACATGGACGTCCTCGTTGCGTTGGGTTCGAGTGTGGCTTTCATCTACTCGCTGGCGGTGACCATCGGTCTGACGCATGGGCATGTGTACTTCGAGACGGCTGCCGTCATTCTGGCGTTGATCACCGTAGGCAAATATCTCGAAGCGCGCGCCAAAGGCCGCGCTGGTGACGCCATCCGCAATCTGATCCAACTGCAACCGCGCACGGCGCGTGTCTTGCGCGACGGGGTGGAGCGCGATGTGCCGGTCGAGCAGATCGCGGTGGGTGATGTGTTGCTGGCCCGGCCCGGTGAGCGCATCGCCGTTGATGGCGTGGTGATGGAGGGGCATTCCGCCGTGGACGAGAGCATGATCACCGGCGAGAGCATCCCGCGCGACAAGCGCCCCGGCGACTCTGTCATCGGTGGCACGCTGAACACGCAGGGCTTGTTGCGCTACGAGGCGTCGCGCGTGGGCCGTGATACTGCTCTGGCGCAGATCATCCGGCTGGTGGAACAGGCGCAGGGTAGCAAGGCGCCGATTCAGGCGCTGGCAGATCGCATCTCGGCCGTTTTCGTGCCGGCGGTGCTGGGCGTCGCGCTGCTCACCTTTGCCGGCTGGATGCTGGTGGGCGGCCTGTCTGCGTCACCCGAAGCCGCCTTTGAACGTGCCATGGTCAACGCCGTGGCGGTGCTGGTGATCGCCTGCCCCTGCGCGCTGGGTCTTGCCACGCCCACTGCGATCATGGTTGGCATGGGCAAGGGCGCCGAGACCGGCATTCTCTTCAAGAACAGCGCCGCGCTCGAACGCGCCGCCAAAATCGATGTGGCCGTGCTGGACAAGACCGGCACAATCACGCAGGGCAAACCCGCGCTCGATTGGCGATCCGGCATTGTCGATTTTGGATTGCCGCTCGATAGTCTGCCGCCGCAATCCGATATCGACGCGCGCAAACGTGCCATCCTGCAACTGGCCGCCAGCGCCGAGCAGGGCAGTGAGCATCCTTTGGGTCAGGCCATTGTGCAAGCCGCCGAAGCGCAGCGCTTGCCGCTGTTGCCGCTACAGCGCTTCATGGCTGTGCCGGGCAAAGGCATCACGGCATGGGTCGATGGTCATCAGGTGTCAATCGGCAATGACAGGCTGATGCAGTTGCAGGGGGTGGTGTTGAATAGCTTGTCGGATCATGTGCGGGCGTTGCAGGCCCAGGGCAAGACAACCATGATTTTGAGCGTGGACGGCCAGCCGGCCGGCGTGCTGGGTCTGTCCGACACTTTGAAGGAAGGCTCCGCCGAGGCGGTGGCTGCCCTGAAACGCCTGGGCCTGCGGGTGATCATGCTGACCGGCGACAACGCGCAATCGGCGCAGGCTATTGCATCACAGGCCGGCATCTTGGACCCCGCCAGCAACAACGTGCTGGCCGAGGTGCTGCCCGGCGACAAAGCAGCCCGTGTGGCCGAACTGCAACAGCAAGGCCGAGTGGTGGCTATGGTGGGCGATGGCGTCAATGATGCTCCCGCCCTGGCTCAGGCGGATGTAGGCATCGCGATAAGCGCCGGCACAGATGTAGCCATCGAAGCTGCCGATGTCACCCTCATCAGTGGTGATCTGCGCCAGTTGCCCAGAGCGATTGTGTTGTCGCGCCGGATTGTGCGCGGTATTCGCCAGAATTTGTTCTGGGCGTTTTTCTACAACATTTTGCTGATTCCGGTTGCGGCGATTGGCCTATTTGCGCAGTATGGGCCGGTGCTGGCTGCCGGGGCTATGGCGTTCAGCTCTTTGTTTGTGGTCAGCAACAGCTTGCGCTTGCGCCGGCAGGCGCTATAGGATTCACCGGTTGCGCCCCAAAGCGCATCCTGCAACGCTGCGCTACGCTGCGCGGTTGGCCGGCGCGATCAGCGATGCATCGTCGTTGGCAGGTGCATTCACACGCCGCGAGACCGCGTAGGCTTCCATCTGCGCGGCGTCGAATGGCTGCAACATCGCCATCAGCTCTAGCGGCCCGGCGCTGTTATCCAGCCAGGCCCGCTCGGCCTCGCGCCTCAGAATGGCCGGCATGCGGTTGTGAATCGTCCCCATCAGCTCGTTTGGCTCGGTCGTGATGATGGTGCATGAGAGTAGAGGTTCTGCCTCGGGCGGTTTCCACACTTCCCACAGGCCGGCCAGCGCGAACGGTTCGCCAGATTTAAGGTGGATGAACAGGGGCGTCTTGGTCGCGCCCTCTTTGCGCCATTCGTAGAAGCCATCGGCCACCACCAGGCAGCGCCGGCGCTTGAACGCGGCCCGGAAGGCCGGCTTCTCGGAGAGCGTCTCGGCGCGCGCGTTGATCAGCCGGGCGCCGATCGATGCATCTTTTGCCCAGGCGGGGATCAGTCCCCAGCGCGCAACGGACAACTGGCGCGGTGTTTCATTCAACACCACCGGCACCATCTGGGTCGGGGCGATGTTGAAGCGAGGCTGGTGTTCGGCCAGCGACGATTGCAGATCGAATCGCTCCAGCACAACGGCTTCATCCACCGTCAGGGTATACCGTCCGCACATACCAGCCTGCCTCCTTTATGGCCGCAGAACTATGGCCGCAGAACCTCGACAATAGGCCGGGGGTTTCCGAATAGATCAATGATGGAGAACCATTTCATTTGCTCGCAGCCGTCGGGGTAGAGCGGTGAAATGCTAAAGTCGTAATTCCACAGGAACATGACGCCCATCCATGGCCAGTTGGCTTTGGCGTACTCAAACGCGCTACGGGCATAGCGGGCCTGTTGCTCCGGCGTGACCTTCTGCCAGTCGAGACTGGGCCATGTGCAGTTGCCGCCTTCGTAGCGCGGGTCGAGCAGCCAGCCGAACTCTGTGGCCCACATGGGTTTGTCGCTCAAACCGTACTGCTCCATCACCATGCGATGTGCTTCGGCCCGCCGAAATGCCAGTCCGTTCACGCCAGGTGCGTTTGGGTCTTGCTCGGGTGGATAGGCAAAGCCATAGGGGTGGAAGCCGTATGCGTCGAAATACTGTCCCGCGCCGGCATCGAGCATCTGGCGGGCGTAACGCAGGTCGTCCATATAGTCTGACCCATCACCGCCAGTAGGGGCCAGCCCTGCCGACACCACGATGGCGCCGGGGTCAACGGCTTTGATCTTCTCGTAGGCAATCCTGAGCAGCCGTGCGTACAACGCCGGGTCTGGTTGGCCGCCGGCCCACTCGCGCGACAGGTTGACTTCGTTGCCAATCGAGTAAGCCTGGATAACGCCCTGGTGATTGTGAGCCACACCTTCCACCACGCGCGCAAACTGCTCGATCTCGGCTGGGTCGCCAGTGACAGCCTTGCCCAGGCTGATCCGATACAGAATTTTGAACGGCGGCACGGGGTAATCGGGTGGCAGGAAAGTCTGAATCCACTCGAAGCCCAACTCGTAGAGCAGGCGGGTGTTGCTCCAGTCGGCTACGTTGATACCCCAGTTGGGCTTACGCGGCACCGGCGTGGGAATCGGTGCCGGCGTGGGCGGGGGGAGTGTGGCCGGCTGCGGTGTAGGTGTCGAAGTTGATGCGGGGGAGGGGATTGGGCGCGGGGTCGTTGTGGGATGGACGATAAACGGCATCTGCACGATTGCGCGCGCCGTGGCGGTGGGCGTCGGATCGCGCGCGGTTGCGCTGTCGTGCCCATCGTCGCAGGCCGATAGCAATGCTAGTGCGACCGTCAGCGTCAACAGAAGTGGAGCGCTGATTGGTCGGCGCTGGGCAGGACTGACAGGGGTTCTCATCAACCTATCATAGCACAGGTGTTCTGATGTCGTTGCCTGTGCCCACAAGCGTTTGTCGCTGGCAAGATTAGGGCGCGCAAGACGCATCGCGACGATTGCTGTTTCTGGCAACAGGCTCCTTACAGATTGCTCTCAGGTCTGGCTCATCCGAGTTTTAGCCCAGCCTGTTATCATTCCGTAGTCAGCAACAGCCGCCGTACTTGAGACGACACATGCAGCGGGCATCATGACTTCAGAAGCTAGCAGCCAATCGCCGCTTCTGGATTTGTCCTTTTATGGAGACGACGCGGATGAAATCCGCAACCGTTCTTGCGGTGGACGACGACGCGAAACTGCTGGAAATGGTGCGCCGGATATTGGCCCTGGAAGGCTTTCGCGTTGTGACGGCATCGCATGGCGCGCAGGCTCTTGACAGGATGCGAGACGATGCGCCGGACTTGATTGTGCTCGACTGGTTGATGCCCGGTCTGGATGGTGTGCGCCTGATCGAGTCGCTACGACAATTTAATCAGACGCCGGTGCTGATGCTGACAGCGCGTCATGCCGTTCAAGACCGCGTTCAGGCGCTGCAAGCCGGCGCTGATGATTATCTGGTCAAACCATTCGCCCCCGAAGAGCTTGTGGCGCGTGTGCGCGCCCTATTGCGCCGCGCAGCGCCTGGTCGGTCAAACCGCCCCTTGACGTTTGCCGATCTTGTGCTGGATCCGGTCACCCGCGAGGCCAGCCGCGGCCCCCGGCGTTTCTCACTGACACCGCGTGAATTTGATTTGTTGTGCTTCCTGTTGACGTTTCCCCGCCAGGTGCTTGCCCGTGAGCAAATACTGGAGCATGTTTGGCGCGACAACCTGGATGTCGACGATACGGTGATCGAGGTGTATGTTGGCTACCTGCGCGCCAAGATGGAGACAGCCGGCGAGTCCCGCCTGATTCACACTGTGCGTGGCGTTGGTTACATCTTGCGCGAATAGAAGAAGAAGTGCAAGAGAGCGGGAGGCGTTTGTGTCTCTGCAAATGCGACTGACTTTGGGTGTGGCGTTTGTTGTGGCTGTCGCACTGATGCTGGCGGCAGCCGGCACGTATGCCCTTGCGAGGCAAGTCTTTTATCAGATGGCTCACGCGTGGCTGGCCGACGATGCGCGTGAGCTGGCCGGCTCGCCTGACTTTCTTGAACAGGTGTCTCGCAAATCTTCGGGCAAGCTTGCTCGTGTCGATCGTTTTGCCCAGACATGTTTTCGCATCGTGAGTGTGGCGCGCGGCTTTGGCGACCCGGAGACAGGCGAAACAGACTGGTCGTTCCCGTTGAGCGAAGATGCATTGCGTGCGCTCAAAGCAGGCCGCCCCTGGTCAGAGGTTGTGCTTGTACAAGGCGAGCCGGTTGCGGTCTACAACTTGCCGGTGCCTATCAATGCGCGCGTGGTCGGTGTGGCTCAGGTTGCGCAGGATATCGGCGATCAGGCGCGCGCGGTACACACACTCGGCTACAGCCTGGCAGCCGGCGCCGGCCTGCTGGTGTTGTTTGTTTCAACTGCGGCGTGGCATATCTCTGCTGCGGGGCTGCGGCCGCTTGCGCAGATGGTGCAGGCAGTGCGCTCGATGCACTGGCGGCATGGCACTGGCCGGCGCGTTGACCCACCGGCGCGCGCCCCGGCCGAGGTTGTCGCCCTCGGCGCTTCACTTAATGCAATGCTGGACACTTTGCAGGCTACCCTGGACGAACTCGAACGCCGGCTGGCCTTGCAACAGCAGTTTGTCGTCGATGCCTCTCATGAGTTGCGCACCCCCTTGACCACAATTCGCGGCAACCTGGCTTTATTGCGTCGCCCCGCCATGCTCAGCGCTGCCGAGCAGCAAGCCGTTCTGCGCGATGCCTTGGAAGAGAGCGAGCGTATGACGCATTTGCTCGACGAATTGTTGACGCTGTCGAGCGTCGGCGCCGGGCGTGAATTGCGCTGCGAGCCGATAGATGTCAAAGCAGCCGTGGAGGATGCCTGTCGCAAGATTCGCGCTCTGGCGCCTGATCGAACTGTGACTGTTTATGCGCCAGACACCATGGCAATGGGCGACGCCGAGGCTTTGCGCCAGGTGTTGCTTGTCTTGCTGGACAACGCGGTCAAATACACCTTGTCCGGCGGTTGCATCTCAGTGAGCGTCACGGTGATTGACGGTCAGGCGCGCATCTGCGTGCAGGATGATGGGGTGGGCATCGACGAGGCGCATCTGCCGCACATCTTCGACCGTTACTACCGCGCCGATGCTTCGCGGCCAGGAACAGGGCTTGGTTTGTCGATTGCGCGCGACCTCATCGCGCGACAGGGAGGCGTATTGGCTGTGAGCAGCCGGCGTGGTATGGGTAGTGTATTTACCATCGCGCTGCCGGCAGCGTCATCCCCAGGCGCGTGAATGCTGCTACAACTCGATGATGCGGTAGGGGTGTACGTTGATGACCGTTGTGTCTTGCAGACGCGTCTCGCCCGTCTGCATGGGAGCGTAGTTGCGGTGCTGATGCCCGTGCAGCAGGTAACGCGGCCGGGCCACGCGGATCAGCCATTCGTAAGCCAGGAAGCCGGTGTGCGCCAGATCTGTGGCATCGTGAATGCCGAACGGCGGCGCGTGGGTGACCAGCACATCGATGCCGCGCTCACCGCGTAGCAGCGGGCCGATCATTGTCCGCATCAACCACAATGCGCGCAGGCGCTGGCCGCGCTGGCTGTACTGATAGGGCACGTGCGGCTTGTAGCGCAGGCAGCCTTGCAGGCCGGCCAGCGTGATGCCCCCGACGCGCCGGCGTTGCAGGTCCAGGTTGATCCAGCCCTGTGGCTCTGTCTTGATGGCGCCTTCTTCGTCAACCTCATACAGGTCGTGGTTTCCGCGCACATAGTAACTGGGCACATTCAGCGTGGAGGTCACAAACTCCATGTAGTGCATCGGCAGGTCGCCGCAGCTAATCACCAGATCAACCCCAGCGCAACGCTCGATAAGTGCCGGGCTGTAGATCCAATTCACGACTTCGTCGCTGAGGGCCAATAGTTTCATATTGCAGCTGTCAGTCGTTTGCCCGCACGCCCTTCAGGAAAGCCTCCATGAAAGCATCAAGGTCGCCGTCGAGCACGGCGGTGGTGTTGCTGGTTTCGTAGCCGGTGCGCGTGTCCTTTACGAGCTGATAGGGATGCAGCACATAGTTGCGAATCTGGCTGCCGAAGTTAGCGTCTACAAACCCGCCTTTCAATTCGCGCAACTCAGCTTCGCGCTTGCGTTCTTCGATCTCAAGCAGGCGCATCTTCAACACGTGCATGGCCCGTTCGCGGTTCTGGCGCATGCTGCGCTGGTCCTGGCATTGCACGATCAAACCGGAGGGCAGGTGGCGGATGCGCACGGCGGTCTCGTTTTTCTGCACGTTTTGGCCGCCGGCCCCTTGCGAGCGAAAGGTCTCGATCTCGATGTCGTTGGGATTGATCTCAATATCGATCTCGTCGTCCTGCACATCGGGGTAGACCTCCACGCGGGCGAACGATGTCTCGCGGGTCGAGCCGGCGTTGAACGGTGACAGGCGCACCAGCCGATGTACGCCTCGCTCGCTGCGTAGATAGCCAAATGCGCGCTCTCCCTGAATAGACAGGGTGACATTCTTGATGCCGGCTTCTTCGCCGGGCGTGTAGTCGATCTCCGACACCTTGAACGCATGTCGCTCTGCCCAGCGCAGGTACATGCGATACAGCATCTCGGCCCAGTCCTGCGCGTCAGTCCCGCCGGCGCCCGGTTGAATGGACAAGATGGCGTCAGCGTGATCGTATTTGCCGGAGAACATCAATTCCAGCTCGACTTTGTCGATCTGAGATTCGACTGCCTCCAGTTCTGCCATTGCTTCGGCGGCGGTGGCTTCGTCGCCTGCCTCTTCGGCCAGGTCGATCAGCACACCGATGTCCTGCAAGTGCTTTTCGATTGCCAGGAACGTATCCACCGAACCGCGTGTGGCTGCCAGTTCGCGCATTGTTTTCTGTGCGCGCTCAGGGTCGTTCCAAAAGCCAGCGCTTTCGCTCAGTTGGGCCAATGCGTCGATGCGAGCTTGCTTTGCCGGAATGTCAAAGACGCCCCCGCAGGCTGTCCAGACGCTCCCTGGCGCTCAACAGCCTGTCTTTCGATTCAGATAGTTCCACTCTCATGCTGTCTCTCGTATCGGTTGTTCTGTGAGCTTGGCAATTGCCTGATGGTTCGCACACTACTCGTCCCCGAACAGATTGTTCACAAAGCGGCGGGCGTCGAACGCTTCGATGTCATCGATCTTTTCGCCGGTGCCAATGAACTGGATTGGGATGCCCAGCTCGCTGACGATGGCAAAAATCACGCCGCCTTTCGGGGTGCCGTCGAGCTTGGTCAAGATAACACCGGTGACGCCAACGGCCTCGGTGAATCCTTTGGCTTGTGAGATCGCGTTTTGCCCGTTGGCAGCGTCGATGACCAGCAACGTCTGGTGCGGCGCAGCATGGACAGACTTTTGCATGATGCCGCGCAGTTTTTTCAGTTCCTGCATCAAGTTGTGTTTGGTATGCAGCCGGCCGGCGGTGTCCACGATCAACAGGTCGGCCTTGCGGCTGAAGGCGGACTGGATGGCATCGTACACCACCGCGCCGGGATCGCTGTTTGGGTTGCCGGCGATCACCGGCACGCCGGCGCGTTCGCCCCACACCTGCAACTGGTCGATCGCCGCCGCGCGAAATGTGTCTGCGGCGGCCAGAACGATCTTGCGCCCCTGCTTGAGGTAGAGCTTGCACAGCTTGGCGATGCTGGTGGTTTTGCCTGATCCGTTGACGCCGACGACCATGATGACTTCGAGCAAGCGATTGGCCTCGTATGAAATTGGGCGCGGCGCGCCAAGCAGCTTCACCATTTCTTCCTTCAGCGCGTTGCGCAGGCCGGCAGCCATGATGATGGCTTCGTCTCTAGCCCGTTGCTTCAGTGCGTTGATCAGTTTCTCGGTTGTCGCTGCGCCGACATCGGATTGCAATAGCAGCGTCTCAAGATCATCCCAGGTTTCCGGGGTGATGTCGCTTTGTCCCAGCACTGCTTGTAACCGGCCAACCAGGGTGTTGCGGGTGCGGGCAAGTGTTTCACGCAGAGATGGCATTGCGATTTCGTTCCGATCCGAGCTGGGATTGCTGCTCGCAGGCCGGCGCGAGGCCGGGGGCCTGCAAGCGCCCTAATATACCACTCTGGGCCGCGCCCAGAGTGGGCTGGGTCATGTGTGGCGCGCGCTTTGTAGCTGCTGCGTTATCCCCTGATATGGCGTTGTAGGAATTGTTGGGTGCGCGGGTCGCGCGGGGCTGTGAAGATCTCGTCCGGCGTTCCCTCTTCAACAAATATGCCGTCTTCCATGAAAATCACCCGGTCGGCGGCGTCGCGGGCAAAACTCATTTCGTGTGTCACCACCAGCATGGTCATCCCGTCGTTGGCTAAGTCTTCCATCACTTTGATCACTTCGCCGATCAACTCCGGGTCCAGCGCCGAAGTTGGCTCGTCGAACAGCATCACCTTCGGCTCCATCGCCAGCGCGCGTGCAATCGCGACGCGCTGCTTTTGTCCACCGGATAGCCGCGAGGGGTACTCATCGCGCTTGTCGATCAAGCCGACCTTGCGTAGAAAGTTTTCTGCGATCTCGAGGGCTTGTGGTTTGGGCAGGCGTTTGACCACCAACAAGGCTTCGATCACGTTATCGATCACAGACTTGTGAGGGAAAAGATTAAATTCCTGGAATACCATGCCGGTGCGTAACCGGATCTCACGGATGCGCTGCCGGCGCGTCCTGGTATCCAGCTCCGGCGTCACCACAATGCCGTCTACCTCCACTGCGCCGGCGTCCGGCTCTTCGAGGAAGTTGATCGAGCGCAACAGCGTGCTCTTGCCGCTGCCGCTGCGCCCGATCAGGCAGATCACCTCGCGGGGTTGTACCGCCAGCGAGACGCCCTTCAACACGTGCAGCGCGTCGAATCGTTTGTGAAGGTCGGTCAGGCGAACGATCGCATCCATCGGGAATCGACAATTGACGATTAGCGATTGAGGACGCACGATCGGCTGGATATGCCCGTCAATCGTCAATGATCAATCGTAAATCGAATGAATCAATTAGCGGTCGCTGCGCGCCAGGCGCTTTTCGATCTGCGATTGAACCGCCTGTAACACGATGGTCATGATCCAGTAGAAAGCGGCGGCAATCAGCAGCGTCTCCATGGAACGGAAATTCTGCACGCCGACTTTCTGCGACCGCCACAGCAACTCCTGCACCCCGATGACCGACACCAGCGCTGAGTCTTTGGTCATGGCGATGAAGTCGTTACCGATGGGCGGGATGACGACGCGCACGGCTTGTGGCAGCACGATGCGCCACAGGGTTTGCCCCGGCGTCATGCCCAGCGCCGTGGCCGCTTCGATTTGGCCGCGCCCGACCGACTGAATGCCGGCCCGGAACACCTCCGTCATATACGCACCGTAGTTGATACCCAGCGCCAGAATGCCGGTGGGCAACGCCGGCAGAACCAACAGGCTGCTGATGAACGGGAACTGCTGCTCGAAGCCGGGGAACACGCGGTTCAATTGCTGATTGATCTGCGGCAAGCCGAAAAACAGGATGAAAATCTGGATCAGCAGGGGTGTGCCGCGCACCAGCGAGACGTAAAAGGTAGCTACCCCATAGGCGATCGGATGCTTCGATAGCCGGCCCAGCGCGCCCAGGAACGCCAGCAGGATTGCCAGCAGGATCGACGCCAGCGAAATGTAAAGCGTTGCCACGATGCCCACTGTCCAGGCATCGGGGTTGCCGGCGCCGTACACGATAAATCCCCACCACTCGCCGATGAACCCGAGGTCGAGCCGGATCAGCGAGAGGAAAGCGATGATGCAGGCAAAGATGGCCGCCCACACCAGGGCGAGCTGGTACCGAAAGGACATCCCGGTGCGGGCGCGTGATCGAGGCCGGGCACGTGGCTGGGACTGGCCGGCCACCGGAGAAGCAGATGTTTGCATGAGCAGATAGCCGGGACGACGCGCGCTGCGTTGCCCCGGCAGATTGCTGACGATCGCCGGCTGCTTATTGTTTCTTGGTCACATCCAGCCCGTCGAAATACTTCATCGACAACTGCGACAGTGTGCCATCGGCGTGCATCTCATTGACAATGCGGGTCAGCTCGGCCAAGAACTTTGTGTTGGGGGCGGCGGATTTGTCGATGCTGATGGCCAGCTCCTCGTAATACACCGGCTTGTCCAGAAACTCAACCGGCACGCCTTTCTTCTTGCCGTCGTTGATCACGTTGGCCGAGGTCAACACGGCGTCATAGTCTTTGCGGCCGGCCTGAATCGACTGGATGCAATCCTGATCGGTTTTGACCGGCGCAATCTTGACGCCCTGTGGCGGCGGCATCTCAACAGGAATATCCAACTTGCCGTTCAGATAGGTCTCGTAGGTGGTGGACTCGGCAACGCACACCGTGCGCCCGGCCAGATCGTTCACCGTTTTGATCTCATCCTTCAGGTCGGCCCGAATGCCAAACTGTGTGACCGAGAAATAGTAGGGCGGTGTGAAGTCGAGCACTTTGCGCCGCTCTGGTGTGGGGGTCATGCTGCCAATGCTGACATCCCAGCGCCCGGCCCAGTTGCCGGCGGTGATGGCGCTCCAGTCCGGCGTGACGAACTCGATCTGCACATCGAGCCGTTTGGCGACTTCGCGCGCAGTATCGATGTCGAAGCCGGTCCATTCCTTTGTCTGCTCGTCGAAGTAGCTCAATGGTGCGTAGTTGGCGTCGGTGCTCACGCGCAGCACGCCGCGTTCTTTGACGATGTCGAGCCAATCTTTGGCGCCGGCGGCTGGCTGCTCTGCAGCCGGCGCGGCAGTGGGGGGCGGAACCGGCGCTGCGCATGCGCTGCCGATTGCAGCAAGCAACACCAAAGACGCCAACATGGATCTGTGTCTGAGTTGCATGATTCTTCTCTCCCTGTGAAGCTTTGGGCAGTCCGTACGACGGTGGTAATGGCCTTGCCCATGTTGGGCCGCATTGTAGGACGTATGAGCCGCTTGTCAATGACGGACGACAGATGACGGACGACAGATGACAGACGACAGATGACAGACGACAGATCGCGTCCGGCGTCATGCGCGATACGCAGTACGAAACACACAACACGCAATACGCAACACGCTCTAGCCCTGGATCAGTAGAACTGCTCGATCGGCCATCCGCGTTGCTGAGCCAGCCGGCGCAGACGCACATCCGGGTTCACAGCTACCGGCCTTCCCACAGCTTCCATGAAACTGCGGTCTGAATACGAGTCGGTGTAGAAGGCGCACGCTGCCAGTGGCGTGTTGTGCTGTCTGGCGATCTCTTCGCCCCAGTAACGTTTACCCTCTGCGTAACACGGCGGCCCGACAATGCCGCCGGTCAAGCGATTGTTCACCACTTCCAGTTCGGTGCTGCGATATGGAATGTCGAGATACCGGGCCACCGGCTCCACGGCGAATTGCGTCGAGGCCGAGAGCAGATAGACCAGATCGCCGCGCTGTTGGTGTTCGCGCAGGCGTGCGACAGCGCGGGGTGCAATATGGCATTTGAGATCGTCCACGAACCATTGCTCGCACAAGGCTTTGATTGCTACGGCGTTGCCGCCGCGTACGCTGCGGCTCATGCGCGCCATGGCGCGCGGAAAATCGAGCACGCCCAGCGAATACTCTGCGCTGATCAGAAGAACGTTGATCACCTCACGCAGGCTGATGCGTCGCCGGCGCCACAGGTATTGCACGTAGTTCATGCCACTGCTCACCGAGAGCAGGGTCTTGTCCATATCGAAGAAGGCGATGCCCAAGTCTATACTCCGAAAAGATCGCGCTCGATAGGTTCGCCTGCCTGCACGGCCGGATACAAGCGCGAGAAGGATTCCCAGCCGGCGGCCCGGCGGAAAAGCAATCGCACGATCAGATTGCCCTGTCGCGTCACCGGCTGCTGGCTGATGTGGCACGCCGACGCGCGCTCCTTGTGGCCGACATAGTCTGACACGCCCACCCGCGCCGTGATCGGCACGACCCATGTGGACATCGTCACCAGGTCGATGTCTTTGTTGCGCCCAAACTGCCGGGGATTCTGGCCGACCAGCGGCAACAGGCGCACCGCCAGCTTCAACATACCCTTGGGAAAGGCGGTTACATACAGACGGGGAATCTTTGGTTGACGATGGACAACTGAGGATTCCGCATTGCTTGCTGCGACCCAAGCGCCATCATCGGCCAGGCTGACGCCATACAGCATCTCGTAAGCACGCAGGGTGGCGTGGTGCAGCTTGATGTGGTCTGGGTGCCCATAGCCCCCGAATTTGTCGTGGGTAATGACGACATCGGGGTTAAGTTGCTGGATGTACCCGGCGATGCGCTCGGCCACCGCATCAACGGACGCACAGAACAGGCTGTTGGGGTGGCGGTTGTCAGGCGAGCCGGGCATCCCCGAATCGCGGAAGCCGAGATAGCGCACGCCGGCCAGTCCCAGTTCGCGCGAGGCGCATTCCAACTCGGCGGATCGCAACTCGCCTACGTCAGTGTAGCCGCGCATCAGCGCTGGGTCTACCGTGCCGGATTCGCCGCGCGTGCCGCACAAATAGTAGACTGCTGCACCCTCATGGGCGTACTTTGCCAGTGTCGCGCCGATGCCAAACGATTCGTCGTCTGGATGGGCAAAGATTGCGAGTAGAGTCTTCATGCGGGGGTGTGTATTTGGTATTGCGTGTTGCGTATTGGGCGCTTGAGCCAATCGTCAATCGTCGATGGCTCAATGGCTCAATTCACAATGTGTCGGATAACCTGTCCGGCCTCGATCGCTTCGTCGCGCGTGATCCAGCAATGCATCACGGCGCGAATGCGGCGCGGGCCGGCGTCGAGCATTCTGACGCGGTGTTGGTCGGCCCGCCGGCATAATTCGGCGGCGTCAAAGGGCAACTCTGGCGCCAGATCGAAGTACACCATGTTGGTTTGCACGCGCGCCAGATCGACGTGCAGGCCGGGTGTTTGTGCAATTGCTTCGGCCAGCAAGCGGGCGTTGGCGTGATCTTCGGCCAGCCGGTCGACCATTTGTTGAAGCGCCACGATGCCGGCGGCTGCCAGGATGCCGGCCTGTCGCATGCCGCCGCCCACCAGTTTGCGGTTCTTGCGCGCCTCGTTGATAAAGGCTTTGGAGCCGCACAGCACCGATCCGACCGGCGCGCTTAATCCTTTGCTCAGACAGAAGGTCACGCTGTCGGCGCCGGCCACCAGCTCGCGCGCCTCGACGCCCAGCGCCACCGCCGCGTTGAAGATGCGCGCGCCGTCAATGTGCACACGGATGTCGCGCGCGTGGGCGAACGCAACGACCTGCTGTGTGTATGCCGGCGTCAGCGCGACGCCGCCCATGGCATTCTGGGTGTTCTCCAGGTTGATCAATCGCGTGGTGGGGTGATGGTCATCCTCGCTGCGCACGGCCTCGGCGATGTCGGCCAGGGCCAATGTGCCATCGGGCTGGCAATCGATCTGACAACTGTTGATGCTGCCGACGGCTGCGTAGCCGCCGCGCTCATGCACGAATGTGTGCGCCTGCCGGCCCATGATGATTTCGTCGCCGCGCCGGCAGTGGGTGAGCATGGCGACCAGATTGCCCATCGTGCCGCTCGACACAAACAGGCCGGCTTCCATGCCCATCCGCTCGGCGGCCATTTCCTGAAGTGTGTTGACAGTGGGGTCTTCGCCAAACACGTCATCGCCCACTGCGGCGGCTGCCATGGCCTCGCGCATGGCCGGCGTGGGAATCGTCATTGTGTCAGATCGCAGGTCGATGGTGTTGTTGAGACTCATGATAGGCAAGGATGATAACATTGCCCTTGCCATGACCACGGCGCTCAGAGATTACCCCATCACCCATGCCGGCATCAAGCCGATCTGACATCCGCGCTTGCAGACTCCGATCAACGGCCAAACAGCCGTCCGCTATTTGCGCTTTGGCCGGTCTGTCCGGCTGAGCCACCTCGAACTGGCGCCGCATGTCTATGGCCGGTGGGTGCCAGAGGTGCCCGTGCATCCGGCCCATCTGCTCATCTCTACTCTGGATGAAGCGACCAGCAGCCTGTCGAGCTGGCCGGCGGCGTATTATTTGCGCGCCTTGTCGATCTATGGATTGAGGGATCAGGCGCGTCAACTGGCGCACGAGCTGGACGAGGGCTATGCTGCCGGAGTGTTCGATGGCGGCATGGGAAGCGGGCACGAATTTCGCTCGTGGGAAGGGCTGCCGACCGGCTACGAGGGCACGCTGATCGGTTGTTTTGCGCCGTTGTATGCCATCGCCATCGAGCAGGGCGTCATTGCGCCGTTTGAGCCGGAGTGGTGGCCGGAGGGTTAGTACTCGATGCTGAATCGATCGAACTCGCCGGTGGCTGTTTCCCAGCGCGCGCTGACGCCGCGCACGACAGCCGCCGGCGGGCCTTGCTGCAACCAGGCCAGATATTCCTCCAGCGCCGCGCGTGGGCCTTCGGCCACCGTTTCGACGCTGCGATCTGGCCGATTCATCACCCAGCCCGTCAACCCCAGCGCGCGCGCCCGGCGCGCCGCCGACTGTCGAAAGTTGACACCCTGCACGATGCCTTCAACGACGGCATGTAGACGAGTTGCTTTAGTCATGTCCCTTCAGCAGCTTCACTGCTGTGACAGCGCCGGCCCGTTGCCGGCCACGGCCAGCCAAACAATCAGGAATGACCCGCTGCCCAGCAACACACCCGCGATGGTTTGAGCCCAGGTATGCCGGCGCATGCGCACGCGCGCCCACATGACTGCCAGCGTCAACGGCAGCGCTACCACGAGTGGCCCACCGACAGTTGCCACCACCATCGCAGAAAATAGCCCCATCCCAGCCGAGTGGGCGCTCACCTTGCTGCGCAGTGAGATTAGGTACAACAATGCGTACAACAGGCAAGTGGCAAAGCTGAGCGTCAGCAGTGTCAGCGGCGCGTGGGCCACCAGCATCACCACCGCCGAGATTGCCATGCAGGCTACCGCAAACAGGAAAGGTTTCGCCCGCTCTTCACGCAGGTTCATATTCACGTCGCTGATGCGCCCGACGGCGACCATGGCGAACACCAGGCCGGTCGGCAACACCACCGCCATCAACACATACACCCCAAACAACAACCACTCTTTGGCTGCCAGGGCCGGCTGGCGCAGGGCCAGAATCAATATGCCCAGCAATCCCACCATCGGTGGGCTAAGCACGTTCGAAATCAGCCAAGCCAGACGATCCGTGAATGGCTGGCGCTGGCCGATGTGCGACTGAGGGGTCATGGCGCAGGCGGCTGAACAACTTTGAAGTTCGATGGTGTGCGATGCCGCAGCGCCAGAATGACTACTGCCGCAATGACCAGCGCGCCTGACAGCACATGCACGACATTGAACGGCGTGCCCGGAAAGAACCACGAGTCGGTGCGCACAAACTCGATGAAGAATCGGCCTGTCGGATACCAGATCATATACAACAGCAGCATATCCCCATCGCGCAGCCGGCCGGCGAACCTGCGCGAGACAAACCACAGCACGCCGAAGCCGATGAAGTTCCAGATCGATTCGTACAGGAACAACGGATGAAAGCGCACGCTTTCCGGGTAAACAGATAAGTCGTTGTAAGGCGCGATGCGATGCTCAGGATCGATGCGCAATCCCCAGGGCAGTGTGGTGGGTGGGCCGTACAACTCCTGGTTGATAAAGTTGGCCCAGCGCGCAATAGCCTGGCTCAGCGGCAAGGCCAGCGCCGCGCCATCGAAGTAAATGAGGATGGGCAACTTGCGCCGGCGCGCATAGATGTACACAGCCACTGCGCCAAAGATGAACGCGCCGAAGATATGCAATCCGCCCGCGCCGATGTTGACAATCTCTAGCGGGTTCGACACGTAGCGATCGAAGCCATCCGGCCCACGTGGAGACTGAATAAACACATAGTACAGGCGCGCGCCGATCAGCGCCGGGATGAGCACCCATAGCAGGCCATCCCATACGGTGTTGGGATCTTCACCTTTGCGCGCGACATATTTGCCGGCAATCCAGGCGCCCAGCAGAACAGCGCCAATGATGAGCAGGCCATACCAGCGCACGGCCAGTGGGCCAATTTGCACCAGCACAGGGTCAAATGGGGGATACATAGGAGATGGATCAATCGAGGTAGCCCAGGCTGCGCAGGCGCTGCGCCACAGCCGGGTCTGGTTCATCCAGGAAAATATTGGCAGTCTGGCCGGCTTGGCCGGCATGTTGGGTGAAGTCGGCAATCAGACCACGCAAGCTTGCCAGGCGATCGGCTTGCGACTGGCTCAGGTCGCGCTGTTCTGCCGGGTCATTGATCAAGTCGTACAGCTCGAAGCGGTCGGCGCCGATCTGGATCAGCTTGTGGCCGTCGCTGCACACTGCGATGCGATACTGGTCGAGCGCACGAGAGCGCACCAATTCTGGCCGGCGCTTGTTCATCATTTTCAAGAAGTTAAGCGCTGGGATCGATTCCGAGAAGGCGATTCCATGCTCTGGCCGGCCGTGCACATCTGCAGCCAGGCTCAGTCCGCGTTCGGCGTCTGTGGCTGCGTTGGCTGCCGCCAGCGCAGTGTGAAAGACACGCCGTGTGGATACGAAGTGATCCACTGTCGCGCCGCGCGGGAACGTTCGGCTACCGTCGCGGATCATCAGCGGCACGCGCACCAGCTCGTTGTAAAGCGAGACGGAATGCCCTATCAGTTGATGCTCGCCCAGATGATCGCCGTGGTCAGACAGCGCCATCACGAGTGATTGGTCCAGCCAACCGGCTTGCCGAAGCTGATTCAGGAATTGCCCAACCAGATGATCTTGATATGCAGCTTCAGCGTTGTACATGCCATCCAGGATGGCTTTGTGCTCGCCGGTAACAGGATCGGCCAGCGGGGCCAGCCAGCCGAAGGCGTCGGTGTTGAACTGGCGCAGATAGCGGCGCGCGGCCGGGTCGCGCAGCACTTGCGGCGCAAACCGTTCTACGTAGGGCCGGGGCGCGCGATAGGGCATGTGGATGCCCATCAGATTGATGAAGGCGAAGATCGGCTGGTCTGGCGCAACGCCGTTGCGGTGAATGAACAGACGGGCAGCGTCCTCGAGCGACTTGCGGCTGTTGCCTTTGAAGCTGAGCGCCGTCTGCCACATAGGCACAAATAGGGGCGTTAGGGAAAGTTCGAGCAGTGTGTCGTTGCGCGCAAAAGCGTCTTGGGTGCGCGTGATCAGATCGGTGAGCCAGCCTTTGAAGTGCTGGCGAATGCGGTCGTAGACGCCGGGCCGGGCGCCGGCTTGATTAGGCCGCGAGGTCCACAGGCCGGCGTAATTCAGAAAGCTGTTGAACCCGCGCCGCAGGCCATTGTTGATAACGCCGACCAGCGGGTTGTTGCAGAAAGCGGCGGTGTGATAGCCGGCGTCGCGTAGTCGCTCGGCCAGAGTGGGCAAGCCCTCCGGCAAGATCGAGTGAGATTGCGTCGTGTCGTGGATGGACGGATACACGCCGGTGAATAGCGAAGCATGTGAGGGGATGGACCATTGGGCCGGCGCGATGGCGAAACGGAAAAGCGTAGACGCTTCGGCCAGCGCGTCGACTGCCGGTGTGATGGCGGTCGACGAACCGTAGCTTTGAAGCCGGTCGGCGCGCAGCGTGTCGAGCACGAGTAGCAGGATGTCGGGGCGGCGTCTCACTCAGGCGTCTCCGTGCAGTGTATTTTGGCAAACATAGCACGATATCGTTAAGGCCGGATCAAACAAAATTCCCCGAAGTCATGGGACGAAGCCAGTGATCGGACGCAGTGGAAATCTGTCGTCTGTCCTCTGTCATCTGATGACTACCCACTACTGATCTGTCACTTGCTGCCTTCTGGTTTCTCGGCGGGCGCGAGTTCGGGCGCGCCCAGCGCCGCGCGCATCTGGCGCTGGATTGAGTTGGGCAGTTCTTTCCACTTGCCAGCGCCGCGCAGGAAATCCTTCAACTCAGACGCGCGCACAACTGCTGTCGGCCCTGGTTCCACGTCCAGCACAACTTTTGGATGGGTGAAAACAATGACGGCTCGCAAGGGGATTTTAAGGTTGGGGATTTTTTCGGCCAGGATTTTGGCAATTGCCCGCTGCGCCTCGGTCGCCTCGAAGGCTGGGTCTCCCAGGGGTTCTTCGCGCCCGAACCACAGGCTGAAGATATTCTCCTTGCGCTTCCATTTGCCGTCTTTGTAGGTCACCCGTCCTGACTGAGTTTTCACGATGAATACGGTCACGCCCCCCGGCTCGACCAGCACATAGTCAGCCGGCAATGAGAAAAGCATCAAAGCGTATTTGCGCTCCAGCCCCTTCAAGCTTTCGCGCAAGATTTGTGAGGGCCGGCTTGGGGACAGGTAGCGATTGCCATAGTACATCCCGATGCGTGACACACCAAAGCCCACGACCAGGATCACTGTGTACAGCAAATAGAAAAGCCCGATGTTTTCTGGGTTGAACAGGCCCAGTTGTTGGCCGAACAGCGTCAGAGCCAGGCCGCCCATCAGCACAGCGAGGGAGCCAACCAGTGCCACGCGCCCGATCATGGCCTGGCGCTTTACTTTCTTTTCATCGACGACGATCTTCATGCGTATCTCCCGAAGATGATGCAGGCATTCTGTCCACCCAGGCCGAATGAGTTGGACATAGCGATATTGACTTCTTTGTGGCGGGCGACGTTGGGCACGTAGTCGAGATCGCATTCTGGGTCTGGCATAGACAGGTTGATGGTGGGCGGTATGATGCCATCGCGGATGGTGAGAATGGTCGCCAGTGCTTCGATGGCGCCGGCCCCTCCCATGGCATGTCCGACCATCGACTTGATGCTGTTGACCGGTATATCGTAGGCGCGCTCGCCAAATACTTGCTTGATAGCCATGGTTTCCAGGGGGTCATTGGCTTGCGTGCCCGATCCATGGGCGTTAATGTGATCAACCTCGCGCGGATCAATGCCGGCGTCTTCCAGCGCCCACTGCATGGCGCGAATCGCCCCGCCGGCCTTTGGGTCTGGGATGGCGATATGGTGGGCGTCTGACGATACGCCCATGCCCAGCACCTCGGCGTAGATTTTCGCGCCGCGCGCAAGTGCATGGTCGAGTGACTCGACCATCATCACGACACATCCTTCGCTGTAGACGAAGCCGTCGCGGTTGGCGTCAAAAGGCTTGGCGGCTTTCTCGGGTGCGTCGTTGCTGTGCGTGGAGAGCACGCGCATCAGCGTAAAGGCGACAATCGCCGGCTCGATTACGGTGGCTTCGACGCCGCCGGCGAAAGCGACATCCATGCGCCCGCGCCGGATCAGATCGGCTGCATCGCCGATAGCCTGTGTGCCCGAAGCGCAGGCGGCCACCGGCGTAGCCAGATGTCCCTTGGCTCCGAAAAAGGTGCTGACGTGATGGCCGGGTGCATTGGCGAGCGAGGCCGGCAGCGCAAATGGATTGGCGCGTCGCAGGCCCAGTTTGCGATACTCTTGCAAGCCATTGTCCACCATCTCGAACCCGCCCATAGCTGTGCCAATGACCACGCCGGCCCGCTCTGCCTTGACATCGCGCCCGATCTCTATACCCGCGTCGCTCAGCGCCTCCTGCGCCGCGGCGATGGCAAAATGCGAACAGCGCGACATGCGCCGCGCCTCTTTTGGCTCAATGTATTTGAGCGCGTCGAAATTCTTGACTTCGCCGGCAATGCGCACCGGTAAGTGGCTGGCGTCGAATTGTGTGATAGGCGCGATGCCGCTGCGCCCGTTAATTAGGCCGTCCCAAGTGGTCTGAGTGTCAAGTCCAAGACAGGTGATTGCCCCAATCCCGGTGATGACGGCGCGTCGTTCTTCAGCCGGCTCGACGGGGCGTCGCCGGCGCAGTGTGTAGTCGCGCGCCCGGCGCACGCTTTCGCCGGCGACGGTCGCAAAGCGCCGGAAACCGCGCTTCAAGCGTGAGAATCGCTTTGCTCTTGCCATAGATAAGCCGGCCGCTATCTGCCGATTTGCGGCAATGCCTCCAATCCACGCTCGATGGCGTCCACAACGCCTTTCTCCACGGTTTGCGCTGCGACACGGATGGCATTCTGGATGGCGCGCGCGTTGCTGCGCCCATGGCCGATGATGACCGCGCCATCGACGCCCAGCAGCGGGGCGCCGCCGATCTCTTCGTAGTCCGTGCGTTTGCTCATCCGTTTCACGGCGTCTTTAATCAGCAGGCCGCCCAGCTTGCCAGGCGTTGTTCGCATGATCTCCTCGCGCAACATCTGCTTGATCATGCCCCCTAGACCTTCAGAGAGTTTGATGATTACGTTCCCGGTGAATCCATCGGTGACATATACATCGGCCATGCCGGCCGGAATGTCCTTGCCTTCGGCGTTGCCGATAAAGTTGATCGGCGCTTTCTTGAGCAGTTGGTGCGCTTCCTGCACCAGTTGGCTGCCTTTGGTCTCTTCTTCACCGTTCGACACCAGCGCCACTCTGGGTTTGCGCATGTTGAGCACCCGCTCCGCGTAGATGCTGCCCATTAGCGCAAACTGCGCGAGATACTCTGGCTTGCAATCCGCATTAGCTCCGATGTCGAGAATCAGACTCCAGCCTTTGATGGTTGGGTAGGCTGTTGATAATGCCGCGCGCTGAATTCCGCGAATGCGACCTAACTTGAACAGCGCGGTCGCGAACGCGCCCCCGGTGTTCCCCATTGTCACAAAAGCGTCGGCGTCGCCGCGTTTGACCAGCTCCATGCCGACCGCCATCGAGCTGTCTTTCTTTGCTTTAACGGCCAGCGCCGGGTGCTCGTCCATCTCAATGACTTCGCTGGCGTGGACGATCGGCAGGGTCAGCCCTGCAGTTTGATGCTGCACCAGCAGCGGGCGGATCTGCTCTTGTTTGCCAACAAGGACAATCTCGTGGCCATATTTTCGCGCGGCATTGACTGCCGCCTCGACGTTGACGGCGGGACCGACGTCGCCGCCCATCGCATCCAGGACGATTTTCATGATCTTGCTTGAGCCTTCGGCATGAGTGATTGAGCTGAGTGACGCGCGCGCGACAAGGCCGCTTCGTTTGCGAGCAGCTTTGAGCCGGCGCAGAAGATGCGCTTGCGCTACCTGTGCTAATTAGCGGAGAAGACGAAATTTGAGTCAGTCTCCGGCGGGGGGGCAGCAGCCGACATGATTGTCAGCGTAAACACTTCATCTTCGAGGATGTTGGCCTCCAGGCTGAGCATGTCGATGACGCGCTCGGTGGATAGCAGTTCCTGCTTGTCTTCGAGCGGCAACTGCATGGCGATGGCCGCAAATACTGCTAGGGCTGTGGCATCTTCCGGAAGCTGGCGCACCTTGAATTCGACCCCGCTGAGGTCTGCCAACAGTTTCAGGTATCGATGCAGCAGCGCGGCGACTTTGGATTGAAGCTGTTTAGGCGGCTCCTCATTGTTTTTGAATGGGTAGGCTACCACGTCCCCAATCAGGTACTGCTCGTCACTCAAGCGGACATTGCGCAATTCAAATCGCTCGGTGCCCACGGTCAGGATGTTCATCCGCCCGTCTGCCAACCGCTCTACCTGGGTGATCTTGGCTGCCGTCCCGATTGTGTGTGGCCCTTCATCGCCATCCTGCGCAAGCAAAACGCCAAAAGGTGTATCTTGCTCGATACAGCGCTGGATCATTGCCCGATAGCGCGGCTCGAAGATGTGCAGGGGCAACGTCTGCCCTGGAAACAGGACCACGTTCAACGGAAACAGTGGCAGCTCAACCACTTCGGCTTTCATATGCGTCTACTCCTTGGGCGCATTTTATCATTGCAGTTGGCGAATCGAGCGGAGCGCGCGTATAGCCGGCCTATCTGGCCGACGGTTTAACCTAAGCAACTACAATAACCGGGAATCCGTTGCTCAATGACCCGCTGCGTCGTTTGCGCAATTGGCGGGCGCCTATATCACATTGTGGGAGAAACAACTATGTCCTCAAGTCGCTATGTGCTTGGCATTGACTTCGGCACGTTATCTGGTCGCGCGGTGTTGGTGCGTGTGTCGGATGGCGCCGAAATTGCCAGCGCCGTCAGCGAGTACTCGCACGGCGTGATTGACGAGCGATTGCCTGACAGTAATGTTCTGCTGGATGTGGACTGGGCACTGCAAGACCCGGACGACTATCTGCGCATACTCGAGCAGACGATCCCCGCTGTGCTGGCGCAGTCTGGCGTGACTGCTGATGAGGTGATCGGCCTTGGGATCGACTTTACGGCCTGCACTATGCTGCCGACGAAGCGCGACGGCACGCCACTTTGCCGGCTGCCTGAATGGCGCGCCAATCCACATGCCTGGGTGAAGCTGTGGAAACATCATGCGGCGCAGCCTGAAGCAGATCGGATCAACGATGTGGCCCGCGAGATGGGGGAATCCTGGCTGCCTCGGTATGGCGGCAAGATATCGTCGGAGTGGTTTTTCTCGAAGGCCTTGCAAATTCTGGATGAAGCGCCCGATGTGTATGCAGCAGCCGACCGGCTGATTGAAGCAGCCGACTGGGTGGTGTGGCAACTGACCGGCGTCGAGACGCGCAACGCGTGCACCGCCGGCTATAAAGCCATCTGGTCCAAACGCGACGGCTTTCCCAGCCATGCCTACTTCAGGGCGCTCGATCCGCGCTTCGAGCGGGTGGTGGATGAAAAGATGAGCCGCGTCATCTTGCCGATTGGTTCGCGGGCCGGCGGGTTGACGCCGGAAATGGCGCGCCGCACCGGCCTCAAGCCCGGCACACCCGTTGCTGTTGCCAACGTCGATGCGCACGTGGCGGTTCCGGCCTGCACCGTGACCCGTCCCGGCAGCCTGGTCTCGATCATGGGTACCAGCACGTGCGACATGCTGCTTTCTGACAAGGAAGCGATGATCGAGGGAATGTGCGGTTACACCGAGGACGGCATTGTGCCTGGCTATCTGGGCTACGAGGCCGGCCAGTCGTGCGTGGGCGATGGCTTTGCCTGGTTTGTTGAAAATGGCGTGACGCCGCGCTATGTTGATGAGGCCAAAGCGCAGGGAGTCAGTGTGCATCAGGTGCTCGAATCTTATGCCGCTCGCCTGAAGCCGGGTGAATCCGGCCTGCTAGCCTTGGACTGGTGGAACGGCAACCGTTCCATTCTGGTGGATGCTGATCTGAGCGCGGTGATGGTGGGTATCACACTGTCTACCACGGTGCCGGAGATGTATCGGGCCTGGCTGGAGGCGACAGCATTTGGCCGGCGCGTTATTATTGAGTCCTTCATGCGAGGCGGACTGCAGGTGAACGAGATCATCGCCTGCGGCGGCCTGCCCGAGAAGAACAAGTTGCTCATGCAGATCTACGCCGACGTAACCGGCCTGCCGATCAAAGTGTCGGCGTCAGCCCAGTCGTCGGCGTTGGGCAGCGCCATGTGGGGTGCTGTGGCCGCCGGCGCTGCTGCCGGCGGCTACGACACCATCCAGGAAGCCGCTGCGCGCATGGCGCACCTCAAAGATGAGATGTTCATCCCAAACCTGGAGAACAAGGCCATCTACGACATTTTGTATGCTGAGTATGTGCGTCTGCACGACTACTTTGGTCGGGACGAAGAAAGCACCATGAAACGACTGAAACGGCTCAAACTGCAAGTAGCGTAAGGAAGATTCATCATGCGCAAGATAGGATTGCAGCTATTCACTGTGCGCGATGCCGCAAAGGCCGATTTTGTCGGCACGCTCAAACACGTTGCCGCAATTGGATACACCGGCGTCGAAGCCGGCGGCTATTTGGGCGGTTTACCCGTCCGTGAATTGCGCACCATTCTGGATGACCTTGGCCTGACGTTCATCGGTGGACATGTTGGTGTCAAGGACCTGAACAACCGCTTTGAAGCGACGCTTGAGGATTACGCCGCGCTCGGCGCGCGCTATATCGGCACTGCATGGCTGCCGGAGGACTACCGCAGGGATGTGGCAAGCTGGCAGCGCGCCGCGCGGGCGATGGAGAAGGCCGCCATGATGTGCATCAAGCACGACATCACCTTCTTTCACCACAACCATGACATGGAGTTTGCAATGCTCGATGGACGTCGCGCCTTCGACGTGCTGCTGGACGCCGCTGACCCGTTGTTGGTCAAGGCAGAGCTAGACGTGTATTGGGCGCAGTTCGCCGGCGTAGATCCGTTGGGGTATCTCGTCCACCTCGACGGCCGGGCGCCGCTGGTGCATATCAAGGATATGACTCGATCTGAGCCGAGAACATTCGAAATCATCGGCGAGGGGTGCATTGACTTCAACGCCATCTTCCAGGCCGGCGACAAGCTCGGCGTGGACTGGTACATCGTCGAACAGGATCAATGTCCCAAAGGTGAGCTGGAGAGTGCGCGTAAGAGTTACGAGAACATTGTGACGCGCGGCTGGCTTGGGTGATCTCACGACGTCTGAACAAGGTTCATATTGGCTCGGCTGTTGACACTCAGCGCCGCAGCGATGGTGAGCACAACGTATCAGGCGGCGCAAGCGTATAACGACGCGATCCGGCCACTTACCAAAGCCGGCGACAGCAGTGAGCTGCTTGTGCACGATTGCCACCGCGCGCCGCAAGGCGCGCGGTGGATGGGTTGTTGAGAGTGCGGGGTAGTGCTGTGGTCAGCCACCCATGGCGGCGATGTCTCGCTTGACCGGCTCGGCTTCCCGGTTGAGTTCAGCGGTCACATCGGTCCATACCGTTGTCACGTCTTCCTTGCTGATGATGATGCGCTCCAGACCTTTGCCGATGATCTGGTCGCCGCCGGGGATGAACACACGCGCGGCGTCTTGTGGTTTGGTCTTGGGCAGTTGCTCGACAGCCGTCTTGGCCTGCGGGCGCTCTTCGAAGAATTTGGCGTAGGACTCGCTGGCTGCGGTGCTCTTGCGCACCGGCATGTAGCCGGTGTTCTGCGACCAGAACGCGCCGCCTTCGTTGCCGGTGGCCCAGTCGATGTATTGCATGGCGGCAGCGGCTTTGTCTGGCGAGGCGCCGGCCAGAATGGCCAGGCCTGCGCCGCCGGTGCAGCATCCGAATTGCTTCTCTTCCGGTAGGAAGGCGGTACCGACGCGGAAAGTGGCGTCGCGCAACACGCCGGCCAGGCTGCCGGTCGAGAGCATCGCCGTGGCGGCCAGGCCGGTTACGAAGTCTTTCTGCACGTCCTGCGAGGCGATGGCCCAGCCCATCTTGTTCACAGTGTCTTGATAAAACTGGCCGGCGCGCACGGTGTCCGGCTCCAGCAGCTTGATGTTGAACTCGGCGTCGCTGTAGCTGCCGCCGAACTGCCAGGCCACACATTGGAACAGCCAGGCGATATAGGACGCAGCGCCAGGGTGGGCAAAGGCCGCAACTTTCAGCGTGTCACCTTCCTTCTGAACCAGTTTTGGCGCCCACTCCATGAACTCGTTCCATGTCTTGGGGCCGCGCGCTTCTAGGCCGGCCGCTTCCAGCATGTCCGCGTTGTAGTAGAACAGCGGCGTGCTGCGCGCAAAGGGAATCCAGTGCTGCACGCCTTTGCGCACGCCCTCGATCCACAGCGAATCAACAAAGTCGGCAGTGTCCATCTTTTGTGCGGCCACCAGTTCGTTTAGCGGCAGCAGCGAGCCTGAGCGATAGAACTTGAACCACCACACGTCGGACAACAGAACGATCTGCGGCAGATCGCTCTTGGCGGCAAGTTGCGCGGTGAGTTTCTGCGCGGTCTCTTCGTAGTTGCCCTGCACTTCGCGCTTGATGGTGACGCCGGTATTCTTGTCGTTGTACATCTTCACCAGTTCGTCCTCGGTATTGCCGAGGCCGCCGCTGAAGCCCCAGTACACGATTTCAGTCGGCCCACTCGGCGCGGCGGGGGCGGCAGCCGGTTGTGTGGCTGCTTCAGACTGCGGCGCTTCGGCAGGCGCTGGCCTCTGGCTGGCCGGCGCGCAGGCGGCCAGCGTTGCAGCGCCGGCGCCTAGTGCGATTCCCTTCAACAGATTGCGTCGCGAAATAGTCTTGCTCGTTTTCATTACCTCTTCTCCAGCTTGTGTTGGGCGAATGACCCAGCACGAGCGGCAAACCGATCTGGCCTGTCTGCTTGCCGTTCCTGCTTGACCATTCGTAGTCAACCTTTGACAGCGCCGGCGGCGATGCCGCTGACCAGGAAGCGCTGGGCGTACAAGAACACGACGATGACCGGCGCAACCACGAATAATGTGGCGGCCATCACCACCCCCCATTCCGTGTTGCCTTCCTGATCCAGCAGCCAACGCAGCCCGATCGGCAAGGTGCGGAATTCCTGAGTCGTCGTGACGATGAGCGGCCACAGATACTCGTTCCACTTGGCGACGAACGAAAGCATGGCTGTGGTGGCTACAGCCGGCGCAGCAATCGGCACTACGATGGACAGCATGGCGCGCACGTGGCCGGCGCCATCCACCCGCGCCGCGTCGGTCAGATCGACCGGGATCGTGCGGAAATACTGGCGCAGCAAAAAAGTGCCAAACGCGATGGATGCGCCGGGCAGCACAATGCCGGCGTAGGTGTTGACCAGTCCCCAGTTGGCGACGGTCAGGTAGTTCGGCACGATCACCACCTCTTCCGGCACCATCAGCGCAACCAGCAGTAACGCAAAGACCCAGTCGCGTTTGGGAAAGCGCACGTAGACCAGGGCATAGGCGGTGGTGATTGCCATGATGACTTCGGCCAGGCCGCCTGCTAGTGTGGTGATGATGCTGTTGATGTAGTAACGGTCAAATGGGGCTGCCTGCCAGGCGCGCCCGAAGTTGTCCAGGGTGGGGTTGGCCGGCAGCCATTGCACGACCGGGCTGAAGATCTCGCGGTTGGTCTTTACGGCGCCGGTGAGTAGCCACAACACCGGCAGGCCGATGATGACAACAATGCCGGCCATCGCTGCGTAGCCCAGCGCGCGGTGAACAAGATGTTCGGCCCGCGCCGATCTTACCGATGCAGTTGCCGCGCTGACGCGGGCTGCAAGTTGCGTGTTGGCGTGTGTGGTGGTGGGAGCGCTGTCCATGGGCTTTTCCTTGCGCGGTCTTGTCCGCCTAGGCGTAGGTCACCCGGCGCTCGAGATAGCGCAGTTGCAACAGGGTCACGATGAACATCAGCCCGAATAGCGCCAGCGCAATCACAGCCGCCCGGCCGACTGACAGGTTGATGAACGCCATCTCGTAGAGGTGATAAATCAGCGTATTGGTGGCGTTGGCCGGGCCGCCTCTTGTCATGACATTAATCAAGTCGAACGCCTGGAATGAGCTGAGGATGCTGGTGACGATCAGGAAAAACACGACCGGCGCAAGACCGGGCAGCGTGACGTGCCGCATGCGCGCCCACAGGCCGGCCCCATCAACCCGGGCGGCTTCATACAGGTCGGCGGGAATGGCTTGCAGGCCGGCAATGTAGATCACCGTGGCGTAGCCCAAATTGCGCCAGATGTATACGATAATGACTGCCAACAAGGCCCAGTTGGGATCGCCGAGCCAGTTCGGCGATGTCAATCCCAACCACTTCAGAATGGTGTAGAGCAGCCCGAAGCGTGGATCGAAGATGTAGATCCACACAATCGCAATCGCGGCGCCGGAGATAATGAAAGGAGAGAAGAGAATGCTGCGCGCCGCGTTTCGGCCGCGCAAGGGCTGATTGAGCAATAGGCCGCCGAACAGGCCCAGCAAGAGCACGCCCCCGACTGATGCGACGGTGAAGACGAGCGTGTTCAGCAGGATACGGCCTGTCTGCGAGCTGTTGAACACTGTCTGAAAATTCGTTAGCCCAACCCAGGTGCCGGTCGAGCGGATCAGGTCATACTCCTGAAATGACAACAGTACGTTGTTGAGCATCGGCGCGTAGGTGAAGATGACGAACAAACCGAGATTTGGGCCGGCCAGGAGGACGAATGTCAGCCATTCGCGCCAGTCGCGCCGTATGCGCCCTATGAGGTTTTGATTGTTTGGTGGCGACTTCACTCTGAGAAAGGTATCCAGGCTAGTTCAAGACCGTTTTAACCGTTCATTAAGTGGATTTAATGTGCTGGGGTATATTGTGTGTAATACATGACGTATGACCTGTGAGGTCAGGATCCGACCATGCCCGATCTCATCTGGTATCAATCCATTTCCACAGCGCGCTCTCCCGAAGAAGTTGGCGCCGTGGCGCTGCGCCACATTCGTGGTCTGGCGCCATGTTGCTGGGTATGCGTGGCTGTGCTGGATTGCGCTGCTCAGGTGTTCAGGATTGTCGCCTCGTGGTGTGATGAGGGCGCGTCTTGTGCGCCCATCCAGCCGGGTCGTGAATACCCGGTCGGATGTACAGCCGGCGCCGGGGAGCAAATCAGCGCCCTGCGCGGCGCATCGCAGTTCGTGGAGCATCTCCGTGAGCGTGGCATGACCGAGATGCTTCCACTGACTGCGCGTGGCGAACTGGTCGGCCTGCTGGCGCTGGCGTTGAGTTCACCAGAAGACCGTACAGATGAGGCGAGTTCGATTCTGCGCGAAGTGGCAAGCTGGTTGGCGCTTGCGCTCGATAATGTCATGCTGTCGCATGCTGTGCGCAAGCAGCGCGAGCAGATGCATAAGCTCGCGGCCCGTATGTCCGAAGCCCAGGAGACAGAGCGGCGGCGTCTGGCCATTGAGCTGCACGATCGTGTTGGACAAAATCTGACGGCGTTGGGGATCAATCTCAACATTGTGCGCAGCTTGCTGCCGCAGGACGAGATGGCGCGCCTGAGGCCGAAGCTGGACACGGCCATAGCCTTGTTGGGGGAAACCATCGAACGTATCCGCGATCTGAACTCGGATCTGCGTCCGCCGGTGCTCGATGACTATGGCGTGTTGGTTGCCTTGCGATGGTTCTGCCGGCGCTTCACAGAGCGCACGGGTGTCGAAACGGTTGTAGAGGGCCGGGAGCCGGATCCACGCCTTGGGCAAGCAGCGGAAATCGGCTTGTTTCGCATCGCGCAGGAAGCGTTGACCAATGCGGCTAAACACGCGCACGCCAAATTGGTTGTGGTGCGATACGAGCAAGACAGGGATATGGTTCGACTGATGATTGCGGATGATGGGGTTGGCTTTGATGCTTCATCCTATCGCTCGAACGAACAGCGGGCCGGCTGGGGACTGATTGGCATGCAGGAGCGCGCTGCGGCCATAGGCGGCCACCTGCGCATAGAATCTGCTTCAGGGGCTGGCACGCGTGTGCTGGTCGAGATTCCTGTCGCGATCCTAAGGTGGACGCATGACGACTCGCGTTCTGTTGGCAGATGATCATGCAGTGGTGCGTGATGGGTTGCGCATCCTGCTCGAAACTCAGGGCGATATCGAGGTTGTCGGCGATGCCTCGGACGGCCGGCAAGCCGTAGTCCTGGCGCAGCAGCTTCTGCCAGATGTGGTGGTGATGGATATCGCCATGCCGGGCTTAAATGGCATCGACGCCGCCCAGGAGATCCAGCGCGCGTGCCCATCGGTGGAGATTTTGATGCTTTCCATGTACTCCACCAACGAGCATATTTTCCGCGCGCTCAACGCCGGTGCGCGTGGTTTTCTGCTCAAAGAGTCTGCCGGCGCAGAGGTAGTGCAGGCTGTGCGCGCCCTCGCCGCCGGCCAGCGCTACTTCAGCGAAAAGATTGTGGATGCTGCATCGATTGATGAAGACCACCCGCTGCGCCAGGCTGTGCTGAAAAGCCCGATTGAGCGCCTCAGCCCGCGCGAGCGCCAGATTCTGCAATTGGTGGCCGAGGGCAAGACCAGCGCCGAGATCGCCGAGATGCTCTATCTCTCGACAAAAAGCATCGAAACCTACCGCAGTCGTCTGATGCACAAGCTGGGTGTGAGCGATCTGGCCGCGCTGGTCAAGTTCGCCATCCAACATGGCATGACGACGCTTGGATGAGCGAGCACTCTGCCGGGGCTTACTCTTTGGGCGCAGTGCCAAATACAAAATCCCACAACGGGGAGCTGACGCCATAGCGCTCTTCAGGTGTCTTGAAGTGGTGCAGCATGTGATAGCGTTTCAGATATTTCATCACCCGGCCGTGCATCGGGAGATGGTGTGTGGCATAGTGAATCATGTCGTATACCAAATACCCCAGCACGAATCCAGAGAACACCGGCGCGATCCAATGCGGCGCGCCCAGCAAATTGCCCAGAATTAAGCTGAACAACAGGTAGATCACAATAGCGCCGGGGATGCTCACTGCCGGCGGCATCACCAGGCGGGTCTTGCACTGTGGCTGGGCGTGGTGTACCCCGTGGAACAGGAAGAAGAAACGCTTCATCGGCTCGCTGCGTGGCTCGTAGTGGAACACAAAACGATGAACCAGATATTCTGTCAGCGTCCACACGAACAGGCCGGCCAAGAAACCCAGCGGAATGTGCAACGCCGCTGTATCCGCCGGCGCCGTCACGATCGACAGGGCGAGGAAATAGCCTGACACCGGCAGCCAGATGGCTACGACTACTGCCGGGTGGATATGGGTGAAAAACTCTAGAAAGTCGGACTTGAAAAGCCGGATTGGCTCTGAGCTGTGGTTGATTTCCATGTGATTCATGCTCAACCTCGTATGTAAGAGTCGTTTGTAACCCTGATTGTCACATGACTTGCGATGGCAGCCAGTATACTTCGGCGGTACATGCTCATCATCCGTGCTTATGCCCATGCTTGCCACGCACTGTCTGTCTATCCCGCCGATATCCTTCGGCCGGATTGGGCTGGACTTGCAACTGATCGGCCAACGTTGTATGCTGCCCTGAGCAGGGCTGCTAAACCGGCCGAGGAAGCGACGCCCGTCACACCAGTTTGAGCAGGCAATAGCTCTTGCGCCCTTTGCGCAGCACCACAAACTGGCCGTCGATTGTGTCGTTGAGCGAGATTGTGCGCGCGGGATCGACGACCTGCTGATTGTTGACGTATATGCCACCGCCCTCTACGGTTCGACGCGCATCGCCCTTCGAGGTGGCAAGCTTGGCTGTGACGAGGACATCGAGCAAGAGCGCGCCGGCGCCTTCGAGTTGCTGGCGGGCCAGTGTGGCAGTTGGGACATCCTCGAAAATCTCTTGCACGTCGCTTGCGCTCAGGCCGGCCATTGCGCCGCCGAACAAAACGTGCGATGCCATCTCGGCGCGTGCCAGTGCTGTCTCGCCGTGTGTTATGCGCGTCAGTTCGCGCGCCAGGCGCTGCTGGGCCTCGCGCTTCTCCGGCTGTGTGGCGACCTGATGGGCCAGCTCGGCTATCTCGGCTTCGCTCAGCCAGGTGAAGAATTTCAGGTAACGCACCACATCGGCGTCATCGGTGTTGATCCAGAACTGGTAGAAGCGATAAGGCGAGGTGCGCTTTGGATCCAGCCACACCGAGCCGCCTGCGGTCTTGCCAAACTTGGTGCCGTCGGCTTTGACGATAAGCGGGTATACCAGGCCATAGGCTTTGCCGCCGGTCATGCGGCGAATCAAATCTACGCCGGCGGTGATGTTGCCCCACTGGTCGCTGCCGCCAGTTTGCAGCACGCACCCATGATGTTGAAACAGATAAACGAAGTCGTAGGATTGAAGCAGCATGTAGCTGAACTCGGTGAATGAAATGCCGCTCTCGGTCGAGAGCCGGCTTTTGACCGAGTCTTTAGACAGCATGTAGTTGACCGTGATGTGCTTGCCGATGTCGCGTAGGAAGCTCATCATGGACATTGGGGCCAGCCAGTCGGCATTGTTCATCACGCGGGCCGGGTTGCTCCTCACCTCAAAATCCAGGAAGTGGGCCAGTTGTTGTTTGATGGCTTCGACGTTGGCCTCGACTTGGGCCGCTGTGAGCAATTGACGCTCCTGAGACTTGCCGCTGGGATCGCCAATCATGCCGGTGCCCCCGCCGGCCAGGGCGATGGGGGAATGCCCAAAGCGTTGGAAGCGTGCCAGCGCCATCAACGGCACCAGATGCCCCACGTGCAGGCTGTCGCTGGTCGGATCGAAGCCGTTGTACAGCGTTACATGCTTGTGCGACAGCAGATCGGCCACGCCGTCGCTGGCATCGTAGAGCAGGCCGCGCCACTTGAGTTCATCGAGAATGGTTGACATGGTGATTTCGGCTTTTAGATTTCGGATTTTCGCTGTTGATCATGACGCACGTGCAGTGAGATCAGCCGGCGTCAGGCCTCAAACTGCAATCCGGAATTGGGCTGCGGCGATTATATCCATCGCCTGCGGCACTGTAGAATGCAGCATGTATGACAGCGTCTTCCCAACAACATCGTGAGATTGCGGCCCGGCAGGGAGCAGTGTCTGTAGCGGTGGTGACCGTGAGCGATACGCGCACGCGCGAGAACGACACCGGTGGCGATTTGATCGAACAGCGCATCACCGATGCCGGCCACAGGGTGGTATTCCGTCAGATTGTGAAAGACGAGCCGGAGCGCATCGGCGCCTTGCTTGACCACATTGTGAGCGAGACCGACGCGCGCATCGTGCTGTTCACCGGCGGCACCGGCATTGCCCCGCGCGACACAACCTATGATGCGCTGGCCCGCAAACTGGAAAAGACCCTGCCTGGCTTTGGGGAGCTTTTCCGGATGCTCAGCTATCAGGAAGTCGGCGCCGCAGCCATGCTATCGCGCGCTACAGCCGGCGTGTATCGGGGGCGCGTGGTCGTGTCAATGCCGGGTTCACCCAATGCGGTGCAGGTGGCCATGGACAGCCTCATCCTGCCCGAGTTGCAACATCTAGCCTGGGAAGTCGCACGCTAGAGTTCCGCAGACTGCATCCGCAACGGATCATATCCGCAACGGATCATATCCGCAACGTCTTCCACTTGCCGCGCCGGTAGAGCAGATACATGACTGCCGAGCGCCCGGCCCAGTCGATGGCCGTGCCAATCCACACGCCGGCCAGCCCCAGGTGCAGGACGACCGCCAGCAGGTAGACGGCCGTGATACGGAAGAAGATCACGCCCACCAGCGACACGATCATCGGGGAGCGCGTGTCGCCGGCCCCCCGTAATGCGCCGCCGTAGATCATTTGCAGCGCCATGAAGGGTTGCTCGATGGCTGCGAGCTGAATCGCCAACGTGGCCAGCGCCAGCACTTCGCCGGTCGCGCCGAACGACCGGGCGATGTCGCCGCCGAAGATCACGAACAGCACCCCGGCGGCCGACATGGCCAAGACAGACAGGTACATGCTGCGTCGGGTGGCGAGTTCGGCGATGGGCACATTGCGCGCGCCAAGCGCCTGCCCGACGATCGTGCCGGCGGCGATGGAGAACCCCCATGCCGGCAGAAAAGACAAAGACTCGATCGTGTTGGCGATCTGGTTTGCTGCGACGACGACGGTGCCCAGGCTGGCGACGATGCCGGTGAAGGTGATAAACCCCACGCGTTGGATGATGCTGTCGATGATGCTGGGCAGCGCAATCCTCCAGATGCGCTTCACGTCGTGCCAGTCCCACACCACCATTTCGCGCAGCTTCACCCGCAGCCGGCTGAGGCCGGCCACCATGACATACAACGCCATCAGCCCGCCGGCGGCCCGTGCGATTGCTGCTCCCCAGCCGGCGCCAGCAATGTGTAGCGCAGGAATTGGGCCAATGCCGAAGATCAGCGCAGCGGCCAGCGCGACATTGACTACGTTCATGAACAGGGTGATGTACATCGGGCTGCGCGTGTCGCCCGTGGCGCGCATGATGCCGGTCATCACCTGCAATGGGAACGCCAGGATGGATGTGGACAGGATGATGTGAATGTACAACGTGCCCTGGCCGATCACATCTTCGTCGCCGATCAACAAGCGTAGAAAAGGCTCTGCCAGCGGAAAAAGTGTGACCATGCACACAACGGCGAACGCGACGCTGAGTGTGATGGCCTGACCACTCATGCGCTTGGCCTGAGCTTCGTTCCCCTCTCCGTAGGCGCGCGCTACCAGCGCCATGGCCCCGATCGAGAGTGCCATGAACAAGCCGTTGGCGATAAACAGGTAGGAACCGCTGATGCCAACAGCGGCCAGCGCAGCAGGATCGTTCAAGTGCCCGATCAAAAACGAGTCGGCGATGAACACAGCCGACACCAGCAGGTTCTCCAACACCGCCGGCAGTGCCAACGAGACGATGGCGCGATTGAGCGACTCGGGTTTCAAATGACCTAGCGATGGCAGCGCGATGGAGGCAGGTGAGTTGGCCAAGGGATTTTTTCTCTTCCTGGAGGGTGGATTTTGGCCTATTCTACCTGTGATGGTGTGCTGTTGCGCCGATGTTGCGCCATTTGCGTTGACATCATCTGTAGACCATTCTAAAATCCCCCGTGTCTAGCAGGATCGTATCGTTTGTCAGGCCCGCCGCTCGGCCGGCGGCCAGGAGCGGAAATGGCAGATACCCCGAAAGTCTCAGAAGAAGCGTTGGTGAATGCTTATTTGACGCAAGAGCAGTTGCCGAACTACGACGACATTACCACAGAGGATGACACGCCGGTGGACAACATCTATTCGGAGAAACAACAGCGTCTCTTGACCGAAGCTTTGTATGCCTCGTGGGGTGGCCCAAACGGAGATGGGCGTTTTCTTGCCCTGGCAAATGTTGGCTTGTTTTACTCAGTTCGCGAACCGCCTCTTGTCCCCGATGTGTTGTTGAGCGTCGGTGTGCAGGCTCCTCCTGAGCTTTGGGAGAAGCGCCACCGCTCTTACTTTGTCTGGGAGTACGGCAAGCCTCCTGATGTGGCGATTGAGATCGTCTCAAATCGGAAAGGCGGCGAGGACGATGAAAAGCTGAAAATTTACGCCGGCATCGGCGTCTCTTACTACGTCATTCTCGATCCCGATGAGCATCTGCGCAACGGTGTGTTGCGGGCCTTCGAGTTGCGCCCCACCGGCTACGTGCGCATGACAGATCTGCGCCTTGCCAAGATTAGCCTGGGCTTGACCTTGTGGCGTGGCAGGTATGAAGGCGCAGAAGACCTGTGGTTACGCTGGTGCGATCTGGATGGCAATCTCATTCTCACTGGCGCTGAGCGCGCCGAGGCTGAGCGTCAGCGCGCCGAGGCTGAGCGTCAGCGCGCCGAGCAGGCTGAGCGTCAGCGTGATGAGCTGGCCGCGCAATTGGAGATCGAGCGCCGCCGCATTGAAGCGTTGCTGCGCGGTCAAAATCCCTCATCGGCCGGCCCAGACTGATTGTCTCAACAGATAGCCCGTTGTTGAATATAACCGGATCGGCGCCCCGGTAGGCCGGCTTGCACTGCAAGACCCTGATAAATCTGTTGCCTCTGAGCCATATTGCAACAAGTCGGCTTTGCCGCAGCCCTATGGCACAGGAGAGGCAAGGGTTGTTCTGGTCTCTTGTGCGCTCCCCGGTGGGGGCGAAATGGATTCCAGCGTGGCGCGGATTTCGAGTGTAGGGATCGGGGTTTGCGTGGGCGCCGGCTGGCCGTCGCTGATTTGCACTCTCTCGCTATCGCCGGCAAACTGCACCACATCTTTGGATACCCAGCCCCTGCGGTTCTCGAACAAGATTTGCCACCACAGCGCGTCGGCGCTCTTGCCAATCACCGGCGCAATTTGACCCGGCGCCAGCCGACCCAGCACGCGGAACTGCCGCCCCGGCCCGGCGCGCACATTCACGCTTTCCCACGCCTGCACCAGGCCGTCGCGTGTGCGCTGGGTTGGGCCGAGCATGTCGAATGACACCTCCCCGGTCAGCACGATCCAGTTGGCCGGCAGCCATCCTTGCAGGTCTCCGGTGTCGATTTTGACCCACGTGCCGTCGTCGTTCATCTCAGCCAATTCGGCAAACTGGCCTGGCTGAAGTGCGCCAACTACTTCATACTGCCTTCCCGGCCCTGATCGCAAGCGCACCGCCGCCTCGCCCGAAGCCGACATGACTTCCACCATTGGTGTTGGTAGGGGCGTGGCGGTAGGCGTTGGGGTTACGGTTGGGGTTGGTGTGGGCGTCTGGGTGGCAGTTGCCGTTGGCGTGAATGCGATCGCAGGGGGAGGGGAGAGCGTTGTTGCTGTTTGCGCCGGGGCCGGCAAATCTGTGGCCGCCGGCCCCAACGACTCGCACGCGGTCAGCGCGACGAACAGGCCGCACGCAAGCGTTTGCCAGCGGGTGGCGCGCGCAGGTGTCATATCGAGCCAGTATACGCAGTCTGTTTTTGCAGGGCTTGCGTGTCAGGTTACCTGAAAGTGAAGCCGGCCTAAACGCCGGCTTCGGATTGTTCTACATGTTTGCCTGTGTCTCGGCAGACGCTTCAACCGGATATGGCTGCTCAGAACCTTCTACTGCCGGCTCGCAGGCCAGGCGCGAGAAGGCGATGCCGGTGTTGTCGGCATTCACGTCCACGATGACACAGTCGCCGGCCTTGAACTTGCCCTGCAACAGTTGCACGCTAAGCGGCCCTTCGACGTATTTTTGCAGTGCGCGGCGCAGCGGTCGCGCCCCGAAAGCGGGGTCGTAGCCCTGCCGGGCCAGCCAGGCCCGCGCGCCCTCGCGCAGTTCGATGCTGAGTCCCTGTTCCTGTAGCCGTTCGCGGATTTCGCGCAGTTGCAGGTCGACGATGCGTTCGACATCTTCCACCGTCAGCGGCGCAAAGATGATGATCTCATCGACGCGATTCAGAAACTCTGGCCTGAACGTGCGCTTCAGCGCCTCTTCGATCTTCTTGTGATCCGCGGCTGCTTTGAGGTCGTCTGGCGCGCCAGATTTGATCAGGCCCAGCGTGCCGCCTTTGCGCGCGTACTCGGTGCCCAGGTTGCTGGTCATGATGAGCACGGTATTGGTGAAGTTGACCACGCGGCCCTGACCGTCGGTCAGCCGGCCGTCATCGAGGATCTGCAACAACGCGTTCCAGACATCCGGGTGCGCCTTTTCGATCTCGTCGAACAGCACCACCTGATACGGGCGCCGGCGGACGGCCTCGGTCAACTGGCCGCCCTCTTCGTAGCCCACGTAGCCGGGCGGCGCGCCAAACAGCCGGCTGACGGTGTGGCCTTCGCGGTATTCGCTCATGTCGATGCGCACCAGCGCGTTTTCATCGTCGAACATGAACCAGGCCAGCGCCTTGGCCAGCTCCGTCTTGCCTACCCCAGACGAGCCGAGGAAAATGAACGAACCAATCGGCCGATTCGGATCCTTCAAGCCGCTGCGCGCGCGCCGGATGGCGTCGCTGACAGCCTTGATTGCTTCATCCTGGCCGATAATGCGCTCGTGCAGCCGCTCTTCCATGTGCAGGAGTTTCTCGCTCTCGGTCTCCAGCATCTGCGTAACAGGGATGCCGGTCCACTGGGCCACCACACTGGCGATGTCGTCTTCATCCACCACTTCGTCCAGGTTCTTTTCGCGTTGCCACTTGTCGCGTCCTTCGTCGAACTCGGTTTGCAGACGCAGCCGCTGTACCTTCAGTTCGGCTGCGCGCTGATAATCTTGCTTGCTGGCGGCGTTCTCCTCTTCTGCGCGCATCTTGTCCAGCTCGACTTTTTTGGCTTTCAGGTCTGGCGGAAGGGTGTACAGCGCCACGCGCAGCTTGGCGGCTGCCTCGTCGACCAGGTCAATGGCTTTATCGGGCAGATGGCGGGCCGTCACATAGCGATCCGACAGTCTGGCCGCCGATACCAGGGCAGCGTCTGAGATATGTACTTTGTGATGCGCTTCGTATTTGTCGCGTAGGCCGCGCAGCATTTCGATGGTCTCATCCACCGAGGGTTCGTCCACGAACACCGGCGCAAACCGGCGTTCCAGCGCGCTGTCGCGCTCGATGTACTTGCGATATTCGTCAAGGGTGGTCGCGCCCACGCACTGCAACTCGCCGCGCGCCAGAGCCGGCTTCAACATGTTGCTCGCATCCAGCGCGCCTGCGCCGTTGCCGGCGCCTACCACATTGTGCAGTTCGTCGATGAAGAGGATGATTTCGCCCTCGCTGCGCTTGACTTCATCCACCACCGCTTTCAGCCGCTCTTCAAAGTCGCCCCGGAAGCGCGAGCCGGCCACCATGCCGGCTAGGTCGAGCGACACTACGCGCTTGTTCAGCAGCACCTCCGGCACATCCCCAGACACAATCTTCTGCGCCAGCCCTTCGACGATGGCCGTTTTGCCGACGCCGGCCTCGCCGATCAACACCGGGTTGTTCTTGGTGCGCCGCGACAGCACTTGGATGACGCGCAGAATCTCCTCATCGCGCCCAATCACCGGATCCAGCTTGCCTTCTTTGGCGGCGTGTGTCAAATCGCGCGAGTACTTTTCCAGCGCCTGGTATTTGGTCTCGGCCTGTGGGTCGGTCACGCGCTGCCCGCCCCGGATGTCCTTGATGGCGTCGTAGATGCGCTCTTTGGTGATGCTCAGCTCGGCCAGGATGCGGGCAGCGGGCGTGTTGCGTTCGCTGGCGATGGCCAGAAAGATATGTTCCGTGCTGATGTACTCGTCCTTCAGCCGGTTGGCCTCTTCGTTGGCGAGGTCCAGCACCCGCTTCACGCGCGGGGTGATGAAGACCTGGTTGCTCATCCCTCCGCCGTAGATGCTCACGCGCGGCGACGCCTTGAGCACTTCATCGACCTTTGCCGTGATGACCGGTAGGCTTACGCCCAGCTTTTCCAGAATGTCTGCGACAACCCCTTCGGGCTGCTCGAGCAACGCAAGCAGGATATGTTCTGTGTCCACCTGATTATGACTGTAGCGTTGTAGGATTTCGTAGGCGCGGGCGGCGGCATCCTGAGCGCGCTCGGTAAAACGGTCGAATCTCATCATGGATATTGTTCTCCAGACTGAGCATCAAGCCCAGTGCTGATGTTTACAACTGCTCTATAAGTGATGATGATTATATGTGCCTGAGTTGCAGGCTTGTAGGCGCCGCATTAGAGTTGCATCAGATTTTGCCCGATCAAGCCCCGGCACATACACGGCAGCCCCTGATTTATGATTCGACTGATGGAGGGTCTATGAAACTGGCTACATGCGCGCGGATGATCACCCTGGGACTGGCTGCCGGCCTTGCGCTGGCAAGCGTGGCGTGTGCAGCCGGCCAGCCGCTCTCGGCGCGCGCCAGGCTGATTGCCGGCCCGGTGCAGCCTGCTCTGCCACTCGGCCAGGTGGTGCAGGCGCGTCTGGCGCCCCTCTTCGGGGAGCCAACTCAGCCTTCCGGCCCGGCAAGCTCGCAGACGGCGCTTGAGTCGGTTGTCGTGGCCGGCGAGGCTGTGACCGTTGTGCTGCGTATCGCGTTGCCGGCCCTCGCTGCCGATAGCCGGCCGGTTGCTGTGGTCGATAGCGACAGCTTGACCCGCCAGGTGATCGAGGCGCTGCTCGATTTGCCCATCCGGCGCGTGCACGTGCTGGCCGTCGACGCCGCTGCGCCGGATCAACCGCCCAGGCCCTTACACACGTTTGCCCCTGCCCGTCCTGCCCAAACAAAACCTGTGTTGAGCGGCGCCGAAGATACCCATTTGCCCGCCGGCTCGTCTGCTGCTCCCGCTGCCGCTGTCTTGTCTGAAGCGGCCTGGCAGCAAACCGTCGGCGGTCTGGCCGGCAAGAGTGTGTATGTCAGCGCCGGCCACGGCTGGTACTTTCACCCGACGCTTGGTTGGCGCACGCAGCGCGGCGTCAGCAACGGCCTTGTCGAAGATCACAACAATGCCGAAGTTGTGAACCAGTACCTGATCGCCTATCTGCGGCAGGCCGGCGCCGATGTTTTTCCCACGCGCGACCCGGCGATGATTGACGCCGAGCGTGTGATTGACAATGCAGACAATGTGGGCGGCGCAGGCTATGTCGAGGCCGGCCAGTGGTTCACCAGCGCGTTGGCCGGTTATCGCGGCAGCTCGTATCGCTATGCGGTCAGCGTTGCTGCGATCACCCCAACGGCTGTGGCAACCTGGAGTGCGCCGGTGGATGTGTCCGGCTGGTATCCTGTTTACGCCTGGTACGTTGCAGCCGCCAATCGCGTCCCCCAGGCGCGCTATCGCATCATTCATGCCGGCGGCGCGAGTGAAGTCGTGATCAACCAGCAGACGCATGGCTACACATGGCGGTATCTGGGCGCGTACTACTTTCGCGCCGGCGAGCTGGCGCAGGTGGTCGTCTCCAATGCCTCGAATGTGGCCGGCAAGGCTGTCATTGCAGACGCGATTCGGCTCGGTGGCGGGGTGGGGGACATCAACCGTGGGGCCGGGCCAAGCCTGAAGCCGCGCTGGGAAGAGGCGGCGCGTTACTGGACGATGCTGCTGGGCGCGCCGGCCGGCGTGTACGACTCGCGCGAAGGTGAACTATGGTGCGACACGCTCGCGCCGGATGCCTGCGACGACATCAATGCGCGCCCGCGCTACGCCGATTGGGAGAACATCGGCGCCGGCGATGATGCAGTGTTTGTCTCGTGGCATTCGAACGCCAGCAACGGCAACGCGCGCGGCACAGTCTCGTTTATCTATAACAACGACCCCACGCCGCCCTATAACCAGTGGGCGCGCGCGCCTGGCGCGCGCGAATTGCAGTCGGCGGTGCATGGCCGGGTGATTCAGGCCATTCGCGGCGGATGGGACTCGAGCTGGTATGACTTTGGTCAGTGGCAGGCCAACCTGGGCGAAGTGCGCGAAATAAGCAGCATGCCGGCCATGCTGATCGAAATGGCCTTCCATGACAACATCACCGACGCAGCGCAGTTGCGCGAGCCGCGCTTCGCTCGACTGCTGGCGCGCGCTGTTTATCAGGGCATCGTCAACTATTACGCGCAGAAAGATGGCGTGCCGCCGCGCTATCTGCCCGAGCCGCCTGAGCAACTGGTTGTGCGCAATGTGGGGGGCGGGGCGCTGGCCGTGTCATGGCAGACGCCGCCGACGTTTGCCTTGGGCACGCCCGCAGACCCTGCCCAACGCTATCGCCTCTACACCAGCAGCGACGGCTTTGCCTGGGACGATGGGCGCGATGTGAGCGGCCTGTCGGCAGTGCTGAGCGGCTATGCCGCCGGCCAGACTGTTTTTGTGCGGGTCACCGCGATCAACGATGGCGGCGAGTCTTTCCCAACTCCGGCGCTGGCAGCGCGGGTGGGGCCGGCCCCGCGCCTGTTGGTGGTGCATGGCTTCGATTCGCTCGATGCGTCGATGCGTCTGGTCGAGGGCGCGGCCACGCGCATGATCCTTGATCGCATGAACCGCTACAACTACGTGGCCCAGCACGCCGGCGTAATTACCGAAGCGTTCGACAGCGCCGTGCGCCAGGCGGTTGCATCCGGCGCGCTGTCGCTGTCTGGGTATCGACTGGTGGATTGGTTTGCCGGTATGCAGACGGTTCGCGATGGGATATTCACGCCGGCCGAGCGCGCAGCATTGCGCGCGTTCGTGTCTCAGCCCCGGCGGGTATTGCTGGTCAGCGGCTCGAATGTGGCCGCATTCCTCAACGGCGCAGACGCGGCTTTTTTGCGCGATGTGCTTGGCGCGCAGTATGTCGCCGACAGCGCGTTGTCCTATCAGGTCACGCCGCTCTCCCCCGGCCTGTTTGCCGGGTTGTCGCCCGTCTCGATCGATGATGGCGCGCGCGGCGCTTACAATGCCTGGTCGAATGATGTGATTGCGCCTGCCCCCGGCGCATCCTCGATCATGGCCCACGCTTCGGGTGGGATGGCCGGCGTGTTGCGTCAGCATGTGGACGAAACAATGTCTGTGTTCCTCTCGTTTCCGCTGGAGACGGTGTATCCCGATGCCGCGCGCAGCGCGTTGATGGCGCGGGTGGTGTCGTTGTTGGGGGCGCCTGTCGCGCAGCGGCCTGCCAGAGTATTTCTGCCGGCGGTCGTCGTGGCCGGCGCGCAGGATGTGTGCGATGCGCTGGCGAACGGCAGCTTTGAAGTGGATACTGCTTGGCAGATCAACCCCACGCCTTGGCCGGCGACGTACACCACTGCGCTGGCATGGGCCGGCCAGCGCTCGATGCGCGTCGGCGTGCCCTTCGACACGCCTGATCCCGGCGTACTGGCGTTCTCTTCGGTTTCGCAGACAGTGATGTTGCCGGCCGACGGCCCTTCGCTTTCGGTGTGGCTGCGCGCCGACACCGAAGACGACGACGATGTGTTCTATATTCGCCTGTGGGATCAGGCCGGGGCGCTGACGACGCTCTACGAATCCAGCGCGCCGACCGCTGACTGGCAACGCCTGGTGTTCGATCTGTCGCCATGGGCCGGCCAGCGCGTCACGCTGTTGCTGGGCGCGCGCAATGATGGCGATGGCCGGCGCAGCGTGGCCTGGTTCGACGCGCTGAGCGTGCCGTTCTCATGTCCGGCCGGGCAAGACTGAAACACGCTGCGCACCCTGCCAACGTCCCTCCGTGCTACCATTCGCCCATCCCAACAGGATGCCCATCCCTACAGGATGCCCATCCCTACAGGAGGCGCGCGATGCGTTTGTTGATCCGATGGTTGATTAGCAGTCTTGCCATTGCCGCGGCAGCGGCGATTGTGCCCGGCATTCACGTGGATGGCAATGGGGTTGCCGTGGTGGCAGTCATGGCCATTATTTTGGGTTTGGCCAATGCGCTGGTGCGGCCCCTGCTCACCATTCTGACCTGTCCGCTCGTCATTCTCACGCTGGGGCTATTTGTGCTGGTTATTAACGCGCTGTCGTTTCTGATCGCCACGTCCTTTGCAAACTGGCTGGGAGTTGGCTTCTACGTCGAAAGCTTCTGGGATGCTTTGTTCGGCTCGCTGATTGTCAGCGTCGTTTCAACCGTGCTGTCGATGTTCTTGTACGATGAGCGCGAGCCGCGCTATGTGCGGCGCATGTGAGCCGGTCGACGCCGGCTCATGTTTCTTGCGGCAATTCGCGCCGCAGGAGTGGGGTCAGCCAGCCCAACATCAGAACTCCCAGCAGGGGGTCGAAGGCCGGCAGCCTGAAGCGGGGGTAGGGGGTGTAACTCAGCGTGTCGGGGGCAATGCCCGGCACGTGCGTTGGCAAGGCAAAGACCAGGCCAAGGGCGATGCTCAGAACGATACACAGCGCGTCCAGCCGTGTGAAAGGGATCAGTCGGTAGGTCGTGTGAGGCGAGACGCTGCCGGCCTGACGCAAGCCGATCAGAATGCACGCTCCGCCGGCTGCCAACACTGTCAGGCTTAGTGTGGGATGGGCTGCTGCCAGACTGAGCAAAAAGCCGCTCAGCATGAGAGCCAGCCCCGCAAACAGCAGCAAGCGGATTCGCGCCGGCGCCGTCTGATCTTGTGTGGCGCCGAACCCGCGCGCCACCATCGCTTCAGACAACTGCATCGATTGCTCCAGCCCGCCCATCAACAGCGGCAGCCAGAGCGGCAACCAGTCGCGCAGCCCTCTCACCGTGTGGCCGCGCACTGCTTGAGCATCGCGCACCTCGCGCAGCCGTCTCAGGGTTTGGGGAATGAACGATAGTGCGATGCCCACCGTCACGCCGATAGATTGAAATGCGCGCGGCGTCCCGCGCACCAGTTGATGCGCCGGCATCGCCACGCTGAGCACACTGAACACAGAGATCACGCTCAGTAGCGACAAGCCGTTGATAGCGCCATAGACGGCTGCTTCGAGTGTGACCGGCCCGCTGAGCAGGGGAATTTGGCCGGGGATTACCAACAGCACTGTGTCTCCGATGTGGATTGTGAGTGTGTTGAACAGCGTAGACAGCGGCAACACAAAAATGGCGAGGCGCGCCAGCCAGGTGGGGGCCGGCTGATTGCGCAATTGCGCGATGTGACTGCTTACTGCCACTGCAATCAGCAACACCACAGCCAGATAGAGGGGGTTGCGTGTGCTCAGCACAGCAATCAGCAGGCTGGCGATCCAGGTGATCCAGGCGCGAAGATGCATCGTTAAGCTTTGAGTCGAGAACTTCAGATTACGGTGGGTCGCGCGCTCTGATCGTGTGCTGCCATCAGTTGTGAAGCGCCCTGTTCATGCGGTCGCCCATTCTGCCGACAGAAGCGCGGCTTGCTCGAGCACCGTTTGTGTCGCCTTCTCCTGCTTGTCGGGCGGATAGCCGTGTTTGCGGAGGATTCGCTTAACCAGGACGCGCAACTGTGCCCGCACGTTCTCACGCAGGGTCCAGTCAATCGTCACGTTGTTGCGGATCGTCTCGACCAGCTCGCGCGCGATCGTGCGCAGCGTCTCGTCGCCAAGCACCTTCACGGCGCTGTCGTTGGTCTCGAGCGCGTCGTAGAACGCCAGCTCCTCCTCGCTCAGGTTGAGCTTCTCGCCGCGCGCGTTCGCCGCGCGCATGTCCCTGGCGAGCTGGATCAGCTCCTCGATTACCTGCGCCGCCTCGATCGCGCGATTCTGATAGCGGCGGATCGTCTGCTCCAGCATCTCGGCGAACGAGCGCGCCTGGACGAGGTTCTTACGCCGCCTGGTGGCGAGCTCGCCCTTCAGCAGCTTCTGCAGCAGCTCGACCGCGAGGTTGCGCTGGGGCATGCCGCGCACCTCGGCCAGGAACTCCTCGGAGAGGATCGAGAGGTCGGGCTTCTTGAGGCCGGCCGCGGCGAAGAGGTCCACCACGCCCTCGGACGCGATGGCGCGCGAGACGATCTGGCGGATGGCGTGCTCGAGGGGCACATGGCCGTGCGCCCCTACATCCGTGGTTTTGGCGAGCGCTGCCCGCACCGCCTGAAAGAAAGCCACATCGTCCCTGATCGCCAAGGCCTCCTCGTGGGGCACCGCCAGGGCAAAGGCCTGCGACAGATCGCGCACCGCCTGCAGAAACCGTTTCTTGCCATTTTGCTGCAACAGGATGTGCTCCTGGGCAGCAGGGAGAAGCGCCAGCCGCTCCTGAGGCGTGCCGCTCACCCACTTCCCCCAGTTGAACTCGTGGAAGAGGCCGCAGCAGACTTCGTACTTCTCTCGCATCAGCGCCACCGCTTCATTCTGATCGATCGCGGTCTGCCCCGTGCCGCCGCTCTCGGTGTAGGTTGCCAGCGCCGCCTTGAGTTCGTGCGCCAGGCCCAGGTAATCCACCACCAGGCCGCCGGGCTTGTCGCGGAACACCCGGTTTACCCGGGCGATCGCCTGCATGAGCCCGTGGCCGCGCATGGGTTTGTCAAGGTAGAGGGTATGCAGGCTGGGGCAATCGAAGCCGGTGAGCCACATGTCGCGCACGATCACCAGCTTCAGCGGATCGTTCGGGTCGCGGAAGCGCTTGGCGAGCGCCTCGCGCCTCGGTTTGTTGCGGATGTGTGGCTGCCAGTCGAGCGGATCGGAGGCCGAGCCGGTCATCACAATCTTGATCTCCCCTTTGCCGTCCTCCTCGCTGGCCCACTGCGGCCGCAGCTTGACGATCTCGCGGTAGAGCTCCACGCAGATGCGCCGGCTCATGCAGACGACCATCGCCTTGCCGTCCATCGCCTCGAGCCGCTGCTCGAAGTGTTCGACAATGTCCTGGGCGACGAGCTTGAGGCGCCTCTCTGCACCAACCACCGCTTCGAGCTGCGCCCACTTCGTCTTGAGCTTTTCCTTGCGCTCGACCTCCTCGCCCTCGGTCGCCTCCTCGAAGTCCTCGTCGATCCGGGGTCGCTCGGCCTCGTCGAGCGCGAGCTTGGCCAGCCGGCTCTCGTAGTAGATCGGCACCGTTGCGCCGTCAGCCACGGCGCGCTGGATGTCGTAGATGCTGATGTAATCGCCGAACACGGCGCGCGTGTTGGCGTCGGCCTTTTCGATCGGCGTGCCGGTGAAGCCGATGAACGACGCATTCGGCAGGGCGTCGCGCAGGTGGCGGGCGAAGCCGTCAATGAAGTCGTACTGGCTGCGGTGCGCTTCGTCGGCGATGACCACGATGTTGCGCCGCTCAGAAAGCGTCGGGTGGCGATCGCCCTTCTCCTCGGGCAGAAACTTCTGGATGGTGGTAAACACCACCCCGCCTGCAGTCACCGACAACAGCTCGCGCAGGTGGGCGCGGCTCTCGGCCTGCAGCGGCGGCTGGCGCAGCAGCTCCTGGCAGCGGGAGAACGTCCCGAAGAGCTGGTCGTCGAGGTCGTTGCGGTCGGTGAGAACGACGATGGTGGGGTTCCCCATGGCCGGCTCGCGGATGATGCGCCCGGCGTAGAAGGCCATGGTCAGGCTCTTGCCCGAGCCCTGGGTGTGCCACACGACGCCGATGCGGCGATCGCCCGGTTGACCGCCGGACTTACGGCCTGCTTCGTAGCGCCCGAGCGCGTCCGCCACCCGATCAGTGTGCGTCAATTGCGCGGCGCGCAGGGTCTCGGCCACCGCCACCCGCACGGCGTGGAACTGGTGGTAGCCGGCCATCTTTTTAATCAGTCGTCCGCCGCCGTCATCCTCGAAGACGATGAAATCGCGCACCAAATCAAGGAATCGCCGCTTCTCGAACAGCCCCTCGATCATCACCTGCAACTGCGGCATCGTATCGGGCGCCAGGGCCTCGCCGGCGATGGTGCGCCAGGGCTTGAACCACTCGCGCCCGGCGCCCACCACCCCGACCCGCGCCTCGATGCCGTCGGAGATGACGAGCGCCTCGTTGTAAGCAAAGAGCGAAGGGATCTCGTGTTTGTAGGTCTGGAGCTGCTGCCAGGCTGCCCAGATTGTGGCATGCTCATCGGTGGGGTTCTTCAGCTCGATGATGGCGAGCGGCAGGCCATTCACGAATAGCACGATGTCGGCCCGCCGGGTGTGGCGGTTCTCGCTGACGGTGAATTGGTTCACCGCGAGCCAGTCGTTGTTCTCGGGGGCGTCGAAGTCAAGGAGTCGCGCCTGCATTCCCGCGATCGAGCCGTCTACCCGGCGATACTCCACCGTCACGCCGTCCACCATCCGCCGGTGCAGCGTGCGGTTACACCGGATCAGGTCAGCGTCCGCGGGACGGGTCAGTTTGCGGAAGGCGTCCTCCAGCGCCTCCGCTGGAAGGTCGGGATTAAGGCGCACCAGAGCATCCCGCAGGCGTTGCTCCAGAATCGCCTGGCTGTAATCGGTGCGTTCGGGCGCGGGGCCATCCGGCGCAAGATCAGGCCCGTAGGCCACCTGCCAGCCGGTGGCTTGCAGCCAGTTAAGGGCGACGAATTCAATGTCGGATTCGGTCAGACGCGCCATGGTTTGTTCCCTGTCGCGGTGGGTTCAGAACCCGCCTCCTGCAATGCCCGGATTTTCCCGCTCCAATTCCCATCTTAGCGGGTTGTTTGCGATGTATTCGCGGATGCGGTGCAATGATTCCTCGTTGCGGATGATGTGTTCGTAATAATTGCGTTGCCAAACCGAAACGCCAGGTGTGCCGCGCATTTGGTTTATTCGACGCGCAGAAAATGTTTTGAATTGCCGGACGATTTCGGGCAGGCCGTGGCGGGTCGTCGTAGGGGCGGGTTCCGAACCCGCCCCTACGACGGTATCATCGCGGATGATCGTAATCCCGTGTACGTGATTCGGCATGATCACGAACGCATCCAAAACCACGTTTGATACATGGTTGGGCAGGTCGTGCCAGACGTCCTGGACAATCTGGCCGAATGCGTTCAACCGCATTTCGCCATTCACCACCTTTCCGAATAGGCGCGCGCGGTCCTTTGTGCAAATCGTGATGAAATACGCCCCGGCCTGCGAATAATCGTATCC
>JAEANN010000035.1 GCA_016841965.1 Candidatus Roseilinea mizusawaensis | reverse complement strand
ATGCTGCGTGCCACTCCACAGCGGGCCGGTGCGGAATACGCCGACGTTGCGCAGAGGTTGCAGCGCCGGCGCCAGCGCCAGAATGTCGCGGTTGATGCGGCGGGCCAGCTCCCACGTTTCGGTGGTGCTGGCGTCGGGCCGCACCATGGCGTTGTCGTGGGCATAGGTGAAGTATTGCAGCCCCCCGGCGCCATACGCCAGATCATTCATGAGCTGGAACCGCATGTGCCCCTCGGTCGGTGTGGGATACGGCCCATGCCGCACACTGCATGTGAACGCCCAGAAGGGCAAGGCGGTGGCGTTGGATAGGCTGCGCAGCAACTCCAGGCAACTGAAGAAGTCGGGTTTGACGATGATCTTGTGCGGCGCAAAGACGTGCGGCGCGCCGGCCAGCCGGCGGATTTCTTCATCCGTGCCGATGGTGATGGGGTAATGATCAAAGCTGAGCATCTGGGGCTGAGCCAGTTCGATATAGCGCCGCCAGAATGTCTCGGCAGTCGGCGCACCCCACCCCTCGACGGGCGGGTTGTGGTTGATGTAGCACAGGTGGTAGCCATCCAGTAGGGGCAGCAGGTGAAAGCGCGGCTCGTCGCGCAAGTGGTAGCCGTACAGGCTGGGGTGATCGCGGATTGCTTCGATCATGCCCCGAATCAACCCGCGGCGCGCAGCGTCGAACTAGTCGTCGCCCACAGGCGCTGCTGGTGATCCAGCAGCCAGCGCACTAAAGCGGTGAACCCGGTTAAACACGTCGATGCCCATTCGGTCAAGCTGCCATGTTGTCTTCGTTCAGGGCAATGCCTATTATGCGCGTTGGACTCTACGCACCGATTGAACACCAGCCGGCGATATTGCGCACGCAACCGCACGCGTGGGCCGGCGGCGCGCTATGTCAACAGCGTGGTGCTGCCCATAGACAGCGAATGGACAGCGTAGACGGCGAGATGAGCAACGGGTTCTAGCAGAACGCAGACAGCAGACAACAGAGGGCAGCGCACAGAACACTCACAAGGAGCAGAGACAGGAGCGCGCCAATCAGGGTGTGTGCTATCGACAAAGCGATTGGCGCATTTTGTGTACACTGTCGCAGAGCGCCACCCTCATGCACACCTTAAGTCAGCCATGTTGAGCGACAAACGTTGAGCAGCAAATAGAGAAGGAGAATCGATCATGTTGTTGAACAATCGACAGTTTGGACTGGGAGCGTTGCCGGTGTTGGGCGATTTCGAGACGCGCTCGATCAGCGCCGAGAACCCCGACGGCAGCCGAGCCGGCGGCGCCAAAGCCATCCCCGACGCCAACAATCCGGCCAGCCAGCTCGGCAAAGGCTGGAAAGTGCGCCCCTGTATCACCCTGGAGAAAGGCAGCACCACCACACTCGCCGATGTCACAGGGCAGGGGTTGATCCAGCACATCTGGATCACCGTGCATCCCAACGCCTACCGCGATTGCGTGCTGCGCATGTACTGGGACGGCGAAGACACTCCCTCGGTCGAGACGCCGCTGGGCGACTTCTTCGCCAACGGCCATGGCTTGCGCTACAACGTCAACTCGCTGGCGGTGGCCGTCAACCCCAGCGGCGGTTTCAATTCTTACTGGCCGATGCCTTTCTACAAGTCTTTCAAGATCACCATCGAAAACCAGCGCCACGAGAATATCGACGGCTTCTTCTACCAGATCACCTATGCGCTCGGCCAACTGCCACCCGACCTGGGCCTGTTTCATGCGCAATGGCGCATCAGCATGACGACCCGCGAATACCCGGAGCACGTCATCCTCGACGGCGTGAAGGGCGACGGCCAGTATGTGGGTACGTTTATGGCCTGGGCGCAGTTTTCTGATGGTTGGTGGGGCGAGGGAGAGATCAAGTTTTACCTGGACGGCGACACCGAATACCCGACGATCTGCGGCACCGGCACCGAAGATTACTTCTGCGGCGCATGGGGTTTCGATGACACCTTCTCCAGCCTGTACACCGGCTACCCGCTGTGGCAGCGCGAAGGCGGGCGCGTGCCCAAACACGGCCTGTATCGCTGGCACATCATGGACCCGATCCGCTTCCGGCACAACCTCAAAGTGACCATGCAGGCATTGGGCTGGTGGCCGAATAGCAAGTTCCAGCCACTCACGGATGAGATTGCTTCCGTGGGCTACTGGTATCAGCACGAGCCGCACGCGCCCTTCCCGCAACTGCCCGACCGCAATCATCGCTTGCCGCGCTGAGAGACGAACGACAAAGCAACACAAAACACAAGTTTAAGGAGACGGGTGTCATGAGCGGCAGCGCGCTCTGTGACCTGCGTGGTGAAGCATGACATTAGAGACTTTCGACCCCCGGTCATCGGCTCACATTGACGCCGCCACGCGCATCTGGAACGCAGCCTGTGGCGCAGACCTTGCGTTCGGCGAGCGCTTCATGCGCTACAACACTGACCCGGGTTACTGGAACGGGCAGGGCCGGCATCAGGCCGGCCGGCTGGCCATGATTGATGGTCAGCCGGCCGGCTTTGTGCTGGCCAGCGTGATGAAAGCGCCCTACGCCAACGCGCCCTACTCCGGCCACATCGACGCGCTGGCCGTGGCGCCGCCGTATCAACGGCGCGGGATCGGTCGCGCGCTGGTCGCCTGGGCCGAAACCTGGCTACGCGGGCAGGGCTGCGCCGGCGTGACCGTCGGCGCCAGCGCGCGCACGTTTGTGCCCGGCCCGCCGCTGGAACTGGGCAGCGCCGCCTTCTTCGAGCGGCTGGGCTACTCGCGCAACGGCATATGCTGTGATATGGCGCGCGACCTGGCCGGCTATCAGACGCCCCCCACCGCCCTCAAGGCCAGCGGTGTCACCGTCAGGCCGGCGCAGCCAGAAGACAAAGCCGCCCTGCTGGGTTTCCTCAAGCGCGAGTTCCCTGGCGGCTGGTACTGGGAATGTGTCCAGCTCCTTGAGGCCGGCAGTCGCATCTCGGACTATGTGATTTTGTTGAGCGAGCGCGGCGTGGATGCTGCGCTGCTGGTCACATTCGAGGATTCATACCGGCCAATGGATCGCTTCTATCCCCATCGGCTGCCTCGCCCGTGGGGACAACTCGGATCGGTCGGTGTGAGCGCAGATCGCCGGGGCAGTGGCTATGGCGCCGCGCTGATGGACGGCGCGCTGCGCTACCTGCAAGCGCGCGGCGTGCGCGGCTGTGTAATCGACTGGCTGGTGCTGGTGGACTTCTACGGCAAGTTTGGCTTCGAAGTGTTCCGGCAATATGAAATGGCCGGCAAAGAGTTGCAACGCGGGATTGAATGAGGTCGAGCCATGCGCGCACGCAGGATCGGCGACACACGTCTGCTGTTGACGCAGGGCGACCTGGCTGTTTACGCGCACGGACTGGATGCGTTGCCGGCTTGATTCCAGACACGCCCGTAACGGCTACAAACAGCGCGCACAATGTGCGCCTGCCCAAACAAGGAGCGGGGAGGGGGGGTGAACCGCTCGCCGCTGGCTATCAATGCCATCACCACCAGCAGCGCCGGCAACCACCATTCCTGTGTCGTCGGCGCAAAGGTCTCGGCCGGGAACAGCAACAGCGGAACGACCTGCAGCAGCAATATGGCGACGATCACGCCGCGATTGGCAATAGCCTGGCGAAAACTCATGAGCCGGGTTTTCCTCTCCATCCACCGCAGCCTCACCGCGCCGGCATTCGGCCAAAGCGCGGGAAGCCAATCGAATGCGCGGATTCTAGATCAGATCGAGATGAGCGACAAGGCGCGCTCCAGATCGGCGATGAGATCGTCTACATGCTCCACGCCGACCGACAGGCGAATGAGGGCGGCATCCACTTCCAGGGGCGAGCCGGCCACGCTCATGTGTGTCATGGCGGCCGGCACTTCGATCAGCGACTCGACGCCGCCCAGCGATTCAGCCAGCGCGAAGATGCGGGTGTGTTCTGCGACGCGGCGCGCCGCCTCGGGGCCACCCTTGACCACAAACGAGATCATGCCGCCAAAGCCGCGCATCTGCCGGGCGGCGATGGCATGGCCGGGGTGCGAGGGCAGGCCGGGATAGATCACCCGCTGCACGGCCGGGTGCGATTCCAGGAAATGCGCAATGCGCATCGCGTTGGCGCAGTGACGTTCCATACGCAGAGGCAAGGTTTTGACGCCGCGCAGCACCAGGAAACAGTCGAGCGGGCCGGGCACTGCGCCCACTGCGTTCTGCAAAAACTTCAGGCGGTTATAGGCCGCCTCATCGTTCAGAACTACTGCCCCACCAACGACATCGCTGTGCCCGCCGAGATACTTGGTCACGCTGTGCGTCACGATGTCCGCGCCGAGCTTGAGCGGTTGTTGCAGGTACGGGGTGGCGAACGTGTTGTCCACCACCAGCAGCGGCCGGCCGACATGAGACGAAAGCAGTTCGGCAATGGCGGCGATATCGGCAACCTTGAGCAGCGGGTTGGTCGGCGTCTCGATCCACACCATGCGCATATTGGCGCGCAGCGCCGCGCGCACCGCGTTCAGATCGCCCATCTCAACGAACGAGAATTGCAAGCCATATTGCTCGTATACCCGCGTGAAGATGCGGAATGTGCCGCCATAGACATCGTTGCTGGCCAGCACATGATCGCCCGGCTTGAGCAGGCGCAAAATAGTGTCGATGGCCGCCATGCCCGAGGCAAATGACAGGCCGTAGCGCCCTCCCTCCAGCGCGGCCAGACAATCCTGCAACGCGCTGCGGGTCGGATTGATCGTGCGGGCATAGTCATACACCGCCTCGCCCATGCTGGTCTGGGCGTAGGTTGAAGTCTGATAGATCGGGGTCATGACTGCGCCGGTGGTCGGGTCGGGAGACTGGCCGGCGTGAATGGCCAGCGTTTCAAAGGCCAGCGCATCGTTGCTCAGAGGTCGTGGTTGCATGGCGCTAGTTTACCTGTCATCACGCGCGATTTAAGAAGATGCTCATCTTTTCAATTATAATCGCTTTATGCCTGAAGAACTGAAGCTGGTTAACGATCGATCTGAGCTGCCCTCTGAACCTGCGCAACCGGATATCGTGCGGGTGACCGATTACCGTGTAATGCCGTGGCCAGATGGCACGCGCGTCACGGTGGAACTGGGACTGACGCCATTTCGGCAGTTCCCGGCTATGGACATCAGCATCGTGGCCGAAGATGGCCAAATTCTGCGCATGGTTTCGGTGGTGGGCACACTGGAACGCCGGCCGGCCCCTACCCTGCATTTGCCTCGTCTTGCAGCGGGGACTCACCTGCTGGCCGTGATCGAGATGTTGTGGGATGGGACAATCACCCAGACTGTGGAAGCGCCGTTTGAAGTGGCCGGGCCAATTGTCAAAAAAGTGCTGGAAGCCTGAAGTGCAACGCCCGGCTCGACATAGCTCGCCTGCACTGCCACGCTGTGGCGGCGCGTCACTCAACAACAAGAAGAAGGTAGGATCACTCAGATGATCGCAGCCCAGGGTATGGCACTGCCGCCGGCGCCGGCCACAACAGCCGGCCCGGCGTTCGACGCCTTTGGCCGGCATATTCACTACCTGCGTGTGTCGCTGACCGACAAATGCAACCTACGCTGCGTGTACTGTATGCCAGAGCAGATGGTGTTCCGACCCTCCGAAGAATTGCTGACCGACGAGGAGTTGTTCACTGTGCTGCGGGCGGCCAGCCTGCTTGGCTTCGATAAGTATCGGCTGACCGGCGGCGAACCCACTGTGCGCCCGAATCTGGTCGAAATCGTGCGCTACATCGCGCAGCTCCCCGGCACGCGCGAGATCGCCATGACGACCAACGCAATCAAGCTGGCGAAACTGGCCAAACCGCTGGCCGAGGCCGGCCTGCACCGCGTCAACATCAGCCTGGACTCGCTCGACCCGGACAAGTTTCATCGCATCACACGCTGGGGCCGGCTGGATGACGTGCTGGCCGGCATTGCTGCCGCAGAAGAAGCCGGTCTGACACCGATCAAGATCAACTGTGTGGTGGTACGCAACTTCAACGAAGAAGATTTAATCGACCTGGCCGCATCGACGCTGGAGCGCAACTGGCAGGTGCGCTTCCTGGAGGTCATGCCGTTCGCAGACGTGGCAGAGTTTCAACAAGCTGCGGCCGTCAGCACCGCCGAAATGATGCAGCGCCTCGAAGCGCGCTTTGGAACGCTGGTTGAACTCGACGGCGGGCGACTGGACGGCGAAGCCAAAGTCTATCGCATCCCCGGCGCAGCCGGCGAGATCGGCTTCATCAGCCCGGTGAGCGCGCCTTTCTGCGCGAGCTGCAATCGTGTGCGACTGACGGCCGACGGCACCTTGCGCCTGTGCCTGTTGAAAGATGGCGAACTGGATCTGAAGACCCCTCTGCGCAGGGGCGCCAGAGCAGAAGAGCTGGCCGGCTTGATTGGCGCCGCTATTTGGCGCAAACCCTGGGGGCACGAACTGAGCAGCGGCGTCATCCCGATGAGCCGGATCATGAGCGAGATCGGTGGCTAGCGTCTGCTGCGCAAATTTGCCCCGGCAACATCCACAACAGAGCACCCAAATGACTGAACACACTCTGACTCATTTGAACGCCAGCGGCGAAGCCCACATGGTGGATGTGGGCGACAAACAAGACACGCACCGAATCGCCGAGGCGCGCGGCTGTGTGCGCATGACGCGCGCGGCGTATGACGCCATTGTGGCCGGCAACCTGAAGAAGGGCGACGCGCTGGGCGCAGCCCGTATTGCCGGCATCATGGCTGCCAAACGCACCAGCGATTTGATCCCCTTGTGTCATCCCATCTCTCTGACGAACGTGGAAGTGCGCTGCGAGCCAACCGAAGGCGATGACGGCCCGCGCATCGAAATCACGGCGCGCGCCGAATGCATCGGCAAAACCGGCGTGGAAATGGAGGCGCTGACGGCAGTCAGCGTGGCCGCACTCACCCTCTACGATATGGCCAAAGCCATCGACCGGCGTATGGTCATCGGCGACATCGTGCTGGTGCACAAGAGCGGGGGCAAAACGGTTGAGCTATGAAAATTAAGCTCTTTGCGACCTTGAAGGAGCGGGCGCAGGCCGGCGAGATCGAACTGGCAGTCGATAGCGACGGATTGACTGTGGCGGCGCTGCGGCAAACTGTGGCGCAGCAGTACCCTGCGCTGGCCCCGCTGGTGCAACAGGCGCTGGTGGCCGTCAACCGCGAGTTTGCCTTCAACAGCGAACGAGTAAAACCGAACGACGAAGTAGCTTTGTTTCCGCCGGTCAGCGGCGGCCTGCCAGACCAGGCGGGGCAAACCAGACCCGCATGGCCGGAGATTATAGAGATCACGCCGGCGCCGATTGACCTCAACGCGCTGCAACAAGCCCTCACAACGCCTGACGACGGGGCAGTAGTGATTTTCACAGGCACGGTTCGGGCGTATACACAAGCACGCGCCGGCAAGCAGATGACCAGCAAGCTGGAATACGAGGCGTACACGGATATGGCTATCGCCAAGCTGCGCCAGGTGGCGCGCGAGATGCGCGCCCAATTTCCCGCCATTCATGGCATTGCGTTGGTGCAGCGGGTCGGCGAAATGGTGATTGGCGAGCCGACAGTCGCGGTGGCAGTCTGCGCCGGCCATCGCGGCGATGGCGCGTTCGAGGCAGCGCGCTACGGCATCGACCGGCTAAAACAGATCGTGCCGGTGTGGAAGCGCGAAACGCGCCCGGATGGCTCCAGTTGGATCGAGGGCGACTACATTCCTGCGCCAGAGGATCGCACAGCCGGGCCGGTCATCTGACACTGCGCAGGGCGGGACAAATGAGCCAGGATCAGCGCCAACGTTTGACCACGTGCTCGTCCCAGCGGCCTTCCTCGGCCAGAACCAATTCGAACCCCAGCGTTTTCACCCAGAACTCGCGCACAGGAATCACCTGTTGCGGGTCGGTATGCTTCAGCAGCTTCACAATGGTGCCGCGCCAGCCGCGCTTGAGCAGCCAGCGTTCGAGGGCGGCAAACACTTGGGCGTCAAGCCGGCCAGTGCGCAAGTCGTCGCGCACACGAAAGACGGTGATCTCGAAGCCGCGTTTTGCGCTGAGATCAGGCTTGAGATGATGCATGTTCAGAATGGTCTGCGCGTCGCCCTCATAGCCCACCAGCCGGCCCAGATCAGCGCCGGCCGCCGATATCGCAACCGTCCAGGGCGTGACTGTGCTAACGCACACCCCCAGCGCGGCCTCGTCGTAGTTGAGCGCAGCTTGTATCACAGCGCCCGAAGCCAGCAAGCGGTCGAAGAAAATCTCACGAGCCATGACAGGACCTTGTATGTTGGCTGTAGCTGGACTGGAGTATAATCGCCCCGCTTTTGGGCTGGCGCCCAAAGTAAAGACATCCTATTTCAGCTCAATCGTGAGTAGCGGTAGCGGGCGCTGCCGGCGCTCGTCAGCACGCAATGGGCGATTGAAAGGGGAAGAAACATGGCAGAGACGATCACTCTCAAAGCGAATACGCGCACCACGGTCAGGCGCGGCGTTGGCGCGCTGCGTCGCGCAGGCCTGGTGCCGGGCATCGTGTATGGCCGACGCATCGACCCGGTGTGCATTCAGGTCGATGCCAAAGACCTGCTGGCCGTGCTGCGTACAGCCGGCCGCAACCGGCTGATCACGCTGAACGTAGACGGCGTGGATAAGATGGTGCTCGCGCGCGAATTGCAGCGCGACCCCATTCGGGGCACCATCAAGCACGTTGATTTCTACCAGGTATCCCTCACAGACAAGATCAACGCCGATGTGCTGATTGAGCCTACCGGCGAATCGGCAGACATGAAGAGCGGCCTGGGCGTGCTGTTGCAGGAAATGAACGCCGTCGCCATCCGCTGTCTGCCGACAGATTTGATCGAGCGTATCACCGTCGATGTATCAAACCTGAAAGTTGACGAATCGATCCACGTGCGCGATTTGCCCATTCCGGCCGGCATCGAGGTCATGGATGACCCAGATGCTGTTGTGATTCGATTGACCCGCTTCGTGGAGGAGAAGGTCGAAGAAGTCGCCGCCGAAGCCGGCGAAGTTGAGGTCATCGAGAAAGGCAAGAAAGAAGAAGAAGAGAGCGAAGCATAGCGCCAGCCCGAACGGCGCCCGGCGGGGGGCGAACTGGGGCGGAAGTCGAGCAGCACAGAGGCAGAAGGATATTGCATACCCTTCTGCCTCTTTAATTTGGCCGACAATTTGGCCGACCTGCTTGCCGGCCTTGAAAGTGGGTTACACTGCCGATTATGAACGCTGAGCCTAGCCGCAGCCGTGCCAGTCTAGTGGTTGTAATGGTGCTGACGCTTGTGGCGCTGGGGGCAATCGGTTTGGCGCAAGGTGGCGCCATCATCAGCCCGCTGCAATCGCCTGTGGACACACCGCAACTTGTGCCGACCCGCCCACCCCCCACGCCCTCGCCTCAATCGAACACAGCGACGCCCACACCAAGCGTCGAACCGACTATTACCCTGACGCCGACGCCCGGCCCGTCGCCCACGCCGGATACGCAGGCCACGTCGCAATCGGTAATTGCCACCATCACGGCGCTGGCGGCAACACCCACATATCCGCCGACCGACACGCCGCGCCCGCGTCGAACGCCTATCATTTCTGGGCCGGGAGACGTGGCGGCGCAGCCCGGCAGCACCGACATCACCGTGCAAACAATGTCCGAGCAGGTGTTCGCAGGGGGAACGGCAGTGCTGACGATCCGCACCCAGCCGGGTGCGCGCTGTGTCGTACAGATCGTGCGCGATGACGCCGGCGTTGCATCACTTGAGCCAATCGCAGACGCCCCGGCGCAGACGGCCGGCAGCAACGGCCTCGCAGCCTGGATCTGGACAGTTGATCGCGACGAGCCGGCTGGTATCATGCGCCTGCACATAGACTGCGCCACCGCCGGCGCCATCGAAGTGCGCATGCGAGTGGCCGCTGAATAAAGCCGGGCAGGAACAGAATTCCCGTGAAGACTTTGGATACTGCAAGCGTTCGACTCGACTTTCCCATTTTGTCAGAGTTGGTGAACGGCAAGCCGGTGGTGTTTCTCGATAGCGCAGCGTCATCACAGAAGCCGGCGCAGGTGCTGCAAGCTATGCAGCGCGTGTACCGCGCCACCTATGCGAATGTCCATCGCGGCGTGTACACCTTCAGCGAGCGCGGCACCGAGCTGTACGATCAGGCCCGCGCAAAGATCGCGCAGTTCATCGGCGCGCCACGCCCTGAGACGATCGTGTTCACGCGCAACGCCACCGAAGCACTCAATCTGGTGGCCTACTCATACGGCCGGGCATTTCTGCGGCCGGGCGATGAGATCGTGATTACCGAACTTGAACATCATGCCAACTTTGTGCCGTGGATGGTGCTGGCCAAAGAGCGTGGTCTGGCGCTGAAGTTCATTCCGCTCACTGCGGAAGGGATGCTCGATCTGAGCAGGCTGGACGAACTCATCACACCCAAAACACGCCTGGTCAGTTTTGCTCAGGTGTCCAACGTGTTGGGGACGATCATCGATCCTGCGCCGATCATCGCACGGGCGCGCAGTGTGGGCGCGACAATAGTCGTCGATGGCAGCCAGGCGGTTCCACACATGCCGGTGAATGTGCAAGACATGGACTGCGACTTCTACGCATTCTCCGGCCACAAGATGCTTGGCCCAACTGGCATCGGCGTGTTATATGGAAAACTACACCTACTGGAAGCCATGCCGCCATTCCTGACCGGCGGCGACATGATCACCAGCGTCACGTTCGAGCGCGCCACATGGAATGACCCACCGCTGAAATTTGAGGCCGGCACCCCCTCTTTTGTCGAGGCAATCGGCCTGGGCGCGGCGGTAGATTATTTGTCGGCGCTGGGCATGGATGCGGTGCGGGCGCACGAGCGCGCCATAGTCGAATATGCCCTGGAACGCATGAGCGAAGTGCCGGGGACGCGCATTTTCGGCCCCACCGACCCGGCCATCCGAGGCGGCGTGCTTACGTTTGCCTTGAACGGCATCCATCCGCACGACTTGGCCACCCTACTCGACCGCGAAGGCATCGCGATTCGCGCCGGGCATCACTGCGCGCAACCGTTACACATCCGGCTGGGGGTGAATGCTACAGCCCGCGCCAGTTTCTACGTCTACACCGAAACGCGGGAGATCGACGCGCTAGTTGAGGGCATTTATAAAGCCAAGAAAACGCTCCGCAAGTGAGCGCCGCGCTGCCGTTGTCAATTGCCAATTGCCAATTTCCAATTCGACAATTGCCCGATGGAAGACCTGTACCGCGACAATCTATTAGACCACTACGAAAACCCGCGTCACCACGGGACGCTTGAACACGCCGACATCTCGCACGAAGAGAGCAACCCGTTGTGCGGCGACACAATTCGCATCGACATTCAACTGGGAGAAGATGGCCGGCATATCGCAGCCATCGCCTTCAGCGGCGATGGCTGCATCATCAGCCAGGCGGCAGCCTCGATGCTGCTGGAAGCGGTGGCCGGCAAAACAATCGACGACGCGCAAAAGCTGGAAACACAAGATGTGCTCGCGCTGATCGGAGTGCCGTTGACAACCAACCGCGTCAAGTGTGCAGCGCTATCGCTCAAGGTGCTCAAGACCGGCATCTACCGTCACCTGATCGAACAAGCGCAGAAGCCGCACATCAATCGTCAATCTCTCGATCCAAAATCGGACATCTAACATCGAAATGCGTTGTCTCGTGATCTCAGACATTCATGCAAACCTGGCAGCCTTCGAGGCCGTGTTGCACGACGCAAAGGTGCGCCAGTTGAACTATGAGATTGTGTGGTGTCTGGGCGACGTGGTCGGCTATGGCCCCGATCCGAACGAATGTATTGAGTTGTTGTGCACGTTGCCGCATGTGTGTCTGGCCGGCAACCATGACTGGGCCGTCATTGGCAAGCTCGACCTGCACACCTTCCACGAAAGCGCCGCCACCATCGTGCGCTGGACACAGGACACGCTGGCTCCGCACAACATGAACTACCTGCGTGCGCGCCCAGAGCGGCTGGAGCATGGGGATTTCAGCCTGGTGCATGCCAGTCCACGCGAGCCAATTTGGGAGTATGTGACCGACGTGAACGTGGCGGAAGAAAATTTTGGCTTCGTCGAAACGAGCTATTGCCTGGTCGGCCATACTCATGTGCCTATTTTGTTTGTCAAGGATGGGCGCACGCAAAATGTGCACGCGGCATTCGCCTCGACGCATGTCCAGTTGACGTTCAAAAAGGACTCGCGTTACATCGTCAATCCGGGCAGCGTCGGCCAGCCGCGCGACGGCGACCCGCGTGCTGCATATGCGCTGCTGGACACCGCAGCCGGCACGTGGACACAGCATCGCGCCGAATATGCGATTCATCACACACAGCAAAAGATGCGGGCTGCCGGCATGCCGGCGCGATTGATCGACCGGCTGGAATATGGGCGATAGCATGCCGCCGGCCAAGACCCGCCTCGATGTTTTGCTGGTTGCGCGCGGTTTGGCAGAGACGCGCGACTGGGCGCAACGCCTGATCCGCGCCGGCGAGGTGCGCGTCAACGGCCAAGTGGTCGAGACGCCAGCCCGCCTGTTTGCGCCCGATGTCAAGATCAACGTTCAGACTCCGCCAAAGTATGTCTCGCGGGGCGGCTTCAAACTCGAGGCAGCGCTCGATCAGTTTCACATCGACCCGGCCGGCCTGATTTGCGCCGACGTGGGCAGCAGCACCGGCGGGTTTACCGACTGTCTGTTACAGCGCGGCGCGCGGCGTGTTTACGCCATCGATGCCGGCCGGCATCAACTGCACTGGAAGCTGCGCAACGACCCGCGCGTTGTGCTGATGGAGCAGGTCAATGCACGTTATCTCGACACGCTGCCAGAGCCGGCCCAACTGGCGGTGATCGATGTGTCATTCATCTCGCTGACGCTGATTTTGCCCAGGGTGTTTGGCTGGCTGCGCCCAAATGACGGCGCGGTTATCGCCCTCATCAAGCCGCAGTTCGAGGCCGGGCGCGACAAGGTGGGCAAAGGCGGCATCGTGCGTGATCCAGATGTGCATCAGCAAGTCATTGACCACATCACGGTGTTCTGCGTCGGACATGGCTGGCAACGGCGCGGCCTGATCGATTCGCCCATCCTGGGCACAGACGGCAACAAAGAGTTCCTGATCTGGTTGAGTCCAGTCTCCTGACCATGCGCATTGCATTCATCGCCGGCGAGTTTCAGCCCCTGCAGGGCGGACTGGGGGATTTCACCCGCGAACTGGCGCGCGCGTGTCAAGCCGCCGGCCATGACACACACATCCTGACGCGCACAGCACCCGGCGCGCCGGCGCAGGAATCGCTAGATGGCGTATCTGTTCATAGGCTGATTACAGGCTGGGGATGGCGCACATGGGGCCGGGCAGCCGGCTTTGTTCGGCAGGTTCAGCCGGACATCGTCAACTTGCAATATCAGGCGGCTGCCTATCAAATGCACCCGGCCATCAACCTGCTGCCGGCTGCGCTCATGCGCCGCCCGCCGATTGTGGTGACGTTTCACGATCTGCGCGTGCCCTATCTCTTCCCAAAAGCCGGCCCGTTGCGCCAGCAGGCGATCATCAGTATGGCGCGCGCAGCCCGGGCAGTGATTGTCACCAACGTCGAAGATGAAGATACGCTGCGCCGGGCCGGCCTGGCGCGCGTGTTCCGCATCCCCATCGGCAGCAACATCGCGCCGGCGAAGACCGAGGGACTCGATCGCGGCGTGTGGCTGCGCGAGCACGGCGCGCCGGACAGTGCATACACAGTAGGCTATTTCGGCTTTCTCAACGAGAGCAAAGGTGGCGAGACGCTCATCCGCGCGCTGGCCGACTTGCGCGCGCAGGGGCTGGACGTGAAGTTGATCTTGATCGGCGGGCAGACCGGCGACAGCGACCCCACCAATCAGCGCTACGCCCGCAGGCTGATGGAACTGGCCGGCCGGTTGGACGCGCAAGCTCACATTATCGCCACGGGCTTTCTTGATCCACATGGTGTGAGCGAGGCATTTGCTGCCTGTGACTGTATCGCTCTGCCTTACCGCGACGGGGCCTCGCTACGCCGTGGAACGCTCATGGCCGCGCTAGCGCACGGCAGCGCGATTGTCACAACAACACCGCGCGTGCCACTGCCCGAGTTGCAACACGAGCGAAACGCGCTATTTGTCCCGCCCGACGATCCGCCGGCCCTGGCCGGGGCCATACGGCGCGCGCTGATGGACACCGAGCTGCGCCGCAGATTGCAGGCCGGCAGCCAACAGGCCAGCCGGCTGTTCGCGTGGGATCATATCGCCGCCCAGACCGCGCGCGTCTTCGAGGCCACGATTCGGATGATATGAACCACAAAGGCCCGAAGCACACAAAGAAGAAACCAGGCCCATCCACCGCTTCGTGCGCTTTGTTTCTTCGTGGTTCAATCCCCCACTCATCCACTTCGCGCACTTTGTTTCTTCGTGGTTCAATCCCCCACCCATCCACTTCGCGCGCTTTGTTTCTTCGTGGTTCAATCCCCCACCCATCCACTTCGCGCGCTTTGTTTCTTCGTGGTTCAATCCCCCACCCATCCACTTCGTGCGCTTTGTTTCTTCGTGGTTCAATCCCCCACTCATCCACTTCGCGCACTTTGTTTCTTCGTGGTTCAATCCCCCACCCATCCACTT
>JAEANN010000023.1 GCA_016841965.1 Candidatus Roseilinea mizusawaensis | reverse complement strand
GTGCGCTGGCAGTTCACGGTGCTGAACGACGGCGTGACCAACCTGGACACGTCGGGTCTGACCGGCACGCGCAAGGAGGTGACGCCGACGCAGGTGCGGATGGGCGAGGCGGTGAGCTACACCATCGTGCTGAGCAACAGCGGCAGCCTGCCGGCGACGGCGCGGGTGACGGACACGCTGGCGGCGAACGCGACGCTGCTGAGCGCGACGCCGGGCTACGCGCAGAGCGGGCAGACGCTGGTGTGGAGCAATGTAGAGGTGCCGGCCGGCGGGACGACAGTGCTGACGGTGACGGTGCGGGCGGGCAGCGGGCCGCTGCCGGAGGGCTACGCGCTGAACAACAGCGTGACCATCGGCGCGCACGATGGCGAGGTCACGCGCAGCGCGCCGGCGGTGGACGTTGCGCCGTGGCAGGCCTTTGCGCCGATTGTGATCAAACCATAGGCGCACGTTGGGGCACACGTTGGGGCGCGCCTTGTGCGCGCCCCAACGCGCCTTGTGCGTGACCGTTGCGCGCGTTGTTGGGGCACGCCTTGTGCGTGCCCTAACGCATCTTGTGTGCCCCAACGGCCGGCGACATTTTTTGCCGTATCATGTGGGCCGCGCCTGTGCGCCATGATGCCTATGACTGCCCTGACCGACCGGCAAAAAATCCGCAAACTGCCCTTCTACATCGCCGCCATGACCATGAACAGCGTCTTCACCACGCTGACCGTGTTCGGGTCGGTGTTCCCGCTTTTTCTGGCCGAGCTGGGGCTGGACAAGGCGCGCATCGGTGTGGCGCTGGCATTGATTCCATACGCCACGCTGATCTCGCCGTTCATGGCGCCCTTTGTGTCGAAGTGGGGCTTTCGGCGCACCTTCCTGATCGTGTGGACGATTCGCAAGTTCATCATCACCGCGATGCTGCTGGCGCCGGCCATCCTGGCAAGCGCCGGCCCGGACGCCGCGTTTGCCTGGGTCACCTTGTGCATCGTTGGTTTTGCGCTGTGTCGCGCCACCGGCGACACCGGCCTGTTGCCCTGGACACAAGAGCTGGTGCCGAATGACATTCGCGGCAAGTTCATGGCCTTCGAGAATGTGATTGTCACGCTGGCGCAGATCGGGGTAGTGGCGCTGGCCGGCTTTCTGATCGATCATCTGACCGGCAGCGCGCGCTACACCACGCCGATGGGCATCGGGGTAGTGGGCGGACTGATCGGCGTGCTGCTCTTCTCACTGTTGCCGGGCGGCAAGCCCACTCGCCAGACCATTGACCTGCGCGCGCATCTGGCCGAGGTGCGCATTGCGCTCGGCGACCGCAACTTCATCTTCTTCATGAGCATGCTCACGCTGGTGACGCTGGGCAGCGGGTTGTCGGGATCATTCATCCCCTTGTTCGCCAATGAGCAGATCGGCCTCAGCCCCGGCAACGTCGTGCTGCTCAGCATCGGCAGTTCGGCCGGCACATTGCTGGCCGCGCTGCCGGTGGGCTGGGCGCTGGATCGCATCGGCAACAAGCCGTTGATGTGGATCGGCCTGGCGGCGCTGCTTGCGCTGCCGCTATGCTGGCTGGCCGTGCCGCGCTATGCCCCCGACAGTCTGGCCTTTGCAATGGGCATATCGTTTGTGGCCGGCATCGGGGGAGCAACCTGGTCCATGAGCTGGAGCCGCTTTCTGTTCAACGCCGCTGTGCCGCCCCAACACAGCGCGGTGTATCTGTCGGTGTACTACGCCTGGAGCAGCTTTGTCGGCGGCAGCGGGCCATTGCTGGCCGGCGCCATTCTCACCGCCCTTGCGCCCGGCATGCCCAACCCGTACGCCGGCCTGTTCGCGATCAGCCTGATTCCCATGCTGATCGGCGGCGGCGTGCTTGGCCGGCTGCGCGACCACGAAGCCGTCTCGTTGCGCCACCTGGCCGGGCGCGCCCTGCGTCGCGCAAGCCGGACATAGCCCACATCCAATCCACACAACGCCCTAACAATTTCTGAAAATGAGCCGGCTACGATGCGTGTGAGTTCATTCATGCAAGAGCGCAACGATGAAAACTACACGCAAACGAATCCCCAAAAATCTGATCAATCTGTCGCTGGACGCCCTGATATTCATCGCTTTTCTGGTTGCCACGGCCCCACGCTTCACCGGCATCGCCGTGCACGAGTGGTTGAGCATCGCTTTCGGCGCAGCCATCGTGACACACCTGCTCCTACACTGGCAATGGATCATCGGCGTGACGCGCCATTTCTTCGGGCAGGCACAATGGCGCGCGCGCATCAACTACGTTCTGAACACACTGTTCTTCATCGACATGACGATCATTTTGTTCACAGGCCTGATGATCTCTGAAGCTGCGTTGCCGTTGCTGGGCATTCGCATCGCGCCAGATCGCACGTGGCGCTTGTTGCACGGACTGGCATCGGACGCCGGCGTGTTCATCTTGGCCCTGCACGTGGCCCTGCACTGGCAGTGGCTTGTCAACGCGCTGAAACGACACATTCTGAAGCCCCTATTTGGAGCGCGACGCGCAGCGCCGACGCTGGCCGCGACAAAGGAGGCGCACTCATGAAAATCATCGCGCGTATCATTGTGATTCTGATTGCGGCGCTGGCCGTGGTGGGCGCGACGCTTGCCCTGTCCAACAGCGGGGCGCTGAACGGCCTGCTCAGAGCCGGGCGCTTCGAGCCTGAATTTGCCTTTACGCAACGACCGGGCGGCGCGCCGGGAGAATTCGCGCGCAGCCAAGGCCAGCGCCGGCAGTTCGACCGCGCGCTGCAGCAAGACCGTGAAGCCGGCCGGCCCTTCGCCTTCGAGGGCAGCTTCGAACGTGGGCGATTCGGCGAAGCCGGACTGGGGAGCTTTAACCTGTTTGGTGCGTTTGAACTCGCGCGCAACCTGATCATCGTGCTCGTCATTGTCGCTATTACAGTCGCGGCAACGCTGATCTGGCAACGCCTGGGGCGCCGCAGGGTTAAAGACGCGCCCGCCTGAAGCAACAGCCAATGCTGGCAACAGACACACCCACCGCCGGCGCGATAATCACTTCTGCCATGCAAACCATTCTGGTCGTCGATGATGAAGCCAAACTACGCGAGCTGATGCGTCTGTACTTGACGCAGGAAGGGTACCGGGTCGTCGAAGCAACCAATGGGCGCGAAGCAATTTTCGTGGCGCGGCACGAAAAGCCAGACCTGATCCTGCTCGATCTGATGATGCCGGAGATGGGTGGCTATGATTTCATCCGCACTTTCACCAAAGAGTCCAGCACGCCGATCATTGTGCTGACGGCGAAAGTCGAAGACCATGACAAGATTCTCGGCCTGGAGCTGGGCGCAGACGACTATGTGACCAAGCCGTTCAACACGCGTGAACTGATTGCCCGTGTGCGGGCGGTGCTGCGGCGCGCGCAAAAGACGCCCCTGGAGCCGGAGGTGTTGCGGGTGGCCGACATCGTACTCGATCGCGGCACACGCACGGTGCAGGTCGCCGGGCGCAGCGTTGACCTGACGCCTTCCGAATTCGAATTGCTGGCGACGTTGATGGCCGCGCCCGGCCAGGTATTCTCCCGCCTCGATTTGCTCGACCGCGTGTCGGGCGACGCTTACGAAGGTTACGAGCGCACCATCGACGTGCATGTGCGCAATCTGCGCGCCAAGATCGAACCAGAGCCGCGCCATCCGCGCTATATCGAAACCGTGTATGGCATGGGATATCGTTTTGCGTTGGAGCGGCCGGCCGGCGCGTGAGAGGAACCATCCATGCGCGCAGCTCTGAGCGCCTTGTTTCGTTCGTTCGCCGACGCTTTTCTGCGCTCACCCCTGCGCGCGCTGGCGTGGAAGCTCACGTTCGCCTTTGTGTTGGTGGGAGTACTGGGCGTCGCGCTGGTCGCAGCATTGATCGGCCAGCGCACACGCTCCGAATTCGACCGCTTCCTGTCTTCGCGCGATCAGAGGGTGCTGGCGCAGGCGCTGACAGACTATTACAGCACCCATCAGAGCTGGGAGGGCGCGCAAGCCATGCTGGCAGCCAATCCCGGCCTGGCTTATTACAGCCGGCTGATCACGCTGCTCGACACGCAGGGCAATGTGGTGATCGGCAACCGGCTGGCTCGCCGGCGAGACCCCTTCCCGCAAGGCGAGCTGCGCGAAGCCATTGCGCTGAAGCACAACGATCAGGTGATCGGCTATTTGCTGCCATTGCGCTGGGAGCCGCCCCTGCCCGACCGGGCGGCGCCTCCCGAAGCCGACTTCATTGCGCGCGTGCTGGGCGCAGCCGGAACCAGCGCGCTGATCGCCGCCGGCTTTGCGATTGTGTTGAGCGTGGTGCTGGCGCGCGCCTTGTCTCAACCGATTCGCGAACTGACAGCCGCCACCCGCGCCATTGCGGGCGGCAAGCTTGGCTTGCGCGTCGCCGTGCGCTCGCGCGACGAGATCGGCGAGCTGGCCGCCGCGTTCAATCAGATGAGCGCCGACCTGGCGCGGGCCAGCCAGATGCGCAAGCAAATGACTGCTGATCTGGCCCACGATTTGCGCACCCCGCTCAGCATTTTGCGCGGGTACACCGAGGGGCTGACCGAAGGCCGGCTGCCGGCCACACCGCAGACCTTCGCCGTCATGCATGACGAGGTCGAGCATTTGCAGCGCCTGGTGGAAGACCTGCGCGTACTGTCGCTGGCCGACGCGGGCGAGTTGCCGCTCAACCGCCGTTCGGTCGATCCGGCTGCGCTGCTCGAACGCACCGGCCTGGCTTACATCGTTGCCGCCGAACAGCATGGGCTTGCGTTGCGCGTGGAAGCGCCGGAAGGGTTGCCGTCGATTCACGTAGACACCGATCGCATGACCCAGGTGCTGAACAACCTGGTCTCGAATGCGTTGCGCCACACACAAAGCGGCGAGATCACGCTGCAGGCAGAGTCGGCCGGCGACATGGTGCGACTGAGCGTGCGCGATAGCGGGGCCGGCATCGATCCCGCCGATCTGCCCTATGTGTTCGACCGCTTTTACCGTGCCGACAAAGCACGTCAGCGCGACGGGGATTCATCCGGCCTGGGACTTGCCATTGCCAAAGCCATCGTCGAGGCGCATGGGGGCAGCATCTCCGTCGCGTCTGCGCCAGGCCAGGGCGCCACCTTCACCATTACCCTGCCGGCCGGCAAGATCAAACCACCCAGGCACAAAGAACACGCAGCCCAGTAAGGGTTCATAGCCGGCTCACAGGGTGCTCTAAACCACAACCCGATGATTGAAGAGCGAGCGCTAGAAGCGAGCGCTAGAAGCGAGCGCTAGAAGCGAGCGCTGGAAGCGAGCGCAAAAAGCGGGCGCCGGAATCAGACAACCCGGAGACGGCAAGATGGAACAGGATAATGATGATAAGCAGATCGGTCGCATCTGGAGTCGCAGAGAGGTGTTGAGCTTTTTCGGCGTGGCGGGCGGAGCGCTATTGGCCGGCTGCGCTGCAGCGCCGCGCACGTCATCCACCGCCGCGCCTGCGACTGTTGGCGGGCCGGCCAACACGCCAGTTCCAGTCGCCCGGACTACGCCTGTCTCTACCGTGCAGAAGCCGCCGGCCTGCATCGTCACGCCGGCGCAGACCGAGGGGCCCTATTTCATCGATGCGCAACTCAACCGCTCGGACATTCGCTCCGATCTGGGGGACGGAACAGTGGAAGAAGGACTGCCACTGGTGCTATCGATGCGCGTGCTGCGCGCTGAGCGGGCCGGCTGTGCACCGCTGGCCGGGGCCATGGTGGACGTATGGCATTGCAACGCCCAGGGGGTGTACTCGGGCGTGCAAGATCGCTTTGCCAACACGCGCGGGCAGTCCTTCCTGCGCGGCTACCAGATCACCGATGACAGCGGGCTGGCGCAGTTCACCACGATCTATCCGGGCTGGTATCCGGGCCGCACACCGCACATTCATTTTAAGGTGCGCGCCACCGACGCAGCCGGTCGGGCAGTCGAGTTCACTTCGCAGCTTTATTTCGACGACGTGATTTCAGATCGCGTATTCGCGCAAGCGCCATACAACCGCAGAAGCGGCCGCGGCACGCGCAATGAGAACGACGCGCTGTTCAGAAACAACGGGGAACTGCTCATGCTGGCGCTGAAGCCGGCGGACTCAGGCTATGCCGGCCTGTTCGAGATTGGGCTGAACATGGCGTAGGCATAAGCCGGCCGGGGGCGCGCACCGCCTAAGTACCTGGCGCAACCATCAGCCATTACTGCTTGACATCTGGTCTACACCTGTATATACTTGTTCATACAGGTTGACCCATGACCAGCCTTGATCCAAGCAGCCCTACCCCCCTGTACGCGCAGTTAGCCGAGCAACTGAAGCGCCGCATTGAGCGTGGCGAATTGCAACCCGGCGACCGGCTTTGGTCAGAGTCAGAATTGTGCGATCGTTTCGGCGTCAGCCGGGGCACCGTGCGCGAAGCGCTGGACGTGCTTGCCAGCGCGGGGCTGCTCCAGCGCATCGCCGGCAAGGGCACTTTCGTCGCAGAGCCGTCGCGCGCCCGGCAATCCAGGCTGCTTGGCATGATCGTTCCCTACCTGCGCGACTCCCTGACTACCGACATGCTGCGCGGGGCAGAGAGCGTGTTGCATCGCGCCGGATACAGCCTCATCTTCTGCCACTCCGATGGAAATCTGGAGGTGGAGCGCGCGCAATTCGAGCGACTTCAGGCCGAGGGCGCATCCGGCATTATTCTGTTTCCGCTGTCAGAGGAAGGTGAAGCGGCGCTGGCGCGCCAGTATTTCGCGCCGGACTTTCCCCTCGTGGCCATCGACCGCCGGCTGCCAGGCATCCAGACGGATGTCGTGCTGGCCGACAATCAGCGCGGCGCGTACCTCGCCGTGCGGCATTTGCTTTCAGTCGGCCACACGCGCATTGCCTGCATCACCGCGCCTGACCGCCCCAGCAGCGTGCAAGACCGCATCGCCGGCTACGAAAAGGCTTTGCGCGAGGCCGGCATGCCGCCCCTGGCAGCCGTGTCGTTAGCATTGCGCCCTGGGCAGCCTAGCGGCAGCAGCATTGTGCCCGAGTACAGCACAGATGAACTGGCGCCGGTGCAGCAATTGCTGAACATGCAAGACGCGCCAACTGCGCTGTTCTGCATCAACGACTTCATCGCCTTTGGCGTTATGCGATATCTGACAGCGCGCAAGCTGCGCGTGCCCCAGGATATCGCTGTCGCCGGCTTCGACGACCTCGCCATTGCTGCCTACATGCCGACGCCTCTGACCACCGTGGCGCAACCGAAACAGGCCATCGGCATGCAGGCGGCAGAGTTGCTGTTGAGCCGGCTCGCAAATCCCGCGTTGCCACCCCGTGAGATTGTGCTGCCTACCGAGCTTGTTGTCCGGGCGTCGTCTGGCGCGCGCCGCAACGACCAGCCAGGCGCAGCACGCGAGCGCCGGCGCATCAGCAATCCAGATACCGAACCCAACCCCAGGAGGTGAGACCCGCCAAACTCTGATCTCCAGTTCACTATGCGATACCACCCGACAAGGGCGCGTGGTCGGTTCGCCGGCCAACGCGCATGCATCCGCACATCCAGTTCAAATCAGGAGCAATGACCCGATGAAATTCACTCGTGTGAAAGGCGTGATCGGATTCACCGTTTTGACTGCGGTGCTGTTGAGCGCCTGCGCGCCACAGACCGTTGTTGTCACCAAAGAAGTCGAGAAACAGGTCGAAGTCACAAAAGTCGTTGAAGTCGAGAAGGTCGTTCAGGTCGAGAAAGTGGTGGAAGCCACTCCCATCCCGGCGGCCATCATCAAGGTCACCTCGACCAACGGCCCGGATGAAAATAGCGGCGTACAACTGGCGCGCCACAAGCTGCTGACGCTGGGCTTCAAAGAGATCCGGCCCGATGTGGAAATCGTGGCCAATCCCAGCCCCTTCGACGCCGCCACATTCCCGGCCCGCTTGGCTGCCGGCACAATCGAGGACACCTATCTGGTGGCCTTCACCGAGCCGCAGAACATGATCGCTAACGGCTACGCCGCCGACATTACCGACCTGCTCAGCAAGTGGGAAGGCTTCAAGAGCTTCAACCCCGGCGTGTTGCAGGTGGTGCAGGATGCCAATGGCCGCGTGTACGGTTTGCCGGTCAACGGCTACGCCATCGGCCTGTTGTACAACCGAGCGCTGTTCGAGGAAGCCGGCCTCGACCCCAACAAGCCGCCGCTGACATGGGACGAACTGCGAGAAACCGCCAAGACTATCAAGGACAAGACCGGCAAGTTCGGCTTCCAGTTGATGCCGGCCACCGGCGAGGGCGGCTGGCTCTTTACCGCCATCGCCTATAGCTTTGGCGCTAATCTGATCGAAAAGAAGGATGGCAAGTGGGTCGCCACTTACAACGACGAAGCCACTGTCAAGGCGCTGACCCTGCTCAAAGAGATGCTGTGGAACGATGAGACGGTGAAGCTGGTGCAGGATGGCGTGGCCGCTGCCACATCGCTGACCAACGGCGAAGCCGCAATGCACATCAAGGCGCCCGATCTTCTGTTCTGGATGCACGACAACCTGGGCGCAAAGGTCGAGAACTATGGCGAAGGGCCAATGCCGCAGGCCGGCGGCAACGCCACCCTCACCGGCGGGGCGGCCTGGCTGTTCAGCCCCAAGGCGTCGCCCGAAGTCTTGCAGGCAGCGGTTGAGTGGTCGCTGTACCGCGACTTTGATCTGGCCACGTATGAGCTGGATCTGAAGACCAAGAAAGAGCGTGGCGAGTTGATCGGCATCCCTTCGCTCCCGTTGTTCACCGGCGACTATCAGGCCAAACGCGACGAGATTCTGAAGCAGTATGTCAATGTGCCGCTGGAGAACTTCGCACCCTACATGAACGCGACCAACATCACCATGAAGCCAGAGCCGCCGGTCGAAGCGCAAAAGCTGTACACCGAGCTGGCGAATGTGCTGGGCGCAATCGCCTCTGACAAGAACGCCGATCCGCAGAGCCTGCTGGACGAGTCTGTCAAGATGTTCCAGGCGCAAGTGCTGGATCAGATCAAGTAAAGCGCGCGACTGTACGTGCTTGATTCGCATCCCGGCGCTGCCCACCCCATCGGGGCAGCGCCGGGACTTGCAGCCGGCCTTCCCACCGGACACGAGATGAACACACCACCCGCCCTAGCAGCCCCGCGCGCCCGACTGCGCCTGTTGGCCTCGCTGCGACGCAACGCAGTTGGCTATCTCTTCCTGTTGCCGGCGCTGTTGGCATTCGCCACATTCTCCTGGTATCCCATCGTGCGCGGCTTCATCATCAGCTTTCAGAAATACGATTTGGTGAAAGGGGCGGAATGGGTCGGCTGGAGCAACTTTGAATTCGTGTTCAACGACCCCCTCATGCCGATTGCCTGGCGCAACACGCTCCAGTTCACCATGCTGGCACTGTTGATCGGCTATCTGATGCCGGTGATGCTTGCGATTCTGGTCAATGAGATGAAGCGCGGCAAGTCGTACTTCCGGCTGGCCTACTACCTGCCGGTGATCCTGCCGCCAATGGTGTCGGTGCTGTTGTGGAAATGGTTCTATGACATGGACACCGGCCTGTTCAACGCCATTCTGCAGGCGATCGGCCTGCCGACGCAGCGCTGGTTGTTCGACCGCAATCTGGTGATGCTCTGTCTGGTTGTGCTCTCCACGTGGGCGAACGCCGGCGGCACCATGCTGCTCTATCTAGCCGCGTTGCAAGGGGTTCCGTCACATCTGTACGAAGCTGCCGAGATTGATGGAGCCAGCCTGTGGCGCAGGCTGTGGCACATCACCCTGCCGCAGATTCGCGGCGTGATGCTCATCCTGCTGGTGTTGCAGATCATCGGCACCATGCAGTTGTTCACCGAACCGTTCGTGATGACCGACGGCGGGCCGGCCAACGCCACACTGAGCGTGGTGATGCTGCTGTACCGCTACGGGTTCCGCTTCTACAACTTCGGCGCAGCAGCGGCGCTGGGGCTGATCCTGTTCTTCGTGCTTGTGGCGTTCTCGATCCTGTACATGTGGTTGACACGTCGCATCTCCCAAAGCCTGTAACACGCCATGGCTCGATCCCTGTCTGTGAACCTGTCCTGGCTGCGCGGCCACCCTTCCAGGCCGGCGCAATTCGACTCTAACGAGCGCACATTGATCTCGCCACTGGAACTCCGCTCGCCGGCCAAACGCGCCGCCTACTGGCTGGTGTTTGGCACACTCGTCGCGCTCACCATGACCACCCTGTTCCCCATTTATTGGATGTACAGCGGCGCGCTCAAAGACACTGGCGAACTGATTCGCATGCCGCCCACCCTCGTGCCCACTGAGGCGCACTGGGAGAACTACCTGAAGGCATGGGACAACTTAAATTACACGCGCTACTTTGCCAACACGCTGATTCTGGCGTTTGGGGCGCTGGTCATTCAACTGGTGGTGTCCACCTCGGCTGCCTTCTCGCTGTCGAAGCTGAAGCCGGCCGGCGGCAAAGTTGTCCTCTTTCTGTTCCTCAGCACGCTCATGGTGCCATCGATGGCTTACCTGATCCCGGCCTATCTGACGGTGGTCAGTCTGCCCATCGCGAACATTCCCCTGATCGACACATGGTGGGGCGTGTGGTTGCCGGGCGCAGCCAGCGCATTCAACATCTTCGTGCTGAAGAGCTTCTTCGACGAGATTCCGCAGGACTTGATCGACGCCGCCAACATCGACGGCGCCGGCGCCGTGCGCATTCTGACCCAGATCATGATCCCGTTGTCCAGGCCGGTGCTGGCGGTCGTGTCGATCTTCACACTCATCGGCGCATGGAAAGATTTTTTCTGGCCCTTTCTGGTGCTATCCAAAGTAGAGCTTCAGCCGATCATGGTGGCGCTGTGGCGGCTGAGCGCGCGCATGCAAGAGCCAATGAACCTCATCATCGCCGGCCTGGCCATCGCCAGCACACCGCCTATCATCCTGTTCCTCATCTTTCAGAAGCAGATCATTCGTGGCATCACGCTAACCGGACTGAAGGGATAGCGCCCCAGACGCATGCGCTGCGCTTGCAAGCGAGTGGCTTGTCAAGCGAGACAATCGAAAGTATGATACCTACCTTCCCCTATGATGTCGTCATCAGATGCGAAAAAGCCCGTGTTGGAGATGCGTCATATCTCCAAAAGATTTGATGCCACGCAGGCGCTGGACGATGTCTCACTTGACCTGTACCCCGGCGAGGTGCATGCGCTGCTCGGCGAAAACGGCGCCGGCAAATCC
>JAEANN010000004.1 GCA_016841965.1 Candidatus Roseilinea mizusawaensis | reverse complement strand
CGATGAAGGCTGTGCTGCCCAACGGCCTGACGGTGCTGCTGAGAGAGATTCACACCGCGCCCGTTGCGTCTTTGTGGGTCTGGTATCGCGTTGGCTCGCGCAACGAGCATCCCGGCATCACCGGCATCTCACACTGGGTCGAGCACATGCTCTTCAAGGGCACATACCGCTATTCTGAAAACGACCTCGATCGGATGGTCAGCCGCGAGGGGGGCGCCCGCAACGGCATGACCTGGATCGATTGGACCACTTACTACGAGACCATGCCCTCTGACAAGATCGACCTGGCGCTGGAGATCGAGGCCGACCGCATGGTGAATGCCCTCATCAAACCCACCGAGGTGAACAAAGAGCGCCTGGTCATCATCAACGAGCGGCAAGGCTCGGAGAACAGCCCGTCGTTCCGCCTGTTCGAGGAAGTGAAAGCCGCAGCCTTCAAAGCGCACCCCTACGGCCATGAAGTGATCGGCCACCTGTGCGATCTGCGGGCCATGACCCGCGAGGACCTGTGTGGTTTCTACAAGACCTACTACGTCCCGAACAACGCCGTCGTCGCCATCGCCGGCGATTTTGATGCGCGCGAGATGCTGGACAAGGTCGTCCGGCGCTTTGGCCGGCTCAAGCCGGCCGCGCGCCTCCCGCGCGTGACCAGCGTAGAGCCGGCCCAGACCGGCGAACGGCGCGTCACTGTCAAAGGCGAAGGAACGACCCACTACCTGATGCTGGCATTCCGCAGCGTCGCTGCGTCGCATCCAGATTTCTTTCCTCTGGTTGCGCTCGATTCGGTGTTATGCGGCGCCAGCGGGTTGTCGTTCACCGGCGGCGCCACCACCAATCGCAGCAGCCGGCTGAGCAAAGCCCTGGTTGACACCGGCCTCGCCGCCGACATCAGCGGCGGCGTCACCCCGACCATCGACCCATACCTCTACGCGTTCTTTGCCACGGCGCAGCCGGGCGGCGACATCGAAGACCTCGAACGCGCCCTGTGGGCCGAACTGGAGCACGTCAAACACGAGCCCGTCACACAGGCCGAACTGGACAAGGCCATCAAGCAAACCAAAGCCCAGTTCGTGTTCGGCTCTGAAAGTGTGACCAACCAGGCGTTCTACCTCGGCTTTTGCGAAATGTTCGCTGATTACACATGGGTCCATACTTACCTCGATCGTCTGTCTGCTGTGACCGTCGAGGATGTGCAGCGCGTCGCCAATGCTTATCTCACGCGAGACGCCGTGACCGTTGGGCGCTATCTTCCTCAAGGATGACGCCCGGCCAAACTACACGCTGATGACTCCTATGCCTGCACGCAATCCCAAATCTCGATCGCGATCCCGTCCCCTGTCTGTGCCGTGCGCGGCAAACATCGCTCAGGCCGAGATGAGTAACGGCATCCGCGTGTTCGCCTACGAGAACTTCGCCAGTCCGGCTGTGGTTGTCAGCGGCTATCTAATGGCCGGCGCGCGTGATGAAGCGCCCGCAGGCGCGCCGGGCTCTGCGGCGCTGGAGGGCCGGCCAAACCGCGCCGGCCTGGCCGGCTTTGTTGCCGATTGCCTCACCCGCGGCGCTGGCAGTCTCAGCTACGAACAGATTTTCGAGCGCGTCGAGTCCATTGGCGCAACCATTGGCGTGTCCGGCAGCATGCACACTACTGGCTTCTACACCAAAAGCCTGGCCGAAGATTTGCCGCTCATGCTGGACCTGCTGAGCGACGTGCTCATTCGCCCCACATTCCCCGCAGCCGAAATCGAGAAAGAGCGGGGCGAGTGGCTGACCTCGCTCGAAGAGCGCGCCAATAGCACACGCGCCATGGCCGGCCTGGCCTTCAACGAATTGTGCTATCCGGAGGGGCATCCTTATCGTTATTCCATCGACGGCTACCCGGAGACGGCGCGCGCTATCACCCGCGATGACCTGGTCGCTTTCCACCAGACATACTTCGCGCCCCAGGGAATGATGATCACGGTTGTCGGGGGGGTCAGGGCCGAAGACGCTCACGCCCTCGTCCAGCGCGCATTTGGGGACTGGCATGCGACGCGACGCGCGCGCCAGGATCTGCCCCCCGCGCCCAAAATTGAGGGCCAGCACTGCCGGCATGTTTCCATGCCCGGCAAAGCCCAGAGTAGTTTGATGCTGGGCTATCCCGGCCCCTCCCGCCATGACCCCGACTGGACCAGGCTCGCTCTGATGAACAGCATCCTTGGACAATTCGGCATGTATGGGCGGCTGGGCGAAAGCGTACGCAAGGATGAAGGTCTGGTGTACTACATCGGCAGCCGGTTCGAGGGCGGCATCGGGCCAGGCGCCTGGTATATCTACGCCGGCGCCAATCCTGCATCGCTCGATCGCGTCGTGGAAATCTCTCTGGCCGAGGTGCGTCGCATCCGCGACCGCAAAGTTCGCCCTCAAGAGTTGCAGGACACTCAGTCCTATTTCAGCGGCAGCTTGCCCTTGCAGATGGAAACCAACGAAGGCATCGCCAACCAGATCCTGAACATGGTGCGCTATGACTTGGGCCTGGATTATCTGTTGCACTATCCAGAGCTTGTCCGTGCGATTACGTCCGCAGACATTCAAGCCGCTGCCCGCAAATGGCTCGACCCCGACAATTTCGTGATGGTCACTGCCGGCCCGTGATCCCGATTTTGGATTGAGGATTTAGGATTGACCATCGGATGCGCCTAAACACTGTGCAAATCTTAGGAGCTTGACCCATCCGACTAACCTGCCCACCCCTGCCATGCTGACCACCGGCGTTGACATCATCTATGTGCCGCGCGTCGAACGCGCGGTGCGTGAATTCGGCGCGCGTTTCTTGGAGCGCGTGTATACCCCGTTGGAGCGCTTGTACTGCCGTGAGCGCATCCCTGAGCTGGCCGTGCGTTTCGCCGCCAAGGAGGCGGTCTCGAAGGCGCTTGGCGTGGGGATGCGCATTTTGGCTCGCGACGGCATCTTGTGGCATGAGGCGGAGATCATTGGCGATGGCCGTGGCAAGCCGCTGATCCGGCTGCATGGCCGCGCCGCGTTGCGCGCCGAGGAACTCGGCCTCACTCAGTGGTCGGTCTCACTCACGCATGAGCGCGAATACGCGGTCGCCTTTGTCGTGGCGATGTAAGCGGTTTGATAAGCGGCTTGATAAGCGGCTTGATAAGCGGCTTGATTCGCGTTCTGCCGGCCTGAGAAACAAAGCCGGCCCCGATATACGGGGCCGGCTTTCGTTGTTGCTTTGAATGGCGCCCGGCGCTAGATAAAGATGATCTGCGCCCCTTCGGTCATGTCCATGAAGTCGCCGGCTGTGACAATGTCGATCACGCCGTCCACAAAATCCTCTTTCTTCAGGCCCATCATGTCGACCGACATCTTGCACGCGTACAGCTTGGCGCCACCATCAACGAGCATTTGAATGTATTCGCTGATCGGAGGCACGCCCAGGGCCTTCATCTTGTCCTTCATCAGCTTGGTGGCGAAGGCGGTCATGCCGGGCAAAGCGCCCATGAAGTTCGGGATGCCCAGATTGTCCGCGCCTTTCAGGCCCATCATGCTCATCTTCATGGCCGTATTGGCGACCGGCGCAATCTCCAGATGATCCTGGCGCGTCTTGCGGATCATGTCCATGCCCCAGAACGTGAAGAAGATGGTGACATCGATGCCATTGCCCAACGCAGCCCAGCCCATCACCAGGGCCGGGTAAGCCATATCCAGGTCGCCCTTCGAGCAGATGAACGCAATCTTGCGGGTTTCGTCAGCCATTGCAGTTGCTCCGTGAATGAATGAACAGCCGGCGCGCGCCGGCCATCCTGACTAAACGCAGCCCTCCGGCTTGCCCAGCCCGGAAATGCGCGCCACTTTCTTAGCCGGCCCTTTGGGGAACAGGGCGAACATATCCTTCGTCGAAACGCCGGCTGCTGTGGTGATGCGGCGCAGCGTGGGCGCTTTGCCGGTCGCCCCGGCGTCCTGCCGGCAAAACTCGATCACTTTCCAGTGCGCCTCGGTCAGTTCAGGAATGCCCTCCTCTTTAGCCAGCGCAATGGCGATTTCTTTCGTCCATTCCTCTGGCTTAGTCAGAAAACCTTCCTCGTTTACTTCAACCGTCTTTCCTGCAATTGTTCGGGTTGCCA
>JAEANN010000002.1 GCA_016841965.1 Candidatus Roseilinea mizusawaensis | reverse complement strand
GCCGGCGCATAGCGCCCCGCGCCCGTCGGCGCGCCGGCCAGCGCGATAGATGACCAGTCGGGCGCCGGCTGCACCCACTCGCGCAGCGAGGCTGCCCTTCGATCACTTGGCAACGAGGCTGTTGTCGGTCGTTCGCCTGTTCGGGCCTCTTCGGTGCGCCGCTCCGGAGTTTCAGTTGGATATTCAGCCGGGTAGGCCAAATCGGGACGAACGATCACCCGCTCCTGGGGCGGTATTTCCTGCGCCTGAGCCGGGCTGGCCCTCAGCCACCACCAGACTCCCAGTGCAAGGAGAGCAATCCAAAGCGTTTGTTTAGAAAGATGAGCGGCAAGTCTCATTTCAAACCCTCCGTAAGTAAAGAAATGGTAAGTTCCGTCTCGACACCTGCCGAAGCAAGATGCCCCATGCTATAGGGGAAACGTCCACAAAACGTCCACATCACAGATCACAGGTCGCCGGCGTCCACGTGGACATCGCCGCATAACGCCATGCCTGCTTGTTTAGACATACTTGTTTAGACATAATGTATAACGGGGTGTGCGCGCCGACGCAGGCGGCAGCCACCGGTCGCCCACAAGTCGGCAGGTCAGACGCATCACCTGTCGCGAAATGACCGAGGAATCCTCCTCCAAACGCGCCGCAGGGCGCCGCATGTTTCTTGCATTGCTTGCAATGCGAGGCGGTAGCGGACATTCCAGGGAGGCCGGCTGCCGGCGCCGCGGAGCTATGGCGCGCGGTAGGCCAGCAGGACGATCTCTATAGCGCCCATGTCGCTAGAGCTGCTCGACTTGACCAGCCCTACGCCCGGCGCGAGCCAGCGCGTCTCGGTCATGTTTAGCGTGAGACCGGGCAAACCGGCCGGACCGCCGGAGAGGGTGATCTGGAAGTTCGTTTTGCAGTTCACTCGCAACGCCTCAAACTCGCCGGCCGGCACGGCGACAGCCTCGATGTTGGCGGCTTTGCACGACGTCTCTACGACGTTACGGGACTTCAGCGTGACGCCGCCGACCGATTGCTCACCCAGATACACCACCTTCTGCGTCCAGCTCTGGCCCGGCTCAGGATCAGCCGGCAAGGTAACGCCTTCGTTTGACTCGACGGTGAAATCAAACTGCGCGTCTGCTGCGGTAACAACCGGGTTGGATGACGGCGTCAGGGCGATCAGATCACCGTTTCGGCACGCCCAGCTACCGGCGCGCGTGGTGCCGACATCGAAGGTGTCATAATCATCGAAGCCATCCGGCCGGACGTTGGCGACGACGCGTGTGAACGTACCGGCGCTCAGGCCGCTCATCCGATACTCCCACGATGCGCCCTGCGCCACCGGCAGGTAGCGATTCGCGCACGCGCCGACGTCCTGCGATGCGTCCTCTGCCGTTGGCTGCGGGACGGCTGTAGGCGCTTCGGTCGGTGCGGAGGCGGCCGTAGGTGGCGCGGTTGGCGCCTCAGTTGGCGCAGATGCACTTGTAGGCGCCGCAGCCGGCGCTTCGGTCGCTGCTGAGGTGGCTGTGGGCGTCTCGACTGAGACAGCAGCCGGCTCGGCATTGCCTGTGGGCGAAACGCTCGAGTCGGTAGCCGCGCCCGACGAACAGGCGGACAAGATAAACGTCAAGGCAAGGCTAACAAGATAAGCGCGCTTCATTTGTTTGGTCTCTCCTTAAGCCGCCAGTATATGGTCGAGGCGTCCACAAAACGTCCACACGAGTAAGTGGCTTGTTAGCGCATTGTCGTGTTTGCAGGTTGGAGGGATGGTGGGCAGAGGAGAGCGGGTTTTACGTCAGAGACGGCGGATCGGGCCAGGTGTTTTCGTTGAAGGCGCGCAGGATGGCGCGGTTGAAGGCAAAAGCGGATCGGTAATGCTCGCGCTGAGTTTCGGGCAGTGCTGCCTCGACTTGCTGGAGGTGGGCGACGGCTTGTGCCAAGGCAGCGCGCGATTCGCCGCCGGCCTGGTCGATCGCCCGCAGCACTTGAGCGCGCGCAAACCAGACCTGCTGGGGATTTTCGACCTGTGGCATCCGCTCCAGATCAGCAATGGCTTGAGCGCTATACGAATCTGCCGAGCATAGATCGCCCAGGCGCAGGCAGGCGATAGACAGAAAGGCGCGGTCTATGCTCACGTCCAAGTGGCCCTGTGCGCTGCGCAGGGCCAAGCCCTGTTCCATGTGCTGACGCGCTTCATCCAGCCGGCCCTGTTGCAGCAGCGCCGCGCCCAGGTTGGCCAGGGCAGCGGCCTGTTGCTCCGGCAGATTGACCTGGCTGGCGCGGGCATATGACTCGCGCAGCCAGCGTTCGCCCTCCGCGCCCTGTGCCAGCCAGACGTATGCCGCGCCGATATTGCTGGCCGCCACGCACAGCCCGCGCGCGTCCTGAATCGCCTCGAACAGCGCGTATGCCTCGCGCGCCAAGGCGATGCCTTGTTCAAAGTCGCCGCTGCGCAGGGCCAGCGTGCTGGCGTTGACGCGCGCGGCGGCCATGCCCTGGCGCAGGTCAAGCGCGGCGTAGCCTGCGTAGGCGGCGGCGTAGGCAGCCAGCGCCTCGTTGATCCGGCCCAAGCGAGCGCACATGCGGGCGATCAGCGTCTGGGCGTTGGCTTCGGCATCGGGCGCGCCACGTCGAGCAAACAAGCGCAGCGCCTCTTGACCATAGGTGAGCGCGCCGGCAAAATCATTGCGCAGCGAAGCGATCGAACCCCGCATCAACATGATATGCGGCAACAGCATGGACTGCGCGCCGGCCAAGCGGATGGCTTGTTCGAGCGCCGCTTCGGCCAGGTCGTAGCGCTCGCGCCATTGCGCTATCTCCGCTCGCAACAACCAGACGCGCACTTGATTATCAGCATCGGTTTGCTGCTCGGCCAACGCCTGTGCACGTTGCAACGTGGACTCGGCTTGATCCCAGCGCTGGCTGTGTGCCAACGCGCGGCCCAACAGCAGCAGCACCTGCACGTCGTTATGCAGGGTGCAAGCGGCGGCGCGCTGCAACGCATCAACGGCCTCAGCCCAGGCATTGCACGCCAGGGCCAGGCGACCGCGTCGGCGGTAGAGTTCCGTCTGCCATTCGGGATGATCTGGGTTGGACTCCAGCAGGGGTTCAAGCGCATTCAATGTCTCGGCCTGCGCCTCGCGCTGGCCCAGATGATGCAGGGCATCCTCTTGCTCAGACAGCAACGCAAACTGTAAACCCAAGTCGCCGGTCAGCGCCAGGCCACGCTGCACGGCAGCCAGAGCGGCCTCAGAGACATACAACTCCTGCGCGCGTCGCGCAGCCTCCAACCACATCTCGGCGGCCTGGTCAGGCTGGCCGGCGGCTTCCAGATGGCGCGCAATGACATGCGCATCGCGCCCATGCTGACGCAGCAACAGCGCGGCCTGGCTGTGCAAACGCTGCCGGCGCGCTGTGGTCAATTGCTCCAGCACCACCTGGCGTATCTCTGGCGAACTGAGGATGTAACGTTCGCCGGCCAATGTAAACCAACCGCAGGCCAACAAGGTGTCGCAGGCGCGTTCCACTTCGTCCGGGGCGCGCCCGCTGACATGTTGCAGCCAGTGGGCCGTGTCGCCACCGAGGATAGCGGCTGCCTCCAGAACCTGGCGCGTGATAGGATCGAGCGCACGCAAGTTGATCGCAATGGCAGCACGCAACGAAGGCGGCGCGGCTGATTCACCCGGTTGGCCCGACGCTGCCGCAGCGCGCAACATTTCCAGGATGGCAAAGCGACTGCCCTCTGCGCGCTGCCAGATGGCCTCGGCCAGTCTGGCCGGCACAGCAAGTTGTCGTGCTAAGGCCAGCGCATCGGCCCGCTCGAGCGGCGGCGTCTTCCACTCGCGCAGCAGACCGCGCGCGCTCAGGTCAGCCAACAGCGCGTTCAGCTCATGCAGCCCGTTCTCTGCGTCGCGGCAGGTGACCACGAGCGCCATGCTGGCGCCGTCCAACGCGCGCGCCAGCCATCCCACTGCATCTAGCGAGGAAGCATCTGCCGAGTCCAGATCGTTCAGGGCGATGATTACCGGCCGGTCAGCGGCCAGCGCCCGCAGCGCGCGCGGTAAAGCCTGCAACAGACGCCGCCGCAGGACAGACTGCGGCGTTGTGGCCGAAAGGTCGGTTAGCGCGACAGGCTGCCACTGCGACAACTGCGAGAAGACAGTGCGCAATTCAGGCAACAGGCGGGTGGCTTCGCCGCTCCAGAGGTGTGCGCCGGTAGAGAATCCCCCGCGCTCGGCTGGCCGCGCCAATTGCTCGCGCAAGGCAACGTCGAGCAAGGCGCGCATCAGCGCAAAGGGCGAGCCATCGTCCAGCCCGCGCGCGCTGACGGACCAGATGCTCAAGGCTGCGCCCGGCACGTGTTGCGGCAGGGCGGATAGCGCCGCCTGCAGCAGCCTGTTTTTGCCTGCGCCGGCCGGGCCGGTAATCCACACCACTTTCGATGTATCGTCCAACGCGCGCGCGATGGCGGCAGCGAGCGCATCGCGCACGTCGGGGGGCGGCCACGCCATGGCAAGCGATACGTCGGTGATGCGAGGCGAGTTGGGCTGCGCCGGCGTGCCGGTGGCCGGCGTCGGAAAAGCCAGCTCGCGGGCAGGCTCGGCGCGGTCTTCAAGGATGGCTTGATGCAAAGCGCGTGTCAGGTCATCGGGCAGAATGACCAGCTCGCGCTCAAGCAGCGCAGCGCACCAGGCATATTGGCGGGCAGCGTCGCTGCGCCGCTCGGTCACAGCATACAGCCACATCGCCTTGCGATGTAAATCCTCAGACAGTGTGTCCAGTGTCAGCGCTTGCTGAACGGTAGCGAGGGCGCGTGCGTAATCGCCCAGCGCCACATATCCACTGGCCATGCGCCTCAACACATCCAGGCGCAGCCGCTCAAACAGCTCGCGCTTATCGCGCAGCCAGATTTCAAATTCAGGCGCGTCGTTCAAATCGAGGCCTTGCAGCAAGGGCGCAGCGCCGAGCGTGGCGGCTTGTTCGGCGGCGCGCAGGCCGTCAGGATCTGGCAAGCCGTGGGCCTGGTCGAACAGGCTCAGAAATTCGCGCGCGTCCACCCGGCAGGTTTGTGGATCGAGATACAGCAGGCTGCCTGGCAAACTGGTCGGGTCGGGCAGAGCCTGAGCGGCGCCCGGCCCCAGCGCCTGGCGCAGTTCCGAGAGCGAGCGACGCAGACGCTGCCTGGCGACTTCTTGGGCAGCGTCGGGCCAGATTAGATACGTCAGCTCGTCGCGCGTGACAGGACGGTTGCTGAGCGCCAGCACCGACAGAATGGCAAGCGGTTGTCGCCGGCGGAAATGCACTTCGCGGCGGTCTATCAACAGCCGCGGCCGGCCAAACACTCTCAATTCCAGCAGCCCGTTGTCTCGCGTGGTCATGGCGCACAATGCCTAAATGATAATTTAAGCTGCGTATACCCCGTCAGCAAGGTGGGGCAGTCTATGTTTGCCCCGACAGTCAAGCAACCCAACGCGCCACATCCAGGTCGAGCGTCCATGCCTTGTAGTATGCAAAAGGAATGGCTGATCAAGATGACTCCAGGCCAACGATTGGCCTGCTGGCAATCGACCAGCCTAAACAAGCAGGGGCGCGATTGGCATCGCGCCCCTGTCTGCGGTCGGGCCGACCAATTTCACCTTTTCATCTCAGCGCCTGCAACGGGCGCCGCTCGTGCAAGAACTAGGCGGCTTTGGCCTGGACATGCTGCGGGATCGCATCGGCGACTGCCACAATGTCCAGAATGTCAAACGTCGAGCCGGCATGCTACTCGATCAGGCCTGTCAGCGGCAAGGCGACCCAACCGCTGATGATCTTGGGGTAGAAATCGGTGGATTTCTGCGGCATGACCTCGCCGGCCTCGGCGCAGGCGCGCACCTGCTCGATGCGCGTCGGATTGAGGACGAACAGGAAGTTGGCCTCGGCGCGATCGACCGCCTCATAACCAGGGCCGGCGTCGCGCAGGTAACGGATATTCTCCTGCCGGGCGATGCTGTCTTGCGTCAGCCCCATCACATGCTCTAAAACAATCTTGTGCAGCACGGCCACATCGAGCGTGCGCCAGGCCGGGTGGCGTTCTGGCGCAAGCTGCTCCATCGCCTCGGGCGCATGCAACGTGAGCAGGGTGTGCGCGCCGTCATAGAAGCCAAAGGTGGGCCGATCGGCCGGCGCATTGGACAGCGCCTGCAACCACGCTGCGCGCGTGGGCATGGGTTGAATGTAGAAGTAAGGGGCCAGCGCGTTCAACACTTCGGCGCTGCTCAGGCGCGCATAGGAATGAATCAACCGATGGGTGGGCAAAATCGTCAGCCCCGGATCGCTCATGCTGACGAATGTAACCAGGCCAAAGTTGAATGCAGCGTTGGCCGGCGCGTCAGGATGCCGGGCGCGCATCTCATCGCGATAGTTCAGCGCCGTCTCATAGCGATGATGGCCGTCTGCAATGATGAGCCGGCGTTTGGGAGCCATCTCCTCCACAACCGCCGCGATGATGGCCGCATCGTCCACTACCCACACGCGTTGCACCACGTCCGGCTCGATGATTTGCTCGCGCGCCACAATCGGCGCATGCGCTTCGACAAACGGCTGCAAAAGCCGATCGATCTGGTTGGTCGCGTCGGGATACAGTACGAAGATGTGCCCCCAGGCTGTTTCTGTCGCACGGGTGAGATTGAGCCGGTCGGTCTTGGGGCCGCTCAGCGTGCGCTCGTGGGGCAGAATGATTCCCTCGTCGAAGCGGGTGAGCGACAGCGCGGCTGTCACCCCGCGCCGCGTGAGGGGGCGACCGTCGGGCGCATTAAAACGCTGCTCGATGACATACAGCGCCGGGATACGTTCGCGCATCAGGATGCCTTGTTGGAGCCATGACTGTGCGTGAGCGCGCGCGCGGGTATAGACATTATCGGTCGGCGTGTCTGGATGGCGCCTGCCCATCTCGATACGCACGAAGTTGTGCGGGTGCAGCGCATAATAGGCGGCCTGCTCGGCATCGTGGATGCGATCGTAGGGTTGGGTAATGAGGTGAGACAAATCGATAGTATCGCTCAGGCGATAGCGAATCCCGCAAAAAGGCTTTATCGTTGCCATTTGGGCCACAGTGTAGCATTACGACAGTGCGGCTGGTGACGAGTTTCCACGAGCTGAATAATCGGCGGCTGAGCGTGTCTGAACTCCTGAAGCCACTATCGCCTGCGACAGGCTCAGCCCCTGGCTCAGACAACGGCGCTCCTGACTTTATTGGCGCGGACGCGCAGCCTCCGGCAACGCCTCGATGTGCTGAATCGGCACGATCAGGCGAATCTGACCGGTGCGCAAGACGGCATACCTCGCCGTGCTCGGCACTTGGCGTAATTCGATCTGACCGGCCAGGTCGCCCATGCGGTTGGCGCGCACTTCACCGACGCGCCTGGCGTTCGCGCCGGTGGCACTGGCGCTCAAGGACACTGTCACACGCGCAGCAGCCGGCCAGTTCTCGCCCTCGATCAGCAGAACGGTGCGCGATAGCGTCACGGTTGCCGTCGGCAGCTCGCCGGGCGCGACCGTCTCGGTCGGCAATGGCACAGGGGTATCGGTCGGCTGTTCGGTTGGGGTGGCCGTGGGCGGCGCCGGCGTGTCGGTCGGCGCTTCGGTCGGCGTGGCTGTGGGCGGCGCCGGCGTGTCGGTCGGCTGTTCGGTTGGGGTGGCCGTGGGCGGCGCCGGGGTGTCGGTCACGGTTGGGCTGGGGGTGCGCGTCGGCGTGGCAGTGTAGTCCGGTATGGCTGTGGCGGTCGCGGTAGCCGGGAGCGGAATGGGTGTGGCCGTGGCCGTAGGGCTGGCGGTGGGCGTGGGGGTTGGCGTAGCCGTCGGCCGGCGCGTGGGCGTGTTCGTGGGCACAGGAATCGGCGTCGGGCGGGGGGTTGTCGTGGGCGGCGGCGCCTGAGTGGGCAGTGGAATTGGCGTGACTGAAGGTGTGGGCGATGATGTTGCGGGCAGTGTAGGCGATGCAGTGGGCGTGGGTGTAGCCGGCGCCGGCGTGCGGGAAGGTGTCGGCGTGGGGGGCAGGGTAATGCGTGTGTAGCTGAAGCTGATCAGGGCTGCACCACCGCGCTCGTAATACTCGACCCGCAGATCATGGTCACCTGCGCTGAGGGTCAGGTCGGTGGACGCCTCGCGCGCCGCGCCATCGCGCCATTGATCGATGACCATGACCCCGTCGACAAACACACGCGCGCCGTCATCCATGCGCACGGTGAAGCGATACAGGCCGGGGTCGAAATACAGCCGGCGCGTCCAGCGGACTGAAAACCCGTCGGCGCTGAGACGTGGATCGGGCGACTGGTCACCCCAGGCGAAATAAATCGCAAGGTCGTTGCGGGTAAAAGCCGGGTTACCGGTCGGTGTTGGCGTGGTGAAGTAGTCACCACGCCAATCTGTGATAACTGGGGGCGTGGCAGTGGGCCTTGGCGGCGAGGTGCGCGTCGGTGTGGGCGGCTGGTGTGTTGCAGTGGACGCCGGCGGCAAGGTCGCCGGCGACAAGGTCGCCGGCGACAAGGTCGGCGTTGGGGTCGAGATCGGCAGCGGCGTCGGCGACTGCGTCGGCGTCTCGGACAACGCAGGACCGGTCGGCGTCAACGTCATCAGCGCGCCCGGCGCTCGCGTCGGCTCCAGCACAGCAAATGCAACGCTGGCAGCTCGCTCTGGGCCGGCGCCACGTGCAACGACTATCCACACGCCAGACCGCATATCCAACGGCAACATCACAGTCAGATGGAACTGACCCTGCGTATCGGCGCGCACAGTCCCACCCGACAGCCCGACGCCAAGCGATGTGTCTGCGGGTTGCACTGCGAGGGAGATCTCCTCGCTGGCCCGCCATCCTGCACCACTGATTGTCAGCGACTGACCTGGCACAGCTTGAGGCGGGGCCACGGTGATGAACGGTGACACGTCGCCGATCGGCAGGGCAGTCGGCGTGGTCGACACAGCCGGCTGACATGCTGCCAGCAAGACACAGATCAGCACAGTGTAAGTCAGAGGCAGGAATCGCTTCGTCATAGCCTGGAAACCTCAACTTGTTTAGACGCCGGCCACACAGCGAGCGTTCCACAAACAAGTCTAGCCGAACGGATTATCCTGCCATCCCCAGACGTTTGAAGATTGGGGGAGGGTCGCTATCTGTATCGACTGCCGACCGGCGCGGCAATTTGACCCACGCCGCTGTCAGGCGGGCGAAGCGTGTTGCCCATAACACCGACCAGCGCTGTGGGCTACGGGCATGACATTCAGCACGAGCATTTTTGCCCTGACGGCCCTAGCCCGCTCTCGGAGAAAGGGATGTTGATCGATCCGCTTCTTCGGCCGCCATCTCACGCCGCCATCCCGCGCCCCAAGGATCGCGGCATAGCCGCTGAAGATTCTGTTAACGCATGACCATGCCGGCTGCGCCGAGCAGGCTGTTCACGCTGGCGCTCATGGCGCTGAAAAACGGCAGCGAGTACAGGCCGATCACAAAGCACAGCGCGATGAGCGGCGCCACCGCCAGCGCCTCGCGCCAGTCGATGTCTGTCAACGTGTCGTTGGCCGGGTCGCGGCTCTCGCCCAGGAAGATCTTTTGGTAGAAAGTCAGCAAGTACACCGCGCTCAGCACCATGCCCAATGCCGCAAACGCCGCCCAGAGCTGGTTGGCCTGGAACGCTCCCTGCAAAATGACGAACTCGCCGACGAAACCATTGAGCGCCGGCAACCCAACCGAGCTTAGCACCAGGATCAGCGCCAGGGCGCCGTACAACGGCATCTTGGCCCACACCCCGCCAAAGCGCGCCATTTCGCGGGTGTGCCGGCGCTCGTACAGGTAGCCGACAATCATGAACAAGCCGCCCGTGCTCAGGCCATGGTTAATCATCTGCAACAGCGCGCCCTGCACGCCAAGCTGGTTCAGGCTGAAGATGCCCAACACGATGTAACCCATGTGACTGACGGACGAGTAGGCAATCAGCCGTTTGGCGTCGCTCTGGGCAAAAGCCACGATTGCGCCGTACAAAATGCCGATCACGGCCAGCGCAATCATCAGCGGGGCAAGCTGCCGGCTGGCTTCGGGAAACAACGACAGGTTGAAGCGGATCAGACCATACGCGCCCATCTTCAGCAACACCGCCGCCAGAATCACCGAGCCAGGCGTGGGCGCCTCGGTGTGCGCGTCGGGCAGCCAAGAGTGGAATGGGAACAGCGGCACTTTGATCACAAACGCGATGGCAAAGGCCAGGAACAGCAATGTATTGGCCGACCACAGACTGTTCTGCGCCGCCAGCCGCTCCAGGTCGAACGTGCCGGCAGTGACGCCCATGAACAGAATGGCAACCAGCATCAGCGCGCTGCCGGCCATCGTGTAGATGAAAAACTTGACCGAGGCGTACACGCGCCTTTCGCCGCCCCACACGCCGATGATGAAATACATCGGCACTAGCGCGAACTCCCAGAACACGTAGAACAGGAACATGTCCAGCGCCAGGAACACACCCAGCGTGGCCGTTTCCATCAACAGCATCAGCGCGTAGTATTCCTTCTCACGCGTGTGAATGGCGCCCGGCGAGGCGGCAATAACGATGGGAAAAAGCAGGGTGGTCAACATCAGCAGCCAGATGCTGATCCCGTCCACGCCCACCTTGTAGCCGATGTTGTATTGCGGAATCCACTGCTGCGACTCAACAAGCTGATAGCCGGCCTGGGACATGTCGAAGCCGGCCAGCGCCAAAAGCGATACCAAAAATGCAGCGAGCGAAGCGAGCATTGCCACGCTGCGCATTGCGCGGCCGGCAGCGCGCGGCAACACAACCACGATCAGCGCGCCGATCAAGGGAAGAAAAGTGATGGTCGATAGCATGTCGTCCTCCGGCTATCGCGCATTCGCGCCGACAATCAAAAAGTACGTCACCAGCGCAACCACGCCGATCAGCATCAGCACGCCATACGCGCGCACAAAGCCCGCTTGCGCCCGACCCAGCCAGCCCGCCACGCCGCGCGCCAGCCGGCCCACGCCATTCACAATGCCATCGATGCCGCCCAGGTCGAGCACCGAGGCCAGGAAACTGCTGAGCGTGTAGAACCCTTTGACCACAACGGCCTGATAAAGCGCGTCGAGATACCAGGCATTCTTCGACAGGGCGTACAACGGCCCCAGCCGGCTCAATGGATCGGTCAGGTCTGGCGTGGTGAAGGCATGGCGATAGACCAGCCAGCCGGCCGCCAGCCCCCCCAGCGCGATCAGCGTAAACAGGCCGGCCAGACCGACATCCAGCGGATGCGTCTTGAACTCGCCGACTGCCGGCGACAGCCAATAGCCCAGCGCGCCGACGCCGGGCAGATTGAGCGCGCCGCCCAGCACAGTCAACGCGGCCAGCACAACCAGCGGGGCGGTCATGATAGCCGGCGACTCTTGGGCATGGCGCGCCATGTCGCTGCGCGGCTGCCCAAAGAACACCATCACCAGTTGCCGGCCCACATAGAACGCAGTGAAGATGGCCGAGATGGTGAGCAGCACAAAGACCGGCAGGTTATGCTTCAGCGCGTCGAGCACGATCTCGTCTTTGGAGAAGAATCCGGCCAGCGGCGGCACGCCGGCCAGCGCCAACCCGCCGATCAGAAACACCACGAACGTGAGCGGCAGCTTCGCCCGCAAGCCGCCCATGTTGCGCATGTCCTGCGGGTCAGCAGGATGATGATGATGCCCGTGATGCTCCATCGCGTGAATGACCGAGCCGGCGGCCAGGAACAACAGCGCCTTGAAGAAGGCGTGCGTCACCAGGTGGAACATGCCGGCCACATACGCTCCCAGGCCGGCCGCAGCCACCATGAAGCCAAGTTGGCTGATCGTCGAGTAGGCCAACACGCGCTTGATGTCGAACTGAGTCAGCGCCGTGTAGCCGGCCACAAGCGCCGTCAGCGCGCCGACCAGGGCCACTACCGCCTGGGTGGATGGGGCGGCCTCGAACATGACGTGGGTGCGCGCCATCATGTAGATGCCGGCGGTCACCATGGTCGCGGCATGGATCAGCGCCGAGACGGGCGTCGGGCCGGCCATGGCGTCGGGCAACCACACGTGCAGCGGAATCTGCGCACTCTTGCCGGTGGCCCCGATGAACAACAACAACGTGATGGCTGCCACAGCCGCCTGAACAGATTCGCCCCTACGCGCAACGCCGGCGAACACGTCGGCAAACGTCAGCGCGCCAAACGTGACGAACGTGAGCAGGATGCCCAGAATGAACGCCACATCGCCAATGCGATTGACCACAAACGCCTTGCGGCCGGCTTCGGCATTTTTGATGTTCGTGAACCAGAAACCGATCAACAGATAAGAGCACAAGCCCACCAGCTCCCAGCCGACGAACATCAGCAGGAAACTGTCGGCCATCACCAGCACCAGCATCGAGGCGACGAACAAGTTCAGGTAAACGAAGAAGCGCGCAAAGCGCGGGTCGCCGTGCATGTAGCCGATGCTGTAGATGTGGATCAGCGCCCCCACACCGGTGACCACCAGCATCATGGTCGCGCTGAGGGGATCGATCAGGAAGCCGAACGGCACGCTCAGCGCGCCGGCCTGAATCCAGGGGATGCCGAGGCTGATCGCGCCCCATGTCAGGCGTTCGTCTTCCGGCGCGCCGCCCAGTTGCGCGAACAGGATCAGCGAGACGCCAAACGAAGCGACCACCAGCAGCGACGCCAGCCAACCAATGGCCTTCTCGCTCATGCGTTTGCCGAGCGTGGCGTTGATCAGCACACCCAGCAGCGGAAACAGAATCGGAGAGATGAATAGAAGTTGATTCATCGCGGGATTGTCTGATTGTGTGATTGAGTCAGCGGGCGATTTGGCGATTGGCTCAAGGGCGCAACGGCGCTCATCGCTTCAGCCTTTCAACTGCGCCAGGTCATCCACGTTGGTGCTGCGGCGAGCGCGGAAGATCGTCACGATAAGCGCCAGGCCGACGGCGACTTCGGCAGCCGCAACGGTCATGATGAAAAACACAAACATCTGGCCGTCGAGCTGACCCCATTGCCGGGCAAAGGCGACCAAAGCCAGATTGGCCGAGTTGAGCATCAACTCGATGGACATGAAGATCATCAACGCATTGCGGCGAATCAGCACACCCATCACGCCCAACGCGAACAGAATGGCCGAGAGCAACACATAGGGCATTGCAGTGTCCATGATTACAGTCTCCAGAGTTGCAGGGCCGGCAACGGGCCGGCTTTACTTGTCTCGCGTCAGCACAACGGCGCCGATCATGGCCGCCAGCAGCACAATAGCGATCACCTCGAATGGCAGCAGGTAACTGTTAATCAGCGTTTTGCCGATATTCAGCGGGCCGGCGTCAACAGCTTCGGCAACCGCCGGCGCCGCGCCGGCGCGCGCGGCAAACACATAGACCGCCTGAACAATCAGCACCACCGCCAGCACAATCGCCAGCGGGCGCTGCCAGCGCATCGTGGCCGGCTCTGGATCGCGGCCCAGCCGCTCGGCGCCCAGCAGCATGATGACGAAAAGAAACAGCACCATGATTGCGCCGGCGTACACACTCACCTGCACCACCGCCAGAAATGGGGCGTTCAGCAGCAGGTACAGCACGGCCACGGCCCCAAAATTCATGATGAGAAACAGGGCCGCGTAGAGGGCGCTACGGCTGAACAACATGCCCAGCGCCGCTGCGACGGCGACCAGCGCAATGATGAGGAAAAGCAAGAGGTCAGGTGACATGTGGATTTTGGATTTGCGATTTCAGATTTTGGATTCGACCGATGACTCGATGCGTCAAGCGCGTGATCATGCAATGGCTCAATCTGTGATGGGCGGGAACGGCAGAATCGCGCGGTCGTATTTGCCGGGCGGGGTTTGCTGCGGCGTGGCCGGCGCGCCAGGCGGCGGCGCTTCCAACAGCATGTCCTTCACGTAGATCATGCTATCGCGTGTGTAGCCGGTTGGAAATTCCATCGGCTCGAGCACAATGGCGTTGGTCGGGCAGGCATCTTCGCAGTAGCCGCAAAAGATGCAGCGCAGCATGTTGATCTCATAGGTCTTGGCGTAGCGCTCGCCCGGCGAGTAACGCTGTTCGTTGGTGTTCTCGGCGGCTTCGACGTAGATGGCGTCGGCCGGGCAGGCTGCTGCACACAACGCGCAACCAATGCACTTCTCCAGACCGTCATCGTACCGCTTGAGATGATGACGCCCGCGAAAGCGCGCCGACATCGGCTTGGTCTGCTCAGGATACTGAATGGTGACCGGCTTGCGAAAAAACGTCTTCAGCACCGTAGCAAAGCCGACCGGGATCTTCGTCACCACCGCAACAAATTTGTCCATCATCGACATACCCAATCACCCAATCACCCAATCACCCACTGACTCAATGGTTCCATGAATCAATGGCTCAATCCATTCACTTATAGCCGGGAACGCCGGCCACAATCAGCAGCGCCGTGACTACCACGTTCAACAGTCCCAGCGGCAACAGCACCTTCCAGCCGAAGCCCATCAGCTTGTCATAGCGGAAGCGCGGCAGCGTGGCGCGCACCCACACCATGACCAGCAGACAGGCCAGCACCTTGATCGCAAAATAAACCAGCGAGAGCGCCGGCGCCTCGTTCACAAACGGCCCGGACCAGCCGCCCAGGAAGAACGTGACGAACAGCGCGCTCATGCCGATCATCTTGACATACTCGGACATGTAAAACAGCGCGAACTTCATGCCGCCATATTCGGTCATGAAGCCGGCGGTCAGCTCTTGCTCGGCCTCCACCAGATCGAACGGCGCACGGGCCAATTCAGCCAAGGCCGTGATCGCAAAGATGACCGCTGCAATCGGCTGACGGAAGATCAGCCAGCCCAGAATGTTGCCAGGCTGCTGGTATGCCACGATATCGTTCAGGCTGGCGCTCGACGCCATCATGATGACAGACAGCACGGCCAGCCCCAGCCCCAGCTCATAGGAAATCACCTGCGCCGAGGCGCGCAATCCGCCCAACAGGGCGTACTTGTTGTTGGATGACCAGCCGGCCAGAATCATGCCGTAGATGCCCACACCCAGCACAGCCATTACATACAAGGCGCCCACGTTGATGTTCGACGCCAACTGGAAGGCCGGATCGCTGCCAAAGGGGATCACGGCAAACAGCACCAACGCCGGCACCACTGCCACAATCGGGGCCAGGAAATACACCAGCACATCCACATTGGCCGGGGTGATGCTCTCTTTGAAAATAAGCTTGATGCCGTCTGCCACCGGCTGTAGCAGCCCGAACGGGCCGGCGCGGTTTGGCCCGATGCGCGCTTGCAGCCGGCTGATGAACTTGCGCTCGACCCAGGTCATGTAGGCAAATCCGGCCAGGGCTACAGCCAGAACCGCCACAGACTTTATCAATGCTTCGAGGATCGGATTCATGGTGCGTGTTACGTGTTACGTGGTGCGTGTTACGTACTGGACAAGACGGCTATTTCGCCAGGACAGGAATTTCGCCTGGGGCGATCAGGTGACCGGCCAGCACATGGCTGCGACGAATCAACTCGCCATCACGATACAACGCAGGGACAGGCCGGCGCAGGGCGTCAACGGTTGGCTCTGGGGCAGGCAACCATTCGACGTGCGGCGTGAAGCCGGTTTGCTCGACGCCGGCCGGATAGCGCATGCCCAGCCCGCCGGTGTTGTCATACACCGTGCCGCCATAGTACAAATCGGCCCGGCCCATCGGCGGCCACTGCTCGACCGTCTCGCTGAGCACTGGATACGTCAGGCCGGCATAGCCGGCCACAGCCGCAGTCAGATCGCCAAAAATGGCCTCCGCGCCGCTGTAGCGCCACTTTGCGCCCAGGCGTCTGGCAATTTCTTGAATGATCCACCAGTCGGGCTTGGCCTGGGCCAGCGGCGGCAAAGCGCGATAGAAGCGTTGCACGCGCCGATCGCCGCTGGTGAATGTGCCGTCGCGTTCGGCAAAGCTGAGCGCCGGCAACACTACATCGGCGCGGGCAGCCAGGTCGGTGAGGAACAAGTCTTGGGCGATGACGAAGGCAGCTTGCGGCACATCTTCGGCGTCACCTACGCCCACCAGCCAGGCCACATCCACACGTTCGGGCAACGGGCCGGCGCGGCCTACCATGTCGCATACGCCCTGCGTGTTGGCGTGCGGGTAAAGCGGCAACAGGCCGCTGCTCGCTTTGCCGGCGTGGCCGGCCAGGATCAGCAAATTAGCCAGGCTGCGCGCCAGCGCACGTGCGCCGGCTTCGTTCAGCTTTTCATCGCCGAACACGATCAGCAGGTTGCGTGCGCCCTTGATTTGCTCCAGATCGAGCGGCGGGGTTGCGTGTTGCGTATTGCGTATTACGTGCTCTGCCCACTGGGCGGCCTGCCCGGCGTCGTAACGCAAGATTTGCGATGCGTAGCGATGCATCTTGGTGCTGCGCGAGTGGGCCACAATCAGCGTGGCGCCACGTTCAACCACAGCCTGGCGCAGGCGCAGGAACCACACCGGCGCGCTTTCTTCCACATCGCCATTGACGAGGAGAATGACATCGCCTTTGCCTAGCGCCTTGAAGTCGGCAGTTGCGCCAATGCCGTAGTCACGCGCGATGTCGGCATAGGCAGCCGGCACGCGCGGCGAGACGAACAGGCCGGCTTGCTGCTGCACCGCTGCACCCAACAGATCGCGGAACACCCGCGCAAACAGGAAAGCGTCTTCGTTGGGCAGGCGGTCGCCGATTACGCCGGCCACCGACGCAGCGGCGCTTAACTCGCGCGCTACGCGGCTCAGCGCGTCCTCCCAGGTGGCCTCAACCAGTTGCCCGTTGGCGTCGCGCATCAGGGGCGTCTTCAAACGATCTTCGGCGCGGGTGAAATGATGAACAAAGCGCCCCTTGTCGCACATCCAGATCTCGTTGACCTGCTCGTTCTGGCGCGGCATGACGCGCTTGATCTCGTAGCCACCCGTGCGTGTCTCCAGGCGCGTGTTGAGCGTGATATTGCAGCCGACCGGGCAGTGCGCGCACACGCTCTGGGCGCTGGCCAGTTCCCAGGGCCGGGCCTTGAAGCGGAAGTCGGCCGTGGTCAGCGCGCCGACCGGGCAAATGTCGGTGGTGTTGCCGCTGAAATAGGAGTCGAAGGGGGGATCGCTGAACGTGATGATCTCCATGTGCCGGCCGCGCTCGTGGAATTGCAGCACATGGTCATCGGCCACATCGTCCTGAAAGCGCACACAGCGCCCGCACTGAATACATCGCTCGCGGTCGAGGAAGATCAGGTCGCCCAGCGGCACGTGCTTGTCGTTGTGCTGCTTGGCGTCGTAATCGAACCGACTCACGCCCGGCCCATAGCCCATGGTGAGATTTTGCAGCGGGCACTCGCCGCCCTTGTCGCAAATGGGGCAATCGAGTGGATGGCTGGTGAGCAGGAATTCCAGAATGTCTTCGCGCGCGTCGGCCACCTGCCGGGTGTTGGTGCGCACCGACATGCCCTCGCTCACCGTTGTGGTGCAGGCGGTTTGCAGCTTGGGCATCCAGGCAATGACGACGTTGCCGGCCTCATCCTTCACCACCTGCTTTGTGGCCGGGTCAACCTTGGGCGTGCCGACCTCGACCAGGCACATCCGGCACATGCCAACCGGCTTGAGCTTGGGGTGGTAACAAAACACCGGAATATCAATGCCCAGCTTCTTGGCCGCATCAACGATCACCGTGCCTTTCGGCACGGCGACCAATCGTCCATCGATTGTGAGATTCACCAGGTCAGCCATGGAACCTACTTTTTGCTCTCCAACACTATCACGTCGTATGGCAAGGCGACAACAATCTCGGCCACCTTGCGATACACATTTACTTTGCCGATCACGCGCACTCGCGCACCGGGCGTCAGCCTATCGCCGGCAGGAACGCGCTCGTGTACCGTGTCGAACAGCGTCACCCGGCGCGGGCCGCTGCCATCATCCACGATCAACTTCACGCCCGACTTGAACGGTTCGACTTTGTCAAGCGTGCCAGATATGACAACCCGCTCGCCCTGCCGGGCCGTGATTCGGCCTGTCGTTTGCGTCAGCGCCGGCGATGGCGCAATCAGGGCGCCGATCTGCACATCCGATAACCTGGCCGGCACCAGTTCGAGCACGCCTTTGTACTGATTCAGCTTGCCGGTCATTGTAACCAGCGCGCCGACATTCAGCCGGGCCGGGGCGTTGATTTCGTCGTACAGTCGGGTGAACACAGTCACCGGCATCACGCCGGTCGCATCCGAAATCACAAACTTGAAGCCGGCGGAAAAGTTGCTCGCGTCGCTGATCACACCGCTTACTGCAATCACTGCGCCTACGTCTTTTGCGCTCACCTTTCCGATCGGCGTCACGGGACGACCGGCGGCCCACACAATACCCGCGCTCATCAGCGCGACCAGCACACTCAAGCCGGTGGCCCAGAAGCGCGTCTTCATTTTGAATCGCCTCCTGCGCCTGCGTCGCCGGCTGCAACATACACGTCATGGGGCAGCGCCGGCACGATTTCAATGCCCACGCGCCGCCTGGCGCGCACGCGTCCGACAATGCTCACCCGCTGACCGATCCACAATTGTTCGCGCCGTGGGATGCGTCGGGCCACCACATCGTAGAGGTGCACTTTCTGCGCGCCGGTCTGGTCATAGATCAACAGGTATGCGCCGTCGCTGGCCGGCGTGATATCGGCAATCCAGCCTTCGACCCACACCACAGCATTGTGATCGTTGCCATTCATGCCGCCCAGCGCATACTTGCGCCAGTTGCGTTTGGCCCACTTCAGCACCTTCAGGTCGCTGCCCCATTTGGGCACGATCTCGATCTGTCCGCGATAGACATCAACTTTGCCGGTCACACGGACGACTGCGCCGACGTTGATGTGATACGAGTCGTAGATATGATCCCAGTCGCTTTCCCAGATCAGCACAACCACCTGCGCCGAGGCATCGTTAATGTGCAACTTGAAGCCAGATGCGAAATTCTCTGTGCCAACCACTGTGCCTTCGACGGTGAGCGTCTTGCCTTCATCGGCCGGGGAAATCTCTGCCAACGGCACGATTGGGGGCGGCTGAGCGCCGGCAGCTTTTGCGCTGGGCAGCGATAACGGCATTCCCAATGCAGCAACCACAAAAGACAAAATGAGGGTGCGCAAATTCATATCGCTCCTGTTTCAGACGTGGGGAATTATCCACATTCGCACACCTCATTAGTCGTATGACGCAGCTACCATCTGCCGCTATTACCAGATACGATCCACCTCCTTGCGTACTTTTCAGTCATGGCGGGCCGGCATTGCCGCTTTTGAAGACGCAGGCAAACTGCGCCATGCTATGTATGGAATGATGCGCCGGCGGGCGTCTTTGCGCCGGACACCCATGCCTCGTATTCGGGCCGGAAGTGCTTGAGCGTGCTCAGGATCGGGCTGGTGGCAAATTCGCCCAACAGGCAAAAGCATTTGCCGGCCATGCTATTGGCCACCTCGCCTAGCATCTCCACATCCTGAAGCGAACCTTGCCCGCTCACGATCTTGTCGTACAGCTTCATGGCCCAGTGCGTGCCTTCGCGGCATGGCGTGCATTTGCCGCACGATTCATGCTTGAAGAAGCGCACCATCTTGCGCGCCGCCCACACAATGTCCACGGTGTCGTCGAGAATGACGAAGGACGCGGAGCCGAGCAGGGAGCCGGCTGCCTGCATGCTTTCGTAGTCGAGCTTTGTGTCGAGTGCGCTGGCCGGCAGAATAGGCGCCGACGACCCCGCCGGCAGGATGCCCTTCACGGGCCGATTGTCGATCGTCCCGCCGGCCATGTCGATCAGTTCACGGATGGTGTACTGACCCAGCGGCAGCTCATAATTGCCGGGCCTGTTCACCCGGCCGCTGACACAGAATATTTTCGTGCCGGGGCTTTTCTCGGTGCCGAACTGGCGATACCACTGCGCGCCGTTCAACACGATGGGGGGCACATTCGCCAGCGTCTCGACGTTATTGATGACGGTCGGCTTGGCGTACAACCCCTGCACGGCAGGAAACGGCGGGCGCAGGCGCGGCTGGCCAAGTTGGCCTTCCAGCGACGAGAGCAAAGCAGTCTCTTCGCCGCAGATGTAGGCGCCGGCCCCCAGGTGAATGTGAATGTCCAGGTTGTACCCTGTGCCCAGAATGTTCTGGCCCAACAAGCCGGCTGCATACGCGTCGTCGATTGCTCGCTGCAAGGTGCGCGACGGCTCTAGAAATTCGCCGCGCAGATAGATGTAGGCGGTGTTAGCCTGCACCGCATAGGCGCATAGGGCTGTGCCTTCGATCACCTGGTGCGGGTTGTTGTCGAGAAGCTGATGATCCTTGAACGTGCCGGCTTCGCTTTCGTCGCCGTTGACGACGACGTACTTGGGGAAGATGTCCTTTGGGATGAAGCTCCACTTCAGGCCGGCGGGAAAGCCGGCCCCACCGCGCCCGCGCAGCCCCGAATCTTTGACAACGGCGACCACCTCTTCCGGCTTCATCGCGGTAAGCGCCTTGCGCCAAGCAGCATAGCCGTCGTTGGCCTGATACACTGCCAGCTCGCGGATATTCGGCACATCCAGATCGCGCAGCAATATGTGCTTGTCCATCACTTGATGTCTTGTCCTTTCAACTCTTCAATCATCTGGTCGAAGCTTTCGGGCGTCAGCGCATAGCGATACTCGGTGTTTACCTGGGCCACCGGCGCGCGGTCGCAAGCAGCAATGCACATGACGGTACGCAGGGTGAATTTGCCGTCTGGCGTAGTCTGGCCGGCCTTGATACCCAGCCTGCGCTCACAATGCGCCACGAAGTCATCTGCCCCGCGCAACGCGCACGGCAGGTCATCGCAGACTTCGATCACATACTGGCCGGTCGGCTCTTCATGGAACATGGTGTAGAAGCCGACAATCGATTTGACTTCGGTCGGGTCCAGCCCCAGAATCTCTGCCACGTCGCGAATGGCGTTGTCATCGCAGTAGCCGTACTCCTGCTGCGCCATGTACAGCAGCGGCATGACGGCGCTGCGCTTGCTGGGATACTTCGCCAGCGTCTTCTGGATGTCGGATGCACGCTTCTCTTTCAACATGTCAGGTGCTCAATGCGCGAAACGCAAGATAGGGTCAGGTGGTGTGTATTGCGTAGCAGGCGTCAGCGATCCACTTCGCCCAGCACAATGTCGATTGAGCCGACGATAGCCACCATGTCTGCGATCAGGCAGCCCTTGCTCATAGTTGGCAACGCCTGCAGGTTACACAGCGAAGGGGCGCGGAAATGGACGCGGCGCGGCTTCGGCCCGCCATTGGCCGAGATGTAGCAGCCAAATTCACCCTTGCCGCTCTCGACCGCGAAGTAGGCTTCACCTTCTGGCACCGAGAAACCCTCTGTCCACAGCTTGAAATGGTGGATGAGCGACTCCATCGAGTAGGCGATCTCGTGCTTGGGCGGCGGCGCAATCTTGCGGTTGTCCACCATCACCGGGCCGGCCGGCAGACGCTTCATCGCCTGCTCAATGATCTTCAGGCTTTGGGAAAACTCTTCCATCCGGCAGCGGTAGCGGTCATACACGTCGCCATTCGAGCCAACCGGCACGCTGAACTCGAATTGATCGTAGCTGCTGTAGGGGTACGCTTTGCGCACATCGTAGTTCACGCCGCTGCCGCGCAGCGAAGGGCCGGTCATACCGTAAGCAATGGCATCCTCTTTGCTGATGACGCCGATGCCAACCGTGCGCTCTTTCCACATCGGGTTGTCTTTCAGCAGCTTCTCGTACTCCAGCAGGCGCTTGGGGAAAACGTCGAGAATTTTCTGCACGAGATCGGTGAAGCCGGCGGGAACGTCGCGCCACAGTCCGCCCACGCGGAAGTAGCTGGTCATCATGCGCGCGCCGGCCACCAGCTCGTACACATCCAAGATCATCTCACGCTCCCGCATACAGTACAGGAACATGCTCATCGCGCCGATGTCCAGCGCATGGGTCGCCAGCCACACCAAATGGCTGTTCATGCGCGTCAGTTCGAGCAGAATGACGCGCAGGTACTGAGCGCGCAACGGCACTTCCAGCCCCAGCAGCTTCTCGACGCAGCCAACATAGGCCATGTTGTTTGACAGTGGGGCAAGATAGTCGATGCGGTCGGTGAGCGGGATGCCCTTGGTGTAGGTCTTGCCTTCGTGCGTCTTTTCGATGCCGGTGTGCAGAAATCCGATGTCAGGGATGCAACTGACAATGGTCTCGCCATCTAGCTCCAGCAGCAGGCGTAACACGCCGTGCGTGGAGGGATGTTGCGGCCCCATGTTCAGCAGCATGGTCTCGCCGGTGAAGGCGCGCGGGCTGACCAGCTTCTTCAGTTGTTCAAGCGTGATGTCCAACTGCGCGTTGGACTCGGTCAGCACGCTCTGCGGCGCTTCTTGAAGGGTAGGTTCTGCGACCATCGTGAGTAATCAGAAGTCAGTAGCCGCTAGTCAGACGGCAGATGCTGCAAGCAACAGGTTATTCACGGACATAGGGCTTGTCGCTGTCAATGCGCCGGCGGTTGAATGAAAACGCAACTTCCTCAACTGTCACCGGCACTTCCTTCAGCAACGGGTGCCCTTCATAGCCGAGCGGCATCAAAATGCGTCGCAAATCAGGATGCCCCTCGAACGTGACGCCAAACAGATCGTAGATCTCGCGCTCCAGCCAGTTGGCGCCGGCATACACGCCGGTCGCGGTCGGGACCACTTTGTCGTACTCGCTGAGGAAAACCTTGACGCGCAGACGCAACCGGCGCGATAGTGAATTGAGCTGATACACAATCGCAAAGCGCGGTTCCCTCGGATAGTAGTCCACGCAGGTTTCATCGGTCAGCATTTCGAACTGCTGTCGATCGCGCAGCCAGGTCAACACCGCTACCAGACGTTCGCGGGTGGTGATAAGCGTAATCTCGCCGTGCGCGACAACGGTTTCAACGACTGCATCGCCCAGCTCGGCTGCGATGCGCGAAAGATCAGCAAGTGAAGTTAGAGTGTCCGGCATATCGGCAGCCAACAATCCAAAATCCCAAATCTAAAATCGTCACTGCCACTTTTTTAGCGGCTCCTGCTTGATCTTGTCCTGGAGTTTCAGGATGCCCTCGATGAGCGTCTCGGGCCGGGGCGGGCAGCCGGCCACATACACATCTACCGGCACAACCTCATCCACACCCTGCACGATGGCGTAGTTGTTAAACACGCCGCCGCACGACGCACAATCGCCCATGGCAATCACCCATTTTGGATCCGGCATCTGGTCGTACAGCGTGCGCAGCACCGGCGCCATCTTGCGGCTGACGCGCCCCGCGACAATCATCAGGTCAGACTGGCGCGGGCTGGCCCGCATCAACTCCATGCCAAAACGCGACAGGTCATAGCGGCTGGCCTGCGTGCTCATCATTTCGATAGCGCAACATGCCAGACCGAATAGCATCGGCCAGATCGCATTCGAGCGCGCCCAGCCAACCGCCTTTTCCAGCGAAGTGGTCACCACCCCCATATCGCCCAGTTTTTGTTCCAGACCCATACCTTTACCTTAAAACAAGATCGCTGAGCTTTGTGTAGCACAAAATTAATGTTGTGCTACTTACGGCTTGTCCATCGTCTCCCACTCAAAAGCACCCTTCTTCCACAACCATACATCGCCCAAGAGCAGCACAACTACGAATACGAACAGGGCAAAGAATCCCGGCCAGCCCAGATCGCGCAATGCCGCAGCAAGCGAGAAGAGAAAGATCACCTCGACATCGAACAAGATAAACAAGACAGCAATCAGATAAAAGCGCACGGGCAGCCGGCGCTGGGCTGCCCCAATCGCCATCATGCCGCTCTCATAGGGCGCTTGCTTACGAGCCAGCTTCGCGCGGCGTCGGGGGCCGAACAGGATGGAGATGAGGACGACGAGCACCGCCAACGCCACAGACAGCACGAACAGCACCAGAATCGACCAATACTCCGACACCTTGCCACTCCATGATTGAGCCAGGCCGGGTTCCGGCCTGGCGAGTTTGCGCATTTTATCACAAGCACCTCGCCGGCCACAGGCGCTTTTTGGCTCCCATTGCGTCGAAATTGCGGTCGCAACCGCCCCCAGATGGCCCACAACCGCCTTCCGACCAAGCACCAGCAGCGCCTCGCCCATTCGTCGGATGCCGCGAGCGCCCCGTCGCGCTACGCTGCCCGCGTCACGATCAGACTCCCGATCACACCAGATCGACTTTCAACAAGGAGCACCATGCATCGCTTCACCCCAATCGTATTTGGCGCACTCATCATTTCGTCCATCGCGCTCGTCGGCTGCCGGCCCGCCACATTTCCCAACAGGTTCGCCGGCGTCACCGGCTCCGGCAACGTCAAGACACAGACCCGCCAGATCAGCGGCGTCACCGCCGTCGAGCTGACCAACTCGGGCAACCTGGAGATCACGCAAGGCAACGCCGAATCGCTGGAAATCGAAGCCGAGGACAACATCCTGCCGTTGCTCACCAGCGACGTGCGCAATGGCCGGCTGGTTCTGGGCTTCAAGCCCAACACCAGTATTCGCGCCATGCGCCCCATCGTGTTCCGGCTCACGGTCAGGAACCTGAATGAGATCGTTGCCACGGCCTCCGGCAACATCACTGCGCGCAGCTTGGAAGCCGGCGATCTGACCCTCCGCGTCAACGGATCGGGCAACCTCAGCATCGATACACTGAATGTCCGCGCGCTCAAGGCCCACCTGACTGCCTCCGGTTCCGTCACCGTCAACGGCGCATCCGACACACTGGATGTCACCGTCAGCGGGAGCGGGTCGTACAACGGCAGCGGCCTGACCGCCGGACAGGCAATCGTTCGCACCAGCGGCTCCGGTGACGCGCACGTGACCGTCACCGGCGACCTCGACGCAACGGTGTCCGGCAGCGGCTCGATCACCTACGCCGGCAACCCGGTTGTCCGCCAGACCGACAGCGGCAGCGGCAGCATCCGGCCCCGCTGACCGTCGTCCTTAACCGGCTTAACCGGCCCAATCTCCCGGCGACATCGCCGCCGGGAGATTTCACGGCATAATGCGGGCACACTCTTGCACGCATGCCCATGAGCAACCTTGAGACGCACACCCCAGAGGACGCTGAAAAGGGACTCGAGTTCGAGCGCCTGGTGTTTTTCAGCGACGCAGTGATGGCCATCGCCATCACGCTGCTTGCCCTTGAAATCAAAGTGCCGGAGATAGCCAACAGTTTGGCTGCCCAGGAACTGCCGCGCGCGGTGCTTGATCTGTGGCCCAAACTGCTCGCTTATTTCATCGGTTTCACCATCATCGGCGGCAACTGGATCAGCCACCATGCCATGTTTCGCATGATTCGCCGCCACGATCGCCCTCTGCTGTGGCTGAACCTCGTTCACCTCATGCTCGTGGCGCTTGCGCCCTTCGCCACTGCCATTGTGGGCGAATATGGCAACCTGCCCTTCGCGCAGATGTTGTATGCCGGCGGTGTGGCCATCATGCTGTTCTCCAGAGACGTGACATGGCTGTATGCCGCCTATCGCGGACGGTTGCTGGATAGCGCCATCCCGGCCGGCTACGTGCGCCGATTCACCCTTGTGGAGCTTAGCAAACCCGCCGTCTTTCTCGTCTCGATACCCCTTGCGCTGATCAGCCCGTGGCTTCCCATCATCGTGTGGATCGCCGCGCCGGTGATCTATTCGATGGCGGGACGCGCAGCGCGCGTGAGTTAAGCACCGATCAGAGCAAAATCCCCGTCGCTATAATCCCGGCCATGCCAGCTCCCCTCGCCGGCCTGCTCGACACAGCCTGGCACCGTCGCGCCGCGCTACACAGCGCGCTCCATACCACCGCCTACCGGCTCATCAACCGCGCCGCCGATGGGTTTCCCGATCTGGCCGTAGACCGCTATGGCGACGCGCTGGTTGCGCATGTGTACAGCGAGGGCGCCATTGTCGCCCCGCCCATGGGCAGTCTGCGCGCACTGGCCGAACGCGCCGGCGCGCGCAGCGTCTATGTGAAATATCGGCCGGCGCAGGCCAACACCCTGGATGACGCCGCGCGTCGGGCGCTGGCTCCGCCTGCGCCAATTCTGGGCCAACCGGTCGAGGCCGTCACGGCGCTGGAAAACGGCTTGCGTTTTGAGATTCGCCCCGGCGACGGCTTGAATCCCGGCCTGTTCCTCGACATGCGCGAGGCGCGCGCCTGGCTGCGATCGGTGTCCGCCGGCAAAACCGTGCTGAACACGTTCGCCTACACGTGTGGGTTTGGCGTCGCGGCGCTGGCGGGGGGCGCGGCGCGCGCGCTCAACCTCGACATCTCGCGGCGCATCCTAGACTGGGGCGCGCACAATTACACGCTGAACGGCTTGCAGCCGGTGAAGACGGATTTCGTGGCCGGCGACGTGTTCGACTGGCTGCGCCGTTTCGCCCGGCGCGGACAACGCTTCGACATCGTGATCCTCGATCCGCCCAGCTTCTCGACCACGCGCCAATCGCGCTTTTCGGTCGAACGGGATATGGCCGGCCTGGTAGCGCTGGCAGCCCAGGTGACGCAGCCGGGCGGCTGGCTGATCGCAGCCACCAATCAGCACCAGCTCACGCTGCGCGCCTTTCGCGCCCGCGTGACCGAAGGGCTGGCCGGGGTGCAGGGGCGCATCGTGCGCGCCCTGCATGAGCCTGAGATTGATTTCCCCGTGGCTGCTGGCGCGCAACCGTATCTCAAGATGTTGTTGTGTCAGATTGCGCCGCCAGCGCCGCGTACAACATCACGCCGGTCGCCACAGAGAGGTTGAGGGAGCTGACCCGGCCCTGCATTGGCATGCGCGCCAACTGGTGGCAGATTGCCTTCTGCGCCTCGGACAATCCCTCGCGTTCGCTGCCCATCAACAACACAAGCGGGCGCGTGTAATCGGCCTGTCGGTAATCGACTGCGCCGCGCGCCGAGGTGCCGACGATGCGATAACCATGCCGGCGCGCCCAGGCCACAAACTCATCGAACGCCGCCATCGCCACCGGATGCCAGAACAGGGCGCCCATGCTGGCGCGCACACAGGTGGGATGATACGGGTCAACCGACGCATCAAGCAGCATCAACGCGCCGGCGCCCACTGCGTCGATTGTGCGCAGAATGGAGCCGACATTGCCGGGATCCTGCGGGGCGACCAGCGCAACCACCAGATCGGCGCCGGCCGGCGACATCTCTGCCAGGCTGGCTTTGCGCTGGCGAGCAATTGCCAGCATCCCCTGCGGGCTGTCTTTGTCTGCGATGGACTCAAAGACCTCGGCTGTCAGCGGCAGACAGGGCACCCCGCGCGCGGCCTGCTGCGCGATGAATGACAGGGCAAACGGGCTGGTGAGCTGGTCGGGGACATAGGCGATGGCTTCGAGCGTTACGCCGGCTTCGGCAGCCTCGCTCACATGGCGGACGCCTTCGATGAGGCATAGGCCGGTGGCGTCGCGTTCCTTGCGCTGCCGCAACGCGCGTATCTGCTTGACGCGCGCATTGCTTCGGCTGGTGATGAGAGACATCTGTATGCCGGCCTATCGCTGCACTTCCAGGATTTCCACCGGGTGCAGCGGCGTACGCCCGCCCAGTTGCTCGATTTGTTCACGGCAAGACGTGCCGGGCGCCACGATCAGCGTCTCGGCAGAGGCAGCGCGCACCGCCGGCAACACCGACAGCTCACCGACCCTTTTCGAGACCTCGAAGTGCTCGGCCTCGTAGCCAAACGCGCCGGCCATGCCGCAGCATGTCGAATCGATCTCTTTGACGCGATAGCCGGCCATCGTCATGGCCTGCTTCATACCCTGCGTGCCCCAGCCGGCCTTCTGGTGACAGTGACCGTGCACCAGCACGTCTGCGTTGTTGGGGAAACGCATGGTCAGTTTGAAGCCGCGCTCGCCGCCGGCCGCCTCGCGCGCCAGAAAATCCTCGACACCCATGAAAGCGTCGCCCACGGCTTTGGTGTCGTCGCCGGGCAGCATGTCCAGATAGTCATCCTTGAACATCGCGATGCAGCTCGGCTCCAGACCCAGAATGGGCAAGCCCTGCTTCGCCAGCGGCGCCAGCGTTTTAATATTGTGTTTGGCCAGCGGCACAACCTCGCCTGGCTGCCCCTGTGACACCAGCGTGCGCCCACAGCACTTGCAATCCGGCACGATGACGCGATAACCGGCTGCCTCCAGCAACGCCACAGCCTGCTGCGCCACATGCGGGTGGTTGTAATTGGCGAACGTATCGGCGAACAGCACCACAGACCGCTGATTTTGGATCTTGGATTTTGGATTTTGGATTGGCGACCCGTTCGACTGCTGTTTCCTGTCTCCTACCTGCTGACGCCGCCGCCACCACGCTCTGAAAGTCTGCGACGCGAAGTGCGGGAAGGGACGCTGGTCTGTAACACCTGCCTGCCTCATCACCCACTTGGTGACGCCGAGCTTGAATACCCAGTTGGCGAGCGGCGCGAAGGGCGCAGCCAGCGCGCTGAGATTGGCGAAATGACCGAACATCCACGCCCGCAGCGGTTTGCCGCGCTCGGCGTAATAGTGCTCCAGAAAATCACTCTTCAGCTTCGACATGTCCACGCTGGAGGGGCATTCGGTGTGGCAGGCTTTGCACGACAGGCACAATGACAGCGCAGACTTCACGTCGTCCATCGAGATCACGGGGATGTCGGACTGACGATTGACGATTGACGATTGAGCGATTGGGGAGGCCGCGCTGTTGCTGTGCGCCGGCGGGTGGCCGTTTTTGTTCCACGTTGCGGGATCGGTGATGAAGTGGCGCAACAGATTGGCGCGCCCACGCGTGCTGTGCGTTTCATCGAGCGTGGCGCGGTACGAGGGGCACATCACACCGCCATCTACCTTGCGACAAATGCCGTTGCCGTTGCATTGCTCCACCAGGCCGGCGAACGAGCCATCTTGCTGATAGGTGAACACGCTCGAATACGGCTTCATCTTCAGCCATGGCCCGATGCGCATGAAGTCTTCCATCGCTTGGCCGCGCACTTTTTTGCCGGGGTTGAGCAGACCACGTGGGTCAAAGGCGTCCTTGATTTCGCAGAACGCCTGATACACCGCTTTGCCATACAGCGGCTCGTTCCAGCGCGTGCGCTCATAGCCGTCGCCGTGCTCGCCGCTCAGCGCGCCGCCCATCTCGCGGCAGAGCGCCAGGGCGCTGAGGCCGATGTCCTCCATCGCGTGCAGGCCCTCGACGGTTTTCAGGTTGACCAGAGGGCGCACGTGCAGCACGCCGGCGCTGGCGTGCGCGTAGAATGCGCCGTCGGTCTTGTGGCGGGCGAACACCTCGCGCATGCGGCGCACATACTCGCCCAGCCGGGCCACCGGCACCGCCACATCTTCAATCACCGAAATCGGCTTGTGGTCGCTGCGGATGCTGAGCAAAATGCCCAGCCCAATTTTGCGCACCGCCCACACATCGGCCTGCGCCTGCGCATCGATCAACTCGGCGACCGAGCAGGGGATGTGTTCTTGCGCCAGCACGTGCTTCAGGCGCTCGAAGCCGGCCTTCACTTCGTCTTCCGTCTCGCCGTCAAATTCCACAATTAACACGGCGTCCGGGTCGCCGCTCAACCAAGTCATCTTGCGCGCCTGCTCGGGCAAGCCGCGCGCCAGTCGCACCATCAGCCCATCCATTAGCTCCAGCGCGGAGGGGTCGCTGGTGAGCATGGCCGGCGTGGCATCCATGGCCTCGTAGAGTGAGTTGAACGCACACACCATCAGGCCGGTGCGGGCCGGCTTTGGCATCAACTTCAGCGTGGCATCGAGCACAACAGCCAAGGTGCCTTCCGACCCCACGATCAGCGGAGACAAGTTGAACCGGCTGATCATGTCCAGGTGTGACTGGTAGTTGAGCGATTGACGATTGCGGCTGGCGTCGATGAGGCCGGCTTCGGGGTGGGCCGGATCATAAGCCAGCATCTCGGCGACAAAATCCAGGTTATAGCCGCTGGCGCGTCGCCAAACTTTGGGAAAATCTTGCCGGATGGCGGCATGGTACCGGCGCGCAATTTCGGCGACAGCCTGTTCCAGCTTGCCCTGCGGGCCGTTCTCGCGCGGGCCGAACTCCACCAGCGTGCCATCGGCCAGCACACAGCGCATAGCGATGACATGGTCAGCGGTCATGCCATGGCGGATGGAGTGCGCGCCGGTGGCATTGGTGCCGATGATCCCGCCGATCACCGCCCGCTCGCCGCTGGCCGGGTCGGGGCCAAACTGCAACTTCATCGGCGCCAGCTTCTTGTTCAACTGCTGCAGGACAACACCAGGCTGAACATGTGCACGCCGGCCCGTCGCATCCACATCCAACACCTGATTCATATATTTAGAGAAATCGAGGATGACGCCGGGGCCGATGGCCTGGCCGCACAAGCCGCTCCCTCCGCCACGCGGGATGACGGGCGCACCGTGTTCGGCGCACAGATTGATTGCGGCAATCACATCATCGGCAGTTCTAGGCAATACCACGCCCTGCGGCCACACTTGATAGTTGCTGGCGTCGGTGCTGTACAGCACACGCATCGCATCATCGAAACGCACTTCGCCGGCGACATGCCGGCTCAATGCCTGCTGGAGCGAGCTATTAGCAGTTGGCATGGGGCGCATTGTAGCGCGGGCGCGCGCGTCTTCGGCTACACTGACCACCGCTATCACCATGGGCGCGCGCAGACCGACCTCATGCCTGACCTTGAGCGCATCCGCGATCAGATTGTGCGCGTGCTGACGCAGCCCGATGCGTAGAAGGCCGTTGTGTTGTATTGGATTTATCTGCGCGCAGGGCGTTCTCCACCGCCAAGGCCACTTATCGGCTAACAATCACGGAGATTGTGCGCGCCGAGTTCGTTCTGCGACACAGTATGCGCGACGTCACAGATAATCTCGGATGTTATGCATCGCTGCATATGCCGCCGCTTCGGCGCGATTGTTGACGTGAAGCTTGGAGAAGATTGAGCTGACATAGTTGCGCACCGTACCTTCGCCCAGCGTCAGCGTATCGGCGATTTCGCGGTTGGTGCGCCCCTCGACCAGCAAAGACAGCACCCGCAATTCTTGCTCGGTCAATTCTGAAAAGGCGCTCTGTTCCTTCTTGCGCGCTTCTTCGCGCATACGCGCAAATACGCGCGAGGTAGTGGCCGGATCGAGCGCCGCGTCGCCGCGCCCAACGGTTTCGATAGCTTTGACCAGGTCGTTGCTGCCGATCTGCTTGAGCACGTAGCCCGATGCGCCGGCAGCGATGGCTTCGAACAGCGTGTCATCGTCGCCGTAAGAGGTCAGCATGATGACTTTGATGGCCGGAGCAGCTTGGGTGATCTCGCGGCATGCTTCGATGCCGCTCATGCCGGCCAACCGAATATCCATGACCACAATATCGGGCCGGTGCATCAACGCTTTGCGCACGGCCTCTTGGCCGCTCGACGCCTCGTCCACAATTTGCAGGTCTGGGTTGCGGCTCAGCAGGGTGCGCAGACCCACACGCACCACTTCATGGTCGTCCACCAGGATGACTCTCAGCTTACCCACAGTTCCACTCAATTCTGTGATTCAAATTGCAACATCACGACAGTTCCCACGCCAGGCGCACTTTCGATGCTGAATTGCGCGCCCAGCATGCGCGCACGCTCACGCATGTTGCGCAAGCCATAACCCTTATGGCTTGCCGTGAGCGCTTGGCCATTCCCATTATCGCTGATTCTCAAGCACAGGTCAGCCGGGCTATTGCCGCAACGGCCGTAACGCAATTCGACGCGCGCACGGGTTGCGCCCGAATGCCGGGCGATGTTGCTTAGTGCTTCGCGGGCAATCTGATAAACATGCTGTCGTTGCTCCGGCGTCAAGTCTCGCAGCGGCTGGCCTTCAAGCGACCACTCGATTGGCAAGTGTGTGCGCATGCGCCACTCATTCACGATCTGCACCAATCCGCGCGCCAGGTCTTCTTCCATACCGGCGGCCCGCAAATCGTAGATGTAGCGGCGGATATCCTGCACCGTTCGATTGAGCGCATCCATCACGACCCGCATCTGCGCGCGGGCGTGCGACAGGGCCGCCGCATCCTCAGGGGCGAATGCCTGGGGCGGGGTGCGCAATGATTCGAGCGCATGATAGGCGTCATCGAGCGCAAGGCCGGCGGCATAGATAGACTGGATCGTGCCATCGTGCAACTCGCGACTAATCCGCTCGCGTTCGGCGTTCAACGACTGCTCGCGTTGCAGCGCCTGAGCCACGCGGTCAGCTTCGACCCGAAAGACTTCCAACGCGCGCAGGAAGGACCAGACGATAACCCCCCCCGCCAGAATGCGGGGTACACCCGCCGGGATGCCGGTCATCCGATACAAAGCAACCTCGTTGATCACATTAGCCGGGAAGAATGGAGCCAGCGGCACCAGCAGCCCCTCCAGCACGGCGTAGAGGACAAACCCAAAGCCGGCCACACGCAACGCGCGCACAATCCGCTCGATCCTGAGCGGGCCGATGAGCCGGCCGGCCTGCTGACGCAGCCCAAGCGCCACCAGCAGCGCCGCCGGCGCGCAGATGGCATAGCGCAGAAAAGCCTCGTTGGTCGCATTGCGCACCATGCCCGGCTGCAACGCAAAGATGCGCTGCAGCGCCAGCACAACTGTTACGACGAGCGCAACCAGCAGGGGGATATACCAAGTCGACCAAGGCGGCAACGACGGCTCATTCAACTTCAAGCCGAAACCCAGCAACGCGACAAATGCGCCCAGCGTCAACAGCAACTGCAAAAAGCGCAACGCCTCGATGGCGTCCGAAGACAACAAGCGCGCTTGCAACGGCACAAACACATTGGCCCACACAGAGAAAGCTTCCAAGACGCCAAAAGCGGCCAGCCAAGGCAGCGCGCGCGCCAACTCCAACTGGCTGCGCTGTTGCCATTGCAGCCACATCGCCACACCCAAAATCATGAACACCTGGCCATGCACGAACTGCACCAGGCTATCGTTGGCGACAAAGAATCGCTGCAACTGGTCAATCATGTGTCATCACACACCTCGCACAAACAAACCATGATCCATCTGCGCGAGAACAGTGCATTCCAACCTGAAGCGCCGGCCAATCAACCGTATAATCTCTGGGGTGATCACAACGCACGACAGCCTGACTGCAATCGCTGCCGCCGTTACCGCACTCGCCATCATTCTCTTTGGCATCGCCGTCCAAAAAGCACGCCACGCGCGCCAGGCAGCCTACTATGTCACCCGCCGCCAGGCACAGGATACCGCCAACCGGCAGTTGATCTGGGCGATGCTGCTTCTTGTCATTGCAGCCGGCGCGTTTATCGCCAGTTGGATTATCCCGCAGGAAGCCCGGCCCGATCAAGCCGCCGCGCGCGAGGGGCCGCCGACCATAAACCCAACAGTGGTCATCCTCACCACCATGCTGCAGACGCCTGACCTTGCGCGCAGCACAGAGCAGCAACCATCCACCCAGCTCTCTGCAACGGATGCCTCTCCAATGCCATCAACACCCACCGACGCAGCCCCATCTGACACAGCAACACGAGCGCCAACATTTACCGCCGAGCCATCCTCGCTCTCGCCCCAAGCCACTGCAGTCAACACAGCACAAGCGCCCACCGACGTCCCCGCACTCACCGAGATCGAGACCGCGACACCAGCGCCGGCGCTTGGCGACAAGCATTTCACGTTGCGCGCCATTGCCAGCGGGATCGATGCCTCCGGTCTGCCCATCAATCCATCCCTGCAATTCGACACAGGCGTCCCATCCATTTATATCTTCTTCGACTTTCAGAACGTGCCCGAAGGCAGGCGACTGCGGCACAACTGGTTCCGCGATGGCGGCAGTGTGTACTTCGAGTCTTTGCCCTGGGAGCGCACAGGGAGCGGCAATGCTGCCATCAACTGGTCGCCCCCAAATGGCTTCGATCGCGGCATATACGAAGTGCGGGTCTTTCTTGACGACCAGTTGCAGTTTATCGCCAATTTCGAGGTTAAATAATTGCGAGGTTAAATAAAGGCGCCCCAAACTGTGGCGGATGCGCCGCCGCGCGCATGAGCAACCATGCTGACAGCCCAACTGGTTATAGAGCAGGCTTTGGCGCTGGGGTTCGATCTGATCGGCTTTGCCCCAGCCGGCCCCACCCCCGGCGCCGATCGCTTCGTGCGCTGGCTTGCGCTGGGCTATGCCGGCGAGATGAGCTATCTGCAACGCAGCGCCGACAAGCGCACCGATCCGCGCCTGGCGCTGCCCGGCGCGCGCACGGTTATCCTGGTCGGCGTCAGCTACGACACGCTGGCTGCGCCGGCCGAATGGTTGACAGATCCCGCGCGCGGACGGATTGCGCGCTACGCCTGGGGCGCCGACTATCACGACACGCTGACGCCCCGCTTGCGACAACTCGGCGAGGCCATCGCGCGCGAATCGCGGGCCTACGTAGACGCCGGCCCGGTGCTCGAACGCGCCTGGGCCGAGTATTGCGGCCTGGGGTTTATCGGCAAGAACACCTGCCTCATCCACCGCACGCGCGGCTCGTACTTCTTCCTCGGCGCAATCTTAGCGCCGGTCGAAATACAGGTGGATCGACCTGCGCCGAGCGATCCCCTGAGCACAAACCTTCCAAAATCGCAAATCGCGAACCGAAAATCGAAGTGCGGGTGTGGCAACTGCACGCGCTGCCTGGTCGCTTGCCCCACCCAAGCCTTTCCAGAACCGTTTGTGCTCGATGCGCGGCGCTGCATCTCCTATCTCACCATCGAGCTGAAAGGCAGCATCCCACCCGATTTGCGCCCCTTGATGGGCAACTGGATCTTTGGCTGCGATGTGTGCCAGGAGGTATGTCCCTACGTGCGGCAATACGCGCGCCCGACCCGCGAGCGGGCGTTTTATCCGCCGGCAGAATGGCGCATGGCCCCGCGCCTGCTTGATGTGCTGAGCTGGGATCGGGCCGCCTTTAACGCACGTTTCAAGGGCACAGCCGTAATGCGCGCCAAACGGCGTGGCCTGCTGCGCAACGCCTGTGTGGCTGCCGGCAACTGGGGCAGCCCCGAAGCATTACCGGCGCTGCGCGCGCTGCTGAACGACGAAGAACCTCTCGTGCGTGAACACGCCGCCTGGGCCATTGCCCGCATCGCCGACCGGTGAGATCCCTGCGCCCTGTGTCCTGAAACCGAAGTGTCTTGTGTTGTATTGTCTACACATTTTCACATGAACAAGCCAATCCGAATTGCGCTGCTGACTGCCTTGTGGTGCATGATGCTGGCTCCTGCTGACAGCCGCGCAATCAGCCTGTCGCACCCCATCCCTGCGCGCAACCTGCCATCGCAAATCCAAAATCCAGAATCGAAAATCGAATCACCCGGCCTGCAACAAGCGCTGCAAGCAGCCCTGCCCGGCGCGATGTTGCGCGTGATCGTTCGGTTGCGCGACAGCCGGCCTTCCCCCTTGCTCACCGCCCTGGCGCAGAGCGAGCCTGAGGCAGTGTCGCGGGAACAGATGCTGACGCGCCGGCAGGCCCTGGCCGCGTCGTTGCAGCAACATGCGCAAGAATCCCAGGCCGGCCTGCGCGCCTTCCTGTCGCGGCCCGACATCGCCCCACACGTCAGCGCGTCGCGTGCATTCTGGATTTTCAACGGCATAGCGCTCCATACCACGCCAGAAGTGATCAAAGCCATCGCCGCCCGCGACGACGTAGCTTCGATCGGCCTGGATGTGTGGCGACGCTGGATCGAGGCCGATGACCCACCCGTCGGCATCCCAAGCCCATTGCTGGCCCGTGCGCCGCGCGCGGGCGCGTCTACCTCACCTGCCCGCTCACCCATCAGCGCGACATTAAGCAACACCGTGATGAGCGATCCCCCAGCCCCTGGCGAAACGACCTGGGGGATCGCGCAGATTCGCGCCGATCAGGTGTGGCGCGGCTTCAACATCACCGGCACAGGCGTTGTGGTGGCCAATATCGACACCGGCGTGGACTGGAATCACCCTGCTCTGCGCAGCAGCTATCGGGGCTGGGGATACGGGCCGGTAGCCGATCACCTGCACAACTGGTTCGATGCGACCAACGAAGCGGCGGCCTACCCCACAGACATGCACGGACATGGCACACACACCATGGGGAGCATCGTTGGCAGTGGCGGAGTGGGCGTGGCGCCGGGCGCGCGCTGGATGGCGGCCAAAGGCCTGAACGGATCGGGGTACGGCTTGTATAGCTGGCTGCACGCCGCGTTTGAGTTTATGCTGGCGCCGGGCGGCAACCCGGCCTATGCGCCAGACGTGTTGAGCAACTCGTGGGGCAGCAACGACGGCCTGGACGATGAGTTTGCGGCAGATATCGCCGCGCTGCGCGCCGCCGGAATCGTAGTGGTGTTTGCCAACGGCAACAATGGGCCGCGAGCAGGCACAGTCGGCGCGCCGGCCAGCCTGCCCGCCGCGTTCGGCGTGGGCGCAACCGATTCGGATGATGATGTGGCTTATTTCTCCAGCCGGGGGCCGTCGCCCTTCGGGCCGGTGCGCCCAGATATTGTTGCGCCAGGCGTGGGGGTCGTGTCCACTTTCCCCGGCGGGGTATACGCTACAGCCAACGGCACCTCGATGGCGACGCCCCATGTGGCCGGCGTCGCCGCGCTGGTGCTGAGCGCCAATCCGGCCCTGAGCGTGGTCAGCGTGACGCGCGCGCTGACCAGCACTGCTGTCCCCCTCTCCACCACGCTGCCTAACAACGAGAGCGGCTGGGGGCGTGTGGACGCCTGGAACGCCGTGCTCTCGGTCATCAGCACCGGCGTCATCACCGGGCGCGTGTTCGATGGGGCGCAACCCATCAGCGGCGCGCAGGTCATCGCATGGTCGGGCGCGCAGCACCTGTCTGCACTTACCGGCGCAGAGGGAATCTACGCGATCGCGGCGCCGTTTGGCATCTACACTGTGACGGCTGCGGCTTTTGGCTATCAGCCGGCCACCTCCACCCCACGGCTCGTCATTACCAACAGCGCAACCCTTGTCAACTTTAATCTGACGGCGCTGCCGTCCGGCATCGTGCGCGGTGTGGTGACAGACGTGGTCAGCGGGGTGTACCTGACGCAGACCATCGTGCGCGCGCTGGGCACGCCCGAATCCTCGTTGGCCAACGGTGGTTTTCCGCCGCGTTACTATGCGCTGAATCTGCCGGCCGGCGTGTACACCATTGAGGCGCGCCTGCTCGGCTATGGTGTGCAAACACAAACCGTTGTGGTGAGCGACGGCAGCATCACAGCGCTGAACTTTGGATTAACGCCCACGCAGCGCATCGCGCTGGTGGACAGCGGGGCATGGTACTACGCCAGTGCAGCGCCCTATTACCGCCGCGCGCTGGACGATCTGCGGCTGGCCTATGACGAGCTGCGCGTCAAGCGCGTGCCGGCCGACACGCCCACCATCACGCAATTGCTGCGCTACGACACAGTGATCTGGTCGGCCCCGTTTGACTCGCCGGAGTACATTGGCGCCGGCGATGTCATCTCGCGTTACCTCGCCAGCGGGCGCAACCTGATGCTCAGCGGGCAGGACATCGCGTTCTACGACGGCGGCGGGTTTCTCTTTGCGCCATATTTCAACCGCCTGAACGCGGTATACATGGCCGACGACACGCCGTCGCGGGTGGTCACCGGCGCAGACGGCTCGCTGCTGGCCGGCCTAACGCTTACCCTCACCGGCGGCGACGGCGCAAACAATCAATACCTGGTGGATGTCGCGCGCGTGGTCAACCCCGACCAGGGCCATGCGTTGGGCCGCTATAGCGCCGACTCAACGACGCTGGATGCAGCCGGCGTGTACGCAGGGCAATGCCTGAAGTACAAGTCGGCTTACTTTGCTTTCGGCTTCGAGGCCATTAATCATGCAGCCGACCGAGCCGAGACGCTCAGGCGCACGCTGGCGGCGTTCGACGCGCCACGCCCGACGCTGGGAGTGGAGTTGCTCTCACGCGACAGCTACTTCACCGGCCCGGCCATCGGCCTGCCGGGTGAGGTGGTGACACACCTGGCGCGCATCCGCCATACCGGAGAGGCCGGCGTCACACAAACGTTCGCGCTTGCCCTAAGCGGCCATAGCTGGCCTGCCAGTATCGTCAGCGCCACAGTCACCCTGTCGCCGTGCGCATCGGCCTTGGTGGTCATCAGCGTTACCCTCCCGCTCTCTACCGGCTGGAACACATCGGACGCGCTGACGGTGACGGCTTGGCCGGTTGTGTCGCCGGCCATGCAGTCAAGCATCAGCTTCACCAGCAAAACGCCGGCCGGCATCTTGCTGGTGGACGACGATCGCTTCTACAACCGTGAACACGATTATCTCGACGCACTGGGGGCGCAGGGAAATCTTGCCGATCGCTGGGACACGCGCTGGGGGGTTGGCGTTGCCAATTCTCCACCAATCACGTCTCTGCGCATGTATCCGTTGGTGGTATGGTTCAACGGCTATGACTGGTTCGATCCCATTCAACTTGCCGAACAGGATGCCCTGCGACGATATCTGGAGGGCGGGGGACGCTTGCTGTTCTCGTCGCAGGCGGCGCTGTTCTACACCGAGCTAAGCGCATTCAATCAAAATTATCTGGGCGTGGCAGCGATCGATTACGAGGATGTTTTCTCGAACGTGACAGGCGCGCCCGGCGTGATCGGCAACGATTTCGCCGGGGGCAGCTTGTTGAATGGCTTTGGCCAGTTCCCGTATGCGTGGAACCTGAGCACCGCTGTGCAACCGCTGAGCCACACACAGGTGATCTTGCGTGGCGACAGCGGCCAGCCGGCCGGCCTGGCGCGCGAGCAAACGGCCGGCTCAGGGTGGCGCGCGTCATTCCTGCCCTTTGCGTTCGAGGCGCTCACCACAACCGTGCGCGACGATCTGATGAATCGCATTGTCGGCTGGTTATCGTGGGCAGGGCGCTCCTCGCTTGCCCCAGATCGAGATCGCATTGCCGCCGGCGACCATGTGACCTTCACGATTGCGCTGCGCGCAGATGATGTGATCTCGTCCCCGCTTGCGATTACACCCACAGTGACGCTTTCGGCGCCGGCGTCGGCAGACCTGTTTGTGATTTCATCGACGTTGCCGGGCTGGACAACGCACACTGGCGGGACATGGAGTGGGGCATTGCAAGCCGGCATGAGCATGACCTGGACATTCGTAGCCACCACCAGCGCCGCCCTGCCCGCCGGCGCGTCGCTCACAGCCACGCTGCATATTGCCCTGCAACAGCCGGATATTCGCTTCACTCGCCATGCGGCGCTGCGGGTAGCGTCACCAGAGCTGATTTCGTCGCTGGAGATGCAGCCGGCTGGGCCTGGCTGGCGCAGTCTGATCACCTTTACCGCACGGGTGACCAACACCGGCGGCGTAGCTGCGCCAACGGCCATGCTGACGGCTGTGATTCCCACCGGCCTGACATTGCTCACACACACAGTGCAAGGGCCGGGGACGGGAAGCACAGCCCTGGCACACAACCGCATCGGCTGGACGGGCGCGCTGGCCGGGGGAGCCTCGATCAGCCTGACATATGCCGTAAGTGCGCCGGCGCTACGGCTGCCCCAGCGCGACTTCTATCACGCCGTACTTGTCTACGACGGCACAGGCCAGATCAGCCAGAGCGCGCTGTGGGTGTCACCTGGCCTGCAAACTCGCTTCCTGCCCATCGTTGTGCGCTAGCGGGTGCAGGACAAGCCGCCGGCTTGTCCCACAGGCAAGTCTGGCGACTTGGGGCAAATCTAGTGACTTGCCCCTACAGGATATCCGCCGGCCAGACATCGCGCCACTGCCCCGGCGCCAAACCGGCGAGGGTCAGCCGGCCAATCGCTACACGAATCAGTCGCAAGGTGGGCAGTCCGACAGCGGCAGTCATATGGCGCACCTGGCGCTTCTTGCCCTCGGTCAGGATCAACTCGATCCAGGCTGTGGGGCCGTGCGGCGTCACCGGCTTGTCGCGCGGGGGCAATGCGATGGGCTGGCCGGCCAGTTGCTGGCCGGCCAGTTGCTGGCCGGCCAGCGACAAGGGCGCCAAAGGGCTGTTGGCCTGAGCCGGCGCAATGCCGGCCGCCAACACGCGCGCCCGACAAGGCCGCGTGCGATAGCCGCGCACCAGCACGCCGCGCCGCAACTGGTTCAGTTGAGATTCGGCCGGCTCGCCCTCGACCTGCGCCCAGTATGTTTTGGGCAGCTTATGGCGCGGGTCGGTCAGGCGATGGATGAAAGCGCCGTCATCGCTGAGGAGCAGCAGGCCCTCGCTGTCGTAGTCCAGCCGGCCGGCTGCGTAGACGCCGGGCGGCAGGCCAAACTCGCTCAGTGTGCGCTTTGCGGCGTCGGCCGGCTGCGCCTCGTGGGTAAACGACGATAGCACGCCGTAGGGCTTGAACAGGGCAATGTAGCGCGGCATGGCCGGGATTGTAAAACGCCCAAACTGGAAAAATCCCTCTTGACACACCACCCGGCATGAATTACCATCTCGTCCGCTTAGCAATGACTCGCGGAGTTTTCTCGTTTAGCTACTTCTGGTTTTACGGCTACTTTGCCGCCGGCAAAGGCAGCTTACTCCCACGCGAGTCTACGAAGGGATTGACCAGTTGAAGTAGACGGATTTCAGGGAATCAAGAGCGCGGAGCAGTAAGCCCCGCGCTCTTTTTGTTGTGCGACTGACAGACCAGGCAGGCGGTTGAGCATGTCGGCTGGCACAAAAAACAAAACTTAAGGAGGACTATCAAGATATGGGATTACGCGGCGTGCGTGGAGCGACAGTAGCAACCGAGAACACCAAAACGGCAATCATTGAGGCAACCCGCGAGTTGCTGGAGAAACTGGTTGAGGCAAACGGCATTCAAGCCGAGCACATTGCCAGCGCCTTCTTCAGCACCACGCGCGACCTAAACGCCGAGTTTCCTGCCGTTGCGGCGCGCCAGCTCGGCTGGACAGAGACCGCGCTGATGTGTATGCACGAAATGGATGTGCCACATGACCTACCGCGCTGTGTGCGTATCCTGATCCACTGGAACACGGACAAGCCGGCCAGCGAGATCAAACATGTCTACATCCGGGGCGCAGAGAAACTGCGCCCAGACAGGATTCGCGAAGGCTGAGCACAGTATTCAGACATCATTCAGACATTAGGGCAAGGGCATTGTTCAATCGCACAATCATTCATTGGGTGAATCCAGGAGTGTGAAATGGTCATCATCATGAAGGCAGGCGCAACTACCAAAGAAGTCGGCGCCATCATGGCGCGCATCGAGTCGCTGGGGTTTCAGGCCCATCCGATCTACGGCGAAGAACGCGTGGTGATTGGGCTGGTTGGCAATGACCGGCCAGTCGATCGCACCATCTTCGAGACGTTGCCCGGCGTTGAGGCGACGCTGCCGATCCTCAAACCATTCAAACTTGCCAGCCGTGAGTTCAAGCCGGACAACACGACCGTGACACTGATCGGCATGAACGGTCACGGCGTCAAGATGGGAGGCAACGAGATCATCATCATTGCCGGGCCGTGTTCTGCCGAAAGCCGCGAGCAAGTGTTGGAAGCAGCGCACGCGGTGAAAGAAGCCGGCGCCAAAGGGCTGCGCGGGGGCGCGTACAAGCCGCGCACCTCGCCCTACTCGTTCCAGGGCTACGGCGAAAAGGCGCTGCAATGGATGGCCGAAGCACGCGAACAAACCGGCCTGGCCGTCGTGACCGAAGTCATGTCGCCCGAACAAGTGTCGCTGGTGGCGCAATACGCCAACGTGCTTCAGATTGGCGCGCGCAACATGCAAAACTTTGCGCTGCTCAACGCCGCCGGCGCCAGCATGAAGCCGGTGCTGCTCAAGCGCGGCATGGCCAACACCATCGAAGAGTTGCTCATGGCCGCCGAGTACATCATGTCGCGCGGCAACTACAACGTCATGTTGTGTGAGCGCGGCATTCGCACCTTCGAGACCTACACCCGCAACACGCTTGACATCAACGCGGTGCCGGTGCTGAAGAAGCTCAGTCACCTGCCGGTGATCGTCGATCCCAGCCACGCCACCGGCAAATCTGAATACGTCACCGCCGCCAGCCGAGCCGCGATTGCCGCCGGCGCAGATGGTCTGATCGTCGAGGTGCATCCCGACCCGGCGCAGGCGATGTCCGATGGCGCGCAATCGCTGAAGCCCGAAGAATTTGCCGATCTGGTGCGGCAATCACGGCGGATCGCCGAGGCTATGGACCGCAGCCTATAGGCATTTTGGATTGTGGATTGTTGCCGGGTGGCACGCGCGCCCAATCCAGAATCGCAAATCCAGCTACCCGACAGATTTGAAAACAGTGACTGATTGTCTGTGTGCCGCTTACTGGCTCCCCGGCCTCGTCCGCGAGGCCGGCGACCGAGCGCAGTTGACCGGGCGTCGTGGGAATCTGTCAGGTAGCCAGAATCGCAAATCTAAAATCGGAAATAGAAAGATGGTCATCATCATGAAATCCGACGCCTCGACCGCCGAAGTCGGGGCAGTGGTGAAACGCATCGAAGAGATCGGCCTGAAAGCGCACCTGTCACAGGGCGAGGAGCGCACCATCATCGGCGTGGTGGGCAACGACCGGCCGGTCAACCGCGACTTGTTCGAGCTGCTCAGCGGGGTGGAGCGTGTGGTGCCTATCTTGCGGCCCTTCAAACTGGCCAGCCGCGAATTTAAGAAAGATGACACGATTATCTCGATTCGGGTCAACGGGCACACGGTGCAGGTCGGCGGGCCTCCAGCAGCAATTGCCCTGATGGCCGGCCCGTGTTCCGCCGAGAGCCGCGAGCAGATCATGGAGAGCGCGCGCATGGTGAAGGAAGCCGGGGCAAGCATTCTGCGCGGCGGTGCGTACAAGCCGCGCACCTCGCCCTACTCGTTCCAGGGCTACGGCGAAGACGCTTTGAAATGGCTGGCCCAGGCGCGCGCGGAATACGGGCTGGCGATCGTGACCGAAGTGATGGCGACGGAGCAGGTGAACCTTGTGGCCAGCTACGCCGACATCCTGCAAATTGGCGCGCGGAACATGCAGAACTATCCGCTGCTCACCGCCGCCGGCGCCAGCATGAAGCCGGTGCTGCTCAAACGCGGCATGTCCAGCACACTGGAAGAGCTGCTCATGGCTGCCGAGTACATCATGTCGCAGGGCAACTACAACGTCATGCTGTGCGAGCGCGGCATCCGCACCTTCGAGACCTACACCCGCAACACGCTCGACATCAACGCGGTGCCGGTGCTGAAACAACTCAGCCACCTGCCGGTGATTGTCGATCCCAGCCACGGCACCGGCAAATGGGAGTATGTCACCGCCGTCTCGAAGGCTGCCATTGCCGCCGGCGCAGACGGCCTGATCGTCGAGGTGCATCCCCACCCAGAGCAGGCGCTGTCCGACGGCGCGCAGTCTTTGACGCCGGCGCGCTACGCCGACCTAGTGGCGCGCGTGCGCCGGGTGGCCGAGGCAGTCGATCGCACCGTGTGAAGGCGGCATCTCGTACAATCAGCCTGTGAGCCAATCGTCAATCGTTAATCCGCCAACCGCAATTGCCAATCGCCAATCATCCGTTTGTGTCGTCGGGTTGGGGCTGATGGGAGCGTCGCTGGCGCTGGCCGTGCGGGGCCACTATGCGCATATCACCGGCGTAGCCCGGCGCGCCGAGACCGCCCACGAGGCACTGGCGCGCGGCATCGTCGACGCCGCCACAACCAGCCTGGAAGAGGGCGTGGCCGGCGCTGACATGGTGATCTTGGCCACGCCGGTGCGCACAATCATTACACAGTTGGGCGATCTGGCCGGCGCAGCCAAAGCCGGCGCCATCATCACCGACCTGGGCAGCACCAAGTCGGAGATCGTCCGCGCCATGAATCGGTTGCCTGATTCTTTGCGCGCGGTTGGCTCGCACCCGATGTGCGGCAAGGAGGTAACCGGCCTCGATGCCGCCGATGCAGATTTGTATCGCAACAAGACGTGGATCTTGACCCGTTCGACTCGCACCGACGACGCGGCCTTGGCAGCCGTCAAAACGCTGGCAGAACATGCCGGGGCCGTCACGCTGGAGCTGGACCCAGCCCGGCACGACATGCTGGTGGCCTTCGCCAGCCATCTGCCATACGCGCTGGCTGTGGCGCTGGTCACAGCAGCCGATCAGGCCGGCCTGAACGACCCGGCGCTGTGGCAGGTGACCGCCAGCGGCTTCCGCGACACCAGCCGCGTGGCTGCCAGCGATGTGACCATGATGCTGGACATTCTGTTGACCAACGCCAACGCGGTCACGGGGGCCATCCGCGATTTCCAGTTTTCACTCGACCAGCTCACAGCGATGATCGAACGCAAAGACGAGGCCGGCCTGCGCGCCTATCTGGCCGGCGCAGCCACAACCCGCAAGGCGCACTTCTGAACTGAGACGCTGGGTGACTCGGCCATTGCCTGCATCCTCAATACTCAATCGTCAATTGAGATGAACCAATCTATTTATCCGCCCCGCCAACTCGCCGGTGCATTGCGCGCGCCGAGCGATCGCAGCATTACCGTGCGCGGGGTATTGCTGGGCAGCATCGCCAATGGCGCCTGCCGCATCCGCGAGTATCTGGACAGCGACGATACGCGCGCAGCGATCGGCATCATGCAACATCTAGGCGTGGCCATCGAGCAGCGCGAGCAGACGCTACTGATTGCAGGGCGCGGACTGCGCGGGTTGAAGCCGGCCGGCCAGCCGTTGTACTGCGATTCATCGGGCACAACCATGCGCCTGCTGGCCGGCCTGCTGGCCGGGCAATCGTTCGGCAGCGTGTTGGATGGCAGCGCGCAGTTGCGCCGGCGGCCCATGCGCCGTGTCACCCAACCGCTGAGCCACATGGGCGCGCGTATCACAGACACCGACGGCTGCGCCCCGTTACACATCGAAAGCGCCTCGCTGCACGGCATCGCCTATACCTTGCCCATTGCCAGCGCGCAGATCAAATCGGCGTTGTTGCTGGCAGCGCTGTATGCCGAGGGACACACCCGCATCACAGAACCGGCCATGACCCGCGATCACACCGAGCGCCTGCTGACGGCAATGGGAGCGTCTGTCCGGCGCGACCCGGCCGGGTTGATCGAGACCGAAGCGCCGCAGGCCGGCCTGCGCCCCCTGGAGATGCATGTGCCGGCAGACTTTTCCTCTGCGGCGTTCTTTCTCGTCGCCGGGTGCATCCATCCTCAGAGCCGGTTGCGTCTGACGCACCTCGGCCTGAATCCCACGCGCACCGGCCTGCTCGACGCCTTGCAAGCCATGGGCGCGCAGATCGAGGTTGAGGCGCACGCCCTCGATGCCGGCGGCGAGCCGGTGGGAGATATCGTCGTCTCATCCAGCGCGCTGCGCGGCATCGACGTCGGCGGCGAACTGGTGGCGCGCATGATCGATGAGTTCCCGGTCTTTGCTGTGGCCGCCACCCAGGCGCACGGCACAACCGTGGTGCGCGATGCGGAAGAGTTGCGCGTGAAAGAGAGCAACCGCATCGACGGCTTGGTGGAAGAGTTGCGCAAGATGGGCGCGCGCATCGAGGCCACGCCCGATGGATTCATCGTCGAGGGGCCAACCCGCTTGCGCGGCGCAGTGGTCGATGGCCGGGGGGATCATCGCATGGCAATGGCGCTGGCTGTGGCCGCGCTGGTGGCCGATGGCGAAACGCTCATCACCGGCGCAGAGTGTGTGAGCAAAACGTATCCGGGATTTTTCAACGATCTGGCTACGCTGTGCCCGGAGGCTGTTTCGTGAAACGGATTGGATTGATCGGCTGTCCGGTGGCGCACAGCGCGTCGCCGCGCATGCAGGGCGCCGCATTTGCCGCCGCCGGCATGGACTGGCAATATGAACTGTGGCATACGCCGCTGGAAGAGCTGGCCGAGCGGGTGTGGCGCATCCGCGATGACATTAGCATTGCTGGGGCCAACGTGACCGTGCCGCACAAAGTCAATGTCATGCCGTTTTTGGACGAAATCAGCCGGCATGCCGAGGCGATCGGGGCAGTGAACACCATCATCAAGGCAGCGGGCGACACGCCGGGCGACACGCCGGGCGGCGCGCCCCGCTTAATCGGCGACAACACAGACTGGATCGGCTTCCTCAACGATCTGCGCTGGCACGGCGTAGACAGCGGGCCGGGGGCGGCTGCGGAGCATTGCACGGCGCTGGTGCTCGGCGCGGGCGGGTCGGCGCGCGGCATCGTGTATGCGCTGGCATACAGTGGCTGGTCGATCCGCGTGGTCAACCGCGACGTGGCGCGAGCGCGCCGGCTGGTCGATGACATGCGCGCAGTGTTTCCAGACAGCCGCCTGTCTGCGCTGGCGCTGGATGCAGACGGATTGCGCCGCGCTGCGCAGGACGCGCGCCTGATTGTGAATTGCACCTCGGCCGGCATGGAGCCGAACGAGGATAGCACGCCCTGGGTGGATGGAATACCCTTCCCGCGCGAGGCAGTGCTGTATGACCTGGTATACAAACCGCGCGTGACCCGGCTGATGCGCCAGGCTGAAGCCGCCGGCCTGCGCGCAATCGGCGGCATCGGGATGCTGGCCGAGCAGGGCGCAGCCGCCTTCGCCTTGTGGACAGCCAACCTGACACTCCCCCTCTCCATCGCCGAGGTTGCCGACATCATGCGCCGGGTTCTATCAGCTTGACGGGCCGGCCCAATCCACGTAATCTCTGTATCACCTTTTGGAGGATCTCAATGAATGCCACACACGCAGCAGGCCCCATCACACGCGAACATTTGCAACAGTATCAGTCGCAGTTCGAGGGCGACCCGAAAAACCGCATGGCGATGAACGCCGTCACCAAGAACCCGGTGCATGCGGTGGCGTTGAACCGCGAGGTAGTCGCCAGTGTCAACCACGTGTACTCGCACATGCTGAAAAGCAATGAGGCAACCGCTCAGGAGCGCAGCGGGCGGTGCTGGCTGTTTGCCGGCCTGAACCTGTTTCGCGTCGAGGCCATGAAGCGCCTCAACGTAGACAAGTTCGAGCTGTCGCAAAACTACATGATGTTCTGGGACAAGCTGGAGAAAGCCAACTATTTTCTGGAGAGCATCCTGGACACGCTGAGCGAGCCAACCGATGGCCGGCTGATCATGTTCCTGTTGCAAAACCCGATTCAGGATGGCGGGCAATGGGACATGTTCGTCAATCTGGTGAAGAAGTACGGCGTTGTGCCAAAGAGCTTCATGCCGGAGGCGGAGAGCAGCAGCAACTCGTGGGTGATGACATCACTCATCACCAACCGGCTGCGCGAAGACGCCGCCGAGTTGCGGCGCATGAGCGCACGAGGCGCCGGCATGGCCGATCTGCGCGCGCGCAAGGTGGACATGATGTCCGACATCTATCGCATGTTGACGATTCACCTGGGCCAGCCCCCGCACGAGTTCTACTGGCAATGGCGCGACAAAGACGATGTGTTTCACCGCGACGGCCTCATTACCCCCCAGCAGTTCTTCAACCGCTATGTCCAGTTCGACCTGGACTCGATGGCCTGCCTGATTCACTGCCCCACCGCTGACAAGCCGTTCAACAGGCTATACACCATTTCGTATCTGGGGAACGTGGCCGAAGGCCAGATCATCCGCTATCTGAATGTGGAGATGCCGGTGTTCAAGCAGGCGGCAGTCCGGCAGATTGTGGATGGCAAGCCGGTGTGGTTTGGCTGTGACGTAGGCAAGATGTTGGAGCGCGATCTGGGCATTCTGCATACGCAGTTGTACGACTACGCCTCGGTATACGGCGCGCCATTCCGCGCAGACAAAGCCGAGCGCGTCGAATATGGGCAGAGCGTGATGACCCACGCCATGGTCTTCACCGGCGTCGATCTGGACGAGCAAGGCCGGCCGGTGAAGTGGCGCGTCGAGAATAGCTGGGGTGACAAGCTGGGCGACAAGGGCTTCCTGGTGATGAACGACGCCTGGTTCGACGAGTACATGTACGAGATAGCCGTCGAGAAGCAGTACGTGCCGCAAGAATTGTTGCCGATTCTCGAATCGGAGCCGGTGCGGTTGCCGCCGTGGGACCCGATGGGCGCGCTGGCGAGTGCAGATTAGGCCATTCAGTCCTTGAGCCATCGGGCGGTTGAGTCGTTGCGCCCATCAACAAATCGCCCGATGGCCCGATCACCCAATCAAACAATGATCCGATTTCTCACCGCCGGCGAGTCGCACGGGCCGTCGCTCACGGCGATTCTGGAAGGAATGCCGGCCGGCCTGGCATTGTCATCCGCCGACATCGACGCCGATCTGGCGCGCCGGCAACAAGGCTTTGGCAGCGGCGGGCGCATGAAGATCGAGCGTGACCACGCCCGCATCACCGCCGGCGTGATGGCCGGCAAAACTACCGGGGGGCCAATCGCCCTGAGCGTAGAAAATCTCGATCATGCTAAATGGCGCGCGCGCGACATTGCGCCGATGACAATTCCCCGCCCCGGCCACGCCGACCTGACCGGCGCTGTCAAGTATGGCTACCGCGAGTTGCGCCTGGCCCTGGAGCGCGCCTCGGCCCGCGAGACCACCATGCGCGTGGCTGTCGGCGCAGTCTGTCGCAAACTGCTGGCCGAGTTTGGCATTGTTGTGGGCGGCTATGTCGTCAGCGTAGGCAACGTGTCGGTCGGGCCATCAAACCTGAGCTACGAAGAGCGCTTCCAGGCTGCCGAAGCCTGTGACGTGCGCTGCTATGACCCCCAAACAGCCGAGCGTATGCGCGACGCCATTCGCCAGATCATGCAGGCCAAAGACACACTCGGCGGAGTGGTCGAATGCGTGGCGCTGAACGTGCCGCCCGGCCTGGGCAGCCATGTGCATTGGGATCGCCGGCTGTCGGCGCGCATCGCAGCCGCGGTGATGAGCATTCACGCCATGAAGGGCGTGGAGATCGGCGACGGCTTTGCCGAAACACGCCGCCCCGGCACCCAGGCGCAGGATCAACTGATCGTCGAGCAGGGCGAGATTCGTCAAACGAGCAATCACGCCGGCGGGCTGGAGGGCGGCATCACCAACGGCGCGCCCATCGTGGTGCGCGCCGCCTTGAAGCCGATCGCCACCACGCTTACCCCACTGCAATCGGTCGATCTGGCAACCGGCCGGCCGGCAGCCACACAGTATGAGCGCAGCGACTTCTGCCAGGTGCCGCGCGCTGTGCCGATTGTCGAAGCGATGCTGTGCATCGTGCTGACCGATGCGTTGCTGGAAAAGCTGGGCGGCGACTCGATAGACGAAATGCGCCCCCGTTTCCAGACGCTGCGCCGGCTGCGATTGGACGAGCTGCCGATGGACAACACGCCGTGGCAATTTGGATATGAGTAAACCGCTCATTCTGGCCGGCTTCATGGGCGCCGGCAAAACCACCATCGGCAAGATCGTCGCCGCCCAACTCGGCTACGACTTCATCGACACCGACGCCGAGATCGAACAGCGCGCCGGTCTGAGCATTGCGCAGATCTTCGATCAGAAAGGCGAGCCGCACTTCCGCGCCCTGGAGTCGGCTCTGGTCAGGGAAGTGGTCGGGCGCGAGCGCATTGTGATTGCCACCGGCGGGGGCATGATCGTGGATGCGGCCAACCGCGCTGCGCTGTTGCAGGCCGGCATTGTCATCTGCCTGACGGCTGCGCCTGAAGCGATTCTGCGCCGGGTAGACGCCTCGACGCGCCCGCTGTTGCGCCCAACGCAACCAGGCGAGAAGGTCCACGACCGCGTGGCGCAATTGCTCAAAGCGCGCGCGCCGGCTTATGCCGAGCTGCACTATCATCTTGACACCACCCATCGCAGCGCCGAAGAGGCAGCCCGTTGCGCGCTCGACATTTATCGCGCCGAACAAGAGCGGATTGCGGTGCGCCATCCGGCCGGCCAATACGACATCGTGATGGGCACGGGCGTGATCGACCAGGCCGGCTTTGCGCTGGCGCCGCGCGGTTGGTCGCCGCCACTGGCCATTGTGTCGGACAGCGAGGTCGGGCCGCTGTATGCCGGCCGGCTGCAACGCGCGCTCGGCCGGGCCGGCTTGGCCAGTTTTGTTCACATCATGCCGGCCGGCGAAACCCACAAGACCCTGCGCTCGGTCGAGGAGATGTACCAAAGCTTTGCGCTGAACGGTTTGGAACGCAATGGGGCGGTGATTGCGCTGGGCGGGGGCGTGGTGGGCGATGTGGCCGGCTTTGCCGCCGCCACGTTTATGCGGGGGGTCTCTTTTGTCCAAATGCCCACCTCGCTGCTGGCAATGGCCGATTCGAGCATTGGCGGCAAAGTGGGGGTGGATACGCCGTTCGGCAAGAATCTGGTCGGCGCGTTCAAACAGCCCGACCTGGTGCTCATGGACTACGAGCTGCTGCAATCGCTGCCGGCGGTTGAGTTGCAGTGCGGCTGGGCCGAGATTGTGAAGGCAGCATTGCTGCGCGGAGGCGCGGCGTGGGAGCGCATCCAACAGATGACGCCGGACGACTGGCAATTGAGGGCTAACCCTCATCTCCGAGCGTCGCTCATACAATCGCTGCGCGACGCAATCCTGCTAAAGCGCGATGTGGTCGAGGAAGATCCGTTCGAGCAGGGCCGGCGGGCATTGCTGAATCTGGGTCATACGTTCGGGCATGGCATCGAAGGCTGGAGCAACTTCACCATCAAACATGGCCAGGCGGTGTCACTGGGCACGCTGTGCGCCATGCGTCTGGGAGAGGCGATGGGAACGTGCGACCGCGACACAACCCGGGCTGTCACCCATGTGTTGGCGCAGGCCGGCCTGCCGGTGTCGCTGCCTGCGATCGATGTCGATGCCGTGTGGCGCTTGATGCAATCAGACAAGAAAAAACGCGGTGGGAAAGTGCGCTTCGTGTTGCTCCGGGCGCCTGGTGACGCATTTGTCACCAGCGACGTTGATGAACAAGACGCCCGCCGCGCAATCGCCTCGCTTGTGACACAGCCACAGCTCTAGCAAGCCTGGCCAGAGCCTTGAAGCGCCTGCAAAGCGTTGTGCGCTCGTTGTGCGCTTGCACGAGGGGCAGTCACACAGGGCAGGTAAAATGACGCCCTCATGCTCATTTTGACCGATGAGTTGGCCAGCCGCATGCGCGCACACCTGGAGGCCGGCTACCCGCGCGAAGCATGTGGCATACTGATCGGCAGCATCGAGGGCGATCGAAAAATCGCGCGCGACCTATATTTGGCCCCCAACGCCTGGTCTGTTGAGAATGAGCGCGAGAGCCAGCGCAACCGCTACTTGATCGCGCCGGATGATTTTGTGCGCGCCGATCGCGAAGCTGGCCGGCGTGGACTGGACATCATCGGCTTCTTCCATTCGCATCCCGACCATCCGGCCCGGCCCTCAGAAACCGACCGTGAATTTGCGCTGCCGGTGATCTCATTTGTGATTGTGTCGGTGCGGCAGGGGCAAGCGACCGACATGACCGCATGGGTGTTGCGCGACGACCGCTCAGCATTCGACGAGGAAGAAGTGACAACAAACACAGCGGGGCCTGGCCGGCTGTGATTGTGGCCGGCGTCGTGGGTGATCACGCCTGAGCGATCTGATCACGCGCCGCTTTCAGGGCAGCAATCGCCTGTTCATACTCGGTTTTGGCGCACGCGACCTTTTCGCGGGCGCCCTCCAACGTGTCAGTTCGCCCCATCAGCTCAAGCTCCTTGCACACGTTGGAGAGCCGCAGTGCGCCGAACATGGCGCTGCTCGACTTGAGCGTGTGGGCGGCGCTCTTCAACCCCTCGGCGTTGCCCTGCTGCGCCGATTGCTCGATCTCGCCGATCAGCCTGGCTGCATTTTCCACAAATACATCGAGCACTTCGGTGACTTCTTTGTCCATCACAGCGACCAGACCGTCAATCGCACTGCGATCCAGGATGGGGGTGCTGTCTAGGGCAACTGTCTGCGCTTCTGTGGGGGGAGGCAGCACCGGCCGGGAACGCTCGAGCGCTTCGACTAATTCCTCGATCTTGACGGGCTTGGTGATGTAGTCCTCCATGCCGGCTGCCAGGCACCATTCACGGTCGCCCTCCAGCGCATAGGCGGTCATGGCGATCAGACGTGGGCGCTCCTCCTTCGGCCAGCGCCGGCAAATGCGCCGGGCGGCTTCGAGGCCGTCCATCTCCGGCATCTGCACATCCATCAGCACTACATCGTAACGCTGGCGCTCTAGGGCTTCGATCACTTCGTAGCCATTGGCGACGATGTCGGCCCGGTAACCCAGCCGCTCCAAGATGCGCGCCGTGACCTTCTGATTCACGATATTGTCTTCGGCAAGCAAAATATGCAACGGGTGCCGCTGCGCCATTTGGGAGTCAAGCGATACATCAAACGCCGATTTCTGCACGGCTATGGGCTGGCCGCGCAACACGTTGACCATGATGCCGTACAACTGCACGGGGCGGATCGGCTTGGTGAGATAGGCGCTGATCCAGGGGCGCAGGTCGTCAGGCTCGCGCGCGCCAATGGAACTCAACATGATCAGGGGCAAACCGGGCAACAGTTTGTGAATCTCGTCGGCCAGCATCAGGCCGTCCATGTCGGGCATCTGGATATCGAGCACCGCGATGTCGAATTGCATGCCGGCACGAATGTAGGCGAGGGCAGCCGGCCCCGATGCCGCATCTTGTGTCTGCATGCCCCACGACTGGATCTGGCGAGTGAGAATGGTGCGGTTGCTGGTGTTGTCGTCTACGATCAGGACGCGCTTGCCAACCATCTCGGTTTGCGCGCCAGCCGGAGGGACGCGCTGTTGTTGCGGCGGCGCCTGCACGCGAATGGTGAAGTGGAACAGAGAGCCTTTGCCGGGTTCGCTTTCCACCCAGATGCTGCCGCCCATCATTTCGACCAGACGCTTGCTGATAACCAAACCGAGGCCGGTGCCGCCATAGCGGCGGGTCGTCGAAGCATCCACCTGGCTGAACGGCTGAAACAACCGCCCAAGCCGCTCGCGGGGGATACCGATGCCGGTATCGCGCACCGAGAAATGAACTTCGTACTCCGCCGGCGCAGCCTGCGGGTCGCCGATCAGACGTGAATCGACCGACACAACCACTTCGCCGCGCGCGGTGAATTTGACGGCGTTGCTCAGCAAGTTCACCAGCACCTGGCGCAACCGCGTCACATCGCCAATCAGGATAGTTGGCGTGCGCTCATCGATTGTGTAGATCATCTCGATGCCCTTCTCGGCCGCGTTCGGCGCCAGCAGATCGAGTGAGGCTTTCACACAGTCCACCAGATCGAACGGCTGCTGCTCCATCTCCATCTTGCCGGCTTCGATCTTGGAGAAGTCGAGGATGTCGTTGATGACCGACAGCAGCACGTCGCCGCTGATGCGCACGGTCTCGGCGTATTCGCGCTGTTCCTTGCTTAGGGCTGTGTCCAGCAACAAGCCGGTCATGCCGATGATGGCGTTGAGAGGGGTGCGAATCTCATGGCTCATATTGGCCAGAAACTCGGATTTGGCGCGCGTAGCCGCCGAGGCAGCTTCGAGGGCCTGGTCGAGTTCACGATTCTTGTGGGCCAGCTCTTCTTCTGCAAGCTTGCGTTCGGTGATGTCGTTTTGAATGCCGACAAAGTGAGTCAGCCGGCCTTCCTCGTCGTACACCGGCGCGATGTCAAGCTCGTTCCAGAATAACGTGCCGTCCTTCTTGTAGTTGCGCAGGGTGACCTGGCAGGGACGCCCAGCTTTGATCGCGGCGCGCAGCGTTTCGAGCGCCGGCTGATCGCGGTCACTGCCTTGCAGGAAGCGGCAATTGCGCCCGAGAACTTCGTCGCGGCTATAGCCGGAAATGCGCTCGAAGGCCGGATTGACGTAGATGATCGGCATATCCGGTTGCTGGGCGTCGGCGATGACGATGCCGTTGGCCGCCGATTCGATGGCGCGCTGGGTGAGGCGCAGACCTTCTTCAGCGATCTTGCGCTCGGTCACGTCGAGGATGAAGCTCATCGCCAGCAAGCCATTTTCTGTTTCGATATAGCTCAGGCCAACTTCGATGGGGAATTCGCTGCCATCCTTGCGCCGGCCCACCAGATGCAGATTAGTTCCCATCGGGCGGATGCGCGGGTGTGCCACAAACTCGGCGCGATGCCTCGTGTGAATCTCGCGATAACGCTCGGGCAACAGCATTTCTAGCGGTTGGCCGATCAGCTCATCGCGCGCGTAACCGAACAAGTTTTCGGCGCGCGCATTGACCATGGTGATACGCCCCTGACTGTCGATAATCACAATGGCCGCTGACGCGGATTGGAGCAGCGCCCGGAAACGCCGATCGGTGTCGCGCAGAATCTTTTCCGCTTCCTGTCTTTGAGCTTCGGCTTGCTCAAGTTCAGCAACCCGCTGCCGGAGCGCGGTCAATTCCTCGATCAGTTGGGCTTTGGTCTTGTGCTTGTCTTGCATATGTCCTCTCGATGCGCAGACAGACAGGCAGCATGTCGCTCACAGATCAGTATAAGCATACCAAACGCGATAACCAAAAAGTCACATCGCCTTTTTCTTTGACAAGCCGAGCAATGGCGCTGCTGTTGCAGCACACACAAATCTCTGCGCAGACTCTGGCCGGCCTGCGAAAGCTGTCTGAGCACGCTCTTGGGGCGGCTCTACTAGTGCTCTGCTAGTGCTCTGCTAGAATGAATCTGTTCGTCCGAATGTGCCCATCGCAACAGGGAGGGGCTGGCTTGATGGGATTAAAGTGGGACATCGGCAAAGTGGATGGCGCGCATCACCCCAATGACGACATCGTTCTCGCCACGGTGAATAGACGGCGCGCAGACATTGTGCGCCGGGGTGTCTTGCTGCTCGTGTGCAGCGTGCACCCCGGACATACCGGCCGCCATCAGGCGGCGCTGCTCGCAGCCGATACGTTATTCAACATCTTCTACGACCCGGCGAGCAGAATTGTCACCGCCAGCGACGCCCTACGCGCCGCTTTCGAGGATGCGGCGCAATTCGCACAACTGGGCGCAAGCTGGCAATCGGCGCTGGTTCGGGCAGCGGCAAGCAACCGCGAGTCCTCCTCGGTTCTGACTCAGGGGACTGACGCGCAGGCAGGGCCGGCGGCGGCTCAACCAGAGCGGGTGAACATGATTGCGGCAGCCGCGCATCGGGGGATGGTCTCTATTGCGTACATCGGCGCGTGCCACGCCTTTGTGTGGCGCAAAGGCCGGCTCAGTCTTGTCGCCAGCCAGTCCCTAAATTCACAAGAAATCGGCTTCACACAGCACAAGCTGGCAAGCGGCGATACGCTGCTGCTGGTCACCGATGCGCTGTTGCAGGCTATTGGCGAGCAACGCATCACCAAAGCGCTGCGGCAAGAGAAGTCCACTCGTCACATCGTCGCTGCTTTGCTCGGCTCGGCAGTCCAGTTCGAGGCGCCAAAGGGCGTCTCGGCAGCCGTGCTGAGGTACGACACTCCGATCGCGCAGGCCATGTTGCCCATCGGGCTGAGTATTGTCGTACTCGTTGCCGCTGCGACGCTGGCCACGGCGCTATTGGCCGGCAGCGACATCGGCGACACAGGCGCAAGCGGAGAGAGCATTTCAGGCAGCTTCGCACAGTGGATTCAGCAGCTCGTTCCTTCATTCACCTGGCCGGCGCACAAATCCACACCAACACCCTCATCCACCATCGCACCGAGCGCGACACCCAACCCCACTCCATCACCAACCGGCACACCGCCACCCAAACCAACTTCCACGACAACGACAACGTCAATGTCAATCCCCTCGTCAATCCCCTCGTCAATCCCCTCACCTAATCCGCCGCCAAGCCCATGAGAGCCACCCTCGCGCATCAGTCTAGGTATTTCGTGCAGGCAGGGCTGGTTTTGCTTCCCACTCTATTGTTGGTTGCGGCAGTTCGAATGGCGGCGGCATCTTCGATCATCGGCGTGTCGCCGCCAGACACGCTGGCCGGCAGCCCCGATCTGTTGTTGACAATCACTGCCAGCGATTTCGACACCGCAAGCGTGACAGTGGCGTGGAACGGTGTTGCGCTCGAAGCCGGCGTGGTCGATTCCACAACACTCACCGCAACTGTGCCGGCGCCCTATCTGGCCAGCGCCGGCACGGCAGCAATCACACTGAGCGACACCGTGAATGGCCCCTCCCAGCCATTCACGTTTACAATCGAGAATCCTGTACCCGTCATCGACATAGTCTTGCCTGACACGTCGGTAGCCGGCGCGCCCTTGACAGTCACCCTCATCGGATCGGGATTCGTCAGCGACACGCAAGTGGCCCTGGGCGCTGTGCCCTTCGCAGTGATCAAGCAAACAACCACAACACTCAGCGTGATCGGCCCGTCGGACACGTTCACCACGCCGGGCGTGTACGCGCTGACAGTGAGCAACACGGGGCCAGGGGGCGGGTCGACCAGTGTTCCGTTCACAATCACGCCGGGTCTGCCGGCATCGCTGGCAATGCGCGCTGAACCGGGCAGCCTGAGCACCGACGGCGTGAGTCGCAGCGCAGTGACCGTCACCGTCGCTGATCGCTATGGCAACGCAGTGAGCGCCGGCACGCCGGTGACGCTGTCTGTGACCTGTTCAGGGGTATGCGCAATCGTGCCGCACTTTGGGTTGACCGGGCCGGATGGATCATATAGCGGTGGGCTAACCAGCACGCTGCGATCGGTGACACAAACCATCACTTCCACCATTCGCGTATCGGCGCTGGTATCGCCGGCAGCCACAGCACAGGGCTTTGTCACAAACGCGCTCGTCATCGCCGGCTTCTTCACGCCACGTCGGGCGCACCTACCGATGGCGCTCTATCGCTATCCCCCGCTCAACAACCACACCTTGTGCACAGCCCTATTCCTCAATCCGCCGGCCACGTTTGATCAGGCGCCCGACAACACCTTCAACGTGTATCGCTTCCGCGCCGGGTCAGCTTCTTACGACATCACGATGCGCAATTACCCGGTGACTGCGACCGGCAGCTTGTTGTTGCGGCGGATCACTGCTGACGGCTGCAGCGCCACGGGAACGATGTCGGTTGAGCCGGTCACCAACACAGTGATCGCCCCTCAGACTCCCTTTGTGTGGCCGGTGCGAGGCCAGCTTGTGGCCGGCGCAGAATATGTGCTGATCGTCTACACCTTCACGGGCGTGAGCGCGAACGAATACACATTGACGGTCACACCGCGCGCTGTGTTGGCCGGCGCGCCCGGCGCGGCATCGCACAGCCGTCTCCAGCCAATGACGTTTACACCCAGGCATGTAGCAGAGCTGGCCGCGATCGGCGTTGTTGTTCAGGCAAGCGAGCAGACTCCGCCAACGCAGGCGCCTGACGGGCCACAACTGAGATAGCGCCTGCATATTGCGCCGCGCCGTTGGCTCGGCTATAACCTGCGACCAGACAGCCGGCGCAGCGCCACCGCCAGTATTTTGGAGGTCACGTCTGGCGCGCGCGACCACGTCATCGTCCTGGCCGAGGGCCGATTACCCTGCTAACCGCCGTAGCTCGTCTTCGCCGATCATCGGCACATTGAGCTGCTGCGCTTTGCTGACCTTGTTCGCTCCCGGTGCGTCGCCTACGACCACATAGCTGGTCTTGCGGCTGACGCTGTCGGTCACTTTGCCGCCCAATGACTCGATCCACGCGGCCATTTCTTCGCGCGGCCGGCTGAGCGTGCCGGTGATGACAAACGTCTGGCCGGCGAACGGACCGGCTGCCGGCGCGGCGTTACGCCGCGGTTGCTGGCGCGGGTCCACACCGGCGCGCTTGAGCTTTTCGACCAGCCGGCGCGTGCTGTCGCGCCCGGCCCACTCACCAATGCTCTGCGCGATGACCGGCCCAACGCCTTCGATCTCTTGCAGGTCTTCCAGCCTGGCCTCCAGCAAGGCATCCAGGCTGCCGTAATGCTCGGCCAGCGCGCGCGCCGCCACGCTGCCCACGTGGCGGATACCCAGCCCGATCAACAGCCGCTCCAGCGATTGCTGTTTGGAGGCGGCAATGGCATCGATCAACTTCTGGGCTTTCTTTTCAGCAAACCCTTCCAGCGTCAGAAGTTGCTCTTTGGTCAGGGCGTACAGGTCGGCCACGTCGCTCACCAGCCCGGCGTCGATCAACTGGGCAACGATTTTGCTGCCCAGGCCCTCGATGTCCATCGCGCCGCGCCCGACGAAGTGCGCAATGGCGCGATCGAGGCGGCCGGGGCAATCGGGATTGGGGCAGTAAATGGCGACTTCACCCTCACGCCGCTCGACAGGCGTCCCGCAGAAGGGGCAGGTGGTGGGTGGTTCGATCACATGCTCGTCGCCCGAGCGCGCCTCGACCACCGGCCCGGCCACGTAGGGAATCACGTCGCCGGCGCGCTTGACGATTACGCGGTCGCCGATGCGGATGTCTTTGCGAGCGATGTCCTCGTAATTGTGCAGGGTGGCATTCGAGATGGTGATGCCGCCCAGTTGCACCGGCTCGAGCTGGGCCACCGGCGACAACGCGCCGGTGCGCCCCACCTGCACGCCCACGCCGCGCAGAATGGTGATCGCTTCACGCGCGGGAAACTTGAACGCCAGCGCGCCGCGCGGGTCCTTGCCCACGTATCCCAGCCGAGCTGCCAGGTCGAGGTCGTTCAGTTTGATCACCATGCCGTCAATTTCAAACGGCAAGCTGTCGCGCTGCGGAATGATCGAATCGCAGTAGGCAATGGCGGCCTCGATGCCGTCCAGCCGGCGCGACAGGTCGCTGACCGGGAAGCCGGCGGCGCGCAGGAACTCCAGGGTGTCCCACTGCGTGGCCGGCGCGGACCCGTCGCCGCTCCATTCAACAATCGCATAGAACAATGCGCTGAGGGGACGCTTTGCCGTCAAGGCCGGGTCGAGCTGGCGCAGACTGCCGGCGGCGAAGTTGCGCGGATTGGCGAAGGTGCGCTCGCCGGCTTGTTGTGCTTCGGCATTCATCTGCTCGAAGTCCTTGATCGGCATGTACGCTTCACCGCGTACAGATAGGCGGGCCGGCACGGCAACCGCGTCGCGCAACGCCAGCGGCACGCTTTTGATTGTGCGCACATTGGCGGTGATGTCTTCGCCGACCAGACCATCGCCGCGCGTGGCGGCCTGCGTCAACACGCCATGCACGTAGGTCACGACGATGGTCAAACCGTCGATCTTCGGCTCGACGACGAAGGCATTGAGGGCGTCTGTGTCGGCGATGCCGGCCTGCATCGCAAAACGCGCCAGGCGCTCGTGCCAGGCGCGCACCCCAGCTGCGTTGGCGGCGCTGCCCAAGCTAAGGATAGGCTGGGGATGACGGACTTTGGCAAACCCCTCGGCCACTGCGCCACTCACGCGCTGAGTGGGTGAGTCCGGCGCGATTAGCTCCGGATATTCAGCTTCGATCTGCTTGAGTTCGTTGAACAGCGCGTCGTATTCGGCGTCGCTGATGATGGGCGCGTCGAGCACATGGTAGCGGTAGTTGTGTTCATTGATTTCGCGGCGCAACTGGGCGGCGCGCTGGGCCAGCGCTGCGCGAGGAGTCTGGCTGTGCTGGGTCATGCCGGCATTCTAAATCAGCCGGCTATGCAGTATCGGCAAGTAATCGTTGGCGCTATTCTTTGAGGGCAGCCAGCCGTTCATCAGGATTGTGGTGACCAGCGAGGCAATGCGGGTTGTGCATTCTGTCTGACTAGTGATGACGGACTAGAATCCCTGAATCAGCGACTCGGCCCCGTCGATCCAGACTTCGGTCCCGGAGATGTGATCGGATGCGTCGGAAGCAAGGAACAAGGCGAGCCGGGCTACTTGCTCTGATGTGCCGGGTTTGCCGGTGAGCGGAATATAGACGTCCTGCCGGCGTTGCAGGTTGCGGTACTCGGTGTTGTCGCCAATCTCAGTATAGATGGCGCCGGGGCAAATGACATTCACACGGATGCGACTGGGCGCCAGCTCCAGCGCCAGCATTTTGGTCATCGCCACCTGCGCCGCCTTGGTGCAGGAGTAGGCAGTGGCGCCGGTGTTGCTGAACACGCGCGTGCCATTGACCGACGAGCACACGATGATCGAGCCGCCTGCGCCATGTTGCTTGATGAGCGGCACAGCCAGCTTGAGCGTGATGAATGTGCCGGTCAGGTTGATGGCGAGGGTATTGTTCCAGTCTTCCAGCGTCAGGTCTTCGATTTTGGCCCACACCCCATTGACGCCGGCATTGGCAAACACGATGTCGAGCCGGCCCCAGTGATCCATCATGCGCTGGAAGGCGGCGGACATTTGGTCGGCGTCGGCGATGTCGGCCTTGAGGGCGAGCGCCTGGCCGCCGGCCTGCCGGATTTCCTCGACGGTGCGTTGCACTTCGCTTTCGGTGCGGCTGAGGGCGCCGACTCTGGCGCCGGCGGCGGCGAACAGGAGCGCGGCGGCCTTGCCAATGCCAGAGCCGGCACCGGTGACGAGCGCGACTTTGTTGGTGAGTGCAAGTTGCATAGTGGCTCACATTGTAGCCACGCCGGTCGTATCGCGTGTGTCATGCATGGCTACCCAGGCATTGGTGTGGCAATTGTCTATACTGCCGGCTTTGGCGCTATCGTAAATACTACGGCAGGCCGGCGCGATACTTGGCCAGCCGGCATGGAGGAAATGGTGTGAACATTCTGGTGCTGCACGGCCCTAACCTGAATCTGCTGGGATTGCGCGAGCCGGCGGTGTACGGGCGCATCACGCTGAGCGAGATCAACGCACGGCTGAGCGCGCTGGCGCAGTCGCGCGGCGCAACGTTGCGCATCACGCAGTCCAACCACGAGGGCGTGTTAATTGACGAAATTCAGGCTGCGCGCGAACAGGCTGCCGGCATCTTGATCAACCCCGGCGGCTACACCCATACCAGCATAGCCCTGCGCGACGCTATCAGCGCCGTCGGGCTACCGACGGTCGAGGTGCATCTGTCCAACATCTACGCCCGCGAGCCGTTTCGACACCACTCTTACATCTCGCCGGTGTGCGCCGGCACGATTGCCGGCTTCGGCTGGCGCAGCTATCTGTTGGGTCTCAGCGCGCTGCTCGACCTGCTGAGCCAGCAGAAAGCGGCCTGATCTCAGATTGCGCCCAACACCATTGCCAACAGCGCCATGCGCACATACACGCCGTTGCGCGCCTGGCGGAAGTAGGCGGCATTGGGCAGGTTGTCCACATCGGCGGCAATTTCATCGACGCGCGGCAAGGGGTGCAGAATAGACACGCCTGGTTTGGCGCGCCGCACGACATCGGCGGTGATGACATACACGCCCTTGTACTTCAGGTACTCATCCGGCGTGATGAAACGTTCCTGCTGAATGCGCGTGATGTAGGCCACATCGGCGCGCTGAAGCGCCTCGTCCATGTTCGATGTTTCGCGCACCACCATGCCGCGCGATCGTAGTTCAGCCACCAGCGCCGGCGGCATGGCCAGCTCTGGCGGAGACACAAAGTCGAGGGCGACCTGCCAGTGCGCCAGCGCGCGCGCCAGCGAGTGCACCGTGCGGCCATTCTTGAGATCCCCCACCATGGCGACAGTCAGACCATCCAGAGCGCCCTTCTCACGCTCGATGGTGTACAAATCGAGCAGCGCCTGGGTGGGATGCTCACCCGTTCCATCGCCGGCGTTGATAACGGGCACATCGGCGGCGTCGGCCAGCGCACGCGCCGAGCCAACCGCCGGATGGCGCTGCGCAATGACATCGGCATAGCCGGCCAACATGCGCGCCGAATCTTCGATGGTCTCGCCTTTGGCGGCGCTGCTGCTGGTTTTAGCTTCGGCCACACTGATAACGCGCCCACCCAGGCGATGCATGGCGCTCTCGAATGACAGCCGGGTGCGCGTGCTCGGTTCGTAGAACACGGTGGCCAAAATACGCCCATCGCACAGACGTAACACTTCGCCGCTGGCTAGGCGCTGCTCGAACTCGGCAGCCTGGGCCAGCACATCCTGAATCTCTTGCTTGCTCAGGTCTGCAATGCTGATCAGGTCACGATTTTTGAGTGAGTTCATCTGGTTGTGCACCCTCTTCCATCCGATTTGGACGCGCGCCGGTGACAGACAAAATAAAAGGCCCTTGGAACACCAAAGGCCTGGTAAATGCTGACAAAGTCGCACGCATCGCGCAGAGATTCTAACATGCGCGGTCAGGCGGCATAGCGCGCGATTCTCTGCGCGGTCGTGTGACCGGCGACAGGTTCGGCAGTGTGGGGCACACTCTGCGCCACACTGCCTTCTCCCTGTCGGTCAGCCGGCTGTTGATCGCTTAGCGGATGAACTGCACGTCATCCAGCATCAACGCAACAGGCGCATCACCTGAGCTGTTTGTGCTGGCCTCGAAGACAAGCGTAAGACGCTGACCGCGCCAGGCCTGCACATTGACATCTTGCACGGCCCAGTATGTTGTGGGCATGGCCGAGTCACACAGGTTGTATTGCTGAATTACGTTCACACCCAGCTTGACGCGCGCGTAGTCCTGGCCACAGGTCTGGTTGGGATAGCGATAGACACGATACCAGAACCGCAGCGCGTTCGCCGTCGAGGGCACAGTCACCGGTTGCCAGATGGTCGGTGTTCGGTTATACCGATAGGCCCGTAACCAAGCAGCCCAATTACCGCTGCGCCGTTGCCAGTTAGTAATCCCCGACGTGTTGTACCAGGCTTCCACCTGACGCTCAAAATCGCCATCGGGAATTGGGAAGATGAACGCCCCGTTTGTAGGACTCGACCTGCGCACCACAGGCAAGTAAACCTGGCGGTTGAACAGGCGCGCACCGTTGACGTATGAAGCTCCATAGCCAACGTTCGAGACGCCATACCGGATCAGCATGTAGCCCCCTTGGCCCCACCAGGCGCCCCATGAGTTGCGCAAAATCCAGGCCTGCACGTTGTCATCCCAACCGACGAGCACGACGCCATGGTTAATGTCGTGCGGGCCGCTCGCCTCGTTGATAGCAAACACGCCGCCGGTGTAATTTGCGAACTGCGGCCCGACCTGCACCGCAACAGCCACAGGGCCATATTGCAGAATAGCCTGCTTCAGCTCATTCACACCAGGCACCGAGTATGGATCACCTGGCCTGATGTAGTTCCAGACCCGCCCTTGCCAACGATGTGGATACGGACCATTGCACGGCGCATCAGTTGCCTGATAAGGGAAAGCGACCTCACCTACTGGCCCGGCCATCGGTTCGCTTGCAATCCGCAAGTTGGTGTGATAGTCATGGCCCCACCAGCCGCCATCGCATCCCCACCCTCTGCGATTACAGGAGACCAGAAACTGCTCCGAAAAGTTGACGTTATTCGGATTGAGCGTAGGTCGGGCGATCAACACAGCGGACTCCATCACCCCAACCGTCGCAAAGGCCCAGCAACTGCCACACCAGCCCTGGTCTCGAATGGGCGGGCACTTGTTGTGTTGACACCAGTTGAAGTAACCGGGAAGCTGTTGTAGCGCAGCCGGGGACAGATTGGCCGGCGTTTCGTCGGTCTCATCAGCAGGGCGAGTCTGCGCGTCGCTGGGAAAGACGGGCGGCTGGTCCGGCAGCGGGTCGGGCAACGGCCAACTGATCGCCTGGGCCAACGCCGCCAGCGTGACCCCACCGCTGCCGACCGTGAACTGCGCACGCCGCGCGATGACCTGTTGGCCTAGCCAGGGCCGGCTGTGGGTCAGCGTCAGATCTGTCTCGCCATCGCCCAGCGCCGCAACGGCAAAGGCGCACATTGCCGGGCTGCCTACCAGACGTGTGATGGGATGAATCGCGTCGGGCGTCGGAGAAACCGACACATGAGCTGTACTGGCCTGGGCCTGCCACAGGAAGCCGGTGGAGGGATTGCACGGCAAGGTCAGGCTGAACGTTTCCCCCGCTTTGACCTGGCCCCGCAGGGTCAGCGCAGCGCTGCCCACGCGACCCAGCAGTCGGTCGACGTCGCTATGCAACCAGGTGGACAATGTGTCCAGCGACGCGCCACTTGACAGCGTCTGCTGCGTTTGCAGCGCGCCAGAAGAAGCCGGCCCGCTCTCAACCGCCGCCCAGCTTCCATCTTGGCCTACCTGAACATCCAGCAGCACCGGGGTATCTTGAGAAACAAGACCTGTCTCGACAGACGTTTCAGGCGTCAGCTCTTCATCATCTACAGACGTTGACTGGGCCATGCCGGGCGCCGCCGGCCACAGCGTCAGCATCAGGATCAGCGCGCAGATAGCGTGTGCGATAAAAGGAACATTTCGGATTTGCATATGCAGGTCAATCACACTCAACTCTGAATTTGTCCTTTTAATTGCGCGCCGGCGCCAGCCAACTGCTACGCAGGCGGCGCCGGCGCACAGAATGCTCACGGCTTGATCGGCGATTTGTCAAGCAGCGCCAACACGCGTTCGCGGTAATTAGTCAGTGGATCCAAGGGATTGCCCATAATGACCCACACCCACCGTCGCAAGTTTGGCCGATAGAACAGCCACATCTCTTTTACAAGAGAGCGTGAGCTGTCGATCGGGCCGATCATGTCCTGCTCGCGCGCACCGGTTTCCCAAAAAACTTCGCCGGTTTTTGCGTCATACCACTTGCAGGTGAACGGTTCGGCGTTGCCGGCTGCCATATAGACCTTCATATGCACGTTTCGGGTCCAGTACTTCTGCGAATTTTCATGGAAGTAAACGGGCAAGTCCTTGTCGGCATCCAACAGCAAATAGACCGGCTTGTCGCAGACAATGCGCCAATCCCGCTTTTTGGGATCAGTCAATTCGGTGTACATCTTAATGGATTGCTGTTCAAACACACGTTTTGCGACAGGATCCTTGGATAACATTGGCAGGATCTGTTCACGGTAATCCTTGCTGCTGGAATGCCCAAACGGATAGAAGAACAAGGCGGCCAGCGTGTCATCCAGCGCATTTTGAACGACACAGGGGTCGCTATACGCGCCAAAAGGCTTGGCAGGCGGTTCGGGAACAACCTGGCGCACCTTCCAACTGGTGACACGGCGGCAGGGCTTGCCGGTGATCATGGTCGTTGTGTAGTTCAACACCGGCGCAATAGGAAATCCAAATACGCGCCCCGCGCTATCTTTGGGCAGGCGGTCGTAATAATCGGGCCGAGGGGTGGGCGTGAGGATTAGATCGCCGGCCTGTTGGGCGGGCGCGACGGTGGGCGTTGGGGTAGGCCGGGTCTGCCCAAGTGCAGGGCCGACCGGCAACGCACTGACCGCTGTCAACGCAGCCAGCGCGGCCATGCTCATACGCAAACGCGAGAACGAACCGATCAGATTCATACAAAACCTCCTTAATTTTCAAAAACTACAGGCCGCAGCCTGTGGCCTGTTTGTAGCATCGCAGACGCGCCGGCTCATCATCAAACATGATGAAAAGTGTCATCGCACATGTCGAAAACGGGCAGGGTGTCGGCGCGGGGGTGTGGCACAATCGGCGCAATGCGACGCTTGACCCAGGGCCAGATCGCCTACTATCAATTTGAATCGCTGCTATTCCCCGGCTTGAAGCACGGCGTCTTCACCCGGCTGGGCGGCGTCAGCCAGGGGTGCTATCACTCATTGAATCTAAGCCGCAGCACCGGCGACACTGCCGAAGCGGTGGCCGAAAACCGCCGGCGCATGTACGCGGTCCTGTCAACGCAGGCCGAGCGCGCCGTCACTTCGTGGCTGGTGCATGGCAACACAGTGCGCGTTATCACCGAGGACGACCTGGGTCAGAACGACGTTCACGCCGACGCGATGATCACCGACCGGCGGGGCATTGCGCTCACGTTGCGCTTTGCCGATTGTGTGCCGGTGCTGTTGCATGATCCGGCGCGCGAGGCGATCGGCATTGCACATGCCGGCTGGCTGGGTATCGAATGCGGCGTGTTGCCGGCCACCGTGCACGCCATGGTAACGGCCTATGGCTGCAAACCGCGCGACATCCGCGCCTGCATTGGGCCGTCGATCGGGCCGGCCAGGTTTGAAGTGGGTGAGGATGTAGCAGCGCGCATCCAATCCGCTGTGCGCGAGCCGGTGATTCTGGCCGGCAACGGCAAGCCACATGTCGATCTATGGGCAGCCGCGCGCTCGCAGTTACACGAAGCCGGCGTGGGCGAGATCGAAATCGCCGGCCTGTGCACGGCCAGCAACACCCACGAGTGGTTTTCACATCGCGCCGAGCAGGGCAAAACCGGACGTTTTGGCGCACTGATCGAATTGACGAGCTGATCCAACCTGCAAGCAGGCAATCACAAAAGGTCTAGGTACCCGACAGATTTTGAAAACAGTGACGGATTGTAAGCGGGTTGCGCCGCGCGGACGCGGCGCGCAGACGCGGCGCGAGAGCGGACTGCCAGCGCTCAGCGGCCTCGTCCTCGAGGCCGGCCACCGGGGCGTAAGCGGGTTGCGCCGCACGGACGCGGCGCGCAGACGCGGCGCAAGAGCCGATTGCCAGCGCTCAGCGGCCTCGTCCTCGAGGCCGGCCACCGAGGCGTAAGCGGGTTGCGCCGCACGGACGCGGCGCGCAGACGCGGCGCGCAGACGCGGCGCGAGAGCCGATTGCCAGCGCTCAGCGGCCTCGTCCTCGAGGCCGGCCACCGGGGCGTGGTGGAAATCTGTCAGGTGGCTAGTCATCACTTGAGTCTTTCGCTGTGCCGGCCCACCAGCACTGCGCACATGCCGCCGCGCTGGGCCACGTTCACCACTTGCTTTTGCGAGGCCCGGCCCAGAATGGATGTGCCGTACTTGGTAGGCGCAAAGCCAACCACCATGTAGAACGGCTGCACGCTGATAGATCGGTCCGGTTGCACGATGGGGAATTCATAGGCTGTCATGCGCGCCATGCGTTGCACCACCCACTCTCCCGGCTCCAGCAGGGCATGGTCAATCGCGTCCAGCCACTCTGCCTCGCTGACCGAGGGGCCGATCATGACGCGGTCGCCGCCGTATGAGCGGTTTGGCTTGATCACCAGTTGATCGCGGTTCATGCGGGTGAACTCAGGCAAATCGACCTCATCCCCGGTGGGATCGGTGGTCTTGCGGGCTGTGAGCGCGCGCGTCCACAGGACATGCCGGCGCAACAACTGGCGCTCGCCGGGCGTGAAGAAGTGCGCAAAGCGCGAATCCGTCAGCAGCTCGAACGTGCTCTTGTGGTCAAAGTCGCCGGCCATCGAGGACACAACCTGGTTGCGCCGGAAAAGCAAGCGAGCCACAGCCGGGTCGCCGCCTTCATCCGCGATATTGATGAAGTCGCGCAGTTCGTAGTCTCGATAGACGAGATCGATCTGATGGTCTTCGTAAAACACCTCTGGCTCGCCGTTGCGGTCGCGCAGGGTCAACTCGGTGGGGTCGATATAGAACACGCGATGGCCGCGCGCGGTGTAATACTGCGCCAGCGCCGCAAACTCGGCCGGCCCATCGCCGGAATATTTGTAGTCGCACAGGGCGATCGCGCCGCCGGGCCGGCCGATCAGTTCCAGATGATCCATCAGTTCGCGCAAAAAAGCCTCGCGCGAGTCTTCTGTGCCTTCGAGATGCAGATCAGGCGCCACACGCTGCAAGGCCGGCACGATGATGTCGAGCATGACCTGCTCGACGCCGGGAATGAGCACGATGCCCCCCACGCCCACCAGGTTCGGCTCGACGAAGGCGAGCGTGTCTTTCCATGTCGGGCTGGTGAAATCAATCATGGCGTCCAGTCGCCCGTACACGCAATGGCCGTTGCGATGGGCCGGCGTCCACAACTCGCGCAGCCAGGCTTCCTCTTCGGGTGTCAGGGCAACCACGTCGCGCACGGCCGGGTTATCAAGGAACATGTCGGGCACGCGCTTAAGCGCCTCCAGCAGCGTGACAGACACCGTGTGAAAGTAGTTCATCTGCTCGGCCAGGATACCGGTTGGGCGCAACAAAACATTGATGACTTCTTCCTGGCCGTCGCGCCAGTAAGTCAGGCCGGCCTGCCGGGCGCGCGTGGGAACAGCCTCGGCCAGTTCCCAGATCGTGCTGGCCGGCAAGTCGAAGAAAGCCCGCCGCAGCCGGCTATCGAGCGATAACCCTTTCAGACCCCGTTCGTCAGCAGCCGAGAGTGGATTTGACATGATTGCCTCCCAATCTGGGTAAGTACGCCTGACCGGGCGCCTCTTTCAATAATCGCATTCTAGCGCTAAAGCGCCTGCCTGCATTATGTGCGCCTATGCGCGCTTTTACGGGTGCTGTCATGATATCGTCGAGATTGCGTAGTGGATGCGTCGGGTACTAACCCGGTAGTATGCTTTGAGGCAAGCGCGGCGCAATATGGGTTGACTTTATAATCTCAATTCGACTGGGCATGGGAACAACTGGATAATGTCCATAAAGGGGCCACGGCACCGGTCGTGTTTTGATGGCTCCGCAAGTCAATCGATATGGCCCGATCCGGCAACATTCCAAGTGTCGCGGGCGAACCAGGAGAGTACAGCGAATGAGGATTGATCTACCAGGCAACAACAAATTTGACCTGAGGCTGGCCGCTGCCGCAGTCGTCGCCGGCCTTGTGCTTAGTGCGTGTTCTGGCGGGCCGCCGCCGACCGAAGTCAGAATTACTGCGCCAACACCCGGCACCTCCATCAACGTGGGGCAAGGCACCGTCATCCAGGGCGAAGCCGTCGGAGACGGGATCGTACGAGTTGAAGTGGTCATCGATGGGTTGCCCTATGCTACGCTCAATACACCGGACAACCAGGGTGTGTCGAATTTCCCCGTGCAAGTGCCTTGGACGCCTACATCGGCCGGCAGCCACGCGATTCAATTGAAGGCGTTTGGCAGCGAGGACAGGCTCTTGGCGCAATCTGATCCGCTGGTGGTAGAGGCAAAAGCGGCCGTGGTGCCCACTCAGCCTGTGCCGACGGCCACCCAACCGCCCCCGCCGCCGGCCCAGCAACAGCCCACCCCGGCTCCTGCAACGGGCGGTGGCCAACCTGCGCAGCCGCAGCCGGCCCCGACTCAACCGCCGCCGCAACCCGAGGCGCCCAGCCTGACGGTGACGAACGATTTTGTCAATGTGCGTGAAGGCCCCAACACGGCCTATCGTCTACTGGGCCGACTGAATCAAAACGAGACCGCGCCGGTGCGCGGCAAGAGCGCGGACGGGCGGTGGTGGCAGATCACCTATGCCGCCGGGCCGGGTGGCATTGGCTGGGTATTCGGCGAGTATGTGCGGGCCAATGCGGCTGCCGCAGGCGTGCCGGTGGCTGCTGCGCCCCCGCTGCCCACGCAACCGCCGGCGCCGCCGCCGGTTGTGGTGCCCACCGCCATACCTCCCACCGCGCCACCGCCAGTCCTGCCCACCGTTCCGCCGGGTTCGTCCAGCGGACCGCTGAGTGTCAACACCACTATGGTGGCATCTGGCGGTACGGTGCGAGCGTCGTGGAGTGTGCAGAATGTGGACGGGGTGTGGTTTGACAAAGGCGATGGCGCCGGATTCCAGGGTGTGCCCGGCCAGTGGTCTATGGATGTCACTAACATCACCGCCAATCGCACACTCAGCCTGAAGGTCAAGCAAAAGGATGGTCAAGAGCCGGTGTACTCGATCCTCATCACGGTGTCAGGCAGCGGGGGTGGGACGCCGGGCTTGACCGGCTGGAACCCCAAGTTCAAGGCCGGCACCACAGCCTGGGACTCGCCCGATACCTGCACCGAGCTGGGCAGCGCCGGTGGCAGTTGCACCTACTACTGGACCGGCCTCGATGGCGCGCAGGGGATTTGGATTCGCGTCGAGCCGCGCGATGTGGCGTGTGCTCCCACGTCGGGCGTCAATGTCGAGCCGGGCGATGTCGCCACCGGCTGGCGCCCGGTTATTGGGCCGAGCGGCTCACTCACCATCAAGTTCAACAGCACCGGCGGACACGTGATCATCTTGAGGGTTAAGCGCGATAACAACGACTGGTATTGGAAAGACGAGAAGCCGCTGAAAGTGCAGCCTTGTGGTGTCAGCCCAACCAACACGCCGGCGGTGACTAATACACCCGCGCCAATCAACACGCCGACGGCCACTCCAGTTCCTTAAAAAACGCCCTGCAGGTAGGTTTGATGTGATGTGTGCCTGATTTTCAGGCGCACATCATCCCTTAAACAAGGTCAGGTGAGACACTTGCACATGCTGAGTTGCTCTAAACAAACGATTTTTATCGAAAAGCCGGCGAAGTGGATTGCATGGTTGGCTATCCTGGCCGGCGCCCTGACGATCTTTGCTCTGGCGGCTGTGCCGGTTATTGCTGCCGGCTCGGCCGGTGAGCCGCCGGCTACGCCGTCGCTTGTTGCAGCAGCCGAGGCTGCCAACCAGCAGGCCGGCCCGGCTTCAGTTCAAGTCACCTACACAGTGTTTCTGCCGATTGTGCAGAAACCCCCTTTGCCGGCTGCCTTCACCAAGTTGTCACCCTCCGATGGCGCTACAGGACTGTCGGCAGGCCTTGGCGTGGTACTGTCGTGGACTCAGTCCTATGCAGCGGCGGCATACCAGATCTGTCTGAGCCAGGGAGTCGTGACCCCTTGCACTGACGGCGCCGGCTTCATCTACACTACCACGCAGACGAGCTGGAGCACAGGGCAATTGATGCCGGGCGCCCAATACTTCTGGCATGTGCGGGCAATCAATGCTTCTGGCACCACCTACTCCGACGGCAGCCAGGCCATGGCCCGTAGCTTTTCGACACGAGCCGCGCCGGGTGCTTTTTCCAAGACCCAGCCCATTAGTGGTTCTACGAATCATGCGGCGCTGAGCGGCGTCACCTTGTCTTGGACGGCTTCGCCAAATGCAGATGGCTATCACGTGTGCCTGACCACTGTTTCGAGTGGTTGCAGCGCCTGGAATGACTACAACCTTGCCGCCGGCGCCAATACCAGCTATGCTACCGGGCCGCTGCTGGCCAACACCACGTATTACTGGCAGGTGCGAGCCGACAACACCAGTTGGTTTGCCTTTGCCGACGGCAACGTTGCGGCGCTTAACAGCTTCACCACTGAAGCAGCGCCTGGCGCTTTCAACAAACTGTTGCCGGTCAGCGGCAGCGCACCCGGGAGTGTGCGCCTAGAATGGGGCGTTGCTTCGGGCGCGACCGGCTACGATATTTGTCTGAGCACCAACGTGAGCACGTGCGGCGCACCTGGCGGTTATACGATCAACACCAGCAGCACCAGTTACGAGCCTGCTGCGCTGTCGCCCGGCACAACATATTTCTGGAATGTGCGCGCCAGAAATGGTAGCGGTTTCAGCTATGCTAATGGCTCAATCAACAATATCTGGAACTTTTTGGCCCCGGCCGGCTCTGGCGGCACAGACCCATGCAGCGCCGGCGCTGCGTCTCAGAACGTCGACTACACCACCCCGCAGGATCGCACAGACATCTACTATGCCCTGGTGGTTAATCAGGCTTCTACAGTCGATTTGTCGATCACCGGCGCCACCGGCCAACTGCAGTTCCGCACGCCGAACCTCAGCACATGCCCTGGCCACACGACCAGCTTGATTGACTACGAGCCGGTCTCCGGCGGGGCCGCCTCGATCCGCTATTTCAACGTCACACCCGGCACGTACTACGTGCGCATCGCCACCACAACGCCGGGCAGCAATAACGTGACCTTCCGCTGGAGCGCCACGCCCGGCTACACCTTCCTGGAGCCGAACAACACCGCCTGCGCCCCGACGACGATCAACGTGAACGCTACCTACACGGCCTACCCGGAGAACAGCCGGCCCGATCTCAACCTGGGTTCGGGCGTCGGCATTGAAAACGACTTCTACCAGTTCACGCTGAGCGCGCAGACAACCGTCCAGGTTCAGTTCAGCGGCTACAACGCCGGCCAACGACAGGTACAACTGCGCGGTGGCGCCTGCGCCAGCAACAGCATGGTCGATAGTTCTGCTTTTGTCGCCAATGCGTCCTCTGGCGCGATTCAACGCACTTTGGCAGCCGGCACGTATTGGGTACGCTTCGTTACCATCGACGGCGCTCAAAGCCGTACGCCGTACACGTTCACGGTGTCTACTTCGAGCTGGGCGCCGCAAATGAATACCTGCTGGCCGTTCCCGCCTGGAAACGTAAATTGCGGAAATGGCAGTTACTCAGGCGGGCAACTCACCGTGTACTGGGACGGCGCGCCGGGCGCCACGCAGGTACAGGCAATCTTGCGTGGCATCGGCGCTGGCAATTGTCCCAAGCCGCCTGATCGCACCGAGACATTTGCCCCGCCGACAGTGCCCCAAGGGTCGCGCCAAATCACAGGCATTGCGCGTGGCTACTATGGCCTGACCTTGAAGATATCTGGCCCGCAAGGAACGTACACCCGCAATGAGATGCCGGTGAAGATGGACTGCGAGTTTATGCTTGCCTCGCCTGCTTTTCAGTGGCCTGGCTTGATCGGTCCTGTCGCGCCAACCGATCATACCGCTGATACACCTGAGTCGCCAACCGCGCGGCCAACGCCGATTCCAATGCCGGGCGAGACCCCCACGCCAGCGCCAACGCCGCCGCTCATCGTCACCCCAATCCCCTAGCGACGGCGCACAATGCGGCGCACAATGCGGCGCACAATGCGGCGCATGATGCTGATGATCGTCCGACTCCGCCTACATCCATCGGGGCGGAGTCGGGCATTCTTTTGACCCCTACGGAGTAAAGAGCTTTATGGCAGTGACACACATCTCAGGCAGGGCCTGGGTGTATGGTGACGATGTCAACACCGATGTCATCTTCCCAGGCAAATACACCTACACCATCACCAACATCAACGAGTTTGCTCAGCACGCGCTGGAAGATCTAGACCCGGATTTTGCCCGCCAGGTTCAACCCGACGACATCATCGTCGGCGGCAGGAACTTTGGCTGTGGATCGTCGCGCGAGCAGGCCGCCGTGTGCATCAAGATGAGCGGTGTGCGCGTGATCATCGCTAAATCGTTTGCGCGCATTTTCTTCCGCAACTGTGTGAACAACGGCGTGCTGCCAATTGTCTGTCCGCCGGCGGTTGACGCCATTCAAAAGTGGGACGTTGTCACCGTTGACCTGGCGGCCGGCATGGTGACAACGCCGCGCGGTGTGTTCGAATTTCCCCCCCTGTCCCCATCGGTTATGGCTATCGTGGATGCCGGCGGCCTGATTCCGATGCTGCGGCGCAAATTGGGCACCGAGCATTTGCCCATGCCCGAGCTGAGTTTCGGCGGCAAGGATTAGCGCAATCGCTACGCGCGCCGGCCCCAGGCCAGCCCCGCCAGCCCCGTCCAGAGCACCAGGCCGGCTGCGCTCAGGGCCAGCCCTTGCGACACGCTGACCGGCTGATAGCTCATCACAACCCGGCTTGCGCCGGCCGGCACCGCGACTGCCCGAAACAGGATGTCGGTGCAGGATATGCTAGCCGGCCGGCTGTTTACCTCAGCTCTCCAGCCTGGATAACAGGCATCGCGCAGCACCAACTGCCCCTCGCGCTCTGCCTGAACCTCGATCTCGACCCGTTCGGGCTGCTCTGACACAATGCGCGCGTTGCCCGCGCGCGCGCCGGCCCGATCGCGCACCAACGCCCGTTGTGCCGGCTGCGTGCGCGTGTAGATTTTCACATCCCCCGAATACGTCAGCCGCAAATCGCGATCGGTGCGCGCCAGTTGCGTCAGAAAGGCGCCGGCATCTTCGTCGATGCTGGCCAGCCCCCGCACAACCAGCGCGGGGGCGCTGGGGGTAATTGTGAGCGCAAGCGCTAAGGCGCGCGCGCCCAAGCTCAATCGCAAGGCAAAAAATGGCCGGGTGACAGCCTCGGTGGCGGTCAAATCGATCACACGGGATATGTGCCCCGGCATGTCGATGCGCGCCACGCCGAGCGATGTGCGGGGCCGGCTGCCGGGCGCGCTGAGCACCACCCCAAGTGCAGTCGATTCGAACGGATCGAGCGGGAAGGTGGCCGGCTGTGTCAGCGTATGGCTGAATTGCAGATCATAGAACACCGCGTCGATAGGCACATTCAGCGTTTTATCGACGATGATATGCTGCACCGCCATCTGTGATAGCCAGGCGCTGTCGGGCACGTCGGTCAGAAATTCGCGCAGTCGGCCATCTTGCGTGCGCGCGTCTTCGCGCGGCGCAAACTGAGACACAAATTCGGCATAGCGTTTCAACGGCAGCAATCCGCCGTCGTAGCCGTCGACGCCCGGCAGCCGGTAGTACAGCGCCAGATTGGGCGACAGGATCTCTTTGTGCTTCGAGGCAATGATGCGATCGTACAGCTCATCTGCGCTCAATTGATTCTGATAGATCTGCCGCTGTTCCGGCAGATCGCCGGGGTCAAAGAACAAGCCCGACAGCGCCAGGATGCGCCCTCCCTCATCCGCCTGTTCGCTTGAAAGGGCTTGCCCGGCCAGCAAATGCGCGGTTGCCGGGCGCAGCGAGGTGATTGCTTCACGATCGGATGCCCGCGCATAGGGCTGAAACTGCGAGGCTGCGAGCAGCTCTGCCGATAAAGCAACCAACCACCCAATCCGCCAGATTGCCTGGGCGCGACTGTTCAACCGTGCGACGAGCAGGCCGGCCCCCCACAGCGTAACGCCGGCGATGCCCGCCAGCCAGCCTGTCAGCACGCCAGCAGCCGGCAACGTCTGATACTCGGTTTCTGGTGAGATGCGCGCGCCCAACCATGCGCCCAGCGCGCCCATTGCGACCAACGCACACCACGACAGCAGCCAGCTCATGCTCAGCCGGCGCGACACGCCCTCCGCCAGCGCCTGCATCCCCAACCCGACCAGCATCGATACGCCGATTGCCAGTAAGACCAGCCAGCGCGCCTGCGCCCGGAACAGATTAAAGCCCGGCGCAAACTGATACAGGATTCCAAACAGGGGTGTTGCAATGCCCAGCGCCAGCACAAAGCCTGCGACGGTCAGCACGAGCGCCGACGCCACTCCCCGACTGAGGCGCGCTGGTGTTTCGGTCGGCGTGCCGCGCCAGGCTGATTGCAACCCTGCCAGCGCGCCCAACACAGCCAACGCCAGGCCGGCTGCGCCAAAGTACACCACATACTCGGCAAATAGCGGATCGCCATACGTGGGCATCAGCGCGCGCGCAATCACCCAGGGCCGCCAAGAGAATGATCCCACTTCGTTGTAGGGCAGTCCACCGGAACGCGCAGAGTGCGCTGCCAGCTCCAGCGTTGGGATCAGTTGCGCGCCTGAGAGTGCAACTGCGAGAAGGCTGGCGGCGCCAAGCGTCGCAAATAGCCAGATCGCGCTGCCCACGCGCGAGGCGGCGCCGGTACGCTGCGCGTTGTTTGGCGTAAGGGCAAGCGCGATGGCAGTCAGCCCAAGCGCAACCAGGCAGATGTACAGAGACTGCGTGTGCCCGGCCAAGACCTGTAGAGTAATCAGCGCAGCCAGTGCAACCGTCGTGCGCAGCGCAGTGCCCCGCCGCAGCACAAACAGGCACAGTATCTGCCAGGGCAACCATGCCAGCGCCTGAAGCTGGTTCAAGTGTTCTGCCTGCGCGCCGAGATAACCACCCAATCCAAAGGCCAGTCCGCTTGCCAGCGCCGCCGGCCTTGTCAGTCCCATCCCTCGCTGTGCCAGGGCATACATGCCCAGGCCGGCCAGGCACAGATGCAGCGCAATGTTCCATGAGACTGCCTGTTCCGCCGGCATCCAGGCTGTCAACATGTTGAACGGGTAAAAAAAGCCAACCTGTGAGTTGGCAAGGAACGGCGCGCCCATGAATGTGTGTGGATTCCACAACGGCAGGTGACCGGCGCGAATTGCTGCCGAAGCAAACTCACGCAACGGGTAAAAGTAGAGTAGCAGGTCTCCTCGCGCAATCGCCCGATCTCCCAGCGTCAGTTTCCAAGTTGCCAGGCTGGTAGCCATCACGATCAACGCCGGCGCAATCAGACGTGGCAAGACTCGTAGGGCAGACATGAAAACGACGCGAGAACGATCCATGCGGCGCGATGATATCATCAGCAACAGCCTGTGATAAAATCGCCGGTCGGCAAAACCGATGAGGTGAGCGCGCGGGGCATCCTGCGCGCTCGTCTGTCAGATCGTCAATCAGATCGTCAAGGAGAAACTGTGGAAGAGAACGTCGTTCCAAGCGTAGCCGGGACTGAAGGCGAAACCACTTCGTCTGCTGCCCCTCGGCCAAAGCCTCGCAGAGGCTTTAATCGCAATGTGGCTGCCAACAGCTACGATCGCAACACGGCGCGCCCCAAGCGCGTGGACGAGTTTGCGACGACGGGCACAGTGCCGGATTATAAGGACTACGAGCGGTTGCGTCGATACGTGAATCCGCAGGGCAAGATCCTGCCGCGTCGTCGCACCGGTCTGAGCGCCAGGAATCAACGGCTGTTGGCTCGCGCCATCAAGCGCGCGCGTCATCTTGCGTTGCTGCCCATCGCCGGCGCACGCCCGACATGGCTGTGAGCTGTCCGCACGGAGCGTAGCCCTGCGCTCATGGAGAGGTGACCCAACATGGCAAAGAAGAAAGGCAATCGGGTGATTATCAAGCTGAAAAGCTCAGAGAGCGGCCACGTGTATTGGTCGGAGAAAAACCGCAAAAACGACACCGGCCGGCTGGAGCTTCGCCGCTTCGATCCCATCCTGCGCAAGCATGTGATGTACAAGGAAGAGAAGTGACCTCTCGGATTTTGGGTTTTGGATTGGCGATTTTGGATTGACCAGTCCGAATCCGAAATCTAAAATCCAAAATCCTAAATTCACGGTCGCAGCAATTCGGGTATCTGCGTCGGCAAGTCCGCCACCCTAATTCCTGCTGCTTGCATCGCCGCGACCTTTCCTGCGGCCGTGCCCATACCCCCCTCGATGATTGCGCCGGCGTGTCCCATGCGCTTGCCCGGCGGTGCAGCGCGGCCGGCGATGAATCCCGCTACCGGCTTCTTCACGTGATCGCGGATATAGGCTGCCGCGCGCTCTTCGTCACTCCCGCCGATTTCCCCGATCATTACAATCTTTTCGGTTTGCGGGTCCTCGTTGAACAGCTTGATCACGTCGATGAAATCCAGGCCATGCACCGGATCGCCGCCGATGCCCACGCAGGTGCTTTGCCCCATGCCGTTCTGTGTCAGAGCATGAATGACTTCGTAGGTCAGGGTGCCACTGCGTGACACCAACCCGACGTTGCCAGGCATGACGATGTTGTAGGGAATGATGCCGATTTTGGCCTGGCCGGGCGTGATCAGACCGGGGCAGTTGGGGCCGATCAGGGTAGTCCCTCGCGCGTCCAGATAAGCTCGCACGCGGATCATGTCTTGCACGGGGATGCCTTCGGTGATGCACACGATCAGTTTGATGCCGGCATCCGCCGCTTCCATGATTGCATCTGGCGCGAAACGAGCCGGCACGTAGATGACGCTGGTGTCTGCGCCGACGGCGCGCACGGCCTGACCGACGGTGTCAAACACGGGCACGCCGTAATCGGTCTTCATGCCACCCTTGCCGGGCGTAACCCCGCCGACCAAAATGCCGGGGCTATAGGCGTGCATCTGCCGGGCGTGAAAATCACCTTCGCGGCCGGTGATGCCCTGCACAATCAGTCTGGTGTTCTTGTCTGCCAGAATTGCCATGTCTTTTCAGTGTTGCTCCAGTCCTTTTTGTTTCTGTGCGCTGATTGCTTTCAGCGGAATACTCGCTCTGAATTTCAGTCGTGATGTGTTTGCTTATGGGGTCTGCACTTGCTGCCGATGCCGGCTTGCCAGTCGCTCCAGCACATCTCGCAGTGGAACGCCCCGCTCGTTCAACAACACGAGCAGATGATATAGTAGGTCGGCGGCTTCATCTGTCAGCCGGTTGTCGTCCTGCGCCACGCCGGCCATGGCCGTCTCCAGCCCTTCTTCGCCGACCTTCTGGGCGATCTTGAAGCGGCCTTTGGCGAACAGGCGGGCCGTATAGCTTGCCTCTGGCGCATCGACGCGGCGCTGCTGGATGATGCGCTCCAGGTCGTCCAGGAAGCTGGCTGACGGGGCATCGTCGACAATCTCACCCTCTGGGCTTTGCCAGAAGCAGCTCGCGCGGCCGGTGTGGCAGGTGGGGCCGGCCGGCTCGGCGCGCACCAGGATGCAGTCCGCGTCACAATCGACGCGCAGCTCGCGCACGCGCAGCACGTTGCCGCTGGTGGCGCCCTTGTGCCATAGCTCTTGCCGGCTGCGCGACCAGAACCACACCTGGCCGCTGTCGCGTGTGCGTTGCAGTGACTCGGCGTTCATCCAGCCCAGCATCAAGATCCGGCCGCTGATGGCGTCTTGGATAATGGCGGGCATCAGTCCATTGGTGTCAAAGTGCAGTTGCATTGCTCACACTCACGCTTACAGGCGCACGGGCACGCCCCGGCCGGCCAGATATTGCTTGACCTCGCCGACGCGAAAAGTCTTGTAGTGAAAAACAGAGGCTGCCAGCACCGCGCTTGCGCCGGCCTCGATGGCATCGTAGAAATGCTCTAGTTTGCCGGCGCCGCCCGAGGCAATGACCGGAATGCTGACCGCGCTGCTGATCGCCCTCAACAAAGGCAGGTCGTATCCATCTTGTGTGCCGTCGGTGTCCATGCTCGTCAACAGAATTTCGCCGGCGCCCAATCGCTCGGCCTCGACTGCCCAGGCCACAGCTTCCAGATCAGTTGGCACACGCCCGCCGTTTAAATACACGCGCCAGCCACCCAGCGACGCGTCGCGCCGGGCGTCGATGGCAACCACGACGCACTGCGCGCCAAAGCGCCATGCCGCCTCGCTGATGAGGGTTGGATTGCGCACCGCTGCGCTGTTGATGCTGACCTTGTCGGCGCCGGCCAGCAACAACTCGCGGAAATCTTCTGGCGCGCGCACGCCCCCGCCGATGGTGAACGGGATAAAGACCTCGTCGGCTACCCGGCGGGCCATTTCGATCGTTGTGCCCCGGTTTTCATGCGAGGCCATGATGTCGAGAAATACCAGTTCGTCGGCGCGCTCGTCGTTGTACACGCGCGCCTGTTCGACCGGGTCACCGGCGTCGCGCAAGTTGACGAAGTTCACGCCTTTGACCACCCGGCCATTAGCAACGTCGAAACAGGGAATGATGCGTTTGGCAAGCATGTGTGATGGCGCTATTGGATCAGCAAGCCCGGTCGGCAAGGGCTAGAGCGCCGATCGGGACAATTCGATTGCTTCTTTGAGTGACAGCGTGCCCTCATACAGCGAACGCCCCACGACCACGCCCGTCACCCCCCGGCTTGCGTAGGCCATGATCTCTTTCACGTCATGCAGATTGCGCACGCCTCCAGAGGCCATGACATTGAGGCCGGTCAACTGCGCCACGGCAGCAGTAAGTTCGACAGCCGGGCCGGTCAACATACCATCGCGGCCCACCTCGGTGTATAGCGCATGAGCCAACCCCATTTCTTTCATGCGCTGGCCCAGCTCTATGGCGCTGATGGGCGTTTCGGTTTTCCATCCGCGCGTGACGATCATCCCATCGCGCGAGTCCAGACCCACGACCACGCGATCGGGGCCATACAGCGCAAGCGCCTCTGCAACCAGCCGCGGCGCTTCGACGGCTGCTGTGCCGAGCACAATCCGATTGGCGCCGGCGTCAAAGGCTACTTTCACATCATCCATGGCGCGCAACCCACCGCCGAACTGGATCTTGGCTTTCAATGTTGTGGCGATGGCTGTCAGCGCGCGCCGGTTGGCGCGCGCGCCGGTCGCATCGCCAAATGCACCATCCAAGTTGACAATGTGCAGCCAGGTTGCGCCGTCGCTCACCCAGCGTTTGGCTGTGGCGATTGGATCTTCGGAGTAGGTGGTCTGCTGGCTTGGATCACCCTGGCGCAGACGCACCACTGCTCCGTTGCGCAGGTCGATTGCAGGATAAATGGTAAACATAGTCCGCCCTGGGATTCGGTGGATGTGCTTCAACTGGCCGCCAGTCCCAAATCCCAAATTTGAGATCTAAAATCGGACAAAGTTCCTCAACATCGTCAAGCCGGTATCCTGACTCTTTTCTGGATGGAATTGTATCCCCCACACGTTGTCGCGCGCGATGACGGATGGGAAGTCGTAGCCGTAGTCAGTCATGGCCACAACATGGGCAGGATCGTTGACCAGCGGGTGGAACGAATGGACAAAATAGGCATAGCTGCCGGCTTTGACGCCGGCGATGAGCGGATGGTCTTGTTTGGGTGTGATCTGGTTCCAGCCGATGTGCGGCACTTTCAAGGGCTGGGGCTGTGAAGCGGCAAATTGAAAGCGCACTACCCGCCCCGCGATCAGATTCAACCCTGGCCACTCACCCATTTCCTCGCCAATGCTCATCAATAGTTGCATGCCCACGCAAATGCCCAGCAGCGGTTTGCCGGCCAGTGCCAGCTCGCGCAGCGGCTCGAACAAACCGCGCGATTGCAACCCATGCAGGCAGTCGGCAAAGGCGCCCACGCCCGGTAGCACCATTTTGTCAGCCTGCCTCAGCTCGTGCGGATCGCTGGTTAGGCGCACCGGAGCGCCGACATGTTCCAGCGCCTTGCACACATTGCGCAGATTGCCTGCGCCGTAGTCCACTACAGCAACCATGTCGATTTTGGATTTTAGATGTTGGATTGACGGTTGAACGCCGGCAGCGTGTTCAATACCGACAGATAACATGCGCTTCGCGCTACAGCTACAGCACTCCTTTGGTCGAAGGCACGCCCAAGCGACGCGCATCAATGCTGGTTGCTGCGTCGAGCGCCCGGCCCAGCGCCTTGAACACAGCTTCGGCTTTGTGATGGTCGTCGCGCCCGTAGACAATGCGGGTATGCAGGTTCATGCGCCCATGGGCCGCCAGTGATTCAAGCATGTGTGGGATGAGCGATACGCTCATCCCGCCCAGGGTCGGGCCGGCAAACTCGCCGTTGAACACGGCATAGGGCCGGCCGCTTAAATCGACGACCACCTGCGCCAATGCCTCGTCCATCGTCACCCAGGCGTCGGCCATGCGCACAATGCCGGCCCGATCGCCCAGCGCGCGGTCAAGCGCCTGTCCCAGCACAATCGATACATCCTCAACAGTGTGATGTGCATCGATATGCAGGTCGCCGCTGGCCTTCACGCTGAGGTCGAACAGGCCATGATGGGCCACATGATGCAGCATGTGATCGAAGAAGCCAATCCCTGTGCGCAAATCAGCCTGCCCGCTGCCATCGAGGTTCAGGCGCACCCACACATCTGTTTCTCGTGTCACACGGTGAATTTCCGCCACGCGCGCACTTCCGCTCACACGCTCACCATCCTGCCAGATTGATCGATTTCAACTTGCTCCTATATCGCGCAATGCCGACATCAGCGCATCGGTGTGCTCTGGTTTGCCGATGCTGATGCGGACACAATCGCGCAGGCCATCCTTGTCAAAATAGCGCACCAGGATGCCGCGTTGCTGCAATGCCAGCTTAAGCTGCCGCCCCGGCGGCGCATCGGCGGCGCGCAACCTGCCGGGAGCTTGCGCTGCGTCGATCCGGCACAATAGGAAATTGGTCTGGCTGGGATAAACGCGCAACCAGCCCAGTTCCTGAAGGAATCTGCCTAGCCGTTCTCGCTCGGCCACAATGCGCTGCACCGTCTCGCGCAGATAAGATGGGTCGGCCAATGCCGCAATCGCCGCCACGCCGGCCGCGACATTCGGCGTGTAGGGTTGCTTAATCTTCCACAGATGCTGGATGATTTTGAGCGGGAACACGCCATAGCCGACGCGCAAGCCGGCTAGGCCCGCCAACTTGCTGAACGTCCTCAGCACGACCAGATTGTCATAGTTGCGCACCCAGTGCGCGCGGCTGGGTTGGTTGCTGAAGTCGATGTATGCCTCGTCCAACACCACCAGCGCCGGCAGATCGAGCAGCCGGCGCATATCGTCATCTCCCACCGGCGAGCCGTCGGGATTGTTGGGATTGGCGACGAACACCAGTTTGGGGGGCCGGCCATGCGCCTGGGGCTTGAGGATGGCTGCGCACACGGCGTCGATGTCAATTGAAAAGTCAGGCCGGCGCGCGACAGGGACATAGCTGGCGTTGACGATGTCGCTCTCGAAGCGATACATGCCAAACGTGGGCGGCAGATCGATCACAGCGTCGCCGGGTTGGATGAATGCGCGTCCAACGATGTCGATGATCTCATCGGCTCCTGCGCCGCATAAAATGTGCGCCGCGGGAAGCCCCAGGTAGCCGGCGATTGCCTCACGCAGCGCGCTTTGATCGGGGTCGGGGTAGATGTGCAGGGTGTTGCAACGCGCGATGGCCTCCAGCGCCTGCGGCGACGGCCCATAGGGATTCTCGTTCGCGTCGAGCTTGACAATTTCAGATGCATCCCGCCCCAGTTGCTTCGAGAGCACCTCGAATGGCACGATCGGCGTGTAGGGCTGCATCTGGCGCAGGTGCGGGGCGATGAAGGATTCGATGTCGATTGCAGACGGGCGCATGGTGTGTGTGTGGCGACTTACTCAGACGGTGGGATCGCCGGCCAGCGCCTTCAGCGCGCGCACACGATCCGGTTGTTCTTCAAAGATATAGGTGACCGGCGTGACCACGACGCCGCTGCCGCCAATGCTGCGTAGTTGCTGGATGGCGTCGGTGAGTTCACTGCGCCGCACAACCAAGTTGACGGCAAACCAGTTGCCCACGCCGGCTCGCGCGGCAGCATTGGCCGGCGGGTAAACCGGCGACACTGTTGGCCCCTGCAATCCGCCCAACGTGGTCTGGGTGTGCAATTTGCGCGCCACATCCTCAGCCGACGCGCCGCGCATGTTGGCAAACACCATCACCTGCCCCTCGCCGCGCAGGTGCGCCTCGAAATATTCAAGCAGCGCAATGCCTGTTTGCATGACTTCGGGACGCTGTAGCGCTGCACGGTTGGCAACCAGGCTGGCCTGCGACGCCAGGATCGTCCCGTCGCTCAAGGCGCGCAGTCGGTTCTGTTGCAGCGTGGAGCCGGTCTCTACGACATCTACGATGATGTCGGCATAGCCGATCTCCGGCACAACTTCCAACGACCCTTCCGCGTCGATCAGGGTGTGTGGCTGCACGCCGTGCCGGCGCAGAAATTGGCCGGTGAGATGGTGATATTTGGTCACGACGCGCAGCGGGTAGGGCATAGCGGCTGCTTTGGCTGCCAGGTCGGCCATGCACATCACCTCGCTCCATGTCTCGGGCACGGCAACCACAATGCGACACTTGCCATAGCCCAGTGCATCGTGGATCACGCATGTGCGCTCGCCTGCGTTCGCGTCGGCGATCACATCGTAGCCGGTGATGCCGAAATCAACCCCGCCATTGGCAACGCTCACGATGATGTCGCGCGGGCGCTGAAAGAGCACGGTCACACCTGGCAGCGAGCTGATTGCGCCGACATAGCTGCGGGTCACCGACTGCTTCACGTCGAAGCCGCAGTGCGCCAGGAATTCCAGTGTGGAGAGTTGCAGCCGGCCCTTGGAGGGAATCGCCAGTCGAATATCTGTTCGCATGATTGCAGCAATGGCTCAATCGCTCAGCGGCTCAGCGCAACGGCTTTTTGAGCAGCCTCGGCCAGACTGTCGGCGGTGATCATGCGCGCTTCGGCGAGAATGCGGTTGCCTTCTTCCTGATTGGTGCCGACCAGGCGCGCCACCATCGGCGCCTGAGGCTTGACCTCTTGCAGGGCCGTGACAATGCCGCGCGCCACCTCGTCGCAGCGCGTGATGCCGCCAAAGATGTTGAACAAGACTACCTTGACTTTGGGATCGGACAGGATGATGCGCAACGCTGCTGCGACCTTGTCGGCTTTGGCGCCTCCGCCCACATCGAGAAAGTTGGCCGGCTGGCCGCCGTAATACTGGATGATGTCCATGGTTGCCATTGCCAGCCCTGCTCCGTTGACCATGCAGCCGATCTCGCCGTCGAGTGAGATGTAGCTCAGATCGGACGCGCGCGCTTTCTTCTCGGCCTCAGAGTCCTCGTCGGGGTCGCGCAGAGTGGCCAAGTCGGGGTGGCGGAAGATGGCGTTATCGTCGATGACCATTTTGCCGTCCAGGGCCATGAGGGTATCGGGCAGACCGCCGGCTCGTCCCACCACAGCCAGGGGGTTGATCTCGGCAAGGGAGGCGTCATTGGCGGCGAAGGCAGCGGCTAGGCCGCGCGCGATGTTGATGAAATTCGGCCACAGCTCGCGCGGCAAGTCAATCTGCGCTGCTACATCGCGCGCCAGGTAATCTGGCAGTCCCACAAATGGATCGATTGGTGTGCGGACAATCTTTTCTGGCGTCGTTGCGGCGACTTCTTCGATGTCCACGCCGCCGGCTGCGCTGGTCATCATCACGGCGCGCCGCGACACCCGGTCGATGACGATGCCCAGATAGATCTCGCCGCGAATGTCGGCAGCCGGATCGACAAGCACCCGTCGCACCGGCAAGCCCTTGATGGTCAGGTTCAGGATGTCGCGCGTTTTGGCTTCGACTTCGTCGAGCGTGCGGGCAACCTTGACGCCGCCGGCTTTGCCACGTCCACCGACCAGCACTTGCGACTTGATGACCACCGGCAGACCGATTTGTTCGGCAGCCTGGCGGGCTGCTTGGGGTGTTTCAGCTACGATGCCTTGTGGCACGGGCACGCCGTGCCGGCCAAAGATTTGTTTGGATTGATACTCGTGTAGTTTCATGGTTGGCTGGAGAGGTGTTGGATCAAGATCCAGGGTGTGGTCGATCAGGCTTTTTGGGTGAACTGCGCAGGCGGTCCAGTTCCTGCTGCAGTTCACGCAGGCGTGCTTCGGCTGCGGCGCGGGCCTGGGCTTCTTGTTCGGCGCGCGCTTCGGCCTCGCGTCGCCTGGCATCTATCTGGACATAGTCGCCGATTGGGACGCCTGTTTGTTCAAACAGCAGTACGGTGTTGTCTTGCACGCCGATCCAGACACGCGGCGCATCGAGCCAGATCCAGCCCTGTGGATTGGTGGGGGCCGGCACATAGCCGGCCGCCGTCATGCGAAAGCCGCGCACGGTGTGGCGCACCTGATCGGCGCGCGGCGTGCATTCGATAATGATGTACTGGCCTACGCCGGCGGTCTCATACTCATCAACCTTGTCGATGGCGTCGATTCGGCGTGTTTCAGGCGAAGTGATTTCGATCACCAGCGCCGGCTGCGCGCCTTCCTCGCCTACATTGAATGTGCTCCAGTTACGGCGGCTGCGCACGCCGGTCAGCACAATCACATCCGGCCCCAGGGGTTTGACAGCCGGCGTTGCCCAGGCGACGCGCACGTCGGTCAGCACGACTGTGGAAGGGTCGCCGGCCAGCCTGGCGCTTAGGGCATCGTACAAATAGCCGCGAATGCGCTCGTGGTCGTCGCTGTGCACAATGAAATCTTCCTCCTGGGGGTAATGCACGTCGTGCAAGGTCAGAGGAACTTGCTCGAAGACTTCTTCGCCGTCGGGCAATTCGCGCCGCACGTAGCGCCAGCCGAAACGAAAGGGATCAACCGCTCTGCCCGGAGTTTGCGCGGTTGAAGCAGGTGCTGCGATAGCCATTGCTCACACTCAACAAGTTTGTCCGGCCAACCGGTAAAGAGACTATAGCATAGAGCTGTAGCATAGAGCCGGCATTGGCGCCTTTTCAGCAGGCTTGGCGGAGATGGATATGGCCCGCTTGATTGGCGCGTTGCAGGCAGGTCGTCGATCAGCTTTCCATGATGCGCAGCACACCATAGCCCAGACTGGACAGCGCGCGGATGGCTTCTTGCTCGGTGACTGCCAGCTCCTGGCGAATGAATTGAGGGTCGTTGCCGGCATGCGACAGCACCACCGTCAGATGCGGCCCGTCTTCCAGCGCCTGGCCGCGCGACTTGACATAGACCGTGGGGTGCGATGCTTGGATTTTCTGAAGTATTTCGGCGATGCGCGATTCGTCGCCATGATCGAGCACGATGGTGTGCTCGAGATGGCTGCCGGCGCCGATTGCGCTTTGCAAAATTGGCTGCAAGGAAGTGTTGAAAATGTCTTTCATCTCGGCCGGCACGCCCGGCAGGCACACCAGGGTGGTCTGCGGGTTAATCTCCAGCGCCAGGCCCGGCGCGGCGCCGCTCGGATTGGCCAGGGGGCGCCCGCCTTGTGGGAAGAGGGCCATCTTGCGGCGCGCCGCGTTCAGTTCGGCGCTGAAGTTCGGGCGGATTGAGGCAAGGTGCTCGTAACGCCGGCGCACCATGTCCAGCGCGATTGGATCTTCGATCAGCGGCAGGCCCAGCATGAGGGCAACAGCGCGAAAGGTCAGGTCGTCATCGGTCGGGCCAAGCCCACCGGTGGTGATGATCAGGCGCGGCGCGCGCCGAATTGCGGCCCCGATGCCATCGGCGATCTCGTCGTATTCGTCGCGCAAAAGGTGGGCGCGCCGGACATGCGCGCCTAGCGCAGTGAGTGAGCGGATCAGCCAGTGTGTATTCGTGTCGAGCACTTGCCCAACCAATAGCTCATTGCCAATCGCGAACAGCTCGACGTGCTTATCGGGGGATACAGACGGCTTGAAAGACTCTTGCATTTTTGGCATGCTGCCCTGTAGAAAAGCGCGGCAATCATACTATGGTCTGTGGTCTTGACTGCTATGGTCTTGACTGACAGAACGCGCTCACCACGTCGTACAGCGCGCGTGTGCCCCATGCCAGGGATGCAACGGCGACACGCTCATCGTGCCCGTGAACTAGCTCGCTGAATCGCTCGCCGGGGCTGAACTTCATGGGAGAGAACCCATAGCAAATTGCGCCCAGCCGGGACACATGTTTGGCGTCTGTTGCGCCGGTCAACATGAAAGGGATCGGCATGCCGGCCGGGTCGTGTCGCTTGAGCGCGTCGCTGATTGTTCTGAACAGGGGTGTGTCGGTGGGGAATTCAAGCCCCGGCGCGGCGCTATCCACTTCGAATGACAGTCGGCCGGCCTCGTCTCCCAGCGCGTCCTCAAGCTCGCGCAGGAGATCGCCCTGGCTGACGCCGGGCAGTGTGCGGCAGTCCAGCGTGGCTTCGGCGTCGGTGGGAATGACATTGACTTTTAACCCGGCGCGCAGGCCGGTGGGCGTCACCGTGTTATGCGTGATGGCGCGCAACTCGGCGGCCATCCCAGGTTCGCGCAGCGCGTGGTCGATCAGCGCCGATCCCATCTGATTGCCGGCTGAGAGCAGCGCCCGCAAGCCAACAGCTTGTGCACCGCCCAGACCATCGGCCAGGCCGGCCACGAATGCGCGCGCCGTGTCGGTCATGTGCATGGGCAGCCTCAGTCGCGCGATGCGATCTACTGCCCGCGCCAGATGAACCACGGCGTTGTCGTCATGGGGCACGCTGGCGTGTCCTGGCCGGCCGCTTGCGCGCAGGCGCATCCACACATTGCCTTTCTCGGCGGTCTGAATGGGATAGAAGCATTTGCCGGCCAGATGCAATGAATACCCGCCGAATTCGCTCAGGGCATATTCGGCGCGCAGCAGGTCGGGATGTTGCTCGACCAGGATGCCGATGCCCTGATTGGAGTCGCTTTCCTCATCGGCGGTGGCAGCCAAGATGACATCGCGATGCAACGACAGGTTGCCGGCGCGCATCTGACGGGCCGCCGTGAGGAAGACGGCCAGTTGCATGGCCAGGATGCCTTTCATGTCCAGCGCGCCCCGGCCATACACATAGCCATCGCGCAGCAGGCCGCCAAACGGATCAACCGTCCAGTGCGCCGGCTCAACCGGCACGACATCGGTGTGCGCATACAGCAGCAGGGGCTGCGCGCTGCCATCACCTTTCAGCCGGGCGATCACGTTGCCCCGGTTGGGCGCGGTCTCGATCAGCACCGGCTCGATGCCGTTGTCGCGCAGAATGCCGGCGATGTGCTGCGCAGCCAGCATCTCGTTGCCGGGGGGGTTTGAGGTGTCGAGACGAATCAGGCCCTGAAGCAGCCGGATAGTTTCGTCGGCAATTGCGTTCCAGTTCAATTCGGTAGATTCGATCATAGACAGATCACGGATTCGGTGCGCCGGGCGCCGGCTAAGTATAATCACAGCGCTTGCAGACTTGAGGATCGAAACCGCTTGCATGAGATCACGCTTGCTTGTTGCCGTGTGCTGCGCGGCGCTGTTGCTGGCAGCCTGCGCCGCCGCGCCGGCCAGCCCCACTGTTCCTGTCACCCGCATCAAGCCGCGGGGCACGCTGTTGTTTTCCAGCGTCTCCGACAACGGCAGCTTCAACCTGTTCGCCATGGATGCCGACGGCTATAACCGCCGGCAGTTGACCAACCTTAAGGCCGATGTACTGGGCGGCAAGTGGTCGCCTGACGGCTCGCAGATCGTCGCCAGCGTCGAGCAGGATGGTGTGTCGCACCTGTTCATCATGGACGCCGAGGGCAAAAACATGCGCCAGTTGACCAACATGCGCGCCGTGGTGCATCCGACCTGGTCGCCGGATGGCCGCGCGCTGTTGTTTTCATCGGGCGAGGCCGGCCAGCAGGATATCTACTTCATCCGGCCCGATGGCACGCAACTGCGCAAGCTGACGCAAACAAAGGGCAACCACTTGCAGCCGGCCTGGGCGCCAGATGGCCGGCGCATCGCCTACATCTCTAACGAGACCGGCACATACCAGTTGTATGTCATGACACTCGATGGGTCTGTGGAGCGCATCAGCAACAACGATCAGGCCAATTACCAGTTCCCGGCCTGGTCGCACGATGGCAGGTACCTTGCCTTTGCTGCCGACTCGACCGGCGTGTACGAGTTATACAAGCTAGACACGCGCACCGGCGGCGTCACGCCGCTGACCCGCGACGAAATCCCCGCCACCCAGCCGGCCTGGTCTCCCGATGACACGTTGCTGGCTTACACCCTCAACACGGCCAAAGGATTCCGGCTGTACATCACCACCGCCGATGGCCGATCTCGCTCGCCGATTGATCTCGACACGCCCACCGACGAATTCTTCCCGGACTGGAAAGAGTAGCGACAGGGCAGCGACAGAGTAGGACAATGGCAAAGATCACACCCCGCTCACAGGACTTTTCACAGTGGTACCTTGACGTGATCCGCGAGGCCGACATGGCCGACTATGCGCCGGTGCGCGGCTGCATTGTGGTCAAACCCTATGGCTGGTCGTTGTACGAAAACATGCGCGACCTGCTCGACAAACGCTTCAAAGACACCGGCCATGTCAACGCCGCTTTCCCCATGTTCATTCCCATCAGCTTTCTGCAAAAGGAAGCCAAACATGTGGAGGGTTTCAGTCCCGAACTGGCGGTGGTCACCATCGGCGGCGGCGAGACGCTGGAAGAGCCGCTGGTAGTGCGCCCGACCAGCGAAACCATCATCGGCCACATGTATGCGCAGTGGGTGAAGAGCTATCGCGATCTGCCGGTGTTGATCAACCTGTGGAACAGCGTAGTGCGCTGGGAGAAGCGCACCAAGCCGTTCCTGCGCACCATGGAGTTCTACTGGCAGGAGGGACATACTGCGCACGCCACACACGAAGAATCGTGGGCCGAGGTGATGCAGATGTTGGATGTCTATCACCGGCACGGCGTGGAGGATTGCGCCATGCCCACCATTAAAGGGCGCAAGAGCATCAACGAACGCTTCGCCGGCGCCATCAACACCACCTCGATCGAGGCCATGATGGGCGATAAACGCGCGCTTCAGGCTGCTACCAGCCACGACCTGGGCCAGAACTTTGCCAAAGCCTTCGAGATCAAGTATTTAGACCGCGACAACACGGAGAAGTACTGCTGGACAACCTCATGGGGCTTGAGCTGGCGCTTCATGGGCGCGCTGATCATGATGCACGGCGACGATCAGGGGCTGCGGCTACCGCCGAAAGTCGCCCCGATTCAAGCGGTGATTGTGCCCATCTTCAAGAACGACGCCGAGAAAAGCAGTGTAATGGCTGTGTGCGACCGGCTCTGTCAGACGCTCAAGGCCGCCGGCATTCGCGTTAAGCTCGATGATCGCGAAGAGACGCCCGGCTTTAAGTTCAACGACTGGGAGATGCGCGGTGTGCCGGCGCGCATCGAGGTCGGCCCGAAGGATGTGGCTAACAACACGGTGGGGCTGGCGCGGCGCGACATCCCCGGCAAGGCCGGCAAGTCATTTGTGCCGCAGGACGGCTTGACCGAACGCCTGCGTGCCCTCTTCGATGAGATTCATCTCTCGCTCTATCAACAAGCTGCAGCTTTCCAGCGCGCCAACATCCACGAGGTCAACACTTACGACGAGTTGAAAGAAGCCACAAAGGACGGTTGGGCGCTTGCCCCCATTCTGGACGATCCGGCTGTAGATGCGCAGCTCAAAGAGGAGTTGCAAGTCACCAACCGCAACTTTCCGTTTGATCAACCAGAGGGCGAATGGGCGTGCGTGGTCACCGGCAAGCCGGTGCACGAACGCGCGCTGGTAGGCAAGGCGTATTGAGTTGAAGGTTGATCGAGTTGACCAGGTTGACCGGCAGCGACTCGCCTCCCACTTGAGACTTTGGCGTCGCATCAGTCATCGAGCACCAAGCCGGCGAGCGCCGGCAATTCGCTCGCGCGCCATGTCTTCGCGTCGCCATGCGACCGGCCGGTAAACGGCAGACAGGCAAATCGGTGACTGTTTTCCAGTCTCTTCGGTAGCTAGCCGGTATTTCAATGTGCCGCCGGTTCGGCCGGCAAGTTGAAGGCTGGGGATAAGCTGCTGTAAGATAGCGGCATGGCAAAGCCCGCTGCCCGCCCTAAACTGATGCTCATCGACGGCCACTCGCTGGCCTATCGCGCGTATTTTGCGATGCAGGATACGCCCCTCTCGATCACACACGCGGACGGCCAGAAAGAGCTGACCAATGCCGTCTATGCCTTCACCAATATGCTGCTGAAGGTGTGGAACGACGAGAAGCCCGATTACATCGCCGTGGCCTTCGATGTGGGCAAAACCTTCCGCGATGACATCTATGCTGAGTACAAAGGCACGCGCCAGAAGATGCCGGACGAACTGGCCCAGCAGATGAAGCGCATTACTCAGGTGGTCAATGCGCTGGGCATCGCCACATTCACTGCCGAGGGGTTCGAGGCCGATGACGTGCTGGGCACGCTGGCGCGGCGGGCAGCCGGCGAAGGCATGGATGTGCTCATCGTCACCGGCGACCGCGACGCGCTGCAACTGGTCAACCCGGCAGTGAAAGTGCTGACATCGGGCCGCTTCTTCGACCAGACCATCCTCTACGACGAAGCCAGGGTCAAAGAGCGATTCAACCTGCGCCCTGATCAATTGATCGACTTCAAAGCGCTGGTGGGCGATGCCTCTGACAATGTGCCCGGTGTGCGCGGCGTCGGCGAGAAAACCGCGCAGGCGCTGCTCGAACAGTATGAAACGCTCGAAGGCGTGTACGCCCACCTGGACGACGCCCCAAAGCGCGCGCGCACGGCGCTGGAGGCCGGCAAAGACTCGGCCTATCTCAGCCGGACGTTGGTCACCATCCGCACCGATGCGCCCATCGAAGTGGACTGGGAAGCCTGCCGCGCGCAGGTGGACTATCCCCGCGCGCTGGCGCTGTTCCGCGAGCTGGAATTTGCCAGCCTGATCAAGCGCATCCCATCGGCCCAGCCGGCCGGCAATAGCACAGCCGGCGCTGAGGCAGAAAGCCAGTTGAGCATGTTCGACGCCGGCGACCTGCACTCTCCTGTCTCATCTGTCGCAACGGCTGCCGCATCGTTGCCGTTTGTCACGCGCTTGGTCGATAGCGACGACGCCTATCGCGCGCTGCTGGGGCAGCTCAACGCCGCAACGCGCATCGCCTTCGACACCGAGACTACTGCGCTCGACGCCTTGCAGGCCGATCTGGTTGGCGTGTCGCTGGCGGTCAGCGACGCCGAAGGTTGGTATGTGCCCTGCCGGCCGACCCCCGGCGACGGAGGCACTTACTTCATTGATCCTACCTCGCTCAAATTCGAGCCGATTGCGCGGGCGATGGGCCGCGCCGACGCGCAACTGATTGCTCACAACGCCAAGTTCGACCTGGGGGCGCTGCGGCAGGCCGGCGTGTCCTTTGACAAGCCGGTGTTCGACACCATGCTGGCGCAATTCCTGTGCGACCCGGGCGGGCGCGGGCTGGGCCTCAAGCCAATGGCTTTTGCCTATCTGGGCTGGCAGATGACCGAGATCACCGACCTGATCGGCAAAGGCAAGAATCAGGTGTCGATGGCCGATGTGCCACTCGAACAGATCGCGCCCTATGCGGCAGCCGATGCGGTGGCTACCTTCAAGCTGGCCGGCATCCTGGAGCCGCAGTTGAGGAAGCTCAATCTCGAGAGGCTGTTCTACGAAGTCGAGGCCCCGCTGATCCCGGTGCTGCTCGACATGGAACTGACCGGCGTGGCAGTCGACGTCAAATATCTGGGGCAATTGTCGGTCGAGATTGGGGCGCGCCTGCGCGAGTTGGAGAAGAGCATTTACAACATCGCCGGCGTGGCCTTCAACGTCAACTCGACGCAGCAACTGGCCGACGTGCTGTTCGGCAAGCTGGGGCTGCCGACCCAGGGTGTGCCGCGCACCGCCGGCGGCTCATTCTCCACTGCCGCCGATGTGCTCGACTCGCTGAAGGACAAGCACGAGATCATCCCGCTTATCCTCGAACACCGCGAGTTAAGCAAGCTGAAGGGCACTTACGTCGACGCGCTGCCGGCGCTCATCAACCCCAAAACGGGACGTATCCACACCGACTATAACCAGGCCGGCGCAGTGACGGGGCGATTGTCTTCCTCGAACCCCAACTTGCAGAACATTCCGATCAAGACAGAAATGGGCCGGCGCGTGCGCAAGGCGTTCGTCGCGCGGCGCGGCTGGCAGCTCATCAGCGCAGACTACTCGCAGGTTGAGCTGCGCATCCTGGCGCACCTGGCCGACGACCCGACCTTGAAGGCGGCCTTCGAGCGCGGCGAGGACATTCACGCCACCACGGCGGCGGCGATCTACGATGTGCCCCTCGGTTCGGTCAACGCGATGCAGCGCAGCTACGCCAAGCGCATCAATTTTGGCATTGCGTACGGCATGGGCGCGTTCGCGCTCGCGCAAAACACCGGCATGAGTCAGACTGAGGCGCAGGAGTTCATTCGCAAGTACTTCGAGCGCTTTCCGCGTGTGCGCGCCTGGATCGAAGCCATCAAGCGCACTGCCGCCGAGCAGGGCTACGTGGAAACAGTGCTGGGCCGGCGGCGCTATTTCCCTGAGTTGGCTCCGCAATCAGCAGCCACCGATCAGGCCAAACGCCGCGCCGAACGCGAGGCGATCAATCATCCCGTGCAAGGTTCGGCTGCCGATATCATGAAGATCGCCATGATTCGTGTGCATCGCGCGTTGAACGACGGCCACTATCAGGCCCGCATGTTGTTGCAAGTGCACGACGAACTGGTGCTCGAATGTCCGCTCGGCGAACTGGATGCCGTGAAGGAGCTGGTCGACCGCGAGATGGAGAGCGCCTTTCCCCTCAGTGTGCGGCTGAAGGCTGATGTGGCGACCGGCCCAAACTGGGACGAGGTTGCCTAGCGCAGCCGCCTGCACCCGGCTGCATGTTGGATTACGGCGCGCGCTACGGCGCGTGCTACGGCGCGTGCTACGGCGCGTGCAGGGTGACGCGCAACAGTACGCGCCGATTGTCGGCATCGGCGCCTGCGCCCGACACCCCCAGCCGCTCTGGCGCGCCGGTTGGATAGGCGCCGATCTCGATCTGATAATCGCCGGCCGGCAGCGTGTCGGGCAGCGCCAGTCTGATCTCGTCTGCGATGATCTCCTTGGCCCACCATTGCGTGGTGGGCAGTCCGCCGTCCAGCGGTTCGCTGTCTTGGCCGGCCCACATCGGCCCGTTTGTGGCCGGGTTGAAAGCGTTGCCCAGCAGGTGAACAAAGAAAGTGTAGCGTTGAGCGACCGGCTGTTGAATGCGCCAATCGAGCCGTACCGTCAGCGTTGTGCCTGGCGTCAGAATGCTGCTGGCCGGTTCGATGGCAAAGCCGACCAACTCAAACGGCCCAACTTGCGCCGGCTGTTCTGTGCGCCCATTTAGCGCAGGCAGCGAGCGCGTGCCGTCGATGCGCGGCCCCGGCAACACTACCGCGCGCCCATCTGCCCGGCGCAACACCAGTTCGTACTGCCCTGCCGGCGTGGATGAAAAGACGGGCAGCTCTGCAATGAAGCGCGCCACACTACCGGGCGCTGCGTTCAGCGCGACAGCATGGGGCATCATCTCCCGCCCGCTCTCATGTCGCCACACGGCTTGCGCGATTTGCTCGCCCGGCGATTGAACATAGACCGCCTGATACACGCTCATTCCCGGCACGCCGCGCTGAACCGGCAGATCGTAGCCCAACACGTCTTGCTCGACGCCGGCTGCAACACGGAACTGTGGGTGGGCCTCTGCCGGCGTGATCGTCAGGTCGATCGATGCGTCGGTCAGCAACAGCAGCCGCTTGTCGTTGAAGCGTTGATCGAAAAGAGTCTGACGCCGTGCTTGTAGCCAGGGCAGGGCCAGGCCGTCGGGGTCTTGCATGTGCGCGTCGGACAGCGCCACCCACAGCCGGCTGAACTCGGTCATCAACGGCGCCAGCTCGCTTTCAAGGTTATCTGGCGTGAGGCGGGCATCGCCGCGTGGAATCAGCGCGACCGGTGGGCGATAGCCGCTCAGTTCTGCGCGATCGTACTCGTACAAGAAGACCGGGTAGCGGTCACCGGAAATGAGTGCTACCCCGTCGCCGGGCCGGGCATGTGCGCGAATGGTGCGCACGAGAGAAGGAAAACTGCCGCTCAGGTGACGCCCGGCATAGTACTGGGGCAGGCTCCAGATCAACAGTCCGGCCACGGCCACCAAAGTGGCCGCGCCGGCCCAGCGCCGCGCGCGCCCAATCGATACGATGGCCCAGGCCAGGCCGGCCAGCATATAAGGCGCAAACGGCACGAAGTAACGCGCTTCGAGGCGCGGCACGTAGAATAACGTGCGGCCTGGTTGCGTGAGGGCGTACAGCACGAGTGGAGGCAGCACAAGCGTCAGCGCTAGCAGTGCAACAGTCAGCCAGGCCGGCCGGAATCCCGCAGCCGGCCGGCGCGCTGCGAAGGCGGCAGCCATCCCCGCAACCAGCACACCGCCGGCCAGCGCCGCTGTCCACGTTACGCTGTCCAGGTCGGTCGAGATGCCGGTAGCCAGCAGCACGCCGTACAACTGAAAGGGGAATATGAGGGAGGTTGACGTAGCTACTGACCAGCTTCGCATCGTGCCGAATGCCAGCGTCAGCCAGGGCATTACCGCAGCAATCACCGCCAGATTGGCGATGAACCACCCGCCGAGCGTCACCGCAGCGCGTCGCCAGCATCGGCGCATGACGTGTGCCAGGCCGGCCAGCGCCACGATCAGACTGAGCAGCAACAGATTGGCGGCCGAGAGATAGATCGTGTACATGGCGCCGGTGGCCGCCAGCGCATACAGCGCGAGATTGCGCCAAATGGGCCGGCCTTTCAGGCCGCGCCGGGCTGTGTCCACGAATCGCAGCGTGAAGTTCAGCGCGATCAGGCTCATCAGGGCTGCCAGCATGTACATGCGCATTTCCTGCGACCACCACACCATCAAGCGTGACATGCCCACGATCCAGACTGCCAGCGCGCCGGCCCACTGGCCCCCCAATCGCTGCGCCAGCGCATAGCTGACGGCAACCGTCAACATGCCCAGCGCAACCGTTAGATAGCGCATGGCAAAAGGCGTATCGCCGCCCAGCCGCACCCAGCCCCACAACAGCCAGAAATAGAGCGGTGGATGCACATCGCCGGCCGTCCACAGCGTCGTTTGTGCGAGCGGTTGCCGCACGGCCCACACCGCCAGCCCCTCATCCCACCACAAATCCTGGTCACCCAGCCAGGCCACGCGCGCGGCATATCCTGCTAATAGACCCAGCAGGGCCAGCAGGAAAGGAAGGGGAATGATCAGACGCGCGCGCCGGGCAGTCATGTCGGAGGTTAAGTATACGGGCTTTGGTATAGTTCAACGGACAATGAGGCCATTCCGCATTCGAACAGCACAATCCGCGCCGGGTTTCCATCGCTTCTGTATTGCGCTGGTGTGCTTGCCGCTGACAGTTCTGCTTGGGTCATGCACCGATGGCAGCGCGCAATCTGCCGGGCCAAGCGGCCCGGCGTCCACTGTCACGATCAACGTTATCCTGAACCTGACTGCAACCCCCTTCGAGATGGCGACGGCGACGCCGCCGCCAGCGTCTGGCGCGCCGGCAACCGAACTGCCTGTTGATGCTCTTGTGGCGCGCGTCAACGGCCAGCCAATTACCCGCGCACAGTTCGAGCGCGAGCTGACTCGCTACCTCCTGGCGGATCCTGCCGGCCCCGCGCCAGACACCCCGGAAGGACTTGCGCTCACTGCTCAACTCAAGCACGACGTGTTGGACGCCTTGATCGAGCAGGCCCTTATCGAGCAGCAAGCAAAAGCCAACAATATCGTGATCACCGATGAGATGGTCGAACAGGAGATCGAGACGCTCATCAAGATACGCGGCAGTCGTGTTGACTTCGAAGCATGGCTGGCGGCCAATGCTCAAACAGAGGCCGACGCGCGCGACATGGTGCGCCAGGAGTTGATGGCGAATGCTCTGCGCGATCAAGTGCTGGCTCAACTGCCGCGCACTGCCGAGTATGTGCATGCCTACCATATCGTCGTTGCAACCGAGGCGGAAGCGCGGACTGTGCAGAGCCGGCTGGCTGCCGGCGCTAAATTTACAGCTCTGGCGCAGTCTTTATCCATCGACGACAGCACCCGGCCCGATGGCGGAGACCTGGGCTGGTTCACCCGTGGCGCCGGCGCGGTGCTGTGGCCCGAAGTTGAAGACGCTGCCTTTGCCCTCGCTCCCGGCGAAATCAGCCCAATCGTGCAAAGTCCGATTGGCTTCCACCTGGTCTGGGTAGTCGATCGCCAGACGCGCGCGCTGACCGCCGAAGACACAGCCTATTTCCAGCAACTCGCCCTGGATCGGTGGATCGAGTCCTTGAAAGCCAAAGCCACGATCGAGAAGTTCCTGGAATAGGCTGTTTGTCCATCGTCAATTGACGATCGTCAATCATCAATCATCAATCGCCATGGGTACGCTCTATCTGGTTGCCACGCCCATCGGCAATCTGGAAGACATGACGCTGCGCGCGATTCGTGTGCTGCGCGAGGCGCCGTTGATTGCCGCTGAAGACACGCGCACTACGCGCGTGTTGCTCGATCGCTATCAGATCAACACACCGATGACCAGCTATCACGAGCACAATAAACTGACCAAGCTGGATGCGATTTTGGCGGCGCTCGAGGCGGGGGATGTGGCGCTGGTGAGCGACGCCGGCACACCCGGCATATCCGACCCTGGCTATGAGTTGGTGGTCGCGGCAATCGCGCGCGGGCACACTGTGACCCCGATCCCAGGCGCGTGCGCTGCTATCAGTGCGCTGGCTGTGTCGGGTTTGCCTACCAATGCCTTTGTCTTCGAGGGCTTTGTGCCGCGCAAGCCCTCTGCGCTGGCGCGCTGGATCGAAGCGGTGCGCCGTGAACCGCGCACGATTGTGCTGTACGAAGCGCCGCACCGGCTGGCAAAAACGGTCGAGGCAATGGCCAACGCTTTTCCGCAGCGCCGGCTGGTGATCGCCTGTGAGCTGACAAAAATGTTTGAATCGGTTTGGCGCGGCACATGCGCGGCCGCGGGCGACTATCTGCGCCAGCATCCGCCGCGCGGGGAGTATGTGCTGCTGCTGGAAGGGGCCGTGCTCGAACCGGCGGAGCAGTGGACGGCGGCGCAAGTGCTGCGCGCATTAAATGATCGGCTGGCAGCCGGCCTTACGCGCCGCGACGCTGCCAGAGATGTGGCCCAACAGGCCGGCTGGAACAAGCGCGATGTGATTGCCCTGCTGCATGCTTCACCCGACTCAGCGGAGCATCTGGAGGACATCTGAACTGTGAGCGATCTTGATGCCCCGGAATCCTATCAGACTGTCGATCCATCGCAGGTGCGCGACGATCTGCTTCAGTCGCCCGACTGGTGCCAGGCTGCGTATATGGCCGGCCGGTCGCTGTCCCTGCCCGACGCCTTTCGACGCGCGCGGCGGGTGGTGTGTGCCGGTATGGGGCGCGCAGCCGTGGCCGCTGATTTGGTGCGCGCGCTCTATGTGCGCGAATCGCCGCTGCACCTCAGCGTGTGGCGCGACTATGACCTGCCGGCTTTTGCCGGCGGGCCGGACACGCTGCTCATCGTATCCTCGACAACCGGCGTTGATGACGAGTCGCTGAGCGCGCTGGATGAAGCAAGCCGGCGTCGGTGCAATGCGCTGCTGCTCAGCCCCGATGGCGCGCTTGCCCGGCGCGCGTCTCAGCTCGGCCTGCCGTGCTATTGGCCAGACTTTGCCACGCCGGCCCGTCAGACTGCTGTGTGGCAGGCTTTCCTGTTGCTCGGCATCCTCAGTGAACTGTGGCTTGTCCCCGACCCCGGCGAGTCCGTCACCGAGGCTGTGTCTGTCATGCACGAAACCACTCGCCTCATTGGCCCAGATAGGCCGGCTGTTCGCAACCCGTCGAAACGGCTGGCCGGACAATTCGTGGGCCGCTTGCCCATCATTGTCGGCGCGGGAATTCTGGCCCCGGTAGCAGCTTACTGGAAGTTGCAGCTCAACCACGTTTCCAAAACGGCTGCTGTGTGCGACGAAATGCCCAACGCAAGTCATGGCTCGGTGCTCGGATATGAGCGGCCGGATGCGGTGTGGCAAAAAAGTATCGTCATCGCGCTGCGCGGCGCGTGCGACGACCCGCGCATTGCCGCCCGGCATGATCTGACGACGACCCTCATGCTCGAAGCCGGCCTTAACCAGGACACTGTGCGCGCCCGAGGCGTCAGTTCACTGGCCCAGGCTTGTTCGCTGGCGACTTTCGGCGACTGGACTGCCTATTACACCGCCATCATGTCCGATGTCGATCCGGCCCCCGCGTCTCTCATTCACCACGCATGAAGTCCAACAGGTCCAACATGACTGACATACCCAATCAACCGCTGAAATTGAGACCGGCCTTGAAAGACAAATTGTGGGGCGGCAAGCGACTGGGCCGGCTGTATCGCGTTGCCGACGCGCAACGGCGCATTGGCGAAGCCTGGTTGATAGAAGACACCGTGACTGTTGCAGGGGGGGCATTCGATGGCCTGACCCTGAACGAAATCGTCAGCCGCGACCCGGCAGGCATTCTGGGCGCACTGGGCCAATCGGCCGGCTGCGAGCAGTCGCCGGCCGGCGCATCGGCAATCTGCCGCTTCCCCTTGCTGATCAAATTGCTCGATGCCGGTGATGTGCTCTCGGTTCAGGTTCACCCCGACGATGCCTATGCCAGAGCGCGGGAGGGCCAGCCGTTTGGCAAGTGCGAAGTCTGGTATGTGCTGGAGGCGGAACCGGGCGCGCAGATTATTCACGGCTTCAAGCGCCATATGTCTCGAGACGAGTTGCGAGAGGCAATCGCACAGGGCCGGCTGGCGGATGTGTTGCAGACGGTGCAGGTCAAGCCGGGGGATGTGGTGCTGAACACGCCGGGTACAGTGCATGCGCTCGGTGCGGGGATGCTGGTGTACGAGTTGCAGCAGTTCTCCGATCTCACCTATCGCCTGTATGACTGGGGTCGGTTGGAGAACGGCCGGCCGCGCGCGCTGCACATCGATCAGTCCATCGAGGTGGCCGATCTCGCCCCGTTTGAACGCCATACCATCGAGCCGGTGGTGATCAGCGAGGCCGGCGTCAGACGCATCTGCTTGGCTGCCACGCGCCACTTTGCCGGCGAAATTCTGATCATCGCCAGCGTCAGCGCACAACAGACAACCGGCGCCAGTTTTCACACATTGACGGTGTTGCGGGGTGAAGGAAGCGTTGTGTATGGCGAGGGTCGGTTTATGCCGTTAAGCGCCGGCGAATCCGTCGTCATCCCGGCCGGCCTGGGGGCCTACCAAATCGTGGCGGGCAGCCGGCCCTATGTGGTCGCCAAAGCCTATGTGCCTGACTTGATAGAAGACATCGCGCGGCCTCTGTTGGCGCGTGATGTGCCTGCCGAAGCGATTGCACAACTGGGCGGCGATGGCGACCGCTCTGATCTGCGCCGCCTACTGGCAATCAGCACTTGAGTGGATTCGGTTAGTCGGCTGAAGGCGCGCGCATGCGCGATGCCTGCCACTGTTGCAGGGCGCGTCGAGCTAGTGGCGCCAGTTGGCCGAGGGCGACTCCTGCGAAACTGAGCCCATAAAGCAGGAGCGGAAAGACAGCTAGCCATTCGCCCAGACGCGCCAGTGTCAGGCACACTCCCAACACATAGAGCGCCATGCACAACTCGGCGGCCATGGTCCAATCTGGCATCTCTGTGTACCCTGCTGCGTGGGCATTTGCAGCATTATTTGCCGCACGTGGGGTAGCCTTTGGCGTGCGCACGAAAACACCTGACGCCCGGCCAACTAGCCCGGCGAACATGGCCACGCTGTTCGACCAGGCCAGACCAATCCCCAACATGATGACCACCGGCAAATCGCGCGCGAACAGGCGCGCCGACCTGCCCTGTTGCCGATGCGCGACAAACATAGACACCATCGGCAACAGGCCGGCCAGACTGATCAGGCTCATCCAGCCGGGTATAACGCGCGCGCCGTGGGCCTCGATGGCCAGCAACGGTGAGCTGATCGCCAGCACGAGTAGGAATGGATAAGTCATGTAGCCGCTCAAATGCATCAGCCCAGTCGCTTTGCGCGCGGGAGAGAGGGCGCTGCTCAACAAGCGCCCGGTCAGTTTGCGCAGGCACTGCACAGTGCCGCGCGCCCAGCGCGCTTGTTGGCGCTTGAAGGAGATCACAGCTTCGGGCAGTTCACTGGGCGCAACAACGTCCAGCAAATAGACGCCGCGCCACCCGCGCAACTGAGCGCGATAACTTAAGTCCAGGTCCTCGGTCAGCGTGTCGAACTGCCAGCCGCCGGCGTCGTCGATGCAGGTCCGCCGCCATACCCCGGCCGATCCATTGAAATTCATCGGCAATCGCCAGGCGCTGCGGGCCGGCTGATCGATGCCGAAATGCATGTCCAGCAACAGCGCCTGAGCGCGCGTCAGCACACTCTCGTCGCGGTTGAGGTAGCCCCAGCGCGCTTGAACGAACCCGACAGCCGGGTCGCTAAACGGGCCACAGGGTGCGCAGAGCCGGCGCAGAAAGTCGGGCTGCGGCGCGAAGTCGGCGTCGAACACGGCGATGAATTCGCCGCGCGCTGTGCGCAAACCATTCGCCAGCGCACCGCTCTTGAAGCCGGCGCGATGATTGCGGTGAATCAACTCCATGGGTGCACCGGCTGCTACGGCGGCCTCGACGGCCGCCCGGACGATGTGCAATGTGTCATCCGTCGAGTCGTCTAGAATCTGAATCTGCAGGCGGTCGCGGGGGTAATCGAGTGCGCTCAATGCCGCAACGAGCCGCTGAGCGACAAAGCGTTCATTGTAAAGCGGCGCCTGCACAGAGACATAGGGCAGGTCTCCGGCGAAAGGACATCTGGCAGACATTGTCTGAGGCCGGCGGCAGGTGCGCAAGAAGAGCAGTAACAGTGCGCCCTGGTAGAGGGCATACAGTGTCACCATGAGCGCCGCGCCAATGTTAACTGCCAGCAACGTGGTTGTGAACGCATCAAGCAGGGACACGCAGGTCTCCCGCGCAGTCTCTCGCCCGTTCGGCAAACAAACTCCGCCGGGCGATCATCGCGCGGCGGAGGCGCAAACGGGTCACAGGGCGACGCAGAGACGCGCCTTATTGGTTCTTGTCCAGGTCATCCAGGTCCAGGGAACCGATAAAGTCTTTGAACGCGCCCAGGTCTTCATCGGCGACCGTGCCTTCTTCCTCTGGCGTCACGCCGGCGCGTTCCATGACTTCTTCGTTGACGTAGATGGGGCACTCGACCCGAACAGCGATAGCGACCGCGTCGCTGGGCCGCGAGTCAATGCTCAATTCGCGGTCTCTCACCTTGAGGACGACGCGAGCATAGAAGGTGTCGTTGTTCAAATCGCTAACATAGACGTAGTCTACTTTGGCGTCCAACTCTTCGATGATTTTCACGATCAGATCGTGTGTGAGCGGACGCGGGACCTGAACCTCTTGCAAGTGGATGGTGATGGCATCCGCTTCGTAGGGGCCGATCCAGATGGGTAGATAGCGATTGCTGGCCAGGTCTTTCAGAATCACAACCCGATACTGCGACATCAGGCTCACGCGGATGCTCTCGATTTTGACCTCAACCATGCCTTCCATGCTGGTTGCTTACCTCCACAGTGCGGCCATTATACTCGCCTCACCATGAAGCTTACGTGTTGGGGCGCTGCTCGCACGGTCACCGGCTCGCAGCATCTTCTGGAAGCCGGGTCGAGCCGGCTTCTGCTTGATTGCGGTCTCTATCAGGGCCGCCGCTCTGACAGCTATGCCATCAATCAGAATCTGCCATTCGAGGCTGGCCAGATTGACGCGGTTGTCTTGTCGCACGCACACATTGACCACAGCGGCAACATTCCTAACCTGGTTAAAAGCGGCTTTGCCGGCCATGTATATTGCACCCACGCCACTCGCGATCTGTGCGCTGCGATGTTGCGCGATTCGGCCATGATCCAGCAGGAAGACGCGCGCTTCCTGAACAAGCGTCGCAGCAAGGATGGCGATTTGCCGCCGATCGAACCCATCTACACCCTCGAAGACGCTGAGGATGCGCTGCATGCCTTTGCCAGCTACGACTATGGCAAGCCGATGGCGCTTACAGCCAATCTGCGCGCCTGGCTCGGCGACGCCGGCCACATGTTGGGGTCGGCCTGGGTGCTGGTGGAGGCGCAAGAAAACGGCCGCAGCCTGCGGATATGTTTTAGTGGCGACCTGGGACGCTTTGGGCTACCGATCTTGCGCGACCCTCGTCCGATGCCGGAGGCAGACTATCTCATCATCGAGAGCACGTATGGCGACCGTACGCACCCGCCCATCGCAGACGCGCTGCCGGAACTGGGCCAGGCTGTCGATGACGCAGTCCGGCGTGGCGGTAAGGTTATCATCCCTGCCTTCGCGGTTGGGCGCACGCAAGAGATAGTCTATGGCCTGCACCAATTGATGCGTGATAAACAGTTGCCCGACGTCCCGATCTTTGTCGATAGCCCGCTGGCAGTGAATGTGACCGAGATCTTTCGTCAGCACCCGGAATGCTATGACCGCGAGACCCGGCAACTGCTGATCGAAGCGGACAACGGGGATGTGTTTGGTTTTCGGCGGCTGTTTTATGTCCGCGATGTCGAGTCGTCTAAGGCGCTTAACCATTTGCGCGGGCCGGCAGTCATTATCAGCGCCTCTGGCATGTGCGAGAACGGGCGCATCTTGCATCACCTGCGCAACACGCTGGAGGATCCCAAGAACATGATCCTGTTTGTCAGCTTCCAGGCCGAGCATACCCTGGGCCGGCGCATTCTGGATGGTGAGCCGCGCGTGCGTATCCTGGGTGATGATTTCCGGGTGCGCGCTGAAGTGCGGCGCATCGAAGCCTTCAGCGGGCACGCCGACCGCGACGACCTGTTGCAATGGGTGAAGCCACATGTGGACAAACTGCGCGGGGTCTTTGTCGTACACGGCGAGGAGCGCGCGGCGCAAGCGTTGGCTGAAGGGATGCGCGCATTGGGCGCGCAAAACGTCCATGTTCCCGCGCGCGGAGATTCATTCGAATTGTAGGGCAACCGAGCCGGTTGCCCTTGCCTGTTTTGCCTACTCCACGAAAATCTCGACGTGCTCGCCGTCTTGCTCGTCTACCACGTCGATGATCTTTCCGATCATGCCGGCGTTGATGGCGTCGGCGATCTGCCGCCAATCCAGGCCCTCGGTTTCCGGCGCAAAGCGCGCGCCCATCTTCAGGCCCACATTCACCAGCCCCATGGGGATGGTGACATTGACCTTGGGCCGGTTGGTTGCTGTGTCGGTGACGCGGATGCGCAACCAGCGCCCTGCTCCGGCCGGCGGCGGCGGTGGCGGCACAGTCCCTTTGCTCGGTCGCGCTCCCATATCCAGAGCTGCCAGCAGCTTTGCGCCTTCCTCGGCTGTGATCTTGCCCTCTTCGATCATTTTGAGCACCTTCATGCGTTCTTCAACAGAAGCCATTTCTCTTTCTCCATTTCGCCGATTGGCGATTGGGTCATTCAGTCAAATGCCAAATGGGTCAATGGCTCAACGCCCAGCAATCTCCAAATCAGCCGATGAACACCTGCACACGCGCGCCGTTTTTGCCCTCTGCTACATCGACATAGAACGGCGCATCCGGCGACGCTGAACTCAACCCTTGTGCGGGTTCAACTGTTCGTGAGGGCCTCGACCGCCTCATCGTTCATGATTGCGGGTTTCCTTCGAGCGCGGCAAGAAGTTTCTCTGCCTGCTCCACGGTAATCTTTTTCTGTTCGACCATGCGCAGAACCGCCAGCCGCTCTTCATCCGTTACGGGCTGCGCGCCCGGACGGGGTGTGGGCTGGGTGCCGGGCGGAGGCGGCGCAAAGGGGCCGGCAAAGTGACGACCCTCGAAGGGGTGTCCATGCCGCATCCAGCCGCGTGACTGCTGTTCGGCCTCGCGCGCGATGCGCTGGGCCATGCGCTCGGCCTTGCGGGCTGCGCGCTGTGCTTTGGCTTCGACGCGCGACGCCATGCGCTGGGCGGCCTCTTGTGCGCGCTGGGCAATGAGGTCGCCCATGCGAGAAAACGCTGCGTCGAGACGTGCGCCCAGGTCGTCGACATTCTGGCCGGTGCTATCGCTGGAAAGTGAGATGTCGCCGCCGGCGGTCAGGATGATCTCGGCGCTGCCATCGCCCAGCGTAACCTGCCGGGTGCCTGTGCCGGCGCCGCTGGACACGCCAGGAATGCGCACGCGAATATTGTCTGCGCGGCTGGTCATCGTGAAGCGTGCGTTGGCGTCGGCGGGCACGCGCACGCTGATGTCGCCTCCTGCAGTGAACTGGCATTTCTGGCCGGGTGTCGGCGTCAGACTGAGCGAGATGTCGCCGCCGGCAGATGCAGTTGCCATGCCGGCAATCCCGCTAATGCGGATGTCGCCGCCCACCGCAGTCGCAACGAATTGGCCCTGCACATCGCGCGCAGAAAGATCTCCGCCTACCTGATTCACCTGCAAATCGCCGGCCACCGATTTAACGACACAGTCCCCGCTGACTACCTCGATAGTCGTGGGGCCGGCCCCATAAACGCCGATGTCGCCCGCCCGGCGAACGGTCAGCGCGCCGCGAACCAGCTTGACGCGCACGTCGCCGATAACATGCACCAGATCGAGTGTGGCAGACTGCGGCGCCCGCAAAACACAGTCGTCGTGGCATCTCAGCACAATGTGGTCGCCGCGCTGGTCGAGGCTGAGGGCGCTATCCGAGCGCGCGCGGGCCAGCACTTCGGCGCGCTCCCAACCCATCACGTGCAGATCCCCATTGACTGCCTCGACTACGATGGCGGGGGTGTCTCCCGTCGCAAGCACTTGTTGTTCCATTGGATTTACTCCTCCGCGTCGATGCCGGACATGTCGCCCTGCAACAACGCCATTGCCTTCTGAGTCGAAATGCGTCCCTGATTCAACGCTTCCAGAATGCGTAGCCGCTCCTCGTCACTAATTCTGGGTGAGGACGGCGACTCCTCCTTGCCCGGCTCGTAGCCCAGCGCGCGAATGACATCGTGCAGCCGGCTGCGGATCGTTGGGTACGACAACCCCAGCTCGCCCTCCATGCGCGACAGCTTGCCCTCACAGCGCACGAATGTCTCGACAAAGGCGAGTTGTTCGGGGGTCAGGCGCAGAAAATGTCCGACGGCAAATCGTCCTTCGATCGTCACATCACATGCCGGGCAATACAACCGGGTGACGGTAATCTCGCCCGCACATAACGGGCACTGGGTGGGAAGTATCTGCTGCATTGAATTTGAAAGCCTTGTGCGAAACACGCCAGCACAGCGACCCATCGGCGGCCATGCTGCTGATGCCGAAAGAGCAAAAACGCATCTTAGAAAATCTGAACCGAATTATAGATTTTTATTGTTTTTTGTCAATGTGGGTTTTGGAATACCAACTTGCGCTTTGGGATTGGTTTGAGCGGGCAAGCTGACGGTGCGCAGCCGACCCCAGGGGCTGCCTATCCGCCTTGCAGCGAGAACCCGTAAACAAGGCCATCCTGAAATAGGCCATCCTGAAATAGGCCATCCTGACCTGTGTTCGTGGGCACAACGGACAGGCTGTGCCAACGCCGGCACAGGCCTGTGGAAGCCGGGCAGCACAAAAAAGCCCCCGGCTTCAGCATGAAGCCGGGGGCTTATGGGGGCGTGCGCGGCGCGCAGAATCAAGCGCGTTCTGCGCTTGACAGCTCCAGCGCGTATCGCCGGCGCAAGCTGTGGCCGAGGGCGATGATCTTTTCACTGAAGCAAATCACTGCGCGATCAAAGGCGCTCAGTCCCTGATTGGCCACTAGGCGATTGTGGTCTTGCGCTTCGCGAATCAGTTCAGCGTGCCGAAGCCGACACGTCTCCATCATGTTGTACCAATCCATAATGCATCTCCTTGCTTGCCGGCCCGGTGATGGCCCTGTGTTGGACTCATCGTGTGGCCGGATTATGTTCGTTTTGGTCGGTGAAATTCAAAACCTTTCAAAACCAAACACAAGCCTACGTTGTGTAGTATACAATGTCTTTGCCCGTTGTCAACGCCAGCGATCGGCATTCAGCCGAAAGACGGATTTACGTTTAAGTTTTTATTAAAAATCAATGATAATTTTGTGAAGCGATTGGCTCTGTCTTGCTGGTTTTGGCTGCCCGTCTCAGCAGGTCAGAAGCTCTACTTGACCGAGGCTGTGTATGGTGCGTGCGCCTGTGCACAGCATCACCACGCGCAACTGGTCGAGCAGAACGGTTACTTCTTCGAGAACCGCATCGGCAGATAGTGTGGCCGGCTTCAAGAACGGGCGCGCCAGGCCGAACAGGCTGGCCCCCAACGCCAGGCACTTGGCGCCATCCACCCCGTTTTTCAGCCCGCCACTGGCGATGATGGGTAATCCCGGCGCGGCCTCGCGCACAAAACGAATGGAGTCTGCGGTTGGGATGCCCCAGTCAACAAAAGCTTCGGCCACGCGCCGTTGCAGGTCTGTTTTGGCGCGATACATCTCGACCTGACTCCACGATGTCCCGCCGGCGCCGGCCACATCGATGCCGATCACGCCTGCGTTGGCAAGATCGGCGGCTGCCCGGCGCGAGATGCCCCAGCCGACTTCCTTTGCTACGACCGGCATGCTGCGCGCCACGCGCTCGATCTTTGACAGCAGGCCGGCCCAGTTCACATCGCCTTCGGGTTGCAGCGCTTCCTGCAGCGGGTTTAGATGCAAGGCCAAAACGTCTGCGCCGACGATATCCATCGCCTGCTTGCATTGATCGACCGTGAAGCCGTAATTTAGTTGCACTGCCCCAATGTTGGCAAACAGCAGCACATCGGGCGCCACATCGCGCACCTGAAAGGTGTAGGCCAGTTCCGGATGCACGACAGCCGCTCGCATCGATCCCAGCCCCATGGCCACGCCGGCTCGTTGCGCGGCTGCTGCCAGGTTGCGATTAATTGCCAGTGCTTCTTCAGTTCCACCGGTCATGCACGACATCAGCAGTGGTGCGCGCAGTTGCTTGCCGAATACGGTGGTCGATAGATCAATCGCGTGCATGTTCAGTTCTGGCACGGCCTGATGCACAAAGTGCACGCGCTCCAGGCCGGTGGTGATTCGCGATGCGACATCCTGTTCAAGATTGATCCGGATATGGTCGGACTTGCGTTGAGGTAGAGTTGCTTGTGTCACGCGTAACTCCTTTGCGAATATGGTGTTTCCTCACCCAGAGACGCTGCATGATCGCATTTGCACATAACGCCTTATTTGAGATAGAATCATAGCCACAAATGGCCAAACTTTAGGAGGAATTGAATCAATGTCAGATCAAGGAACATTCGAGCGTGTAAAGGCGCTAGTGATTAAACTGCTTGGCGTGCCGCCGGAGAAGGTCACGCTCGAAGCCCGTTTCCGCGAGGATCTTGAAGCCGATTCGCTAGACCTGGTTGAACTCATCATGGCCTTTGAAGAGGAATTTGGCGGCGAGATTTCGGACGAAGACGCGCAGAAGATTACCACTGTCGGCGAGGCAGTGAAGTATCTTGAAGAACGATTGGCCAAGGCCTGAACCGGCCGGCCCTGTCGTTTCTGACGCTGCCCGCTATCGCTCGGCGGGCCGATGTGCAAGGCGACCAACTCTGGTCGCCTTTTGTGTTTGTGTTCTGATCCCATGTCACCTGCGTCACTCAGGGTATTGCCCGGCGCAACAGCGCTTCTACATCGCTGCGCGCAGGCAGGCCGGCTTGCGCTCCGCGCCGTGTCACAGACAGCGCCGCTGCTGCCGAAGCAAACTGCACCGCCTCGCGTGCAGAAGCGCCTTCGCACAGGCGAACAGTCAAAGCGCCTACGAACGCATCGCCGGCGCCGATGGCGTTGATCAGGTTGGCCGGCGGCATGACCGGCGCCGGCATGTGGCCCTGCCAGTCGCGCGTGTGCGTCCATGCCCCGCGCGCGCCCATCGTCACCACCACATTGCGCGCGCCCATCGCCTCGATGCGTTGCGCCGCCTCGGCTGCGCCGGTTGCGTCCTGCGCGGTCAGACCGGTCAACCTGCCGGCCTCTTCGTCATTCACCACCACGTAGTCGCACCATGCCAGCATCGACCTTGGAAAGTCGAAGCGGGGCGCCGCGTTGAACACCGTGAGTACGCCGGCTTCTGATGCGATGCGCAGCGCCGCCGCTGCCACAGACGGGGGAATTTCTAACTGCGTGATGAGAGCTGCCGAACGTCGCACCATCTCTGCTCGTTGTCTCACATCCTCAATGCTCAATCGCCCATTTGCACCGTTTATGGCCAGCGCCCCGCTGTGTCCGGCTGCCGACATCAACACCATGAACAGGCCGGTGCCGGTAGAGGTGTCCTGAAGCACGTGTGTTGTGTCGATGCCCGACGCACGCAAATGGGCTGTCAGGCCGGCGCCGGCAACATCACGGCCCACCCGCCCGATCAATCGAACCGGCCAGCCCATGCGCGCAACCATGAGTGCCTGATTGGCCCCTTTTCCGCCGCCGTCGATGAATGCCGATTCGCCGTGCGTCACACGCCCGTGTACCGGCCAGTCGGGCGTGTGTGCAAACACATCGACCATCAGACTGCCAACTACGGTGATGGCCGGTTGTGCCATGACATCATCGAGCCACCGGGGCCATGCCGACAGGCTTCCCTGACATGAGAGAGGAATTTAGCTTGCAACAGGTTGATTCGCGGCCTGGCTAAGTTGATCGAACAGAGATTCGAGACTGAGCAAGACACGCTGCTGGATAAGGCTTGTGTCTGGGCCGCCACGTCGTGACTTGCCCGGCTTGATGTCATACAGCGCCAGCAATTCTGGCACGAGCGCCAATACATCTGCCCGTGTCTTGCGGCTCCGAATCAGCTTGTTGACCGCGTTGCGTGTTGCCTTCAACCAAGCCAGCGTCTCGGAGATGGCCTGGGTGTCTGCCACCGGGCCGCGCCCCGGCACGATTTTGGCTGCCTTCAGGCTGCGTTTGAACTCGCTGAGCGCCGCGCTCCACTGTTCCAGATGCTCTAGATTGCTCTGCGTGAGCGACGGCGGCTCTCGGTTGGTGATCAGATCGCCCGCGAACACAATGCCGGTATCGCGCACAACGACGATTGCGCTGCTGGGTGAATAGCCGCCTACGTGCTTGATGTCCAGGAACAAGGGATTGGTTGAGCCAACCACCAGCGTGGTTGAATCGGTGAATGTGATATCCGGCAACACGGCGCGCTCGCGTAACTGGGCCGGCGTCGGCGGCTCTGGGAACTTTGGTTGCGATGCCTCAAGTTCGGCATAGAGCTGGGCGAAGCCGGCATCGTGGATGATCGACGGGATGCTGAGTGGGCCGGGGTGCGCCGCTAGTGCGCCGAGCGCATCGCTGTTCACACGGTCAGCCGAGGTGAAGATCACTGCGCGCAGCGGCTTGTCGCTCAAGGTTGCAATCTCCGTGCGCCAGGCAAGGGTTTCCTGGGGTGTCAGTGGCAGGTCGATGCTGACCGCCCCATCGTCCCCAATGACGCAGCCCAGATTGATGCCGTTGTCGGTGGTGTGATAGTAGATGTTCTTCTGAAGCTTTTTCATCGCTCCTGAACTCCCGATGATTGTGTGTTGCCGGCTAAACTGTGTTGCATTGCGATCCTTGTCCGATCCACAGCTTGCTGAATCTGCTCGGGGCTGGCCGGCACGCCGCCACCCTGCGCGAAGTCGGGCGAGCCGCCGCCTTTTGCTCCCAGCGCAGCCAACGCTTCGCGCAGTAGTTTGCCCATATCGCCGGCTGCGTCTTTTGAGCGGGCAAAGCACAGGCTGGCTTTCTCGCCGGGGGCGCCCAGCAGTGCCACTACGCCCGGCCCGGCTGTCAGATGTTTGGCAATGGCTTTAAGTTGTGTTGCGTCTCGGTCTGCCAACACGCGCGCGATGACCATGGGCGCGGCTTCTGCGGCAGCTTCTGCGGCAGCTTCTGCGGCAGCGTTTCTGGCGTCGCGCAAGAGGGTCATGGCATCTGTTTGGGCTAATCTGTCCTGAGCATCTGCCAACGCTTTGCGCGCTGCCTGTGCTTCGAGCCACAGCCGCTGCACGGCTTGGGGCAATTCCTGCCGGCTGACACGCAATTGGTCGCTCAGTGCGCCGGCCACGGCGCTGGCCTGCCGATAATCGCGCAGTGCGCGCTGCCCGCAATGAAAGTGGATGCGCGTCTCGCTGCCTCGCTTTTCAACCTTGTGGATGCGAATCATGCCGATCTGGCCGGTTGAAGCCACATGCGTTCCGCCACAGGCAGACCAGTCAAACCCCTGCACTTCGACGATGCGGATCAAGCCGGTCACGCTGGGCGGTTTGCGCAGGGGAATGCCGGGCAGTTCAGCGGCGGTCACCTCGTGCGTGCGAATGGGCAGGTCGTCGTAGATGGCTTGATTGGCGGCGTCTTCGACGCGCTGGACAAGTTCCGCCTCCAGGCGGGCAGCCGGCAAATCAACGGTGCAATCGTCTTCACCCATATGCACCGACAGCGTGTCCAGGCCGGCCACGCGCGCAAATGCCGCCGACAACACGTGCTGGCCGCTGTGTTGTTGCATGTGGTCGAATCGACGCAGCCAATCAATTTCGCCTGCTATCGCATCGCCCACGTTAAATTCAGGCGCACGCGCCAGCGTGTGTAGAATTTCGCCGTTGTCACGCTCGATGACATCGATCACCTCCACGCCGGCCAACGTGCCCCGGTCGAATGCTTGCCCGCCAGAGGTCGGATAGAAGGCGGTTTGATCGAGCGTGACGGCCGGCCGGCCCTCTATCCACGCAAGCATAGTCACACGGGCGGAAAAGTGTCGCAGGAATGGATCGACGCGGTACAAGCGGACTGTCATACGGGTGCCCAGTATACTCGCCGGATATGGAACACGGCTTGTTATCGGGCGAGGTCACGCTTGATTTTCTCGCTGCCCAAATTCGCAGGCTGGGCAGCATTCTTGGCAAGCTTATCGTCGATCTTGAAGGACCGCGCATTTTTGATCTGGTGGAAGAGGCGCGGCAACTTGCCAAGAACAGTCGCGCCGGAGACATGGATTCGGCGGCGCGACTGCGTGCCGTGATTGGCGGCCTGTCGGCTCGCGATGCTTTCGAGATCGCCATGGCCTTCACCACGTACTTCGAGCTGGTGAACTTGGCCGAAGAAGATTACCGGACGCGCCGGCTGCGCCAGCGCCGTGCGGCGCGCTTGCACGTGCAGGATGATGACAGCCAGCCGCCGGTGCGCGAATCCATCGAGGCAGCGATTCTTGAGCTGAAGCGGCAGGGCCTGCCGGCTGCGGAATTGCAGGATATCCTGGACCGGCTAAATGTCGAACTGGTGCTGACAGCGCACCCCACCGAGTCCAAGCGTCGCACAGTGCTCACCCGCTTGCGGCGTATCGCCGGGTTGCTGCGCGCACAAGAGGTGCATACCGCAAACGGCGCCCTATCGTCCCTTGTCAGCGATCACACCTCAAGCAACGAAGCGCTGCGCCGCGAGATCACCGCTCTATGGCTGACCGACCGTTCACGCACGGTTCAGCCGGCTGTGACCGATGAAGTGCGCACCGGTCTGTGGTACTTCAACAACACACTGTGGGATACGCTGCCCCGGCTTCAGGATGATTTGGAACAGGCCCTAGCCCGGCACTACCCCGGCGTGCGCGCCCCCACCCGTTGGCTGACCTTTGGCTCGTGGATTGGCGGTGACCGCGACGGCAATCCTAACGTCACGGTGACTGTCACGGCCGAGACGATTCAGTTGCACCGCCGGCTGGCGCTTGACAAACTGCGCGAAGCCGTGCACGAGCTGTCGCGTTTGCTCAGCATCTCCAAGCGCCGCGACCGCATCTCGGCGGAAGTGCTGGAATTGATCAGCGCCGGTCGCTTCACGTCGCGTCACGTGCAGACGCTTGCCGAGCGATATCCGAACGAACCCTATCGCGTGGTGCTGGCCGACCTGGCCGCGCAACTGGCCGATGCCTGGCAACACACCTCTACCCGGCCGCTCTATCCTCTGGCCCAATCGCGTAGCGTGGCGCTGTCCAGTACCCTATCGCTGCCGTTGCCGGCCCAACCAGACCTGACGGCCGGGGATCTGGGCAAGGTGCTGGACGTAGTGGCGCGCAGCCTGAGCGCGGGGCGCGCTGCGCGGTTGGTCGATGGCGAGCTCAAGCAACTGCGTCACCGCCTGAACGTGTTTGGCCTGCACATGGCGCGGCTGGATTTGCGCCAGCATTCGGCTTGGCACGAGCCGGCTGTGGCCGAAGTGCTGGCCAAGGCCGAAGGCGCGCTGCTCGAAGTGGCCGGCGGCGCGTATGCCGCGCTGGACGAGGCCCACAAAATCGCTGTGTTGAGTCAGGCGCTGTCCAGGCCGGCCCGCAGCGTGCTCGATCGCGCCGGTGATCTGAGCGACGAAACGCGCAACGTCATCGAGCCGATCCAGCTCGCCCGCGAGACTATGCGGCGCTATGGACGTGAGGTCATGGGCGTCTACGTCATCAGCATGACGAACGGGCTGTCGGATGTGTTGGAAGTGCTGTTGATGCTGCGCTGGTGCAGCGCGACCATGCGCATTGTGCCGCTCTTTGAGACACTGGACGACCTCACTCGCGCGCCGGCCATTCTGAAGGCGATGTTCGATCATCCTCACTACCGCGAGCATCTGCGACAGACCGGCAATCATCAGATGATCATGCTGGGCTACTCGGACAGCAACAAGGATTGCGGCTACCTGACTGCCAACTGGGCGCTCTTCAAAGCTCAGGAGACCATCACGCGCGCCTGCGAAGCAGCCGGCATCGCCTTCACGTTGTTTCACGGGCGTGGGGGCACCATTGCGCGCGGCGGCGGGCCGGCGGCGCGCGCAATTCTGGCTCAGCCGCAGGGGTTGATTCACGGCGGCATTCGCATCACGGAACAAGGCGAGGTGCTGTCCACGCGCTATCACGATCCCGACATCGCGCATCGTCATCTGGAGCAGGTAGTGTATGGCGCATTGTTGGCTATACATCAAGCGCGCCATCCGAAGCCAACCCCACCGGCATGGCGGGCTTGCATGGAGCGCATGTCTGCCGCAAGCCTGGCTGCCTATCGCGCCCTGGTGTATGACGACCCCGACTTCCTGACCTTCTGGCAACAGGCCACGCCGATCACCGAAATCAGCGGGCTGAAGATCGGCTCGCGGCCGGCCTATCGCCGCAAGACCCGCAGCGTGGCCGACTTGCGCGCCATTCCATGGGTGTTTTCCTGGATGCAGAGCCGCTTTGTGCTGCCGGGCTGGTATGGGCTGGGCACAGGTCTGCAAGCCGGCGGGGCCATTCCGCTGGATGGTCACGATGCCGGCGCGTCGCATTACGAGGGGGCCGGCCTGTTGCGCGAAATGTATCGCGACTGGCCCTTCTTTCAGACGTTGATCGACAACGCTCAGCAGAGCCTGACCAAAGCTGACATGGGCATTGCTGCCCAATATGCCTCGCTGGTGGAGGATGCGACGGCGCGCACGCGCATCTTCGGCTTGATACAGGCTGAATATGATCGGGCTTGCCGGGCCATTTGCGCCATTACCGGCCAGACGGCGTTGCTGGATAACGAGCCGGTGTTGCAGCGCTCCATTCAGTTGCGCAACCCCTACGTAGACCCGCTCAACTACATCCAGGTAGAGATGATCCGCCGGCTGCGCCGGCACGCGTCGACCGATGACGTCGACGACACAGACCTGCTGCGCGCCGTGATCGATCTGACCATTAACGGCGTGAGCAGCGGCCTGCGCAACACGGGCTGAGGCAGAGCGTCGAATAGAATTCTGACTGGAGTGAATCATGTCAATTACCTTCAAAAATCTGATCCATGGCGAATGGGTGAGCGCATCGGACGGCGCAACCTTTGAGACGCGCAATCCCGCCAACCCGCGCGAGGTTCTGGGTACGTTTCCCGCCGCCACGCGCGCGGATGTCGCGCGCGCGATCGAAGCTGCGCGGGCTGCCTTTCCGCAGTGGGCCGCCACGCCGCCGCCGGCGCGCGGGGCTATCCTCGATAAGGCAAGCCAGATCATTGCCGCGCGCCTTGAGGACATGGCGGCCTGTCTGACCCGCGAAGAAGGCAAGACATTGGCCGAAGCCCGCGTCGAAGTTGCCCGCGCGCGTGATATTTTCAAGTATTACGCCGGCGAGGGCTGGCGCATGGGCGGCGACGTGCTGCCGGCCAATACCGGCGACACCTTGTTGTATACGCGCCGCGAGCCGCTAGGTGTGATTGGACTGATCACGCCGTGGAACTTCCCGATCGCTATCCCGGCTTGGAAGATGGCGCCGGCGCTGGTCTACGGCAACACAGTGGTGTTCAAGCCGGCCTCGCTTGCCCCGCAAACGGCCCTCATGCTGGTCGAGGCGCTGGTCGAGGCTGGCCTGCCGCCGGGCGTGCTCAACTACGTTACCGGCTCTGGCAAAGTCGCCGGCGACGAGATCGCCACCAACCCTGCCGTCAAGGGCATCAGTTTCACCGGCTCATACGCTGTCGGCTCCGGCATCTACGCCAAAGCAGTCAAAAACATGACGCGCGTACAGTTGGAGATGGGCGGCAAGAACCCGATGATCGTGCTGAACGACGCCGACTTGAAGCTGGCAGTGAACCTGGCTGTGTTGGGCGGCTTTGGGTTGACCGGCCAGGCGTGCACGGCCACCAGTCGCGTCATCGTCGAGGAGGGCATCGCCGATCGGTATGCCGAAGCGTTGGCCGAGGCGGCGCGCAGCTTGAAAGTTGGCAACGGGCTGGAGAGCGGCGTGCAGATGGGGCCGGCGGTCAGCCAGGATCAACTGGAGACCGACCTGATGTATGTCCAGATCGGTCAACAGGAGGGCGCAAAGCTGCTGGCCGGCGGCGGGCGCGCAGGCGATGGGGGCTTCTATGTGCAGCCGACGGTGTTCGACCATGCCGATGTGACCATGCGCATCGCTCAGGAGGAAGTCTTCGGGCCGGTCATCAGTATTATCCGCGCGCGCGACATCGACGATGCAATCGACAAAGCAAATGCAATTGGATTCGGACTGTCGGCCAGCATCGTCACGAACGACTTGAAGAAGGCATTCAGCTTTGCTAACCGCATCGAGGCCGGCGTCGTGAAGATCAACGAGCAGACGACCGGCTTGGCGTTGCAGGCGCCTTTCGGCGGCTTCAAACATTCCAGCGCCAACACCTTCAAGGAGCAGGGTCAGGCCGCCATCGAGTTCTATACTCGCACCAAGACGGTATACGTTAAGCATGGCTGAAGCAGATCCGTGCGAGCGCGCCGGCAGAGTGTTTCAGCGTACAGAATACAAAAGGAGACCAAACTGATGGACATTGGTATGATGTTCTCGCGGGCGATCAAGCTCACCTTTCAGCAGCGTGTGTTTTGGGCGCTCATGTTGCTGCCGACGCTGCTCAGCATCATCGGCGCGGTGGCTGGCGCTGCCCAGGGCTTTGTCTTTCGCCCACAGGATTTGATGGATGTGACCTCTGCCGAAGAGATGCTGGCTGCTTATGCGCGTATCTTTGCGCTGTGGATGCCGTTGATTGTCCTACAACTGGCAATTGGTTTGCTTTCCTCGGTCATTTTGCTGGTTGTGCGTGGCAGCGTGATCGCCGGCGTTCAAAGCCTCGAGACGACAAGCACAGCCTCGTTCGGCGATATGCTCCGAACCGGCTTCCGCAAGCTCATCCCGCTGCTTGTGTTTAACATTGTTCTCTTTCTGCCAGTGATTGTCATTGGGACTCTGGTGCTTTTGATTTTTGTTTTGCCGTTCATCTCGCTTATGCAGAGCACGCTCGAGCAGGCAGAATCCGTGGTGGGCGGGTTTGTGGCAGCGTTGTGCGCAGGCATTGGGCTGATCTGCATCTCATTGGTCTATCTTTTGATCGCCGCCGGCGTGCAGGTGATGGGAGAGCGCGCCATCGTGATCGAAGACGCCGGCCCAATTGCCGGCTTGAAGCGCGGCTGGGCCTTGTTCCGCGCTAATCTGGGCAATATCATCTTGTTGGCCGTGGCCATCTTTGTGATCACCGCAGTCATTGGCTTTGTTCTGGGGATGTTGAGCAATCTGGCTGTGCTGCCACAAATGGGCAACTGGATGGAGCAAGCGCAACAGGGCATCATGCCCGACCTGCCGGAGTTGATCAACTCGCCAATCTTCATCGTCACGACGTTGATTGGTGGCATTGTGGGATTGTTCGTAGACCTCTTCATCATCGTGATTTGGACACTGGCCTATCGCCAGTTCACCAACGTTGCCGCGCCGAAGCCAGACCTGCTCACGCCTCTGCTGCCGGCCCAATAGCGCGCTATTGCGCGTATGTCGGCCCAGAGGCAGCAGGGCTTTCTGGCCGCCACGCCGCCAGTTTATTCATGTCAGTCCTGGCCGGCGCTCTGTCAGGTGTGCGCCCTTTATGTCGCGCAACCCATGTCGCGCAACCGGTAACACATCGCGAAGCCGGCATAAAGCCGGCTTCGTCTTACTTGGCCGTCTGTTGCCGCGGCGCTGCCTGGGCGATTGCAAAGTGTGTTTGCCCCGCGACTTGTGGCAACGTTTCGTCATGCCGCCGCGCATTTGGTAGAATCCGACCGATGTCCCAGGTTCATGTCTCCACACACCCGCTGGTGCTGCACAAGTTGACCATCCTGCGCGATCAGAAAACTGAACCAAAACGTTTCCGTGAGCTGGTGCGCGAGCTGTCTCTGCTCTTGATCGCCGAAGCGACCGCCGGCCTGCCTGTGTCGCCGATCACCGTCACCACGCCCATGGGCCAGGCGCAGGGCTGGGAGATGAAAGACCGTATTGGGCTAGTGCCGATTTTGCGCGCCGGCCTGGGCATGGTAGATGGGGCGCTGGAAATGCTGCCTTTCTCCGAAGTGTGGCATATCGGCTTGTACCGCGACGAGCACACCCTGCGCCCGGTGCAGTATTACAACAAGTTGCCGGTCAACCCCACCGTGCAGGTGTGTATCGTGCTCGATCCGATGCTGGCCACCGGGGGCAGCGCGACAGCCACTATCGACATCCTCAAGAAGTGGGGCGCCGCGCGCATTATCTATGTCGGGTTGATCGGTTCGCCCGAAGGCGTGCGCCACATGCAGACCGATCATCCCGATGTGCCGATCTATCTGGCCGCCATCGACGACCATCTCAATGAGATTGGCTACATTGTGCCCGGCCTGGGTGATGCCGGCGACCGGCAGTTTGGCACAGCGTGAATTGATTCGCGATGTTGGATTGACTGTTGGTCATCCCTCATCGCAAATCCAAAATCTAAAATCCAAAATCCAAAATCGAACCATGGATTACCGAATTGAAAAGGACTCACTTGGCGAGATGCAAGTGCCGGCCGGCGCGTACTACGGCCCCCAGACGCAGCGTGCGGTGCAGAACTTCCCGATCAGTGGGATGCGCCCCTATCGCGCTTTTGTATGGAGCATGGCCTGCGTCAAACGCGCCGCTGCAGAAGTCAACTGTGAGCTGGGCTTGCTAGATGCGAAGCTGGCTAATGCCATTGTTGCTGCCGCTACCGAGGTCATGGACGGCCAATGGGCCGATCAGTTCGTCGTTGATCCGTTTCAGGCCGGCGCCGGCACCAGCCACAACATGAACATCAACGAAGTAATTGCCAGCCGGGCCAGCGAGTTGTTGGGGGTTGGGCTAAGCGCGACCAAAAAGCCGGTCAGCGCCAATGATCATGTCAACATGGCCCAGTCCACCAACGACACCATTCCCACTGCCATCCGATTAGGGTGTTTGTGGCGCTTGCCCGAACTGCTGTCGGCGGTGGATGCGTTGGCTGCTGCGCTGGCCGATAAGGCAGCAGAGTTCGACGATATCGTAAAGTCGGGCCGCACGCACTTGCAAGACGCCGTGCCGGTGCGCTTGGGTCAGGAGTTTGGCGGCTACGCCAAAGCGGTGGCGCGCGACCGCGAGCGCATCGTGCGCGCCGCCGAGTCGTTGCGCCGTATGCCGATTGGCGGCACCGCTACCGGCACCGGCCTGAACGCACACCCCGAATACCACGCCCGCATGGTCAAACGCCTGAGCGCGTTGCTCGGCCAGCCGTTGCATGAGTCCGACAACCTGTTCGAGGGGATGCAGAGCATGGCCGACATGGCCGATTTCAGCGCCAGCATCCGCACGCTTGCCATCACGCTGACGCGGATTGCCAACGATTTTCGGCTGCTCAGCTCCGGTCCCTCAACCGGCCTCGATGAAATTCGCCTGCCGGCGGTGCAGCCCGGCTCGTCGATCATGCCCGGCAAAGTCAATCCCGTCTTGGCCGAGATGCTGAACATGGCCTGCTATCACGTTCAGGGCTGCGATGTGACGGTGGCGCTTGCCGCGCAGGCCGGCCAGCTCGAGTTGAATGTGATGATGCCGATCATCGCGCACAACCTGTTCGAGATGATGCACGTCATGATCGGCGCAATCAACGCTTTCACCACGAAGTGCGTGGTTGGGTTGAAGGCCAATCGCGAAAAGGCTGAGGGCTGGTTGGCCAAAAACGCTATCGTCGCCACTGCGCTCAATCCGCTGATCGGTTACATGGCGGCAGCCGAACTGGTCAAGGAAGCGATGAAACGCAACATCACCATCCGCGAAGCAGCCGCCGAACGCATCGCCGCCGGCGCCCTGCTTAACAAGGACACGCAACAGCCGGTTACCCTGGCCGAAGTCGATGCCGTGCTGGGTGACTTGCGCAAGTTGACCGAGGGCGGCATCCAGGGTGTCGCTGGCGGCGGCTGAGCTGCACGTTGGGCTGTCGGCGCTCCCCTGTCTTACAATATCGCCTATGTCATCGAATCCGACCCCACCGCCGGACCCATCCGACGATTGGCAGTTGCCGGAAGAGGCCAAAGCGCCCCCACCCCAGCTTTCAGCCGGCTCGACCCCAGAACCCGATATCCGGTCGGGGACCTGGGAGAGCGCCGATGAAGAGATCAAACCTGTCCCTGGCCAATTGTCTCCGGCGCGCAGCGCGTTGCAACCTGTCATAGACGCTTTGCGTGTTCCATTTGGGTCGTTGTGGGATGATCCACGCGGCCGGCCGCTCATCCTGGTGAGCCTGCTCGCGTTGATTGCGGTGTGCGGCCTGTCGTGTTTTGTGCTCAGTCTGGCGCTGATCGAGAACGTCGGTCGCACGGCTGCGCCGGCGCCAACAGCAGCCCCCGCTGCGCAGGCCGGGCCGGCTTTGCCCATCACGGCTGCCTTGCGTGTGCTTGTCAACGATACGCCTGTGCCGGCTGCTGTTCCCAATCGGTTAACCATTCGCAATCTGACCTTTGATGTGCTCATCTTGCAGCCGAATGACAAAGGCGAGTGGGTGATCGATCCTTCCGCCTCCCAGGTTGCTTATTGGGCTGCCGGCACTCTGGTGAACTATGTGATCGGCCTGCCGGCGATCGAGGCCAACCAGACGGCTATCGCCTCACTACGCCACGGCGATCTGATATTGCTCGACACCGCGATCGGCACGCTGCGCTACCGCGTGTCGCACAGCGCAACTGTCAAATTCGATGAGCTGGTGTCCTTGCGCGATCAATCCAATCCGCAACTGACGCTGATGTTACTTGCAGGCAGCAGCGCGGGCGCTGATCTGCGTCAGGCGGTCATTGCTGTGTATACCGATGAAAGCACCGCCAATTCGCTGACCACGCTGGGCGCGCCGATCAATTTGGGCGATGTGCGTGTGCGGACGTTGAGCGCACGACTGATACCGGGGATGAGTGTAGGACTGCCGGCTGACCAGAACTACTATCAGGTCAATGTGGAGATCAGCAGTCTGGTCACGCGCGTGCTGGACGCGACGCAATTTACTGCCCAACTGATCGACAGCGGCGGCAATCGCTATCCTGTATCAGAGTCGGCTTCCAGCGCCGATGGCGGGCTGGGCTGGACGCGCGGTGCGCTCTCAGGCGGCCAGACTATTACAGCGACGTCGGGCTTCCAGGTGCCGGTAACTATGCCCGGCCCGCGCCTGGAATGGAACTTTGCGACCGAGGCGAACAATCCCTACATCGCGCGCGTCACACTGCCCTACGAGCAGATTGTGGTCGCGCCAACCGCGCAGCCCACCGAAGCGCCGGTCGCCGAGGTGAACCTGCTGAATGTCAGCATCTCGCCGGAAGGGAATGAGCTGCGCGTTGTGGGCACCGTTCGTAACCTGACCGATCGATTTCTGCCGGTGTCGCTGCGCGACTTCAGCCTAGAGAGTGGCGGCAATTTGACGGCGTTGAATGCCAGTCTGCCGGCCCTGCCGTGGAGCATCACACCGGGCGAGACACTTGCTTTTCAGTTGACCTTCTCACGCCCGCCCGGCGGCCAGCCGGCCATTTTTCGCATGTTCAATCAGGCGTTCGAGATCAGCGGTCTGTGAGAGAGAGGCTGGCAGGGTACTGCCCAACGTCGCTGTGCCGGATGTGCAACAGGCCGCGCCTGTCGTTCGCTTTTTGTCTCACTCGTAGCGCAGGGCTTCGATTGGGTTGAGCCGAGCAGCGCGCGCGGCGGGGTACACACCAAAGATGATGCCCACCGCCGCCGAGAAGCCTACCGCCAAGACGATTGCGCCGGGCGTTACGATAGCATCGAACTGGCCGGCCGAGAACACAGTCACCAGAGTCGCCATCCCCCAGCCAAAGCCAATGCCGATCAAACCGCCCATCAGCGCCAGCACAGTTGACTCCATCAGAAACTGCATCAGGATCACGCGCGGTTTGGCGCCAATCGCCTTGCGCAGGCCGATCTCGCGGGTGCGCTCGGTAACGCTGACCAGCATGATATTCATGATGCCGATGCCGCCGACAAAGAGTGAGATGGCGGCGACGGCGGCCAGGAAGATGGTGACTGCGCTGGTGATCGCGCCAACCGTGCTTTGCAAGTCCGCTTGAGTGGCCACCGAAAAGTCGTCTTGCCCCTGGAACTGGATGTTGTGGCGCTGGCGCAGCACCTCGGTGACTTGTTGGACTACAGCATCCACACGGTCGCGGTTGATGGCCGAAACCAGCACGATGCTCACCACCGTCTCGCCTTTAGCATTGCGCAGTGGGAAGAGCCGCTCGCGGGCAGTGGTAAGGGGCATGATGATGATGTCGTCGTCGCTGCCCTCCTGACCGCCCACGCGCTGTTGCAAGACGCCGGCGACTTTGAATGTCACGTTGTTCAGACGGATCTCTTCGCCGGTTGGGTCGCCGCCGTTTGGAAAGAGCTTGCGATAGGCAAAGTCGCCCAGCAAGACCACACGCGACCCGTTGGTGTATGCACTATCGTCGAACCAGTCACCGTAGACGGTGTTCCAGTTGTTCAGGAAGCGGTATTCGGGGACGGTGCCGCGAATGCGCGCGAGGTGTTTGTTGTCGCCGGCGAAGGCCCGCGCATTGCCGCTGACGATTGGCGCGACAACAGCCGCGTCGGGCACCCGTGTGTTGTCGCGCAGCGCCTCGGCGTCGCCGAGCGTGAGCGACAACGGTACTTGACGCGAACCAGGTGGCCCGGCGGCGAAGCCGGCGCGATTCGCTCCGCCGTTCACGTCGATGCGCGCCGGGAAAACAAACACCAAATTTGCCCCCTGCTGCTGGAACTGACCATCGATGAATGCCTGAACGCCGTTGCCCAGCGCCACCAGCGCAATCACGGCTGCCACGCCGATGATGATACCCAGAATAGTCAACACGCTGCGCAGCTTGTTGGCTGCTAGCGCGCGCGCGGCGACTCGGAGGTTTTCGCGGAACATATGCCAATTGACGATTGAGAAATTGACGATTGCTCTATTCGAAGCGCAGGGCGTCGATTGGGTTTAGTCTGGCTGCGCGCCGGGCCGGATAGATGCCGAAGAACAGACCGACGGCCACCGAAAAACCAACTGCCAGAACGATTGCGCCGGCTTGTACCACCGGCTGGAAATCGGCAACCTGTGACACCACAAATGCTATTCCCAAACCGATGCCGATGCCGACCAACCCACCAATCAGCGACAAGAACACTGCCTCGGTCAGAAATTGGGTCAGAATGGCCGATGGCTTGGCGCCGATGGCTTTGCGCAGGCCGATCTCGCGGGTGCGCTCGGTAACGCTGACCAGCATGATGTTCATGATGCCAATGCCGCCGACCAACAGCGAAATGGCGGCAATCGCGCCGAGAAAGACGGTGAGAACACCGGTGACCGCGCCGAAGGTGTTGATCAATTCATCTTGGCTGAGCGCAGAAAAGTCGCTAGGCTCATCTGCAGGGATGCGCCGACGCTCGCGCAGCAATGCGTCAATGCTGGAGATCACTGCCGGCGTCACATCCTTGTTTGCGGCCTGCACATAGATGGTTGACACGATGCGCTCGCCGTTCACCGATTGCGCCTGTTGCCCGAACAAGCGTTCCTGGGCTGTGGTCAACGGGATGAAGGCCACAGCATCCTGATCGCCCAGAAACGAAGAGCCTTTCGACTCCATCACGCCGATGACACGAAATGGCACATTGTTGATGCGCACAATCTTGTCCAAGGGATCTTCGCCTGGCTCGAACAGGTCGTTGACCACTGTCTGGCCCAGCGCGACCACGCGCGAGCGGCCGGTCACATCGGCCTCGTCGATCGTGCGGCCCAGTCTGGCGTTCCAGTTGCGAATGGCGCTGAAGTTTGCCAGGATGCCGGTGACATTGACCTCAGAGGTGTTGTTGGCGTAGGCGAAGACTGCCGGCCGGCTGAAGTCTGCCGAGGCGTCAACGATGTTCGGTGTGTTGGCAGCTACTGCGCGATAGTCTGCCATGGTGAGCGGCGCCTGACTCCCAAACGCCCCGCCGCCAGGGCCGCGCTGGATGCGGCCCGGCACAACGCCGATCAGATTGGCGCCTGCGCTGGCGAATTGCTGGGTCACGTAGGCCTGCACGCCCGTGCCGATAGACATCAGCGCGATGACGGCGCCGACCCCAATGCTGATGCCCAGCATAGTCAGGAAAGCACGCGTCTTGTTGGCCGCCAGCGTGTTCAACGCCAGCTTGATCAGTTCACGCAGCAGCATGTTCTAACTTTTCTAGAATGGGGTCTGGCAGGGCCTTGTCAGGGCAAGCCACAATCGGGTCAGTGATGGGGTCATCGCCGATGATCTTGCCGTCTGCAATGCGGATCACGCGCCGAGTGTGCTGGGCGATGCGTGGATCATGGGTGACGAAAATGACCGTGATGCCCTTCTCTTCGTTCAGGCGCTGAAACAGGCACATGATCTCTGCGCCGGATTTGGAGTCCAGGTTGCCGGTCGGCTCGTCGGCCAGGATGATGGCCGGGTTTGTCACCAGCGCGCGCGCAATGGCTACGCGCTGTTGCTGGCCGCCGGAAAGCTCGTTGGCATGGTGTTTGAGCCGGTTGCCTAACCCTACCGCTTCGAGCGCAGCTTTAGCGCGCTCGCGCCGTTCGCGCGGCGCGACACCGGCGTAGATCAACGGTTGCTCCACATTGTCAATCGCGGAAGTGCGCCGCAACAGGTTGAAGGACTGGAACACAAAACCGATCTTCTTGTTGCGAATGGTGGCGAGTTGATTGTCGTTGAGCTTTTCTACGTCTACGCCGTCCAGCTTGTAGCTGCCGCGTGTAGGTTGGTCCAAGCAGCCCAGGATGTTCATTAGTGTGCTTTTGCCGGAACCCGAAGGCCCCATGATCGCCGTCAGCTCGCCGCGGTGTATCGTGACATCAACGCCGTCGAGGGCGCGCACTTCGATATCGCCGATACGATAGATTTTGGCGATGTCGTGGGCTTCGATGACCGCAGTGGAGCCGGCATCTCTGGTCGGCGGCTGGCCGTTCGCTTGCGGCGCGGCAACATGCAGTAAGCCGTTTGTGCTGTGTTTGAGAGAAACCATTTTATTGCCCTAAAAAGTTGGGCGCGCGCGGCGCCAAGACAACCTGGCCCTCGGTGGCCCCAGAAATAATCTCGCTAAACGTTTCGTTACGCAATCCTGTCTTGACCTCGACTTCCTCGCTGGCGCCCTCGCCGGTGCGGATGGTGAGGAAGCTGCGGCCAGTTTGCCGGTCACGCCGGATAGCCCAGTTCGGCGCGAGCAATACGTCCTCGCGCCGGTCGAGGACGATGGACGTGTTGGCGGTCATGCCGGGCCTGATCGGCTGATCGGTCGGGTCGATCAGGACGCGCACTTCATAGGATACGACGCCGCTTACCAGTGTGGACGCCGGCGCAATGCGTTCGACAACGCCGGCGACTTCCACACCCGGCAGCGCGTCGAGCGTGAGCATGACTTTCTGGCCGGGTGTGATGCGGGCCACGTCGATTTCGTCTACGTTGATGTCCACCCGCAGTTGGGACAGGTCAAGTAATGTGGCCACCGGCTGCTGACCAACTGCTTCGCCGACCTCGATGTCGATGGTGGCGATCACGCCGTCGGCCGGAGCGCGCAGGATGGTTTGGGCGATGCGCCGGCGGGCCTGCTCGACTTGAATGCGCGCTTGCTCAATCTGAGCCTGTGCCTGGTCGATATCGAAGGGGCGGGCCGGCTCTTTCAGGCGCTCGAGGTTTGCTTTTGCGCTTTCAACCTGCTGCCAGGCGGCAGCAAGGTCTGCTCTGCTGGCCGGCTGGGTGGCGCGTTCAAAGCGTGCTTTGGCGGCCTTGTAGGCGTTGGTGGCCGACTCCAATTGTATGGCGGCCGGGTGGGCGCTGATGGTGGCCGGGTCATTGGCATACGCCTTGTTATAGGCGTTTTGCGCGCGTTCCAGATTAGCTTCGGCGTTGCGGAGTTCGGCTTCCACGGCGGCATAATCGCCGGGTTGTGGCCCGCGCTTCAAGCGGGTGTAATTGGCTTGTGCCGCATTCAGCGCAGCCTGGGCCGCGCGAATGTCTGCCTCGCGGCTGCCTTGCACCGTGCGGCTGTAGTTGGTGGTGGCGATCAGCAGCGCCGTTTCTGCGTCGGTCAGCGCCAGTTCAAGATCGGTTGCGTCGAGACGGGCAATGATATCGCCAGCCTTAACCGTGTCGCCGGCCTTGACAGAAACTTCGGACACGATGCCGGTTGTGTCAAACGACAGCCTGATCTGAGCAGCCGGCTTAATGCTGCCGGTTGCATTCACGACCGCGACGAGTGAACCTCTGGTGAGCGTGGCGCTGCGCTGATCCGAGGCGCTTTGTTGGGTGTCTGTTGTTGCGCAGGCCGATAACGCCAACAGTGATATTGCGGCGGCCAGCCACAGAGCCAACCCAGTGGTTAATCGCCCTGCGCGTGTGTTGCGGATAGTCATGCTACTCTGCCTCGGAGATGATTTGTGCCATGAATCGATGAGACCTGCATGATAAGTCTGGGAGTGACTTGTGAATGGGGGGCCAGTCTGCGTATAATTGCCGGGTTATACCGAAACTAATTGAACCGGATGGAAAAACGAGGCCATGCCGACGACATCTGATCTCCGCAGGGGCATGCTGATCCGCTATAACAACGCGATCTATCGCGTGATGGAATATCAGCACATTGCGCCGGGCAACTGGCGCGCGATGGTGCGCATGAAGCTCAAGCACTTCGAGACCGGCAAGGTGATTGAAGATCGTGTGCGCGCCGGCTCGGATATCGACATTGTGCGCACGGAGACACGCCCGGCTCAGTATCTGTACAGAGACGGCGACATGTACTACTTCATGGATACCGAGGACTACGAGCAGATTGCGATCCCCGTTGACGTCATCAGCGACGAGATGGAGTTTGTCAAAGAGAACGACACTGTCAGTTTGTTGCGCCAGGAGGACGGCAAGATTTTGAGCGTCGAGCCGCCTACCTTTGTAACCCTGAAAGTGGTCTCGGCTGATGTCGCCGTGCGCGGCGATACGGCCACCAATGTGCTGAAGAACGCCACGCTCGAAACCGGCGCGGTTGTTAAAGTCCCCGATTTCATCAAGGAAGGCGATCTGGTGCGCATTGACACGCGCACCGGCGAATACCTGGAGCGCGGCTAGCGCGGCTAGCGCGGCCAGATTCCTTTGCTGCTTGTGCGCGATCATCTTGTTGCCGGCCGGCCAGGCCGGCGTTTTTGTTGTGCTCGGCGGCTGACATCTGCGCGCTGCCCGCTATACCCGGCTTGCATCACATTACAATCTGCGGCGCGATGTCGATCATCACCGGCGCCGGCGTTGGCAAGTCGTTCGGCGCATTTGACGTATTCACCGATTTCAACTTCTCGGTCGCGCGCGGCGACAAGATCGCGCTGGTCGGGCCAAATGGGTCGGGCAAGACGACCCTGTTGCGTATCATCGCCGGCCTCGAAGCGCCAACGGCCGGCAGCATCCATCATGCGCGCGGGATCAGCGTGGGTTATCTGGCCCAGACGGCCGAGGAATCCACCGAGCGCACGCTGTGGGAGGAGATGAGCGCGGCCTTCACCGCGCTGAATGCCCTAGCCGAACGGCTGCGGCAGTTAGAAGAGCAGATTGCGGCCGGCGATGCGGCCGCGCTGGAGCAATATGGCCGGCTGCAACACGAATTCGAGCTGGCCGGCGGTTACGAGGTTGATTCCCGCATCCAGCGCGTTTTGAGTGGGCTGGGGTTCAAGCCGCAGGACGTCCAACAGCGCCTCTCTCACCTGAGCGGCGGCCAGCGCGTGCGCGCGGCGCTAGCCCGGCTGTTGCTTTTGTCTCCCGATGTGTTGTTGCTCGACGAACCGACCAATCACCTCGACACGCAGGGCATCGAATGGCTGGAAGCCTACCTGCAAGCGTGGGAGGGTACGCTAGTTGTTGTCTCGCACGATCGCTACTTCCTCGACGAAGTGAGCGACTATGTATGGGAGATGAACGTGCGGCGCGCGCCGGATGGCTCGCTGGGCGTATCGCGGCTGGAGCGATATCGCGGGGGCTACACCGACTACGCGGCCCAGCGCGCCGAGCGCCGTGAGCGCCAACTTGCCGAGTACGAGGCGCAGCAGGAGTTGATTGCCAAACAGTCGGATTACATCCGCCGCAATATCGCCGGCCAGAATGTGGCCCAAGCCAAGGGCCGGCTGAAGCGGCTCAATCGACTGGAGCGCCTGGAAAAGCCGGTTGAGGCGCGCGCCATGTCTATTCGTCTCAACAACGGCCCGCGCAGCGGCAACATCGTGCTGGAAACGCAGGGGCTAGCAGTGGGTTACGCCGATCCAACAGAACAGGCAAACGGCAAGAAGACCGGCCACTTGTTGTTCAGGGCGCCGGACTTGCAGTTGCTGCGCCTGGAGCGGGCGGCGTTGATCGGCCCTAACGGCGCCGGCAAAACGACTTTACTCAAAACCATCTGCGGCGACCTGCCGCCGTTCGAGGGAACAGTGCGGCTGGGTGCCAATGTCAAGATCGGCTACTTCGCCCAGGCGCATGAGGGGTTAGATCCCAACCAGACTGTGCTGGGTGAATTGATGCGCGCCGGCCAGGACATTACCGTGTCACAGGCGCGCAGCTTGCTGGGCCGCTTCCTGTTCAGCGGCGACGATGCCTTCAAAAAAATCGAGGTCTTGAGCGGCGGCGAACGGGGACGGCTGGCGCTGGCCAAACTGACCTTGCAGGGGGCCAATCTCTTGCTGCTCGATGAGCCGACCAATCATCTCGACATCCCTTCGCAGGAAATTCTGACTGAGGCGCTCGATCAATTCGACGGCACGTTGCTGTTGGTTAGCCACGACCGCTATCTGGTGGCAGCGCTGGCGACGCAGATCTGGTCGCTGGAGCGTGACGCGGATAACGAAACACGCCTGACGGTATTCAAAGGCGCCTATGATGCGTGGTTGAATGAACGCGAGCGGCTGGCCGAAAGGGCCGCGCAAACCCGCAAGCAGGATGCCAGAGCGCAACAGTCAGAGGTCAAGAGCCACAAGGCGCAGGAGACCCGCTCGAAGAACGCAGAAAAGCTGCGCCAGACGAAGATTGCACACACCGAGCAGCGCATCGAGGCGTTGGAACAACAATTGGTCGAATTGACCCGGTGCATCCAAGAGGCCGGCGCTGATTTTGCAAAGATTCAGGCGCTGACTGTGGCGTATCAACAGGCGCAGGACGACCTGGCGCGGGCGTGGGATGAGCTGGCAGCGCTGACTGATTGAACAATTGCCAGAGGCGTTCAAGCGCCCGCGATCAGCACGCTGACGAAGTTGTATAGAAAGTGCGCCAGAATGCACACTGTGACCGAAGTGCGCTGGCGAAGCACACCCAGGCATAGACCGATGACGAATACCAGCGCAGTCGCAATCGAGATGAAGTACTGGATGTGGAATGTGGCGAAGACCAGCGCAGTTGCGACGATGCCGAAGCGGCGCTGATATGCGCCGCGAAAAAATAGCTCTTCACCGATGCCGGCAGTCAGGCCGATGGCAAAGGCGCCCGACAGGCCGGTGAAGTTCTTCATCAATGCGCTCGACACGCCGCCGATGCGTTGATAGCCGGCCGGGTCCATCTGCGCCCACACCTGATCCGTTGCAAAGCCCAACCCAATGAACGCCAGCGTCATGGCAATCCCCAGCGCCAGGTGCTCGGGCGGCGGCATGGTCAATCCCAGCCGCTCTACCACCGCATCCCAATTCCGCCGCGTGAGCCACCCGACGCCCAACAAGGCCGCAATCGACAGCGTAAGCAACGGGAAGATCAGGACATCCATGAAAGTCGCGCTGATTCCTTGTCCCTCCAGTTGTGACAGCAGTTCTGGGGTGAACAAGCTGTTGGTGAAGATCATTTGCGCAAAATTGCCGCCGACAGCGGTTGCCGTCATCGAGAGCGCAGTGATGTGCACGATAGAATCGGGATCGATGGCAAAGAGGCGCGCGGCCATTTCACGGATTGGTTTTAACAGCGCGGCGAGGGCAATTGCGCAACCGATGATGAGCATGGCGCCTGCACCGAACCAGTCGGTTGAGGTCGCCACCGGCTGGCTTGCGGCCATCATGGGTTGCACTATGCCTGCCAGAATGACCAGCAGTCCGACACCCATCAATCCGATATTCAGGATGCTGAGGTAGAGGAATTGCAACACGCGGAGGTTGGCGTTGAGCGCCGCGATGTTGGCCAGCAGAATACCGGTCAGGAAGGGCAAAATCAAAAATAGCGTCACGAGGGCGTTATCCATCGAGGGGGGATTATAGGGCTTTCGATAAGGGTGCGTTCGCTGTTGTAGACTGGGTCTGCCCAGCGACGCAGCCGATTGTTGACATAAGCTGGCCCGTGCAATCATGCAGAGATTTGCTGTTTATCGAAATCTGATCGAGATTGGTCGGGGAGGAATGGCGACGGTGTATCGCGCCACGGCCCTGCATGGCAATCTGGTGGCGATCAAGATTCTCGATCGCCACCTGGCGGCTGATCCTGTGGCTCGGTTGCGCTTTCAGCACGAGAGCACGCTTGCATTGATGCACCCGAACGTAGTGCGGGTATTGGAGCACGGTGAACAGGACGGCCAGCCGTACATTGTGATGGAGTATGTCGCGGGCGAATCGCTGGATCATCTGATTGCGCGCAAGGGCCGGCTGAGTCCGGAGGAATACGCACCGATTTTGACCGATGTGGCGCGGGCGCTGGATCACGCGCACAAGCATGGCGTGATCCATCGGGATGTGAAGCCCAGCAATATTTTGATTCGGACGAATGGGCAGGCTATGCTGGGGGATTTTGGCGTGGCCAAGGTGCCGGCGCAGACAGCCTACACCGCTACGCGCACGCGGATTGGCTCGGCGTTGTACATGTCGCCGGAGCAAGCAGCCGGCGCGTATGAGTTGACGCCGGCCAGCGATATCTACGCGCTGGGTGTGACGACCTACTATGCCTTGTGTGGGCGGCATCCGTTTGAAGGGTCGAATGAGATTGCGGTGGCGCGTATGCATATCGACGAAGCGCCCCAGCCGCCCAACGCGCTTGTGCCAGATCTGCCGAAGCCTGTCAGCGACATCGTTTTGTGGGCATTGCACAAACGGCCGGCGTTCAGGCCGCAATCAGCCGGCCAGTTTGCCGCTGAGTTTCGGCGCGCCATTTCGGCGGCCTTACTCCCTGCGCCACCGCCGCAGACGATCTCTGCGGCATCGCAATTCGAGGCGGCGGCGCGCCGCCCGGCGCGCCAGACAGCGCGTGTGGCTGCGCCGCAACAGGCTCTCATGCGTCCCGGTCAACTTTTGCTTGCGCTGGCATCGACGGCGCTTGTTGTTGCGCTCGTGTTGGTGGCGCTGTTCAACACGCTGTGGCGCTCGCCCGAGCAAATGACGCCGACAGGCCCGCGCATCGAGGCCGGCCTGGAGGGCAATCCGAGCGGGGACGCCTCTGGGTCACAGCCAACGCCAATAGCGCCGACCCCGTCTGCGGCACCGGCATTCCAACTGACACCGATCATGCCGACGCCAGAGATGTTGATCCTGCCCCCTTTGCCCGAACTGCCTACTCTGCCAGTGCCATGGTTGCCTGCCGGCGCGCCGGCGGCCACGCCCACCCCTGCGCCCACGCAGGCGAGCTTTACGCCAGAGCCAGAACCGCCAACCGTTACCCCAACCCCACACCCTGTTACGCCGCCAGCAGAACCGACGATTACTCCCTCTGCAACCCCAACGCCGACCGATATCCCCACGGCAACACCAACCGAGCTGCCATCCTCGACCCCACAGCCGACGCCTACGCCGACGGAGATGCCGTCGGCCACTCCCACGCCGGCTCCGACCGAGCCGACCACACAAACGCCTGACCCCAGCCCAACCCCGTGAATGCCGGGCCGGCCTGTGAGCGGCTATGCACAAGGCGCCGGGCGCCGGGCGCCGGGCGCCGGACGTGTCCTGGGGCACTGGAACATCCGTGCTAGACTTGCCAGGTTAGGGACTTTATACAGACTGAATTGAAAGTGGGCTGTAGGGTTACTTTCAAGTGACGGTCGGCGGGGTATCCTTGCCGGCCCTGTAAGGGTGAGGGTGGCGATGCAAGAGAATATCGTCGTGCGCGGCGCGCGCGTGCACAACTTGAAGAACATCACGGTTGAGATTCCGCGTGACAAGATGGTGGTGATTACCGGCCTGAGCGGCAGCGGCAAATCGTCATTGGCGTTCGACACCATTTTTGCCGAAGGCCAGCGCCGGTATGTCGAGAGCCTGTCGGCCTACGCTCGGCAATTCCTGGGCCAGATGGAAAAGCCAGACGTGGATCAGATCGATGGGCTATCGCCGGCAGTGTCGATCGATCAGAAAGGCGCCAGTCACAACCCGCGTTCGACGGTGGGCACGGTTACAGAGATCTACGACTACCTGCGCCTGATGTTCGCCCGGATTGGCGTGCCCTATAGCCCCGTGACCGGCCAGCCGCTCATCTCGCAATCGGCCGATAGTATCGTGGATGCAATCGCCGCCCTGCCGCCGGGGACGCGGGTGCAAATCCTCGCACCCCTGATCAAGGACAAGAAAGGGCATCATCAACAGGTGTTCGATGATGTGCGTCGCGAGGGCTTCGTGCGCGTGCGCGTGGACGGCGAGATACGCGATGTGAACGAGGAATTCGAGCTGGATCGCTACAAGATTCACAACATCGAGGCTGTCGTAGACCGGCTTGTGGTGGTGACGAAGGTTCGCCAGGTTGATAAAGTCCGCAAGCTCCAGAACGTTGACAACCCTAACGAGCTGACGAATTCTGCAAACGACGCCGAGGAGTACGCGCAGTTCATGACCCGGCTGACCGACTCGGTGGAGACGGCGCTCAAACTGGGCGATGGCTTCTGCATCGCTATGGTTCAGAAACCTGTCGCCGCCGCACAGTCCGATGCGCCGGCCGGCCCTGACCCGAAAATCGAAAATCCAAAATGGGAGGACCTGGTTTTTAGCGAGAAGCGCGTCGATCCGGCCACCGGCCTGGCTTTTCCTGAGCTGGAACCGCGCCTGTTCTCGTTCAATTCGCCCGATGGGGCTTGCCCGGAGTGCCAAGGCCTGGGTAGCAAAATGGAAATTGACCCGGCGCTGGTCGTGCCCAACACCGATCTCAGTCTAGATGACGGCGCGATTGCGGTCATGGAATGGTCGGACGACGAGAATTACTATGGTCAATTGCTGTCGGCCGTCTGTCAGGCATACCACATTCCCACCAACAAACCGTGGAGCAAGCTCAGCCAAGCCCAACGCCAAATTATTCTGTACGGCACCGGGGATGAGCAGGTGAAGGTGCAGTATCGCAGCCGGCTGGGCGATCAACGCTTGTTCAGCACCCGCTTCGAGGGCGTTTTGCCCAACTTGATGCGCCGATACCGCGAAAGTTCGTCTGATTACATCCGCAACAAGATCGAGGACTTCATGACCTACCGCGAGTGCCCCGCCTGTCATGGGCGCCGGCTGCGACCGGAAGTGCTGGCAGTGCGGGTGGCCGGCAAGAATATCGCCGAAGTCGCCGATATGAGCGTGAAGCAGGCGCTGGCGTGGGTGAACGCGCTGTGGGATGCGGCGGGGCAAGGCGCGGCAGTTCGCCAGGCAGGGCCAGAAGGCCGGCCAGAGCAGCACAGCGGAATCCCGATCTTGTCCGAGAAAGAGCGCATCATTGCCCTGCCCATCCTAAAAGAAGTGCGGGCGCGGCTGCAATTCATGGTGGATGTGGGTCTGGATTATCTGACCTTGAGCCGGGCGGCCATGACCCTGAGCGGCGGCGAAGCGCAACGCATCCGGCTGGCGACCCAGATCGGTTCGCAACTGATGGGGGTGTTGTATGTTTTGGATGAACCGAGCATTGGCCTGCACGCGCGCGACCAGGCCCGGCTGATTGCCACTCTGCACAAGCTGCGCGACCTGGGCAATACGGTGCTGGTGGTCGAGCATGACGACGACACCATGCGCGCGGCGGACTGGATCATCGATATGGGGCCGGGCGCAGGGGAACATGGGGGGCAAGTGGTGGCGGCCGGCACGGTCAAAGACATCATGAAAAGTAAGGCGTCGCTGACCGGCGCCTACTTGAGTGGGCGACAGCGCATTATGGCGCCGGCGAAGCGACGCAAGGGCAACGGCAAGTACATCACTATCAAGGGCGCGCGCGAGAACAATCTGAAGAATGTTACCGTGGATATTCCGCTGGGCCGATTTGTGTGTATCACAGGTGTGAGCGGCAGCGGCAAAAGCTCTCTCATCATTGAATGCCTGTACAAGAAGACTGCCAATATGCTCAATGGCGCAATGGAGCGGCCCGGCGACATGGACGACATGCTAGGGTTGGAACATCTGGATAAGGTGATCAACATCGACCAGCAACCAATCGGACGGACGCCGCGCTCGAACCCGGCTACCTACACCGGCCTGTGGACGCCGTTGCGCGAGCTGTTTGCTTCGTTGCCGGAGAGTAAGATGCGCGGCTACAAGAGCGGCCGGTTTTCCTTCAATGTGAAGGGCGGGCGCTGCGAAGCGTGCGAGGGCCAGGGCGTGATTCAGATTCAGATGCAGTTCATGCCAGACCTGTATGTGACGTGTGATGTGTGCCACGGCACGCGCTTCAACCGCGAGACGTTGCAAGTGCGTTACAAAGGCAAGAACATCGCCGAGGTGCTGGAGATGACGGTGAGTGAAGCGCGCGAGTTTTTCAAGGACATTCCGGCCATCGCGCGCAAGCTGGATACGCTGATCGAGGTCGGGTTGGGCTATGTCCGATTGGGCCAGCCGGCCACCACACTCAGCGGCGGCGAGGCGCAGCGCGTGAAGCTCTCGCGCGAGCTGAGCAAGCGCGCCACCGGGCGCACCTTATATGTGCTCGATGAGCCGTCGGTGGGCCTGCACGCGGCCGATGTGCACAAGCTGATCCATGTGCTGAACCGGCTGGTGGATGACGGCAACACGGTGGTGGTGATCGAACACAATCTGGATATCATCAAGGTGGCAGACTGGATCATCGATCTGGGGCCAGAGGGCGGCGAAAGCGGGGGGCAGATCGTCGCCCAAGGCGAGCCAGAGGTGATTGCCACTGTGGCCGGCTCGCACACCGGGGAATATCTGAGGCCGGTGCTGGAGCGCGACACAGCCCTCGATAAGGTCAAGGCGCTGACGAAAACAAGCCGCGCGAATGGCAAACGCAGCAAGTAAGGGGCGATCAAAATGATTCCCGGAGTCTTTGAGACTCCGGGAGCTGAAAGGGCTATTCTTCTTCCGCCTTGCCGGCCATCTCGGCCTTGTGGGCGGCAATGATATTCTGCGCCAGGTTGGGGGGCACCTGGGCGTAACGCTGGAACTCCATCTCGTAGAAGCCGCGCCCCTGGGTCAGGCTGCGCAGATCGGTGGAGTAGCGCTGCATTTCGGCCAGCGGCGCGTCGGCGGTGATGACCATTTTGTTCCCGCGCGGGTCCATACCGATGACCTGGGCGCGCTTGGTGTTCAGGTTGCCCATCACGTCGCCGGCGTTGGCTTCGGGCACGACGATAGTGAAGCGGTAGATTGGCTCCAGCAGAATGGGGCCGGCCTGGCTGAATGCCTCGCGGAAGACATAGCGCGCGGCAATCTCAAAGGCGATCGGCTTGGAATCGACGGGGTGCTCTTTGCCGTCCAGCACCTGGCATTTGACATCGTGAATGGGATAGCCGGCGATGACGCCGGTTTCCATGACCTGCTTGATGCCTTTCTCGATCGAGCTTTGGAACGAGCTGCTAATGGCGCCGCCGAACACTTTCCACTCGAAGACGTAGCCTTCGCCGGGCTGCGATGGCTCGACGGCCATCTCGATTTCGGCAAACTGGCCGGCGCCGCCGGTTTGCTTCTTGTGGCGATAGCGCGCCTGGCCACGTTTGGTGATCGTCTCCTGGTAGGCGACGCGCGGCACGCTGACATCCACATCCACAGCAAACTTATTGCGTAGCTTGGCAATGGCAACCTCGATGTGGGTTTGGCCCATGCCGGACAGAATGAACTCTTTGGTGACGCTGTCGGTGCGGGTCGTCAGGCTAGGGTCTTCTTCGCACACACGCGCCAATGAGGGGCTGAGCTTGGCGGTATCGTTTTTGCTCTTGGGATGCAGCGCGACGTTGAACAGCGGATTGGGGAATTGAATGCCGGGCAACGCGATGGCATGCGCCTTGTCGGCGAGTGTGTCGCCGGTCTGAGTATGGGCCAGCTTGGGCACCATGCCAATGTCGCCGACGTGCAATTCGGTGATGGGAAGCTGCTCTTTGCCGCGCAGGATGTACAGGGCAGAGATGCGTTCTTCGGCGTTGGCGCGCACGCAGGTCAGCCGGGTGTCGCCGCCGCGCACGGGGCCTTCGATGACGCGGAACAGGGATAGCTTGCCGACAAAAGGATCGGCCAGTGTCTTGAACACAAACAACACTGTGCCATGCTGGCCGTCGTCGGGATCGCCGCCGCGATCCAGAGGGGCCGGCGCGTAGTTGATCAGCGAGAAGAGCGCTGCATGGACGCCGACGCCTGCAGCGGCGGCAACGCACATGACCGGCACAAATGTCTTCTTGCGGATTGCCGCGCGCAGCCCACGCTTCAGTTCTTCATCGTCGAGCGTGCCTTGATCGAAGAATTTCTCCATCAGGTCGTCTTCGCCCTCGGCAGCGGCTTCGATCAGCTTTTCGCGGGCTGCTTCGACTTCATCCTTCATCTCGGCCGGGATATCGGCCACTTCGCCTTTGGGGCCTTTGATATATTTGCGCGACAGCAAGTCAATCACGCCGGAGAAGTGCGCATGCGCGCCGACGGGGATGATCAGAGGAACAACGGTTTGGTGGAATGCTTCTTGCAGATCCCTGAGGATGTTGGCGTAGTTTGCGTTTTCCCGATCCATGCCCGAGATCATCACGGCGCGCGGGATATCGGCCTCTTCCACGGCTTGCATTGCCAGTTCGGTGCCCACGGCGATGCCGGCCACTGCGTCAACGAAGATGAGGCCAAGGTCTGCCACGCGAACGGCGCTTTTCACTTCGCCGATAAAGTCGGGATAGCCGGGCGTGTCGATCAGATTGATCTTGTGATCTTTCCACTCGATAGGCACAAGGGATAGGCTGAGCGATTGCTGCCGACGCTTCTCCTCGTCGTCGAAGTCGGATATGGTCGTGCCGTCTTCGACCCGGCCCATCCGCGTGGTGGCGCCGCTGGCGTATAGCATGGCTTCAGAAAAGGTGGTTTTGCCGCTGCCGTTGTGACCCAGCAGGGCAACGTTGCGTAGTTTGTCGGTGGGGTACTCTTTCATGCTCACTATCTCCGGAAGTGTGATGAGACGGCGATGGTCGGCGCGGATGGTGTCCGCCGGGTAAGGATCATCGCCGGGAATTGCGCAGCGCGCGCGCCAATGGCCGGCCAAAGGCGCGCAGCGTGCAGGATATGCGCCAGGCCGGCAAGGGGGGAATACTTCAGCCTGCTGCGCGGCTCATCGGCGCACGCAGCGCTTTGCACAAAAGGGCATAACAGACCTCTGGTGGCACATCGATGGCGCGCATGACCGATATCCGTCGCTGTCCCGGCAAAGCGGCTCCGATGCGCCTCGTCGTTGTTGCGGTTAGCCTGGCGTTTGGGCATATGTGCCTTCTGGTTGTTGGGATTGCTTGTGCGCCGGATGGACACAGCAAGAATCCCCGAAGCGTCAATTGTAGGCGGAATACGCCTTCTGACAAGTGCTGTTGACGTGCGCGGGTGTAGCGCAGAAATGTGGGCGACTTTTTCTGCAGCGAGGGCAAAATAAGGGGCATGAAGACATCAACCGTAACCAGCTACGCACAGCGGCGCGAGCAGTTCCTGGCCCTGGCCGCCCAAGCCT
>JAEANN010000033.1 GCA_016841965.1 Candidatus Roseilinea mizusawaensis | reverse complement strand
AAACCCAATCGTTGTCGCGTTTGCATGACTTTTACCTCCTTCGGCACATCTGGTCTGTTCTCAGCAGCGCAACCGCTGCGCATCTTTGACCGATGGCGCGCCCAAGCAGCCATCGTGCGGCGACTCTAGCGCCTCCAGGCGTCGCAGCGCAAGGTCACAAATAGGACAAAATCAGGGCCAAAACCGGACATCGTCAATTCGATCCCCCTTCGTTGCCGGCGAGTCAGGCGCCGCGCGCGCGCTCATTCAGGCCGCGCGATCAACATAACGTCTTGGTCTAATGCGGCGCACGTTCACCCGAACGTCGCCGCCGCCCAGGCCGCAATCTCCCCGGCCCGATAGTGCCCAGAGCGTTGCACCTGCGCCAGCGCCGCCTGCGCCAGCCGGCGCGCAGCTTCCCCCTCGCCCCGCGCATGAGCTGCTCGCGCCAACACATACTTCAGCAGCGCAGCGAAGTCGGCGTAGCCCCCCGCCTCGGCGCGCGCCAACCCTTCTCGGCACACTGCTTCAGCTTCCGCCAGCCGTCCCATCGCCAGCAGACATTCCCCCAGCTCGATGGAGACATTGCCCGCCAACCCGCTCCAGCCCCCGGTCACACTATGAGCCAGCGCCTGGCGCAAGGCGGCCTCCGCCCGCGACCAGTCTTGCTGCCGCATCGCCAACACCCCTTGCGCGTGTCGCAATGAGATCAAAAGATAAGGCAACCCCAACCGCCGCGCCGGCGGCTCTGCCTGGGCAAAGCAGGCCGCAGCGCGCGCCGGCTGTCCGCGCTCGTTCGCCACAATGCCCAGCAGCGTCAAGGCGAGGACCTCCTGCTCGCTCATCTCGGCCTGCTGCGCCAGGTGCAGACACTGCTCGGCCAAGATCTCGGCTTCATCGTAACGCCGCTGTTGACGCGCCGCAGCCGCCAGCGCGTACGTCAGCCGCGTTTGTTCCTCCAGCAGCCCATGCGCCCGGGCAAGCTCCAGCGCCTGGCGCAGCACGTCGGCGCCCTCGCCGTAGCGCCCCAGGTTGACCAGCGCGTAACCGCGCAGGCGTATCAGGGATAGCTTGACCTCTGGTGCATCCGGGTCGTGGGACAGCCCACGGTCACACGCCTCCAAGGCGCCGGCCACATCCCCGCTGCTCAGCCTGACCTGAGCCTGGGCCGCCAGCGCCAAGGGGAGCGACGCCGGCGCGTTGACCTCGGCCAGCGCCAACGCCTCTTCGGCCTGCGCCTTGGCCAGACCCAACCGCCCCAGCCGCGCCAAAATGCGCGCATGACACGCTTTCAACCGGACTGCATCCGCATCCTGCGCGCCGCTCGATCCGCCCAAGGTCAGCAGCGCGTCGGCCATGTGCAGCCGGCCGCAAGCGTCCAAAATGGGCGCGACATGCACGGCCAGGGCGCGCGCCACCGCACTGTGGCCCTCCTCTACCACCGTGTTGACGGCGGCCAACAGCAACGCGCGCTCATGCGGGGCAAAATCGGCGATGCGCGACTTGCCCTCGGCCACGGCCTGCGCGATCTCCAGCAGGCGCGCTTGGCCGACCTGCCGCGCTTCGGCGGCGCGTGCATCAGCGCACAGCACATCGCGCACCACCGGGTGCAGGCTGTACCACCCGCCGGCGCAGGTCAGCAGGCCGGCGTCCACCAGCGCATCGAGCGCCTTCACGTCGCCGGCCAGCATGGCCAACACAGTCGTCTCGTCGAATTCCGCCGGGCGCGGCGGCAGCGCCGCCAGGCTATACAGCGCGCGCGCATGCGATGGAGCAAGCTGGGCGATCTGGGCCTGAACGATTTGGCCCAACTCACCCAAGGGCGCGCCCTCTGCGCCGGTAAATAAAGTTTGGCGACCGCGCGCGTCGCGAAGCTGATCTAACACCGCGCGCAGGCGACGGGGTTGTTGGGCATGCATCACGCGCGCCAGGTAACGCCCCACCAGCACAAGCGCCAAGGGCAGCCCGCCGCACCATTCCAAGATCGGCTCCAGCACTTCGGCCTCCACCTCGGCCAGCGCGGGGGCCAGCGTGGTCAACAGCGCGCGCGCGTGTTCCGGGGAGAACAAAGGCACTGCAACGTGATGCACCGGAGCGAGCGCTACAGCGACCTCGACGCGCTGTGCAGCGATGAGATAGCCACACGCCGGCCCGCCAAGCAGCAGCGCCCGCGCCTGCGCGATGTCGCCCACGTCGTTCAGCACGATCAACATGCGTCGATCGGCCAAGGCGCGCTGCACCCACCCCGAGAGCATTCGCGCGTCGTCGCCGAGCGCCGCCAGGTCGAACACGCTCGCGCCCAGCGCGCTGCTCCAGCTCCGCAATAGCTCGGCCGGCGTGGCCTGCGCCGGCCCCAAGTCGGCCCACAACACGCCGTCGGGAAATTGCCGGATCACCTGCGCATGATTGGCCGCGTAGGTCAACAACGCGCTCTTGCCGATGCCGGGCATGCCCCATAGGGCGACCACCGGAGCAGGCTGGGTGAGCCAATCCACAATCTGGGACAACAGCGCCTCGCGCCCGATGAGCAACGGATGTTGAGCCAGCGAAGGCGCCAGGTTGACGCGCAGGGCGGCCGGCGCTTCAAGCGCGCGCTGTTCCAGTTGGTTGATGGCGGCAGCCAAATCGTCCAGCGCCTCGCCCAACACGCGCCGGGCGCTGCGCTCGTTCAAGTGGAGGGCCTCGGAGACTTGCTTGAGGGGTTCGCCGCGCAGGTAATGCGCCTCAATCAACATGCGCTTGCGGCGGGCACGCCATTCGCCCATGTCGTGCGGCCAGGCCAGCTCGATCGCGCGTTCGATGAGATGGCGCAGCGCTGCCACGGCATCGCAGCCTTGCTCGGCCTGCACAGCGGCGACCATGTGTGAGCGGGCCAGCGGATGCTGCGCCAACGCCTGCGGGCTGGACCAGACGCGCAGCACATCGCGCACAAGCTGAGGAGAAAGCAGACCAGACATCGCCCAACTTCATTATACGCGCGCTGTGATAAATCTTAACCATACGTTTTGTCAACTCACAGCCAACGCATCACATTCGATGCAGAAATCAATAAAAAATCACGTTTTAAAATTTTTGCAATTTTATAAATGCCGGCTGTGCCTATCACCATTCACCCGCTGACTGCGGATAGGATGGGCAATGCGTGTATGCATGTGTATAAAGACAGGCGGGGCGATTGAGCGGGTATGGCTAGGGGAAATACCACCAATCCGTTTGGTCGCGTGGATCCATAAAAGCGCCGGCATCGCGCACGGCCACAGTAATGGAGTCGGTCAACGCCCGGCCAATCGGCTTGTTATTGGGCAGCGCCGGCAGGTAGCCGCTGGCGCGCCGGCCGGTCGAATCCAGTTGTGCGTGGTACAACGCCACCAGATTGGGATCCACGCAGAATCCTGCCAGATGCACCACGTAACCGGTGCCGTTGACGACGACCTGATCCTGCGCCAGATATGCCAGCGTGATCTCGCGTGCGCCGGCATAGAGCACCATAGCCTTGTGGCCGGCCGGCGTGATCGAGGCTGTGCGTTCGGGGATGTGGATGTTTTCGCCGGGAACGCTTTGCAAATCCAGCGCACTCACCGGCCATTGGGTGTTGACACTGCCGCGGGCGCCGTATGGCGGCGGAGCATTCTCATCCCAGTTCCAGTGATGCACCTGATAGGCGCGCACAAAGGCAGCCAGCCGGTTTGGCTCGAAGATGCCATGCAGGCGTGGGCCGTCCTGGCCGGGTCCTCCGCCGGGGTAATCCACAAACGTGAGTGGCGCATTGGTCAGCGTGTAGCTGATGATCGACAAGCGAAAATCCGCGTTTTCGTCGGTCAGCCGGTTATCTTTGTAGGGCGGGGGGATAAACTGGGTCAGCTCGTAGGTGTTGGTCGAGGTGGCCGGACAGGTAAAGCCGCCGGTCACGCGGGGAAGGAAGACCCGATACGTTTGGTCGATCGCGGCCGATACCTGTGTCTGCCACACCTGTGTCTGCCACACCTGTGTCTGCGACGGGTCAGGCTGGCTTTGCGCTGTCCCTGCCTGTGGCGCAAAAGCCCCCATCACAGATAACGCAAATATCAAACCTGAAACAAAAGTGGCAGATTTAACAAACATCATGCCCTGCGCTGGGCATCATAGCATAGTTCATGCGTCAATCACGCCGGCCCCGTCATCTCGGCAGCCACCTCGCGCCCCAGCCTGATTGCGAAATTCGTCCCCCGATCCCACGGATACACCTGGCTCATGCTGGCGAAAAAGAGGCCGGGCAAGGGCGTCTTGGCCGGCGGAATGTTGTGCGAGTGATTGACAAACGGCACCGGCTGCGCGTATGGCTCTTTGAACACCCACGTTTGTCGCACCCACGACGCATCGAATTCGGGATTGATGCGCTTCAACGCCGGCAGAAACGCGGCGCGCAACGCTTCGTCGCTCATCGAGAAGTATGGATGGTCTACCGGCAGGTAGTCGCCACAATACACCAGATGCTGCCCCCCGAAGTGGTGCGCCGGCACAAAGTTGGTGTGCTCGCACAAGGCCAGAAACGGAAAGCCGGCGCTTTTTGGTAGATTGTGCCAGTAGTAACCGGCGCGGCTCAATTGCCGATCGAGCGCCGCGATCAGCACCACGGCTCCCAGCGACTTGAGCTGGCCGAGCGCGCCCAGGTAATCGCCCGGCAATTGTGGGGCCAGCTTTGCCATCAGGCGGGGCGATGTCGTCACCAGCACGCGGTCAAATGACTGTGGATTGGCCGGCGACGGTTGGTCGTTGTGTTGCGCAGTCAAGCGCACCGTCAAGCGGTACTCGCCCGCGCTATTTTCTGCCTCGATGGATTCGACGCGCGCGCCGTACACGAGCCGCGCGCCGCGCTGTTGCAGGTGTGCGGCCAGATCATCGAAGAAAGCTTGAAAGCCGCCGATGTACGTGCCCAGCATCGGTGTGCGCGCCTTGATGCGCGCCCACATCCAGGCCATGTTGACTTGCTCAGCATACTCGGCGAACTTGCCGTACAGCAACGGTTGGAAGAGCAGCCCGTACACCCGCCGGCCCATCCAGCGCGACAGCCAATCGTGCGCCGTGACTTCTTCAAGCCGGCGCCAGTTTGAGGTCAGTACCAGATAGGCGCCTGCCAGTCCATAGCGCATCACATCGATGAGATTGAAGCCGGGATAGCGCAGCGCCAGCAGCCCGCGCGCAATTGACCCCGACAGCGGCAATCGGTCTACCCATTGCCCGCCGCGCAGCACCGTCGAGAGTGCGCCGTCGAGCGGATAGAAACGACCCTCGTAATACACCACAGTTGTGGGTCGGTTGTAGATGACGCGATGACGCACGCCAATCTCGTCGGCCAATCGCAGCAAGTCCGTATCGGAGGCGAACCAGTGATGATAGAACTTTTCTAGCGACCAGTCCCACCCCGGCGCTTTGAAGCCGGCCGCAAGGCCGCCGGGGTTCTGGCCGGCCTCGAAAATCGTGACCGCGTGGCCGGCTTTCAGCAACTCATGCGCAGCGGCCAAGCCGGTAGCCCCCGCACCAACAATCGCAATCTTCATCGCAGAACACAGACGACAGAATGCAAACTCCAGACATCGCCAGCGGACATGCGGCTTGCTCAACCCTTGGCGCCCGCCACTTCTGCCTGGCGCAGGTCGGCCCAGCGCAATCCTTCACGCAGCATGAAGAAGGCTCCCAGCGCTGTCACCGGCAACCACAACACCGCGTGCAGCACCAAGGTGTACGCGGTGGCTGCCACCCGCTCCACGCCCAGGGCTGTCAGCGTCCCGATGCCGGCCAGATCAAACGTGCCGACGAAACCCGGCGCTGCCGGGATGACCGTGAACAGATTGGCGGCGCCGTTGACCAGCATCAAGTCAATGTAGTCCAGACGCACCTCCAACCCGAATGCGCGCATGACAAACCAATACTTTAACGTTTCGATCAGCCAGATCAGGATTGTGCTGACCAGGATTGCCAGCAAGTCTGTGGGCCGGCGCAAGGCCTGAGCGCCCTGCACGAAGCGCGACACAAACATCATCAGCCGCGGGCGCAAACGCCGTGGCGTCAGGATGTTGATCATGGCGCCGGCCAGTCTTTCGGCGGCGCGCGGCGCCAGCGCCAGCCCGAAGAACACGCCAATCGCTGCCACCAGCAGTACAGTCAGCAGGGCAACTACATTCAGCACCTGCGCCGGCAGATTAGGCACACGCGGCAGACCAATCAACACGAAAGCCGCCATCACCAATCCATCGACGATGCGCTCTAGAAAGACTGTGGACAGGCTGAATGCCATCGGCACGTCATGCCGGCGGCGCAGCACATAGGCCCGCAACAACTCGCCGATACGGGCCGGATAGATGTTATTGCCCATGTAGCCGATCACCACCACGGAATACAGTTGTCGCACGGACAAGTGCTGGGCCGGATTTAACAAATATCCCCAGCGCCACGCGCGAACGGCCACCGACACAAAGTACACGCTCACGCCCGGCACCAGCCAGATCAGGTTGGCTTGTTGCAGATCAAGCCAGACCTCGCCAAGATTCAGCCCGCCCAGCGCAACAACGAGTAGTGCAGCGCTGATAACAACGCCGATCCAGAAAACCCAGCGGCGCATGTCAAGGTCGCGCACGCCGGTCTACAAGGCCGGCGCCGGCTGTCGCCGTCTTGGGGCGCGGGATGCGCGGCCAGGTGGCGGTGTAGAAGGCAAGATAGTCGGTCATCCGCGACTTCCAGTATGCGTCGCTGTGCATCCCCTCGCCGGTGCTGGTGGTGTGCACAATGCCGGCCGCCCTTAGGTCAGCCGACAACGCGCGCACGCCGCTTTGCGCCCAGTCCCGATTCCCCGCGTCAAGGTGAATACGCAGCATCTTGAGTTCCTCGACCGAACGCGCCAGGCTCAACATGCTGAAGCCGGGCGGCGCGCCGATCAGCAGATCAGCGGTGATTGCCGGGCTATGTCCACCCACGATGCCGAATAGGTCGGGGTGTTGGAAACCGATCTCGATAGACCAATAAGCCCCGCGCGAGATGCCGCCAATGGCGCGCCCGGCCGGCGTCTGCCAGACACTGTACTTGCTTTCAATGGCCGGCAACAACTCGTTTACCACAAAGCCTTCCCAAGAGGCTTTGCCTTGTGAGGAATAGCGAAATTTGCCGCCGTTGGCCGACGATTCATCGGTAGCCGGCATCACCGCCACAAAGGGGGGCAGCATACCCAGCCCGACCTGCAAGTCCGCCGCTTCGGGCAAGCCGTTTTTTACCCAGTTGCCATAGCCGTCGGTACCCCGGAAAAGGTAGATCACTGGATAGCTATGCAGTTCGCCATCGTAGCAGGGCGGCAGGTAGATGTGCACCGGCAGGTTGACTCCCAGCGCCGCACTTGGCAGGGTTTCTGTGATCAGCCGTCCGCTCAACGATCCGCATACAGTTGGCGTCGGTTCGGCTATCAGGCGCGCAATCTCGGCGTCGGTCAGCCGCGCGGCAACGACAGCCGTCGGCACGATAGGCGGCGCAACAGTTGGACGACCGGCCGGCTGCACAATCGGGGCGCTATAGGCCGAAGATACCGCTGCATGGGACCGGGCGACTTGCAGTGTAGTGGAATCCGCTCGGCTAAGCGTCTCGCTTTCGGCCGGCGCTGCGCTCTGCATCAGCACGTAGCCTGCATCGAGCATGAGCAAGCCGGTGAGCACTGCCGCCAGTGGAAGCCGAAGCGCTCTGCGCGGCCGGCCGGCTGTTTGATGAGGCAGGGTTAAAGCTGGCTTCAAAGCAAACCTCCCGTGTACCGTGGGTGGGTATTCGCACTTGCTGCGGTATGACGCAAGCTGCGCCCGCTATTGCGCCCGCTATTGCGCCCGCTACTGCGCTCGCTACTGCGCCCGCGCCTGGATTTCTTTCCAGCGCGGCGACAATGCTCGCGCCTGACGGTCGGCCCGGAAGGAACTGCGCACCAGTGGCCCACTCTCCACCCATTTAAATCCCATCGCAAGTCCTGCTTTGCGGAACTCGACAAATTCATCGGGTGTGTAGTATCGCTGAATGGGCAAATGCTGTTTGCTCGGTTGAAGGTACTGCCCCAGGGTCAGAATATCGACTTCTGCGCTGCGCAGGTCGCGCATCACTTCAAGCACTTCTTCGGGTGTCTCACCCAGACCCACCATGATGCCAGACTTGGTAACGCCATCCGGCTTAAGTCGCTTGGCGTTTGCCAGCGTTGTCAGCGCCCACTCGTATTTGTCCTGCGGTTGCACTGTCTTGAACAGCCGAGGCACCGTCTCCACATTGTGATTCAGGATATCTGGTTGCTCGTTCATGACGATCTGCAGCGCGCTGAGCGACCCTTTGAAGTCAGGGATCAGCACTTCGATGGTGCAGTCCGGCTTCACCTGATGGATGCGCCGGATGCACAATGCAAAGATCGGCGCGCCGCCATCCGGCCGCTCGTCGCGGTTTACCGATGTAATGACGACGTGTTGAAGATTCATGGACACCACGGCTTCCGCCACACGCAACGGCTCGGCCCAATCAATTGGGTTGGGCATGCCGGTCTTCACGTCGCAGAACCCGCATGAGCGGGTGCACACATCGCCGAGAATGAGAAAGGTTGCCGTGCCGCCGCCCCAACACTCGGCCATGTTGGGGCAGTTGGCCTCTTCGCAGATGGTGTGCAGGGCCTTGCTGCGCATCAACCGCTTCAAGGCGTGATAGGTTTCGCCAGAAGGTGCGCGCACCTTGATCCAATCGGGTCGTCGTTGGGGCGCAGGGTGATCGATTGGCGGCGCGTGCTCGACGCGGACTGTCTCTGCGATGTCGCTTGCAGGAATTATCGTAGCCATTTTATTTTGACTCTCACCAAACCAGACCGTATTCTACCCTCCACGTTTAACGCCGGATCAATCCGCCCAGCGTCGCCAATTCGCGCATGCGCAGCGCCCACGCGCAGATGAAATAGATCGCCGCGCCCACTGCCGACGCGCCGACGGTCACGATCACATCGGCGAGGAACCGGCTGCTTCCAACGCCCGCTTCGAGCACGCTCATAGCTGCCCAGGTCACAAGCCCCATCAACCCCGAGGCCAGACATACTTTGAGCGCCAGCGGCAAAACGCCATGTCCGGTTAGGCGGCCAATCTTGCGAAACAAGAAGATGGCCATCAGCGTGGCGTCCAGGCCGGTCTTGAGTGAGTTGGCCAGCACCAGATCGACCAGGGTGAATGGCCGCGCTCCACTCTGCGCCAGCACAGCCAGCACGCCGACCAGCGCCAGATAGGACACTGTGGAGACCAGGCCGATCAAGGTGGGGGTGCGCGTGTCGCGCCGGGCATAGAACGCATAAATGAGCGGCTGGTCGATGGCGGCGAACAACAAACCCGGCGCTGCTGCGCGCAAGGTCTCTGCAGTGTACAGGGTGCTCGCTGAGGTAAATGCGCCGCGCTCGAACAGCACCGCCACGATTGGTCGGGCCAGCACGAACACGCCCACCGACGCCGGCACAATCAACATGCACACCAGCCGCAGCCCTTGCGCCAGCGTGGACTTGAATTCATCGGTTGTGGGCTGATTGGCCTGCGCCGATAAAGCCGGCAGGATGGCTGCCGATACGGCCACAGCGATCATGCCAAGCGGAAACTGGATGATTTGCGCGGCGTAACGCATCGTGGCTGGCCCCTCTGCGCTGATCTGTCCGGCGACGATATAGCTGACCTGCACCGCCAGTTGCGCCAGCGCCAACCCGCCGGCCACCGGCAAAAACAACCGCACCACTTGCGCCACCCCTGGGTGCCGCCAGTTCAGCGACAATGTGATCTGCACACCGCGCAATCCCGGCAGTTGCATGGCTGTTTGCACCGCCCCGCCGGCCAGCATTCCCACTGCCAGGGCGCCAACACCCAGGCGCGACTCCAGCAGCACTGCGCTGATGATCATCGTCAGGTTGAATGCCGTTGCTGTAAATGCCGTGATGCCAAACTTGCGCCGCGCAAACAAAGCTGCCGTCAGGATGCCGCTGATGTTCAGAAACGCGATGGTCGGAATGGTGATATGCAATAGCGATGTGACCAGGGATGGATTCTGGCCCGGCCCGCTGCCCACCAGTTCGGCATACAGGCCGGCCAGCGTCCACAGCACTAAAACCAGCGCGGTCAGCCCGGCGCCGGCCAGCCCCAGCAGCGCCCCCAGCAAGCGGCCAAACTCTGCCACTTTGGCCGGGTCGCGCTCGTTTTCGATCAACCCAGAGAATGTAGGCACCAGCGCAGAACTCATCATGCCGCCGGCCAGTAGATCATAAAACTGGCTGGGCAGATTAGAGGCCAGCTCAAACGCGCTAGCAGCCGGCCCATTGCCGAAGAAGTACGACTTGACGATTTCGCGCGCCAGCCCCACGATGCGACTGCTCAAACTGCCAATGGAGGTGATAGTTGCGGCGCGGGCGATGGATCGAGGTGTATCGACTACAGGCGCGGCGTTGGAGTCGGTCAATGACATCGAGCGTCATTGTAACGCCGCGTAGCGCCGCAGCCCGACGCGGCGCGGCCGGCCCCTGCGGGCCGCGTCATCCAAAGTAGGCCAATGCGCGGCGGATCTTCTCTTCTAGATCCATCGGCTCGTTGCGCGACAAGGAAGCCAGCGCCGCCTGCGCTTCGGCAATGCTATAGCCCAGGGAGGTGAGCGCGCTGAGCGCTTCCGTATCGGTGGCGCTCATGCGCGCTGCCGGCGCGACGTCCGACCCGCCCAGTTTATCCTTCAGTGCAAAGATGATTTTCTCTGCCGTCTTCCTGCCCACCCCCGGCACACGCGAGATGACCTCGACCTGTTGATTGACAATTGCCGCGCGCAAAGCGCCCGGCGCCAATTTGGACAGAATCGACAGCGCCGTGCGCGGCCCGATGCCCGACACCCCCAGTAGTGTTTGAAACAGCTCCAGCTCTTCTTCGCTGCCAAACCCGAACAATTGCCAGCCATCTTCACGCACGACTAAATGAGTGTGCACATCGGCGGCGCGACCGATCTCCAGCAAGTCGAGGGCTGTTTGAGAACACGTCACACGATACCCGACGCCGCCTGCGTCGATGACAGCATGTGGGGGGGTGACCGACAAAACAACGCCCCGAATACGCGCAATCATGGCTGATTTCCTGTCGCAGGCAATAGATCACTGCTCACAGATCGCCGAAATGCTATCACACCTTTGATCGAAGCGCCGACTACCGGGCCGGCCACGGGGATCACGTTTGCCCAGCTCGGCGCAATCTCCAGCAAAGCGTCTAATGTTAATCCTTTTGTGAGTGGGCGCGGGGAACCCACTCAGATGCGGTTAGGGGCGGTCCAGCGCAGCGTGCCGCGCGGCATGGATATGGGTGATGGCGACGGCCAAAGCATCAGCGGCGTCGTCGGGCCGCGGGATTGTGTCCAGATTAAGCAACAGCCTGACCATGGCCTGCATCTGTTTCTTGTCGGCTTGACCATAGCCGGCGATGGCCTGCTTGACTTGCAAGGGGGTGTATTCGCCGATGGACAATCCGGCTTCGCACAAGGTCATCAGCGCTACGCCACGCGCCTGGCCCACAATCATGGCCGTCTTGGCGTTTGACGCAAAAAAAAGCGCCTCGACCGCGCAGGCGGTCGGACGCCATTGATCAACGAGGGCCATCAACTGCCGGCGAAGCGACAGAAGCCGTTGCGGCAAGGGATCTGTTTTAGGAGTTTCGATTGTCCCGTAGGCCAACGCGACCAGATCGCCGGTGTCGGCTTCGCGCACAACGCCAAAGCCGGTTGTGGCAATGCCGGGATCGATCCCTAGCGCGACCACGCTACATCAGGCGGCTTCGAGCGCCTCGTCAGTAATCTCCAGGTTGCTGTAGACCTGCTGCACGTCATCCATCTCTTCAAGTGTTTCAATGACGTGCATGACCTGGCGCGTGTGTTCTGGGCTGAGGCTGGTCTGCGAGGTCGGGATCATCGAGATCTCGCTGGTGCTCATCTCCCAGCCTTTGTTGGCGATGGCCTCGCGCACGGCGCGGAAATTGTCCACGTCGGTGTAAATCTCGATCACATCGCCCCCTGTGACGACATCCTCGGCGCCGGCCTCGACGGCAACTTCAAACACTTCGTCAGGATTGATTTTGTCGTTGCGCTCGATGACGATGTAGCCGCGCCGATTGAATTGCCATGCTACCGAGCCGGATGATCCCAGGCTGCCGCCGGCGCGCTCCAGCACTCGGCGAATCTCGGCCACTGTGCGGTTGCGATTGTCGGTGAGCACCTTGATCATCATGGGCACCTTGTGCGGCCCATAGCCCTCATACATCAGCTCTTCAAATGCTTCGCCCTCGCCGCCCTGGCCGGTGGCGCGGGCGATGGCGCGCTCGATGTTGTCTTTCGGCATGTTTGCCGCGCGCGCTTTGTCGACTGCCAGTCGCAACCGGAAGTTGGCCGCCATATCGCCGCCGCCTTCCCTTGCCGCCACGGTGATTTCGCGCAACAGGCGGGTGAACATGGCCCCGCGCTTGGCGTCGTTTGCGCTCTTTTGGCGCTTGATGGTTGCCCATTTGCTATGCCCTGACATGTCTCTATCCTCGCTGTCTCCGCGCTGATCAAAGATCACTGACATCCGCTGCGCGCGAAGGGAGATTATTATATTCAGTTCGCTGCCAGCAGCGGCGCCTCAATCAGTCTTCAATCGTCAATCAACACTGGCAAATCGTCTACGCCCACACGTCATCCCACACTTCTTCGGGCGCCGGGGCCGGCGATTGCTTGGCAAATGCGACCGCCTCCGCAATATGTTGGGCGACGCGGGCATCAATCACAGCAAATTCATCATCGCTCACACTGTGCCGGCCGGCCAGATGTTCGCGCAGGCGCACAATCGGGTCGCGCTTCTTCCACTCGGCGACTTCGTCTTTGGTGCGATACGTCTCTGGGTCACCGATCATGTGACCGAGATGCCGGTAGGTCAGCGCCTCGATGAAGGTCGGCCCTTCGCCGGCCAGCGCGCGCGCGCGGGCTTCCGCCACAGCGTCGTACATCGCCAGCGCGTCATTGCCATCCACCGTCACCGCGCGCATGGCAAAACCGCAGGCGCGCTCGGCGATCGACCGGTGCGGGTTCGAGTCGGCCAGGGGAGTCATCTCGGCGTACAGATTGTTCTCGCACACTAGAATGAGCGGCAGCTTCCACAGTTGGGCGATGTTGAGGGTTTCCAGAAACATGCCCTGGTTGATCGCCCCATCGCCAAAGTAGGTGAGCGCCACCCGCCCGTTGTTGTCGAGCTGGGCCGTGAATGCCGCGCCGGCTGCGATTGGCACGCCGGCCCCTACGATGGCGTTCTCACCCAACAGCCCGATCGAGGGATCAGTCCAGTGCATGCTGCCGCCCTTGCCTTTGCTGATGCCGGTGCGTTTTCCCAGCATCTCGGCCATTGCCGCATTCACGTCAATCCCTTTGGCAATGCAGGCGTTGTGGCCGCGATAGGTGCAGGTCATGTAATCTTCCGCCCCGAGGGCAAAACAACCGCCCACTGCCGTCGCTTCCTGGCCAATGCTAGGATGAAACGAACCGCGTACTTCGCCTGCGGTGTAGAGTTGCACCACCGCTTCCTCGAACGCGCGAATGAGCTTCATCCGCTCGTACATGGCGAGCAGTTGTTCTTTGGTGAGCGCGTCGCTTGGGCGTGATGTCTTGGGCTTGCGCGCGCCGGCTTTTGCGTCGTTTGCCGTTTGATCACTGTGTCGTTGTGACATGGGTCAAATTATCCGCGAAATCTCTGCGATGAGAACAGAACCACGAAGAAACAAAGGATAGCTGGCCCTGACCCTCTTCGTGTTCTTCGGGTCTTTGTGATTCATTCAAGCCACGAGGATCAACGTGTGTACAGGAACCCGCGCACATAGTCGGCGTCGTCGCTGATCAGCCAAGCCAGAATGCGGCCGACTCCTTCTGGCTCGCCCAGCTCGGCGCCGGCTGCCGCACTGGCCCATGCTTGCTCAGCCGATTGGCCTTTCATCTCTGCCTCGCGCGCGATGACGGAGAGCTTCATGTTTGTCTTGATCCCGCCGGGATGAACGACGTTGACGCGGATGTTGTCTGGGGCAAGCTTGCCGGCCAGCGTGATGCCCAGGCTGCTCACGCCGCCCTTGCTGGAGCCATACGCCACCGACGAGCTGACGTTGGTTGCGGCAACCGACGAAATCAGCACGATTACCCCGCGCCCGGCTTTCTTCATCAAGGGCACGGCGTGTTTAGCGCACAGAAAACTCCCTATCACGTTCACATCTACAACCTGGCGAAACACATCTAAGGGAAATTCCTCGACCGGCACATAGGCGCCCTTCAAAACGCCGGCGGCGGTAATCAGCGCGTCAAGCCGGCCATAGCGCGCGTCGATTTGCTCGAACACTTGTTTGACCGATGCTTCGTCGGCGACATTGGCCGGCGCAAACAGGCCATCAATCGCCGCTGCCACCGCTGCGCCTTGCTGCTCGTTGAAGTCTGTCACGATGACCTGCGCGCCGCGCGCGGCGCACACCTCGGCGGCTGCACGTCCGATACCGGCTGCTCCGCCGGTGATCAACACCACTTTGTCCTTCAGGTGCATTTTTTGACTACCCTCCTTGTCTGCGTATGTTGGGCTGCTTCATGGTTAACCACAACTACCGCGTGTGAATGAAGCCACGCACATAGTCAGCGTCGTCGCTCACCAGCCAGGCAAGAATTTTGCCCATCCCTTCCGGCTCGCCAAGCCGCGGGCCGGCACTGGCCTGAGAGATTGCTTCATCGGCCGGCTGTCCCTTCAACGCAGCCTCGGCCGCAATGACCGACAGTTTCATTGCAGTGCGAATTTCGCCGGGGTGGACGACATTGACGCGGATGGCATCTGGCGCGAGCTTGCCGGCCAGCGTGACGCCCAGGCTGCTCACGCCGCCCTTGCTGGAGCCATACGCCACCGACGAGCTGCCGCCCTGCGCTGCTCCCGACGACACCAGCACAATCACGCCCCGACCATTCTTTTTCATCAACGGCACTGCGTGCTTGCTGCATAGAAAGCTGCCGATCAGATTCACTTCGACCACACTGCGAAACACATCAAGGGGAAATTCCGCGACCGGCACAAAGGCGCCCTTCAACACGCCGGCACACTGCACCAGCGCATCGAGCCGGCCATAGCGCGACCCGATCTGTTCGTACAAGCGCGACACCGATGCTTCATCGGTCACGTTGACCGGAATGAAAATCGCCGCCTGTCCACGCGCGCAAATGCCATCGGCGACGGCTGCTCCGCCCTGCGCGTTGTAATCGGCCACGATGACCGTCGCGCCGCGCGCGGCGCACAGCTCGGCGGTCGCTTGACCGATGCCGGCAGCGCCGCCCACGACCAAAACGATCTTGTTGCTCAACATATTGCTCAGTTCCATGATGGCCCGATTTTGACAGAAACCCGGCATCTGGACAGCAGCCGGGTTTCTGAGCGGTTCAGCAACGGTCAAGTCAGGCAGGCGTGTCGTTGCTCTGTAGCGCCTCGTTCTGCACGGGCGGTTGCAGCGTGGCAGATTGCTCTTCGGCAATTAACTGCTTCCATGTAGCGTCCATTCCGTCTTCGGCCACGCCATAGAAGATATACGGCGTGCCGTCCTGGCTTTTGAGCGCCAGGTCATAGCGCATCTTGCCGGCGCGGAATGCCCGGCTGAGCACAGCGCGCTGCTGGCCTTCTACGCTATCTTTCCACGCGATGGCGTCGATCTTATATGTGTTGGTGTTATAGGACACGATGGCGTAATGCCACAGGTCGCGTGCGCTCTTGATCGTCACATTGCGCACCAGGCTATTGTTGCGCAGATCGCGCACGGTGTAGTAGCGGATGCCCTCGCGTTCCTCGACGGCGGCAATCTGCACGCCTGATCGGGGCATCCCCTCGATGAGAGGTGGCGTTGTTGGCGCTGTAGGGGCTGAGGTGCTGATTGGCGCTTCGGCTCCCTGGTCGTCATTCGTCGATACGACTGGCTGACTTGTCTGGGGCGGCGCAGCAAGGGAGGGGGTTGGTTTTGCGCCGGCCTGTGCCAGATCAACAGATTGCTGCGCAGGCAGGCGGCTCTCTTGCCGCTCGGAGTGTGGCTGACTGTGTGATTCAGCCGAGTGCTGAGCTGCCCGCTGCGCGGGTTGGCCACGCTGTTGCTGCGCCGGCTTCTGTTGCGTCTGTGGCGTATGCCGGCGCTGGCCGGCGGCTTGTTGCGCGCCATCTCGGCGTGGTCGCTCTTGCTCTGTCTGATGGGATTGAGACTGGCGCTGGTCGGCGCGTTGCCTGTGCTCTGGGCGCTGGGTCGGGGTGTGCGTTTGCTCTGCTGTTTGCCCTCGGCTGCTTGCGCTCCGATCTCGATGGCGCTGCGCCTGGGCTGCTGCCTCAAGCGAGCGTTTGGTGATTGCGATGATCTCATCGCGAGTGGCGTTGCGCGTCTGCGCGCCGTCGCGCACATAGAACTCGCGGTCGTTGACAGCAAAGGGGGCATGGTCGCTGCGCGACAGGCTGACACGAATGATCGGCGCCTCTTCGACGCGCTGCACTACGATGGCCGGCTGCAATTCTGGCTTCACCTGTTCGCGCAGGGCTTCGGCCAGCTTGCGCGCCGTTTCATCGGCTGCGGGTACGCCCTTTGGCTTCTTGTCCAGCCCGGCTTCGCAGCCGATAACGATCACGCCGCCCTCGCCGTTTGCCATGGCTGCCGCGTCGCGCACGATCTCCTCAAAGCGTTTGGTGTTGCGCCGGGGCAGGGATGGATAGAAGGCCAGGGTTGCGCTCGCTGCCTGCGCGCGGATATCTTGCACAGGATCGATGCTCAGGTTTAATGGCCCGCGTGACTGGCGCACGCGATGAAAATCCTGGCTTAAGAACAGCGCCCGCAGCGCAGCAAAGGTGCGCTCTGGGAGCTGCACTTCCGAGGTGCGATCGCCCACGCCCAGCCGGCGCGCATCGGCCGCGGATACAGTCAGCCGGTGCGCATCACTGCTCTGGATCAGATGCATCCGGCGCGGGTATTCGGCTTTGATCCCGCTCAACCAGTGCGCCATCGAGCGCCGGCCTTTGTTCAAGTCGGTCAATTCCACGGCAGCCAGGTGAGTGTCCTGGGTAAATGCGATGCGCGTCTGGCCGCCGATATTCACGCCGCGCATGAGCACGCCGCTGGACGAGTTGGCGTGCGCGGCGATGGCCAGGCCGCCGGCTTCGTCGATCAAACGATAGGCGGTCAGCACGTCGCTGGTTGCGCCGGCCTCGGTTAGCCCCTTGTCTAGCACGTCGCCCGGCACGTGCATCTCGTACAACAGGTACTCGATATCGCGCAACGGCTTCTCCGGCGGGAAGATGCCCAGAATGTGAAAGCCGAACGTGCTGGTGAACTCGAAGCCGGGCAGCACCAGAATCTTTTTCAGCAGCCGGCGATATTCGAGCAGCCGGCCCAGTTCGTCTGGCTGAATGCGCTTCAGCCGTTCCAGCAGCTCCAGGTCGGCAATCTCGCGCATCATTTGCCGATAACCGTTGACAGTGTTGTGGTCGGTGAAAGCGATGATGTCCAGGCCGCGCCGCTCGGCCTGCTGCAAAATATCCAGATACGTCACCCCGGCCTGCTCGTAATCTGCCGATCCCGGCGTGTGCATGTGCAGGTCGATGCGATACCAGGTTCCTTGCGCTGAGTCTGGCGCTGTGTCGGCAGCCAAGCCGGCCGGCTCGGCCTTGCGCCGGCGGCTTGTTGACTTCGGCTTGCCGGCTTCAGTCTCTTTCGATGTCTTTGATGCACCCGCTTGCGATCTGGAGCGTGAATTTGGTTTAGCGGTTTGAGAGGTAGGTGAGTCGGCTGTATCGCTGTTGCGCGCCGACGATTTGGGGTTGGACTGCGTCTGCTCGGACTGCGTCCGGGTAGTTTTGGATGGCATAACGTATGGTGTAAGCGGGCGCGTTGACATTCGCTTTGGCAATGACGTTTGCGAGGATGGAACCCTGACCAGAGCGCCGCGCACCAAGCCTCATTCCCCGGTAGAGCGATCAAACTGCCCTATGAGTGTGCGACGGCCTCTGAAGGCAAATCATGCTCAACCCAAACGCCCAAACCAAACGCCCAAATAGAAATCGCGCCCAAACTGAATTAAACTGGATCAAAATGCGACGAATCGTCGAAATGCAAACGGATTATACCTGACGGCTATACTGCTCGACTTAAGCAGTTGCACGATGACGCTGATCACCAGCATTCACAATCCGCGCGTCAAGCATTTGCTGGCGCTGCGCGACCGGCGCGAACGCGAACAGGCCGGCCAGATGCTCGTCGAGGGCCACGACGAGTTGGCGTTGGCCTTGCAATGTGGCGCGCGCCCAATTGCGTTGTATTACTGTCCAGCATTGATGCGCGACCCGGCCCAGGCGCATCTGTTGGCGCAAGCGCAGCAGGCCGGCGCTGCGTTGATCGAACTGAACGCGCGCGTCTTTGAGAGAGTGGCTTATCGTGACGGGCCGGATGGTTGGCTGGCGGTTTTTCCGCTGCCGCGACGCAGGTTGGCCGATCTGATACTGCGTCCCAATCCCCTGCTGCTCGTCGCAGAGGCGGTCGAGAAGCCCGGCAACCTGGGCGCTATGCTGCGCACTGCCGACGCCGCTGGCGTCGATGCGCTCATTTCGTGCGACCCCAACACTGATCTCGGCAATCCGAATGTGGTGCGCTCGAGCAAAGGCGCGTTGTTCAGCGTGCCGGTGGTCGAAGCCGGCAGCCATGAAACCATCGTCTGGCTCAAACAGCGCGGGATTGCGGTTGTGGCTGCCACGCCGGCTGCCATGCAGGACTATGACGAATTGCATCTGGACGGCCCGCTGGCAATCGTGGTTGGCGCGGAGAAAACGGGATTGACCCGGCTGTGGCTCGATCAGGCTGACTTGCAGGCGCGCATCCCGATGTCAGGCCGGGTCAATTCGCTGAATGTGTCGATTGCGGCGGCGCTGTTGATCTACGAGGCTGTGCGGCAGCGCCGCGCGCCTCAAGCATAGATGCGCGGCGCTGCCGGCGCAGGCGTCTGCGGCATCGAGCGGGTCTCCATCCATACACCGCGAATGGCCGCATCTCTCGATGCGGGCGGCTGCAAATCATGTCCTAGCAGTACGCGCTCCAGGTTCATCGGCAGCTCGCGCACGCGCCGGCCGGTGGCATGCGCAATTGCGTTGGCAATCGCCGGCGCGGTTGGCACCAACGATGGCTCGGCGATGTTCTTGGCCCCATACGGCCCATACGAGTATGACGATTCCACAAACTGCGCCGTGATTTCCGGCACATCGACCGAAGTGGGAATCAGATATGACTCGAAGTTCGTCTCCTGGATATAGCCATCCCGATAGGTGATCTGCTCGGTCAGCGCATAGCCCAGTCCCTGTGTGATGCCGCCATAGAGCTGGCCATAGGCGCCCTGCGGGAAAATGACCTTGCCGATGTCGTGCACGGCCCACAGGTGCAGCACCTGGGTGTTGCCGGTGCGCAGGTCCACTTCCACTTCAGCTACCTGCGCCCCATACACATAGGCCATGTACGGGGTGCCGCGCCCGTGGTGATGATCCCACACGATCTTTGGCGCTTCCCATTTGCCATGCGCGGACAGAATCAGGCCCATCTCGCGCGCGTGATCAACGATCTTTTCCCATGCCACAGCTTCTTCATCCGGGCCGACGTAAGACTCGCCGACGCGAATCAATTGTTGTGGATCACAGCGCAGCAGATCGGCGGCGGCCAGGTCGAGCGTCTGGCGCAGGTTGCGCGCGGCGGCGCGCATGGCATTGCCGCCCAGCACGGTGGTGCGGCTGGCGACTGTCGGGCCGGACTCGATGGCGGTGTTGGTATCGGGGCGCTGGATGCGAATGCGATCAGGGCGCACCCCCAGCTCTTCGGCGGCGATAAGCGTGAACACGGTGCGCGAGCCGGTGCCGTAGTCGGTCAGACCAGAGGTCAGATCAACCGAATAATCGGGCAACACGCTGATGGTCGCGCCGGCGTAGTCGGCGCCCTCGGCTCCCAGCGACATGCCGTGATACATGATGGCGACGCCAATGCCGCGCCGCTTCTCGGTTGAAGTCTGGCGGCTGTACTCGGCCCGCTTGCGATCCCAGTCACTCAGCCGGCGCACGGTGTTGATGCACTCCACCAGTCCCATTGATTCGTCCAGCTTCTGGCCGTGCGCGGTTTCATCGCCCAAGCGCAGGCAGTTCTTCAGGCGCAGGTCGATTGGATCCATGCCCAGCATATCGGCCAATTCATCCACGGTTTGCTCGACGGCGAAGCACACTTCGGGGTTGCCGAAGCCGCGGAATGCGCCGGCGTAGCCGTTGTTGGTGTACACGCAGTACACATCGACATCACAGGCGTTGTAGCGATATGCGCCCATCGCGTGGATGCTGGCGCGCCAGGCCGTGAAGGGGGTTTCGGAGGCGTATGCGCCAGAGTCGAGGATGCCGCGAAACCAACACGCGCGCAGGGTGCCGTCGCGATCGGCCCCAAGCCGGATGTGCATGTGCATGGCGTCGCGCTTGTAGCTGGCCACCAGGCTTTCTTCGCGCGAGAAGACCATGCGCACCGGCCGGCCTGTGACCAGCGCCAGCTTCGCCGCCTGGGCCGAGCTTTCGTAAATGATGTCGTCTTTGCCGCCGAACGATCCGCCCACGGTGGGTTGAATCACGCGCACCAGGTTGATGGGCAGCCCCAGCACCATCGCCAGATTGTTTTGGTTGATGAACGGACTTTGGTTGGGCGCGTACACCACCACGCCGCCTTCGGGCGTTGGGATGGCCAGCACGCCTTCGGGTTCGATGTAGGCATGCTCTTGCCAGTCGGTGAAATAGCGCCGGTCGAGAACGATGGGACAATCGGCCAGTTCAGCTTCGGCGTTGCCTTTGCACACCAGCATGTGGTCGCTCTTCAGGTTGGGATGTTCGCGGTTGCCATTCTTGCGGTCGGGGCCGACCTGCGGCGCATCGGGATCGAGGGCGCGTGTGGCGTCAAACAAGGCAGGCAACGGCTCTAGCTCGCACAGGATAGCTTGCGCGCCGGCCAGCGCGGCTTGAGGCGTGTCGGCGGCAACGGTGGCAATCGCTTCGCCGACATAGCGCACCTTTTGGTAAGCCAGCATGTACTTGTCTTTGACCGGAAAACCATACAGGCCGTGATCCACAAAATCGTCGCTGGTGATCACGGCGCGCACGCCGGGGACGCGCAAGGCAGGCGTCGTGTCGAGGCGCGCAATACGCGCATGCGGCAGCGTGCTGCGCAAGCAGCGCGCGTGCAGCATGCCCGGCACGCGGTAATCGGCGATGTACTTGGCGCGTCCCATCACCTTGTCCAGGGCATCCACGCGCTGCGCGGGACGCCCCACGTACTCTAACGGTTGTGTGAAATGGCTCATCCCTTCTGCCTCCCTTTTGCCGTTGCTTCAATTGCATCCACAATTTGTTGATAGCCGGTGCAGCGGCACAAGTTGCCGGCCAGCCCCATGCGGATTTCTTGGCGGCTGGGGTTGGGGTTGTGCATCAGCAGAGCTTCGCCGGCCATGATCATGCCGGGGATGCAGATGCCGCATTGCACCGCGCCATACTCGATAAAGTTTTGCTGCAAGTCATTTGGGCCGCCGTCCGGGCCGTGAACACCTTCAATGGTGATCACTTCGCTGCCATGCGCCTGGGGGGCCAGCACCATGCAACTGTTAACCAGCCGGCCGTCCATGATGACAGCGCACGCGCCGCACTCGCCAACTGCACAGCCTTCTTTCGTGCCAGTCAGGTTGAGGTAATCGCGCAATAGATCAAGCAGGCTGATGTCGGGCGGGGCTTCGACGGCGACCGGTTTGCCGTTCAATGTCATTTCGATCCACATCGTTTCAGTTCTCCGGGTTCAAAAATATGGCGCGCAGCGCGCGCGCAACCAGCCCATGCAGAGCGATTTCCTTATATTCGGTGGACCAGCGCCGGCCAGTCGCCAGCTCCATGACATGGCTGGCTTGTGCGCCGGCGGCTTCAAACAGCGCCTGGTGGGGTTCCTCGCCGATTAGCATGGTCTCGACCTCGGTGAAGCGGCGCAGACGCGACAAGGCCGAGCCGGGCGCCAAGCGGGCAAACGTGATGCGGCCATTGCCACCCAGCGCGCCGGCGGCAGCCACGCTCAGCCGTGAGATGGCCTGGGCGTTGCGCCGACCCAGTTTAAGAAAGACCGAACGCGCGCCGGCAGGCGCAACGGGGAATGTGAAATGAGTGATCAAGTCGCCGCGCTGAAGGGCGGTTTGATGGGGGCCGGTGATCAACTCAGCGACCGGAACAGCATGTTGGCCGGCCAGATTGCGCACATGCGCAACGGCGTCCAGGCACACCAACGGCGGGGTGCCGTCGGCGCAGGCGGCAGCGTTGCCGACATTGCCGCCCAGCGTGCCGGCGTTGGCAATGGCCGGCCCGCCCACCAGCCGCGCGGCTTCGACCAGGCAGGTCGCCGTCTCCTGTAACAGCCGGCTCTCCATGATTTCGGTGTAGGTCACCGCCGCGCCGATGTAGATCTCATCCCCATGTCGGGCGATGACTTTCATCTCTGGGATGCGGCTGACATCAACCAGGCGTTGAAAATGAACCGGTCCGTGGCGGGCTTGCACCATGACATCCGTGCCGCCGGCCAGCGGCTGGCTGACCCACTGCGGGTCGCCTAACAGCGCAACGGCTTCTTCAATGGATCCGGCTCTGACGTAATCAAATGCTGACATACCTCAATTCCTTCACTGTACTAACCATCCGGGTGATGATTGAAACGCCATGCGCGGCGCGGCGCAATTGGAGGCATCGACGACATACCACTCCCCAAAAGGGAAGTGCAATTTTACCGCGTTGGGCGCGGCGCAGCGTATTTCGGCACAGGTCAATCTGTTGTGGTTCCAGCGCTGCCTTGAAGTCAAGTGGTGCGTGTGCTTTGGCATACGCCAATATCGCATCGCCCCAACCTGCTGTACACTTGGCCAGATTTTGAGGTTTTGAGGAAGGAGCCACTATGCCTATCTTCGAGTTTGAATGCACCAGGTGCGGCAACAAGTTCGAGAAACTCGTGCGCAGTGGCAACACGGTCGTGACCGTGGAATGCCCGGCCTGCCACAGCCATAAAGCCAGGAAGAAAATCTCTTCCTTTGCGCACAATCGAGGCGGCGCATCGACCGGCGACCTTTCTACGCCGGCCAGCGGCAAGTCATGCAGTTGCAGCGGCGGTTGTGGTGGCTGCAAGGGGTGCAGCCACTGATATAGACCCCTCGATCATGAAACCCATCACTGAAGAGAGCCTCTACGACCTCATCACCGTAGAAGATGTTCGCGTGTCGCCGGATGGCAGCCGAGTCGCCTTCGTGCGTCAACATATCGATCGCGCCGGCAACAAGTACATCCGCAATATTTGGATCAAAGACACGGGATCGGACGCGCCGGCCCGGCCCTTCACCAGCGGCCAAAAGGACACCGCCCCGCGCTGGACTGCCGACGGCGCGCGGCTGGGGTTCATCTCCGGCCGCGACGGCGAATCTAAACTGTATACCATGCCAGTTGACGGGGGTGAAGCACATGCGATTGCTTCCCATCCCAACGGCATCCGCGCGTTCGAGTGGTCGCCCGACGGCAGCCAGATAGCCTTCACAGCCCTATCGCGCGCCGACGAACGGGCTAAAGAAGACGCGCAAGCGGCGCAGCTCGAATCGGACGACGCGCCGGCCAAAGACGCCTGGGAAGTCAAGCGAGAGAAAGAGCAGCGCGAGCATGAGGAAGCGCAACGCTTTGATCCCTACGTGCTGCGCCATTACCCGTACCGCACCGGCACGGAGTACATGCGCGACCGCTGGTTGCACATTTATCTGGCCGTAGCGCCGGCTGACTTTGGCGAGCCGGTGAAAACCAAACCGCGCCGGCTGACCGATGGCGACCTGAACTTTGAACAGCCGAAATGGTCGCCCGACGGTCAGGCGCTCTATACCGCCGTCAGCCGCGACCCCGAAAGCGGCGTGCTCGAGTTCTATACCGACATTGCCCGATTGTCAGTGGCCCCCGGCGATACGGACAGGGAGGTCGCTCGTCTCACTGGTGCCGGCCACACCGCATTTGCGCCCGATGTGTCGCCAGATGGGCAGTGGGTGGTCTTTGCGCGCGTGAATGAAGATCGGTCGCTGTATCGCAACACGACGCTGGCGCTCATGCCGGCCGGCGGCGGCGACATCCGCGATCTGACTGCCGGCCTAGACCGCAGCATCGGCCAGTGGAAATGGAGCAAAGACAGCGCCTTCGTCTATTTCACCCTCATCGCCGACGGCGCAGTGAACCTCTATCGCGTCCGCATTGCCAATGGCGAGATCGAACCGTTGACCGACGCCACGCAAGAGATTACCGCCTTCGATGTGACAGCCGATGGGCGCATCGTTTACGCTGCCAGCACGCCCACCGACCCCTCTGCGCTGTATTTGCGCGAGGCCGATGGGACGGTGCGCCTGTTGTATCAACCAAACGCAACGTTCCTGGCCGAGCACGAGGTGTGTCCAACCGAGGAAATGCGCTACGAGTCGGAGGGCTACGAGATTCAGGGCTGGCTGATCACGCCACCCGGCTACGACGCCTCGCGGCCGTGGCCGCTGGCCGTCGAGATTCACGGCGGGCCGGCTGCGATGTGGTCGGCCAGCACCCGCAGCATGTGGCACGAGTGGCAACTGCTGGCCCAGCGCGGCTACCTGGTGTTCTTCTGCAATCCGCGCGGCGCAGATGGCTATGGCGAGGCGTTTCTGTCGGGTAACCACCGCGACTGGGGCGATGGCCCTATGCGCGACATCTTAAAAGGCGTTGATGCGTTGCTGGCCAAAGGTGTCGCCGACCCGCAGCGCCTGGTTGTGACCGGCGGCAGCTACGGCGGATATATGACAGCCTGGATCATCGGCCACGATAACCGCTTCGCCGCTGCCGTCGCCCAGCGCGGCGTGTACAACCTAATCTCAATGCGCGGCACATGCGATATCGCCTACTTTACCGACTGGCACTTCGACGCGACGCCGTTTGACGATGTGGAATTTCTGTGGCGCCAATCCCCACTGGCCTATGCGCCTCACATGCAGACGCCACTGCTGCTGGAACATAGCGAGCTGGACTTCCGCGTACCGATCGAGCAGGCCGAGCAGTTGTTTCAGGCGCTGAAGTACCTCAAGAAGCCGGTCGAGCTAGTGCGCTGGCCGCGCGAGGGACACGAGTTGTCGCGCAGCGGCGAGCCAAAACATCGTGTCGAGCGGTTGCGACGCATCGTCGAATGGTTCGAGCGATATGCCGGCGCGGGCAGTGACACACAGGCGTGAAGCGCGCAGCGCGCCAGCCGTTTACTCAGCGCAATGCACAATACAGAACACATTGCCCCGCGTCACCGGTGTCTTTTCTGATCGATTACTTGTGGTGGATATGCAATCTGGCTTTGCCGCCTTCAGGGTTCGTTTCAAGGCGATGCGAGAGTGGGTCTGGGGCGCAATCGTCTCCCTGGTCGTCTTCCTTTTCTTCCATGATCCAGACGCTGCGTCGCGCAATAGGCTGTATGCGATCGCGCGGCGCAACAAATACGAAGTCAAGCGCTTCGTCAAATTCGCCATCGTTGGCATATCAGGGTTGGTCGTCGACTATGCAATGCTCAATATCCTGGTGTATGGCTTCGGCGTGCAGTCCGCGATAGCGATTGCAGTTGCGTTTGTGCTGGCCGCTACCAACAACTTCGTCTGGAACATTTTGTGGGTGTATCCCGAATCGCGCGCCTCATTTTGGCGGCATTTCCCCACTTTTCTGACGGTCAACGCCGTCGGGCTGGGCATCAACGAGTTGATTCTGTTCCTGTTCGAGCAGCCAATCGAAGCGTTGTTCAGTAATCATGTGATTGGCTTGAATTTGACCAAAGCCATCGCCGCGATTGTCGTGATGATGTGGAACTTTTTCGTCAACCGCTTTGTCACTTTCCGGCACGTCAAATGGTCACCGGGTGCAAGCGCAGCCAGCCCAAAGGAGACTGAAAATCAGGTCGAGAGCGCGCTGTAAGAGCGCGCTGTAAAAGCTCTAGCGCCTCATCAGCGGCGCATAGACGCGTGGGAGCACATTCGGGGGCGCCTGTTGCAACCAGAATAACGTGACGCTATAAGGCGCCAGTGTGCGTGTGACGCCGGCGCCGGCAGCGGTGAATGAAGCCGGCGGTTCGCTCAGCGCATCCGATGGATTCGCGCTGCCGTTATACATCACGCTCTGCGCATTCAGTGATGTCGCCTTGACCTCGTGGGCTGCCCCGCCAACCAGTGGGCCAAAGCCGGTCACAATGATCGTGGCCGTGATCGGCATGGCAGTTTTGTTGATTGCCATCAGCGATAGCGTGACGCTGTTCACCCGCCCGGCATATACGCTGAGTTGAGTCGCCGGATCGGCGGTGGAGGTCACCGGGAGCATCTGGCTGCCGAACCGCGCCCACAAGGGATACACGTAGTACTGCGGGGCGCGATAGTAGCCGTTGTCCTCGTGCATCAGGCCATATTCGGTGCCGCTGCTCGCGCGGCCGTTTGCCAAATCCCACTGTGCGAACAGGCGCACCCCTTCACGGGCTGCCATCCCGATCGAATCGGCCAAAAACAACATGTTGACGGCCCGGGTCATCAACTGGCCGGTGTCTTGATCTGACACCGAGAACAGGTTGAACTCGGTGACCGCAATCGGCGCCTGCCGGCCGCCGGCATACGCATTGAAAGCACTGCGCAAGCCACTGATGATGCCGGGCCAGTGCGTTTGCGGATTGCCCAGGGCGTCTTGCAGCGTGGGCGGCGTGAAGAACGGGTACGGGTGAATGGCGTACATGTCCAGCGCCGCGCCGGCTGCCGAAATCACCCGGCTGCCCCAGCCGGCATAGGTTTGCTGTTGCGCCTGGCCATCGCTCGGCGTTCCTGGATATTCGTAACCGACCGCCGCCAAGGTGATGGTCGGATCCACCGCCTGCATAGCCTGGCGAAACTCAAGGTAGCCTTCGTGCCGGCCAGCCCCGCTGCCCACGCCGTTCACGTATTCAAATCCATCGCACGTCCAGGTGTCCTCCCAGGCCCAGCTCTGGCACAGGCCACTGCTGCTGGGTGTGGCAGTGCTGGACTTGCTGGCATACACCTCGTTGCCAAACTCCCAGAGCTTGATGCCCAGCGGCTGTGGATTGCCGCCGGCCGCGCGCAGCAGCGCCCAATGTCCGACGGTGTACCAGTTCGTCCCCTTGATGTCCACCCCGATCACGCGCGTATCGGTGATGTAGCCGTTGAAGAAGGCCACCGCTGCCGCTGCTTCCTTCGAGGTGGCGTTGGGGTTGACCACCCACATCCCCTGCATGCCGGTGGCTTTGAGGAAGTTGATGAAATCGGTAGGGCGCGCCGCCCATGTCCAATAGCACGGGGATGCGCCAGGCTGATTGCTGCCCTTCTCGCAGCTCAACCAGCCATAGGCGTTGCTCCAGCTCCCGCCCGGCAGGCGCAACAATGTCAGCCCCGACGCGGTGGTGCGGGCGCGAAACGTCGCGTCGCTGAATTTTGACGGCCCCAGCCAGGCCGGCAGGTTGCTGCCCAGCAAGGCGGGATGAAAGGGCGTGACCACCCCAGCCGCCTGAATGCCAATGGTCGCCGTGAAGCCGGGCGGCGGAGGCGGGGGCGCGCCCTGCAGCAGGCGAATGTCATCTACATAGAACACCGCCTGATCGCCGCCTGTGCGGTCCATCAGGTTGATGCGCGCGATCTGGCCGGGGCTACCCAGTTGGGCCATGGTGATGGTGATCGGCGTCCACGCGCCAACGGTCGCGGTGATGTCGTAAGTTGCGCTGGCCGAGCCGCCATCCGTCTCCTGGACAAACACGCGCAACTGCTTGGCCGATCCGCTGCCGCCATGCACCCAGAAGGTGAGCGTGGGGTACAGGCTGGTTTGAAGCGGCGTGGCCGTATGCAGCGACAAGCCGGCCCAGCCTTGTGTGTAATCTACCGCGATTGAATTGGTCCCGCTGCGCACCGGCGATGTGTTGCCAAAGTTGGCGTTTGTGTTCCACGACCAGTTGCTCCACCCGGTGCCCAGCGCGTCGTCGTACACAACCACATCCACCTGCGGACGCGCGGGAGATGGCACTATCCGCAGGATCAAAGCAGCGCCGGCACCCAGGGCCAGGCCAAGCACGATCACGATTAGCCTTCTTTTCAGCATTGCCTTCTCCATCCGTCGCATGTCTCCGGCATTCTCGCGCTCAGGGTATCGATTTTGCTGATCCGCACACGAGCGCATAACTGTATACCACAAAGAAGCAACCGAATGTAATCATCTTTGGAGCCGGACGCGGTTCAGAAGATTGGCAAACAGCGTTCTACCATTCGGGGAATGGATCGGGCAGCGTACGCCATACGGAGTCTCCGGCGGCCATCTCGCTGTCGGTCATCAGACACGTGTCCAGGGCTTCGCAGATCACATCCTGTTTCATGCCAGCGCCGATGAACACGATTTCCTGACGCCGATCACCGTAAGGTTCTTGCCACTCAGAGAAGACGTAATTGTGCAGCTCCGGCGAGTCCGGCCATTGTTCTCGCGGCACAGCCGCCCACCAACGGCCGGCCCGCTCGATGCGCAGCAGGCCACCGGCCTGCGACCACAGGCCGGCCATGTCCATGCGCGAAGCCAGCCAGAAGAATCCCTTTGAGCGCAGCACGTTGTGCCAGGCACTGTTGACCAATTCATGCAATCGCTGTGGGTGGAAGGGGCGCCGGGCGCGATACACAAAACTGCTGATGCCGTACTCCTGCGTTTCGGGGATGTGCTCTCCGCGCATTTCCTTCAGCCATCCCGGCGCGCGGGCCGCCTTTTCCAGGCTGAACAGGCCGGTGTTCAGCACCTCACGCAGATCAACGTTGCCGTACACAGATTCGATGATGCGCGCCTCCGGATTTAAATGGCGCAAAATCGCCTTCAGACGATCGAGCGCGGGGCGCTCGACCAAGTCGGCCTTGTTGACCACAATGACATCGGCGAATTCGATCTGGTCGATCAGCAAGTCCGCAATGGTGCGTTCGTCCTCTTCCCCAACGGCTAGATTGCGCTCTTTAAGCTCCTGCGCTTGTGCGTACTCTCTTTCAAAGTTGAAGGCATCGATGACCGTCACCATGGTGACGAGTCGGGCAATATCAGAGAGAGAAAATGAGCGACCTTGTTCGTCCTGCAGATCGAATGGAAAGGTCTCCGCGACCGGCAGAGGTTCCGAGACACCGATGGATTCAATCAGCAGATAGTCAAAGCGATTTTCTCTGGCCAGCCTGGAGACCTCAACAAGCAAGTCCTCGCGCAAGGTGCAGCAGATGCACCCGTTGCTCATCTCCACCAACCGTTCGTCTGTGCGACTCAGTTGGGCGCCGCCGTCTCGCACCAACGCCGCATCAATGTTCACATCGCTTAAGTCGTTGACGATCACAGCAACTCTGAGGCCTTGTCGGTTGTTCAGCACATGATTGAGCAGCGTAGTTTTGCCCGCGCCCAAAAAGCCTGAAAGCACAGTCACCGGAAGTCTTTTGTCAGATGAAGACACGCCAGATTTCATGGCAATTCTCCTTTTTTGTATTGTTCTGTCTTGGTCACAATCTGTCTCCACGAATCCAAGTGTGAATTTGTTGCACCGGGTCAGGATGTTGCGCGAGTGCGCGGCTGACGCGACAGCCATCGAACAGCGCGCACAAAGTGTCTGCATCCACACCACCCTGCGCGCCAATAAAGACCATCTGCGAAGTCGGCCGGCTTTTTCCCCACGGCTTTTCCATCAGCATGGAAACACGGCTGCCCACCAGATGGACGAGCGCCCGTCTTTCCGGCGCTTCTGCCAGCCACAAAATGCCCTTGGCGCGATAGATGGTCTCTGGCAGATCATCGAATGCGGCGCAGAGCAGCTCATAGAGCATTGGCTCATCGCTGGTGTAGTGATAAGAGCTGAACACCAGGGTGTGATCGTGCGACGCGCCGGCTTCGTGGACGTGATCATGCGGCGCGCCGGCTTCGTGAGTGTGCACCTCGTGCCGCTTGCGGCTTTGGCTCAATCTGGCCAGCTTGTCTGACGAGTAGTTCCCAACCCCCAGAATGAATTCCAGGGGCGCCCGGCCAAAAGAAACGTCCAAAATCCGAGCGGCCGGCGCAACATCGCGCACCCACTCGTGAATCTTGTGACGCTGTGTCTCTGTAACCAGGTCGATTTTGTTCACAATAACCAGATCGGCCACGCTGAGCTGTTCGGTGGCCAGCGCCATTTGATCCTCGCGCAGCGAGAAAACCTGTTCGGCGTCGACAACCACCAGAATCGCATCCAGTTCGAAGAAAGCGTTGAACTGAGGCAAGAGGAATGTGCGCGCCACGGCGAGCGGATCTGAAACGCCACTGGTTTCAACCATGATGTGCTGTGGCGCTGGCTGACGAGTGATTAAGCGCGCCACAGCGGCCAGCAAATCTCCGCGGATGGAACAACAGATGCAGCCATTCGCCAAGTTGATGATTTCTTCTTCCCCTTGCGCCTCGGCCACCAGTTGCGCGTCAATGTTGATTGCGCCAAAGTCGTTCACCAGCACAGCCATGCGCAAGCCATGGTCGGCGCGCAGGATGTGATTGAGCAGCGTGGTCTTGCCCGCCCCCAAGAATCCAGAGATGACGGTGACTGACACCTTTTTGCCCATTTGCTCCAAGCCTCCACATGCGCCGCTGTTATTGAGAATTTTTCTCAATAACAATTGAACCAAAACACGACCCCGATTTTATCATCTGACGGCCAGCGCTGCGCGGAGTGGCCGAGACGCGCTTTTACAGATGCAAAAATTTACTTGACACCGCGCGCGCCAACTCTATAATCCTGCTTGACAATCGAATACTGGTCAAGGCGTCCCGCATGCCCTCGTTCGAGGGCTGCCCGGATGCAAGGGCTTAAAGGTGGAAGCCGGTGAAAGTCCGGCGCTGTGCCGCAACTGTGATTGCGCAATGCGCAAGAGCCAGGACGCCAGCCTTGACGACACAGTTCAAACCTTCTCGTGAGCAGGGAGGTGAGATATGATCTGCGCGCCGTAACTTTGATTCCGGCAAGCAGCGCGCGCCGACTGACACACAGCCCAGCCGGCGCTGCGCAGGTTGCCCATCCCGCGCCAAAGCAAAGCCCGTTCCTGCCCGATCTTCACCCGAAGGTCGGGCATTTTTTGTTTGCGCATGCTGCGCTTTCAGATGAGAACTGATTGATAGGAGCGATGATATGTCTGAGATAGGCCAAGCGAGTCGCTTTCTGCCTCAGGGCAACTTTACCGGCATCGGCAGCCTGCCCATGAGTGACCCCGAACAAGCTGTTGCATTTGTCGCCGAGCACAGCCCGCACATCCCATTCTGGCCGCAATTACCACAACGCGCCCCGGCCGAGACTGTGATCTTCCAGGCGCTGACGGCGTTTGAGGATGCGCTGCAAGCGCGCGGCCGGCTGCCCGGCTATGAGTTGCGCGCGGATTTGATCCATCGCTTGGCGCATCGCTGTGACGATGCGCCGGCCGAACTGGACGCCGACTGCGCCGCCGGCTTCTTTGCCTTCGAGCGCGCGCTGGCAGGCGGGGCGTTCCGCGATGCGCGCGCCCTGAAAGGCCAGATCGTCGGCCCTATTACGCTGGCGACGCAAATGTACATGGCGGGCCGGCCTTTGCTTGACGCGCGCGGCCCCGACCTCGCGCTCGCCCTGGATATCTTTCGCGCGCTGGCCTGGCGCGTCACCCGTCTGGCGTTGTGGCAGATCGAGCGGCTGCAACGTTGGGGCAAGCCGGTTATCCTCATGCTCGATGAACCCTGCTTGTCTCTGGCAGCGACACATCCGGGGCCGTTGGCGCATCATGTCTTGCCGGTGTTGAAGGAATCGTTGACCATGATTCGCGCTGCCGGCGCAGTGGCCGGCCTGCACTGCTGCGCCCGCCTGCCCACAGGGCTGGTCTGGCGTGCGCGACCCGACCTGATCTCGTTTGATGCGCATCAAGGTCTGGAAGATTTCATGGCCGACGCGGATATGCAACAGTTCATCAGGCAAGGCGGGATGGTGGCTTTTGGCCTGATCCCGACTGCGCCTGATCTGAGCCAGCACCACGCCCTGACGCTGCTCTCGCGCTGGCTGGAATCGGCCATGCGCTTTGAAAATGTGGCAGACCTGGCCGAGCGGTCGTTGTTCACAGCCACGTGTGGGCTGGGGTTGTTGAACGAGCGCGCCGCACGGCAATCATTCCAGTTGGCCGGCCAGGTATCGTCGGCTGTGCGGCATCTGCTTCAGCGCGCCGGCCGGCTGGCGGCACACACCCCCGTGCGCCCTATTGCGCCGGCGCGTCACTACACGACATTTCACCTGTGGCGGCGTCACACGGGGGCATAGCGACAGGTTTCCCGGCGACACGTGCGTCGCCTACAGCGAAGCCGGCCCCACCAGCCGGCTTCGCTATGTCTTGCGGTGTTGAAATAGCGCGCGAGTCGTGCGCGCGCCCCAGGCTGAAAAAATCTGCCGCACCTGTTACTATTTTCAGTCCTATGAGCAAGATCATCCGTCGCACAGTGTTGGTTGTGGTGAGCCTGGTTGTTGTCCTAGTCGTCGTAGTCGCGGGCGCCGGAGTGGTGTGGGTGCGTCAGCCTTTTCCTCAAGTCGCCGGGGAGCTGCGGGTCAATGGCCTGACCGGCAGCGTCGAGATTATCCGCGATCGCTTTGGGGTGCCCCACATTTACGCCGACACGCCCGAAGACTTGTTTTTTGCGCAGGGCTTTGTGCATGCCCAGGATCGTTTCTTTCAGATGGAGTTCTGGCGGCGCATTGGCCAGGGCCGGCTGGCCGATCTGTTCGGCGCCGGCGCATTGTCGCAAGATCGCTTCATTCGCACACTGGGCTGGCATCGCACCGTCGCACAAGAAGTTGATCAACTTGACGCAGAGTTGCGCCAGACGCTGGAACGCTATGCGGCCGGCGTGAATGCCTATGCCTTGAACCATGCCGACCGACTGGGGTTGGAATTTCGGGTGCTGGGCTTGATCGGCCGGCGCTGGCAGCCCGAACCCTGGACGCCGGCCAACTCGCTAACCTGGGGCAAAGCAATGGCCTATAACCTGGGCGGCAACATGGAGGTTGAACTGGCGCGCATGGCGCTGATGCAACGCGGCGGGTCGGCGCTGGTGGATGCGATCATACCGCCTTATCCCGCCGACGCCCCCTTTATCGTCAGCGCGCTGACGGGCAGCGCGCTGACGGGCAGCGCGCCGCTTCCGGCTTGGACGGCCGACCTGACGCTTTCCACAGACAGCGCGCTGGCTTTGCTACAGGCAACCCGGCGCGCCGCCGAAACAATCGGCTTGCGCAAAGATAGCGATATCGGCAGCAACAACTGGGTCGTCTCTGGCGCACGTTCGGTCACCGGCAAGCCGCTGCTTGCCAATGACCCACATCTGGGCATTCAGATGCCTTCGATCTGGTATCAGGTTGGCCTGCACTGTCGCACGCTGAGCGAGCAGTGCCCCTATGATGTGGTGGGCGTGTCGTTTGCCGGCGTGCCCGGCGTCATCATCGGCCACAATGGGCGCATTGCATGGGGCGTGACGAATGTCGGCCCGGACGTGCAAGACCTGTTCATCGAGCGCCCCAACCCCAACAACCCCGACGAGTTTGAATTCCAGGGACGCTTCGAGCCGGCCCAGATCATCGAAGAGCGCATCACAGTGGCCGGCCAGTCGGAGCCGGTGGTCTTGCGGGTGCGGGTCACGCGCCATGGGCCGATTCTCAACGATGTGATGGACGTGCTGAAAGACGAGCCGCCTATGGCCTTGCGCTGGACCGCTCTGCAGCCCGGTTCGATCCTGGCCAGCGTGCTGCGCATCAACCGGGCAACCGGCTGGCAAGAGTTCCGCGAGGCGTTGCGCTTCTGGGACGCGCCTTCACAGAACTTCGTATACGCCGACGTGGATGGCAACATCGGCTACCAGATGCCAGGGCGCATTCCGATTCGCGCCGCCGGCGACGGGCGCATGCCGGCCCCCGGTTGGACGGGCGAATACGAATGGATTGGCGAAATCCCCTTTGACGAATTGCCCTTTGCCTTTAACCCGCCAGAGGGTGTCATTGTCACCGCCAACAACGCTGTGATCGACCCGCAACGTTACGCTTACCTGTTGGGCAGCGATTGGGATCGCGGCTTTCGCGCCCGGCGTATTGCGCAGCTCCTGAAGGAAAAGCCGGCCTTGTCCCTTGAAGACATGCAGCGCATTCAAAACGATGCCCGCTCTCTATTCGCCGACGACATTTTGCCGTTGCTGGATGGGTTCACGCCAGACGATCCACAAGCCGCCGATCTGCTGCGCCGGTTGCGCGAATGGGATCGCGTCTCGCGGCGCGACTCATCCGGCGCGCTGATCTTCGAGACGTTTTGGACGCAGCTCGCGCATGCCCTCTTCGATGACGAGGTGGGCGAAAGATTGGCCGGCGAAGTCGTCGGCGTGTTGACTGAAACGCGCCTGGCCGTGCGCAATGCGCTGGCAGACCCGGCGGCGCCCTGGTGGGACGATGTGAATACCCCGCAGCGGGAAACACGCGAGCAGATTCTGACGCGCGCGCTACAAGAGGCCGGCGCGCGCCTGCGCGCGCGGTATGGCGACCGGCCCGACCAGTGGCAATGGGGCAACGCCCATACCGTCACCTTCCCGAATCAGACCCTGGGCCGCAGCGGCATTGCGCCGATCGAGACGCTTTTCAATCGCGGCCCGTACCCGGTCGATGGCGCGTCGGCGGCGGTCAACAACACCGGCGGGCGGAGTGAGTCTTTCGCTGTTTTGTCCGGCCCCTCGGTGCGGTTGGTCGTTGATCTGGCCGACCTGCGTCGATCGGTGGCCATCCACACCACCGGTCAAAGCGGACACAGCTTTCATCCGCACTACGACGACATGATTCCGTTGTGGTTGAATGGCGCATACCACCCGCTGATCTGGCAACGCGAGGACGCCCAGCAACAGGCCGACGGCGTGCTGATCTTGAAGCCGTGAGTTTGTGAGCGGGAACAGGCTGGGTGATCCGTTTGCCGCAACGCTTGACGGATGCCAATGCTTTGTTTTTGATATACGCCAGACGCAGTCAGAATAGGCCGCGCCTGACGCACAACGAAGCCGGCGCAAAGCATATCCACTTTGCGCCGGCTTCGGGTGTCACTGTCCCCGCACAGTGGGCTTATTCGGGATGAACCAGTGTCTTGAGAATTTCAACGCACAGAACGGTGCCGGGGTCTAGCTGATTGATGGTGCGCTCACCCACCCAACTGGCGCGCCCGATGTTGCTGCGCAAGCCGATGGCGGCATCGCGACCGTGTTCGGCTGCGGCCAACATTGCTGCGCCGGCTTGTGATAGGGGGGCGCCGTTCGCAAGCGCCGTCGCAAATGCTTCGGCAGCCGGATGCAAGGCGTCAACAATTGTTTTGTCGCCGGGTTTGGCTTTGCCGCGTTCCTGGATGCCCTGGTCGGCAGCGGTGACCATGCGGCTCAACATGGGCAGATCAAGGATGGTAGCGCCTTTGGCCTCTTTGCCCATACGCATCAAGGCGGTAGCCAGCAACGTGCCCATGGTGCTGGGGGCAGCGCGATTAAAGGCAGCGCCGGCTGCCGCCAGGTACTTGCCGATGTCTTCGCCTTCGCGCAACGGCGTGTTGTGGATCAGCGCCAGGAGCGCCTCGCCGCCCTTGCTCATGCTCAGTCCAAGATCGCCGTCACCCATGGCGGCATCCAGGCGATTCAGCTCGTCTTTGAGCGCCACCAGTTTTTGGCCAACGCGCTGCATGGCTTGCAGAATTTGGGCAGATGAAATCATGGCGTTTTGTCGTCTCCTTGTGCGACGGGCGGATTTAGGCCTGGCTGAAGAAGGGAGTTCTGGCCGGATGATCGAGCAGCGCGGCCAGTTCGTCGTCCACCTTCATCACAGTGAGCGAGCAGCCAGCCATCTCCATGCTGGTGGCATATTCGCCCACATAGGCGCGGTGCACACGCACGCCATCAGCAGCCAAGACATCGTGGACTTTGCGATAAACGATGTACAGCTCTTCAGGCGGCGTGGCGCCCAGACCGTTGACCATGACAGCGACGCGATCACCGGTGGCCAGCGGCACTTCGCTGCGCACTGCGGCCAACATGCGGGCGGCAATTTCGTCGGCTGTCTTCAACGACTCGCGGCTGACCCCCGGTTCACCGTGGATGCCCATACCCATTTCCATCTCGTTCTCGCCAAGGTTGAAGGTGGGCCGGCCCACTTGCGGCACGATGCAGGGCGTCAACGCCACGCCCATGGTGCGTGTGTTGGCCAGCGCCTTACGCGCGACGGCTTCCACTTCGTCCAATGATCCGCCCAGGTCAGCCTTGGCGCCGGCACACTTGAAGGCGAACACCATGCCGGCCACCCCGCGCCGCTTCTCCGGGTCGGCGTTGGACACCACATCATCTTTCACCAGCACGGTGCGCACCTCGATATCTTCCATGGCCGCCATTTCAGCTGCCATGTCGAAGTTCATGATATCGCCGCCGTAGTTGCCATAGATATACAACACACCGCGCCCGCCATGAATACGGCGCGTGACTTCCAGCATTTGATCGGCGCTGGGCGATTGAAAGACATCTCCAACCGCGCAGCCATCCAGCATCCCTCTGCCGACATAGCCCAGGAAGACGGGCAAGTGGCCTGAGCCGCCGCCGGTGGCCAGCGCCACTTTGTTCTGAACCGGGGCGTCGGCGCGCACGATGCAATGCACATCGCCGGCGGCATGCGTCAACTGATCGGGATGCGCCTTGAGCAAACCATCGAGCATCTCGGGGACGAAATCTTTGGGGTTGTTCAAAATTTTCTTCATCGCACTCCTTGCGGTGTTTGCGTCAGCCGCCTGCCGGGCGGCACAGACAAAAGTGATGCTGGAACTTTTCAGGCTTTGACTTCAACGCCGGCCTGCATCTCCAGCGCCTTGATGAGGGCCGAGGCGTTTTCTTCGCCCCAGCCTTGATTGACTGCTGTTTTGATGGTCTCACGAATAACCGCCGAAGCCGGCGTCGGCGCACGTAACTGTTCGGCAAATCGGGCGATGAGGTTAGCGTCTTTGAGCATCAGCTTCAGCGCAAAGTGCGTCTCAAAGTTGCGCTCGACGAGCATTGCGCCCACGCCGTCGAAGATGGGCGACTTGAAGTCGGTGACGTGCAGCACGTCCAACACATCGCGCGGGTTCAGGCCGGCCTTGGCGGCCAGAATCATCGCTTCGCCCAGCGCATGCAATTGAGACGCCACGATGAGATTGCCCACCAGCTTCATCGAGGCGCCCTTGCCGTGACCGCCCATATAGTGCGTGGTGGCGCTCAGCTTCTCCAAGATTGGCTTGACACGCTGAAAGATGCGTCGCTCGCCGCCGGCCACAATCCACAAGCCGGCATGGGCTGCTTCATTCTTGCTGCCAAACACCGGCGCGTCCAAGAAATGAACCCCTTTGGCTTTGTAGGCGGCGGCTTCGCGCAGACTGAGCGCCGGCAACTGCGTGGTCATGTTGACGGCGATCTGACCCGGACGCACGCCCTCCAAAATGCCCTGCGGCCCAAAAACGACTGCCTCGACAGCCGCATCGTCGGCCAGACAGTAGAGGATCACATCAGCGTCCTGAACGGCCTCTGCCGGCGTAGCTGCCGGAGTTGCGCCGCGCTTGATGAAGGGAGCGCACTTGCGCGCGGTGCGATTCCACACGGTCAAAGCATAGCCGGCCTTGAGCAGGTTATCAACCATGCCACGCCCCATGATTCCCAATCCGAGGAAAGCGATCTTGTCCATGATGTTCTGCTCCTTGATGGATACGAGTATAGGCACAAGTATGAGTGCGAGTATGAGCTATCTTGTCTGAGCGAATCGGACGTGTTTCAGGTGGACAGCCGTTGTTCACGCCTGTGTTTCGATCCAGCCCACAGTGTCGCCGACGCGGGCGATCTGGTCGTCGCCAACGCGAATTTCTGCAAGCGTACCGGCGGCATAGGCTTCTACTTGCAGGGTGGTCTTGTCGGTTTCGACCTCGAAAAGGGGGTCGCCTTTGTGCACCTGATCGCCCTCGGCTTTCAGCCAGCGCACAATGCGCATTTCGTCGGCGCTATCGCCCAGCGGCGGCATGACGATGGGAGTGAGTTGTGCTTCGCTCATGAGATTGTCTCCTGAGGAGAAAAGTTTAGGACGGCTCGCGCAGCTTGCACCACGCGCGCAGCATCGGGGACGATCAACTTTTCCAGGCGCGAGTTGGCCGGCAACGGCACATCGAACGCAGCCACACGCTGCACTGGGGCGAGCAGACGCCCAAAGAGAGCCTCGGACAGACGGGCAGCAATTTCAGCACCGAGGCCGCCGGTCAACGTTGCTTCATGAACGATAACGACACGACGGGTGCGGCGCACAGAAGCAATCAGCGCGTCTATGTCCAGCGGTTTGAGCGTGCGCAAGTCGAGCACCTCGGCCTGAATGCCGGCGCGGGCCAGTTCATCGGCGGCTTCGAGCGCAACGTGCACGCCGCGCGAGTAACTGATTAGCGTGAGGTCGTCGCCGGCGCGCGCCACACGTGCCACGCCAATTGGAGTCAGGTATTCCTCATCGGGGACTTCACCCTTCAGGGCATAGAGTCCTTTGTGTTCAAGAAAGACAATTGGATTGCCGTCGCGGATGGCAGACTTGAGCAGCCCTTTGGCGTCGGCGGGAATGGCCGGGGCAATCACTTTTAGGCCCGGGACGTGAGTGAACCAAGCCTCCAGGCTCTGGCTATGTTGCGCGCCGGCGCCGCGCCCAGTGCCCTGCTGGGTGCGCAGCACCATTGGCACGTTGATCTGGCCGCCGAACATGTAGTGAATCTTGGCCGCCTGATTGACCAGTTGATCCATGGCGTAGGCCATGAAGTCCACGTACATGATCTCGGCAACCGGCCGGCCGCCTACCATGGCTGCGCCGACTGCGGCGCCCACAATCGTCCCCTCGGACATGGGGGTGTCGATGACGCGGCGGGGGCCAAACTCTTCGAGCAAGCCTTTTGTGACGGCGTATGCGCCGCCGTAGCGTCCGATATCTTCGCCCAGCACAAACACCCGCGGGTCGCGTTGCATTTCCTCGCGCAATGCCTGGCGCAGCGCATCTCGAAACATTAATGTGGTCATGCTGAGACTGCCTTGTCTATCAACTGCTGTGCGCCAGAGGGCGCGTATACATCTTCAAACGCGACGCTGTCTGCAGCCGGCGGAGCGGCTTCGGCAGCCGCGACGGCTGCGTCAATGGCCTGGCGCGCCTCTGTCTCGATGCGCACAATGGCGTCCTCATCCAGCCACCCCTCGGCCAATGCGCGGGCTTTGAACAGCGGGAGGGGATCGCGGGCGCGCCAGCGCTTTTCCTCTTCGGGGTCTCGATAGGCAGAAGGATCGCCGCGCGAGTGGCCGAAAAAACGGTAGGTGTGTGCGCCGATGAGCGTTGGGCCATCGCCACGCCGGGCGCGATCGGCTGCTGCGCAGGCGGCCTGGTAGACGGCTGCTACATCCTGGCCATCCACGTCCACGCCGGGCAGAGCATAGGCAGCGGCGCGGGTCTTGAAATCGACGGCCGGCGTGGACTTTGACCACGGCAGCGACATGGCGTACTGGTTGTTTTCGCAGACAAAGACCACTGGCAAACGGAACACGGCTGCCATATTCATGGCCTCATGAAAGACGCCTTCGGTCACTGCGCCGTCGCCAAACAGGCACATGGTTACGGCGCGATTCTGCGACAGGCTGGACCAGAGGCCGGCGCCCACTGCAATGCCGATGTGTCCACCCACAATGCCATTGGCGCCCAGGTGACCCAGAGCCATATCGGTGATGTGCATTGAACCACCGCGGCCTTTGCAATAGCCGGTTGCCTTGCCCATTAGCTCGGCCATCATGCGTGCAAGATCTCCGCCGCGGGCGATCAGGTGACCATGTCCGCGATGTGTGCTGGTGAGATAGTCTTGTGGCTGCATGGCCATACACACGCCGGCGGCCACGGCTTCTTGGCCAATGCTGACATGACACATGGTGCTGGCGAGCTTGCCCTGCATGAGGACTTCGAGGGTGCGTTCTTCAAACAGGCGAATGCGGGTCATGTGACGCAAGGCCTGAGCAGCAAAATCGTGATTCATAGTTTGTTTTGAGAACGCCAGACGTCCGATGTTCTTGTGTCTGTGCTGGTTGCTATCGATCAATCGGTCCGCCTGGCCTGATGCAGAGCCATGGCATGCATCAGTTCCTTTAGGCGTGGATAAGTGGCGATGTACTGGTCAACGTAGAACTGATACGCGGCGTGTCGCTGCGTGTCCGGCTCGATGCGCGCGGCGACGCGCACCATCTGGCCGGCTGCCGTCGATGGATCAGGATACAGGCCGGCTGCGACCGCGGCCAAAATAGCCGACCCGAGCGCCGGCGCGTCGGGTGACTGTGTCAGGATGATGGGGACACCGCTGACATCGGCGTGAATCTGCATCCACAGCCGGCTGCGTGTGGGGCCGCCGGCGGCAACAATCTCTTGTACGTTGTAGCCGTGCTGGCGAAAAGTGCGGAAGATGTGCTCGGAGCCATAAGCAATGCCTTCCAAAATCGCGCGAAAGAGATGGCCGGTGGTATGCTTGAGTGATAGGCCCCAGACGATGCCGCGCGCCAGCGAATCGACATAGGGTGTGCGGTTGCCCTGAAAGTAGTCGAGCACGATCAGGCCCTCTGAGCCGAGCGGGATTTGCGCGGCCATCTCGTTGAGCACGGTGTATGTGTCTACGCCGCGCGCGCGGGCAAGCGCCGCCTCGGCCTCACAAAAATGATCCTTAAACCACTTAACGACCGAGCCGGTCGAGACCTGCCCACCTTCGAGGGTGTACTGGCCGGGCAGCAGTGCGTCGGTAAACGCGCCGAAGATGCCTTGCGCGTGTAACGGGCGGTCGGTCTGACCGAGCATCAGGTGAGAGGAGCCGGTGATGAAGGCCAGTTTGCCCGGTGAGACCACGTTGAGTCCAAACATGGCAACATAGGCGTCTGCGCCGCCTTGGGCCACCGGGATGCCGGCCGGCAGTCCCAGCTCGGCAGCCGGCCCGGGCAGCAGCGCGCCGGCCACCTGGCCCATGTCTAGCACGCGCTGCGGGAAGCGTTCAATCAAATCGGCCAAGCCGATCGTCTCGTAGAACGAAGGCGACCATCCGCCTTCGTGGCGGTCATAGTACCAGCGAATGCTGGCGTTATTGATGCTGGCAGTCCACTGACCAGTCAAGCGATGGGTCAGCCAGTCAATAAACTCGCCGATATGGGCGGCGCGTTGATAGACATGCGGCTCGTTTTCTTTGACCCATAACGCTTTGCACGGCATCCACTCGGCAGAGACGTTGCCAAAGCCGTTGTAGCGCAACATGGGATGGCCGCTTTGAGCGATGCGGCCGGCCTGCTCGGCGGCGCGCACGTCCATCCAGATGATGGCCGGCCGCAACGGGCGGAACTGTTCGTCCATAAAGACTACTGTGCAACTGGTGCAATCTGCGCCGATGGCAGCCACATTGCGCGGGTCAATGGCGCTTTCCTGAATTGCCCGCCGCGCAGCTTTGACAAAGGCAGCCCACCAGGTATCGGGGAGCTGTTCGGCCCAGCCAGGTTGAGGATGATGGAGGGGATAGGACTCGGCGCACAGAATCACTGGCGCGCCATCGGAGGTGAACAGGCCAACGCGCACGCTCTCGGTGCCGAAGTCCACCCCCATCAAATAAGGAGGTGCCTGCGTCATGATATTTACTCCGCTTTTGGCCGACGAGCTGATTTGGATCGCCGTTGTTCGCTGAGATGGTTGGCCACCATGATGGTGAGCAACAAAGCGCCCCAGGCGAATTCCTTGAAGAACTGCCCACCACTGATCGTGAATAGCAGCATGTTCATGCCGGTGGACACAAATTGCAAGGCGAGAATGGCCAGCACGATGCCAAGCACGCGGCCTGATCCACCGCTGGGATTAACGCCGGCCAACACAGCGACCACGATCGCCTGCAACACATAGGAAGGCGCAAAGTCCCACTTGGCTGAATTGTTGCGGCCCAGAAAGATCACGGCAACCACGGCAGCCAACAAGCCGCTGATGATGTACGTAGTCAACAGGACACGCCGCACATTGATGCCGGAGAAGCGCGCGGCGTTGATATTGCTGCCGATCATATACACCTTGACGCCGAACGGCGTGCGGTTCAGCAACAGGGCGAACAGGGCCACCACGACGGCAAAGATGATCAGAGGAATGGGGATGAAGCCCAGCACATTAGTGTTGCCAATAAAGACCAGGCGGTTTTCGGCGAAGACAGCATTGCCGCGCGTCATGGCCACCGTCAGACCGGTGTAAAGGGTCATGGTGCCAAGCGTGGCCAGAATAGGCGTCAAATTGACATAGGCGACCAGCGCGCCATTGATCAAGCCGGCCAGCGCGCCGCTGAGGAACGCTGCGGTAATTGCCGCTGCCAGGCCCATCATGACCTGGCCGGCTTCTGCATCGGCCGGGATCAGCGCGCGAATGACCAGCGCAGCCAGCACGCCAGATAGATTGGCGATGCTCACTACCGACAGATCAATCCCACCCGTCAACATGGTGATCATGATGGCCATAGCCAGAATCCCGATCTCGGGGAACTGGCTGCCCATTGACAGGAAGTTCTCCGCAGTGGGAAACACATCTGGTTTGAGGATGCTCATCCCCACAAAGATGGCCACACAAGCAATGAAGAGGCGCAGAATGTTGCCGTCGGCGAACAGGGATTGCGTCCATGCCCAGGGCTTATATGTTGCGTTGCGCACGCTCATATCACTCTTACTCCGCAGGAACAGGTTCGATGTCCACATTGGCGCGGCGGGCGGTGTGCAGCGCACGAATGGCCGGCACCGCCGTCCCAATCAGGATGATGGCGCCGATCACCACGCGCTGCCAGATAGAGGGAATGCCCACCAGAATCAGGCTGTTGCTCATCACCGTGACCAGCAACACGCCCAGCAATGTGCCGACCACACTGCCGCGTCCTCCGGCGATAGAGGCCCCGCCCAGCACGGTGGCGGCGATCACGTCCAGTTCCTGGCCGACGATGTCTTGGGCGTTGGCTTGGCGATTCAGCCCGCCGTAAATCATGCCGGCGATGCCGGCCAGCACACCCACAAAAGCGTAAATGAACACCTGGGTGCGCACAAGATTGAAGCCGGCGCGCTCTGCCGCCTCGCGCGAGCCGCCCAGTGCATAGATGCTGCGGCCCAGCATGGTGTGGCGCAACAAGAGTTGTGCAATGATCGCCACCCCCACCAGGAAAAGCACGGCGGAATGCAGGCCAACTGTGATGCCGCGCGCATCTGTCACAGTGAACAGAAAAGCGCCCGAATACTGCGCCATACCCGGCGGCAAATCACGGATGATCTTGCTGCCGATCACAAATAACAAAAAACCGCGAAAAAGGCTTTGTGTGCCCAGCGTCACAATCAGCGTGGGCAGCCGAAAACGGGCAATGAAGAAAGCGTTGATCAAGCCAAGCAGCGCACCGATCGCAGCCGACAGCGCAAAAAACGCCACCATGCCACCTTGAAACCCAATCTGGTTCATGATGACCGTGGTTGTGTACATCGAGAACACAGCAATCGCAGTGAAAGACACATCGATGCCCCCCGACACCAGCACAATCAGCACGCCGATCGCAAAGATTCCGGTGACTGTAGCGCTGCGCGCCAGATCAAACCAGTTGCCAGGCGTCCAGAAAACCGGGTTGATTGTGCCAATCAGCAAGCACAAAGCGACGAGTGTGATGCCTACCAGGGTTTCCTGCCTGGAGAACAGCTTTTTGAGCATAGTCAGGATTTAGTGGACTAAAGAGATTGAACCTACAAATTGAATCTATTGAACCTGAGGAGAAGGCACAGCAGACCCTATCGTTGTTGATTCGGTCAGCAGGGTAGTCAGCTTGTTTTCGTCTAGCACGGCGCGTTCAAACATGCCGGCCAGACGTCCGCGCCGCATGAGCAGAATCCGGTTGCACAGGTGCAACAGTTCGGGGATATCGTCCGAGATAACCAAAATGCCGATCCCCTCACCGGCCAAGCTCTTGATGATCTCGTGCAATTCTGTCTTTGAGCCGACATCAACGCCCACCGTTGGCCCGTTCAGAATCAGAATGCGCGGTTTGCTGGCCAGCCATTTGGCCAGCACCACACGCTGCTGATTTCCGCCCGACAGGCTCTTCACCGGCAATTCCGGATTGCTGGTCTTGATCGAGAGATTGTTGATCCATTCGCGGGCGTGTGCCTCGAGCCGGGCGGGCGACAACAGACCGCCAGCTTGCCTGAGAGTGTCGATCGTGCGAATGACAATGTTGCGGTTAATTGACTGATCGAGGAACAACCCCTCTGTCAGGCGATCTTCAGGCACGTAACCAATGCCGTGCCGAATGGCGCTCTGAATGTCGCGGATGCGAACCAACTGACCATCAATGCGAACTTCGCCACGCATAGCCGGCAGCACGCCGAATAACGACAGCGCCAGTTCAGTGCGCCCACTGCCCAGCAGGCCAGTCACGCCGACAATCTCGCCGGGATACAAGCTAAAGCTGATATCTTCAAAGTTGCCCGGCGAACTGAGATGACTGACTTCGAGCAGGGGCTGCTTAGACTGGGGTACGTAATCATAATCGGCTTCATCGATGCGCCGGCCAGTCATGTAATACACCAGCTTGTTGCGGTCAAGGGCGGCGGCGTCCGCATCGACCACTACTTTGCCGTTGCGGATGATCATTGCCTTGTCGGCGATCTCCAGCACTTCGTTGAGTTTGTGACTGACGAACAAAACGGCCACGCCATCCCGTTGCACATTGCGAATGACGCCGAAGAGCGCGCGGATTTCCTTTTCAGTCAGCGCTGTCGTCGCTTCATCCATGATGATCAGACGGGCGTTCTGCACCAGAGCGCGGGCAATGGCAACCAGTTGTTTATCCGCTACCGGGATGGATTCGACTTCAGCATCCAACGGCAGGCGCACGCCAATTTTGTCCAGCGCGGCCTGCGCCAGCCGGCGCACCTCTCCCCAACGCACGATGCGCGTATTGCGCGACAGCTCATAGTTCAAGGCAATGTTTTCGGCAACTGTCAGATTCGGGAATAACGAGAAGTCTTGATAGATCACCTGGATGCCTTCGCGAATGGCATCCATAGGAGCAAGCCTGGGGAAAGGCTTGCCGTTGATCACGATCTGGCCTTCATCGGGGGACACCACGCCGGCTATGATCTTGATGAGGGTGGACTTACCCGATCCGTTCTCGCCGACCAGGCAATGGATTTCAGCCGGCTTGACGATCAGACTGACGTCGTCAAGCGCCTGGACGCCGGCGTAAGATTTGCTGATGTGACTGAGGCTCAAGAATGCGTCGGCCATGGAGAGCGCGTGGAAATGGGGCAGGCGCGCGCCTGCCCCATAGCATGCATAGTTGTGTCAAGAGCGTCGCCGACTTCAGAAGTTGTACTGACCGAGATTATCCTTGGTCACGTCCACCCAGGCTGCGCCGTATAGCACGTTGCCCTTGGCGATCAACTTGTTGTAGCCTTCGATACCGAGATCCATGCCGTCGCCGATCTTCTCGCCTTTGATGTGCATCATGGCCAGCTTGTTCATGGCGATGCCGGCCAACTTGGGATCCCAGAAGCTGATCATTTGCACCGCGCCGCTCTCGATGAACTTGCCGCTGATTGAAGGCAGCGACGTGCCGGCTACGACGATCTTGCCAACCAGGCCGGCTTCTTCGATGGCTTGACCCACGCCGGCTGCGTCGGTCGAGGCGCTGGTCTGCACCGCGCGCAGGTTGGGATACGCCTTGAGCAGCTCCTTCATCTTTTGATAGGCGATCTGCGAATCGTCTTTGGTCTCCTGCTTGTCAGCAACCAGCTTCATGTTGGGGTACTTCTCTTGCTGGCGGGCAATGCCGCCATCCACCCACTCGTTGTGGGTCTTCGAACCCAGGCTGCCGACAAACACGGCGTACTCGCCCTCGCCGCCGGTTTGCGCAGCGATGAAGTCCATCAGGTGCGCGCCATAGGCGGTGTTGTCGAATGCCTCGATATCCCAGTGCATGCTCTTCTGGTTGGACGCTTCATGCGTGATCACGGCGATGCCGGCGTCCATGGCTTTCTTCAGCACGGGGTCCAGCACATCTGGATCCATGGGCACCACACACAGCGCGGCAACCTTCTGCGCAATCAGGTTCTCGATGATTGGGATTTGCAACGCAGCGTCAGCTTTCTCTGGGCCGGTGAGGAATGCCGTCACGCCATTCTGCTGACCCCATTCCTTGACGCCTTCTTCCATACGATTAAACCAGTTGATACCGGCGATCTTGACCACTGTGGCGTAGGCGCCCTTGGCATCGCCGCCGGCTTGCTGCGGCGCTGCAGTTGGCTGAGCACCGGTTTGAGCCGGCTGTGCAGCCGGCGCGCACGCGGCCAGCGCGCCGCCTAAGCCAATTAGTCCTGCAGCTTTGAGAACTTGACGACGAGACAAGCGCTGATTAATCGAACGATTAAACTGAGACATCCTGGTACTCCTCTTTACTTTGTGTTAAGGTGTTCGATGAATTTTAGCGTCCAAATCTGCAATCAAGACCTTATTGTCGGTAGATGCTTTCTCGATAGACATCACCTCCGCTGTCAAAGTTCGCAAAACTTCATAGCAGCCAGAATTTAACTTGAGAAGTAAGGCTTGGATCATTATACTTCCCGTCAAGCGCCAGTATGCGATCAAACCAGGCGATGGGCTGGGCTATTGCATGCCGATGAGCCGGCTGCCAGCCGCACGGCTGCATGTATGGCCGGGCAATCCATCTGGTAGCCGGCATCAGGCAGCTTGAATAAGCCAACTGACGTGAAAACAAGCATGATTTTATATGCAACCACATCATCAGCGCCCGGCCTCCGGTCAGTGCTAGAATCTCTGCGCAGGAGATGATACACAGCCCGCGATGCAAGAAGCAGACACCTTTCATGAGACGCTGACGCGGCTGCGCGGCAAAGGCGAGCGCCTGACCTATCCGCGCCGCAAAGTGCTCGAAGTGCTTATCCGCAGCGGTGACCATTTGACTGTGAACGACGTGCAGCGCGTGTTGCAGCAGGCCGGCGAAGTGATGGACACCGCCACCATCTATCGCGTGCTGCAATGGCTGAAGCAGGTCGGGCTGATCTCCCAGACTGATCTGGGCGGCGAAGCGATCGTCTATCAAGTCATCGACGATCATCGCCATCATCATCTGGTCTGTCTGTCATGCGGATCGATCAGCGAACTGGACGATCGTGTGTTGGATGTGTTGCGCAGAACCCTGCGCCGCAATTACGACTTCGAGCCGCGCATCGATCATCTGGCAATCTTTGGTCTGTGCCGGGAGTGTCGCGCAAAGAGCCACACAACGGCCAGGGCGGGAATGACGCACGAATGACTTGCGTGATCAAGGCCGGCACCGGCCCTTACGCGGGCTTCACCCACCAGGTGCTTCAGCGCGCCATCGATGACGTTGCCGCGGCCGGCGGCGGCGTCGTCGAGGCGCCGGCCGGCGTCTATCGTATGCGCGACGCCCTGCATTTGCGCAGCGGCGTGAGCCTCATTGGCGAGCCGGGCACTGTGCTGTTCAAGGAACCCAGCGTCACTGTGCCGTTGCTGGACTATCTTGGCTACGGTCACTACGAGTTCACCGTCACCGAGCCGGATCGGCTACAAGTCGGCATGGGTGTGCACATCACCGACGACGACTCGATGGGCTTCTACGACACAGTAGCCACCATTGTTGAGCGCAAGGGTGATCTGTTCTTCATCGACCGCATGCTCAACCACGACTACTGGCCGGCCAAACGCGGGCGCGTGACCACCATCTTCCCCATCGTCGATGCAGTCGGCGTTGAAAATGTGGCGCTGGAGAACATCACCATTGACGGCAACCCTGAAGAGACACACACGCTGAACGGCTGCCGGGGTGGGGGTGTCTTCCTGTTGATGGCGCGCCGGGCGCGGCTGGAGAACGTAGAGGTGCGCCACTTCAACGGCGACGCGATCAGCTTTCAGCAATGCGCGGATGTGATCGTGCGCGGATGTCGCGCTCATCACAATGCCGGCGGCGGTATTCATCCCGGCAGCGGCTCGGTGCGCTACCTCTTGCAGCGCAATCATGTCCATGACAACGGCGCGTGCGGCGTGTTCTACTGCCTGCGCACGACGCACTCGATCTGCGAGGATAACCGGCTGGAGCGCAATGGCGGGGCCGGCATCTCGATTGGTGAACGCGACACCGACCACTGCATCCGCAACAATACCATCGCTGCCAATGGCGGGCATGGCCTTGAGTTTCGCCCGCCCATCGCGCATGGCGGGGATCGCACGCGCATCGAGGGCAACACCTTTGCCGGCAACGCGCAGCGCATCAACCCCCCGGCTTTGGCGGCCGAGATTCATATTCCGGCCGGCCTGCGCGACATTCTGATCGCCGGCAACGTGTTCCAGCCGGCCCCCGACAGCCGCGCGCTGTTGATCGACGCGGCCTGTGCGGGAATAGGCGTAATCGACAATCAGATCAATGGACGCCCACAGCCAGATGGTTTGCCGGTGCGAGCCGATGAGTTCCCGCCCGTGGGGCCGGCGGCGCTGCCGCTGGATGGCGCGCGGCATCTCAACATCGACCGGCTGCCGCCGTGGCTTCCGTAGGGCAAGCCCTTGGGCCGCCTCTCAGCATTTCACCCGGCCTCCATGCGCATGGCGCGATTTCGACCAGGTGCGTCTTGGTGAAAGTATAGTTGGCAAACACCTGCGTGATAGGCGATGAAAATAGCCGCCTTTGACCTGCTCACTCAAACTCCGGCTGGGCTCGACATCACAGCGGGTGGCGCTCACCTCTGGCCCGGCGGCGACACCCCCGCGCCCGGCCTGTTCCTCAGTCCCGGCTGGTTCGATCTGCAAGTCAACGGCTTCGCCGGCTACGACATTAACGCGGCGGATGTCGAACCGGCAACGGTAGCGGGCATGGTGCGCCGGCTGTGGCAAGAAGGTGTGGCGCGTTGCTGCCCCACCATTGTGACCCAGTCGTTCGAGCACATCACGCGCTGCGCGCGGGCGGTGGCGCTGGCCTGCGAGGAGGACGCCCACATTGCAGCCTCGGTGGCCGGCATTCACCTGGAAGGGCCATACATCTCGCCGCTGGATGGGGCGCGCGGCGCGCACCCGCGCGAGCACGTCCGCCCAGCGGACTGGGATGAGTTTGCGCGCTGGCAGGAAGCCGCCGGGGGGCGCATCCGACTGGTGTCGCTCGCGCCGGAAACGCCGGGAGCGGTCCCGTTCATCCGCCGGCTGACGCAGGCCGGCATCGTGGTCGGATTGGCGCATACCCTGGCGACAACCGATGAGATTGCGGCGGCAGTCGATGCCGGCGCAACTCTCTCCACCCATCTGGGCAACGGCGCGCCGGCCATGCTGCCCAGACACCCTAACATGATCTGGGATCAATTGGCCGAGGATCGCTTATGGGCCAGCGCAATTTTTGACGGGCATCATTTGCCGGCCAGCGTGATGAAAGTGATTGCGCGCGCAAAAGGCGCCGCACGCACAATTCTGGTCAGCGATGCTGTGGCGCTGGCGCGCATGCCGCCCGGCGTGTACGAGAATGCGATTGGCGGCAAGGTCGAGTTGCAGCCCAATGGCCGACTGTCGGTGTTTGGCACACCCTATCTGGCCGGCTCGACCAGCTCGCTCAAAGATTGCGTGGAGAACGCTGTGCGGCTGGCCGGCTGCACCCTCGCCCAGGCCGCGCAGATGGCATCGCTCAATCCGGCCAGGCTGCTTCAGGGCGAAGCGCCCAGTGGCCGGCGCACACACACGCTTTTCAAGTGGGATGAGCGCGCGCGCCGGGCAACCATCCTGGCGACGATCGTCGATGGCGCGGTGGTCTACGCGGATGCGAGTGGCAACAACGACGCCGAATCGGCGTCCAGATAGAGCGTGGCGTGCGGCACGGTGCGCAGAATCGAGCCGGGGCAGTCTTCGCTGATCGGGCCGGTCAATGCCATCTTGACCGCCGCTGCTTTGCGCCGTTCGGGCACGATGCACAGCAGCCGCTTCGCCGCCAGCAGGGCCGGGATGGTCAATGTGATGGCATGTGCGGGCACATCGGCCAGGGTAGGAAAATGGCCTTCGCCAACCTGTTGTCGGCGACTTGCCTCTGCCAGGCGCACCACTTTTACCCACAGCGGGTCGTTGAACTCGGCGAAGGGCGGGTCGTTGAAGGCGATGTGGCCGTTTTCGCCGTAGCCCAGGCAACACAGGTCGGCCGGGTGCTGGCGCAACAACTCGGCGTAGCGGGCGCACTCCTGCTCCAGCGATGGCGCCACGCCGTCGATCGCATAGAACGCGCCAGGGTTGAAGCGGCCCAGAATCTTCTCGCGCAGAAAGCGCGGGAAGCTGGCCGGGTGCTGGTCGGTGATGCCCACGTACTCGTCCATGTGGAAGACGCGCACGCGCGACCAGTCCACGCCGCTTGCGGCGCTAAGGCCGGCGAACAGGCTGAGTTGCGAGTTGCCGGTGGCTAGGATCACGTTGGCGTGCCCTTTGTCGTGGATGGCCGCCTGGATCGTGGCGACGGCAGCCAAGGCGGCAGCCAGGCCCAGTGCGGCATTCGTCGGATAAATCTCGACCGGCAACTGATCGATGCGCTGGTAAATGGTTGTCATAGATCGTCCGTTAGAATCTATTGTACGCCTGCCCTCGCTCGCGTCTGACGCTTCTGATTGTCTTCGGTCGGCGCGCAGGACGTTTCATCGTTGTGTATGCGCGCGGCGCGCCGGCAGGCGATTGAGCAATTGTCTGCTGCTCAGCAGGCATCGTTCACAATAGGCAAACAGAGTGCCGCGTTTGACTCATGCACAACAAGCGGGCGATGGGGTGTAGCGCAGATTTGTGACAGTCACCGCCGGCGGCACTGACGGATTGCGGCGTCTAGCCGATTGCTGTGCAGCTCACACAAGGCGGCGAGCATGGCCGCAGCATGCCGCCGTTCCCAGCCCCGA
>JAEANN010000029.1 GCA_016841965.1 Candidatus Roseilinea mizusawaensis | reverse complement strand
CAAGACGGTGATACAGCGACGTTTGAAAGGCCCCTGTCGGGGCTGGGAACGGCGGCATGCTGCGGCCATGCTCGCCGCCTGGTGTGAACTGCACAGCAATCGGCTAGACGCCGCAATCCGTCAGTGCTGCCGGCGGTGACTGTCACAAATCTGCGCTACACCCCGCACCGACGCACCGCCGCCCCGCGCTGCCGGCGCCCCAACGGTCTGACGATGCGCGCATACACACCATACAATGCTTTGCCCCCGTCGGGCGCGCGCGCCTGCACCCTCGCCCAGACTTGCTGCGCCAGCGCCACGCCGGACTCGTCTAGCTCCCGCTCCAGCGCCGCCAGCGCCCGCCTAGCAGATCGGCGACGGCAGTTAAGCTGACCTCACTGTGCGTTGACTGCGCGTCGCTGGCAGGTGACACAGGCCGATCTGGCGAGCGTTTGCCCAGGGTAGATTCGCCAAGCCGACCGTCTCGTTGTATGATTCCGGCCAGCCAGCCGGCTCATGTCTGCCGACAGGTTGGCGAGATACGGAGGATTCAACATGATCAAAGACGCGCCCCTTGCAGCGTCACGGTCGGCCAGTGTCAAAGCGGCTTTGCTCAAAAGCCTGACGTTGATGAAGCCACACACCTGGTTTGCCCCAGCTTGGGCTTTCATGGTCGGTGCAATCGCCAGCCATAGCGTCTACTTCAATCTGTCTGCCGAAGGCGATGTATGGCTGAGCATCCTCAACATCGGCAAAGTCGCAATTGGGGTAGCCATGGCCGGCCCGCTGCTCACCGGCTTCTCGCAAGTGCTCAACGATTACTGCGACCGCGATGTCGATGCCATCAATCAGCCCGACCGGCTGATTCCTTCTGGCAAGGTCAGCGAGCTGCAAATCTACCTCACCATCTTCGGGCTGGCTATCGCGGCCCTCTTGGTCGGCCTGTTTCTGGGCCCCTCTGTCATGCTGATGTGCGCAGTCGGGCTGGGTCTGGCGATTTCCTATTCGGTGCATCCGCTGCGCTTGAAGCGCAACGGCTGGATTGGCAACCTGACCGTTGCCATAGCGTATGAAGGGCTGGCCTGGATTGCCGGCCATCTGACCTTTCAAATTCCAATCACCCCGCCCAGCCTGGCACTCGCCATCATCTATTCGCTCGGCGCACATGGCATCATGACCATCAACGACTTTAAGAGTGTGACCGGCGATCGCCAGATGGGCATTCTTTCCATCCCGGTGCTGTATGGCGAGCAGATGGCCGCCTGGCTGGCCGTCATCACGATCAACGCCGCGCAGATCATCGTAGTCGTTCTGCTGCTGATCTGGGGCAGCCCGATCGCCGCCGGCGTTGTCGCATTGTTCACCCTAGGCCAGTGGCCGTCGCAGATCAAGCTGGTTAAGAACCCGGTGAATGACATGGCGGTGAAGTACAACATCATCGCCATTCCACTCTATGTGTGGGGGATGCTGGCAGCAGCCATTGGGTTGAACGTTTTGTGACGTGAGACACAACAGGAGGAAGAGACGATGGAACCGGTGCTGGTTGTAGGCGCATCTGTAGGCGGCAGTATCGCGGCAAACACGCTGCGTGAGCTGGGCGTCGAGGTGATCTTGCTTGAGCGCGACCTGAACTACGTCAAGCCATGCGGAGGAGCCGTGCCGCCGCTTGTGTTCAGCGAATACCACTTGCCGGAAGATCTGATTGATCGGAAGGTGAAAACGGCTGTAGTGGCATCCCCGCGCCAGATGTCAGAGTTTCCTGTTGCCAGCAGCCATCCCTCTGATCGCGACTTCATCGCCATGGTGCGGCGCGAAAAGTTCGACCGCTTCATCCGCCAGCGCGCCGTCGAACGTGGCGCAACCTTGATCGAGGGGAAGTTCACCGGCCTGCAGATCGGGCCCAGCGGCGTGCAGGTCACCTACGAGGACAAGCGCCGGCGCGCGCAGCATGTGCAGGCCGCAGCCGTCATCGGCGCAGATGGCGCTTACTCTGCCGTCGCCAAAGCGCTGGGGCTGGAGCGGTTGCCAATGGCCGTCGCCTACCAGGAGCGGATTCGGCTGCCTGCACACACCATGCAGTACTGGGAGCAGCGCGCGGCGTTATATCTGGGCGACGATGTCAGCCCCGATCTATACGCTTGGGTATTCCCGAAGTATGACCACGTGGCCGCCGGCATCGGCGCCGGCGCCGGCAAGACCCAGCACGCCCGTGACCTGCTCAACAATCTAAAAAGCCGGCTGAAGGATCAACTGGGCGAAGGCGAATCAATCCTGTTCGAAGCGCACCATCTACCCATGCACCCGCGCAAGCATTTGTCTTACGACCGCGTCGCCCTGATCGGCGACGCAGCCGGCCTGGTGCAGGCCACATCGGGCGAAGGCATTTACTGGGCGATGAAGTCCGGCGAGATGGCTGCCCGCGCGATTGCCGCGCATCTCGACAACCCCTCTGCCGAGCATCTGCGGCGCGACTATGACGCCCAGTGGTGGAAGCGCTATCGGCCCACCTACACCTTTCTGCAACTGCTGCAGCGCATCTCCTATAACAGCGACACGCAGCGCGAAATCTTTGCTGCCATGTGCCAGGACCCCGATGTGCAGCGGCTGACCTTCGACAGCTACCTGGCCAAGCATATCGAGCCGGCCCCCTGGAGTGTGCAGATGAAGATCACCGGCCACTGGCTGAGCACAGCCATCCACGAATTGATCGTGGAACGATTTGGATCCCCACGGCATGGCCCATCTCTCCTGCACCGCAGCCAGAGTAACTAGAAGTCATCTCAGGAACCGGCGCTGCTATAACTGCGCACTGCACGCCGCCAGAACAGCGCGCTGGCCGTGAACAACCCTACTCCCATCGCCACGGCTGCCAGCAGCGTCGTGGCATCCAGCCAGCCCAACAGGCTCTGAGCCGGGAACGTGGTGATGAAGGCTATCGGAACGACGAAAGTCAGGGCCAGCCGGATCAGGCCCTGAAAAGTCGTCACCGGGAAGCGGCCGGTGTCATAGACCGAGTTGAATAACTCGGCCATGTTGTTCACTTTGACCAACCAGAACGCCAGCGTGGCAATCACCATCCAGATGCTATAGACGATCAAAATCGCCATGACCAGCATCAGCGCAAATTGCGCCAGTGTCAGCAGGTCTGGCGCATAGCGCAACCGGAAAAGAGCCCACACGACAATCGCTACGCCCAGCAGCATGTCTACGATGCTGAACATTTGGGAGTAGCGCAAGGATGCCATGAACTGGCTGTTGACCGGCTTGGTCAACACGAAGTCGAGCGTGCCGAGCCGGATCATCTCGATGATACGCTGCACATTGGGTTGTAGAAAGGTCTGGATGACCCCACCCATAAACGTGAACAGGCCGATGATGACCAGGGCCTCGTCAAACGTCCAGCCGCCGACCGTATCGGTGTGGGAATAGAACACGCCGGCGCCCACCAGCGTCACGCCGGCCCAAAACACCGACACCATAGCCCGTGCAGCAAAGTTGGCGCGGTATTCCAGCTCCACCAAAAAGCTGGCTTTCAGAAACAGCCCAAACAGCCTCGCATATCGCATGCTGCGCCTCCGCTCCCCTTCTCTCTACGCGCCCACTGCGCCATAGCTGCGAACGCCCAACCGCCACAACAACTGCATCAACAGCCAGAGCGCCAGCACCCATGCCCATTGCACAGCCAGACCAAACAACAGGCGTTCGCCGGTTGCCTGACCGAGCGCGATCTCGTTGCTGAAAGCCAGCATATACTTGAACGGCAGCCACTCCAGAAAAGGCTGAATGGCCGGCGGGAACATTTGGATTGGAGCGAGAATCCCACCCAGCACAATTTTCAAGCCGAACAAAATATTGGAGAAGGCCGTCGCCTGGGTTGTCCAGAAGGCCAGAATGCCCACGCAGTAATCGGCCAGAAAGTAGATTGCCCAGGCCCCCACCACAGACAATGCAAACGCAAACAGCGCGGCCGGCGTGAGTTCCAGCCAGACGCCAGGTGTGAGCGCGAGCACAGCCGCCACGATGGGCAGCAGGATCGTCAGACGCATGATTTTCTCCGACCAGTTGGCGGTGATCTCATGATGAATGGGATGAATCGGCCGCAGCAGTTGCGGCGACAGCCGGCCTTCACTAATGGCAAACGACAGTTCCCACGAAGACCACGCGGCGGTCAACTGGCGCACAATCAGGCCGACCATGTAGTAGGCCACGAAGTCTGCGGCAGAAAAGCCGTTGACCGGGCCGGCCTGGCTGATGCTGAGCCACACCAGCAGCATGATGACGCTGAACAGATTGGTCATCAACCAGATAACGCCTTCGGCGCGATACTCCAACGACAGCCCCCAATTCAGCCGCATCAGCGCCAGATACTTGCGCAGCATACCCAATACCCAACACCCTGCAACGTGCAATATGCAGCGCGCAACACACTACGACGCGCGCGCCATACCTGTTTCGGACAGCAGACCGTCAACCTGGCCGGCAAACACCTGGCGGATGATGTCCTCGACGGCCGGCTCCTCAAAATTGATGTCGTCTACTTCGACCTGCGAAAGCAGGCGCGCAGCCATATCTGTGGCGTGCGCGCGGGGCACATGTAACACTGCCGTCAGGCCGTCAGCGCGAGCCACTGTGCCAAATTGCGCAAGCGCCGCCAGATCGGGCGGCCGCTCAAACTGCAACTTCAGCACCTTATACGGGGCCACGCGTTCGATCAGCGCGCGGAAGTTGCCGTCGTACAGCAAGCGCCCCCTGTCGATGACGATGATGCGCTCGCACAAGGCCGTCACATCAGCCATGTAGTGACTAGTAAGAATCACTGTGGCGCCATGCCGGCGGTTGTACTCGGCGATAAAGTCGCGGATGCGCGCTTGCATTGTCACATCCAGGCCAATCGTTGGCTCGTCTAGAAAAAGCACTTTGGGGCGATGCAACAACGCCGCGGCCAGTTCGCACTTCATGCGCTCGCCCAGTGACAGCTTGCGCACTTGCTTCTTCAGCAGAGGCCCTAACTCAAGCAAGTCATCTAGCTCTTTCAGAATTGCTGCAAAATCCCCCTTGGGCACTTCATAGATGGCCCGGTTGACCAGAAACGTCTCCATGGGGGGGAGATCCCACATCAGTTGCTGCTTCTGGCCCATGACCAGAGTGAACTGCTTGAGATATTCGTTCTGCCGTTGGTGGGGTATGAAACCCAACACATTCACTCGGCCACTGGTGGGATACAGCAAGCCGGAGAGCACCTTGAGCGTGGTCGTCTTGCCGGCGCCGTTCGGGCCGAGAAAACCCACCATCTCCCCGGCGTCGATGTTGAAGGACACCCCTTCCACCGCCTTCACCACGCGATACTTGCGGGCGAAAAACGCGCGCAGGCTGCCCATCAGCCCTGGCTCTTTCTCGTGCACCTGATAGTGCTTGGACAGTCGGTCAACTTCGATTTGATGCGCCATGCTAGAAAACGATTAAAGGTCGAAGCATTAAGGACGAATCACTTCATCCCTCATCCTTCGACCTTCGGAAATGCCCCAAGAGAGACTCGAACTCCCGACCTTTTGGTCCGCAACCAAACGCGCTATCCACTGCGCCATTGGGGCAATGCCAGTAGTATACCACCATTTGCGCGGAGCGGGCGCACGAGGCCGGCGCGCAGGGCGAAAATTCCGATGACCTGCACGGCTCACACCGCGGCCTCGGTGTGTGATAGTCCTCACATCGCACACCGCACACCGCACCTTCATCACCTGGTGCAGCACCTGGGGCGGCATCGCCTCGGCTCACCGCCGCCGGCTCACAACTTTGCATCGGCCAGAAGCAATGTCCACACTTTGTTCGAATCAGGCAGAACCAAACGCGCTGGGCGCCCCAAAACCAGGATGAATATCATCTGCCGCGTATGACAAAAATCACATCTCAAAATGGCGGTAGACGCTAGAATCCGTTGCGCTTAGTGGCGACATAACCCGCACAGTGTACACCTGGAGCGGGGACGCCGCCGGGTTGTTTGTTGGGTTGTATGAATTTGGGATGTGAGGTGAATAGGCGTGCTTGTGCCTCCGGCGTCTTATGACGCCAGACTGATTAACGATCTCTTTGGGATCGTGTATGTCCTCTCGTTCATTATTTTTATCCTCGTCGAAGGGCTGATCGTTTTCTCGGTGATCAAGTTTCGCCGTCGTCGCGCCGACGAAACGCCCAACCAGGTGCACGGCAACACTGCGGCTGAGATCGGTTGGACTGTCGCGCCGGCCCTGGTGGTCGGAGTCGTCTTCGGGTTCGCAGTGGACACGCTTGGCCGCATGACGGCCCGCGGGTCGCCCACGATGCCGCTGGCGCATGTGCACAACATCAACGACAAGGAAGCACTGCGGCGCATCGAAGAGGCTAAACAAGTTGATCTGGTGATTGAAGTTGTGGGCCGGCAGTGGGTGTGGCAATACAAGTATCCCGGCGGCAACGTAACCGCCAACGAGACGCTGATTGTGCCGGCCAACAAAACCATCCGTCTCGACATGACTACTGCCGATGTCATTCACGCCTGGTGGATGCCGGCGTTCGGGCCGATGCTGTACGTCAACCCCGGCGAGGTGTCCTACGTGTGGTTCAACGTCCCGCCGGGCGAATACATCGGGCAATGCAATGTCTTCTGCGGGGTAGCGCATGCTCAGATGATCTCCAAAGTGCGCGCGCTGCCCGAAGACGAGTACAACCGATGGTTTCAGGAACAAACGGCCGGCGTGTCCGGCCGGGTGGCGGTCGGCGACCCTCAGCGCGGCAAGGACATCTTCATGAACCAGAACATTTGCTGGTCATGCCATACGATTGACGGCACAAAAGCGCAGGGCAACGTCGCGCCGCGCAGCCTGACCCGCTTTGCCACCTATGACACTATTGCAGAGGTCGTCCCCAACACCGCGGAAAATCTGCGCGACTGGTTGCATGACCCGCAAGCTATCAAGCCCGGCACAGCCATGCCCAACTTGAATCTCAAACCACAAGAGATTGAAGACCTGGTCGCATATTTGCAAACCCTACGCTGATTTTGGATTTACGACTTTAGCTTTGGGATTTTGGAGTCGCAATTGCGTACTCCGAGGCCCAAATTCTGACCTTTTGGATTCTGGACTATGGCAACTATCAGTATTCCCGCCCGCACAGACTACATGAAGCGCGGCATCGCCGGCTGGCTCGCAACGGTCGACCACAAGCGCATCGGTATCATGTATTTGGCTTCGACCTTCGTGTTCTTCCTGCTGTCTGGTCTGATGGCGTTGGTGATCCGCCTGCAACTCGCTGCGCCCGGTTTGCAGATTGTCAACCAGGACCTCTATAACCAGCTCTTCACCATGCACGGGACCGGCATGATCTTCCTGTTCACCATCCCCTGCCTGGTGGGCTTCGCCAACTACTTCCTGCCCTTGCAAATCGGCGCGCGCGACGTGGCGTTTCCCCGCCTGAACGCGCTCAGCCTGTGGCTGCTTGTCTTCGCCGGCGTGGTCATGGAAGGCGGCTTTGTCCTGGGCATCCTCGGCTTGCTACCTGGCGGCGCGTCCAACGCAGCCTGGACAGCCTATGTGCCACTTTCCAACAAGCAGTTCTCGCCCCAGATTGGAATGGACATCTGGCTGCTCGGCGTCGTCCTACTGGGCGTCTCCTCCACGCTGGGCGCAGTCAACTTCCTGGTGACGGCCTACACCATGCGCGCACAGGGGATGACAATCTGGCGCATTCCGATGTTCGTGTGGGCCATGATCGTCACAGCAGCGATGGTACTGATCGCCACGCCGGTGCTGACGGCTGCCCTGGCCATGCTGATCGCAGACCGCAATTTCGCAACCCAGTTCTTCAATACGGCCAACGCGCGCCTGTGGCAACACATGTTCTGGTTCTATTCGCACCCGGCGGTGTACATCATGATCCTGCCGGCCATGGGCATCGTGTCAGAGATCCTGCCGGTGTTCTCGCGCAAACCCCTGTTCGGCCTGAAGGCAGTTGTCGTCTCCACCATCCTGATCGGCATCTTGGGGTTCACCACCTGGGTGCATCATATGTTCGTCTCTGGTGTTGATCCCATCGTCGAGCGCTTCTTCATGTTGACGACCATGATCATCGCCGTGCCGACCGGCGTGAAGATGTTCAACTGGCTGTTCACCTTGTGGGGTGGCTCCATCAGCCTGAAGACGCCGCTGCTGATGTGTCTCGGCTTTCTCAGCACCTTCGTCATCGGCGGCCTCACCGGCGTCATCCAGGCCCTCATCCCACTCGACATGCAACTGCACAACACCTACTGGGTCGTTGCCCACTTCCACTACGTGCTGTTCGGCGGCAGCGTGTTCGGCATCTTCGCCGGCTTCTACTACTGGCTGCCCAAGATCACCGGTCGCCTGCTCAACGATACGCTCGGCAAGATCAACTTCGCGCTGATGTGGGTGGGATTCAACCTCACCTTCTTCCCCATGCATCTGCTCGGCCTGATGGGCATGCCGCGTCGCATCGCCACCTACACGGGCGACCGGGGCTGGGACCTGGGCAATCTCATCGCCACCATCGGCGCCTTCATGATCGCCGTCTCGGTGTTGATCTTCATGGCCAACTTCATTCAGTCACTACGCCGAGGCGAGCCGGCCGGCAATGATCCCTGGGAAGGCAACACGCTTGAATGGACAACCACCTCCCCGCCGCCGGAGCACAATTTTGCTGTTCTGCCATCGGTGAACAGCGAAAGACCGGTGCGCGATCTGCGCCTGGCTGCGGCCGGCCAACCTCCCGCCGCCTCACGCGAGCATTAGCGCCGGCTTTCATCATGACACACCTGACCTTCGCGCTTCGCAGTCAGACAGATCGACTCAGCGTGCTGCGCAAACTGACGCTAACCACAACCATCCTGACCTATTTTCTGATTGTGGTGGGCAACGTCGTGCGCGTCACAGATTCAGGGTTGGGTTGCCCAGACTGGCCGCTGTGCTATGGCCAGGTGATCCCCATTCCCACGCCCCACGCCGTCATCGAAGTCTTCCATCGCGTGTTTGCCGGCGTTGTCAGCGCGCTGATCGTGGGCCTTGCCGTACTGAACTTTCGCTGGAAGACAAGCCCGGCGCTGATGCGTCTCAGCGCTGCGACGCTGGGGCTGCTTGCCATCCAGATCGTTCTGGGCGCGGTGACAGTCTGGTCGCTGCTGCACACTGCCAGCGTGGCTGCGCATCTGGCAATCGGCATGGCGCTTGGCGGCTGTCTGGCAACTATGAGCATCCTGGCGCACACCGATGATGCAGGGCGGCGCGAAGCCAGCCATGCCACCCGCGCGCTGCGCCGGTCTCTTGGGCTGACCGCCGGCGCTATCTACCTGCTGCTCATCACCGGCGGGATTGTGGCCGGCAGCGGCGCTGCGCTGGCCTGCGGCGCATCTTATCCGTTGTGCAACGGATCGTTGCTGCCAAATGGCGGGCCATTGGTGTTCGCGCAATGGCTGCATCGGGTCGCGGCTGCCGGCGCGCTGATTCTGGCGCTATGGGCTGGAGCGCGGGCGCGCCGGGCTGCACACACTCACGTCGCCGCGCGTCCCCTGCTGATCCCGGCCTATGCGCTGATGGGCGGCATCCTGACGCAGGCCACCCTTGGCGCAGCAATGGTATGGACAGGCCGGCCAGCAGCATTGGCCACACTGCACAACGCCGTAGCAGCCTTCACCTGGTTGAGCGCCCTGTCGCTGGCAGTCATGGCACACCGGCTGCCCTTCGATCTACCGGATCCGGCTAGGGCCGAGCCGGCCCGCTGGCGGCGCATTTTGCGCGACTATCTTGCGCTGACCAAACCGCGCGTCATCTCTCTGTTGCTGCTGACCACCCTGGCCGCCATGTTCATCACGCCAGCCGGCCCTCCAGCCTGGTATCTGGTTTTCTGGACAATGATCGGAGGATATCTGATGGCCGGCGGGGCCAATGCCGTCAACATGGCCTACGACACCGACATCGATCGCGTGATGGGCCGCACCAGCTTCAGGCCGGTGCCCCAGGGTCGCGTGCCGGTGCGCAACGCCTACATCTTCGGTTTTACTTTGGCTGGCCTGGCGTTCACCCTCCTGGTCCTGTTTGTCAACATCTTGACTGCGGCGCTGGCGCTGGCCGGCTTTGTGTATTACACCGTCCTCTACACGCGCTGGCTGAAGCGGCGCACCTGGCACAACATCGTCATCGGCGGAGGGGCCGGCGCAATTCCTGCGCTGGTTGGCTGGGCGGCAGCCAACGGGCAGTTGACATGGCCGGCGCTCATGCTGTTCGCCATCGTGTTCTACTGGACGCCCCCACACTTCTGGGCGCTGGCGCTGATGAAGCAGAAGGACTACGCCCGCGCCGGCGTGCCCATGCTGCCGGTGATCGCCGGCGAGCAAGAGACCATCCGGCAAATCTTGCTGTACACCATCGCCATGGTGGTTTTATCGCTGGTTCCCGTTCCGCTCAGAGTGATGGGCTGGGTCTATCTGGTTGGAGCGCTGGCGCTGGGCGGCATCTTCCTGGCGCGCGCCTGGCAACTGCGCAGCAATCCTTCGACACTGGCAGCAGCCCGGCTTTACAAATACTCGTTGATGTATCTGGCGCTGCTGTTCGCCGGCATGGTGATCGATCGCGCTACGACCTGGTTGTAGCAAGTTGTAGCAAATTGGAGACAAAAGACATGTCAACCCCTGAGCCTGTGCAACGCGCCCACCTGCGCACCGTCCTGATCGTGTCAGCGGCGCTGTTCCTCAGCGGCGTCGCACTCGGACTGTTGTGGATCAACACCTACATGGTTCGCTAATCGTTGAGAACCGACCTCAAGACTGATGGAGACCGAACCGATATGAGCAATACACCTGTTCAGCCACATGCGCATGAGGCAGAGCCGACCTCTGGCAGCCATGCGGAAGCGCACATTCACATGCCATCACCGAGCTTCTCTCCCATCGTCCTGGCGCTCGGATTGACAATTCTGGGCTTTGGCCTGGCATTCGGCGCAGTCGCCGTAGTGTTGGGCGCAGTCATTACTGTGATCGGTTTGGGCACCTGGATCGCAGATGACATCCGCAGCGCCTCCATACAATCGTCCGAGCACTGAGTTACGCCACAATCGTGGGGATACCCTCATGAGCACGCTAAGCAGAACCAGAGACGGCAAGACAGCCGGCGCAGTTTCTGGCAGCCGGCGCAATACAGGCTTGATCGGCGCGGTACTGTTCATCGTATCCGAGTCAATGTTTTTCCTGGGGCTTTTCCTGGCCTGGTTCTCGCTGCGCACCATGAGCCAGACCTGGCCGCCGCCCGACACACCAGCACTATCGATGACGCTGCCGGCCATTAACACGCTCATCCTGGCTATCAGCGTTGCGCTTATGGCCTGGGCCGATCGCGGAATTGCAGCCGGCGACACGCGCCGGCTACAAACCGGCGTCGGCGCAGCGGCCATCCTGGGCCTCCTGTTCATGGCCGTTCAAGTCTATGAATTTGCCAATCTCGGTTTTGCGCCCTACAGCCATGCCTATGGCTCTGCCTTCTTCTTTCTGATGGGCTTTCATGTCGCCCGCGTGTTTGGCGGCGTCGTTTTCATGACCATCATTCTGGTGCGGGCGTTCATGGGCCAGTTCAGTCCAAGCCGTCGAACCGCCGTGCAAGCCTGCGCCCTGTACTGGTACTTCATCGCCGGCGTCTGGCTAGCCGTTTTTTGGACGCTCTATCTGCTGAAGTAGCAGGCATCCCCTTCTGTCTTCTGCTCTACCTGCCGGCCTTGACCAAGAGATGCGCGGCTGCTTGCGCCGCGATGTGTTGCTTTAGTTTAGAATGTGCTTCTCTGTTCTGAACAGGGCTAAGAGGAGCACTCCAAAAGCAACCCATGATTCTTCATCGCGCACGTACGATTCAAGACTGGGCGATCGGAGCAATTCTGGGTCTCATCGCAGCCGCCACAGTCATCCAAATCGTGGCCGGCATCTTTATCTCTGAACAAGCCCAGAGTGTGCTGAAACTAGTCGCACTCTGTGAACAAACCCTGGTCACTGCTGTGATTTTCATCGTTGCGGGGCGCGCCGGCGGAGCGATCCGCAGAACATGGTTGCTTCAAGGCAGCGCGACGGCAATGCTCGCCTTGCAATCTGCATTAGCAATCTTTGCCGATCCTCTGGCCGGAGTATTGCAGCAGGCGCAACCATTGGCCGCGCTCGTCTTTTCACTGCTGTTCTGTGGGCTGATTGCCGCCGGTCTGTCACAAGCGCCCGCTCAGCCACTCACAGGCCGCAAGCGGCTGGTCATGCTTCTGGATGGCCTGATGGTCGCTCTGGCAAGCGGTTTGATCTGGCGCACGTTGCTGATCGAGTCACATGGCGCTCAGCTTGCGACAATCGAGCCATCAACACACAACCAGATTGTGGCCATTTTGGCGGGCGCTCTGGTGGTCTTGTGGGTTGCGCTGCTTGCGTTGCTGCGCGGATTCGCCGGCGATAGCACAACCTTCCAGATCCTGGCAGTCAGCGCGGCACTCAGCGCAATTGGCAATGCACTCTGGCAGGCCGAAACGGTGTCCCTAGGAACCGGCGCAACCGGTGCGTCACTCGCGGGGATTGGTCTATTTGGATGCGCTGTGGCGGCCGGGCTGGCCGGCCGGCGTGATGCAGCGCGCCCTTGGGTCGTTGCGCCCCCCCGTATTCAGTGGGCGCTTTATTTGCCCCTCATCTGCACCCAGCTCGCTTTTGTGACGCTGATTGTCTATGCCTCTGACGCCGGCCCTGCCATAGAAGTCAAAACGTTCCTGGATTTGTCTGTAGGTGTGGCGATCGTCATCGGCCTGATGCTGTTGCGGGTCGGGATTACGCTGCGGGACAACTATCAGCTTTCAATTCAAATGGCGCAGATTGCACAACGCCATCAGCAAAACGCCGAAGCGTTGCGCGCGCTCAAACAGGAGCTGGAACAACGCGTTGAGGAGCGCACCCTGCAACTCCGCCAAGTCAACGATACCCTCAAGCAGGAGATCGACGAACGTCGCCAGGCGCAGAGCAAGGTTGAGGAGCAGCGCGCATTCCTGCAACAAGTCATCGACCTCAACCCGAATCACATCTTTGCCAAAGACTCCGAGGGCCGCTTCACGTTGGTCAATCGCGCGCTGGCCGAAGCCAAGGGCTACAAAGTAGAAGACATGCTCGGCAAAACCGAGTTCGATCTCAATCCTGCGCAGCCCATCATCAACCGCCAGAATCACGATAACGACGAGATCTTTCGCACTCAGCGGGACAAGATCATCCAAGAAGAGATGATGCTGGATCGATTCGGACAGCCGGCCTGGTTCTACACGGTAAGGCGGCCCATCCTGAGCGCCGACGGCAACGTGCGCCAGGTTCTCGGCGTATCGGTCGATATCACGCACCGCAAACAAATGGAAGACCAGTTGCGCCGCAACGAGCAGCGCTTGCGCATGATCACCGACAACATGCTTGATCTGGTCACCCAGATCAGTCAAGACTGGGTTGTGGTCTATGCAAGCCCCTCCCATTACATCACGCTGGGCTATCCACCCCAAGCATTGCTGGGCAAGTCGATTCTCGAATTTGTGCATCCCGACGAGGTGGCAAGCATAAAAGCCAACCTAACACAGTTGCTTATTGAGCGCCAGCCGGCCAGCCGGCGCGTGCGCATCCGCCACGCCGACGGGCGCTGGGTCTGGATGGAAGCGATCGCCAAAACACTACGCGATGAGCAAGGCGAGACAATGGGTCTGATCATCAGCGCCCGCGACATCACCGCCACGATCGAGGCCGAGGCAGCACTGAAAAAAGTCAACGAAGAACTGGCCCAGGCTTACCAATCCACCCTTGAAGGCTGGATGCGCGTGCTCGACCTGCGCGATAAATCAACCGAGGGTCACAGCCAGCGCGTGAGCGAACTGACCGTGCGGGTGGCGCAAGCCATGCATGTGGCCGAAGATCAATTGATTGACATCCGGCGCGGGGCATTGCTGCATGACATCGGCAAGATGGGCGTGCCCGACGCGATATTGAGGAAACCAGGGCCGCTCAATGAACAGGAGATGGATATCATGCGCCGGCATGTGGACTACGCCCGCGACATCCTGTGGCCCATTCCCTACCTGCGCGCGGCGCTCGACATTCCATACTGCCATCACGAACGCTGGGATGGCAGCGGCTATCCGCGCGGACTGCGCGGCGAGGAGATCCCGCTGGCCGCGCGCATCTTCGCGGTGGTGGATGTGTGGGATGCGCTGGTGTCGCAGCGCCCATACCGCGCTGCATGGTCAACCCATCAAGCCCTCAACTACATCCGGGCCGGCGCCGGCTCGGCGTTCGACCCGCGCGTGGTGGAAGTTTTTGTCGATCTGTGCGAGCGCGGCGAAATCACCGACCCGGTTACAGCCGAAGACGGGCGGGCGCGCACATGCTTGAGCATTGCGCCGGATACCATTCACCCAGATTGATCTGCGCCGGCCGGCATGACGATCGCCCCGCCTGTTTGACATCTTTCCGTTGACGGCATACCACTGGGCCGGCGCGATGGAACGTTTGCGCCCACATCCAATCTACCATTTCACGCCGTGAGCGAGACAAAACCAATGCCAGTCTCATCAATTCCCTGGTTCGATGCGCAGGATATCGAATGGCTGACCGACGCCGCGCGCCGGCAAATCGTCGGCTGTCGCAAGCGCGCCGCCGACGGCACGATGTTGTTCACCCCGGATGGCGTCGGCAACTACAACGCGCACTGGACGCGCGACTTCTACTACATGACGCAAGTGTTTGACCTGCTGGACGCGCACGAAGTGCGCGCCGGCATTCAATACCTGCTGGATGGGCAGCGCGCTGACGGCGTCATCCCCGACCGCCGGCAGGCCGATGGCGTCAGCATCTATTGCGCTGGCCCGGCCGATCGCCCCATCGCCGAGGCGCCGCTGGACAACGCCGCGTTCATGGTACTGCTCGTGGCCGACTACGTTCGGCACACCGGCCAGATCGATCTATTCCGCGCCAATGCGCAACGCCTGGAGCGCGCCATGGCCGGCATCCCCTTGAGCGAGGCCGGGCTGGTGTTCAACGACCCGGCGGCGCCTCACTCGCCTTACGGCTTCACCGATTGCATCGGCAAGACCGGCGAGGAATTGTTTTGCTCTCTGCTCGACTGGCGCGCGTCCAACGAGATGGCACGGCTGTATGCACAGATCGGCGACATGCGTCACGCCGGCCTCTTTCAAGCGCGCGCCCAGCAAACCGCAGCCAGCCTGGGCCGGCTGTGGGAAGAAAACAGCGGCATGTTCCTCGCCGCATCCATCGACTGCCGGCAGATCGACATCTGGGGCAACGCTTTTTGCGTCTACCTCGACTTCCCGCTGTCCCCGGCCCGGCGCAAATCCATCGTGGCGTATCTCACCGCGCATGTGGACGAGATCACCCAGCGCGGGCAAATCCGGCACCTGCCGGCTGGCGAGTATTGGCAGCGCCTGCTGCTGCCCGTGGCAGAGGGAACATATCAGAACGGCGGATACTGGGGCACGCCGGCCGGCTGGTTCATCTACGCAGTGGCACAACAAGATCGCGCACTGGCCGGCCGGCTGTTCCACGATCTGGTTGCCGACTATCGCGCGCGCGGCATTCACGAATGGGTGAATGGCGATGTCACACACCTGCCCAACTACGTCGCCAGCGCCACCAATCCATTAGCCGCCGTGCGTCGGCTGCTCCAGACTGGTTCGTAACGTTCAGCAGGTCGAGCAGGTTCATCAAGTTTGGCAGGCTCAAGTGCGCCCTGACGCGCCTTAGCAGTCCTCCCCATCTTGCTAACCTTAACAACTTTCCTAACCTTACACCAACCTTAAGCCCCTATGACTCCATCCCAACGTTTCTTCATCGATCTTTTCTCGTTCGATCGCCCTTTTCCCGGGCACGGCGTGCGCGTCTCGCCGCCGGGCATGCACGATCAGACCGTGTTGCGGCATGGTAAGGTCGAAGACCGCGCCCAGATGGGCAAGCGCGTCCTCGAGCATGAATTGCGCTGTCTGGAGGAAATCGGCGACGATCGCGTGCCTATGCTGCACTGCTGGAGTGGCACCGAGGTTTTCGCCGCCGCGTTCGGCAGCCCTGTGTCGTACCCAGAGCACAGCATGCCCTTTGCGCTGCCGGCGGTCTACACCGCTGAAGATGCAGACCGGCTGGAGGCGCCCGATGTACTCAGTGGCACATTGGGCGACATGTTCCGGCTGGCCGATCGCATGGTGGAACTGTGCGGGCCACAGTATCCCGTGCGCATCTGCGACATCCAAAGCCCGTTCGACATCGCCGCCCTGATCTGGGAGAAAGAGGCGTTCTTCAACGCCCTGATCGAGTCGCCTGAAGCGGTGCACCGGCTGCTGCGCAAGGTGACCAACACGCTGATCAACTTCATTCGCGCGTTTTGCGACCGCTACGCCAAAGTCTGCCTGGTGCACTATCCTGATGTGTGGCTGCCGCCAGAATGGGGCGTCTGCCTGTCCGAAGACGACATCGGCTCGATCTCGAACCGGCACTTCGAGGAATTCTGCCTGCCCTACTTGCAGGAGCTGGCCGGCGCATTCGGCGGCATCTCGATGCACAGTTGCGCCGCCGGCCAGCATCAGTGGCGCAGCTTCCTCAAGCTGCCGCGCATGCGCTACCTCAATCTACATCATCCGCCCACCAGCCTGCAAGTCTCGATCGAGCTGTTCTCGGATCGCGCGGTGCTGATCCCGGCCACGTCGTTCGGCGTGCCCTACGACCTCGACTTCATTCGCGAGTGTCTGCGGCTGGCCCGCCCGAATACACGCTTCTTCTTCAGCCTCGGCGCCGAGGACATGCGGCAGGCGCGCGAACTGGCCGGCCAGATCAAACGCCTGTGCGGCCGCGTCTGACGCAACCAAACCCAACCAACCTTACCAAGCTTAAAACCCCATGCTCACTTCCAAACCTTACACGCGCTGGTGGTGGTTCTCTGGCCCCATCCGCGAGGATGTAATTCGCGCTCAACTCGACTGGGCCAAAGCGCATGAATGCGGCGGCGTCGAGATCGCCTGGCTCTATCCGCTCGACGGCGTGCCCGGCCCGAAGTGGCTGAGCGCGCAATGGGCCGCGCCGGTGGCGTTCGCCCGCCAGGACTGCGCACAGATTGGGCTGGGATGTACGAGATCGCTCTGAATACGAGTTAGTGGACGTGTTACCGGTTGAGAAGATCACCCGCTCGACCACGCAATATATCCCCGCCGAGTAACTTGCAGAGCAGGCTACCGGGCAACCGGCGGCTTGAAATCGCGCGCAGTGCCACGTCCCAAGCGACGCTTGCCTCTGCGCTATCGAATTCCCCAGCGTTCGTTGATGCTTCTCTGGTAGTCCTCAACGCGCCCCGCCTCGACATCGGCCAGTTTTACCGGCCGGCCCAGCGCAGACGATTCGAGAATCGCCAGCCCCGGCGCAATGTCCTTCAGCCCTTCCACGCCGCTGGTTTCCGGCTGGCGTCCCTGCTGCACCGCAGAGATGAATTCCAGCCATTCGAGGGCGAAGCCATCGGTGATGCCACGCGGAAACAAGCGATCACGCACGACACCGCCGGCCTGCTCGCGGAAGCGCGCGACTGCCTCAACCGGCTGCTCACCATCCAGAATTAGCCGGCCACCTTTCAAACAGCCCCGGCTGCCGTAGATCGCGCCGCCACCATCGAATTGCGTTGGCTCGCCGTGGCCGGCCCACGAGAACGCGATGTTACCAACTGCGCCCGACGCGAATTGCAAGAGCGCAAAGAACGTATCGTCGGCGTCGCAGTGCACTTGATCGACGACCCGACCGGTATCATCTCGCGTGACCCGCACCGGCTCGATCGTGCGCGCCAGCGCTATCACCTCATCGATCTCGCCGCACTGATAGCGCAGCCAGTCAAACAGGTGCGGGCCGATATCCATCGCGCCGCCGCCGCCGGCCTCATCCTTGACATGGCGCCATGGCGTTCGCGCCACGATCCGATCGGGCGACCAGACATTGCCCACCCCGCCAGACAGCACCATCTGAATCGCACCAAGCAGGCCGGAGTGAATCGCCCAGCCGCCGGCGCGCGTGCTCTCCAAATAGCGCAGGTTTTCCGCCACACCCAGCGTCAGGCGCCTAGCCTCGGCCTTTTCGATCAGGCGGAGCGCAGCACGCGCTGTGAGCGTGAACGGCTTCTCGATGAAAGCGTGAACGCCGGCGTCCAGCACGTCGCCAGCTACCCCATGATGCGCCGACACAGCAGACAGGATGATCACAGCATCGACCACCCGATCAGCCAGCATGTCGCGGTGATCGGTGTACACGCGCGGCACAGTCGACTGAAAGTCGCGCACCCACACATCGCGCACGTTGAGGGGATCGTCCGGCCAGGCAGATACCAGCGGCAAGGGAGCCGGCCCCTTGTCGCGCCCGATCCAGCGTTCGGCGTTTTCGCGGTTGCGTGAACACAACGCCGTCACCTCAAAGATGTCAAAACCTTGATCGCGCAGGATTTTCAGCCCGCGCAAGTGCGCACCGGTGATGTAACCCAACCCGACAAATCCCAGCCGGATCCTGCTCGCGGCCATGCTCATCTCTCCTTCCCTGATAAAAAGCATGTGTTCGACAGCCTGCGTGCGCGGCATGATAGCACCGGGCACGTGGCGGTGTGTGAGACAATGCCCCAACACTGCGCTCACCCTGGAGCGCGACGAACGCAAAGGGATTGCGCTTGATATGAGAAAGCTGGCATGAAAACGACCATCATCCTCATCGTGATCACAAGTCTGGCGCTTGTGTCGCTGGCCGGCTGCGACGCCCAGGCCGGCAACGCGAACACGGCCCAGCCCGGCATGACACCGCGCGCCTTCATTCCTGCATTCAGCAGCAAGCCATCAAGCAACCCGCAGTGCACCAACCAGAGTCCGGGCGTGACGATTGCACCGGCCAGGCTGTCCGTGCAGATCGGCGAAACCATCACCGTAACTGTAATCCTGACAAATGAGGGGTGCGACAAGGTGGGGTTGCCGCAATACCGGCTGTGGGCCGAACCACGCGAGGCGGGGTCGTTGTTCGAGCCGGCCCAAATCGAGCCGGTAGTTCATTCGCTGACAGTGACACAACACCAGACCGATTCGGCCGATTTCATGCTGCGCGCAGTCAGCGCCGGCCAGCAGGCATTTGGCGCGTCTGTCAGCTACGAGCTGCACACCGCACAGGGCGCAAGCTGGGGCATGGCATCTGCACAGCCAATCACCATCACGGTAGAAGGGCCTTGAAAAAAATGACCACGCACCACTTCAAGCCTGCGCACTATCACATCACGCTGGGCGCACACGAGCCGGTGTTGCGCATCGCCGACGGCGATTCGGTGGTGACCACCACGCTCGACGCCGCCGGCTGTGACGCACGCGGCGAGCAAGTCGGGCCGCGCCCCAATCCCCAGACCGGCCCGTTCTACGTGGAGGGGGCAGAGCCGGGCGACACGCTGGCGCTCACCTTCGACCACCTGTGGCCTAACCGCGATCACGGCTACACCAGCACCATGATCGCCGCTAACGTCGTCGATCCAGATTTTGCGCGCGAACTGCCGCCGCGCGAACGGGCCGAGTGGCGCATCGACCGGGAGCAAGGCACGGCGACCCTGCTGAAGCCCGACACTCGGCTGGGCGCTTTCACGCTGCCGCTGGCGCCCATGCTGGGTTGCTTCGGCGTCGCGCCCGCCAATGGCGAGGCTATCCACACCTCGACGCCGGGCCGGCATGGCGGCAACATGGACTATCGCGGTTTTCGCGCCGGCGTGACCGCCTATTTGCCGGTGGCTGTGCCGGGCGCGCTGGTGTTCGTCGGCGACGGCCACGCCACGCAGGGCGATGGTGAGATCGTCGGCACGGGCATCGAGACCTCGTTCGACGTGCGCTTCACCGTGCGCGTGATCAAAAACTGGCCGATCACCTGGCCGCGCGGCGAAGACGACACGTTCATCTTCACCGTCGGCAACGCCCGCCCGCTCGATCAGGCTGTGCAACACGCCACGACCGAGATGCTGCGCTGGCTGATGAACGACTACGGACTCGACCTGCTTGGCGCAAGCGCGCTGCTGGGCCAGTGCGTGCGCTACGACCTGGGCAATATGTACGACCCGGCCTACACGATGGTGTGCAAACTGCCGAAGGCGTTGATCCAGCCCTTGCAGGTCTCGTAGTTTCGCAAGGCTACATCAACAAGATCATTCGATCAGTTGCACCACTGCCTTTCTGTTCAACCCCAAGAATGGCATCGAGACCCATCCGGAGCCGATTTGCGCCGATGCATAGGGCCAGTGGCGCATTCCGATCCTGCCCCTAATTCAGGACTAGATCATCGTGATTGCCAATTGCTGATTGGCCGTAAACGATTGACGATCGGACCCTGCGCTTGAACTCCTGATCCTCCCCACGCGCAGCACAAGACACGCCAGAAGGCCGATCCCTTTCGCTCAGCGCGGGACAAGATTGACCGTGCGCACAATAGTGGCACCGGGATAGCCATCGATGGCCGTGACACTACCCAGGTCGATACGCCAGCGCCAATGGTCGCGCAGCGGCACGCCGGTGAGCATACACAGCACAACCTGGATCGGTGTGGCGTGCGTGACCACGACGATGCGCTGCCCGGGATGCGAATACCCCAGCCGGCGCCAGGCGGCCATCACGCGTTCGGCCATGTCGGCCAGCGATTCACCGCCTGCCGGCGCATTGTTGAGCGGGTCGGCAAAGCGGTTGGCGGCATCTTCCGGGTAGCGTTGCATCACCTCGGCATACGTGAGGCCCTCCCACACACCATGCGAGGCTTCACGCCAGTCCTCGCTGGATAAACAGGGCAACGCGCGCGCGCCGACAATGGCGCGCGCAATGGACGCGGTGCGGGTTAAGCCGCTGTGAATCACTGCCTCCACTTTACGGCCGGCAAAGTACAACGCCAGCGCGCGCGCCTGCCGCCGGCCATAGTCGGTCAGCGGGCGGTCGGTGTGACTTTGATACCGGCCGGCGCGATTCCAATCCGTCTGGCCATGCCGCACCAGCCAAACCCTGCGCGGAATGTTTGCCATCTCCGAGCATTCTATACTCCAGCCAGCGTGGCAACACAACTGGTTGTGCACTGGCTGGCATTGATTGCGTTCACGGCGTTGGCAGGTGGATTGCTTGTCCCGCTGATTGTGATGCAGTCGGCGCCGGCCCAACCTCTCGCTGAGGCGGTTGCGGCGGCCCGACAACGCTGGTTGACCGGCTGGCTGATCGCCGGCGCAGTGGCCAGCGGGCTGGCCTGGTTGGCTGCGCCGGCAAGACTTGAAGATGCCCGCGCTAGTTGGCTACTGGGCACACGACTGGCGCTGTTGAGCGCGATTGCATTCGCCGTCTGGCGAGACAAGCAAACGGGCGCGTGGATCGTCGTGCCGGCTCTCGCGCTGCTGCTCACCCAAAGCCTGTTGAGCCGCAGCGCCGCCCTGCCAGACTGGATTCCACATACCCTGAATGATTGGTTTCATATGACCCTGACGGCGCTGTGGCTGGGTGGCGTGGCCTTGCTGGCATTCGTGCTGATCCCGGCCGTGGCGCACAGGCCGGCGCTGCTGGGCAGCTTCTCATACGTCGTGGATCGATTCTCGGCGCTGGCCATGTTCTGCGTGCTAGGGCTGGGCATCAGCGGCATCATCCAGGCCGGCGCGTTCGTGCGCGACTTGAGCGATCTGGTCGAGACGGACTATGGGCGCGCGCTGGCGGCCAAGCTGATCGTGTCTGTCGCGCTGGTTGGATTTGGGGCGCTACATCAACAGGTGATTGCACCCCGCCTGCGTCTGTGGCAGTTGAAAGCCGGGCGAGCCGGGGCAGAAAGTGCTGCACGCCGCTTCAGGCTCAGCCTCTATGCCGAGGTCGCCACAAGCCTGCTGCTGTTGTTGTTTGTCGGGGCGATGAAGAGTAGTCGGTAGCCAGATGACAGACGCCAGATCGCAGACCCCAGACCACAAACGACAATCGTCTATCACTCTATCCAAAATCGCTCGATCTAAAATCGAAAATCGTAAAATCAGACTATGGCTATCGGCATTTCACTTCCGCGCATTGATGCGCGCCCCAAGGTCACCGGCGAAGCGTTGTACCCCGGTGATATCAATCTGCCCGGCCAGGCATATGCCAAAGTGCTCTGGTCAAAGCGTCCACATGCGCGGGTGCGCGCAATTGACACCCGCGCCGCTCAGGCGATGCCCGGCGTGCTGGCCATCTTCACAGGCGACGATGTGCCCGTAAACGAATACGGGTTGATCACCTTTGACGCGCCGGTGCTGATTCGACCCGATGTCACATATCAGACTAGGGACGGCGAGCAACACAGATCAGCATCAGTTCCTAATCCAAAATCGCAGAATGCAAAATCGTTTGACGGCGTCGTGCGACACGTGGGCGAGAAGGTGGCCTTGGTGGTGGCCGAGACAGAGCAAATCGCAGCCCACGCGCGCGAGCTGATCCGGGTGGAATACGAGGACCTACCGGCCATCACCTCGATGCACGAAGCCATCCAACCGGGGGCGCTACAGGTGCATCCACACTACCCCGGCAACGTGATTAAACACTACCGCGTCCGCAAAGGTGATGTGCAAGCCGGCTTCGCACAGGCCGACGTCGTCGTCGAAGATACCTACTTCACCGGCGCACAAGAACACGCTTATCTGCAACCCGAAGCAGGCCTGGGTTACCTCGACGAGCAAGGCCGGGTGACGGTAATCGTGGCCGGACAGTGGACGCATGAAGATCAACAGCAGATCGCCCATGCACTCGACCTGCCGCTGGATCAGGTGCGGGTAATCTACCCGGCTATTGGCGGCGCGTTCGGCGGGCGCGAGGACATGAGCGTGCAGATCATCCTGGCGCTGGCGGCCTGGAAGTTGAGAAGGCCGGTCAAGATCATCTGGTCACGCGAAGAGAGCATCATCGGCCATCACAAGCGCCACCCGATGTGGTTTCATGCTCGGCTGGGGGCGAAGCGCGATGGCACGTTAGTGGCAGCACAGGTGCGGTTAATGTCCGACGCCGGCCCCTATGCCTACACCAGCGCAAAAGTGCTGGGCAATGCCACGGTGATGGCCGTCGGGCCTTATGACATCCCCAACGTGGCTATCGATTCACAAACCGTAGTCACCAATAATCTGCCCACCGGCGCATTTCGCGGCTTCGGTGCGCCACAGTCGCTCTTTGTGGCCGAGACGCAGATGAACAAACTGGCCGCTGCGCTGAAGATGGATCCGGTCGAACTGCGCTTGAAAAATGCGCTGCGTGACGGCAGCCTGACCGTGAACAACACCCCCATTCCACCTGGCTGCACCATCGCCGAGGTGATCCAGCAGTGCGCCGCACGCATCCAGTCCAATCCTGCATCCAACCCAAAATCCAAAATCCAAAATCCAAAATCGAGAGTCGGGCGGGGCTTTGCCTGCGGGCACAAAAACGTGGGCTTTTCGTTCGGCGCACCAGAAAGCTGCGAGGCTACTGTCGAGTTGCACGGTCACACAGAGATCGAGCGTGCAGTGGTCTATCACGCCGGGGCTGATTGTGGCCAGGGCGCGCATACTGTGTTCGTTCAAGTGGCGGCCCAGGCGTTACGGCTGCCGGTGGAGAAGATTGAACTCGTCGCCAGCGACACGGCCAGCAGCGGCAACAGCGGGTCGGCCTCGGCCTCGCGCATGACGTTCATGGCATCACACGCCATCTTCGGCGCAGCCCATGCAGCGCTGGAAAAGTGGCAGGACGAAGAGCGCCCGGCCCGCGCGCACTATATCTATCGCCCCCCACCCACCAGCGCCATGCACCCCGACACCGGCGCAGCCGATCCGAATATTACGTATGGCTACGTGGCGCAAAGCGCCGAAGTCGAGGTAGACACAGAAACCGGTCAAGTGCGCGTCTTGCGGCTGGTGTGCGCCGATGATGTGGGCAAAGCGATCAACCCGCAGCAAGTGGTGGGCCAGATCGAAGGCGGTGTCGTCATGGGGCTAGGTTGGACGGCATTGGAAAACTTCGTGCAGCGCGACGGGCATGTGCTGACCGAACATCTCAGCACCTACCTCATCCCGTCGGTGATGGATATCCCGGATGTGGTCGAGTCGGTGGTGGTGGAGAACCCGGACCCGCACGGGGCGATGGGCATTCGCGGCATGGCCGAGATGCCGTTGCTGGTGGTCGCCCCAGCAGTTGTGGCAGCCATTCACGACGCCACCGGCGTGTGGGTGAATCAGTTGCCGGTGACGCCAGAACGACTGCTAGATGCGCTGGAGCGGGTCAACACAACACAGTAAGCAGCATCAGGAAGCGGCATCAGGCCAGGCTGTTCGCGCCAGGGCCGGCGACGCTTGACCTAACCAGACCACATCAGGCCGTAATAAGCCACCACAACGTGGACAGCGCGGCAGGATGAGTCCGCCGCCTCCCCCTGTGTCGATGATAACGCCTTCATACAGGCCATGGGCGCCGGTCAACGCCACAATCGGCTGCACACGACGCAAGGCCTCAATCAAGGCCGGCCCGAACACAGCGCAGCGCGGATATAAGCCGGCACCTATCGCAGTTGGGCCAGCCGATCACGGATTTGGTCGCGCTTGAGGGTTGCCTCGGCCAGTCTGGCGCGCTCCTTTTCCACCAGATTGGCCGGCGCGCGCCGCGCAAAATCGCCGTTCAGCAAGCTCTCGCTGCGGGCAATGGCCTTTTCCAGCTCGGCCAGTTCTCCGGCCAGCCGCTTGCGTTCTTGATCGAGGTCGATCAGGCCAGACAGGGGTAAGTACACGGTAACTTCGCCCAGGGCATAGGTGATGGCCTTGTGGTCCGGCGGCGGGGCAAATTCAGCGATAGTCAGCGCGCCGGCATCGACACGCGCCAGAGTCACAATAGCTTCGCGCTGGGTTTCGAACGCGCCGGCCAGCGATCCGGCGCTGATGACCGCCGGGATGCGCTTGCCCACATCTACAGTGTGCTCTGCGCGCGCGTTGCGAATGGCGCGAATGACTTCTTGCAAAGCCGGCACAACCCGCAGCGCGTCCGTTGCGTCATCCGGTTGGTGGTCTGCCGGCGCAGGCTGTGGATACGGCGCCAGCATCAGCGCCGGCCACGACAGATCAGGCGCGCCAGGCAGATTGGCCGGCATTGCCCGCTTCAGATGCTGCCACAGCTCCTCGGTCACAAAGGGCATGAACGGGTGCAACAGGCGCAGAATCACGTCGGTTGTGTGGGCCAGCGTAGCAACCGTCTCAGGCGACTTGCTCAGTTTGGACAGCTCGATGTACCAGTCGCAGAAATCACTCCACACGAATTCGTAGAGCAACTTGCCGGCCTCGCCGTACTGATAGTCGTCCATCAGCCGGCGCGTGTCGACAACCACCTGGTTCGTGCGCGCACGAATCCACGCATTCACCATGCGATCGGTCGTCTGTAATCTGTCCTCTGTTGTCTGTAATCTGTTCTGTGCAAACGCATCGACGCGCCCGATCACGTAGCGCGTCGCGTTCCACAGCTTGTTAGCAAAGTTGCGCGCGCCCTCGATGCGCTCGACACGCTTCTTGCCATCTATGATCTTGACATCCATCTTGATGTCGCCGCCCGGCGCGCCGGCCGTTACCAGATAAAACCGCAGCGCGTCCGTGCCGTAGGTCTCGATCATGTCAAGCGGGTCTACAAGCTTGTCCGGCCTGGACTTGGACATCTTTTCACCGTCGGCGGTGCGAATCAGGCCGTGGAGATAGACCACGTTGAAAGGGGGCTGGCCGGTCAGTTCAAGGCCCATCATCACCATGCGCGCCACCCAGAAGAAAAGGATGTCGTAGCCGGTCTCAAGCATGGTAGTTGGGTAATAGGCGCGCATGTCTGGGGTGTCATCTGGCCAGCCCAGTGTGCTGAAAGGCCACAAGCCAGATGAGAACCACGTGTCCAACACATCAGGATCCTGAACCAGCTTGACATCCGGCCCATAGACGGCGCGCGCCTGCTCATAGGCTTCCTGCTCGTTCATGGCACAGAATTGCGCAGGCGGTTCGGCGCCATCTGCTCGATGCTGTCGATCCTCAGCAGCCCGACGCAGACTGTCTTGATCAACATACCAAATGGGAATCTGATGCCCCCACCACAACTGCCGGCTGATGCACCAATCGCGGATATTGTCGAGCCAGTGGAACCAGGTCTTCTCAAAGCGATCGGGCACAATGCGCACCCGCCCATCGCGCACGGCCTGGGCAGCCATGGCAGCCATGTCCTTCACGTTGCAGAACCACTGCATGGAAATGCGCGGTTCGATGACAGCGCCACTGCGCTGGCCCCGGCCCAACCGCACGCGATAGTCCTCCACCTTGACCAACAGCCCTTCTTTTTTCAGGTCCTCCACGATGCGCTTGCGGCATTCAAAGCGGTCGAGGCCCTGATAGGGGCCGGCGTTCTCGTTCATGCGCGCCGTGGGATCCATCACTTCGACAAAAGGCAGATGGTGGCGCTTGCCCATGTCATAGTCGGCAAAGTCGTGAGCCGGCGTGATCTTCACTGCGCCGGTGCCAAAGGCCATATCAACTGTCGTATCGGCAATGATAGGGATCACCCGTCCAATAACCGGCAAGACTGCCTGGCAGCCCAGCTTGTATTGATAGCGGTCATCTTCCGGATTGACGGCCACAGCCGTATCCCCTAACAACGTCTCGGGGCGTGTGGTCGCCACCGTAATCCATTCTGTCGCCCCCTCGGCCCAGCGGCCGCTGCCCCAGGCGTGTTGCGGCCCCTCCCAGCGATTGGTTTGCAGCGGATAGCGGATCGTCCACAGAAAGCCCGGCTCGCCTTCATCCTCGAACTCCACTTCAAGATCAGAAACGCTGGTGAGTTGCACCGGATCCCAGTTGATCATGCGGGTGTCGCGGTAGATTAGGCCTTTGTCGTACAGGTGCTTGAAGGCAGTCAGCACCGCCCGGCTCAACCCCTCATCGAGGGTGAAGCGCTCGCGGCTCCAGTCCGCAGAGATACCCAGCTTCTTCTGCTGGCGCGTGATGATTTGATGCGAGTAGTCTTTCCAGGCCCACACTTCGTGCAGAAACTCGCTGCGTGACATGTCTTGGCGACGCCGGCCTTCTTTGGCCAGCTTCTTCTCGACCACGCTCTGTGTGGCAATGCCGGCATGGTCTGTGCCGGGCACATACAGCGTGCGCGCACCTTTCATGCGGTAATAGCGCGTCATCAGGTCCTCGATGGCCGAAGTGAGCGCGTGACCCATGTGCAGTGTGCCGGTGACATTTGGCGGCGGGATGGTAATGACAAACTTCGGCTCATTCTGGCGCACGTAAAGCTGAGACTCCGGCTTGAAATAGCCGTTCTCTTCCCACCAGCGATACAGACGATCTTCTACCGACTGTGGGTCATAGGATTTAGGGAGTTGTGTTGCCATGTCTTCGATTTTGGATTTGGGATTCTAGATTTTTGATCTGAGATTGTGGATCAACCTCGACAAGACGCATCTCCAATCCACAATCCAAACTCAGAAATCCAAAACAAAAGCGCCCTCTCATCCAACCGATATCGGACGAGAAGGCGCTGTCGTTTACAGTTGCGCTTCGCGCGGTACCACCGAACTTTGCGCGCAGACACCGCGAGTTATTGCGGGCTGTACGCACACTCTGGCGCGCTAACGGGCGCACCCGGATCGAGCTAACACAGCTAGATGTGCGCTTCACCCGACCAACTCCCAAGCGACCTTCGGCGGTTGCTCTCCTGCGCGGACTCTCAGTCTGCGACCCGCGCTCCCTGTTGGGGCAATATGCCGCCTACTCCTCTTGTTCGTCGTTGTTGCAAGATTCAGTTGTGGGCGCGATTATAACGCGAGAGTCAAAAGATGCGGATCAACTGCACTTCATCCGATCCAAAGCCACAAGCGCGATAGAACTCTTGCGCGCGTTCGCTGCCGCGCTTGGCATCCACCAGCAACTGGGATGCGCCACGTTCGCGCGCGCGGCGCATGGCCACCTCGAACATGGCATAGCCCACCCCACGCCGGCGAAAGTTGGGATCGACCACCAGCGCATCAAGCCAGGCGTGACTGTCGGTGAGCGTTCTAGCAAACGACAGGGCGAAGAAAGCAATCACCGGCCGATTGGGATGATCGGCGTCGATCGCCTCGGCCACCCACACTTCAAGGTTGCTGTTGCTGCGCAGTTGCTCCAGCACATCTGCCTGCTTGCGGTGATCCATGCCGGCTTCGGACGGAATCAAGCGCATCAGTTGCAAGATGACGGGGAAATCAACCGGCTGGGCGCGCCGGAAGTTCAGCCATTTATGGGCGGTGTCGTTGAGATTGGTAGTGGGCAATCCCAACAGACTCTGCCAGCGCGCGACCACTTCACGATGCGTGCGGAAGCACAAGGGCGGGAATTCGTCGGGCCGGAACACACGCGCATCCTGCGCGTCGTCACCGGCGCGCAGCGCGGCGATATCGTGAGGTCGGGCGCGATAGAAAATGATCAGACCGCTGCGGAGTGGGCCTTCGGGAAAAGAGTAGACGCCGAACAGCTCCAACAGATCGACATGCAGGCCGGTTTCCTCAAGCGCTTCGCGAGCCGCTGCCTGCTCCACGGTTTCATCGGCCTCGATGAAGCCAGATGGCAGCGCCCACTGGCCCACCCCCGGCGGATGACCACGCTGCACCAGCACCAAGCCGCCCTCATGCTCGATCAGGATGCCCACGCCGGGCACGGGATTCTCGTACTGCACGTAGCCGCAGGATGGACATTGCCAGCGCATACGCCCATCAAGCTGAGATTGCTGCATGCGCGCGCCGCATTTCTGGCAAAACATGAGTTCGTGGTCATCATTATAATGGCGCGACAAAGGTGTGGTCATGCCGTGGTCATGGCGCGGTTGAGGATGGCGGGATGAGTCGCAAGTTGTCACATCGTCCGGACATGGCAGGCCGGCCGCCGACTGACTTGCGCCGGCTGCGACACGACACCAATCGGCGGCTGCTGTGGTTGGCGCTGTTCGTGCTGGTGGTCGTGGGCGGAGGATTGATCGGGCTGATTTACGGCGGGCCGGCAGCCCTGTTGGGACTTACCTGCTTGCTAGCAGGGGCCGGCTTGATTGTAATCCTCTGGCTGGCGCTCAGCATACTTGGAAAGTGGGCAGGAGACGAGTAGCCGTGAGCGATGGCAATCATGAGCCAAGCTGGCAGTTCACACCAACTACACGAGTTAGGGGCATTCTGGGGCGCATCATCGTTGCGCTGACGTTGAGCGCCTGCACTGCCCTGCCCATGGGCAACCGGCCCACACAGCCAACCTCGCCGTCCATTCTGGATCTGCCTTCCGCAACCCAAGCCCGGCTACGCGATCTGGATTTGGCCGTCAGCAGCCTGCGTGAACAGCATATCGATGCGCGGCTGATCGATGAAGACTGGCTGGACGAAGTCGCTGCGTTCCGGCGCAGCGTCGCAGAGGGCATGGACAACGAAGCTTACGTGGCCGGCTTGAAACGTCTACTGGCAAAGCTGGAAGACCCGGCCATTGCACTACTTGTGCCCACATCGAATGCAGCGGCCAGCTCTGACGCCAACAGCGCTTCGTTCACAGGAATTGGCGTGGTTGTAGGAGCGCCAGAGGCAGGCAAAGATCGACTGGTGGTGTTGGCAGTCTACAACGGGTCGCCCGCTGAACAAAGAGGTATCCGGCCACATGATGTCATTTTGGCAGTGCAGGGACAGCCGGTGAAAAGTGACGAATGGCAGACTACTATCGGTCGCATTCGAGGCCCAGCCGGGACTTCGGTCACGCTGAGCGTGCGATCGCCAGGACAAGTCACGCGCGAGGTGATCATACAACGCGCGACGATCACACCCACCGGCCAACCTGTGATCAATCGTGTGCCGGGCACGAATATCGCCTACCTGGCCCCGTCCCCTGGCGGCGCCGAATCGCTACCGATTGATCTGGCGCGCGGACTGCGCGAGCTTGCCCGCGACAAGATACCTGATGGCATCATTCTCGATCTGCGCACCGTACAGGACGAATCATTTCCTATCGTGCCCATGCTCAGCCTTTTCGCAAACGGCGTAGTGGGAACGCGGCACACCCGCAGTGGCCAACAGCGAATCGAGGTCAGCGGCAAGCAAATTGGCGGCTCACAAGACGCGCCATTGGTGATTCTGATCGGGGATCAGACGCGCGGGCAGGCGGTCTCGTTTGCTGCCGCCTTGCAAGATGTAGACCGGGCCAGGCTGGTCGGCGCAAAGACATCGCCAGTCGTGGCAGAGCCAATCATCTTAAATTTGCGTGAGACGGGTCTGCAACTCGCTATTCCTGCAGTCGAGTATCGGGGAATCAAAGGGCGAGTCCTGCATCGAACAGGACTCGCCCCAGATGAGGATACAGGACTGACATGGGAGCAAATCTCTCCAGACCGCGATCCTCAATTAGAACGCGCAATCGCACTACTGAGGCGGTGAAGACCGCATCGTTGGTGTTGGCGCGGGCCGGCTTATAACAGCACGTAACCCATGCCGCGCGTGCTGACAATGCGCAGAGGGACGTTCCCAGTTGAGTTGAGCTTGCGACGCAAACGCATCATATGAGGACGAAGCTGGCGCAAACCGAGTTTCAGGTTCACGTCAGGCTTGCGCAGCGCATAGCGCATGAGATCGCGCACACCAACGGTTCGACCGCGGTTGGCCATGAGCAAACTGAACAGCCGGCCCTCTGCCGGACTCAGGCGAATGTACCGGCCATTGCAAGAGATCATGCGTGAGACCGGATCCCATTCAAACGGCAAAGGGGGTTCGACCGGCGCAGTTTGCTCGCGTATGACAGGTGGCTGTGCGCGCCCGGAAATGAGATGGCTTCTCTCGACCAGCAACCGAGCGTTCAACTCGCGCTGAATATCCGGATCAGATGCCAGCATGTACTCGGTGACGCCTAACTGCATGGCTTTGATGGGATAGCTGATGTTGTCTCCCTTCTGATCGATCAGCAGCGTGGGAGGAAGCCGGCCGATATATTCACGCAGCAGGATGAGGCAGGCTATCGCATCAGCCTGAACATCAGCCACCAGCACCACACGCTCTTGCGGCGCTGAGGTGACGGCGCTGATCGTCTGCGCTATAGATTGCGTGTGGATCACAGAACATCCTGCCTCTGCCAGCCCTTTCAGCACCGCCGGATCTGGCACCCCACCGGCCGTCAGATAGACCGCTGTCGTTATTACCATTTATCATCTCCTCATAGACAAAGCAAGATCAAGAACTCTTTGCAACGCTTGACACCGGGCTGGATCTGGGATACGTGTTTAGGGAGCAGGAATCTCACCGCCAAGGGAGAACCTATCTCATTCATCCTATGACAGCCTATAATGGCATCTTGCGCCGCCACACAAGTTCCTCATCGATTCATTAGTCGCATAGGTGCACTTTTTCTGCCCGATGAGTTTCTTTAGACGCAGACGCCCAGCTCCAGGGTACGAAGCAGCCCCTTCCTCCTTAGTGGATGGAGCGGTGCAAACCCTCGCAGCAACTACGACTAATCTACCGGTCGAGTATGAAGATCGTTCACGTGTCGAAGATGCTCAACTCGCGCGGATGATAGCGCATGGAAACATTGACGCCATAAGCACTTTTTGCGAGAAGTATGCCGACAATGTGTATCGTTATATCGGATCGTTGGCGCGTGATCTAAACGACGAAGACATTGAAGAAATCGTGCAAATTACCATGACGACTGCAGCCCAAAATATTGAGGCCTACCAGGGCAAAAGCAGCTTGCAAACCTGGGTGTTCAGCATAGCGCGTTACAAGCTTTACGACCTGCTGCGTCAGAAACACGCTCGGGAGCGCCGCGAAGTCACATTCAGTCGCATGCCACAGCAGTGGGACCCGGCGCACGAGAGCCGCGTCGAGCAGGAGATACTGGACAAGGAGTTCAAAGAACAAGTGCGCCAGGCCGTAAACCAGCTTCCGCCTGAGCAAGCAGAGGTGATTAGCCTGCGCTACATGGTTGGGATGAGCACCGACGAAATCGCACAAGTTATTGGCAAATCCGAGCGCATGACACAGAAAATCCTCACCCAGGCTCGCGCGCGTATGCGCGACATTCTGCTGCCTCTATTGCGAAATGAATAGAACGAGCCAGTTGGATGATCGGATTGAGGAAGCGCTCCGTGAGATCGGAAAGGAGCGTCTGCTCAGCGATGCTCAACGTAGTCGGATTCGGGCAGCGATGATCGCCGCGTCCCAGGAGCAGGTACATCGACGTGCTCAACGATCTGGTGGACTCGGATCTCTGCTCTGGTCGCGTCTACTCCCGGCCGGCCTGGCGCTGGCGGCAGTGACGCTGATTGCCCTGGCCGCTTACATTGCAGCCGGCGGAAGCACGGGTAAACCGATTGCCCAGGCCGAGTCGCACGCGGCATTCACGCTATTTCGTAGACACAGCGCGCCGCTAGACATCGCCTGGTATGTGGATCATATCGTTCAGCCCAACACACCGGTCATCGTGGCCGAGGGTGACATTCTTTACGCGGCCCAGGCGATTAGCCTTACGTTTACAAGCCAGGCTTTCAGCCTTATTCGGCCAGGGACCGAAGTGGCATTGCTGCCTGGGCGACAGGGGCTGCAATTACGACGCGGCGAGGTCTTCGTGGCCGTGCAACCGGCTGCTCAGGTCACAGGCAACTTCACAGGTCAAAACATTTTCAGCGTCGACACGCGACGCGCCAGCGTGGTTGTTAAAGGAACACAGTTCAGCGTGTACAGCAGCGACGATGGCGACAGAGTCGTCACGATGCAAGGAGCCGTAAAAACGACACAGCACAGGCCGGCCAGCGTCCGCTTGAGCGCCGAGGTCAAAGCAGGCGAGGAAGTCAGCCTGCTCGACGGCGCCACTGCGCCGCCGGTGGTGCAGTTGCACCCCCCCCTGGCGCACGCCATCGAGCCTGGAGGCAGGGCCATTCCCGAAGGCGCCGGCACGCGCCAGCCAGAGGTCAGCCTGGTCGGCAGCGCCTACCCAGGCGGGACCCTCACGGTTGATCGCCCCGGCCTGATGCTGACAACGACCGTTGACGCACAGGGCCGTTTCACCGTGCCGGTCATGTTGCCGGCGCTTGAGGGCGTTTATCCATTTACCCTGACAATTCAATCACCCGATGGACGGTCGAGAGCCGGCCAGCTCAATGTCATCGTGGACAAGACGGCGCCAAACCTGTCCATTCACATCCCTCAACTCAGCGCAGAAGGCAGGCGCGTCCGGCTGCAAGGACAGACCGAGTCGGGCGCCACGGTCACAGCCAATGGCGTTGAACTGCCTGTGGGTTTGGACGGTCAATTTGCCGCCGAGGTTGCCGTTCCTGCTGACCGCACTATCCAAATCGTTGCACGCGATTTCGCCGGCAATGAAAGCACCCTGACGCAGATCATTCGTCCCTAGAGAGTGCGGCGGCGTTCAGCGGGGACACACTTCAAGGTGTTGGCGCGTGGCCGACCAGGGCCACCAGCTCAGGTAAAAAGATCAGCGCGCCCACCACCACCGCAACAACAGCCGACACCAGCACGCCCGCCGCAGCACAGTCTTTTGCCACCTTGGCCAGAGGATGAATATCCGGAGAGGCGCGATCCGTGATCGCTTCAATAGCTGTGTTGATTAATTCGGCTTGGAACACCAGACCTATTACCGCCGCGAGAATCGCCCACTGTTCTGCGCTGAGGCCCAGCAACACGCCGGCGACAACCACGGCTAACGAGATTGCACAATGAATTCTGAAATTGCGCTGGGTCTGGAAGGCATAGATAACTCCCTCCCAGGCGAACCGAAAGGAAGCCAGCAGCGACGGAGATTTCATGTCATTTGCCACCGTAGACGAACAGAACAGCAAAAGCCGGCATCGGCTTGCTGCAGGCTGAGCGGCCAGAGACTGTAGCGCGCTTACAGCACGCGACACACCAGCCCCTTCAAATATTCGGACTCCGGGAAACTTAACAGCACGGGGTGATCGCTGGCCTGGGTCAGCCGCTCGATCACCTGAGCGTCTCGCGCACTTTCAAGGGCCGCGCTGAAAATGATCTTTTGAAAAAGCGCCGAGTCAACTACGCCCGAACAAGAAAACGTCGCCAAAATGCCGCCGGGGCGCACTACCCCAAACCCAACGCGATTCAAATCTTTGTACGCGCGCGCCGCGCGATCGATCTGCGCTGGCGTGTGGGCGAATTTAGGCGGATCCAAAATCACCACATCAAATTGCATGCCCTGAGCGCGACACGCGCGCAGATATTCAAAGGCATCCGCCGCCTGGTATGTCACAGCGCAAGCCGACATCGGCTGCAAAGAGTGGTTCACCTCTGCCAGGCGCAAAGCCTCACGCGACGAATCGACATGAATAACGGAGCGGGCGCTGCGGGCTGCCGCGTATACACCGAAGGCGCCGGTGTAGGCGAACACGTTGAGCACATCCGCACCGCTGCAATAGCGCGCCACCCGGGCGCGATTCTCACGTTGATCCAGATAGAAGCCCGTTTTCTGGCCGGCCTGCACGTCCACCTTAAACTGCAGGCCGTTTTCAAATATATCGATGAGGCCGGCCGGCAGATCGCCAAACAACAAGCCCCGCGCAGGAGCGAGCCGCTCGTGTTTCAATCGCTCGTCGTCGCTCCGCTCCAGAATACAGCGTGGCGACAGCGCAGCCACCAACGCCTCGACCAAAATCTGTTTCACCCGTGCAGCGGCCAGTGTAGAAAACTGCACAACCAAATACCCCGCATAGTCGTCCACAATCACCCCTGGCAATCCGTCGCTCTCGCCAAAGATCAGCCGGCGAGCCGATGTGCCGGCCAGCAGCGGGTCACGCGCGCGCCGCGCGATAGCCTGGTCCACACGCCTGCGCCAAAAATCATCGTCGATGCTTTCTGACTCGTCCCATGTGAGCAAACGCACAGCCGTCTGCGCTTGCTGATTGATGATGCCGCGAGCCAACCATTCGCCCGTGTTCGCGCGCACATCCACCACATCGCCATCCCTGGGTTTGCCTTCGATGCTTCTGATGCTGCCCGAGAACAAGCGCGGATGGCGTCCACGCACAGACTTGTCTCGCCCCGATTTCAAGATCACGGCGGGATAGGTAAAATGTAAAAGTTGCATGTTGCTATGCCATTGTATCTTTAGACCAACACTAAGGCCAACACTGCGGCGCGTCGCAGCTCGTGCGTTTTTTGACACGAACCAGGGCGTCGGCTAGAATTATGGGTCGGCTAAGCCTAGCCAATTCGTTTTCAGGAGTTATCCCGGTGAGTGAAGAAGTTTTGAGTGCTCCAGATGTCGCCCCTGCGCCGGCAACAAGCGCAGAGGAGCCTGTGGCCTCGCCTGAGGTCGCAGCGGTCAAGCCGCGCCAGGCCTACGTGGGCAAAGTGACGCGCGTTGACCTGGGCGGCGCGTTTGTAGATATCGGTGTTGGCTTCGAGGCCTATATCCATATCTCGCAGATCAGCGCCCAAACGCCCGTGACGCGCGTGGCAGACGTTCTCAAGGTCGGCGATCAGATACAAGTGTATGTGCTCTCAGTCAATCCCCAGACCAGGCGCATCAATCTAACAATGACCAGGCCGCCGGCGTTGGACTGGGCCGATCTCGACATCGGCCTGAAGATTTCCAACGCGCGCGTGGTGGCTTTGGAGAGCTTCGGCGCCTTTGTTGATATCGATGGCCCCAAGCATGGCTTGGTGCCTTTCAACCTGATGCCGAAAGGCAAGCGGCCCAAGGTGGGTGATGTGCTGGACGCGGTATGGGTCATCGAAGCCAACCAGGAAAAGCGCCGCATTGGTCTGACCATGATCGAGCCGCCGGCGTTGCCATGGGAGAAGATCCACCGCGGCGACACACTGAAGGGCATAGTGACACGCATCGAGCGCAAAGGCGCGTTCGTAGATGTCGGCGCTGAGCGCGAGGGTTTCATTCGATCCTCCTCATTCGGCGCCAGCTTCGTCAATATCGGCGACTTCCTGACCGTAAACGAGGAAGTCTCTGTTCGCGTGATCAAGGTCGATCCGACCAAAAAGCAGCTCGACCTGGCCATAGAAGGCGTCAACCCTGAGAAGTTCGAGTTGTCATCTGGGCCAGACGAGGTACTTAGCCCAATGGCAGCCGCCTTTCAGCGCGCCCAGCGCGGCCGCCGTGAGTCAAGCCCACCAGAGAGCCGCACCGAGCGAAAACTAAGCCAGCAGGACGAAATCCTGGCGCGCACATTGCAGCAGCTTCAGTCTCAGCGCCGCAAATAAGGACGCTACTGCGGGCGATGCAGCAGGGTCACAGCCCTGAATCGGGCGTGGCACCGGCTCACTCACCGTCGTGGATCGTTTCTCCGAAACGCTTAGGCTAAACTTACTGAGCCGAGCAGGGAGCGCCGTTCTGGCGCTCCCTGCTTTGCCATAGGGCGTCAGAACAAGACCCATGAGCCACCCATATACCGAAGTCGAACGCGACCGGCTTGCCAAACTCGACAAGATCAGAGCAGCCGGGATCGACCCCTATCCACCGCGTACGCGATTCGGCGATTTGCGTTTGAGGGCAGCCGAAGCCTTGCGCCGGATTCAGGCATGGCAGGCGGCGCTGCCACAGCAAGATGACCAGGAACGCGCCGCGACACTGCACGCGGGAGATGCTTCCATCTGCGCCGTCATGGGGCGCATTGTTGCCCGTCGTGTCATGGGCAAAGCCAGTTTCGTGTCGGTCGAGGATGACAGCGGGCGGTTGCAACTCTACGCGCGCGTCGGGCCCGATTCGATCGATGCTGCGTCATTTGAACTTTTCAGAGACCTCGATCTGGGTGATTTCATTGAAGCCAAAGGCAATTTGTTCATCACCAAAACCGGCGAACCAACACTGCGCGTCACCGACTGGTCGTTGCTCAGCAAATCCATCAGCCCGCTTCCGATTGCCAAGGAAGAAAAGCAGCCCGACGGCAGCATTAAACGCTATAGCGCATTCATCGACCCTGAATCTCGCTATCGGCAGCGCTATGCTGATCTTGCCGTCAACCCAGAAGTGCGCGAGATTTTCAGAACGCGGGCCAGGATCATCAAGGTTCTACGCGAATTCCTGGACAGCCACGGGTTCTTGGAGGTTGAGACCCCCATTCTCCAGCCGATCTACGGGGGCGCGGCAGCCCGGCCGTTCATCACCCATCACAACCAGCTCGACCAGGACCTGTATCTGCGCATTTCATTCGAGCTGTATCTTAAGCGCTTGCTGGTCGGCGGCATTGAGCGCGTGTACGAGATCGGGCGCGATTTTCGTAACGAGGGCGTCAGCTTTAAGCACAACCCCGAATTCACGCAGCTCGAGTTCTACGCCGCTTATATGGATGTGTTCAGCGTCATGGACCTCACAGAGCAGATGATGCAGCATCTGGCGCGTGAGGTGCTTGCAGCCAGCGGCGGCAAGACGTTTTTTCGGGGCCACACTATCGACCTGACACAGCCCTGGCAACGCATCACACTGCGTGACGCTATCTTGCAGCACGCCGGAATCGACTATGTCGAGTTTCCAGACCGCGACACGCTGGCCGCAGCGGTCCTCGAGCGCAAACTCATGCCACCCGACGTCGTCAAAGGCAAGACGCGCGGCAAACTGATCGACAGCCTGCTGGGCGACTACGTGGAGAAGAATCTGATTCAGCCAACATTTTTGTACGACTATCCGCGTGACATTTCGCCGCTGGCCAAAAGCAAAGCCGGCGACCCTACTACCGTGGAAAGGTTTGAGGGATTCATTGGCGGTATGGAGTTGTGCAACGCCTTCAGCGAACTGAATGACCCGCTGGATCAGGAGCAGCGATTCCTCGAAGAGATGCGCGGCGGCGATGACGAAGCGCAGCCAATGGACGAAGATTATCTGCGCGCCATGCGCTATGGGATGCCTCCCAACGGCGGCTTCGGCATGGGTATCGACCGCCTGACCATGCTGTTTACGAATAACGACTCCATCCGCGAGGTGCTGCTGTTTCCACATCTGCGGAAGGAGGCGTGAACGCGATACGGAATACCAGGCAGGTATTCCGTATCGCGTGTGCGGCCGGTCGCGCAGCGCTTACTTGGCGTACTCGACGGAGCGGGTCTCGCGCACGACCGTGACTTTGATCTGGCCGGGATACTCCATTGTCTCCTCGATCTTGCGGGCAACATCCCGGCTGAGCTGGATACAGGCCAGATCGTCTACCTGCTCGGGCTTGACGATGATGCGCACTTCGCGTCCGGCCTGGATAGCATACGCCTCGGATACGCCGGGGAATGACTTGGCGGTGTCTTCGAGTTGGCGAACGCGCTTGACGTAGTTCTCCAGCGTCTCGCGGCGCGCACCGGGTCGCGAACCGCTGATGGCGTCTGCAATCTCAACGATTACTGCCTCCACTGTTTCCTGGGGTACATCGTGATGGTGCGACTCGACACAATGGATGATCTTGGGATTGATGTTAAAGCGACGCAGCATCTCCACCCCAAGCTGCACATGCGTGCCTTCATTCTCACGATCCAGGGCTTTGCCCAAGTCGTGCAGCAAGGCGCCGGCTTTACACACTTTGACATCTGCCTTGAGTTCAGACGCCAGCAGCCCGGCTAAGCGCGCTGCTTCAACCGCATGAAACAACTGATTCTGGCCATAGCTAGTGCGATACTTCAGCCGGCCCAGCGTCTTGATGATCTCGGTGGGCAAATTGGGCACACCTGCTTCCACAGTGGCCCGCTCGCCTTCTTCCCACATGATGCGCTCTACATCGCGTCGGGCGTCCTCCAGCGTCTTCTCGATGCGTTGGGGGTGAATGCGGCCATCGCGCACCAGCGCCTCGAGCGCGCGCCGGGCGACCTCGCGCCGAACCGGATCAAAGCATGACACGGTCACCGTATCGGGCGTGTCATCGACGATCACATCCACGCCGGCAGCCTGCTCGAAGGCTTGGATGTTGCGGCCATTGCGGCCAATGATGCGACCCTTAACCTCTTCATTCGGCAACTCCACTGCTGCGACAGTCTTTTCGGCAACTGTGTCTGTCGCCACCCGTTGCATGACCTGGATCACGATCTCTCTCGCGCGCTGCTCGGCGGTTTCGCGCACCTGAGCTTCGGTTTCGCGAATCACACGCGCCATGTCGTTGCGAGCATCTTCGCGCACAGCATGTAGCAGTTCTTCGCGCGCCTGCTCGCGCGTCATAGCCGCGATCTGCTCTAGCGCCGTCACACGCTCTTTTTGTAGCTTTTCCAGATCGGCTGCTTGCTTGTCCAGTTGGGCCTGGCGCTGGTTGGCTTTCTTTTCGCGCTGCTCCAAACGGTCGCGCTGGGCGTCAAGCTCGGATCGTCGGCGCGCCAGCCGCTCTTCCTCGCGCTGGAGTTCGAGCCGGCGCTCTTTGGTTTCTCGCTCAGCCGCCTCGCGCTGCTTGATGATCTCATCTTTGGCCTGCACCAGCAGTTCACGCGCTTTGGCTTGAGTTTCTGCCAGCGTGCGCTCGGCCTCTGCCCGCAATACTGCGCCCTCGTCGCGGGATTGCTTGCGTCCAATTCGATAAAAGACAACGCTGCATACCACCGCCACAACGACGATGATCAAGGCTTCTACCATGATTCTGACGATATCTGACATATTGAATTTCCTGGTTTCAGTTCAGAATGATTCGACTGTCGGCGGTTCTTGATCAGCCTCTTGCCCGGCTGCCATTTCACGCTCGACACGCTCAATGGCTTCTTCGATTGTGTCGTAGGCGAATCCGTTGCGGGCGAGATATTCGCCCAGCCTGCGCCGGCGTTGCCACGCCGGTCGCACAGCAGCCACCCTAGGCCATCGCTGCCGCGCCGCCAGATAGGCCGCCTCCGAGTCACTCACCCCTTCTAGCGACGCATCAATCGTCTGTGGATCGATACCCTTCTGCCGCAATTCCCAGGCGAGCATGCGCCGGCTGCGCGGCGCATGCTGCATCCGGCTCTCCACCCATGACCGGCTGAAAGATTCATCATCCAGCAGCGCAGCGGCCCGCAAACCGGCTATGATCTCCTCGATCAGCTCGTCAGTCGCGCCGGCGCGCCGCAACCGCTGACGTACTTCCTTCTCGCTGCGCGGACGATAGGCGATGAAGGCCACTGCACGTTGTCGGGCCTTTTCCAGCGTGTCCGACGCTTTGAGCGACTCTATGTCTTCATCTGTCAGGGTCTGACCCACCCGCAACCATAACGCATGGATAAGCGCCAGCCCAAATGCAAACTCGCCATCGAGATAAACATTCACTCGATCGCGTGCGTTCTTCTGCGCTTTGAGGGCGGTAATCGTTCCTGCCATAAGGCAGTCCTGCTGAAAAACAAACAGCGCCTGTATCAGAACTCCCCAGCATGTTTATGCCGGCAGACGATCCTTAACAGCCGCTGTTCAGGCCTGTCAGAGTGTGTTTGGCAACCGATGTGCCTGTAGTGAGGTCAGTTCGGCAACCGCAGCAGTCAGCACTCGATCCGTTTCGATTCCCTTTCGCCAGTCAGCACAAAGATTCGCAAAGTTGACCCGGACTAGCGTCACAAGCAAAGCGCCCGCGCACGCCTGGCTCATACCCGCAAAATAATTCACTGATGCCGGCTACCATAGACCATCACACTGGCTCACACTGGCGCACACTGGCACTCTCACAACACCACCGGCACATTCGCCGGGTGAAATCTTCTGGCCTAACTCTGCTGCAAGGACCGTCGTTCACAGTCCTGCACGACACTTCATCTGGTCTTAATAAGGATTATAGCCGGTTTTTGGCGACGATAAACACAACCTCGGTCTGGAATACGAGCTTTTGCCAGGTGCATGGCGAACCGGCCATCAGTTGCTCAAATTGACGCTCGTAATGGGCCGGCATCCCTTTTGCGCGCCCGCCCAGGCTGTGCGCTGGGTACGAGATGACCAGGCGCTCAGCGTCCACTGCATCCAGAATCCGACGTGCGGCCTGCTTATCCACTTGTTCGAGACAGGGCAGCGCTTTCAACACAAAAGCGACATCGAAATGGCCCCGCGGCGGGGCAGCTAGCACATCGCGCGATTCCGCCACACCATTCACCCCGACAACAGAAAAGAATGCTTGCGTGAACCCCATCATATCGTCATAGATATCAGCAGCATAATATTGGGTGCTGGCCGGCAGCCCCATCCAGGGGATCGCCAAGGGATTGAGGCCGCAAGCAAGATCGGCCACACGCCGGGGCGCCGGGACAGCGGCAAAAATGGCACGATAGAACGCATCCAGAATCGGCAAACGCTCTTGAGTCGAGGCATGCCGGCTCATCAGCCGGGTGCATACCCGGCGCAGAGAGTCAGCGTCAGACGCGGCCAGCAGTTCCTGCAACCAGCGCTCATAGCGTGGCGCATGATCAAGGTAGGCGCCGGCGACCTGATGCAATTTGTTTTTGACCGCCTTGAGGGCTTCTTTGAGGTTGCCCCGCCCCGACAGTTCCCGCGCGCCAATGCGCCGGATGAGGTCTGCATTGACCGCGCGGTACTTGCTGCTTGCGCGCACCGCTGCCACCAGCCTATCCAGATCAGTTAGATCAGTCAGATCAGTTACATCCATGTCAGGTCGGGGCAAGAGACCGTCACCCTACCGTCACCCTAGAGGACATAGCTCAGGTGCGCCATGAGGCGGTTCATAAAGCGCAAATTGTGCAGGGTAGCCAGGCGCAGGTAGGCGCTGTCTTTGGCTCGATACAGGTGATGCAGAAAGCCGATCGAGTAACGTCGGCAGCACAGACAATCACAGCTCGTCTCGATGGGTCGATTGGTCTTGATGTGCTTGTCATCCTCGATGTATAGGAAAGTAAACTTTTCGCCGGGCGCGCTCCCCTCAGCCCATCGATACAGCCGGCCGCGGCGCGCGTCGCGGGTAGGCAGCGCACTGTCAAACATCTGATACCCTATGCGCGCACATTGAATCACGCTATTTGGGTGCCCCACACCCAGCGCGTGCAACGGAAGCTGGGCGGGTATCAGCTCGCGGGTGTAGGCCAGCATGTCCTCTAGCAAACTGCCCTCGCCGTCCAGCGGCCAGCCACCATAGCCATAACCATCGAATCCGATTTCAAGCAGGGCTTCGGCGCACTGCCGGCGCAACTGGCGTGAACGCCCTCCCTGCACTACAGCAAATAAGAGCGGCCGGCGCCCAGGATCACACTGCTTTTCCTCCATCAGCCGGTTGAACTCCTTGCGACACCGCTTGGCCCAGGCAATAGTGCGCTGCACAGACTCTTGCTGCGCCGCCAGGGCGTCGTCGGGATGCGTGCAATCATCCAGACATACCACAATGTTGCTGCCGTAGGCCACCTGCAACTGCACCGCTTTCTCAGGCGTGATCTGAAACTTGCGCCCGGCCCCCTCCGGCTGGAACGTGATGCCCTGACTGGTCAACTTGCCCTGCTTTGGGTTTTGGCGGATCAGTGAATAGGCCTGAAACCCGCCCGAGTCGGTCATGATCGGCCAGGGCCAGCCGCTCATGCGATGCAGCCCGCCCAATGCCTGCACTGTAGACGATCCCGGCCGCTGCATGAGGTGGAATGTGTTCATCACCACCGCTTGAGTGCCCACTTGCTCCAGGTCGGTGCTATCGACCGAACGAACTATGCCATGGGTTGCATCGGGCAAAAAGGCGGGCAACTGAAGCTGACCGTGGGAGGTGGATAGTATGCGCAGATGACTCTCCATAGATAAGACAATCAGATAAGGCAATGGTATCGCATTTCCGAATCGGCTTAGAATGGGAAAGTTGTGTCTCTCTACGGCATTACCCAACTTGTGTCGGCAGCCCCGGAAGTGCGCGCGCTACTGCGCGCAGTGTCCGACGCCATGCAAAGGAGCGCCGCCGTGTCAGAGCCGCCGCTCGGCCTGCCACGCGCTGCACGGCCTTTCATTGTGTCGGCGCTTCAGCATGCCCTCGGCCAGCCGGTCCTCTATGTCGCCTCGTCGGTAGAGGCAGCCCGCACCACCGCCGACGCGCTGCGATCGCTGGCCGCCCCCGACGCCAATCGCGATGGTGGCGCAGTGCGGCGCTTTGCCGAGCCGAACACCGCCTTCTACGACACCGTGCCGCCTGTGGCGGACATCATTGCCCAGCGCAGCGCGGTACTGGCCTGTCTGGCCGTCCCGGCTGCCAGCGCCGTTCCTCCGGTGATTGTCAC
>JAEANN010000025.1 GCA_016841965.1 Candidatus Roseilinea mizusawaensis | reverse complement strand
CGAAGAAGTTCACCCTGCCGCAGTTGGCGGCGTGCGTGCTGCTGAGCTTCTACTTCAAGATGAGCTACCGCGACTTTGAAGAGTTGCTGTTGATGAGCCGGGAACTCCGCGACGCCTTGGAGCTGACCGGCGTGCCGGACTACAGCACGCTCAACCGGATGTATCACCGCTTGCGAGCCAGTCACTTGGACAAGATGAACGAGGCGCTGTTGAGCACCCTGGATAACGGCGGTTTGGTTCAGGAAGACGCGATCAGGCTCGACTAGACCCTCTTTCATCCGACCCATGGCAGTGCCTACTTTCAGACCCGCCGCGGCAAGCCGTTCAAACGCTGGCTGAAAGGCGCGTATGCTGTCGGTGTCAGCAGCCAGATGATCCTGGCCGTGGCGCATGGCGTCGGATCGAGCAACGACGCGCCGCACTGGTCCACGCTCAAGCGGCGCGCAGGGCGGTATGGCAAACGTGACAAAAGCGGTCATCCGGTTTGGGTGACACTGGCCGAAACGCCAGGCGCGGGCTGATTTGGTCGCGCATGGGCGTCTGGACGGCTTGTTCGGTCAGCGTTGGAGGAACGAAACCGTCAACTCGGTCATCAAACGCAAATTTGGTGGTGCGGTTCGCTCGGTTAAGAGCCGGCCTGTCAAAACCGTGAAAGCCGCGTCAAGCCCCTCGTTTACAACGCTCATCGCTGAGCATGTCCTTGTGTCTGAAGGTTTTCAACTGAGCAAGGTCTGGGCGATATTACCTACTAAAGTGAGGAAGGTGCGGAATGTGGGATACAGGTCATCCCAGACGAATACCAGCGCAGGGCGCGTCTGCTCTATGGCAGCGGACTGTGCCTGATGAATCACTCGGTTCCGGCTACCGGCCCGAAGGCAACGCGCTCGCCTCCTGCCTAGCCGCTCGATAGAGCGTTTCCAGCGTAGCAACCCGGCCATCCCACCCGAAGCGCTCCCACAGCCGGCCCTGTGCTGCGCGCCCCAAGCTGTCTGCCCAAAGCGGATCATGCGCCAGGCGCGTCAGCGCTACTGCAAACGCCTCGGCATTCCCCGGCGGCGTTAACAGACCGCTGATGCCATCTTGAAGATAGTGCCGGTTCATGCCCACATCGCTCACCACCATCGCCTTGCCGCAGGCCATGTAGTCGATCACTTTGCCAGAGCACTTGGCCTGGTTGATGTTGCTGTCGCGGTACGGATAGAGCGCGATATCGGCGGCCACCAATCGCTCTACCAGGTGGTCGTGCGGCATGAAGCCATGATGCTCGACAAACGGCTCCAGCCCGGCCTGTTGAATGGCCGCCCGAAGCGAGGGCAGGCCGTCGCCTGTGGCAATGATGACCCACTTTAGATTGGGGATACCGGCGCGGATGGCAGCAATGGCGCGCACGGCAATGTCCAGATCGTGGTTGAGCGGCACGGTGCCGGCGTAGATCAGCACGCGCGCGTTGCGCCATCCAAAAGCGTCTCGCAGGGCGTCGCGGCGCAATTCGGCCTGCGCCACGACTTCGCGCAGTGTGTTGTCGGGGCCATTGGGCAGCAGCGCCATCGGCTTGTCGCCGGCCAGCAGGCGTGTGCGCGTCATCAACACATGGCTGGCGCAGGTGACGGCGCGCGCCTGTTGCAGACACCACCGCTCCTGCCACGCCAGCACCCGCTTTTGCAGCGCTGAGTAAGGATTGACGTCGAGCCACCCGCCGGCCCCTTCCCAGTCGTCGTTGTCCAGCAAGATCGGGATGTGCGGCATCCAGCGCCGCAGCAGCGCCATCGCCAGTGCGCCGGGGCCGACCGGCTTGAAGACGTGCAGCACATCCGGCTGGAGCCGGCGCGCGCTGCGGGCCAGTTGCCAGGCCAGCGACAGAATGGTGTAACTGCCGCCTGCGATGCGCGGCAAGCGCATGTTCACGACACGAACGCCGTCGCGCTCCCACTGTTGGCCGCTGTCCGCCGGGTTGTCGTAGGGTGGGATGAGTATGATGACGTTGTGCCCCCGCCGGCATAGCGCGGCTGCCATCGGCATCATGCGCGCGCTCACCGTCGCTTTGGGCGCATAGGCAAATGGGGCCAGCCAGATGATGTTCAACGGGTCATTCGACGGTGACGCTCTTGGCCAGGTTGCGCGGTTGATCCACGTCGCACCCACGCCGGATGGCGAGGTGATAGGCCAGGCGTTGCAACGGGATGGCGGTCAACACGGGTGTGAGCAGGGCAGGGGCGTCGGGAACCCACAGCACGTAATCGGCTTTGCCGGGGATAAGCGTGTCGCCTTCTGTGGCTACGGCGATGACAATCCCATTGCGCGCCTTGACCTGCTCGATCTGCGAGATCATTTTGTCGTACACCACGTCTTGCACAGCGATGCACACCACCGGCATCTGCTCGTCGATCAGGGCGATTGGCCCGTGCTTCATCTCGCCGGCCGGGTAGCCCTCGGCGTGGATATACGAGATCTCTTTCAGTTTCAGCGCGCCTTCGAGCGCAACCGGATAATTGATGCCTCGGCCCAGGTACAGGAAATGCTCGCAATGGTGGAAGAGATTCGCCAGGTCGTCGTAGAGCGGGTTTGGCTCCAGGACGCGGCTGACCAGGCTGGGCAGGCAGGCCAGGTCGTGGGCGTGGGCCGCGCCGGCTGTTGAATCAGCGAATCGTTGCCGGCCCAGATAGCACGCCAGCAAATATTGATCAACCACTGAAGTGGTAAAGGCTTTGGTGCTGGCCACGCCGATCTCCGGGCCGGCGCGCATCAGGATGTGCCCATCGGACGTGCGTTGCGCCTGTGAGCCAATGGCGTTGACGATGCTCCAAACAAGCGCGCCCTTCTGGCGCGCTTCCTGCATGGCGGCCAGCGTGTCGGCGGTTTCGCCAGACTGGGTAATGCCCAGCGCGGCGCAGTGCGCGCCGATCATGGGGTCGCGGTAGCGGAACTCAGAGCCATAGTCCACCTCGACGGAGATGCGCGCCAGCCTCTCGATCAGGAATTTGCCGATCAGCCCCGAATGCGCGGATGTGCCACAGGCCACCGTGTACACACGTTGCAGGCGATTGGCCTCCTGCGGTGACAAGGACAGATCTTCCAGCGTGACCGCGCCGGTTTCAAAGTCCACGCGGCCGCGCAGGGTGTCGGTGATGGCGCGCGCCTGTTCGTAAATCTCTTTTTGCATGAAATGCCGGTATTCGCCCTTTTCGGCAGATACCGGGTCCCATGCAATGATCTGGGGCGTCCGGTTCACAGGTTCCCCGTTCAGTCGGCGAATCTGCACCTGGCCGGGTCTGACGACGGCAACGTCGTGGCTGTCCAGGAAGATGATGCGCCGGGTGTGTTCCAAGATGCCGGGAATATCAGAGGCCACAAACATCTCGCCATCTGCGTTGCCCAGGCCAATCGATACGCCGCCAGCGTTGCCGACGCGCGCGGCGATCAGTGTGCCCGGCTCTTGCGCAGACATGAGCACAATAGCCTGGGCGCCGCGCAGTTGGGCGATTGCAGCGTGGGCGGCCTGTTCGAAGGTCTGGCCGGCGCGCAGATACCGATCCACCAGATGAACGATCGTCTCGGTGTCGGTATCGCTGTGAAAGACGACACCCTCTGCCTGTAACTCGCGCCGCAGCTCGGCGAAGTTTTCGACGATGCCGTTATGCACGACGGCCACGTTGCCGTCGGCGCTCACGTGCGGGTGGGCGTTGCGTTCGCTGGGCGCGCCGTGCGTAGCCCAGCGGGTGTGGCCGATGCCGGTTTGCACGGGCGATGCCGGGTTGCCCATTGCGGGCTGGATCTGCGCCTCCAGATTGGACAGCTTGCCGATTGCGCGTTGAATGCTGATGCCGCCGGCGCCCAGCACGGCAATGCCTGCCGAATCGTAGCCGCGATACTCCAGCCGGCGCAGCCCATTCAAGATGATGGGCGCCGCCTCACGCGGGCCAATGTAGCCGATAATCCCGCACATCTCAATTTCTGGTTTTTGATTTGGGATTTTGGATTTTCGACACCATGCGATTTTGGACTTCCGATTGAAGCTCAACAGTCAATCCTCAATCCTCAACCGTTGCTTGCACAATCGTCAATTCGCTCAATCCGCAATCCCAAATCTAAAATCCCGAATCCAAAATCCTTAGCGGCCCATCACTGCGCGCAGGGTGCCACAGGCGCGGCATTCGCCGTTCGGGCGGAAGATGGAGTAGCCGGCTTGAGGATCCTCGTCCCACTGCCGGAAGTCGGCATTCCAGATAATCATGATGCGCACTTTGCCGCTATCGCGCGAAAGCTGTGCGGCGCGGGCCAGCCAGTCGGCCTGGTTTTGCAGGGTGATGTTGCTGCCCCAGGCAAATCCGCCCGGCAATGGGCCGATCCCTTCGCCGGTCACGTAGCCCAGCTCGGTCCAGCACACCGGGCGTTGCCCTCGGAACGCGTTGTAGGTCACATCGAGCGTGCCCCAGAAGTACCATGAAGGATGGTCGCCGGTTGGTCCGCCGCTGCGCAGATCAGGCGGATTAGGGCTGCCGTTGTGGTGCGCGCCGATGCAGTCCATCCACTGAGCGGCGCCGGTGGCGGCCAGCCGTTGCAGGAAGGGTTGATCGTCGCAGATGACATTGTCGCATCCGCCGCCGCGATAGCCGGTTGGGGCCGGCGCGCCGCTGATCACGAGCGTATTGGGGTTGACAGACTTGATCGCCCCATAGGCGGCGCGCAACATGTTGGCGTAGTTTTCGGGGTTGACCTGGCCGTTGCCGCTGCCGCCATACTCGCGGTCCAGATTGGGTTCGTTCCATACTTCGATTGCGTCGGCCCCTTGCTGAGCGATGGCTGCCAGATGGCCGGCAAACTCGTTGTGATAGTTTGGGTCGGAGGCCCGCGCGCGGTCACCCACTGCGCCGATAAGGATTTTCATGCCGGCCCCATGCACGGCGCCGATGATGCCGCTCAGGTCTGGCGCGCCGCCGGGCATGACAACCTGATATTTGACCCAGGTCATGCCAATGTCGCGCATCTGGCCGAGGTATTCGGTGCCTTTGATATGCGCGCCCAACTCGAAGCCGCTGAATCGGCCGGGGGCCGGCGCTGCTGCAGGAGCCGGCGCCGCTGCCGCCCCGCCGCTGGAGGTGTAGGCTGCATATACCCACGCTTCGCTGCCGTTGTAGCTGATCTTCAGCCACCCCCCGTCGCCAGAGCGTCCCAGCACGGTCACCGTCTGGCCGCCGTTCAGTCTACCCACAATCGGATTACCCAATCCCGGCCCGCTGCGCACATTCAGGAAATCGGAGATGACGCTGGCCGTCCCACTCGCAGATGCAGGGCCGGCTGCCCCAGGCGAGTAGGTGCCGCCGGCAACGGCGTACTGGGCGTAGATGTACGCCTCGGCGCCGTTGTAGGTGATCTTCCACCACGCGCCATCGGCTGACTTGCCCAGCGGCGTCACTTTGCTGCCGCCGCTCAGCCGGCCCACAATTTGCCCGCTCAGGCTGGGCGCAGCGCGCACGTTTAGCGCGGCCACTACAACGGTTACCTCGGCCTGTTGGCTCATGGCCGACGCGCGCACCGTCGTGGCTTGCGCCGCCGACCCAAGAGGCGCTTGAGCAAGCATGGCTGCCAACGTAGCGCCTGCCAGGCTAAGTCTTAACATCTTGATCTTCATAGTTTTTGCTCGATAGCTCCTTAACGTCAAACCAAATGTGTTTATTGCTATCACAGGCCGGCCCGAAAATTTATCGGCCCATGACGGATTTGATTGTCTCGCACGCCCGGCACTCGCCATTGGGCCGGAAAATGGAGTAGCCGGCTTGAGGGTCTTCGTCCCACTGCCGAGAGTCGATGTTCCAGATGATCATCAGGCGGACTTTGCGGCTGTCGCGCGAAAGTTCCACGGCCCGCGCCAGCCATTGCGCCTGATTGTCCAGGGTTGTGGCACTGGCCCATGAAAAGCCACCCGGCAGCGCCCCGATACCCTCACCGGTGACATAGCCCAGTTCGGTCCAGCACACCGGCAGCCGGCCGCGGAACGCATCGTGCGTGACGTTCAATGTGCCCCAAAAATACCACGAATGGTGATCGGGTTTGCCTACGGGTGCGTTATCTGTCTGATCTGGGCCAATCATGCCGGCGTTGTGGTGCGCGCCCATGCAATCCATGTAACGCGCTGCCCCCAGTCTGGCAAGCCGGGACAGGAAGAAATCGTCGTCGCAGCCATTGGCCGTGCAGCCGCCGCCAAAAGCGCCCGTGGGCGCGAGGCCGCCGCCAATCACAAGCGTGCTGCGCCGTGCCGCTTTGATAGCGCGGTAGGCTTCGCGCAGCATGTTGGTGTAGTTGGCCGGGTCCACCTTGCCATAGCCGTATTCGCGATCCAGGTTGGGTTCATTCCAGACTTCGATGGCGTCTACGCGTTGGCGGGCCAGGGCGGCCAGTTGGCGGGCGAACACGCGGTGATAGGCCCTGTCTGCGGCGCGCGCGCGGTTGCCCACTGCCCCGACCAATAATTTCAGGCCGGCCCCATGCACAGCCTGAATCATTGCAGACAGGTCAGGCACGCTGTCGTCTGGCATGACGATCTGGATTTTGGCCCATGTCATGCCGATGTCGCGCATCGGGCCGAGGTAGTCGAGGCTCTTGATGTGGCCGCCCAGCTCGAATGGGATGCGCCGGCTTTGTTGCACGCCGGAAGCGGCGCCTGAGGCGGCGCCTGAGGCGGCGCCTGAGGCGGCGCCTGAGGCGGCGCTGGGCGCGGCCAGGCCGCTCTGGGCTGGCATCAACCCAATCACGGCAACAGTAACCGCCAGGACGGCTGCTACATACTTGTGTGACATCACAACCTCCTTTTCAACTGGAGCGTTCGTGGTGTGGCGGCTGCGGATCGGATGCCCGTCTTGGGATGGAACACTCACACGTCATGCACATCGAATGCGCGTTCCTGCTTGTGGCCAAACCCTTTTGTGTTGTCGATCAGTCGCATCCAGCCGGGCACGATGCGCCAGAGCGCCGCCGAACCCAGCGCTGCTCGTAGATCGGGAAACTGGCGCGTCACAAACGGGAAACGGTTGGTGTACACCTGCCACGCACTGTCAATCAGATCGGCCGGCGTCATGCTGCACAAGCCGATACCTTGAACGCCCTGAATCGAGCGCCAGTCTTGCTCATCCTTTTGGACGGTGAAGGCAACTTGTGCGCCGGCCTTCAGCGCCTGGCCGTGTCGTGTCTTTGGCGAAGACAGGAAGTGCAGATGTAGGTGGTCGTCAACGGCGAACCAGACGGCGCAGGCCCCAATCCCCTGGCTATCCTGGTATGCCAGGGTTAGAACGTTATGCCGGCCAAGAAATGCGCGCAGTTCACTCACAAACGGGTCATGTACCACGTCTGCCGACCTCTGCGCGGATGCCTTGCCATCGTTTGACAAACGAATTCTCTACGCCGATGCGTTCGAGCACACGTCCCACAATCTGGGTCACAACATCGTCCAGCGAGGTGGGCCGGGCGTAGAATGCCGGCACAGGCGGGAAGACAATGCCGCCCATCTCGGCAAACTGTGTCAGCGCCCGCAAATGGCCGACATGCAAGGGCGCTTCACGAAAGAGAGCCACCACAGGCCGGCCTTCTTTCAAATTCACATCTGCCGCGCGCGCGATCAGATCATCGGTGATGCCATACGCGATGCTGGAGAGCGTTTTGACCGAGCACGGTGCGATGACCATGCCCCTGGTCTTGAACGAGCCGCTGGCGATGGTCGCGCCGATGTCTCGGTGAGAATGCGTGACGTCGGCCAGCGCCTCGACTTGCCTGACTGTCCATTCCGTCTCACTGGCGATGGTTTGCGCGCCGGCTGGGCTGATGACGAGATGCGTCTCGATGCCCGATGATTGCAGCACCTCCAGCAGCCGGATGCCCAGCATGGCCCCACTTGCGCCGCTGATGCCGATCACCAGGCGTTGCGGGTGGCTGTCGCCTGTCGGCTTACTGCTCATGTGTCGGACGCCTTCGCGCGGTCACGATCGATGCGATGATCAAGCCGATGATCGCCAGCGCAATTAGCCCAAGCACGGCGAAGATGACATCAAACAGGCCGGGGATGGTGGACATCGGCAGGATGAAGAACATGATCATGACCACGAGAACCGGCCATTGGCCTTGCAGATTTTTCATGGATATTGCCTCATGCAGTGAGCGCCGGGCGTTGTGTAAGCGCTGCCCGGCAACTGGGGACTGGCCTATGCGTCTGTTGCAACCGCGCTGACTTGGTTCAGCGCGGCAATTTCGGCGTCGTTTAGGCGATAGCCCACCGCGCCAAGCGATTCGGTCAATTGCTGCACGCTGCTTGCCCCGATGATCGGCGCAGTGATGATCGGATTCGACAGCAACCAGGCTAGGGCTGTTTGAAGAATGGATTTGCCGTGGCCGTGTCCGATCTCTTCGAGCTTGCCCAGCGTCTTCTGGCCGCGTTCGCTCTCGGCATAGTTGCGAATGCGCGGGTTATTTTCGCCGCGCGAGCCGGCGGGAATGGGCTGCCCCTTGCGATACTTGCCGCTCAGGAAGCCGCCGGCCAGCGGGCTGTACGGAATGACGCCCAGCCGCTGATCCTTGCACAGCGCCAGCATCTCGCGCTCGAATTCGTCGCGGTGCATCAGGTTGTAGTGAGGCTGGAGCGACTCAAAGCGGATATAGCGCCGCGCGTCGCTGACGCATAACGCCTTCATCAGATACCAGGCCGGGAAGTTGCTGGCCCCGATATAGCGAATCTTGCCGGCAGACACCAGGTCGTCCAGCGCGCGCAAGGTTTCTTCCAGGGGTGTCGTGTCGTCCCACCAGTGAATCTGATACAGGTCGATGTAGTCGGTTTGCAGCCGGCGCAGGCTGGCTTCGACGGCGTGGATCAGATGCGCCCGCGAAGCGCCCTGGTCGTTGGGGCCGTCGCCCATTGGGCCGCGCCCTTTGGTGGCGATCACAAATTGCTCGCGCGGCCGGCCGGCCTGTTTCAGCCATTTGCCGATCACCAGCTCGGCTGTGCCGCCGGGGTTGTTCGGCGCCCAGCGCGAATAGATGTCGGCAGTGTCGATGAAATTGCCGCCGGCTTCGGCGAACGCATCGAGGACGGCAAATGATGCCGGCTCGTCGGTAGTCCACAGGAAAGTCATCGTGCCCAGGCACAACTCGCTGACCTTTAAGCCGGTGTTGCCCAGTTTGCGGTAATTCATTCGCTCAATTGTAATCGGGGCGGATGAGTAGAATGTGTCTGGTTGTCAGGCGCTGGGCGTTGACGCATCAATCGTCCCCGGCGCTTGATGTGTGATGTTTCAAGTATCGCTTCATCTTGCAATCCGGTGAAAAACGCCATGAAAGTAGAACTACGCACTGTGCCTTTCTCGCTGATTGATTCTGAGATTCCTGTTGCTCCGCCTCGCATCACGGCAGAGGAATATGAGCAGCGTGTGCAGGCGCTCTATCAGCGCGCCGGCGCAGACTGGGTGGTGGTATATGGCGACCGCGAACATTGCGCAAATTTGCTTTATCTCACCGGCTATGATCCGCGCTTCGAGGAGGCGCTGTTTCTGGCCGGCCCGCATGGGCGGCGTTATCTGATTGTGGGCAATGAAGGATTGGCCTATGCCGCCGCGCAGAGCGGGCATGTCGAGGCAGTGCTGTGCCAGTCGATGAGCCTGTTGGGCCAAACGCGCGCCACAGCGCCCCGGCTGGCCGATGTGCTGCGCGAGGCCGGCATTGCCCAGCACCAGCATGTCGCCGTTGTCGGCTGGAAGTATCTCGAACCTTACGAGATCGACGACCCTCAAGCGCCGGCGTTTGTGCCGGCCTATCTAGTGGCCGTGTTGCGCAAACTGGTGGGCGAGGGCGGGGCAGTCACCGATGCCACTGCCGCCCTGATGCACCCTGAAACCGGCTTGCGCGCCGTCATGAACTCGGCGGCTCAGATTGCGGCGTTTGAGTGGAGCGCCATGCGCGCCGCTGCTGCCGTCTTCCGCATTGTGCGGGGCGCGCGCCCCGGCATGAGCGAGCTGGAAGCGGCTGCCCTGGCGCGCTATGCCGGCGAACCGCTCTCGGCTCACATCATGTGCGTGGCCGGGCGGGGCAACATCGTTGGCTTGCGCAGCCCCGGCCCTAACCGCATCGCGTATGGCGATGGCATCACCACCGCGATTGGCTTTTGGGGCAGTTTGTCCTGTCGCGCCGGCATGATGCTGGGCCGGCCCGACCCGGACTTCTTCGCCCAAGCGGTCGTTCCCTATTTCAAAGCTGTGGCGACCTGGTGGCAAACCATGCGCTTGGGCGTGACCGGCGCCGAAATGTTCGAGGCGGTGACGGCCGCTTTTGGCAATGCGCCTTTCAACTCAGCTTTGAATCCGGGCCACCTGGGTTCCTTTGACGAATGGGTGCATACACCGATCCGGCCGGGCAGCGCAGAGCGCGTGGCGTCGGGCATGGTGTTTCAGTGCGACATTATCCCTGCGCCGTTGGGGCCGGGGCAGGCGCTGAACTGCGAAGACACCTGCGCCATTGCAGAGGCCGCCCTGCGCGAGCAACTGCAAGAGGCGTTCCCGGATGTGTGGGCGCGCATCGTCCAGCGTCGCGAGTTCATGCGCGACCAACTCGGTATTGTGCTGCGCGATGAGGTATTGCCGTTGTCCACAGCGCCGGCCTACCTGCCGCCGTTCTGGTTGTGCGCCGATGAGGTTTGCGTGGCCGGCTAGAGCTAAATTGATCGCCGGTGTAGCCGCTCAGGACTGTGCCGGCCTGAAACGCGCCGGCAGCAGCGGCATCAGCAGTCGCCGCTCTTCATCGGACAGCGCCCCCAACAGCCACAGCGCAAGCGCGTAGCCCGCTGTGCCATACAGCAGGCCCAGGCCGGCCCAGCCGCCGGCTGCCCACACCCAAGTGAGGGTGGCCATGACCAGCGCAGCCAGCGCCGGCCGGCCCACCACATGCAGCCAGTTCACCGGCCCAATGTGCCGGCGCACATAGACATAGAAGGCTGCTCCTTCCACGATCTCGGACAGAATGGTGACCACTGCTGCGCCCACATACGAAAACTGCGGAATAGCAATCAGATTCCCCACCACGTTGAACGCCAATCCGATCACAAACGCGCGCGTCAGCGCGCGCTGTTGATTGACCGCGATCAACGCATAGTTGGTGATGCTGTTGATCCAGCCAAAGGGAATGCTCCAGATCATCACGCTGAGGGCAATCGCGCCATGCGGCAGAAACTCGGCCCCTCCCAGCACACCGACCAGAAAGTTGGCGGCAACCGTGGTGAACACGGCTAGCGGAAATGCGATCATCACCAGCAGTTTCAGCGCCAGGGTGTACGCGCGCGCCAGCGCGCCATCCTGCGCAGTGGCCATGCGCGACATCAGAGGAAAGAAAGATTGGGTGAAGAAAGCCGGGATGATGTTGAAGGCGTCTACGAATTTGTAGGCTGCGCTGTACCAGCCAACCACCACCGGCGACTTGATGGCTTCGAGCATGGGCACGTCCACCTTAAAAAACAGGGTGGCCAGCAGATGGTTGAGCATGAGCGGGAACGACTCGCGCAGCATCAGGCCGCGCAGCGCGGGGTCATTCTCGCGCCGGGGCTTGAAAAACGACCGGCTGGCAATGACGGCCAGCAGCGACAAAGTGATGAGGTTGACTGCGATAGACACGCCGGCCAGGCCGATGATGCCGAAGCCCGCTAACAGGGCGACCGTGCCCAGGCTGACTTTCGCCAGCGCGCTGACGATGGTCAGCGCAGCCGGCACCTCGGCTTTTTCGTAGGCGAAGAAGAGCGCGCTCAACCCACTGGCCAGCCCACCCGGAACCTGGCTGATGGCCAGCAGAACGATGGCAATCGCCGTATCGCCGGTCAGCTCGAAAGCCGCGCCCCAGATGGCGATGACCACGGCCACCAGCGGCGCACTGCCCAGGCTGAGCAGCAGGCGCAGGATGCTCGTGTTGTACAGATAGCGGTTGGCGTGCTGTCGATCGCGCGCGACTTCGCGGGTGAGGAAGGTATTCAGGCCGAAGTTGGTCAGAATCTCGAACCAGCCAACGATGACGATGGCGAAATAGTATTTGCCGGCCCCTTCGGGGCCGAGCACGCGCAGCATCAGCAAGGCAAACGCCATGTCGATCAGCCGCGCGCCAAGATTGAAGCCGGTCAGCACCAGGCTGTTCTTGGCCACCCGCCGCACCGGCGATGCAGCCATGCTCTCGCGGTAGATGTAGCGCCACACATAAATGGCGGCCGAAAACAGCAGTGCGACGAACGCCACGAACGTCGCAAACAGGCCGGCCTGAAACGATGTGGGGGAGTACTTGAAGCGCACTGTGTAAGCGACAGACGCCGCAGGCTGTTGGCCGGCGGATTGCGCGTTGAGCGACGGCTGGGCCGTGTTGAGGCCTGATGCAGCGGGCTGCATTTCTGTCTCTGTGTTCTGTTGGATCTCAGACGCTGGATTTGCTTCCAGCCGCACGGCGCGGAAGTTGCCATTGGTCGGCAGGATCGGAATTTCGTGCTCCTGATCTTCGGCGGCACCGATGGGGCGAATGAAGGCGCGCCAGCCGGGGAAGTAACTGTCGGTCAAAATTAGCCAGGCCGGACGGTTTATCTGCACATCTACCCACACCTCGTTGTTCTTGTAGACTGTAACAGTGGCCGGCCCGTAGTCAGCCGGGTAGGGGAGTGTGCAGCCCAGGTCGTCGATACCGCAGTCGGCGTCGATCATCGTGTACCGGCGCGGGTCATAGGTTTGCACGGCCTGGGCGAAATCGTGAGTCAACATCGAGCTGGTGATCGGCAGGGTGAACGCGCGCGGCATAGCGCGTGTGTTCTGGTAAATGCGGGTTGGCTCGCCGCGCGCCGGCCCGTCGTACACCAGCCGGAAGCCGGGCGTGGAGATCGTGTCTTGCGTCACCACGTATTTGACATTCAGCAGATCGAGCAACGGCGATTCCAGGCTTTCTGGGCGTGTCAGCGGCGCGATGCGGTTATAGATCAACTCGCCCTGCGGCTCGATCAGGCTCATGTAGTCGGTGTAGCGTTTGGGGATGATAGAGTCGTAGCCGCGAATGTCCTGAATGCCGTGCAGCCAGGGCATGTTTGCGTTGAAGAGCTTTGTGCTGCTGGGGTCATAGGACGTGATGCGGTATAGGCTGTTATCTTGCTTCAGAAACGCGATCGACGGAGGGGTGCGCTGAAACAGAGCCGGATCAACTGACGGATTGAAGCCGGCCCAGGCCACGTTCACATCCACCACCAGCAGGCCGATGGCCAGCACAGCCCACCCGATGCGCCCGGCATGCCGGCCGGCCAGCCACACAATCGCGCCGCTGCCGATGAGGGCAAACGCGAAGATGCCGGCGTTCAGCGCCTGATAGCTGAAGAACATGCTGGCGCCGGTGAACCCTTCTTCTGCTCTGGCCAGACTGCGGAACACCCGCTCGACTAACGGCTCGAAGGATGGCCACAGCAGCCGGACCAACGAAATGCCGCCCAGAGTCAACACGCCGAGAACGATCAGGGCGATGCCGGCAGCGGCGAAGCGGTTGGCGTTGTGTGCCTTCGGTGGAGCAGACTGGGCGTTGATGATTGTCTGCATGCCGATGCCAGCTAACGCCGAAAGGCACAGGGTGAGCGCCCAGATCCAGCGAAAGGGCGAGTGCAGTTGATTGATGCCAGGCAGCCCGTAATACAGGATGGCGTATAGCGGCGTGCCAAAGATGAAGGCGATGGAGAAAAACGCCAGCGCGATGAAGAACCATGCCGGCGCAGACGGCGAGGCCGGAGCAGATGTGTGGGGCCGGCGCAAGACGTGCCCGGCCACCTGCCGGATTGCTTGCGCCGTTGCGATGCCGGCAAACACAAGCGTCAGAATGCCCACGTAGGCCCCGCCCTCCACCGAATTCTTCATGCCCCACCAGGTGTGTCCGCTCGGCGTATCCACCGGCAACACGGCAAGCCTGAACAGGTCGAAGTAGGCATGGTGCGCCTCGCTGCCGAAGAAGTTGGGCATGATCCAACGCAGCGCCTCACGGGCGGGAAAGCCGTAGCTCAGCACCTGCTGGAAGTCAGAGCGGCCAGAACGGAAACTGGTTTGCACCAGTTCGAAAAGCGGGGCGAGCTGCACTGCACCGATGCCGACGCCCAGCGCAGCCATGACCGCCAGCCAGCCGGCCCGCCGGGCCAGAAACGCGCCGATCGAATCGCGCTGCCGATCTGCAAGGCGCCGCCGGCTCTCGACCACCAGCCGCCACACACAGTAGAGGGCTGTGATCAGCGCGGTGTAGACCATGATTTCCACGTGGCCGGCCAGGAACATCATGCCGATCGCCACTGCGCCGATCAACACCCACGGCGCCGAGGCCGGCCGGCCGCCCAGCCCCGGCGATTGTCGGATCACCCGCTCGCACATGGCCAGGATCAGCGGCAACCATGCAGCGGCGGCAATGATCATCTGAAATACGACCGACACGATCATGAAGCCGCTCATCTCATAGGCGACGGCGGCAAAGGTCGAACCGGCCCGGCCTATGCCCAGCGCGCGCATGAAGACAAACATGAAGATGCCGGCCAGCGCCAGGTTCAGCACTGTGAACCAGCCGTATGCTTTCTCCAGCGGCAGGATGTAATAGAGCACGCTGAGCGGGTACAGCCCTGAATGCTGTCCCGCTGCCAGAAACGGTACGCCGGCGAACAGATACGGGTTCCACAGTGGCACTTCGCCTTGTTGCAGGGACTGGATGATGAACTGCTTCCAGGCGTAGTTCTCCAGAACGAGGTCAGAGAGCAGGTGGTTCTGGGGCTGAATGCGTTGCGACCCAGCCTGTGAGCGATAAGGCTCCCACTGGTACAGGTTGTCGAAAGGGATCAGCGAACGGTCGCCAAGGGTGACAGAGAAGAACAATGTAAACGGCAGCAACGCCAGAAAGGCCACACATGCCAGTGTGGCGAGTCGTGGACGGATCAGCATTTGGCGTATCTTACATGAATGGGCAAAGCTTAAATTGCTACACTCAACCTTAAAAACCGATGCTTGCGTGCGAGAGGCGGTGAGGTATAATACCTTGCGCCGCAAAGGAAGCGCCCTGCCGGGGCAGTTATCGGCGCTAGCGGTTCATTCTCATCTGTAGAGGGAGCAAGGGCCTAACCGTCGCGCAAGCCCTGCTGCAGAAGCGATGAAGAGAACAACGATCAAGAAAATTTTACTGGTGCAGGGCGGCCTCGGCGATTCGGTAGGCCCCATTTTGGAACAACATGGCTACCGGGTGGCGTGGGTGCGCTCCGCGCGAAACGCCATCGAGTTTATGCAGAAGGACATGCCTGCGCTGGTTGTGATCGACATCCCATCTCTGCGCGTCACCATCGAACGGTTGTGCCAGTCAATCAAGCGCATGGGAGATGTGCCGATCGTGCTGCTGGGGCCAGAGCAGCCGGCCGGCGCAGCTCAGAATGGCGCAACTCCGCCAACGCCGACTTGCGCCGACGCCTATATTCCCCGACCTCTGCAGTTGCGGCGCTTCCTGAACCGAGTCGAAAAGCTGATGCCCGAAGGACAGGCCCTGGAGCTGCGTTGCGGGGATTTGGTTTTTCGGCCAGCCGACGGCATCTTGCGCAAACGATCGGACCAGCTCTACCTCAATCCAAAGCTATCAAAGCTGTTGCAATTGTTTATGCAGCGCCCCGGCGAAGTGCTGACGCGCAAGTTTCTGATGCAACAGGTATGGGACACCACGTTTATGGGTGATACCCGCACCTTGGACGTTCATATCCGTTGGCTGCGAGAAGCGATTGAAGACGAGCCGGCCGATCCGGTCTATATCCGTACCGTGCGTCGCCAAGGCTACCGCTTCGAAAACCCCAAAGCGCGCAAATAGCCATCCCACGCCGAAGTTGATGGCCCACAGCGAATCGCGAGATCGCGGCTGCGCGCCTGTCAAATCCCAGGCTCAAACTCTAGAATCCAAGACTTGAGATGCGTATCATCATTACCGGCTCGATTGCCTACGACTACCTCATGCAGTTTCCCGGCTCTTTCAGCGAGCACCTGTTGCCCGATCAATTAGCCCGTGTCAGCCTGAGCTTCCTGGTGGACTCGATGGAGCGCCGGCGGGGTGGCTGCGCGCCTAACATTGCCTATACCCTGGCGTTGTTGCGAGAGCGCCCTATTGTCATGGGGACTGTCGGTCAGGACTTTGGCGAATATCGCCAGTGGCTGGAATCGGCTGGCGTGGACACCTCGCTCATCCGGCAGATCGACGATAAATTCACCGCCTCTTTCTTCTGCAACACCGACCGCAACAATAGCCAGATCGCCTCTTTTTACACCGGCGCCATGGCGCATGCCCGTGAGTTGTCGTTTCGCGACGTGCCCCGGCCTGATCTGGCTATCATCTCGCCGAATGATCCGGCTGCCATGGTGCGCTATGCACAGGAATGTGGCGAGCTGGGCATTCGTTGCATCTATGATCCAGGCCAGCAGTGCGCGCGCTTCAATGCGGAAGAACTGCGCATTGGCATCCTGAACGCCGATGTGCTGATCGTAAACGACTATGAGATGGAACTGATCCGGCAGAAAGTCGGCATGGGCGAACAGGAGATTCTGCGCCGCAGTGAGGCGCTGATTGTGACGCGCGGCGCGCAGGGCAGCACGATCTATTTACGAGACCGCAGGATTGACGTGCCGGCTGTGCCCGAACGCCAAATTGTCGATCCAACCGGCGTGGGCGACGCCTATCGCGCCGGCCTGCTAAAGGGCATGGCTGTTGGCGCAGACTGGGAGACGGCCGGCCGGTTGGGCAGTGTTGCCGCCACCTACGCCCTGGAGTGCGTTGGCGGCCAGAGCCATCGTTTCACCTGGGATGAGTTCAAAGCCCGCTATGAGGAGAACTTTGGTAAGCTGTCCATAGGCGCATGAGCGGCGCATGAGCGGCGGATGCGCGGCGCATCCGCGCTGCTGTACTACTGCCCAGTATTCCAACAAACGATAAGAACGATAAGGATGAATCAGAATGATCGAACATGATGTGAAAGACCTGAACCTGGCGACAGCCGGCCGTTACAAGATCGAATGGGCCGAAAGCCAAATGCCTGTTCTGCGACTGATCCGCGAGCGGTTTGCCAAAGAGCGTCCGTTGAATGGGGTGCGCGTGTCGGCTTGTTTGCACGTTACGAGCGAGACGGCGGCGCTGATGCGCACGTTGCAAGCCGGCGGCGCCGATATCGTGTTGTGCGCCAGCAATCCGCTCAGCACTCAAGACGAGGTGGCAGCGTCGTTGGTTGTCAACGATGAAATCCCCGTTTACGCCGTCAAGGGCGAAGATAACAAGACCTACTATCAGCATCTCAACGCCGCGCTCGATCATCACCCGCAGATGACCATGGACGACGGCTGCGACCTGGTGAGCCTGTTGCACAAGGAGCGGCCCAATCAGGTCGCAGAAGTGATCGCTGGCACTGAGGAAACAACCACAGGCGTCATCCGCTTGCGCGCAATGGTCAAAGACAGCGCCCTGAAATATCCGGTTCTTGCCGTCAATGACTCGATGACCAAGCACTTCTTCGACAATCGCTACGGCACCGGCCAAAGCACCATCGACGGCATTGTGCGCGCGACTAACATTCTGCTGGCCGGCCGCACCGTTGTGGTGTGTGGGTACGGCTGGTGCGGGCGTGGGCTGGCCTCGCGCGCCAAAGGCATGGGCGCTCATGTGATCGTCACCGAAGTCGATCCACTGAAGGCCATCGAGGCGCTGATGGATGGCTATCAGGTCATGCCCTTGATGGATGCTGCTAAGGTGGGCGATGTGTTTGTTACCGTGACCGGCAACAAGAACGTCATCGATGCACATCACATGGCCGTGATGAAGGACGGCGCGATCCTCTCCAACTCCGGCCACTTCAACGCCGAGATTAACATCCCGGCGTTGGAAGCGATGAGTGCAGATGCGCCGCGTCAGGCCCGGCCATTTGTGCAGCAATACACCTTGCGCGATGGGCGCAAGTTGAACCTGCTCGGCGAGGGGCGGCTCATCAACCTGGCGGCGGCCGAGGGCCATCCGGCGGCGGTAATGGACATGAGCTTTGCCAATCAGGCCCTGGGCGCCGAGTTCATGCGCCAGAACGCCGGCGCGCTTGCCCCCGATGTGTACACCATCCCTGAGGAGATCGATCGGGAAATTGCCCGCCTGAAGTTGCATAGCCTGGGTGTCACGATAGACGCGCTGACCGACGAGCAGCGCGAATATCTGGCCAGTTGGCAGGAAGGCACGTAGCGGTATTTTTGTGTTCTTGAGTCCTCCCACAGGTCTGCATCTCTGTGGGGGGCTTTTCGTCCCTTGCGCTTATGCGCCGGCCTGTTGCTCCAGGGCAGCCGTCACCAGTTCGATCAGATACTCTGCGGCTGCCGGATTGACCGGCTGTGGCATGTCCAGTTGCCGTGAAATTGCGCTGGCAACTTGCATGGCTAGGATTGCGCGTTGGCGCGCCGACATCTCGGCGCGCCGGGCGATGAACTCGCGCGCCAGATCGCGCCGCTCTACATCCAATCGATGAATGGACAGCCCGGCGGCCTCTGCCGCCGCGCGTTCGGACAACTGGAGTGCCGGCCCAGGCCAGCCTGATAACTCCTTCACAGACAGCTTGCGACCCTCGCGCACCACCAGTGTGCCGGCTGCAAAATCCCCCAGGCGCCTGGACTGGCTGTTGACAAACATGGTCACCAAACCGGTGATATAGAACCCCGGAAACAGATCGACCAGTCGCATGATGTTGCGCATGATGATCTGCCCCGGCGTGGCCGGCGCGCCGTCGATCCCAATCACGCGCAGGCCAATCAGCCTTTTGCCTGGCGATTGCCCGCCCCATACCAGCTCGAACACGATGTAATACGCCCAGTACAAGACGAAGGTCAAGCCGATGTACATCCCCTCTAGCGCGCTCGACAGCGCGGGGTCTGTCAGGCGTTGGCTGATCTGGCCGTAGAGGATGGACACGCCGATTGCAGTGACCAGGTAGGCCACAAAATCTACAAACCCGGCCATGAAACGCGAGCCGATGCCGGCCACATCGTAGCTAAAGCTGACTCGCTCTGGGGTGGCAACGACGTATCGTTCGTCCATAGGGCGATTAATACGGCGATTAATATGGCGATGATAGGTAGCCTCGGCCACACTCCAAAGCGCCGCACCAATCTACGCCAGACGCGCCCGGAGCTGATCGAGTTGCGCTTGCAACCGCGCCGGCAGCCGCGCGCCGAACATTTGGAAGGATTGCGCAATGTCAGCAGCCTCGCAGCGCCAGTCTGCCGGATCGACCCGGAACAACTGTTCCAGGTGATCGGAGTGGATGTCCAGGCCGTCGAGATCAAGTTGTCCGGCCTGCGGATGAATGCCGATCGGGGTGTGCTTGCCCTGCGCTTTGCCCTCCACACGCTCGCACATCCATTTGAGCACGCGGCTGTTCTCTCCGAATCCCGGCCACAACCATTTGCCCTCCGCGCTCTTGCGGAACCAGTTCACGTAGAAAATGCGCGGCGCCTTGTTGCCCAGCCGGTCGCCCATGTCCAACCAGTGCTGGAAATAGTCGGCCATGTTGTAGCCGCAGAAGGGCAGCATGGCGAAGGGATCGCGGCGCAGCTTGCCGATCGCGCCGATGTTGGCGGCTGTGGTCTCGGAAGCGACGGTTGCGCCCATGAACACGCCGTGATCCCAATCGAAGGCTTCTGTCACCAATGGCATCACTTGTGAGCGCCGGCCTCCAAAAATCAGGATGTCGATGGGCACACCGTTAGGATTCTCCCAGTCGGGCGAGAGCACCGGGCACTGCGCAGCCGGCGCGGTGAAGCGCGCATTGGCGTGGGCAGCGGTGTGGCGCTCGCCGGGATACCAGTCGCAGCCCAGCCAGTCGATGGCGTGTGCCGGCGGTTCGCTCATGCCTTCCCACCACACATCCCCGTCGTCGGTTAGGGCGCAGTTGGTGTAAATGGTGTTCGCTTTCAATGTGTCCATCGCGCTGGGGTTCGATTGATAGGAGGTGCCGGGCGCGACGCCAAAGAAGCCGGCTTCGGGATTGATAGCGTGCAAGCGCCCATCTGCGTCGATCCACATCCAGGCGATGTCGTCGCCGATGCACTCTGCTTTCCAGCCCGGCAGGGTGGGGCGCAACATGGCCAGGTTGGTCTTGCCGCAGGCCGATGGGAACGCTGCAGCGATGTGGAACTGCCGGCCCTCCGGATTGGTGAGGCGCACAATCAGCATGTGCTCGGCCATCCAGCCTTCGCGCCGCGCCATGACCGACGCGATGCGCAGGGCGAAGCATTTCTTGCCCAGCAGTGCATTCCCGCCATAGCCAGAGCCAAATGACCAGATCAGATTCTCTTCAGGGAAGTGGGTAATGTATTTGTCCTCGATCTGCGCGCACGGCCAGGGCTTGTCTTTTTCGCCAGGCATCAAGGGAGCGCCAACCGAGTGCAGGCAGGGCACAAACGCGCCATCGGCGCCGAGCGCATCCAGAACTGCCCTGCCCATGCGGGTCATGATGCGCATGTTGCACACGACATACGGACTGTCGGTTAGCTCAACGCCAATGCGAGCCATAGGCGACCCGAAAGGGCCCATTAAGAACGGAATGACGTACAAGGTGCGGCCGCGCATGCAGCCGGCATACAGTCCGCGCAGGGTAGCCTTCAGCTCGTCCGGCGCGACCCAGTTGTTCGTTGGGCCGGCGTCATCGCGCGATGACGTGCTGATGTAAGTGCGGTCTTCCACGCGCGCTACATCGCTGGGATCAGACCGAAACAGAAAGCTGTTCGGACGTTTGCGCGGGTTGAGCGGCGTCGCCATGCCGGCGGCAACCATGTCTCGCATCAGCCGGTCATATTCTTCCTGGCTGCCGTCGCACCAATGGATGCGTTCGGGCCGGCACAGGTCGGCTACGTCTTGTATCCATTGAACTAATCTGGGATGTGTGACTGGGGTGTTCATTTCCGTCAAACCAGTGGTCGCACATTGCGCAGTTGCTCGGCCAGAATCTCCGACTTTTTCTTTTTGGCCGGCTTGGGTTTGATCAGGGGCTTTGCCGGCTTGTCATCTGCCGACGGCTGCGGCTCTTTGAACACGTCTGCCCAGTTGTCAACCTCGCGTGCGCCGGCCTGGGGTTTCTCAGCAGCGGGGCGGTCAGACAAAGCCGTCCGCAGACGCTTCAGAAACACCTGAGCAGACTCAACGCGGATGCCGGTTGCGCGCGTGAAGCCGGCCACGGCTGCATCCGAGGTGACCACAATCCACCCCTGTTTATCCTTGATCTCGCCCACCATGTTACGAATGACATCGTCGGCCTTGCTGCCGGGTAGGGCATACAGCGCGGTCAAATTGCCCAACCTCACCCGGCCATGCCCGATGCGCGGCGTCGTATCGGTGGGGCTGGGATCGAACACCACTGTGACGCGCTTATTGGTTCGCTCGGCAAATAGCCTGAGACGCGCAATCAACTTATCTTCGTCGTTTGGATCGCTCAACGACAAATCCGGCGTCTGGCCGATCAGGTTGTGGCCGTCAATCAGAAATGGCATCAGCAGATTTTAGCAGTGCGAACGATTGTTCTATAATCCCGCCAATGGCGGCGCACAACAAAGACGCTGAATCGCGCCTGGTGTCGGGCGAGAGTCTGCCCGTGGATGACGGCGCGCTCGATCGCGCCCTGCGCCCGCGCACTCTCGATGACCTGATCGGGCAAGATAAAGTGCGCGATAATTTGCGCATCCTCATTCATGCTGCTCGCGCACGCGGCGAGGCGCTCGACCACATTTTGATCTATGGCCCGCCGGGGCTGGGTAAAACCACGTTGTCGCATGTCATTGCGCACGAGATGGGCGCTAACTTGCGTGTCACTTCTGGCCCGGCTATCGAGCGCGCCGGCGACCTGGCAGCCATCCTCACCAACCTGCGCAAAAACGATCTGTTGTTCATTGACGAGATTCACCGGCTCAACCGCGCTGTCGAGGAAATTCTCTACCCGGCCATGGAAGACTACGCGCTCGACATTGTGATCGGCAAAGGCCCCAGCGCGCGCAGCGTGCGGCTGAAGCTCCCGCCTATCACCGTGGTGGGTGCGACGACGCGTCTTGCCCTGATGACCGCCCCGCTGCGGGCGCGTTTTGGCGCCACCTTCCGGGTGGATTTTTACCCGCTCGACGCCATGGAGCAGATCGTGGCGCGTGCTGCGCGATTGATGAATACCGCTATTGATCCGCCGGCCCAGACCGAGATCGCCCGGCGCGCGCGTGGCACGCCGCGCGTGGCCCTGCGTTTGCTGAAACGTGTGCGCGACTATGCTCAGGTCAAGGCCGATGGTCATATCACCGCGACGCTGGCTGCTGAAGCGCTCACACTCATGGAGGTCGATCCGCTCGGCCTCGATGATTTGGATCGGCGCGTGTTGCGCACAATCATCGAGAAGTTTGCCGGTGGGCCGGTGGGTCTGGAGACCATCGCTGCCAGCATCAGCGAAGAAGGCGACACCATCATGGATGTGGTCGAGCCATATCTGTTGCAACTGGGCTTTCTGGATCGCACGCCGCGCGGGCGTGTGGCTACCCAGCGCGCTTATGAGCATTTGGGGCTACCCTACGATCCGCCCCGCCAACCCGGTCTGTTGTGATCGGCCTAGGCCAGGGGCAAGCGCCGGCGTCGGTCATTGCTATCCACGAGTGATCAGCCGCGCTTCCAGATCAACGGCACCTGGCGCGGGTCGTCGAGCACATCGCCGATCTGGAGAGCGTTGAAGTAGTCTTCACGCAGCACATTGCGCTGGCCGTTGAATGTACAGCCATCCGGCATGTACGCGCAGGTCATGGCGCGGCGCGGGCGGGGTGTCATGTTGGCCCCGGCGCCATGCGCGATCAGCCCGTTGTGAAACACGGCGCTGCCGGCTGCAACCGGCACGGGCGCCGCCTCGATCTGCCGCCATTCAGGATATACGCGGAACAGGTCGGCCATGTTCTGGCCGATTCCCACGTTGTCGTAGCGCGCTGTGAGGTGTGTGCCGGGCAGATACCACAAGCACCCGTTGGCCAGCGTCGCCCGGTCGAGCGCCACCCAGATCGAGATGGCGTCGCGCGAGTGAAATGACCAGTAGGGATTATCCAGATGCCAGGCCGTCGGGTTGCCATAGGGCTGCTTGATCAACGCCTGATCGTGCCAGATGCGGATGCCGTCTACGCCGGCCAGTTCTCCGGCTGCTTCGCCCAATCGCTCGTCCAGCATCAATTTTGCCATGCCCTCGTGGGTGTCGGCCAGTCGCACGCATTGCACGAACACCTGCGCATAGTATTGGTCGGGATCATTCTGGTTCGTCATGCCGTTGCGCTCGATCAGTCGCTGTCGCACGGCGTCGTCGGTCACCTGTCGCCATGTCTCCAGCTCTTTGTCGTCCAGAAAATCCTCGATCGCAATGTAGCCGTTCTGACGGTAGAAGTCTTTCTGCGCTTGTGTGATCTTGTATTTCATGGTTCTCCTCACACAACAGATTGCCCGGCGCGTTGCTCGGTCATGCGGACTGATGCAGACTCGCGGCAGAGTATAGCAGCCGCAAATCTCCCCAAGCCGGTGCGTGGCCTGGTCTACAATAGCGCAACCATGACGTTGCCATCTCATCTCTTCCCAATCACGCCGGATCGGATTGCCCGTTACACCGCCTATCGCGCGCTTGAACCGCTGACCATCGATGGCCGGCTGGACGAGCCGAGCTGGCAGCTTGCGCCGCGCTCACCGCGCTTTGCCGATCTGATCAGTGGCCGCCGGCCCATTCACGACACACGCGCCGCTGTGTTGTGGGATGACCTCTATCTCTATGTCGGCTTCTGGGTCGAGGAGCCTTTCGTCACTGCGTCTTTCACCGAGCGCGACGCGCTGATCTGGACCGAAAACGACGTGGAGGTCTTTATCGCCGGCCGCGATGCCTACTATGAGTTCGAGATCAACGCGCTGGGCACGATCTATGAAGTGTTCTTCATCTGGTCGGATGTATATGAGCGCGATGGGTATTCCTCTGCGCCCGATTTCGCGCCCGATGCGCCCGGCCATCGCCCATGGGACGGTGTTGGCTTCAGGCACCCGCGCGGGCCGCGCGAGGGGTTCTGGCAGTGGGACCTGCTGGGCCTCAAGAGCGCCGTGCATGTGGACGGCACGTTGAACGACAACAGCGACCGCGATCGAGGCTGGACGGTTGAACTGGCATTTCCGTGGGAAGGGTTGCGCTGGCTGGCCAAAGCCGATGGGCGCGCCTTGCCGCCGCGCGATGGGGATGTGTGGCGCATGGACTTCTCGCGTTTCAATGCCTACAAGGAAGCGCCGCCGGCCGAGGATTCCGGCGGCTGGACGTGGAGTCCGCATGGCGTGTGGGATTCGCACGTGCCGGAGGTCTTCCCCTTCATCACTTTCTCGAATCTGCCGGTTTCATCCACGGATTCCCGGAGTCTGTAAGCGTCATGGTATACCGGTGCGCGTTGATCGAGACTGAACGGCTCATATTGCGCCCGCTTTCGATGGACGACGCGGCCGCTTTGCACAGCGTGTTTACCTATCCTGAGGCAATGCGTTTCTGGCATACACCGCCTCATGCCGATCTGTCTCAGACGCAAGCCATGATCGCGCGGGAGCTGGCCGGCGACGGCTGCGCGTGGGCGCTTGTCCGGCCTGGTGAGTTGGATGCGATCGGGCTGCTGTATTACCTCGGCAATGCCGGCCCGCCCGGCCTGGGGTACATTCTGCATCCGGCGCACTGGGGGCAAGGTTATATGAGCGAGGCCGCGCGCGCAGTGATTGACTATGGCTTCGCGACGCTTGGACTCGACCGCGTGGAGTTGTGGATCGATGCAGACAATGCCGCCTCGCGCCGGCTGGCTGCGCGGCTTGGCTTTACGTGCCGGGGGCGTTTCAGCCAGAAATACCCACACCGCCCCGGCCCCCATGAAACGCTGGTGTATGGACTGCACGTGAGTGAATGGGCGCGCGCCTTATCTGCGCAGACAGACAGAGCGCCGGCCCCTCGTTTCTATCGTCTGGAGCCTGTCTTGCCCGTGCCCGATGTGCAGGCTGCCGCCGAGTATTACCGTGACCGGCTGGGCTTCAGTGTCGATTTTCTGTATGGCGATCCTCCCACCCATGCTTCGGTGTCGCGTGGCGAGTGGACGACCGAAGGTGCGCGCATCCAGTTTTCGCGCGCGCCGGAGAACGCGACGCCCGGCACAGGCGTCGTGTTGTATATCTTCGCCGGCCCGGATGTCGATGGCTTGTGCGAGCAATATCGCGCGCGCGGCGTTCACATCGCATCCGAGCCGGCCACCTATCCGTGGGGGATGCGCGAATTCCACATTCGCAACTGCAACGGCTATGTGCTTCGTTTTGGCGCGCCGGCATAGCGCCTTTTTTAAGGTCCCGAAAATCTGTTGCGGCTGAGCCGGGCGAGCGCCCACAGCGCCACCAGCCCTAACGCAAACACGGCCGCAAAGCTGAGATCAAGCCGGATGATCGATGCCGCCAGCGCAATCAGCAGGCCGGTTGCGCATACACCGGCTAACTGTGTCACATGCTGGCGGATGATCAGATCACGGTTTTCAATGTGCTCGACGCTTTGCAGTCGGTGCAGCAGGCGGGCCATATCCCACGCCGCCAGCGCCAGCACGCCGGCCAGCAGAACCGGCGCCGCAGGCAGCCCCTGCGCCAGCCCGAAAGCTGCCAGTAGGATCAGCCCGGCCAGTCCCACAGACACTGCGGACGGCGCCCGTAGCCCGATTGCCCTACGCTGCATGCCAAAGGCCCACAGCGCGCCGACGGCGATCACCGCGCCCGCAAACGCCCAGCCGCCCATCAGCGCATACGCGCCGGCCAACACGATCAGCGCGCCGGCCAGACTCGCGCGGGTGAGAGTCGATAGGTGATTCATGGCAGGGTTGGTCAGATTGACAAGGGGATGCAGTCGGTCAATGCCCCGATAGCTCAGCGATTCAATCGCTCAATTTTCAGTTGCTCAATCGTCAATTGTTGGCGGATGACCTGGTCGAAGGGTTGAGTGACATCCCAGTTGATTACCTGGATGCCCACCTGACGCAACCGGCGCAGGACGAGGCGGCGTTCCACCTGCAACATGCGCACGGCGGTATGTTGAAAGGCCGGGTCAAGGCCCGAGGATGCCGATTTAAGCCACAGCGCCTCGAACGACACTGGGTCGGGCGATATCACTATGACGGCATAGCCATGTGCGCGCAGGCGCGTCAGCACCGGCGCGTCGTCGCGGCTGAGCGGGCTGATGAAGACGATCTGCGACTGGGCCGGAAACGCGCGCGTGGGCAGCCGGTCCAGATGGCGCAGCGCCTCATTGTGGCCGGTGGAGGCGCGTCCCAGCGCGCGCAAGATGCGCATTTTCTGCACGCGTCCGTAGCCAGGAAAAACGTTGACGATCGCGCTGCCATAGATCACCATGCCCACCCGGTTGCCCTCGCTCAGAAACGTGTCGGCTAGTGTGGCAGCAGCCGCAACGGAATGCTCGAACAGAGAGCCGTTGGGTGTGCGTGTGTTGGTCTCGTCACGCGCATCGACGATGATGCCGACATCGGCCAGCCGCTCCTGCTCCAGATCGTTGGTGAACAACTCTTGTTCGTGACGGGCCGAGGCGCGCCAGTTGATGCGCCGCAACCGGTCGCCAACCTGATACTCGCGCAAGCCAAAGAAGTCGATGCCCGAACCGCCCTGGCGCGCCGGGATTGGGCCGGCAAACCCGCGCGTGCGCGGCGGGCGGATGGTGATGCGGCGCAGCCGTTGCGCTGTTGGCACGACAACCAGCGTCGCCCGCGCCTCCAGGGTCAGCGCGGTGTGGAACAGGCCGGCGCTGTCGGTGACATCGACCAGGATGTCTCGAAAGCGGTGCTCGCCGCGCTGCCCGCGCACCGTGTAGCGAAACTCGACCTGCCCCCCCGGCCCCAGAATAGCGATGGCGCTGGTGATGCCTTCCACCAGTTCCAGGCCGGGCGCGATGGGATCGTCGATGCGCGCCTCGACAACGCTTTCGCCCTCGTTCCTGACGCTCACGGTCACGTCAACCGGCCGGCCGTTCGACACGCGATCCAGGCTCAACGATCGCGTAGCTGTCAGGCGGATGCGCTCTGGCCGGCGCAACATTGCCCAGCCCAGGTAGGCCACGAACGGCACGGCCAGCGCGATCACGTTGCCGTTCAATGCAGCCAGCCCAAACAACAGCAGGGCGAAGATCAGCCCGAGCAGCGTGGTCATCGTGGTGTGACGCCGATGACGGGCACCGGTACGATCTGGCTGACTTCGCTCAACACACGCTCGGCGGCTTGTGGGACTGTCCACAAATCCGGCTCCAGAATCAGACGATGACTGAGCGCCGGCTTGATGAACAGCTTCACGTCGTCGGGGATGACGTACGCGCGGCCCTGCATGGCCGCCCAGGCCCGCGAGAGTTTGAGCAAGGCCAGCGCGCCACGCGGACTCGCGCCAACGGATACCTGCCGGTGTGCGCGCGTGCCGCGCGTCAGTTCCACCATGTAGCGCTCGATATCCGCGTCCACCTGAACCGTCTCGACCGCTTCGCGCATGGCCAGCAGGCCGGCGGCATCGGTGACACTTTCAAGGTCAATGGCGTCCTGGCGTCTGTCGCGCCGGCGCTTTAGCACTTCCTGCTCTTCGGCCGCGCTGGGGTAGCCCACCGACAGGCGCATGATGAAGCGGTCGAGCTGCGCCTCGGGCAGCGGATACGTGCCCTCGTATTCGATCGGGTTCTGCGTGGCGATGACCATGAAGGGTTGGGGCAGCTTCATCGTCTCGCCTTCTAGCGTGACCTGATATTCCTGCATTGCTTCGAGCAGGGCCGACTGGGTGCGCGGCGAGGCGCGGTTGATCTCGTCGGCCAGGATGATATTGGCGAAGATCGGCCCTTTGCGCAGGATGAAGCGATTCTCCGAGCGGTCGAAGTAATAGCCGCCGGTGATGTCGCCGGGGAGCAGGTCAGGCGTGAACTGGATGCGTTTGAAGCTCACGCCGAGCGCGGTGGCGAAGCTATTAGCGATCAACGTCTTGGCCAGGCCGGGGTAGTCTTCGAGCAGCACGTGGCCGCCGGCGAGAAATGCGGCCATGATCTTTTGGAGCACGTCTTGTTTGCCGACCACGGCGCGGGTGACCTGGCCGATGATGTGCTCGCTGAGCGCGGCGACTTCTTGACAGTTCATGAATCCTTGCCTTTTTCGTCCGTGTATTGCTGCGCCTCGATCCAGGCCAGCGCGGCTTGTAGTTTGACCCAGGTCGGCGACTGTTGCGCCGCCGCAGCATCTGACAACATACGTCCCGATAGGCGCTCGCGCAGTGTTGCTACGATGCGGGTCAGCCGGCTGCGCGGTACGCTGCCCTCCCGCGACCGGCTGGCGAGCACGAGGTCGGCCACTTCTGCCGGCACGTCCAGCGCGCCATTGATGATGCGGCGCTCGATCTCGATTGGCGTCGACCGTTCGAGCACTGCCAGCGCCGACAGAATCAGCGCGCGCATTTCGAGCGTCATCTTTTCCTGCGCGTAGGCGCTGCGCCCGAACTGGCTCAGGTAATGCGTCCACACCCGCATGCGAGAATGACGAGAATCGGGCCGGCCCTGTCCGGGTAGTAAGCCTGCCTCGTCCCGGCGCGCGGCGAGGCTGTTCAATGCGATGACAACGCCCAGCGCGATCAACAGGCCGAGCAAAAGCGCCTGTGGCACGCTGCCCAACAGCAGACCGGCCAGATACAGCGCGTATCCAAGCGGGCCGGCGAACACGTCGCGCACGATATCACGCAGATACACCGCCAGCGCGATTGTTGCCGCGAGCGCGCCGATCGCCATCACAACGCCCAGCGCGAGGGTGAGGGGGCGCCCTCTCATGGCGCGCCTCCCATCGCCCGGCAGGCGTCCACGATGGCGCGCAGACTGTCTATGGCTGCGCGCTCTTGCTGGGCGGTGGCGTTCACATGCCCGTAGCGAGCTGCCTCGAATGCCAGGGTGAGCTGGCGCACGGGTTCCGTTGGCAACCCTTTCTGATGCAGCACATCCATGAATTCGCGCGGCGTCATGGCGGCGTCGCGTCGGATGCCGCGCTCCTGTTGCAGCACGTTGCTCATCTCGCGGTAGCAACGGATGATGATATCTCTGAACTCGCCGCCGGCCTCCAGGTCTGCGGCAGCCTGCTCGGCTTGTTGCGCCATTTGATCGAGCACTGCCGGTTTGCGACGCCGGCGCGCAATGCCAAAAGCCACCACCAGCGACACGGTGAGCACCAGGGCGACAGAAAGAACCGCGCTGGAGATGAGCACCAGCCAGTCCGGCGCGTTCGGATCGAACGGTGGCAACTCCATCTCGCCCGGCAATTCTTCGGGCGCTTCCTGCATCGTCATGGAGGGGGCGATCTCTTCCGCCTCGCGCGCGTTCCTGGTGCATTGAGACACATTGCTGAGCAGCAGCATCAGCGCGCCGATGACGATCAGGTTGGTGATCAGTTCGCGCCGGCGTTTGCGATTGACGAGCGCGTACAGGATATACACCGGCGTCAGGATCAGCATCACCATCAGCGCAATGCGCGCCAGGTCGAGTAGAAACTGGCCGCCTTCAAGGGTCTGGCCGGGGAGCGGCGTGGACACGCTAAACAGTTCGATTGGAAAGCGGCCGGCCGGCGCCAATTGCACGCCGGACACGCCAACGGCCAGCGCCAGCATGACGATCAGCAAAACGCCAAGCAGCAGGGCGACTTTGAGCTGGCCGGTTTGCACAGGTAATTGTTGTGCATCTCTCGGTAATTCGCGCAGCCGGCGCAAGCTGAATTTGCTCTTCATCGCAGCAAGGGGATTGTAGCCGGTTTGGGAATGCCGGGGATAGACGGGCACAGTGCGTGTATGCCCTCACCTGTTTAATTTGACCTTAACAGTGCCGGCCTATAACCTGTAACGTGCCATGAAAGCTGCGCCGCTTTCTCTGAATCAGCGCAGGTGGTTCTATCCCCTGGTGTATTTTGCGCTGCTGTTCATCGCTTTCCTGCCCTTGAGCACCCAGCGCCCCTACGCGCCGCAAGACACTGCGCTGGTCATCTTCGAGATTCTCAGTCGCGCGACAGCGCCCTATGCTGCCTGGGGATGGATCTTTCACGTTGCGACGCTGGCCGTGGTGGGGCTGACGATCTGGAGGCCACCGCTGGGCAGCCGGGCAGTGCCGGCCTGGTTTGGCTTGAATTACCTGGTGGTGGCCGCCACGCAAACTCATGCCGAGACGCCGGCTTATGGATATGCGCTGCACACGGGCGCGCTCGTGGCCGAAGTGGGGTTGGGGCTGCTTTGGCTGTGGGTGGCCTGGCGAGGCCGGCTGCGTCTGTCGTTCGACGCCATCCCGCGCTGGCGCTGGGTGTTGCTGCCGCTGGCGCTGCTCGTGTTCTGGTCTCCCATGCGTATCGAGGGTGGGCGCGTCGTGCCGGATTTCAATCCGCTTTTGTTGTTGACCGCGCCCGATTATGGCCTGGCCTATTGCTTTCTGACGCCGGTGTTTTTGTTTTTGCTCATTTTGGCCTGGCCGCAGGTGGATCGTTTTGCCTTTCGGGTAACGGCTTTCAACGGCCTGTTGTATGCTCTGTTCAACCTGAATCATTGGGCCAACCCCGACCGCGTCTGGCTGGGTGTGATGCACCTGCCGTTGCTGGTGATGGCGCTTGTTGCGCTGGGCCTGGCCCATTTGACAACCAAAGCCAATGATCGGGTTCAGAAAGTTCCTTGACCATTTTGCATTAGCGTTGGCGCTGGTGGCGATGTTTGTAATTATCGGAGTCGCGTTTTGGGTCAGCGCCAGCGGGGTGCTGTAGTGCTTTAAGGCCAGCAGAACGTTGTGCAGGGCTTGCCATCGATGTGCGCGTGTGCTTTGTGGTTCAGGCGCATTGGGATTGGGCCTGCATCCTGCTCTCTATAAGCCCGCTGCCGGTGGGTTGCGCTCGAAGCCCTGCTGATGCCAGTACGGATAGGTTTTGGGCTGCGCGCTGGCAGCGTCTAGGCGGGCCATTTGCTCGGCGCTGAGCTGCCACCCCACCGCGCCCAGGTTTTCGCGCAGTTGCACTTCATCACGCGCGCCGAAAATCACCGTCGAGACGCTTGGCCGTTGTAACAGCCAGTTCAGTGCGATCTGCGCCACCGTCTTGCCAGTTTCTGCCGCGATTTCGTCCAGCACATCCACGACCCGATAGACATATTCATCCGAGACGCGTGGACCACTGCCCATGGCGATCGGGCTATTCAGCCGGCTGCCTTCTGGCGCCGGCCGGCCGCGCCGCACTTTGCCGGTTAGCCGGCCCCAGCCCAGCGGACTCCACACCACTGTGCCCACGCCCTGATCCAGCGCCAGCGGCATCAACTCCCATTCATACTCGCGCCCGATCAGGGAGTAGTAGGCCTGATGCGCCACGAAACGCGGCCAGCCATAGCGGTCGGCGATGGCCAGCGACTTCATGAGGTGCCAGCCGGAGAAGTTCGAGCAGCCGATATAGAGAATCTTGCCGGCGCGCACCAATGTGTCGAGTGTGTGCAGTGTCTCTTCCAGCGGCGTCAGCGCGTCGAAGGTGTGCAACTGGAAGAGGTCGATGTAATCGGTGCCCAGCCGGCGCAGGCTGCCTTCGACCGCGCGCGTGAGATGAATGCGCGATGCGCCGACATCGTTGGGGCCTTTGCCGGCGCGGAAGGTGGCTTTGGTGGAAATCAGCACTTTGTCGCGCCGGCCCTTGATCGCCTGGCCCAGAATCTCTTCGGCCGCGCCGCCGGAGTAGCCGTCGGCCGAGTCGAACAGGTTCAGGCCGGCCTCCAGGCAGATGTCCACCAGGCGCGTTGCGCCGGCCACGTCGGTTGTGCCCCACGCTTTGAAGAACTCGCCCCGGCCGCCAAACGTGCCGGTGCCCAGGCTGAGCGCGGGAACCATCAGGCCGGATTTGCCCACTTGTCGATATTCCATTGTGTGTCACTCCATCTATTGCCGGCTATTGCCGGCTATTGCCAGAACACCTCGCGGCCTGCAAAGCCCGCGAGGTGTTCCAGAGTTGATCTACGCGACATGCTCTACAGCGCCGCCAGATCGGCCTGAATGGCCTTGAGCGTGTCGGGTGTAAGGATATGCGGCATCATGCGCGCCAGCGCATCGAGCGATTGATCTCCCACCCACGGTGGGATGTTGGCCTGTAGCGCCTGCTCACCGACATGTTTGACCAAAATGGCTTTGGCCCGCTCGTCGGCCAGCAAATCGCGCAAGTTGCTGCCCATGTCGAGCCGGCCGGCCACGTGCCGCACGTTGGCCATTGCCTGCGACAGGGTCAGGCCGGTGCTGGCGAAGTCATACGCACCCGCGCCGATCTCGATTTCGGCTACACCGCCTCGGATGCGCGACGCTAGAATGCCCGTCGCTTGCTTGAGCGGTTGGCCGCTCTCGGTCACCTGCGCCAGTTTGCCGGCCGGGATGCGCACCGTGGCGCGCGTGTTGGCCGGCACGCTCACGCGCAGGCGCAGGCCGGCCTCGCTCAACTCCCATCCGGAGCGCAACTCGCCATAGATCGTGTTCAGCGCGGCGCGCGCGTAAGTTAAGCCACCGCCGGGCCGCGGGGCAATCACCGTGTGCCGATAGCCCGCCTCACCGGCATCGATGCCGACGACGACCCGATACATCCAGTCGCCGATCGCGCCGTAGGCATAGTGGTTGAAGGAGTTCATGCCCACGTCCTGGAATGTGCCGTCTGGCTTGATGCCGTCCCAGCGCTCCCAGATGGTGGTCGCGCCCATCTTCACCGGGTATAGCCACGAGGGGAAGGTTTCCTGATTCAACAACTCGTAGGCCAGATCGGTGTGGCCGAAGCGGCTGAGCACATGGCACAGGTACGGCGTGCCGACGAAACCGGTGGTCAGGTGATAACCGAACTTGCGCACTTCCTCGGCCAGCCGGTCGGCGGCCTTCTGGCGCAATTTCTCCGGCAGCAGGTCGAAGTGCAGCGCCAACACGTAGGACGACTGACTGTTCGAACCGACGCGCCCATTGGCCGACACGAACTCGGCGTTGAAGGCGGCCCTGATCTTGCCCAGCAGATCGGCGTACTCGGCGGCCTCTTCCGTTTTGCCGAGCACTTCTGCGGCCTGTTGCACCAGGCTGGTGGAATAGGCAAAGAAGGCGCTGGCGATGAGTTCCTTGTCCGTGATCGGCGCGGCGTCGAAGCCGCCCCGGCCGCGATAGTCGAGCCAGTCGCCGAAGTGGAAACCGGTTGTCCACAAATAGCGCTCGCCGGCCTGCCCGCGCATGTATTCCACCCATGCTTTCATGCTGGCGTATTGCTGCTCGAGGATGCGCCGGTCGCCATAGCACAGATAGATCGTCCAGGGGCAAATGGTGGCTGCGTCGGCCCATGCCGCCGAGCCGCCGGCCATGCGTCCCATCGGGCTGCGCTTCATCGCGTCCGGGATGACCATCGGCACGCCGCCGTTTGGATGCTGTTCGGCGGCCAGATCGGCCAACCACTTGGTGAAGAACAACGCCACATCGCGGTTGAAGCAGGCGGTGCGAATGAACACCTGCGCATCGCCGGTCCAGCCCAGTCTTTCGTCGCGCTGCGGGCAGTCGGTCGGCACATCGACGAAGTTGCCCTTTTGTCCCCACACGATGTTGTGCTGCAACTGGTTGATGAGTGGATTGGAGCATTCAAATGTGCCGGTGGGCGGAATGTCGGAGTGCACGACAACGCCGGTGAAGGCGTCGCGGGCGGCTTCGAGCGTAGTGCTGCCCGACCACCCCTCCACGCCCACATAGCGGAAGCCCATAAACGTGAAGCGTGGTTCATACGTTTCCACGCCATCGCCTTTGAACGTGTATTGAATGGTTTGCTTTGCCGTGCGCAGGTTGGCCACATACAGGTTGCCCTGCTGGTCCAGCACTTCGGCGTGACGCAGGGTGAGCGTGGCGCCGGCCGGCCCCTGCGCTGTGATGCGCACCCAGCCCACCATGTTCTGGCCGAAGTCGAGCACGGTCTCGCCGGCGGGGGTGAGGATGATTTGCGCCGGCTTCAGCTCCTCGTGGCGCTTGACGTATGGCCCGACTTGCGGGATGAGCATCTGTTTGCCATGCGCGTAGAGCCGCGCGCCTCTCCATGCGCTATCGTCATAGCCCGGCGTATCCCAGCCGGGTAGTTCCATCTGGGCGTTGTACGTTTCGCCCATGTAAATGTCCGACATGCGAATGGGGCCGGTGGTGGCGCGCCAGTGTGTATCGGTGCTCACCACTTCGGTGCGTCCGTCGGCATAGGCGACGACCAGTTGCAAGAGCAGCGCCAGCCGGTCGCCGTAGGTATTGCGGTTGCCCTCGAAGCCCAGCCAGCCGCGATACCAGCCATCGCCAAGCAGCGCGCCGATGGCGTTATCCCCTTCGCGCAACAGGCCGGTCACGTCGTATGTCTGAACTTGCAATCGCTTCTCGTAGGCCGTCCAGCCAGGGGTGAGCACCGCATCTCCCACGCGCTGACCGTTCAGGCGCAGTTCATACAGGCCCAGCGCAGTGGCGTACACGCGGGCCGACTTTACCGCGCCGTTGAGCTGGAATGCGCGACGCAACACCGGCTGAGGTTGTGACTGTGACGTGTCCTCGTCCCAGTCTGGCGTGATCCACTCGGCCTGCCAGTCGCTTTCGTGCAATAGGCCCATCTCGAAGAAGGCCGGCTCGCTCCAGGCAGACTCGGTGTCAGTATCGTCCCACAGGCGGGCCTGCCAGTACACCCGCTCGCCAGAGGTGAGAGCCGGGCCGGCGTAGGGGATGTGGGCTGACTGGTCGGACACAACTTTGCCGGTGTCCCATAGGATGGTGTGCATATCGGGATCGGCGGCAGCGCGAATTTGATAGGCGGTCTGCCGCGCCCCGCGTTGTTCGCTGACCATTCGCCAGCTCAGCCGGGGCGCTGTCACACCAATCCCGATCGGATTGATCTGGTACTCGCACGTCAGGTGGTGGATTGCAGTCATCTTGTCTCTTTTTTTAGATCATCCCTGCGCAGGGCGCATCACCTTGCGCAAGGATGAATCAAGCCGTTTTCTGTGCCAGAAACGCCTTGACGACTTCCATGTAACGGGCAAACTGATCGCGGCGGATGCTGTGGCCGGCCCCGGCGATGTGCTCGATGCGCACGTTGGGCAGCAGGGGCTTCAGTGCTGCTGCGCTCTCCGGCGTCACGATCGCGCCGCGCTCTGGATCGGCGGTGATCAGCAGGGCGGGGCAACGGATGTTGCGGATCAATGCCTCCCAATCCACCGGCGCCGAGCCTTCCTGATTGAGCACGTTGAAGCTGAAGCGCAGTTTCGAGTCGGCCCATGGCCCCAGTTCTGCTTCTGACCAGTTGGGTGACTGAGCGCGGCACAGCGCAATCAGTTCTTCGCGCGTCTTGCGCTTGGTGTCGATGATCCACTGCCCCATGCCCGATCTGCGGCCTGGCAGGGTGCGTTCGGGCATCGGGAACCAGAAGGGCGGCGGGTCTTCCAATAAGATCATGCCGGGCAAATCAGGATATAGGCCGGCCAGCGCCAGGGCTGTCAGCGCGCCCATGGAGTGGCCCAGCACGGCCGGTCGCTTGAGCTGCAAGCCGGTGATGACGCCGGCGTAATCGGCGGCGTGTTCGGCCGAGCCATAGCCTTGCTCCGGCCCGTCCGACTTGCCGTGCCCGCGCGCGTCGACCATGATCACGTCGTAGTCCGCTTGCAGCGCTTCGGCTACCGGTGTCCAGCACAAGCCGTCGTCCGAGAAGCCGTGCGCCAGAACGACCTGCGGCTTGCTGCTGCCGCCGCCAGTGCGCGCGCCCGTGCGTGCGCCTGTGCGTGCGCCTGTGTGTGTGTAGTGCAGCTTCAGCCCGTTCGCTTCGATAAAGTCAGATTGCCATGTCGTCATCGTGCCTCCTTGATTTGATTCGGGCGTCGCACATCTCGACTTGACGATATGCAGCGCCTGACACTTTGCTCAATACGTCACGTCAACCCGTGTCCGAAAGGGTATAGCGGGTTCTCCGAGTCATGGGGCAGGTCCGGCTTCTAGTTGCGCACGGCTTTCATCCATGAAGGCAACTCGAAAGGTAGGCGACCTGCTGCCGGCGGCCCATCTCGGCTTTGCGGTGTACTTATGGCTGAGTCAGCCCAGGAAGATGGCGAACATGATCCGGTTTGCCAGATACGACCCGCCCAGAATCGCGGCCAGAATGATGGCAACCCGCAGCACACGCGGCCAGAAATTCTGCTTTTCTATACCACGGCGCAGGTAGTGTTCCATGACCAGAATGCCAATGAGGGTGAGCAAGCCGCTGACCAAGAAACTGATCTGGTTGATGGCGCCCACTACCCAGTAGTTGAGGCCGGAGAATGGCATGGGATGCTGGATCAGGTTTGTCCGCACCTGCTGGCCCAGCCAGACCGTGATCGCCGATAGCACGATCCAGACCGCATAGCACAGGATGTACTGCCGCGGGCCAGGTTGATAGATTCCTGGCGGGTTGTTCATCTTGTAACCTCTTGTTGCCATGATGTGAGCTGGCCGGCGCCCTGCTCGAAAGAGAGCGCGCATGATGCGCAATTGCATCGTACCACGTGCCCCGATCTGTTGACTGTGCTGTGTCTCAGGCACGGCGGGATATGCTGGCGCCTTGGCTGGGGCGATGGCGATTCGTGAGACATCGAACCCGCGCTGCTATGCTGAGCTTGGCGATCACAAGCGCACCCTGCAGGGCAGGCATGGCTTCGCGCGCACCGCTTGGCGTGCAGTCTGCACTCAGCAATGCAAGCCCGTCGGTGCGACTTAGGCTGCGCCGAGCTTAATCAAAGTGTATGAGAGGATGAGGGCGATGGCCGGCGCGTCACACCGACCGGCTGCGATACGCCCAGGCAGCCAGCCGGCGCTCCAGCAGCGCAAACACAGCGTACAGTGCAATGCCCATCACGGCCACCACCATCAGGCCGGCGAACACCAGCGGCACCTCAAAGCGCGAACTGGCAATGACCATCATGTTGCCGATGCCATTGTTCGACGCACCCAGTTCAGCGATGACCGACCCGACGAACGCCAGTGTGATCGCCACCTTCAGCGAGGCGAAGAAATAGGGCGCAGCGCGTGGAAAACCGACTTTGCGAAATATGTCGAATTGGCTGGCGCCCAGCGAGCGTAGCACATCGCGCAGTTCCGGCTCGACTGTTGCGATGCCGGTGGCCACGTTGACGGCAATCGGAAAGAAAGAAATGAGAAAGGCGATCAGTATCGCCGGGATGGTGCCGATGCCAAACCAAATCACAAATACCGGCACCAGCGCCGCCTTTGGCACAGAGTTAAACGCAATCAGCAGCGGATACAGCGCCCGATACATCAGCGCCGAGTAGCCGATCACCGCTCCCAGTGCCACGCCCAGCACGATTGCCAGCCCAAAACCAATCACAGTGGTCATCAGGGTTTGCAGGGCGTTTGGCCAGATTGCCGACTGCCATTTCAAGTACGAAGCGAAAGCGACGCTAGGGCGGGGCAACACAAATTCATCCACGTTGAACGCCAGGCAGCCAATCTCCCATGCAGCAGCAAACAGCGCAATAGCGACAACAGGCGGCGCAAAAGACTGCACACGTAAACGCAGTGTCTCGCTCATTGACGCACCTCACCGATTTTGTCGTAGATTTGTCGCACGCAATCCACAAAACGAGGGTCGAAGGTTTGCTCGAGTGTGCGTGGGCGCGGCAGGTCGATGATTTGCTGGTGAACGATCGTGCCGGGGCGTTTGCTCATCACCAAGACTTGGTTGGACAGAAAAACTGCCTCGCGCAAGTCATGCGTGACCATGATGACGGTGCAACGACGCACCGTCCACAACTCCTGCAGCACACCCCACAGTTCTTCGCGGGTGAAGGCGTCGAGGGCTGCAAATGGCTCGTCGAGCAGCAAGATCTCTGGTTGATGAATCAGCGCGCGACATAGCGCCACGCGTTGCTGCATCCCGCCCGACAGTTGATAGGGGGGCTTATCGGCGAAGCCGTCTAGCCCGACGATGCGCAGCAGCCGATGCGCTTCTTCTTCATACGCTTTGCGGCGCGCGTTGAACTGGCTGCGATGAGGCTGAACGACTTCCAGTGGCAGTAGCACGTTTTCCAGCGCGCTACGCCAGGGTAATAACGATGGATTTTGAAAAGCCATGCCGACGCGCTTCTGAGGGCCGACGATTGGCTGGCCGTCAATCAACACTTGTCCGCATGTGGGCGGCATTAGCCCAGAGACCAGTCTCAGGATAGTGGTTTTGCCACAGCCGCTTGGGCCGGCGATGGACACGAATTCGCCCTGTTCGACGGTCAGGGACACATCTTCCAGCGCGTGCACGGGCTTTCCGTCGCTGTGATAACGTAACGACACACTGCGCAGCTCAACACAGGGGATGGATGTCATGGATGAGGGGGATGACACGAAACAGGGGCGCAGCGGGCATGTCCCGCCCCGCTGCGCCCCTGTTGTTTGGCGGACTGTTCTACTGCGCCGGCGGCATGCGCATTTCTTTGGCCGGCAGGTACTTGTCTGTGAACACCGCTTCGACGGCCGGCGTTTCTGGCAGCTCGAATCCCTCGGCCACCATCTTGATCGCTTCGCTGAGACGGGTTGTGTCTACCGCCCCGAAGCCGTTTTGCTTAACTTCATCGGTCAGGAAGTGATTCTGGATGACCATCTTCAGGCGCTGCAATTCGATCTCGCCGTCGATGAGTGGCTCGCGGCGCTTGAGGATATCGATGGCGGCTGACGGATCGGCCAGGGCGTCTTGCCACCCACGCGCCAGCGCCTTGAGAAAGCCTTTGACGGCTGCTTCGTTCTCTTGCAGGAATTTGGGCGAGGCCATCACAGCGTTGCTGTACAGCGGCAAGCCGGTGTCTTTGTACATGAAGGCCATGATGTTTTCTGGCGCAACATTGTTGCGTAACAGACCGAACCAGCCGCTGGCATAGAAAGCAGTGATCGCATCCACATCGCCTTTAGCCAGGGTTGGCTCGCGCAGCGCCGGCTCCATTGTCACCCATTCGATCTTGTTCATGTCGATGCCGGTGGCTTTAGCGAAGAGGGGGAACAAACGGCGCCCGGCATCGCCGGCCGGCGCGCCGATCTTTTTGCCTTCTAGGTCTTTGGGCGTGTTGATGTTCTTGTCTTTCAGGGTGAAGACCGTCATCGGCGCGGTGTTGTATACCATCGCAATCGCCAGCAGCGCCTTGTCCGGGTTCTTCACGTTGAACTCGATCATCGAGTTGATGTCTGCGTAGCCCATTTCGTACGCGCCGCTGGCGATCTTGGTGACTGTGCCGGCTGAACCGGTGCCGCGGTCGATCACCACCGAGAGTCCTTCTTCGGCAAAATACCCTTTGTCGAGCGCGATGAGAAATGGGGCGGAAGGCCCTTCAATAGCCCAATCCAGGGCAAAGCGAATGTGGGTGATTTTGGCAGGGGCTGCAGCCGGCTGCTCGGCTGGGCCGGCCGGTGTTGCTGCGCGTGGCGGCGCGCAGGCGCTGAGGCTAAGCGAGACGGCGGCCAATCCAACAATTGACAGATGAGCGATCTTACTCGAACAAGAAAACATGGAAATTCCTCCGGGTCAGTTGTTTGGAATTGTTCTGGGTCGCGCCAGAAGATTTTAAGACACACACGATCGGTAAATCGCCATGCCAACAGCGCGGTTAGGAGGCTCAGGTCAATTATACCCAAAGCGCGACAGTACAATGCGGGCGTGTGTCAGGTGATCGTCTGGCCCGATCCCGGAGTGATTTCACATGCAAAATAAAGGCGGCGCGGGTTGCGCCATTCTCGCGTTAATCGGAACGTGCGCCGGTCTGAGCTTTCTGGCTTACCTGATTGTCACCCAAGCGAGCTGGGTGTTGCTGGCAGCGCCGGCGCTCCTTCTTGCGTTGCTGGCAGTCGCCGACGTGTTTCGAGACGACGCCTATCTTGCCGCCGATCAGCCTGGCGGATTCACGGCATGGCACGCTGCGACGCTCACGCGCATCCGCAAGTGGATCGGCAAGCCGGCGATCTACCTGGTGCCGCGCCTGGGCGTCAGCACCGAAGAACGCTTGCTGGTGAAGCGGGCTGTCAAACTCGCCGGCGAAGTGCTTGCTGCTGTGCGCCGCGGTGCAACGTCGCAAACGCAGCGCACGCTATTGCTTCAACAGGCCGAGGCCGTGCCGGCCAACATCGCCGCCGCCCTATGGCGACTGGCGCGCTTGCGGCGCATCAAGCGCACAGCCGACCCCAAAACCGATCAGGGCCGCGAGACCGTTCAGCAGATCACGATGTTGGAGAACGATTTGCTGGCGCGCATCCATCAGTCGCTTGACACGTTGGCTGCCGTGCCCATGAATATGGTGCAGGTCGAGTTGGCCAGAGACACTCGGCGCGCCGAACAATTGCTGTCTGATCTCAACGAGAGCAACAGCAAGCTTGAGGATCTGTCGTCAGCGTATCGTGAACTGGGCGGCGGTTCGGCTGCCTAGCCGGCGCCAAAACGGCCCGCCCCCCGGTGCAGTCTGCGTCATGCCACGCAGCCTGCTCAGAAGAATCACCCTCGGCGGTCTCGTTCACGAGACCCACAGGTCTGCTCCGGCGTCAGCCAGACCGGTTGGCCCAGCCGGCGGCTTGTGCCAACATCCCACATACCACACGCGCCGCATATACTGCTATCTGATGGCCGGAGAAAGTATTCTTGTTGTCGAAGATGAGCCTGCCGTGGCGCGTGGGTTGACCTACGCGCTCAAAGCAGAGGGATTCGAGCCGGTGTGGGTGGACAACGGGCACCAAGCGTTGGAAGTGGCGCGCCAGGGCGAAGTGCGGGCTGTCTTGTTGGACATTCGCCTGCCCGGCATGAGCGGATTCGATGTGTGCCGGCAGATGCGCGCCGAAGGCTTGCGCCTGCCTATCATCATGCTGACCGCGCGTGATGATGAGGTTGACAAAATCGTGGGCCTGGAACTGGGCGCGGATGACTATGTCGTGAAACCGTTTTCGGTGCGCGAGGTCATTACGCGCCTGCGCGCACAGTTGCGCCGCGCCTATGGCGAACTGGCCAGCACGGCCATCGCCGGCCGCACCCGCTTCGGCGCGATCGAGGTGGATTGGGATCGGCTGCTGGTGTTTCGCGATGGCCGGCCGGCTAATCTGACGCCAACCGAGTTTCGCCTGCTGAAGCATCTCATCGCCAATGCAGAGCGTCCCATCAGCCGCGAAGCTCTGGTCGAAGCCGTGTGGGGCTACACCAGCGACATCGAAGATGATCGGACGATCGATGTGCATATCCGGCATCTGCGTGAGAAGCTCGAAGAAGACCCGGCTGCACCCCAACATATCCTCACGGCGCGCGGCATTGGCTACCGATTCAAGCCATGACGAGCGCGTTGTTTGTCCCGTCTGTCCCGTCTGCGGCGAGGCCGGCCTGGCGGCAGGATGGGGAATGTTGCGAAGTCTTAAGCGCGCCGTAATCCTCGCGCAATCTGCTTTCTATACCATCATGTTCAACCATAGCGCCTGATCGGCCTATGTCGAGAATGCGGAGGTTGAAACAAGATATGAAAACGAAGCGAATAGTAGCGATTGCCCTTGCAAGTGCGGCGGCGCTGGCTCTGGCGATTGTCGGCATCATTGTGTCTGGCGCGACTGTCGCGCAGGCAGCGGCGCAGACAGCGGCGCCGGCAGCGGCGCCGGCAGCGGCGCAGGCAGCGGCGCAGGCAGCGGCGCAGGCAGCGGTGTTGAGTCAGCGTGATAGCAATGAGAAGGGCGTGTTGATTGTTCGTGTCGAGGCCGATGGCCCGGCGGCGCGCGCCGGCCTGCGCCGGGGTGACATCGTCGTCAAGCTCGCCGACACAGAAGTGAATACGGTGTCGGATGTGGCAGCCTTCCTGGCTGATCGAAAGCCCGGCGATGCAGTGAGTGTCTCAGTGCTGCGCGGCGACGAAACACGCGCCTTTAGGGTGACATTGGGCGACCAGGATGGCCGGGCTTATCTGGGCCTATCACTGGCTGACGACGCCGACGGTTTCGACAAGCTGCTGCCCGGCGCACCGCGCTGGCAAATCAAGCCCGGCATCGAGATGCGCAAGATTGTGACCGGTGCGCAGGTTGGCCCCGGCGCGATGATCGTCGAGGTGTTGACCGACACGCCGGCTGCTAAGGCCGGGCTGGTGGCCGGCGACGTGATCAGCGCCGTCAATGGCGTAACCGTCGATATGTCCAACACGCTGGCTGCCCTGATCGGTCAATACAAGCCCGGCGAGCGCGTGACGCTGGAGGTGCTTGGGCAGAATCAGCAACGTCGCGCCGTGACGGTCACACTGGGCGCGAACCCCGCTGACGCGAGCAAAGCGTATCTGGGTGTGCAATACACGTTCGCCGGGCCGATGTGGAGCTGGCGTGTCCTGCCGAAAATGCCCCGCCTGCCGCGCGCGCCGGTATCGACCGAGATTGTGGTGCGCAGTGTCGTGACCGGCAGCCCCGCAGCCGCCGCCGGCCTGAAGGTGGATGATGTCATCCTCAGCCTGGACGGCGCCGACATGGATGATCCGCGCGAGCTGGTGAATGCGATCGGCCGGCGCAAGCCTGGCGACACGATCACGCTCGAAGTGAGCCGCAGCAACGAGACGCTCAAGGTATCTGCAATTCTGGGCGAACATCCCGACAAGAAGGGTGCGGCATATCTGGGCGTCTCGCTGGCCGCCCGGCCACGTGTTGCGCCGGCCAGCGAAGACGATCAGAGTGGCTGGACGTTGCCCGATGATCTTTTTAAGATGCTGCCCGGCTTGTTCGATAATCTGCCGCAGTGGCCGGCCGAACAGCGACCGCCGCTTGGCGAGAGTTTGTAGGCCGTTCTCAAACAAGATAATTGCATCCATGCTCTCCCCCTCAGGATGCCCTCTCCCCGCCAATGGGGAGAGGGCGATTTTCTCGCAACAGGGTTTTCAAAATGGATGTGCGATCGATTCGCTGGCGTCTGGTTGCCAGCTACATGCTGCTGACGGTGTTGGCCGTTGGGCTAGTGGCTGCCCTGGCGTTGTCGCTGATTCAACGGCACATCGAGCAGCAGGAGGTTAATTACCTGACCGCCAATGCCCAGGCTGTCGCGCGCCAGGCCGAGGCATTGATGGGCGCACGCGCCAACACCTATGCATTGCGCCAACTGGCGCACACATCAGCATTTGCCGGCAACGTGCGGGTGCGCATTTTGGATGCCCGCCAACGTGTGCTGGTTGACTCCGGGCCGCACGATGCAGAAAACGATATGGTCTGGATTCTGCCGCCTGATCCAACCGGTGAAGTGATGGCAGGCGATGCAAATCGCCCCATCGTGCTGTCGGTGTTGATGAGCCGCGCGCAGCCGGTCGAGTGGTCTTCGGTCGGCGAGCTGCCTGCCGGCGCCAATTTCCTGATCGTTCGGCGTGTTGAAAACGCATGGGGCAGCCGCTTTGTCATCGAGCTGTTGTCGCGCACAGAGTTGGAAAAGTTGAAGCCGGAACAGGGCGAGCAGACGCGGCGCTCAAATCTTGTCGTGCGCTTGCCGATCGGCGACCGCAGCCGGCCGGCCGGCTACGTGGAGCTGAGTGAGCCGCCCGATTTTGGCAGTGAGGCGCTTGACACCACAGCGCGGGCGCTCCTATTCGCCGGGGCCGGCGCGACGCTTGTAGCCGGGCTGGCAGGTCTATTCATTGGGCGAAGTGTGACCTCCCCGCTCAAATCCCTTGCCGCCGCTGCCGACCGCATGAGCAAGGGCGACCTGAGCGCGCGCGCCGGTGTGACAACGCGCGACGAGATCGGCCAGCTCGGCGCGCAATTCGACCGCATGGCCGACCAGCTTCAGCGCAGCTTTGCCGAGCTGGAGGCAGAGCGTGATACCCTGCGACGTTTTGTGGCCGATGCCTCGCACGAACTGCGCACACCCATCACGGCGCTCAAGTCGTTCAATGAACTGATGCAGGGGCCGGCCGCCGAAGACGCCGTCGCACGCGCAGAGTTCCTCGCCGAGAGCCAGCGTCAAATCGAGCGACTGGAGTGGATCACCAGCAATCTGTTGAACCTCTCGCGCCTGGATGCCGGCTTGGCGCAATTGGAATGGGGCGATCACGATGCGCGCGAGATTGCCCAGGCGGTGGTGGCTGCCTTCAAGCCGGTTGCCGCCGAAAAGGGCCTGACGCTGAGCCTGAGCACGCCGGAAGCGCCACTTAAGCTGCGCTGCGACCGGGCGCGCATCGAGATGGCCCTCAGCAATCTGATTGACAACGGGCTGAAGTTCACGCCAGAAGGTGGGCGTGTCGATGTTGTGCTAAAGGCCGGTGAGGGTGTGGCAGCCTTTATGGTGCAGGATACAGGGCCGGGTATCGCGCCCGATGATCTGCCGCGCATCTTTGATCGCTTCTATCGTAGTCGTCACGCGCGCGGCGAAGGCAGTGGGCTGGGCCTGGCTATCGTGAAGAGCATTGTTCAGGCTCATAATGGCCGGGTGAGTGTGACCAGCGAGCCAGGCAAGGGCAGCCGGTTTGAACTTATCCTCAAGAAAATGGATTGAACCCCTCTGCGGTCCGTGGAGTGGAACTGACGTGCTCTGCCGGGCAGTGTGGCAGTGAACACGACGTTCTTCAACTTCGGCGCACTGTAAGCAGGTTGCGCCGGCAGAGCAGCAGCAGAGCAGCATCGGCCTGCCCTAAGCCCCTGACTTTTGGGCCGGTTCGATCTTCACCCGCGCGCTGAGTATGCGATAGAGCGTGAGAAACAACACACTGCCGCCGGCGCCCCAGTACAGCGCCTGTGCCCAGCGCTCGCCGCTGTCCGTCCCGCTGCTCAGACCGTGCCACAACGTCATCACGAACACGGCAAAGCTGAGGTAGTGAATCAGGCGCCACGCGCGTTGCGAGATCAGCCGGCGCACGTAAAAGGTGAACGTCACCAGCGCAGCCAGATAAAACCCGATCTGGCCGAGTCCGACCTCCAGTGGCCGATAGCTCTGGCTGCCCAACGGCGTCAACACCTGTTCCAGCGTGTAGCCGATGTAGCGGTCGCCCAACAAAATCAGCGCGTGAAACAACGCAAAGGCCAGCGCCAGTAGGCTGATGAATTGATGCGTCTCAAAGGCCACCAGGTGGCCCGGCCAGTTGCGCGCCAGCTTGCCCGTCATCAGCAGCCCAAAGGCCGTGGAAAGCCAGAGCAGGCCAAACGCCACAAAGCCGCTGGCGCGCGACAGAAACCAATACGCTTTAGGCGATTCGCCGGCGGCCGACTGCGCCAACGCCGGCAGATACTGCGGCAACAGCACAACGGCCAGCGCCGCCCCGACAGCCGCTGCGATCAACAGCGTCAGCAGGACAACCGGCGTATCCGAGCGCGCGTCCAGATCAATTTCTGACATGAGCGCCGGCGATGAACCCCGCGCCGGCGCGGGGCGTGGTGCAACAGATTGTGTCATGGCTTGTGCGTGAGCTTGTGCGTGAAAGGGGGTGTGTCTCTCAAACAGATTGCAACAACGGAAAGTTTGGCGTGTGCACGATGCGGCCATCTTCGCAGGCCAGCAAGGTTGCCGTGTCGTATTCAGATTCAGCCCAGGCCAGCCCTGCCTCGCTTCCCAGCAACAAGGCGGCTTTGGCGACGGCCTCGGCCTGCACGGCAGTGGGGGCGATGGTGGTGGCGGTCAGCACGTCGGTCTGCGCCGGCTGGCTTGTGCGCGGGTCGATCAGATGATGCACCTCGCGCCCGCCGATTCGCCAGCGCCGATAATCGCGTCCGGATGTGGCTACTCCGCCGGCGCGCAAGGTGATCGTGCCCAACAGCGCGTCGGGGGTTGGCGAATCCCCGGCCGGCGCAGCAATCCCGATCGGGAACTCGGTAGCGCGGTCGGCTGCCGGCGCGATGGCAATATCACCGCCGGCATCCACCAACGCCGGCCCGTATGTGGCCAGCCGGCGCGCAGCCTGATCTGCGCACCAGCCTTTGGCCACGCCGCCCAGGTCAAGCAGCGCTCCCGGCGGCGCCCACACCGCGCGATTGACGGCATCCATCTGAATGCGCTCCCAGTCTCCCAGGTTGGCCGGCGGCGCGACTGTGAGCGTGATCTCAACCAGTTCGCTCGACATCTCTTCAAACGTGCGCGTGTAGCCGATGGCCTGCATGGCGCTGAGCGCGGTGGGGATCACCAGGCCGTGGGTGTGGCGCGCCGCGCGCAGCGCCGCGTGCAGCACATCCCACAGCGTCTGGCTGACCGCGACCCATTCCCCTGTGCGCGCATTCAGCCGGCTCAGTTCGCTGCTGGGCCGGAAGCGGCTGAGACTGTTTTCCCAGATCTCAAACCACACCGGCACATTGCGCAACGCCTCGCCTGCTTCGGCTGTATCGGCATCCAGCGCGGCCAGCATCTGGCAGCCCATCGCGCGAAAGGTGATCTCTTGCATGGCCTCAGCGAGATGAGCGTGTGACGGCGACCGGTCGCGGTGGGGCGGTCACCGCGCGCAGTTGGGGCTGTGGTTGTGGCGCCGCTGCAACCTGAGGCCCTGTCACCTGCGCGGCGCGAGCGGTTTGCGCCGGGCGAGCTGCTTCCACACGGCCGGGGGTGTATAGCGGCGCAAGCGTGGGCAGAGGATCGCCACCAGCCGGCGCAGCGGACTCGACGATGATGCTTTGCTGCGTTGCTGCGCCGGCTGGTTCTGCCGCTGTTTGCGCAGCCTGTTGGTGGCTGAACCAGCCCCAGCCGGCCAGCGTCAGCGCCAGCGATGCCGAGCCGATCAATGCTTTCAAGGCAGTGGCCTGTTCAAGTTGCGCATGGCGATTCGCGCTGGCGGGGCGCATGGCGTTAGTCGTCATGGCCTTTCTCCTCGTGCTCCTCGTGCTCCTTTTCGTCTTTGTCGTGCTTGTCTTCCCGGTTTTCCTTGTATTCGCGTTCTTCGCGCTCGTGCTCCTCGTGCTCCTCGTGCTCGTCGTCATCGTCGTAGTACGCTGGGGCGGCCGCCGGTTGAATCAGCGCGCCGTTGTAGAGCACGGCGCCGCTGTTGGCGTCCACGTACACCATGCCGGTGTTGAACGCCACTTCGTAGGCGATCGCGCCCTGAAAGTTCACCAGCTCTGGCAGGCGCTGGGCGACTGCGCCGGGGGCGCTGGCCTGTGCGATTTCCAGCGCGCGCTGCGCGGAGATTGCTACACCGGGCGCTGCGCTTTCTGAAGGCGCAGCCGGCGCCTGAGGTTGTGCCTCTGCCATGATGTTCACCGCTGCGGGGGGCGCGGCCTGCGCCTCGGCCAGTTGCTGTTCCATCTGAGCCAGCCGGCGGTTAGCTTCCTCGATGCGCCGGTTGGCTTCCTGGATCAGCGCCTGATACTGCGCTTCGCGCGCGCTGAGGGCGCTGTCGGCCCCTGCGTTGACCGATTGCTCTGCCGGCGCATTGGTGATGGGTGCGACTATTTGCGGGACGGTTGCGGCAGCCGGCGTGGGTGTGGCCTGGCTTGTGGCGTTGCTCAATTGCCCGGCCAGCGCGCCCAGCCCGACCAGCGTAAATGCTGTCATGCCGCCGGCAATGACCAGCGCCGTGCGCTGATTGATCGGTTTTGTGTTCATCTGTTTGGTCTCCTTTCTTGAACAAGTTGAACAGGATGTTGCGCCCACTGTACGCAGCCGGGGTAGGAATTGGGTAGACTTGACCTGATAAGACGCTCAGCGGCTTTCTACCCATTTCCAACCTTTGTCCGGCCACAATGCCGGGGACGAATTCACATGCGCGTGCTCATCATCGAAGACGATCAACAACTCGCAACATTGGTTGCTCGCGCGCTGAAGCGGGAGGGCATCACAGTTGACCTGGCCCATGACGGGCAGACCGGCCTGGAGATGGCGCTGGGCGGCGCATACGATGTGGCGGTGGTTGATTGGATGTTGCCCGGACGCGATGGGCCGGCGATTTGTCTGGCGGTGCGTCGCGCGCGCCGGCCGCTGCCCATTCTCATGCTCACCGCGCGCGGACAGGTCGAAGACCGTGTGCAGGGATTGGACAGCGGGGCCGATGATTACCTGGTCAAGCCGTTTGCCATCGAAGAGCTGCTGGCGCGTCTGCGCGCGCTCAGCCGGCGCTATGACATCGCCAGTCCCGATGGGGCCGAGCTGCGCTGCGGCGATCTGCGCATGAACCTGATCGAGCGGCGGGTGTATCGCGGCGACGCACCCATTGACCTGACCCTCACGGAGTGGGAGCTGCTGGAGTATCTGATGCGCAATTGTGACCGCTCACTCAGCCGCGAGCAAATCTTCAGTCGCGTGTGGGCGATGGACAGCGACGCGCAACTTAAGATGGTGGACATTTACATTTCGTATCTGCGCCGCAAGTTAAAGACAGCCGCCGGCCTGCCCGACCCGATTGAAACGGTGCGCGGCGTGGGGTACCGTCTGATCTCATGCTGACCGAGAAACAACTGCTCAACCGGCTGCGTCTGCGGCTGACCGGCGTTTATTTGGCTGCTGTGCTGGGTTTCATCGCCCTGCTGGCCGGGCTGAGCGTTGTGTTGTTGCGCTTCTACTTTCAAAACGCCACCGATGATGCGCTGCGCAACCGGCTGGCGCTCGAATATCTGCAACTGGGCGCGCCGTTGCCGGCTGAACTGGAGCGCTCTTATTTGGAGTGGGTGCGTTTGCGCCTTCCTGCGCCGGCGTCGTCTTCTGATGACAAGAAACCCGAACATGAAGAAGGAGAAGACGACGACAAACATGGCGAGGAAGACGCTCACGAGCGCGCATCCAACAGCGTATCTGCCCTGCCGTCCGGCGCGCCGATTGAAGATCTGGTCGGCGTGTTTGTGCTGCGGCTGGATGGCGCGGGGCGCGTGCTTGTGCCTTCAGTCATGCTGCCTCCCGGCTTCACACCCAATCTGGAAGCGATTGCTGTGGCCGGCCGATCTGGCGCGGATTGGCGCACGGTGCAGACGCCGGCCGGCGAACCGGTGCGCCTGCTCACCTATGCCTTGCCCCAGGAGGATGAAACGATCTACCTTCAGGCCGGCCGTTCGCTAATCGAACAAGACCGGGTGATGCGCCAGTTCCTGATTGGGTTGCTGGCAGGCGGCGGAGCGCTGGCCGGCCTGGCTGCGCTGGTGAGCTGGATCACAGCCGGCCGCGCGATCCAGCCGGTTCAGGCTGCCTGGGCGCGCCAGCGCGAGTTTGTGGCCAATGCCAGCCATGAGTTGCGCGCGCCGCTCTCGCTGATTCAACTCAGCGCCGAGCTGGCGACCCGACCCGACACACCGCCCGACGAGCGACAGGAACTGGCCGGCGATGTGTTGCGCGAATCGCGCCACATGGCCCGGCTGGTGAGCGATCTGTTGCTGCTCTCGCGCGCCGACGCCGGCCACTTGCCCGTTCACATCGAAGCGGTGCCTCTGCAGCGGGTGCTGGACAGTCTGGCCGGCGAGTGGCGGCGCGCCTGCGCCGGGCGCGGCGTCACGTTTGAAGCGCCTCCCACTACGGCGGTGGCGCAGGCAGATGAGGGGTATCTGCGTCAGGTGTTGCTGGCCGTGCTGGACAATGCCTTGCGTTACACGCCGGTCGGCGGGCGCATTGCTGTGCTGGTTGCATCGCGCGAGCGTTGGGTGGACATTGTTGTCAGCGATAGCGGGCCGGGCATTGCGCCGGAGCATCTGCCGCGCGTGTTCGAGCGGTTTTATCAGGTCGATGCGGCGCGGAGTGACAAAGCGCACGCCGGCCTGGGGTTATCCATCGTGCGCACGCTGATCGAGGCGATGGGCGGCCATGTGCGGCTGGATAGCCCGGCCGCCGGCGGCCTCACCGTGACCATCTCGCTGCCCAAAGCGTAAAGGCCGGCGCCGCAGTCATCCCTGGCGGGTGTTGCGAAACACATCGGCAATTTCGCGCAACACGCGCTCGCGCTCGGCTGGATCGTCGCCGCGCACGGCTGAGGTCACGCAGGTGTTGAGATGGTTTTCCAGAATGATCTGGCTCACCTTGCCGAGCGCAGACTGCACGGCGCTGATCTGTTTCAGAATGTCGATGCAATAGTCGCCGTTCTCCACCATGCGCTGAATGGCGCGCACGTGCCCCTCGGCGATTTGCAGCCGGCGGATGACCTTGCGTGTCTCTTCGGTGTCCATCGTGTCTCTGTTCAACCCTTGCCGGCTAACCTTGCCGGCAAGCATCGCCGGCCTCATTGTAACCGGCGCGGGGCTACATCCGCTCATTCGCGCAGGCAAACAGTCAGCGTCACGTCGTCGATGTCCATGCTGGTGACGCCGCCGGCCCTGTCGTTGTACACGCCGAACTGAACGGCGACAGTTTGGCCGGCATAAGGCGATAGGTCGTGCGCGCTGATTTCCCAAGTGGAACGATTGGCGCGCTCGCGCAGCAACCAGCGATAGGTGGCGTCGGATCGCACGATCAGGATGTATTGCAGGTCTCCGGCCAGCGCGCTGGCCGGCAACACGCCGTTGTCCAGCCTCTCCACCCCGGCGACAGATGCGGGCGGCGCCAGTAACGGGGTAGCTTCGGTCGAGTGTGACAGCCGCCACAGGCGCAACGTTGCCGAGGCCAGGGTCTGACTGGGTGGCAGGGTGACCCATTGGCGCGCGTCGGAGTAGCTGAATACCGGCGGGCCGGCCACAATCCCGGCGCGGATAGCGCGCAGGCCGGAGCGCGCCGCCTCATTCGTGTAGCCGGCCGGCAGCCCGCCCACAAACGACCAGCCTGTGTTGTGCTCCATGTTGCCATTCAGGATCACGTCGTGGCACGTGTCGCGGTAGCGCCACACACCGGCATCGCTGGCCAGATACACCCAGCCATCCTCCATCGCCAGCAGATCATGCGCGGCGGCGTCGGGCGGTGGGGGTAACGCTTGCCACGTCTGGCTGCTGTCTGCCGAGCGGTACACCTGCCTCGGCCCCATGAATGCTGTGCCCCTGTCGGCGGCATACACAAGACCGCTTGTCTGAAAATCGGGCCGGAAGGCCAGCGGCCCCGGATGCGGCTCGTAGTAGCCGGGCAGCCCCGTGCCGCTCCAAGTCCACGTATTGCCGCCATCGGTCGTGCGGAAGATGCCGCTCTCTGGAAACAAATCCGAGCCTTCGATCTCGCGGTAGGCAGCAAGCACGATGCCGTCGTGCGCAAAGGCCGGCGACATAGCCACGCCGTAGTGCGGGCTGTGCGCCCCGAACAGAGCTTCCCAGGTTGCGCCGCCGTCGGTGGAGCGATACAGCGCGCCATAGCCGGCCAAGAAGACCACGCGATCATTGGCAAAGTTGGGCGAGAAGGCAAACTGCCTGGCGATGTACCATTCCTCGATGCCGGTATTGGAGAGCTGCCACGTGACGCCGGCGTCGGCGCTGCGGTAGATGAAGTTGGAATCGCCGGCGGCCAGCAGGGTGTGATCGGCGGCAAAGTTCGGCGAGAGGGCGACAGCAAGAATCGCATCGGGCTGCCAGATCAGCTCCCAGTTCTGGCCGGCATCGGTGGTGCGATAGAGATGCGCCGATTGGCCGGCTGTGTTGTGCCACGCACAGAACATCACGCCGTCCTGCGTAAAGGCCGGGCTAATGGCCAGCCCGGCCGGCATGAAGTCGTCGCCGGGCAATGGCTGGAGGCGTTGCCAGGTTACGGCGCGATCCTGGCTGAGATATACGCCGGTGGTGGTCTGAACGAACAGCGTGCTGTCTGTGGCATAGGCGGGGCTGGCGGCGAGAAAAAAAGCGCGATCAGCAGGATCGCTAGCAGGCCGGCCGCCTTGCCAGCGCGTGTTTGGTGTGTAGCGTGCGATCGGTAGATACGCCACGAAAGGGGGCTGCGAGGTGCTGCCGGTTGATGGATGCGGCTGCAATGCCAATGCGCCGGCTGCGATGAGCAGCGCCAGGGCGCGAATGCGCGCAAGAGAACGAGACATGACTGCCTCCCTGGCGACGCCTGCCATCAATGGCCGCACAGTGGGGCGCATCAGAGCAGGCCGGGTGCGCCAGGCGTCGCGCACGAGGGTGGATGAGAGTCGAACTCACCGCGGCCCGCCGAGCGGCCCGCCACAGGTTTTGAAGACCAGGACATCCACCGGGACGTATCCACCCTCAAGGCTGTTCACATGGAATCGTACCCTATTGCACGGAATCGATGCGCCAGTTCTCGCCGTCCTTCACGAAGTTCAGCGTGCGTTGCACCACGCTGCCATCGGAATAAGTGAGATTGGCCTGCATGATCGTGTTGTTGTCACCGGCCGAGAGTGTGCTGACCTCGAAACGATTGAACAGCGAGGTGAGGTTCAGAATGGCCAGAACGGAGCGTCCGGCGCGCACCTCGGCTTGCAGGCCGGGCGAGAAATATGCGGCTGCGCTGGTCCCGTTCGGGTCGCGGATGACGGCGTAGAAAAAGTCGATTGCGGCCTGGACGGCGTTTGGCGTGCTGACTACGCCGAAGTCGGTGCCAACTTCGGCGATGAGGGTTGGGGCCGGCGAGGGGGTGGGGATAGTCGGGGTGTCCGTGGGCTGAGGCGCGGCGTTGTAGCGAAAATCGGCCAGCGCGCGCGCGGTGTTATCCTCGCTTGCCAACAGGACAATCAGCGATGACTCGGTGATTGCGCGCCCATCGGGCCACGTGGCCGGCATGATGAAGGTCAGTTCGATGTTACCTTGTCCATCGGTGACGCCGCTGGCATACACGCGCTCGCCGGCGCCCACGCCCGGTGTGCCGAGTTTGACCACGAGCGGCAGATTGGCCGCGAAGCCGCTGCCGCGCACGCGCACTTCCAGGCCGGCCCCGCCAGAAGCCGGCTCGATCATGACGGTGGGTTCAGCCGGCGCGGGCGCACTGGTTGACGCGGTGGCCGGCGCTTCAGTCGCCGGCTGTGTGGCTGCCGCTGCGGCTTGCGGATTGTTTGGAGCGGCGCTGTCGCCTGCTGTGAACGAGATGCCGGCGGATGCTGAGGCAGCCCCGTCGGCGGAACTGGCCGTGATGACCATATCGCCGCTGTTGATCGTCGATCCATCGGCCCAGATGGAGGGCATGATGAAGATCAACTTAAACACGCCTACGTCATTCGGCGCGATCTCAGCAAGTTGAAGCGAGGCGCTGCCGCCGGCAGCATTCATGCGCACGATCACCTTCGTGCTGGCGAGAAATCCGGCCCCATCGACGGTGACAGGCGTGCCGGCGCTGGCCACAGCCGGCGTGACCACAATAACCGGCGCTGTCGCCACGGTGGGTTCGAGCGGCGGCGCAACCTCCGGCGTCGCGCAGGCGGTCAGCGCCAGCAATACCAGAATACATGCAAGGCTAAGCGCGACTGTGCGATTTGGGCCTGGGTTCTTTTCCATCGGACGATTTCATCCTGTCTACGTGGTGTCTACTAATAATCATAGCGCCGCTAGGGTGGTGCGCCGGGGCGGGGCACACCCAAGACACAATTTCAACGCCTGTAGCGCTTGCCTGCGCACTGAGTGTGTTCAGCCGCAATGAAGGGTCGATCAAGCATCTGCCGTGGAGCGCGCGTGCTATGAGGATGCAGTTTTTGCCGCCTGGATCGATCGCACCAGTGCAGCCGCCCGCTCTTGCATAGTTTTCAGGCCATCGCCGTGTTTGACATATTCGCCGATGATGGCGCTGCCCATGCCTACTGCCACCGCGCCCAGTTTGATGAAATCGGCGGCGTTGCTCGGCTCCACGCCGCCTGTTGGCACAAACGGCACATGGTTCAGCGGCCCGCGCAGATTCTTGAAATACGTCAGGTCGGCGGGGAACAGCTTGACCAACGTAGCGCCATACTCGACTGCCTGCATGACCTCGGTAGCGGTGTACGCGCCGGGCACGACGCAGATATTGCGTTCGGCGCAAAAGCGGATCAGGTCGGGGTTGGTATTGGGCGCGACAATGAACTGCGCGCCGGCATCCAGCGCGACTTGCGCTGTCTGGATGGTGAGCACCGTTCCGGCGCCCATTAGGATGGCGTCGCCGAACGTCTGGCGCACTTCACGGATGCCCTCGGCAGCATTCGCCGAGTTGAACGTGACTTCCATGGCCGTTGCCCCGGCGTCGATCAGGGCCTGGGCGATGCGAGTGAACCAGCCGGCGTAGTTGCCGCGCAGGATAGCGATGAACCCACTTTGTTCGATGCCTGATCTGACTTCTTGCGCGTTCATGACTTTGCTCCCTGGGGGTGCAGAATTGAGGATGAACTCCCAGGGTAAAGTTTACCAGCGCCTCTTGTTTCGGCGCGCCCGGCAGGAGCGCCCTTGTGCGCGCAAAAGTTGTGTAAGCGGGAATCCGGCATGTAGCCATCGCGCGCGGATGCAGCATCGCAGATGACCGCTTAAACTGTGCTTAGCACGTTGCCCGTAGTATAGTTTTGACTCTACTTAAACAGGTGGTTTGATTTTATGAAAGCGACTCATTCGCGTGTTGAGAAGGCATTGGTATTGACCTCTGCGATAGCATTGTTGATGGGCGCTTGCGCCGCGCCGCGCGCGCTGCCCACAGCCGATTCATCTGCCCAGCCGGCGGCGCCGGCAGAGACTGCCGCGCCCGCCGAGCCGACTCGCCTGGTGTTGCGCACCACGACCGACCCCGACAATCTCGATCCGCATGTATCCGCGGCGTCGTTGACGCAACAGATCATGTTGAATGTGTTCGAGGGACTGGTCAAGCCGGCTCCCGATGGCGGCGTTGTCCCCGCCTTGGCCGAGTCGCACACCGTCAGCCCAGATGGCCTGACGTACACATTTAAGCTGCGCGCCGGCGCGCGCTTTCACAACGGCCAGCCTGTCACTGCCGCCGATGTGCAATACAGCTTCGATCGGCTGATGGGCAAGGGCAGCCCGGATGGCAAGCCTCTCACCGCCAGTCTTGCTGATGTGGAGAGCGTTGCCACGCCAGACGCTGCCACGTGCGTGATCAAGCTGAAGCAGGTCAACGCTTCGTTCATCAACCTGCTGGCCACTCTCGCGGTTCTGCCGGCAGCCAATGACGGCCAGCATGATAAAGCGCCGATCGGCACAGGCCCATATCGTTTTGTGTCCTATGAGCCACAGCAGCGCATTGTTTTGGAAAAGTTTGCCGATTACTGGCAGGACACGCGCGACATGATCGATCAGGTCGAGTTCCGCATCATCAAGGACGATCAGACCGCCCTGTTGCAGTTGCAATCCGGTGCGATTGACTTCACCGGCGTCTCGTCAGAGCAGTTGCCGACGCTGGGCAGTTCTTTCAAGGTGGTCAGTCACCCCGCCAACTCAGTTTTCATCCTGGCCATGAATCATGCCCGCCCGCCTTTTGACACGTTGAAGGTGCGCCAGGCGATTGCCCATGCGATCGACAAAGATGCCATTATTCAGGCTGTGTTCAACGGCTACGCAGTCAAACTCGGCTCGAACATGAGTCCGGTCATGGCGCGTTTCTACCAGGACGGCCTGCAAGACACATACCCGCACAACCCCGACAAGGCGAAGGCCTTGCTGGCCGAGATCGGCTACCCAAACGGCTTCCCCATGACCCTCTCTGTTTCCTCTCATGCAGATTTGTATGGCCGCACGGCGCAAATTGTCGCCGATCAGCTTGCGAAAGTTGGGATTGACGTCACCATCGAGACGGTGGAGTGGGGTGTGTGGTTAGAGCGTATCTACACCAACCGTGAATTCGACGCCACGTTGATCGACTTCACCGGCAAGCTGGATCCGCAGGCTGTGCTGGGGCGCTATGCCTCGAATTTCCGGCGCAACTTCATCAACTACAACAACCCGGCTTATGATGCATTGATGGAACAAGCTGTGCGCGCCACCGACCCCGCCACGCAAGTTGAACGCTACAAACAAGCGCAGCAAGTGCTTGCAGAAGATGTGGCAGCAGTCTTTTTGCTGGATTATCAATTCAACTGGGCGATGAAACCACAGGTCGAAGGCTACACGCCCTATCCGATTTTCTTCCACGATCTGTCTCGCCTGCGGCTGACTCGTTGACATCCTGGCTACAGGCAGTCCTCGCGTGAGCGTCGGTTATCTGGTTCGACGACTCGGCTCGATGATCATCACCACGCTGCTGGTCGTGGTGATGATCTTTTTCATCTTTCGCGTCATCCCCGGCGACCCGGCGCTGATTATGCTGGGCACCGAGGCCGACGAGTCACAGGTGGCGGCGCTGCGCAGCCGGCTGGGAACGGATCGCCCGTTGCCCGATCAGTTTGCCGGCTGGTTGGCCGGCGCGCTGCGCGGTGATCTGGGCGTTTCGCTGCGCTTCAACCAGCCGGTGACGAAGATGATTGTTGATCGGCTGGCGGTCAGCGTGCCCTTGGCGTTGTTTGCCATTGCGCTGGTGATTGCGATCTCCATCCCGCTGGGCGTGCTGCTGGCGCTGGCGCGCAGCCGGCTGGTCGAGCTGTCCTTCTCCTATCTCAGTCAACTGGGCATGGCCGTGCCGTCGTTCTGGGTTGCCCTGTTATTGATGATGTTGTTCGGTGTTGTGCTGCGTTGGATTCCGCTGGGCGAGACGGTGAACTGGCAGCGTGACGCGGTGGCTTCTGTGCGCGCGCTGATGCTGCCCGCGATTGCTATCGCGCTGCCGGCGACCGCCATCGTGGCGCGCTATGTGCGCGGCGGACTGGTGGATCAACTGCGCCAGAATTACATGCGCGCCGCGCTCAGCAAAGGGTTGTCCTTTCGCCGCGCGGTCTATCGCCACGCGCTGCGCAATGCCCTGATGCCGGTGACAACGGTGCTGGGTGTGATCTTTGCCGACATCGTGGCCGGCGCGGTCATCATCGAGACGGTGTTTGCTTTGCCCGGCATTGGCTTGCTGTTGGTCACGGCGGTCAGCTACCGCGACTTTCCTCTGATTCAGGGCCTGGCGTTGTATATCGCCGTGGTGGTGGTTGCGCTCAACTTTGCGGTTGATCTGTTATATCGGGTGATTGATCCGCGCGTGCGGCCTGGGGGGAGTGCGCGCGATGGATGATGTTGTTGGCAAAGCGCAGGCCTCTGCGCGGCCCAGGCGTGCTGTGGCCGGGCCGGGTTGGTGGTTGACTGGCTTTGTGCTGGCGATCACGCTATGGGGCTGGCTGGCTACGCCCTACGCGCCGAATGAGATGAACGTGCCGGCGCGCTTGCAGCCGCCCTCATGGGCGCATCTGGCCGGCACCGATGAATTTGGCCGCGACATCTTAAGCCGGCTGATGGCCGGCGCTCGCATTTCTCTGGCCGTCGGCGCGGGCGCCATGACGCTCAGCGTCCTTTCGGGCGCTCTGATCGGGATGCTCACCGGTTATTTCGGCGGCTGGCTTGATGATGCCCTGATGCGTTTGATGGATGCGCTGCTGGCTTTGCCCGGCATTGTCATCGCCTTGCTGATTGTGGCGGTGTGGGGAGTTGGCCTGCTGAACACGGCGCTTGCGCTGGGCATCATGGGCGCGCCGGTCATCGCGCGCGTGACGCGCAGCGCGTTTCTGGTGGGCCGCGAGATGGACTATGTGCTGGCCGCGCGCGCGCTGGGCGCGTCTGCGGCGCGTGCAATTTTGAAACACATTCTGCCCAACCAGATCACGCCGATTCTGGTGGCGGCTTCGATCAATCTGGCCGGCGCGATTCTGGCTGAGGCCGGCCTGAGCTACCTCGGCCTGGGCACGCAACCGCCCGATCCGAGCTGGGGCCGCATGTTGCAGGAAGCGCAACGCTATATCGGAGTGGCCTGGTGGTATGCACTGGCCCCCGGCCTGACGATCACCCTGGCCGTCTTCGCGTTTTATCTGTTGGCAAACGACATCCAGCGCGCCTTGATTGACAGGCACTGGCAATGAAAAAAGAAAGAAGGAAAGAAGGAAGGAAGAAGGAGGCAAAATGAAAATTACACAAGTTCAAACATACATCGTCGGCAACCCGTGGAAGAACTGGGTGTTTGCGCGGGTGGATACCGACGCAGGCGTGCACGGCATCGGCGAGGGCACCTTGAACGGCTTTGCCCGCACGGTCGAGGCGGCCATTCACGAGCTGAAGCGCTTTGTCATCGGCAAGGATCCGTTCGACGTGGAAGCGCATTCGTTGCGTCTGTTCCGCGATGTCTATTCAGACGGCGGCCAGATTCAGGGCGCAGCCCTGGCAGCGATTGAGTTTGCCTGCTGGGACATCATGGGCAAAGTCACCGGGCAGCCGGTGTACAGGCTGCTGGGCGGGCGTTGTCACAATCAGTTGCGCGCCTATGCCAATGGCTGGTACCGCGGCCCACGCACGCCGGACAGTTTTTATGCGAAGGCCAAAGATGTGGTGGCGCGCGGTTACACCGCGCTGAAGTTTGATCCGTTTGGGCCGGCCTGGCGCGCCGTCGATCGCCCCGACTTTGGGTTGGCGATCGACATCATTGCGGCGGTGCGTGATGCGGTCGGGCCAAACGTGGATGTGCTGATCGAGGGCCACAATCGGTTTAGTGTGCACACGGCCTTGCAGTTCGCCGACGCCATGGCGAAATACACACCGACCTGGTTCGAGGCTCCTGTGCCTCCGCAACTGGTTTCGGCCATGGTTGAGGTGGCGCGTCATAGCCCGGTGCCGATTGCCTGTGGCGAGGATTATTACTGCCGTGAACAGTTTGCCGAACTGCTGGCGCACAAGGCAGTGCACATCATTCAACTCGAACCACAGTTTCTGGGCATGACGGCGTCCAAACAGGTGTGCGGCATGGCGCTGGCCGCCGGCGCTGTCACCGCGCCGCACAGCGCGCAAGGCCCGCTCTGCACCATTGCTTGCGCGCACCTCAACACGGCCACGCCAAATTTCTTCATCCACGAGGTGTTCGACGATTTCAACGAGGCATGGAGCGAGCGCATTTTGACCAGGCCGCTGAAGGTGGTGAACGGCTATCTCAGCGTGCCGGATGACGCGCCGGGGTGGGGCACTGATCTGAACTACGAGGAAGTCGCGCTGCACCCCTACAACCCAGACAACTTTTTGCCCTTGTTCCGGCAGGGTTGGGAGCGCCGGGAGCCGGTGCGGGATTGACAGACAAAGCTGAACAAAAATGGGCGTCGAGTTTGGTCTCGACGCCCACTTGTTGCACTGCGCCGGCCTGGGTTCAGGCGTTTACTTGTCGATGTTGTCTTTGGTGTAAACGGTGAACGGCCCCATGAGCACGCGCAGGCCGTTGGGGCGCGTTGGGTCTTTGGTGATGGTGTACGCACCCATGCGCCCGGCTGTGAACGATACGCCTTCCTTTGCCTCCATTTGGCCGGTCGCCAGCAAGTAGGTAACGTAGTAAGTCAGATAGCCGAGGTCTTTGAAGCTCCACAGGGCGAACTGCGGGGCGCAGCCGCTGCGGGTGTACTCCACCATCTCTGCCGGCAGGCCCAGACCGCTGACCTTGACCTTGTCGCACAGCCCTTCGTCGGTCA
>JAEANN010000015.1 GCA_016841965.1 Candidatus Roseilinea mizusawaensis | reverse complement strand
TAGGCCTGGGCGGCCAGGGCCAGGAACTGTTCGCGCCGCTGCGCGTGGCTGGATACGGTTGATGGTTTCATGTCCCCTATTTTGCTCCCGCTGCAGAAAAAGTCGCCCACATTTCTGCGCTACACCCGCTTGGGACGACCGGATTGACATTCCATTTGCGCTTGGATAAGATTCAATGGGTAAAGTTGCTGTGCGCTTCATTGCAATCGGTTAGGCCGCTGGCTGAGATGGATGCCCTTGGGCGCGCGTAAGAAGGAGGTGTAGGAGCTAAAAACAAAGTTAAATCTTAATCGCTTATACTTGCTGCTTTGAATGGCCAACATTTGTGCTGTATTGTCCAAGCAAATAAGGAGGAGGTTAGAATGAAAAAGCCAAGTCGCCTTTTTAAGTCCGTAATGCTGCTTGCCGCTACCTCGATGCTATTTGCAGCCTGCACACAGGCCCCTGCGCCAACGGCTGCCCCAGCCGAACAACCCGCTGCTCCTGCCCAACAACCGGCGGCCCCGGCTGAACAGCCGGCTGCTCCCGCCGGCAAGTATCAAGAATCGCCGATACTGGCTGCCAAAGTGCAAGCAGGCGAGCTGCCGCCCGTCGATGAGCGTCTGCCCGAAGACCCTTTCATCGTCGGTCCCGGAGTCATCCTGTCCGAGACGGATTTGCCGGATTGGCAGCCGGGCAAATATGGTGGCACGCTGCGCTCGGCGCATGCGGTGGCTAACTGGGCGCCCGATATTTTCGTTATGATGAACGAGCCACTGTTGAGCGCGCCTGGTATTGGTGTGCAGGGCATTCGCGGCAATGTGGTCAAGGACTTCAAGGTTGAGAACGACAACAAAGAGATTACCTTCTACATGCGCAAGGGCCTGAAGTGGTCGGACGGCACGCCGGTGACCACCGAGGATGTGCGCTTTGTGTGGGAAGATATCTACGGCAACGACAAGTTGTACCCCAACGGCGTGCCGAACATCTTCCGCACTGGCTTTTCCCCCACCGGCCAGCCAGGCACGCTGGAGATCATCGACGACTTCACCTTCAAGATGACCTTCCCGGCGCCCTATGGTGGTTTCCTGCGCAACCTGACCATCGAGGGCTGGCGCGGCTACACCGAGCTGCTGCGTCCCAGCCACTATCTCAAGCAGTTCCATCCCACCTATACGGATATGGAGAAGCTCAAGCCCCTCATGGAGGAGCAGAAGCTGACCGACGAATGGTGGAACCTGTTCAACCTGAAGGACTGCACAAACTGGGAAATGACCAATCCGCAGTGCGTGAACTATCCCGCGCTGAATCCGTGGATTGGCGTGCCCGCGGACCAGGGCGTCCTTAAATTCGAGCGCAATCCCTACTACTACAAGGTTGACACCGAGGGCAAGCAACTGCCCTACATCGACACCATCATCTCCACGCAGATGGAAAACGTCGAGATGGTGAACGTCAAGGTCGTGACGGGCGATGTGGACTTCCTGCGCGAGAGCACAGCGCTGGTGAAAGTGCCCCTGTACAAGGAGAATGAGGACAAAGCCAACATCCGCGTCGTGCTGCTGGATATGCACGTAGACTCGAGCGGCCTGCGCCTGAACCAGACCTATTCGGACACCGTGTGGCAACAGATTGCCCAGGACGTGCGCTTCCGCAAGGCGGTTAGCCATGCGATCAACCGCCAGGAAATCATCGACAGCATCTACTTTGGCTATGCGTCGCTGCCTTTGACGACAGTCGGCGAGGAGAACGCCACCTACGATGTCGCTCTGGCCAATAAGTTGCTGGACGAAATAGGCCTGGATAAAAAGAACGCTGATGGCATTCGCCTGCGGCCTGATGGGGCGCCATTCACCATTCTACTGGAACATGGCGCGCATGCGCCAGACTTGGCGCCGGTCGCCGAGATCGTGCAGAGCAATCTGCGCGACGTTGGCATCGATATGCAGGTCAAGCAAATCGACACGTCGTTGTGGGGCCAGCGCTGGAACAACAATGAAATCCAGGCGACGGTGATGTGGAGCCATGACCAGGGTTGGGCCAATGACGGCACCAGCGGCAACGTCGATCGCGCCGGCCGCCTATGGTCCGTGTGGTACAACACCCGGGGCAAGGAAGGTGTGGAGCCGCCGGCCTGGGTGAAGAAAGCCTTCGAGCTCGATGAAACCCGCTGGGGCACTGTGCCTGGCTCAGACGAATACAACCGTCTGTGGGAAGAAGGCCGGGCCTGGGAGCGCGAGAACCTGCCGTACATCAACTTCGTCGAGCAAGTCAAGTATCCGATGATCGCCAACAAGGATCTGCGCAACGTGGCGAGCGCCGGCTTCGCCATCGCGTGCAACTTTGCGGGCGAGCAATTGTGGTTCGATCGGTAAGCTATTGCGCGCCGGTTTGCCGCAACACTAGATCACTGCCGGGACAACCCCGGCAGTGGTCTACTCATCTCAGCCGGGTGTCTCAATCTGCCGGCAGGGCTGAGGGTCATCCTCCAGGAGGAAGCGCCAAGTGATAGCGTATATTGCTCGTCGCCTCGTGACTTTGATTCCCATCCTGTTGCTGATCTCTGTCGTCTCGTTTGTTGTGATCGAATTGCCCCCAGGCGACTGGGTCACCTTCCAAATTGAAAACCTGCGCATGTCTGGCGTCGAGTTGGGGCAGGATGAGGCAGACCGTCTCACCCGGCAATACGGCCTGGACAAGCCCCTGCATGAACGTTACCTACGCTGGATGGAGAACATGATCATTTACGGCAATTTGGGTTGGTCCTTTCAGTGGAATCGCCCCGTGAACGATCTGCTCTCAGAGCGAATCCCGCTCACAATGGCCATCTCGGTTGCCTCGCTGCTGCTGTCGTGGGCGATTGCAATTCCTATCGGTATCTATTCAGCGACGCATCAGTATTCGGTCTGGGACTACATATTTACGTTTATTGGTTTCATCGGTCTGGCGACGCCGGGTTTCCTGGTGGCCCTGGTGCTCGCGTGGTTCATATTTACCACCACCGGCTTCTCTCCTCTCGGCCTGTTCTCCAGTCAATATGTTGATGCGCCGTGGTCGATAGAGAAGTTCCTGGACATGTTGAAGCATCTCATCCTGCCACTGTTCATCATTGGCCTGGGCAGCACCGGCACGACTATCCGCGTGATGCGTGCCAACTTGCTAGATGAGTTGAAGAAGCAATACGTCGTTACTGCGCGCGCCAAAGGCCTTTCGGAGGTCAAGCTGCTCCTCAAGTATCCGGTGCGCATGGCCATCAATCCCATCATCAGCACAGTTGGGTGGGTGCTGCCCGGCCTGGTGTCGGGCGAAGTATTGGTGTCGATCGTGCTCAGCATTCAGACCACAGGCCCGTTGCTCTTGCGCGCGGTGTTGGCCCAGGACATGTATCTCGCCGGCAGCATCGTCATGATTCTGAGCACATTGACTGTGATCGGCACCCTGCTTTCGGATATCCTGCTTGCGGCCATGGATCCCCGCATCCGGTACGGAGGAGTGAAGAAGTGAGCGCCAAGCCTCCCCTAACGACTGCCGCGCCGGCCGGCCACGTGATCGGCCCCGAACCCACCGAAGAACAAACCCGGCCGCAGGACGAGCGATTTTATTATGCCACCCAGCGCCAACTGATCTGGTGGCGCTTCCGCAAACACAAGGTCGCTATGGTCTCCGCCGCCTTGTTGATCTTGCTTTACCTGGTGGCCATCTTTGCCGACTTTGTGGCGCCCTATGGGCCGTTGACCCGTTTTGAGGGTAGTCAACAAAAGCCGCCGACGACCATCTATTTCACTCGTGAAGGAGTTGGGTTGACCGGCCCATTTATCTACCCCGAGAAGCGACGAGTTGATCCCAAGACGTTCAAATTTGTGTTCGAGCCGGATACCTCACAGCCTATTCCGATCCAGTTTTTTACCAAAGGCGAGCCGTATAAATTCGCCGGCCTAATCGATACGGATCTGCACCTGTTCGGCACCGGCCCCGGAAATCCGCCCATCAACCTGTTCGGCACCGACCGCCTGGGCCGCGACCTATTCTCGCGCACCCTCTTTGGCGCCCGTATTTCGTTGTCAATCGGGTTGCTTGGTGTAATGGTCAGCTTCATGCTGGGTGTGACGCTTGGCGGCATCTCCGGTTATATCGGCGGCCTCGCTGACGACATCATTCAGCGCGTCATTGATTTCTTGTTGTCGATCCCGACGCTGCCGCTATGGATTGCGCTATCGGCGGCGCTGCCACGCAACTGGCCCACTGTGCAGACGTACTTCGCCATTACGCTGATTTTGTCGGTCATCGGCTGGGCCGGCCTCGCCCGCGTTGTGCGCGGCAAGTTGTTGCAATTGCGCGAGGAAGACTACGCGCTGGCCGCCCAAGCTGCCGGCGCCAGTCGCAGCCGCATTATCATGCGCCACCTGCTCCCCGGCTTCACCAGCCATCTTATTGTGTCCATCACCACATCCATCCCCGGCGTGATCCTAGGCGAGACGGCGCTGAGCTTCATCGGGCTGGGTATGCAGCCGCCTGCCGTCAGTTGGGGCGTCTTGTTGCAGGACGCGCAGAACATCGTCGCCGTGGCTCAGCAATCCTGGTTGTTGATCCCGGCGCTGTTCGTGATCGGCGCCGTACTGCTCTTCAATTTCGTGGGTGATGGCTTGCGCGACGCCGCGGACCCGTACACGAGATAGGCTTTTCAGCGCGCGCTTCCGGCGGCATACCGGGCGCGCCCAGGTGGATGAAGAAGACAGAACATGACATCAACTTCAACGAATGATAAGCTGATCGAGGTGCGTGATCTGCGCACGTACTTCTATCTTTACGAAGGAATCGTCAAGGCGGTCGATGGCGTCAGCTTCCAAATCCGGCAGGGCCGCTCGCTCGGCGTCATTGGCGAAAGCGGTTGCGGCAAGTCCGTGACCGCGCAGTCGATCATGCGCATCGCCCCCGAGCCGCCGGCCAAACACGTCGGCGGCGAAATCCTGCTGCACCTCGGCCCGAACAACAACAGCGAAGTCATCGACATGCTCAAGCTTGATCCGCGTGGCCAGCGTATACGCGCGCTGCGCTGGAAGGAGATCAGCATGATCTTTCAGGAGCCGATGACCTCTTTCAGTCCGTTGTTCACCATCGGCAATCAGATTGGCGAAGCCATCGAACTACATTTGCCTGGCCTGTCAAAGAAACAGGTGCGTGAGCGGACTATAGATTTGCTGGGGCGCGTCGGCATTCCTCAGCCCAAGCGTCTCATCGATTCCTACCCGCACCAGTTGAGCGGCGGTATGCGCCAGCGCGCCATGATCGCTATGGCGTTGTCGTGCAATCCCCGGCTGCTGATCGCTGACGAGCCGACCACCGCCCTCGATGTGACCATCGAAGCCCAGATCCTTGAGCTGATTGCCAACCTCCAACGTGAATTCAACATGGCGCTCATGTATATCAGCCATGACCTGGCTGTGGTGAGCGAGATGTCCGACGAGATCATGGTGATGTATCTGGGCCTGGTGATGGAACAGGCGGAGACCGGCGAGATTTTCGATAACCCGCTCCACCCCTACACACAGGCGTTGTGGCGCTCGATCCCGCGGATAGAGGGCGGCCAAGACCGGCTGGCGCCGATCAGCGGCGCGCTGCCCAACCCCTACAACCTGCCCAAAGGATGTCCGTTCTATAGCCGCTGCGAGCATCGCATGCCGGGGCTCTGCGACGCTGTGCGCCCGCCCATGATCGAAGTCAGTCCTAACCACAAGGTCAGTTGCTTCCTTTACAAAACTGAGCCTTGACAGCGGCCGCATCAATATCTTGACAAAATCTTGAGGAGAATGCAGCGTGCAAACGAGCCTACACACACAAGAGCCGTCCACCCCAAGCGCCGGTATCTCTGACACTGCGCTGCTTGAAATCAGGGGCCTCAGAAAGTGGTTCCCCGTTCAGAAAGGGTTCCTCAAACGCACTGTTGGCTATGTCAAGGCTGTGGATGGCGTCGATCTGTCGATCCAGCCCGGCGAGACGCTGGGCGTGGTGGGCGAAAGCGGCAGCGGCAAGACGACCCTGGGCCGGTGTGTGCTGCGGTTGTATGAGCCGACCGCCGGCGAGATTCTGCTGCGCGACAACGATCGCATACTACCCGTTCACCAGTTGGAAGGCAGAGAACTGCAAGCCTTCCGCCGCAACGCGCAGATGATCTTTCAGGACCCCTATTCGTCGCTCAACCCGCGCATGAACGTGCTCGAAACCGTAGGTGAGCCGTTGTTGGTGAACAATGTCGCCAAAGGCAAGGAGTTGGAGGATCGGGTTACAGAGGTGATCCTGCAAGTCGGTCTGCGCGTGGAACACCTGCGCCGGTTCCCGCATAGCTTCAGCGGCGGCCAGCGCCAGCGCATCGGCATTGCCCGTGCCCTGGTCGTACGGCCCAAGCTGGTCGTCGCCGACGAGCCGGTGTCGGCTCTCGATGTGTCCATCCAAGCCCAGATTCTGAACCTGCTGAAGGACTTGCAGGCCGAGTACCAGTTGACCTATATCTTCATCACCCACGCCATGAGCGTCGTGCGCTACATGGCCGACCGTATTGCCGTGATGTATGCCGGTAAGTTGGTCGAGGTGGCCGGCAAAGAGTCGCTCCTGACGCGCCCGCGCCATCCATACACCGAAGCGCTGCTGTCCGCAGTGCCCCGCACCACCAGCGGGCGCAATGTCAAGCGCACCGTGTCGGTTGGGGAAGTGCCGGACCTGGCCAATCTGCCGCCCGGCTGCGTGTTCCACCCGCGCTGCAAATATGCCGTAGATCGCTGCAAGGTCGAAGAGCCGGCCTTGCGCGAGCTGGATGGGCAACTGGTGAAGTGCCACCTCGCCGAACAACTAGCGCTTACCGGCATCGGCCCATCGCCCAACGGCGCCGGCAGAACGTAGCGCCTTCACTGCTCAAACACAAACGCCCGAAACAATGTGTTTCGGGCGTTTGCTTTTAGGGCTGCCGAGGTTGGCTGCCTCACTTCATCGAGTCCAGAATCTTGTCCAGCGACTCGCGCGAGGGCCGCAGGCGCTCGAAGGGCATCAGCGCCAGGGGCGTGTCGCCAAGCCGCAGATGCTCGGCCAGGCTCGGGCGTCTATTGTCCACATACAGCAGGCCGGTGATGAAAAGCTGCTTCTCGCGCGCCTCTTCCAGCAGTTCGATGGCGGCGGCGCGGTCGGTCGGATCGTGCTTGCTGTCCAGCTTTTTGAGGAGGATGTGCGAGCCGTCGTGTAGCGTGACTTCCTTGACCTCGCCTTCCTCGTATTCCACCATGATCTCTTCCTGGTGGGGCACATAGGTGAAATCGTTGATGCGGTCGTCGTTGGTCTTGCCCCACACGTAGCTCTTGGTCGAGTCGTCATGGTTGTTGAAAGTGACGCACGGGCTGATGATGTCGAGCACAGCCGTGCCGCGATGGCTGAGCGCGGCCTTGAGCAGCGTCACCACCTGTTTGGGGTCGCCGGCGAACGACCGCGCCACAAAGCCGCACTCGGCGATGAGCGCTTCCATGCACAGGTCGATCGGCGGCAGTTCGTTCTTGCCGGCATGTTTTAGCTCCTGGCCCACATCGGCGGTGGCGGAGAACTGACCTTTGGTCAGGCCATACACGCCATTGTTCTCGATGATGTAGACCATGCGCACGTTGCGGCGCACCATGTGCTTGAAGTTGCCCAGGCCGATGCTGCCGGTGTCGCCGTCGCCGCTGACGCCGATGCCGGTCAGTTTGTGGTTGGCCGTCAGCGCGCCGGTGGCTACGGCGGCCATGCGCCCGTGCAGGGTGTTGAAGCCCCAGGCGCGATTCATGAAGTAGGCCGGGCTTTTGCTCGAGCAGCCGATGCCACTGAGCTTGATGACATGCTCCGGCTTCACGCCCATCTCGTAGCAGGCCGTGATGATCTGCGACGCGATCGAATCATGGCCACAGCCGGCGCACAATGTCGAGTCATTGCCCTTGTAGTCGATCTTCTGCAAGCCGATCACGTTTGCTTTCTGGAGTGATGCAGTTCCCATCTCACACTCTCCTTAGATGGCTGTGCCTTCGCTTGTGCGGATCGCTGCGCTGATCCAATCCGCCGTCAACGGCAGCCCGTCTGAATGATTGGCTGCGACGAGGCGCGTCGCAAACTCTGGCGCGTGCAGGCGCAGCAACTGGAGCATCTGCGCGTCGGTGTTCAATTCCACCACATAGCAGCGCCGGTGCGCTGCGATGAAGTCCGTGGTGGTCTGTTCCAGCGGCAGCGCGCGCAATCTTAAATACGAGGTCTTGATTCCCGCTTGCGCTAGCAGCGCCCGCGCTTCTTCGACCGCCGGGTCGGCCGATCCATAGCTGATGATGCCGATCTCTGCGTCATCGACGCGCTGGACGATGGGCTTTGGCATCAGCTTGCGCGCCATCTCGAACTTGCGGCCCAGTCGCGCCATGTTGTTCTCCCAGTCTTCGGGCCGCTCCGAGAGCTGGGCGCGCTCGTTGTGGCCGGTGCCGCGCGCAAAGTATGCGGCCAGAGGGTGATCGGTGCCCGGCAGGGTGCGGTAGCCAATGCCGTCCCCGTCCACGTCTCGATAGCGCGCGAAACCGCCCAGACGTTTCAGGTCATCGGCCGTCAGCACCTTGCCGCGTTGCATCGGCTGATCGGGATACTCGAACGGCTCGCTCATCCACTGGTTCATGCCTAAATCGAGGTCGCTCAGCACAAACACGGGTGTCTGTAAGTATTCGGCCAGATCGAATGCCCGCCACCCAAACTCGAAACATTCTTTAACATTGCCGGGCAGGTAGCACGGATGTTTGGCGTCGCCGTGGCCGAGGAAATACACCTTCAGCACGTCGCCCTGCGACACGCGGGTCGGCATGCCCGTGCTTGGCCCCATGCGCTGCACATCCCATATCACCGCCGGCACTTCGGCAAAGTACGCCAAGCCGGTGAATTCCGTCATCAGCGAGATGCCCGGCCCCGATGTAGAGGTCATGGCGCGCGCGCCGGCCCACCCCGCGCCGACTACCATGCCCAGCGCAGCCAGTTCATCCTCGGCTTGCAAGATAGCATAGGTGGGCAGGCCGGTTTCGGGGTCGGTGCGCAACCGTGGCAGGAAATGGTTCAGCGCATCGGCCAGGCTGGTGGCCGGCGTGATCGGATACCAGGCTGCAAATGTGACGCCGCCATAAATTGCGCCCAACGCCCCGGCCGTATTGCCATCGATCATGATCAGCCCGTCGGTGGCGTTCATCTTCTCTACACGAAACGGATCTGTCTTGATCAGATTCTCGGCTGCCCACTGGTGGGCCTGGCGCACGACCTTCATGTTTGAGTCCACCGGCTTGCGCTTGCCCTTGAAGTGGAAGAGCAGGGCGCTTTCGATGTCGGCCAGGTCGATGCCCAACAACCACGCCAGCGCCCCGACATAGACCATGTTCGCCACGTATGTGCGCAGCTTGGGATCTTTCTCGTTCTCCGTCGCCAGTTTCTTGACCGGGATGGGGTAATGCGAGATGTCGCTTCGGTTCATCTGCAGCTTGATGTCGTCGGCGTACATGAAGAAGCCGCCTGTTTCGACAGATTGATAATCCTCGATGGCGGTTGCAGGGTTGATCGCGACCACGATCTCGGCGCTGGGCCGGCGCGCAATGAAGCCATCTTTGTTTGCCCGGATGGTGTACCAGGTGGGCATGCCCTGGATGTTGGACGGAAACAGGTTCTTGCCGCTGACCGGAATGCCCATCTTGAACAGCGCGCGCAACAATGTCGTGTTGGCTGTCTGGCTGCCAGAGCCGTTCTTGGTTGCCACGCGGATCGAAAAGTCGTTTATCACCGGCGGGCGGCTGGCCAGAGCGTCTTCATGGACGCTTGGCTGTAGTGAAGTGATCATGTCATCTCTCCTTCCATACACGTAACATCAACTTTCAGCTTCATTCATTCAACGCTTGCAGCTTCGCGCCGCGATCAGCGCCGCGCGAGCGCAACTTTCACAGCATGTTTGGCGCCGGCCTGCCTTGCAGCGCCATTGCCGCCTAGCATCCGCGCTTTGGGTTTTGTGCCAGAGGCCGGGCGGGGTGTTTCGCGGTGTTGCAACAACTGCGTGTGTTCGTTCAGCAGGCGATGGCCTTCGTCCAGCCGGCCGGCCACAATTGCGTCCACAATTCGTTCGTGGTAGCCCCACACCTCGCGCAGATACTGATAATCCGAAAAGACGTTCAGTCCCACAGCCTCGTACGCTTCCCAATACGCTTCTAGCAGTCCTTTGACAAATGGGTTGTCCAGACGGCCAAATATGGTCATGTGCAGTTCGCGGTGTTCGGTGTGCGGGATGCGGATGGGGTCGCCGTCGAGCTTGGCCCAAGCCTGCTCGATGATCGCTGCCAGGTGGCGGTGGTCTTCGGCGTTTAACAGCCGGACGGCTTCGTGCCAGAACGCCGACTCGATGTGGTTGCGCAGCGCGCTGAAGGCCTCGAATTGGTGGGGGCTGGATGCCAGCGCATATAGCAGGCTAAAGCGAATGGCCGGCAGGAAACTATACTCGCACAGACGAATGCCGGTGCGCGGCCGCACATCAACCAGACCCAGACTGCGCGCCACTTCCAGTTGCTCGCGCAGCTTGCCGATGCTGATCTCCAACTCCTTGCTGATATCTTCCAGCGGAGGAAGCCGGTCTCCTGGCCGGAACTCACGTTCGACGATATATCGCACGAGATCAGAGTCGAGCTTGTCAAGCAGCATGGCTTTCGGTCTGAGTTGCATTGATCGGATTAATCCGATAAATCAAACAAGTCGATCTTATCACTGTTTCGCCGGCCGGTCAAGCGCGTGCGCCGTGCGCCGGCGCACGGCGCACGGCGCCGGCGTCAAATCAATCGCCTATCGCGTCTGTTGTGAGCGCCGGCATGATGGGTAGATGTAGGGCAAGCTGTCAGGCTTGCCGATGACAAGTCGCCCGCAGGCCAAGTTGCCAAGCTTGCCCTCGCCTTCAGAAATTCAGCGCGCCTGGACGGCTCAGCGCCAGGCCCCTGCGAATTTGTGCGCCCCCGGCTGGGCAATCGGCGCTTCATAGATTCGGCAGATTGATGAAGTGCTTCAGGTTGCGCGGGCTGTCGCAGTCCAGCCCCTTGCGCATTGCCTGGTAGTACGCCAGCAAATGCATTGGCGGCATGTAGAACGGCAGGGTCGCAATTTCGGGCAGCGATCCATCGATATCAACGTGGATCAGATCGTGGCCGGCGTCGGCAGCGCGCGCCGGCCCAATGGCCAGCGCGTGCCCGCCAAACGCCCGCATCTCGCGCAGCACTTGCAGTTCCTGTTGCGTGGCATGTTTCGACACCAGCCCAACCACCAGTGTCTGCTCATCTACCATCGACTGCGGCCCGTGCCGGAACTCCAGAAAATGGAATGGCTCGGCAGTGGTCAGCGACATCTCCTTCATCTTCAGTGCGCCTTCGTTGGCCAGGCCATAGCGCGCGCCAGAGCCAAGGAAGTACACCTGCCGAATACCGCGCGCAACCAGATCGCGCATGGGTTGATCGATGCGCGCCAAGTAGTCTGCGGCCTGTCGCACAGCCTGCTGCAAGCCGGCCAGCGCGGCTTCATCGCGCCCAGCCACAGCGATAGCGCCCAACGCAGCGATCAACATCGCGCTGAAGGAGCGTGTTTGCGCTACGCTCTTTTCGTCTGCGTCGGGAAGGGTCACGGTCAGGTCAGCCAGCCGGTGCAACGACGATTGCTGCCCTACGGTGATGGCCACAATCGGGCTACCGGCGGCGCGCAGTTTGCGGCAGGCCGCCAGCAACTCGCTTGTCTCGCCGCTTCGGCTCACGGCAACCACAAGCGGGGGTGTGCCGTGCGCAACGACGCTGTCATAGTTGAACAACACTTCCGACGCCGGCGCCGCAGAGGCAACCTTGCCGGTGAGTGCGCGATAGACCGACGCGGCGCTGAGGCCCAGATAGTACGGCGAGCCGCACGCCACGAACAGCAAGGGCCGCTCAGAGTTCTGGTGATAGCCCTCGCTCAGCAAGGCCCGGCTGGCCATCACGGCGTTGACCGCCCCTTGCCAGCTTTCCGGTTGGCTGAAGATCTCGTGGCGCGTGTGTGCGCCCAACGTCATGGATGTGGATGGGTCAAACAGGGTGGTGGGTTGATTGCTCATTGCACCTTTTGATCTTGTGTCCCCGCCAATCATACACAGCGCATTTCCGGCAATAGCCTCCGCTCAAGGTGCACAGGGTGCAAAGTGGCACAATCATTCCTGCTCCACACAGGCCATGTCTATATCAGGCCGCGCTCAGCGAACGAAGGCCAGCCGCGCCAGCACCGGGCGGTGATCTGATCCGCCGGCGGACGGCCATACCAGCGCATCGGCGGCCTGGAAGTGTGCGCTATAAAACACATAGTCGATGCGTGTGAGCAGCGGCAGGGGCAGTGCAACACGGGGCAGGCCGCGCGGCAAGGCGGTCGGGCTGCTGAAGTCGGGGAAGGTGAATCCAAATCCCCGGCCGACTTCGCGAAAAGCGTCGCGGTAGTTTTGTGTCACCCAGCGGTAGTGCGCGCAGCGATCGGTCATGTTGAAGTCACCGGCCAGAATGACCGGCATCCCTTCGCCGCCGGCCCGCGCCAGGATGTCGGCGATGTCTTGCCCTCGATGGGTGGCGTCGAACGCTAGACCGTTCGGTCTGCGCGCAAACGGGATATGTGGGTGAACGTTATAGAGCGCGATGTCGATGTCGCCAACAGTTACCAGGACGCGCTGATGCCACATGGCCACCTGCCAGTACACGCTGTCGCGCAGCGGATGCTTGCTCAACACGCCTTGTCCCATGACTGGGTTGTTGGGGTGCAGGTGCAATGCCTGATATGGATAGAGATCGCCAATTTGGGCGCGGAAGGTTGCGGCTGCTTCAGGACTCAGTTCTTGCAGCGCGACGATATCTGCATTGGCGGCGCGGATCACGGCGACCATTGGCATCAGTGCGACGCGCTCGGCGTGCAGATTGAACGTCAGCACAGACACCTGCGGCGCGGTCGGCGCGGGGTTGGGCCGGGGCACGAACAATCGGCCATAGCCTGACAACAAGGCTAACATGGCCGGCGCCATCAGCAAGGCCAGCTTCCAGCGCCGCGCTGCCAGCCAGGCAATGGCAAGCGCGATTGCCGGCAACAAGAGCGCCGGCAGCATGGTGTTGAACAAACCTATGATCGGCAGCTCCTCGCCGGCGGCGAGATCGAGCGCCAGAAACAGCGCGGTTCCCAGTCCATACAGGCTGGTGAACACAGCAAACACGTCGGCGAGTTTGCCCCGGCGCGTCGGCGTGATGGTTGCAGAGCCGGCCAGATTACCCGCCAGGTCTGTCTGGCGCGCTTCAGCTTCAGATGGAGAGTGATTGGCCATACAACAGTGATGTTACCCTTGTGTGTCCGTGTTGGCCGGCGGGGGGCGCGCCGGCCGGCAGTACAATCCGTCGTGTGAGCGCGCCCCTGCTTGAAGTCATCACCCCCGGTCTGCTGACCACCATTCAAGATTTGGGCCGGCCCAACGCTGTGCGGCACGGTGTGCCGGCCAGCGGGGCGATGGATACCTTTGCGCTGCAGGCCGCCAACCGCTTGGTCGGCAACCCCCCCGATGCTGCTGCGCTTGAAATCACAGCCGGCCGGGCCGCATTTGTTGTTCTGTCCCCCGCCGTTCTGGCCATTACCGGCGCTCACTTCAATCCCCTGCTCGATGCACGCCCCGCTCCCTTGTGGACTTCCTTTTTCGCGCAGCCGGGCGCGCGCCTGACGTTTCAGGCGCGTCGTTTTGACTGGGGCGCGCGGGCGTATCTGGCGTTGGCCGGCGGCGTGGATGTCCCTGTCATTTTAGGATCGCGCAGCACCGATCTGGCCGGTGGATTTGGCGGCTTGCAAGGGCGCGCCCTGACTGCCGGCGACCGTATCGCCGGCGGTGTGATCGACGCGGCGACTGCGATTGCCCTTGACCACCTGGCGGGATATGTATGGCGCGAAGAGATGCGTCCGGCCTATCGCTCTCAACCGATCCTGCGTCTGCTGCCGGGGCCGCACATCGATCGCTTCACCCCACACTCGCTCGCTGCGCTGTACAACGCGCCCTGGCGGGTCGGTCAGCAATCCAACCGCATCGGTTACCGTCTGGATGGGCCGAAGCTGGTTCAGGCGCAGTTGGCCAGTCCGCCCTCGCTCGGCGTGGTCATGGGCGCGCTACAAGTCCCGCCCGATGGCCGGCCCATCCTGCTGATGGCCGACGCTCAGACCACCGGCGGCTATCCCATTGCCGGCGTTGTTATTCGGGCCGACCTGCCGCTGGCGGCGCAGTTGCTGCCCGGCGACCTTCTGCGTTTCCGGCCTATTCTTGAGGACGAAGCTGTTGCTGCGTGGCAGCGCGGTCAGGACTGGCTGACGCAAGGTCTCATCGAGCCAAGCGCTGATGACACCGATCCTGCGCTGCGCTGGGCTGGCGCGCTCAGTTGAGCAGTTGGTATGATTCGCTGTAGGCTATAGCAGATTTTGACCTGGAGGTGTAGAGATGCCGACGACTTCTGAAAATGCGGCTGCGCTTACGCTGGGCGCCCCGGCGCCCGATTTTGCGTTGATGGACGTTGTATCGGGTAAACTTATCCACTTGGCCGATGTGCAATCCAAGCAGGCCACAGTCATCCTCTTTATCTGCAACCATTGTCCGTATGTCAAGCATGTCGATCGCGCGCTGGTTGATCTGGCGAACGATTACATGCCCAGAGGCGTCTCGTTTGTCGCCATCAGCGCGAATGATCCCGTGCAATACCCCGAAGACGCGCCGGATAAGATGCGTGCCGAGGCGCAGCGCGTTGGCTATCCATTCCCCTATCTGTTCGACGAGACCCAAGAAGTTGCGCGCAGCTATGGCGCCGTGTGCACGCCCGACACATTCATCTTCGATGGCCAGATGAAACTGGCCTATCGCGGCCAGTTGGACGATACCCGCCCGAAAGGCGGCCGTCCGGCCACGGCTGCCGATGCGCGCGCCGCGCTCGACGCGATTTTGAGCTGTCAGCCGGTGAATCCGGTTCAGAAGCCCAGCGTCGGGTGCAGCATCAAATGGAAGGCGTGACACTTCGGGATTGACGATTGCCCCCGGACGGCGTGCGGTGCGTGCCAGCGCTGCACGCCGGCTTTGTTTTCGCTACCCTAAAAGGACATTACACGTGATCGGCATGGGCAAAATCAAACAATCCTTCTCGTGGTGGAGCTTTCACCGGCAGGGTCAGGATGCGCGCCAATTGATGCAGGCAGCCAAGGCTATCGGCTACGCGGCAGTTGAGCTGCTGCCGCGCGATCTGTGGGACACCGCCCGCGCTGTGGGGCTGATCATTGCCAGCCATGGCGGCCATACCTCACTGGAGGATGGCCTCAACCGGCGTGAGAACCACAGTCGCATCGAAGATGAGATCAATCAGATGCTGGAACTGGCCGTTCACTACCAGATCCCGAACCTGATCTGCTTCTCCGGCAATCGCAATGGCCTGGACGATGACGCCGGCGCTATCAACACTGCCGAAGGGTTGCGCCGCATTGCGCCGGCTGCCGAGGCCAAGGGCGTCACACTGGTGTTGGAATTGTTGAATTCCAAAGTTGATCACAAGGATTACCAGTGCGACCACACGGCCTGGGGTGCGCAGGTCATCCGCGCAGTTGGCTCACCCAGGGTCAAGCTGCTCTACGACATCTATCACATGCAGATCATGGAGGGCGACGTCATTCGCACGCTGCGCGATCACATCGACCTGATCGGCCACATTCACACTGCCGGCAATCCGGGCCGCCATGACCTGGACGATGAGCAGGAGCTGAACTATCCCGGCGTCATGCGCGCCATTGCCGCTACCAGTTATGCGGGTTACGTTGGCCAGGAGTTTGTGCCCAAAGGCGATCCGGTGGCTGCGTTGCGCGCTGCTTATCAGACGTGCAATGTGAATGTGTAGTATCGGGCAGGCCGGCTGCTGGGCTTGCCGATGTTGCGCAAGTCTTCGGGCCGCTGGCGATAATAGCGCCCATGAAAAGCTACCGCAAAGAACTCTGGTTCAACGTTCCTGCCCGACGCGCGTTCGTGAACATCACTGGGCAGGTGGAGCAATGTCTTCAAGAGAGCGGCGTGAAGGAAGGCCTCGTGTTGGTGAACGCAATGCACATCACCAGTTCGGTCTTCATCAACGATGACGAGAGCGGCCTGCACCACGACTACGACCGCTGGCTGGAGAAACTGGCCCCGCATGAGCCAGTCTCGCAATATCGGCACAACGACACTGGCGAAGACAATGCCGATGCGCACATGAAGCGCCAGATCATGGGTCGCGAAGTGGTGGTCGCTATCACCGCCGGCCGGCTTGACTTTGGCCCCTGGGAGCAGATCTTCTATGGCGAGTTTGATGGACGCCGGCGCAAGCGCGTTCTTGTGAAGATCATCGGTGAGTGAAGGTATGCCGGAACTGGTTATTGCGAATCTGTTCAATCCGCCGGTTCTGTTTTTTTTGCTGGGCGCACTGGCCGTGACCGTCCGATCTGATCTTGATCTGCCACAGCCAATTCCACGCTTGTTGTCTTTGTATTTGTTGCTTGCAATTGGCTTCAAAGGCGGGGTGGTGCTCAGACAGAGCGCAAATGAGCAGGCGCTATGGGCGCTGGCCATAGCCAGCGCGCTCTCAGCCGTGATGCCGCTGTACATGTTCTGGTTGTTGCGCCGCAAGCTCGACCAACCAAATGCCGCTGCTCTGGCAGCCACCTATGCCTCGGTTAGCGCCGTGACGTTCATCACTGCTAGCGCCTTTTTGGATCAGATCGGCCACGGTTATAGCGGTTTCATGGTGGCCGGCTTGGCCTTGATGGAATGGCCTGCCATTATCACCGGGCTTTTTCTCGCCCGTTTGGGCGAGCGCCCCTCGCAAAATGCCGCCGGTATGTCAATCGCCAAACTGCTGCATGAATCCTTGACCAATGGTTCGGTGCTGCTGCTGCTAGGCAGTCTGGCGATTGGGCTATTAGCTGCTCCGCGCGCTGCTGAAACACTCAAGCCGTTCACCGAAGGTATTTTCTATGGCGCTCTCAGTCTGTTTCTGCTAGACATGGGCATGGTAGCTGCTCGCCGCGCGGATGTGCTCAGGCGCTTGGGTCTGTCGCTGGTTGCATTTGCAATTGGTTTGCCGCTTGTCAATGCCGCTATAGGCCTTATCGTGGCCCGCTTGATTAGCTTGACGTCTGGCGACGCCTTGTTGTTTGTGGTGTTGTGCGCCAGCGCCTCGTATATTGCTGCCCCTGCCGCGATGCGTCATGCTGTGCCAGAAGCTGATCCCGCTATCTATGTCACGCTCGCTTTGGGAGTGACTTTTCCCCTTAATGTCACGGTGGGTATTCCGCTTTACATGAGCGCCATTCAATCCCTGTGGTGAGATGCTATGCGTCCAATCAAGCGCGTTGAGATCATTACCGACAGCGTCGAAATGACTCATGTGATTCGCGTGCTAGAGCAACAAGGAGTCTCTGGTTACACGCTCATCGACAGTGTCGTGGGGCGCGGCGAGCGTGGCATGCGGCGGGGCGATGATCCTAGCGGGGCGTTTCAAAATAGTTATCTCATCACTACCTGCGAGCCTGAACAGATCGAGGCGCTGGTGGCTGTTATTCGGCCCATTTTGCAAAGACGTGGCGGCATATGTCTGGTGACCGACAGTTGGTGGCTTCGTCACTAGCCGGCTGGCGTCGGCGCGGCGCCAGTGTCGTGTTTGTCACGCACCTGTCTTTAGCCAAGGGTTCACATATAGCAGCAGGTGATTGTCATCCTAATAAGACCTTAAAATATTATGGCTCATATTGTGCTGAAGTCTCCCTACCTGAACGATTGCCTGAGGTGGCTGCGCGGCAACCTGCACACCCACACGACTATCAGCGATGGTTCGCGCCCGCCAGAGCAAGTCATCGCTGCTTACGAGCAGTTGGGTTATGACTTTCTTGCCTTAACCGATCACGACGTTTTCGCGCCGGCCCGCGACTATCAAGCCGCAACGCGCCTGATTCTGTTGCCCGGCGTCGAAGTGACCGCGCGTGGCCCGCACATTTTGCAGCTCGGCCTCGAAGCTGCGCAGGAGCCGGCGGTTGACCGTCAGCGTGTGCTTGACTTCATCGCAGCAAAAGGTGGGTTGGCTGTGTTCAACCACCCCAACTGGCAGTGGCATTTCAACCACTTCCCCCAGGAGTTGATGCAGTCCTTGAATGGTGCAACGGGCATCGAAATCTACAACGCCGTGATCGATCGACTAGAAGGCGCGGCGCTGGCCACCGATCGATGGGATCGGCTGCTCTCGCATGACAAATGGTTGTGGGGATTTGCCAACGACGATTCGCACACGCCTGCAGACGACGGACGCGCCTGGAATAGGGTGCAGTGGAACTCGAATGCGCCGCCCACCGTCGCCGGCATTCTGGAGGCGCTGCGCGCCGGCCGTTTCTACGCTTCCACCGGCGTCACCATCGACACAATTCGCGTGGACGGCCCAACGCTGCACGTGACAGCAGCAAATGCTGAGTGCATTCGCTTCGTGACGCGCTGGGGCGTTGTCGCGCACACCGAAGAGTCCTCGCAGGCAAGCTGGACTGTCCCAAACACCCCTGATGTCGCAGAAAGCATCAAGTACGTGCGCATCGAATGTTTTGGCGTGGGCAGCCGTATGGCGTGGACGCAACCGATCGCCGTCGACTATCACCCCTGATCTGCTGGAGTATCATCACGGCCTATGGACATCGATATGGACATTCAGCTCATTCAATCGCTGGTTGAGGCGTGGGGGCCGCCGGGCCGTGAGGGGCGCATTCGCGCCGTCATTGAGCAGCATCTGGCCGGCCTTGTCGATGAAACGCGCACAGACCGCATGGGCAATCTGATTGCGCTCAAGCGGGCGACGGTCAAGCTGCCTGCCGGCGCCCCCCCCTTGCGCGTTATGCTTTCTGCCCACATGGACGAGATCGGTTTCGTCGTCTCGCACATTGAAGAAAAAGGATTCGTTCGCTTCGCCGCTGTGGGCGGTTTGCGCCCGCTCTCTCTGCTTGGCAATCGAGTCGTGTTCGAGAATGGCGCAATCGGCACAATTCAAGTCGAGAAAGGCATTCTGGCGGCCGATAGCCTGCCAAAAATGACCGACCTCTTCATCGATGTCGGAGCGACCGATGCTGCGTCGGCGCCGGTGAAAGTGGGCGATATGGGTGCGCTGGCCGGCACGTTGGCGCAGCAGGGCGACCGGCTGATTGCCAAAAGCATGGATGACCGCATCGGCTGCGCAGTGGTTATCCAGGCGCTGCGCCGGCTTAAACGCACACCGCACGACATCTACGCCGTCTTCAGCGTACAGGAAGAAGTTGGCTTGCGCGGCGCGCGCACTTCAGCCTATGCCATCAATCCTGATATTGGCATTGCGGTGGATGTGACGCTCACCGGCGATTTCCCCGAAGCCGTCCCGATGTCAGTCGCGCTCGGCAAAGGCGCCGCCATCAAGGTGCAGGATTCCTCCGTGATCGCCGATCCCCGTCTACGCGCGCTGATGGTAGCGCGGGCAAAGGAAGCGCGTATTCCGTATCAGCTCGAAGTGCTGACTGCCGGCGGGACAGACACGGCAGCGATTCAAATGGCGCATGAGGGCGTGCCGGCCGGCTGTATCTCCATCCCCACGCGCTATGTCCACTCCATCAGTGAAATGGTGGACGTCAAGGATGTTCAGGCCTGCGTGGATTTACTGGCTGCCATCCTCAGCAAGCCGATCGATTTGCAGGATTGAGCCACTGGGAAATTGAGCCATTGGCTCATCTGCCAATCGTCGCTCACTCGCTCACTCGCTCATCATAGGGGAGTCAGCCGGCCATTCTTGAGCACAACGCTGTGCAGGATGCGCTTGTCGCAATCTTTGTCCGGCTCGATGGTGCTGGCCTTCACCGTGATGTAGGCCCGCAACGGCGTCACCAGCAACTTGCGCACCAGTGTTTCTTCCACCTGGAAGATCCCGGCCGAGTTGCTCATCAGCACTTCGATCTCGACCGGCGTCTCCTCGCCGCGCCGAATGTTCACTTCCTCAATTGCCAGCGCCGACACAGCGTGGATATCCACTTTGCCCAGGTCGAACGGCATGCGCGCGCGACCTTTGGTCATGTCGCTGCCGTCGGCCACAGCCACTACTGCGCCTTCCATGAACAACGGCGCGGGATTGACATCGTGGGTGTGAATGGCCGACAGAATGAAATTGTGGATCAGTTGCTGTTGCTCCCGGTCGTCGTACAACAAAGGTAGATAGTCTTCTAGAATAGGCTGCGCCAGCAGCATGCCCACCATTTCATGGCCAGAGCGATGCACGGAGTTGCCAATGTCATGCAGCATGATCCCACCCAGCGTAACCAGGAAACTGTCGTCCACTTCGCCGGCGCCGGAAACAACTACATCCATCGGCACGTTCGCCTCCGTTAACAAGGTCATCATCTGCATGGTGGCGGCGGTGACCACGCGGGCGTGAATGGGGCCGTGATCGTTGTAGTTGAGCTTGCCGACTGTGGTGTAGTTCGACAGATTCCAGTGCGCGCTCATGCGTGGGTCGCTGACCAGCAAATCGTACAAGCGCGCTGTGCGGGGGTGCGCCGCCGCCAACTCGCGGATGGTGGCGTCAGCGCGTCGGGCCAATTCGGTATAGTCGTCGGGAAGGCTGACTTTCAGCCGGCTGCCGTTGCCGGCGCGATCATGATGAACAATGCGAATGCGTGACATGATGTGTTTCACGATCGGCGCGCGCGCACCCGATGATTGGCGCGGCGCGTCTTGGCGTTTGTGTCGGCCTGGCCGGTGGCGTCAGGCGCCGGCGTAGACTGGGCAGCCCGCGCGGCGTGAAGTTCTGATCGCGCTTCTTCCATCCGCGCGACCAAAGCGCTGTCGTTGCCTTTGAAGCTCTGGATCGTCCGGCGGGCACACTGACAGCATCCCAAGCTGGCGCGATAGCTGTCTAGGTCGCAAGTCAGGCAGTTGCCGAGCCGGATCATCATCAATGAGAAAGCCAGCACATCCTCGTGCGTTTCAGGTAGTTGGGCAGTGCGGTCGACCAGCCTGCGCCATGTCTCGCCGGGGCGGACGTTGCGCAACTCGGGAATACAGCGGGCGGGGAAGAGGATTTCGCTATCTGGATACATTCTGGATTGCCATTTCCTGGCGCTGAACAATGCGGTTGGCCTGTCGCGAAGCGTTATTGCTTTGCTTGACCGCGCGACGCTCAGACAACCTGGCCACACCATTATAATGCACGACGATGAGCTTCCAACTCTATACCCGCACAGGAGATGATGGATATACCAGCCTGCTTGGCGAAGGTCGCGTTGCCAAGTATATGCCGCAGCCCGAAGCCTATGGCACAGTGGATGAAGCCAACGCTGCCATGGGCGTGGCCCGTGCAATGGCCGCCAGCGACCTCACGCGCGGCATCTTGCTGACCGCCCAACGCGACCTGTACCGGCTGATGTCCGAACTGGCGGCCTCACCACAGGCAGCAGCACGCTTTCGAGCCATTGATGCCGATCGTGTGCGCTGGATCGAGGAGCAAATCGAGGCGGTCACAGCACTGGTGAACATGCCCCGCGAGTTCATTGTCCCAGGCGACAGCGCGCCCGGCGCTTATCTTGACCTGGCGCGCACGATCGTCCGCCGCGCCGAGCGGCTTGTCACCCATCTCCTCCACGACGGCCTGATCGAGAATGTTGAACTGGGCCGCTATCTGAACCGACTGTCGTCGCTGCTGTTTGCCCTCGAGCTGCACGAGAACGCGCTGGCCGGCGCAGCCATCCCCACACTTGCCAAAGACGTCCGTTGACGAATGTCTGTCAACGATTGACTGTGGCACAATTGGCCGGTTGCGTTTTCATAGCGCCTGTGCGGGTCATCGCAGATTGGTTTGTACGCGCCGGTGACTCGCGGAATGCGGAGTGCTTTAATGGACAAGGATAGTTTGATTTTATTGTATCGGCAGATGTTGTTGATCCGCGTGTTCGAGGATAAGTCGGCGGAAATGTACGCCAGGGCCAAAATTGGCGGATTTCTGCATCTCTACAATGGGCAGGAGGCAATCGCAGTAGGCGCGGTAGCTGCGCTCAGGCCAGATGACGATCTGGTGACGCACTACCGCGACCACGGCTACGCTCTGGCGCGCGGCTTGTCGGCCCGGGCAGTGATGGCCGAGTTGTTTGGCCGTGAAACCGGCACGACCGGTGGGCGTGGTGGGTCGATGCATCTGGCGGATGTGTCGAAGCATTTCTGGGGCGGGTATGCCATTGTGGGCGGACATCTGCCGCTGGCAGCCGGTCTGGCCTATGCAGCCCAGCACCACCAGACCGGCCGCGTCGTCTTCTGCGTGATGGGCGATGGCTCTACCAACATTGGCACTTTTCATGCTGCGTTGAACTGGACGCAGTTGTGGCGGCTGCCGGTTATCTTCACGGTGGAGAACAACCAGTACGCCATGGGCACCGCCATCGCCAACCATAGCGCCGTGACCGAGATCTATCGCAAAGCGTGCGCCTATGACATGCACGCCGAGCAGGTGGACGGCAACGACGTGCTGGCCGTGCGCGAGGCGGTGTGTCGGCTTGCCACGCGCGCTCGCAACGGCGAAGGCCCGGCGCTGCTCGAAGCCATCACCTTCCGCCATCGCGGTCACTCGATGGCCGACTCGGATGTGCAGCGACCGAAATCGCAAGTGGCTGAATGGAAGGAGCGCGACCCGATTCCGGCTTTTGCCGAAGTGCTGCTCGCACGCAATCTGGTGACGCCTAACGACCTTGAGCAGATCGCGCGCGATGTGGAAGCTGAAGTGGAAGACGCTGTGGCGTTCGCCGATGCCAGCCCCGAGCCGGCCCGCAAAACCTTGTATGAAGGCATCTATGCCGAACCTGTCAGCAACATGCAGATCGATGGTTCGTTGATTGGGCCGCCGACACTGGGGCCGGTGATCTTCAAGAATGGAGTGAGCAAACATGGCTGAAATCACCTATCGTGAAGCGCTCAAGCGTGCGCTGCGCGAGGAAATGACCCGTGATCCCAACGTAGTGATCTGGGGCGAAGACATCGTGGCCTACGGCGGGGGGGGCGCGTATGGCGTGACAGCCGGCCTGGCCAAAGAATTCCCCGGCCGCGTGCGCGATGTGCCGATTGCAGAGGAAGCTATCGTTGGCGTGGGCATTGGCGCCGCGATGGGCGGCATCCGGCCAGTCTGCGAATTGATGACGATCAACTTCGCGTTGGTAGCCTGGGATCAGATCGTCAATCACGCCGCCAAACAACACCACATGTTTAACCGGCAGATCCAAGTGCCGATGGTTATTCGCTCGCCGGCCGGCTGGGGGCGCACTGCCTCCACCCACTCGCAGACCTTCGAGAACTGGCTGGCGTCCATTCCCGGCCTAAAGGTGGTCTATCCCTCCACGCCCTATGACGCCAAAGGGTTGCTGAAAGCCTCTATCCGCGACAACGACCCAGTGTTCTTTATCGAGCATCTGGCGCTGTATGGGACAAAGGGCGAAGTGCCGGATCACGACTATGTGCTGCCGATCGGCGTGTCCGAGGTGAAGCGCCCCGGCAAGCACCTCACGGTTGTTACCTGGGGCCGCATGCTGGTGGAGACGCTCAAAGCAGCCCGCACCCTGGACGCCGAAGGAATTGAGCTAGAGGTGATCGATCTGCGCACACTGCGCCCGCTTGATCTGGCGCCAGCCCTGCAATCTATTCGCAAGACTCACCGCGCCATTGTTGTCGAAGAAGGTTTCCGCACGCTTGGCCTTGGCGCCGAGATTGCCGCCTCGTTGCAAGAAATGGCCTTCAACGATCTGGATGCCCCGATTGCCCGTGTGGCCGGCTTGGAAGTACCCATGCCTTACGCCAAAAACTTGGAGCGCGCAACGATTCCCTTCGCCGAAGATGTGGTTGCGGCGGTGCATCGGATGATGGAGAAGAAATACTAGGCAGGAAGCATCATGGCTAAAGAAATCACCATGCCCCAGATGGGCTTCGATATGACCGAGGGCACGATCGCCAACTGGCTTAAAGCCGAGGGCGATTCGATCAAAAAAGGTGAGCCGGTTGCAGAGATCGAGACGGACAAGACGACGATTCAAATCGAGGCATTTGATTCCGGGGTGCTGTTGAAGATTCTGGCACAGCCTGGCGCAAAAGTGCCCGTGGGTCAGCCGATTGGATTGATCGGCGAGCCGGGCGAAAATGTCGCTGCCCCGGCTGCTGCCCCGGCTGCTGCCCCGGCTGCTGCCCCGCCTGCTGCCCCGGCTGCTGCCCCGCCTGCTGCCCCGCCTGCTGCCCCGCCTGCCGAAGTCAAGGCCACGCCCATCGCCCAGCGCATTGCCGCCGAGTTGGGCGTTGACCTGGCGCTGGTGAAGGGCACCGGCCCCGACGGGCAAATTCGCCGCGAGGATGTAGAGGCGTATGCACAGGCTGCGCAGACGTCCGGCGCGCCGGCTGCCCCGCCTGCGGCTGCTCCCGCGATCGTCAATGCCGGCCGCATTGTTGCCTCGCCGGCCGCAAAGCGGCTGGCCGAACAACGCGGCGTCGACCTGCGCCTGGTTAAAGGCAGTGGGCCAGAAGGCCGAATTGTCCTGGAAGATGTCGAAAAGTTTGCCGCAACGGCTGCGGCGCAGCCTGCGGCGGCCCCCGCTCTGGCAGTTGCACCGCAGGCTGCGCCGCAAGTTATGCCGCAACCCTTGCCGCAATCCTTGCCGCAATCCTTGCCGCAATCCTTGCCGCGCACGGCTGCCGGCGTGCGCAAGGCGCTGTCGCGTATGCGCCACACCATCGCCCAGCGCATGACCCAGAGCAAGACCACCACGCCGCACTTTTACATCACCCTGCCGGTGGAAATGGACGCTGCGCTGGCCTTGCGCCAGCAGATCAACGATTCGTTGAAGCCGGAGAATCTCAAGGTTTCTGTCAACGACATGGTCGTGCGCGCTGTGGCGCTGGCCCTGCGCCGTTTCCCGAACCTGAACGCCTCGTTTGATGGCGACGCGATTGTGCTGCACGAGCAGATTCACGTGGGCATTGCGGTGGCTGTAGAAGGCGGACTGGTGACAGTGACAGTGCGCGACACCGACAAGAAAACCCTGCGTGAGATCGCCGTCGAGTCGGCAGCGATGGCTGCCCGTGCGCGCGACAACAAGCTGCAACCCACCGACCTGGGCGGCCAGACCTTCACGGTCAGCAATTTGGGCATGTATGGCATCAGCGTGTTCAGCGCGATTGTCAATCCGCCGGATGCCGGCATCTTGGCGATCGGCGCAGCTACGCCTACACCGGTTGCCCGCGAGGGTCAGGTCGTCATTCGCACCATCATGAACATCACGCTGTCGGGCGATCATCGTGTCACCGATGGCGCCGAGGGCGCGCTGTTCGTCAACGAAGTCAAGCGTCTGCTCGAGAACCCCTGGAGCTTGGTGCTATAGCGCGCCCGGTTCCCGTGCGCGATATATTCACCCCCCCGGCTGCATGTAAGCGGCCGGGGGGTGTTTTGTCAGGTAAGCCGCCCACACAAGGCAAGCCGGCAGTTTGTCCTATGCGCCCGTTGCGGGTCGTCGATCATCGCGACAGCGGCAAAGCGTTTAAACCCCGCTCCATGAGCAGCCCCGCTATCGTGCGCTGATTATCGTCAGGCATGTAGTGTTTACAATTGATCCCGCCGGCGTCGGCGCTGTGCGCTTACGCCGGCGCGGCGAGCTATGTCTGGATTCCGGGTTGTCACGTTTAACTTGCTCAATCGGCCGTCTAAATGGGAGCTGCGGCGGGCGCTGATCGCGCAAGAGCTTGAGGCATTGCAACCAGATGTGATCGCGTTACAGGAAGTAGCGTTGCCGTTGAACAGCGCGCAGTGGCTGGCTGATCGTCTGGGTGGTTACACAGTGCATCTCTGTCCAATGACGGGGAAGTATGCGAACCGGCAGGCGATTGCTATTTTGAGCCGCCTGCCGGTGCGAAGCGCATGGTCGCTCTCGTTGTGCTCACAGGATCGTGTGGCGCAAGCGGTGCAGGTCTGTGTGAATCGGCACGATGTGCTGATTGTGAACGCTCATTTGTACTGGCACATCATCGATCACGATGAACATTTACGCCAGATGCGTCGGCTGCTGGAATGGACGGATGCACTCCCGCCCAGCGCGTCAATGATCATTTGCGGTGACTTCAACGGCACGCCGGATTATCGCGCCATTCGCCTGTTGCGCCGGCGATTTGTTTCGGCTCACATGGCTCGGCATGGCCGCGAACCGCAGTACACATGCCCGACCCCGCTGCGTTACCATCTCACCCCGTTGCGCCATGCGCTGTTGCGACTTGGCAACCTTGCGCGCAATCGCTCGCTGGACATCTGGCGCGGGGTGATTGATTACATTTTTGTCAGCCGGCGCCTGAGCGTTGTTGATTGCGATGTGGTGCTCAATCAGCCCGCGCCCGATGATGATACCCTCTACCCCTCAGATCATGTGGGACTGGCGGCGCATCTGGCGCTAATGTAGCCGACTGTTGCGCAATTTTGTTGACTTGCTTTTGCGCCTGCGCGTTGAGCTTGCAGCATGCGCCGAGACTGCTCTGACCACATCTTATCGGCGGGCCGGCCTGGCCCAGCCATCCTGTCGTGCGCACACGTGCAATGCCACATCGTCCACGAACCAACTGGTTGTTTTCGAGCCATTGTTTGAACCGCTCAGGGTTAGATTGACCCGGCTCCCCGCCCGCGCTGACACGTCGATCACTGCCGAGGCAGCAGTCCAGGTGTTGCGCGTTGATAGATTGGTCACGCTGATCGGCGCAGATAGCCAGGCGCCAGTTTCATCGCGCAGCCCGATTCGAGCGACATCGTAGGCAGTTGTGGTTGTTGTTTCATTTGTGCTCATGCGCCACCATAGCGTCAGCGTGGCAGTAGTTGCTTGCTGCGGCAACTCGATGGATTGCCACGCTGTGTCGATATAGCTTGTGCGTGCGCCGAGCCACAGGCCCCACGTGCCCGATCTGCGCGCCGATTGGTAAATCAGCGGATCGTTGGCCGCAGCACTGATGCGCCAGGGAATGCCGGGGGGGCCGCTCTCGAATCCGCCATTTGCCGATAACATGTGGCAGGTGACTGGGCGATTTGAGGTATCCGTTTCGTGGCTGACAATCGGCACATAGGCCCGATGCGGCGTGCCCAGTACAGCAAACACGCCCAGTTGTTCGATTCGCGCGACAATCTGATTGTGTTCTGTGTCGAGCCGGCTGTCTGCTTCGGCTTGCCAGCGCTGTTCCGCCTGATCCCAACGATACAAGCCCAGCGTTCCTTCGGGCACATTTCCCAGCTCCTCTTCGATATACGTTAGGGTGAGGCTGAGTGGGCGCTGTGGCGGCGCATCGGCAGACACTGTGAAGACACGCCCGATGTGTATCAGACCGGTCTGATCTGGGCTGCCGCCATCCAAAGGCAACCCCGGCGAATATGTGATGGGGGTGAGCATGCTCCACGCGCCGGCAGGGATGTCGAGCCGGGTATGCGGCGCACCATTGCGTTCGCCCACCGACTCCAAACGCCATGGCTGGTCGGGCCGGGCTTGTGTCGATACGCTCATGCCGTACACAATCGCCCTGCCATCCACCTGCGCCAGGTTGTGCCATACAAAGTCCCCCGCGATCCAGGTGACATGGCTGAAGAAGTCTGCCAGCGTGGGTGAGACGGGCAAGCTGATTAGCTCTGGCAGATGCGTCAACCCGTGGGCTACTAGTGCTGGATCCTGTCGGTGCTTGCGGGTGAACAGCCGGTCCCCCAGCACGGTGTGGGGATCGGCAGTTTGTGTGGTGGTGAGCATCAGTTGGGGCGCCAGCGGATTGCCAACCGAGAATACACGTAGCGCGCCCAAATCGCTCCCGTCTTGCGTAAACAGCCAACCATTGTGTGCAAGGCCGAGTCCATTCCTCAGACAGGCATAGGTTGCCGTTGAGCCTCCTAAGGTTGGCAGAGACGGGTCGTCGAGCAGCACTATCGTCAGACGCAAGTCGGTGCAGGGGCTGTTCTCCGCTGGCGGAGTCGTGATGAACAGACGCGGGCCGGCCCAGGCAATGACGCCTGCGCCGATCGGCAGTGTGTAACGGGCCAACACAACAGGTGATTGTGGGTTGACAAATGAGATGGCGTGCAGCGTAGGGGTTGGCCACTCGCTAACTGCAAAGACAACGCCGTTGTGTTCATGCAGGCTCTGTATTGGCGCTATGCCGTCTGGTGGATTCAGATCCAAATTGTTTTGCCCGATGACCTGTTCGCCGACCAGCTCTACGCTTAACAATTTGCCCTGATGGGATCGGCTGGTGTAGAAGAGGTGATAATGCGGCGCAGCTCCCGTCACCGGCATTGATGTGCGCAGGATAAATTGCTCTGCATCTACCACCTCGCTCACCGGAGTGGTCGGGCGTGGCATCACTCCTTGATCGAGATAGAAGCGTTCCAGGCGTCCATTCGAAAGTGCGAAAACCTGCCGGCCATATTGCGCAATGTCGCGCTGAGTGTCGATGCGCACCGACGGAATCTGGAGTGGTGGCAGCAGACTTGGCTGGGCCGGGTTGCCAGTGTCAATTGTGTAGAGGGTTTGACCGTCATGCCACACCGTGCGGTGCGGTGCAGCAACCACATCGCTTGGCCAACCGCTTTGCAGATCAGTGATTGCAATCTCGCTGAGCACAGCCGGTTTGTCAGGGTTTGCCAGGCTGAGCCAGCTTACTGTTTGCCAGTTCACCGTCGCCAAATGCCCCGGCCATCCGCTCAGCGCGATCATATATTCGCGGGTGAGCCAGGTGCTCGGCGGGCGCAGCGTGAAAGTCAGGCCGGCCGAAACACGGATTGGCTTCAACACGCGCCAGAAATCAACAGCTTCTTCGGCGCTGTACACATAGCCATCCTGCGCGTGCATGGCTATGATCCACTGGCTGCTGCGATAAATGTCTCGCACGATTGGCGCATCTGGCTGATCAAGTGACACAGCGAGGATGGTTCCGCCAGTTTGATCGGGTTCGATGATGTGGGCCATGACCCCGCTGCCCAGGCGCGAAACACTCAGCACAGTGTGCTTGAACAGCGCGTCCCCGGCCAGTCTCAGTGGTGTGATGCTGGTTGTTGTGGTGGAGAAGATACGCCAGCCGTTGCCGGCTTCTGGCACGTACACATGACCGCGATATGCAAACATCCTGCCGTCAAAATTGTTGCTGCTTGTGATGGTGGCCACTGACTGTGGTGCAGAGGGGGGATTCAGGGTGAAAAGATGCAGTGCATACCCACTTGTTTCGAGTAAGTCGCGCAGCACGATCAATTTGTCCTCTGTGATTGCTGCCTGGCTATATTCCCATTGCAGCGTGTCTGCGACGCTTATTGGTGTCGTTGAAAGAATGCGCGGCTGGCCGGGTGCGCCGATATCAATGCTCAACAGGTTTTTGCCGCTGCCGACATACGCTGTGTCGCCGTTCACCACCAGCCAACTGATGCCGGTTGCCGGCGGCCAATCGATCTCGCTGAGTGGCCGAATAGCCAACTGGCTGCACAGCGCCGGGTGGTTCAGGCAATCGTGCGAGAGCAGCTCGAAGTTCTGTTCAATGAGATTGTTTGCCCCGTCGTTCTCGTCGGGCGTCAAAAGCATGGTTTGTGTGATCTGATATCCCAGCGCCTCGACGCGAATTGAGAGCGAGATGCCGCCCGGCGCCGTCAAGCTATATGCGCCGCTGGCGCGCTCGGAGTAAGTGATCAGCTCTTCTGGCAAGTCGGGAGAAGTTGCCCGCACAGTGGCGCGCACGGGCAACCCGTTTTGGGCGTCGCGCGTGGCGCCCTGAATTGTCCACTGTGTCCGCGGCGACAGTGAGATGACGATGCTGGTGGTCACGCCGGCGCTGAGGGTGACTGCAAGCTGGGTGCTGCGCAAAGCGGGATGTTCTGCCCGCAGCAGATAGGTTCCTGTGGGCGCACGCAAACTCAATTCGCCTTGGCCGTCTGTAGGTCCTTCGAGCCAGCGGCCTGTGGCTGTATCAAGGCGCAGTCTCACAGCCGGCGCCGGCGCGCTTGTCTCGCTGATGACTGTGCGCGCAACCAGAATGCCGCTGGCCGGCGTGGATGTTATCGCGCGCAGCGTCGCCGAGTAAGCATCGAGCCGGCCCCAGCCAAAAGTGTGATTCGGCACTTTGCTCAGACCCTCGCCACAGTTCACCGTATTCGCAATGCGCCGGGTGGTGCTTGTCAGGATATGGGTTGTTGAAATGATCTGACCGATCAGTGACGGGCTGGCCGACCACATCAATGCAATTGCGCCGGCCACATGCGGCGCCGCCATCGAGGTGCCGCTCAGAGTCCCGTATTCGTCATCGCGCCCCGCCAGCGCTGATCGTATTGCCACTCCTGGCGCGCTCAGCTCTGGCTTGATTGCCGCAGGTGTGAGTGGGTCACGACTCGGCCCGCGCGAGCTGAAAGCGGCGATCTGATCGTTGCTGTCCGTTGCCCCGACGCCTAGTGCTGTGCTGTAAGTCCCCGGCGAGCCGGCAGTGCCACACGCCGGCCCCGAGTTGCCCAATGAAAAGACGGGGTAAATGCCGGCTGCCCGCCAGGCCAGCACAATCGCTTGATAGAACGGATCCCACGCATCTGCGCCCCACGAGTTATTGACGATGTGGGGCCGGCGAGAAGGGTCGGGATACATGCCGTCTAGCCGTGTTGGCGCCAGCATCCATTGGCCGGCGAGTGCCAGGTCTGTTTCACTGCACCAGTTAGCAGCGCACCCTTTCGCTGCAATCCACGTGGCGCCAGGGGCGATGCCAATCGTTTGCCCTGCGCCGTCATCGCCCGCGATGGTGCCGAGGGTGTGTGTGCCGTGCCCTGTGTTGTCAAACGGGGCCGGCGCTCCATTGGGGTCGAACCAGTTGTAATGATGCACAAAACGTCCATCACCCAGATAGCCACGATACTTTTTGACCAATGCCTGATGGGTAAACCGCGCTCCGGTGTCGATGCTGCCGATCACAATGCCGGCCCCACGCACGTTGAGCGCGTGCCAGACCATATCGGCGCGGATGTGCGTTAATCCCCAGGGCAGGCTTTGCGTAGCGTTCGCGGCCCTTGACGATAAAGGCGCTGATAAATCCAAAGGCGGCTTGTCCTGGGCTGGTTCAACCGCGATTGGCGTGTGTAGCGCATAGCGGCGGGGTAGACGCACGCGTATGACGTTCGGTTGAGCAGCCAATGCCAGCGCGTCCTGCCAGGTTCCTGTGACTGCCAGCGCATTGAAGATCCACAGGTCGTGGTAAGGCATGCTGCGCTGCGCCAGAAGAGATCGCGCTGCGGCCTGTGCTTGCGCGGCGCTGTGCTGTAGCACGGCCACGACCTGTGCGCCGCGCTCACTCCAGTCTGCTTGTGTGGCCGCAGTGTCCAGCCCGGCCTGCCTGGCGGCCGGGGCGGCGAATTCCACGATAAACTGCAACGGCCCGGCGCCAGGTGCAGCGAGTGCTGCTTGCAGGTCTGGGTCGATCACTGAGGCTAAGGGTGAGGAAGTCGGCGGCCTGGCCGTGGTGTTGCTTGGAGAGACTGCGGACGAAGGGGGCGCACTTGCTCGCGCTGCAGACGGAGGACTCAAAAGCGATGTGCCCAAGATTAACAGAGCTATCAGCATTATGCAGCGCAGTCGGCCTAATCTGCTGGTCGCGTTTCGATAGAGTCCCTGGTGTTTGCGGGCTGTGTTGCTTGATTGCTCCATGCTGGGCGTTCTCGCTATGCTGAACATGGCTGAGCTTTTGCTCAAAACTAGCGTGGCGCTCGGCTTGCTTGTGCGCCTCGTTTTGCGTCTCTACGTCGACGGCGGTAAGAGTATGCCAAAAGATGTTTTTGCGCAATCCGGGTCATCTGTAAGGTTAGTCGATGCAGGAATTGACGTGCGCCTGGCCGGCGGCGGCCTGTGCAGCGTTGGCGAGTGGGGGTATCGAGGGGCACGGCGCACACAGCGCCGGCAATAGCAAAGGAAACCGGTTTTGTGCGCGCAGGGCGCTGCCGGCGCAAACCAGCTTCTGGCAGGTCTATCTGCCGAGGGTGTCTCAAAACGAGCAGGTTGGGGATGGTCTTACAGTGACGAGATCATCTCGCCGCTGTGTGGACCAAGCAGACAATTGGGCACAGGCTTGTTGCCTGCATGCAAGAGGAGGGGGCAGGCCGGAACGGCTTCGAACCGATCAGCCCGGCCTGTCAATTTCTTGGCATCAGATCTGTTGGGCCGCTGCACCCTGATTTGCGCACACGGGCCGGAATTTGTAGCCATACACCACCATGCCGCGTTCGCCGTCTTCGCGCAGCACGCGTGTCACCATCTCCACCGGCATGCCCACCTTGACATCCTGCGCATCGACATCGGTCAACTGCGCTGTAACCAGCGGGCCTTCGGCCAGGCGCACTAGCGCCACCGTGTACGGCGCGTATTTCTCGAACCCTTCCGGCGCAGAGTAGATCGTGCTGTAGGAATACACTTCGCCCTTGCCGCTGAATGTGTAGGGGGTTTTGGCCTCTTTTTCACAGGCCGGACATACGTCCCTGGGCGGGAAAATCTTTTCCCCACAGCTTGGGCAGACTTCGCCGACCAACTGATAGCGCTGTCCTTTTGTTCGCCAGAATCGTGCTACTTCCATCGTTGCTCCATCCTTTTTAATGAAGTCGGTTAATCAAGTCCGAATGCTGAATGCGCAATCTAGAATCCTTCGAGGATCGTTGTGATGACTGTTGCGCCGCTGCCGCCAATATTTTGGGCCATGCCCAGCCGGGCATTCTTGATCTGGTTGGCGCCGGCTTCGCCGCGTAGTTGGGTGGCAACCTCGACGATTTGATACATACCCGTCGCGCCAACTGGGTGTCCGCGCGCTTTTAACCCACCCATGGTGGTGATAGGGATACGCCCGCTCAAGCCGATCTCGCCGTCCAGCGCCAGCGCCACACCTTTGCCGCGCGGGGCAAAGCCGGCCGCTTCGAGCGACAGCGCCGACATGATGGTGAAAGCGTCGTGCACCTCGAACAGGTCGATGTCATGCGGCCCCACGCCGGCCATGGCATACGCTTTCTGCGCGCTGATCGCGCCGCCCTCCAGGAACAGCGGGTCACGCCGGTCGTGGACGGCTACGGTGTCGGTGGCGATCGCCGAAGCGCGGATGCGCACCGGCCTGTCGGTGAACTCCTTTGCGATCGCCGTTGGCGCAATGATGACGCACGCTGCACCGTCTGCGATCGGTGATGAGTCCAGCAGGTTGATCGGATCGGCGATCATCTTGGCTTCGGTGAATTGCTTTTGTGTCACCGGCGCCTGGAACATGGCGTATGGGTTGTTCACTGCGTTGGCATGCGCGTTGATGGCAAACGGCGCGAAGTCTTCCTTCTTGTAGCCGTGCTCGTGCATATAGCGCCGCATCAGCAGCGCGTTGATGCTGACAAATGATAGGCCGTGCAGCGCCTCGTAGTCGCCGTCGGCGGCCATTGCCAGCGCCGAGGTCACCGAAGCGTTTTGCTTGTCGGTCATCTTTTCGACGCCAATGCAGGCTACAAAGTCGGCCATGCCGCCGGCCACCGCGATATAACCCATGCGCAGGGCTGCCGCGCCGCTGCCACAGGCCGCCTCGACCTTGACGGCTTCGACGCCTTTCAGGCCGGCGAAGTCGGCGATGATCGCGCCCAGGTGCTCCTGGCCGGTCAGCTCGCCCGACAGCATGTTGCCCACAAACAATGAGTCGATGCGTTCGAGCCGGGCATCCTTCATGGCCGCATGCAGCGCGTAGTAGCCCAGTTCGCGCAGGCTCTTGTCCCAGTGCTCACCGACCTTGACCTGGCCGATGCCGATGATGGAAACGTCTCTCATATTTGGGATTTTGGATTTACGATTTTGGGTTTGGGATTTTGTCGGCAATTGCCAATCCAAACGCCAAAGAATTAGTTCAGCTTATAGTTGCCCTTCAGCCGGGCGTACATGGCGTAGTCGATTTGCGTCCTGCGGTTGATATAGTCGCGTGTACCTGGCGCCTGAACGCCTTCGCGCCGCCCCTGAACGAGCAGGCTGAAGGCGTCGCTGCCGGCTCCGCTACCGAACGAAGCCAGCAGGATTCGCTGCCCCGGCTTTGCAATGTCCAGCACCGCCGTCAGCCCGATCAGCGACGAGCCGGCATAGGTGTTGCCGATTTCATTGACCAGCAGCCCTGGCTTGATCTGCTCACGGGTGAAGCCCAGATCCTCGCCCACCTTCATCGGGAATTTGGCGTTGGGCTGGTGGAACACGGCATAGGTGAAGTCGCTCGCCTTCAGGTTCATCTCGGTCAGCAGTTGCGAGACCGAGGATGAGATGTGGTGGAAATAGGCCGGCTCGCCGGTGAAGCGCCCGGCATGTTCAGGAAATTTCTCGTATTGCCGGCGCCAGAAATCCGGCGTGTCGGTCACATACGAAACCGACCCCTCGAACACGGCGAGAGATGCTTCGGCCGGGCCGATGACAAAGGCTGCGCCACCTGCGCCGGCGGTGTACTCCAGTGCGTCCCCCGGCCGGCCCTGGGCAGCGTCCATCCCGATGGCCAGCGCGTAGTCGGCCATGCCGCTGCCCACCAGCCCAATCGCCGCTTGGATGGCCTCGGTGCCGGCCTTGCATGCAAACTGCCAGTCGGCCGCCGTCGTATACGGCGTCGCGCCGATGGCCTCGGCAACGATGGTGCTGGTCGGCTTGACGGCATAGGGATGGGATTCGCTCCCGACCCACACCGCGCCAATTCGGCTCGGCAGCAGTCCGCCGCTGCGCGCCAGCGCGTTGCGCGCCGCTTCGATGCTCATCGTGGCTACGTCCTCGTCCAGCCCCGGCACCGACTTCTCACGCACCGGCAGTTGCATATTGCCTTCTGTCCATAACTCGGCCACTTCCTGCGCCGGCAGGCGATAGCGGGGCACATACGCACCGTACCCGACAATTCCAACTGCTCGATTGGGTTTCATCACGCCCATAACAATTCTATTCCTTGCATGTGTAAGTGCACGACTTCGCGCTTTTCCCAGATTTATCCCAGAATTTTCTGTGATAAGTTATGTGTAATCCAGTTGTCGGCGAAGCTCTGCACCACGTTTGTTCAGCATTCGCTCTGATAGCCCATTACTGGCTTTGATTGTAGGCAGGGGACGCTCTCAAAACCCTGCGATCCTTCCTCGAACGGGCATTCCGGTAGATTTTGATAGTGAAATTTGTCACGAGATGAGTGCGCTGTGAGGGCGAGACAAGAGCGCCGGCAGGCAGGATGCAGGTGGTAAGCCGGCAGAATCGCGCAGCCAGAGCAGCGGTATGGAGGGAGGAAGGAAGAGGAGGAGAGACGTGCAGGGGAGGGGAAGCTATCCGCTCAGGTTGACGCCAACCAGCCGGCCAATCGTAAACGTGACGCCGGCTGCCACGAGGCCAAATAGCACCTGGCGCGCGCCGGAAAACCAGATCGACCGGCCCGTGAACAACGTGATGGCCGATCCGATGACGAACAGGCCCACGGCACTGACAGCAATGCTGGCGATCACGGCAGTCATCCCTTGCAGGAAAAAGAAAGCGGATACGGGCAGCACCGCGCCGATGGCGAACAGGATGAACGAGGTGATGGCTGCTTCCCACGCCGAGCCGCCCAGCGCCTGCGGGTCGATGCCGAGTTCCTCGCGCGCCAGCGTCTCCACTGCCGAGGTCGGATCGCTCATGATCTGCTGGGCCATCTGGCGGGCGCGCGTTTCGTCTATTCCGCGCGCCTGATAGATGAGCGTCATCTCTTCGATTTCTTCTTCCGGCGCGCTGGCAATCTCGGCTCGTTCGATGGAGATTTGTCGCTGATACAACTCGCGCGAGCTTTGCACCGACAACCATTCGCCCAGCGCCATGGAGATGGCGCCGGCCAGCAGGCCGGCCAGGCCGGCGATGAGGATGGCCTGCTCGTTGAGGTCGGCGGCGCCGGCCACGCCCATCACCAGGCTGAGGTTTGACACCAGGCCGTCGTTGGCGCCCAGAACGGCCGCGCGCAAGGCATTGCCGCCGCCAGAGCGATGGCGCCCCTCGAGCTGCGCCAGCGCCCCGCCGCTGATCTTGCCGCGCACCGGCTGCGTGATGGCGCGCAGCAGCCGCGCGTGCGACCCTTCATCGGCCGACAGGCCGCTTGTGTCAGTCTCTTGTCCATACTTGTGGCTGTCTTTCTGTTCCAGTTCAGTGATGGTGGGCAGCACAAGGGTGACGCCGAACCGCCTTGCCAGGATGCCGAACACGCGCGTGCGAAAAGACGGCTTGAAGGGTGGGATCGCCACGCCGGCCTCGGTCAGTTTTTTGATCCACACATCGGCATGGCGTTGCTCGACGGCAGCCATGCGCCGATACACTGTGGCCAGATGTTCGTCGCGCTCGGCGTCGGCCAGCGCCTGATACAGCGCCGCGCCATTGCGCTCGTCATTCAAAAATTCCAGATAACGTTTGATCGCTTGCGAGTTCATGCACGCGCCTCCGTCAGGGCTGCCCACAGGCCGGCTGCTACTTCCTGCGCGGCCTGGTATGTGCTGGGTGATGCAGTGTGGTCGAAAGTCAGGTTGCCGGCCCGGATGCCGATCAGGGCCACTTCACAGCCCAGCTCGGCCACGAGGTATTGCGCGATCCTATGCAGCGGCAGGGTATGCGTCGATCCAGCAAAGGCTGCTGTGCTCAAGCCGGTAGTTTGATGTCGGTCGATCCACTCAATTGTGCCGGGTGGCGCGGCGTCGTCGGCGAAAGCTGCGTCGACGAAGATGACGAGGTCAGGCGCAAAGCGGCGCAACGCGCCGGTCACGTTTTCGGGGGCTGCCCCGGCGTCCAGCGCCAGCATGGATGACTGCGCGCCGTTGCCTGTTTGCCGTTCGATCAAAGCGCGCGCCACCAGCAGGCCGGCTGCGTCATCGCCGCGCAGGTCATTGCCAATCCCAACAACGGCCACGCGAACGGCGCGCTCAGGCTTTTGCAGCCGGCTCAGTGTTTGCCGGAGCGACTGCTTCCAGGATGGCCTGGATATCTGACTCGTTGCCATAGTGCACGGTGAACGGCGCTTTGGTCAGCGCGGCCAGCTCGTATTCCTCGTTCGACATGTTCAGACATTTGAAGCGGCAGCTCGACACGCACTGCGCGCAAAATGTGCAGCGATCGGCGTGATAGCGCATGACGAACCTTTTCGCCTTACGGTCGATGACGATCAGTTCAAGCGCATTGGCCGGGCAGTCTTTCATGCACAGCATACAGCCCGAACAGTTGCTTGGGTCGTAGTGCAACTCGCCGCGCAAACGCTCTGGCGGTTTGCGCTTGATGAACGGATATTGCTCCGTCGCCGGGCGCTTGAACAGAGATCGCAGCAGATCGCTCAACATCCCGCTGATTTTCATGTTTCACTCCTGGCAGGACAGGGACAAGTTCTGCCCTTACCGTTACGCAACACGCAACATGCGCCATCCTACACGACCAGTCGCGTGCCGACAATGACTGCCAGTTGTGCCAGAACCAGCAGTGCGCCGTAGCGCCACCACAGGCCGACGGTCTGATCGATGCGTAAGCGGGCGAACAGGGTTTGGATAAGCGCGAGAATGACTAACAAGCCGACTGTTTTAACCAGAAAATCGAGTGGGTTGCTCAGGCCGCCCAGGTAGAGCGCGGCGATGAGGGTTAATCCGACAAGCAGTTCGACGTCTCGGCCGAGCCGAAACAGGGCGTAGCCGCGCCCGCTATATTCGGTCAGCGCGCCGGCCACAATTTCGGTTTCAGCTTCAGGCGCATCGAAGGGGGGCAGCTCCAGTTTCCCCATCAGCCCGATCAACGCGACCACGAAGCTGATCGGTTGGCTCAGCAGCACCCATTGGCCGCTGCTCTGGCCGATGATCTCGCTGATCTGCCAGCTCCCGGCGACGATGGCTGGGCTGAGCAAGGCCAGCATGAACGGCGCCTCGTAGGAGAACAACTGGGTTAAGGTGCGCACCGCGCCGACGATGGAGAAACGGTCCAGTGTGTTTGCGCCGGCCAGGCCGGTGCACAGCGTCAGCAGACTGAGCAGGTACAGCGTCACGATGAGGTCTCCGGGGAAGCTGAATGCTGGCGCCAGGCCGGCCATCGGCACGTACAGCGCGGCTGTGAGCGCGCCGGCCAGCGCCACGATGGGCAGCCAGGTGAACAGGCCGGGGTTGACGCCGGCCGGCACCACTTCTTCTTTGGCCAGCAGTTTGAAGGTATCGGCAGCCGGCTGAAACCAGCGCGGCCCGACGCGATTTTGGAAGCGCGCGATCAGCTTGCGATCTACCCATTCATAGGCCAGTCCACACGCCAGCACGAACAGCCCCCCGGGGAAAATCAGTAATGCGATGATGCTCATGGGTCAGTCGTTAGTTATCAGTAGTCAGTAGCCGGCCGTCAGTAGCCAGTCCTCAGCAGTCAGCGGCCAGTTGGGCGCAATCTGACTACTGACGCCTCTGTACTGGCTACTCTGCATTGGCTACTCCGTAGCGACATAGGTCATCCCATGACCAGCGCTGCGTGTCGCCGTTGCGGGTGATGTACACGGCCCGGTCGTTGCATGAGAAGCAGGGATCGATGCCGGCCAGGATCATCGGCGCGTCGGCAAGCTGGTGGCCGATGGTGAGCCGGCCCACCGAGCCGAAGTTGCAGATGCTGGGCGTGCGCACTTTGACCCGCTCTGGCTTCTCGCCGCCGTTGCTCTTGATGAAGTAGAACAACTCGCCGCGCGGCGCTTCAACCCGGCTGATCGCTTCGCCGGGCGGTATCTTGCGCGGCATCTTGGCGGCCAGTTCGCTGCGCGGCAAGTTATCCAGGATCTCGCGGATCACGCGATAAGACTCGAATAACTCGCGCACGCGCACTGCAAAGCGCGCCTCCAGGTCGCCGGCTGTGTCGGTGATTGTCTTGACCGGGAACTGATCGTAGGCCAGATAGGGCGCGTCGACGCGCACATCGCGCTCGACGCCGGAGGCGCGCGCCACCGGCCCCACCGTGCCATATTCGATTGCTTGCTCCCTGGTCATCACACCCACGCCGCGCGTGCGGCGCAGAAACGCCGCGTCATTTGTAACCACGTCCAGGTAGTGCTGCGTGCGCTGTTCCAGGAACTCCAGCCCGCGCAGAATGGTGTCGCGTTGTGTGTCGTCTATGTCGAACTTCACGCCGCCCAGCACATTGCACGAGTAATGCACACGGTTGCCGCTCAGGCCCTCGAGCAGGTCCATGACGGTTTCGCGGTCGCGCCACGAATACATGAACAGCGCATCGAAGCCGGCCTCGTGCGCGGCCACGCCCACCCACAACAGGTGGCTGTGGATGCGCTCGAGTTCGCAAAACAGCTCGCGGATGGCTTGTGCGCGCGGCGGCGCGCTGACCCCGGCCAGTTTCTCCACCCCCAGCGCATAGGCGGTCGCATGGATGTGCGAACAAATGCCGCAGATGCGCTCGATCAGGTACAGGTTCTGCACCCACGTGCGATCCTCTGTGCCGCGCTCGACGCCGCGATGCACATAGCCCAGCCGGATGGTTGCGTCGGTGACGACTTCACCATCCACAGTGAACTCGAAGTGGCCCGGCTCCTTGAGCGCCGGGTGCTGTGGCCCAATCGGCACGATAAATTTGTTCGCTTCCATATCAACCTGATTACCCTTCAGTTCTCAGTCTGTCCGGGTTGAAGTCTTTGCGCAAGGGATACACGCCATCCGGCCAGTCTTCGGGCAGGAAGAGTCGTTCGGGGTGCGGTGTGCCCTTCACGGTAATGCCAAACATCTCGCTCAGTTCGCGCTCGAAGAAGCTGGCGGCGGGAATCACACTGCACACGCTGTCGATGACGGGGGTGTCGCGCGGCAACGTGACGCGCAGATTCACCAGCGCCGGCCCTTCGCAGAAATGGTACAGGGCTTCCAACTTGCCCGTCTCCACGCCCAGATCGAGGCCGGTGATGGCAGTCAGGAAACCCCAGCCGGCTGCGTGCAGCGCCCGCGCTGCCGGCACGATATCCGGCGGCGCGATCACCACATCCAGCCGCGCTGCATCCGGGCGCATGGTCTCTTTGGCCCACGGGGCCAGGATCGATTCAGCGGCTTGAAGCAAAGCTGTTGCGTCTTTCATCGTTGTGTATTGTGTGTTGCGTGTTGCGTCGTCTAGTGCTCGCTGTCTGCCGTCTGTGCGCTGTTCTCTGCGCTCTGTGCTCTGCTGTCTGTTTTCTTCAGGCTCTCCAGCAGTTTCACCACGCCGTCGATGATGGCTTCAGGGCGGGGCGGACAGCCGGGGATGTAGGCGTCGACCGGAATGACGGCATCGACGTGGCCGACAACGTTGTAGCACCCCTGGAACGCGCCGCCGGAAATAGCGCACGAGCCGACGGCCACGACGAATTTTGGCTCCGGCATTTGCTCATAGATGCGCTTCAGCCGCTCGCGCGATTGCAGCGTCACCGGGCCGGTGCAGATCAGGATGTCGGCGTGGCGCGGGCTGCCCTGCAGTTTGACCCCCACACGCTCCAGGTCATAGCGCGGGGTGAGCGTGGCCAGGATTTCGATGTCGCAGCCGTTGCACGAGCCGCTGTTGTAGTGAATGGCCCATGGCGAGTTAATGCGCGCCCAGGTCTTTAACTTTTCCAGGGCGTCCTCCCACATGCGTTCGGGATTGATATTCATGTGAGCCTCTTGCTGAGCGTTAACCCAAGATCAAAGCCAATAGCGCGAGCGTCAAGCCGGCCAGCATGACGAGCATGGCCGGGCTGCCGGCGCCGGTCGCCAATATCAGCACACCCAGGTGCAGCACGGCGAAGAACAGCGCCACGGTGAAGAATTGCCGGTAGCCGGGCACGGCTTGCACAGTCGGTGCTTCCTCGCCGCTGGCGTAGGTGCTGCTTTTCATGGCAGATGTTTTGGTCTTGCCGGCCAGCACACGCCCAAAGCCGAACAGCACGCCGGCCAGCGCGATGTACAACACAAAGGCAATCGGCGGAATCAGAATCACTTCCATTGCTGTTCACCCATGAGGATACGCACTTCGTTTCGCCACTCACCACCCGGCCAACAGCGCCTGTCCCGCCGGCTCAGTCAACCATGCGATCAGCGTCGGCCACACGCCCAGCGCGATGACCAGAATGCTCATGACGACCAGCGGCACGATCATCGTCGGCGGCATTGCTGCGCCCAACCGCACCGCGTGTGATGGTTCGCGCCGATACATGGCATTGACGAGCGGCGCGTAGTACGCCAGCGACAGCACGCTGTTCAGCGCGGCAAAGATCACCAGCAACGCAACCAGTGTGTCGCCGGCCTGAAAGCCGCCCACGAAAATCTGCCACTTCGACATGAAGCCAACCAACGGCGGCAAGCCGGCCAGCCCCAGCACGGCAACGCCCAGCGCCAGTGCAGCCAGCGGGTAGCGCCGCGCTGCGCCGTTCAGATCATTGACCATCAGCGGCCCGTGCGCGCCTTTTGCTACATACAGTGTGTACAACAAGGCGCCGGCAGCCAGGAAGGCCAATCCCTTCATCAGCCCGTGACTGAGCATGTGGAACATACCGCCCTGCGCGGCTGCGCTCTGGCCGGTATAGGCCGCCACGCCAAAGCCGAGCAGCATGTAGCCCATGTGGCTCAGGCTGGAGAAGGCCAGCATGCGCTTGACCTGCGTTTGCTTCAGCGCAAGCAGGTTGCCCAGCATCATGTTCAGGGCGGCGAATAGCAACAGCAGTTGGCCGAAGCGCGCCACAGCGTCGCCTTCGCCCAGCAGTGCAGACACGGCCCGCAGCAGCGCGATCAACCCGGCTTCGATTACCACGCCCGACAGCATGGCGCTGATTCCGCTGGGGGCCTGCGAATGGGCGTCGGGCAGCCAGGTGTGCAAGGGAACGAGGGCGGCTTTCACGCCAAAGCCCACCGTCATCAATGCGCCGGCGGCCAGCAATCCCGCCGATGTTGCCTGCGTTGCGCCGGCTTGTCGGACGCTGTCCGCGATGCTTGCCAGGCTCAATTGCCCCGTTGCGCCAAACACGGCGGCGATGCCCAGCAGCACCAGCACCGATCCGGCGGCGCTCTGAACCAGATACTTCACCCCTGCTTCCAACGACGCCGGCTGGTCGCGGTAGAACGCGACCAGCATGTACGATGACACGGCCATCGCCTCGAACCACACCCACAGGTTGAACAAGTCGTTGGCGCAGCCCAGCCCTACCATCACGCCGATCATCGCCAGCAGTGCGGCGTAATACTTTTCTTCGCCTGTCTCGCCGCGCATGTAAGCGTTCGAGAAGAGCGTGACGCTGGTGCCCAAACCCAGCGCCAGCCCCGCCAGTAACAGGCTCAGGCCGTCGAACTGGAGCTGGACCAGGCCGAGAGTGAACGTTGCTGCGCCATTCGCAGCAAGCTCCTGGGCAGCAAGCACGCATGGCGCGCAGGTGACGATCAACGCGATCAAGGCCAGCCAACGCGCAAGGGCAGCCCCGGCCAGCCGGCCGGCCAGATACACCACCGGCGACGCCAGCACCGGGATCACAATCAGCCACAGGAAAGGATGAAGGGAAGAAGTCCACAGTGCCATGTCAGCGCGTCCCTCCCCCGGCCAGGATGATGAGCACAATGAGTAGTGCCCCGGCGATGCCGGCGGCATTCCAGTTCAACTCGCCGGTCTGGGTGCGCTGCAAAACCGTTGCCGCGCTGCGCGTCATGCGCGCCACAAACCGGTTGATGGCCTCGAACCCGAAGCCTTGTTTGGCCGCCTGCTCGAGGGCACGCAGGCCGGCGGCGATGGGCGATAGCCGGCTGCGTTGTTGCCAGGCCAGCAAGCCGATGGCGACCACACCCAGCGCCAGCAGCGTGGCCGGGTCGCTGACCACCTTTGTGACAAAGTCCAGTGTAGACTCCTCGTGCAAGCCGGGCACAGCTTCGGCCAGCAGCGCACCAAACGGCCCGAACAAGAGCCAGGTCGTCAGGGTGCCGACGGCCAGCAGGACGAGCGGAATCGCCATGGCTGGCCGCGCGTCGTGGGCATGATGATGGCTGCGCGGTTCGCCATAGAACACCAGCCACACCATGCGCGCCGTGTACAAGGCGGTCAGGCCGGCCCCGATCAACATGCCGATGTACCCCCACAGTGGGCCATGCGCCAGGCCGGTCTCGAGGATCAGTTCTTTGCTCCAGAAGCCGTTCAAGATGGGAATGCCGGCCAGCGCACCCGCGCCGATGACAAACACACCCCGCACCAGCGGCATGTGTTTGCCCAGCCCGCCCATCTGGTGCATGTCGCGCGTGCCGATCGCATGAATGACTGCACCTGCGCCGAGGAACAACAACGCCTTGAACACGGCGTGGCTGAACAGATGAAATTGGCCGGCCAGCACCGACCCGCAGCCGATGGCGAACACCATGTAGCCGAGCTGGCTGACGGTGGAGTAGGCCAGCACGCGCTTCAGATCGTCGGCCACCAGCGCCATGACTGCCGCCAGCAGCGCCGTCACCATGCCGATGATGACCACGGCGGTGCTCCAACCCGGCACGCTCTCGAAGGCGGGGAAGAAGCGCGCCAGCAGGTACACGCCGGCATTTACCATTGTCGCGGCATGGATGAGTGCGCTCACCGGCGTTGGCGCTTCCATGGCATCGGGCAGCCAGGTGTGGAATGGCGCCTGCGCCGACTTTGCGGCCGCGGCCGCCAGGAAGCCAAATGCGATGAGGGCGCGCAGATCGGGGGGCAGCGCATCCGCGCCGGCCAGAAACGCGCTGATGTCGTAGCTGCCCAGGTGGGCATAGATCAGCAGCGCGCCGGCCAGCAACCCGACTCCGCCCAGTTGGGTCATGAGGAGCGCCTTGATGCCGCCGGCGACGGCTTTGGGGTCGTCGTTGTGGAACGAGATCAGGGCATACGATGTGAGCGCCGTCACTTCCCAGAAGAAAAACAAGAGCAACAGGCTGCCGGTGAGGGCCAAGCCGGCCATGGCGCCGATGAACAGCAGAACGAAGGCGTAGTAGCGGCCCAGTTGCGCTTCGCCCTTCATGTACTCGACCGAGAAGATCACAGCCAGGCTGCCGATCACGGTGGCGATCACTGCCAGGAACACGCCCAGCCCGTCGGCCACGAAGGTGAAATCGCCAAACGCCCCGCCTACCGGCAGGCGGATGGCAACCTCGGCCCCGGTTGTGGTGAGCAGGGCCAGTCCGCTCAGCCCGCCGGCCACAGCAAACAACACGGCCAGCGCGTGCTGGGCTTTGGGGTGCTGGTCGCCGGCGATCCAGACCGCCAGCGCGCCCAGCCAGGGCAGCCCGATGGTGAGTGTGATGAATGGTGCTGCCATGCGATCAACCTCGCAGGGTAGTGAGTTTGCGCACGTCGAGCGTGCCGTAATGACGCCGTACCTGAACGGCCAGTGCCAGGGCGATCACGGCCACGACCGTGTCGGCCACAATGACCATGGCGACCATGCTCTGCGCCAGTCCCATGTGTTCTTGCCCGTAGCCGGCGGCCACGAATGCCAGCATGGCCGCCTTGGCCAGAATCTGCAACACCACGATGAGTTTGATCAGATTGCGCGCGACGAGCAGGCCGTAGAATCCGACTCCCAGCAGCAGGGTGACTGCCAGCAGGACGATGGCGAGGGGTGACAGGCTCATGGGCGGGCTGCCTCCTTTTGGAGTTCGAGCGGCGACTCGGTCGTGGCGCGCGCCGCTATTTTCTGCTGGCTCCCCTCGACCGGCGTTGTGTGGGTTTCGGCTGCGTGCGCACTCCGCGGCTCGGCCAGCAGTCCCAGCAGCCCGATAACGCCGGTGAAGATCAGCGCCACTTGTGCAAGCACGTCGAGCGCACGCTCGTGCCACAGGGCATTGGTGAGAGCGCTGGCGCTGGCGGCTGTTGGTGTTGGGGCTGTGAGATCGCGCAGCAGCCAGATCAGGCCGATGACACACAGGCCGGCCAGCATGACGGCCAGCGCGCGTGGCACCGCAGGTCTGCCTTCGATCGACTCATCGCCGGCAACGCTGATGGCAAAGACAAACAACACGGTCACCAGGCCGGCGCCCACGCTCAGCTCGATAATGGCGACTTCGCGCGCGCCCATGCTGTAGAAGATCATGGCAATGAACGCGCTTGCGCCGGCAAGCCACAATGCCGAGTTCAGCAGCCGCTCTGCGCGAATCGCCTGTATGGCGCAGGCGACGGCGGCAATGACGAGGATAAGCAGGAGTTCGACCATAAATGACCAGACCTCATAGTAGTGATTGGCTCGCTCAAGTGCCAGTGTCAAAGGGCCGTATTGCTACGTGATGTTTGTCGCTGGCTGATACTGGCTGTCGCTGGCGGTTGCTGGCGGTCACCAGGGCGAGGGCCGTGAGGTGCGCCGGGATTGTGTGATTTCATGGCTTGTTGGCGCAGGTGTATTGTAGGCTCTGCGTTGAAATGGCGCAACGCAAGTGTTGCGCGCAGTCAGGGTTGGGCGAGCCGCCGAGTTCGCCCCGCTGTGCACGCCAACTGTTCCAGGAAAATTCGCCCCACCTGCTGTGTGATACTGGCGCCGGCCCTGCGTATATTTCTACAAGTATGGCCATACAGGACAGCATCGTGCGACTGAGACGCCTGATCCCACGGACAGAATCCGCGCGACCGCGCGAAGCGGCCGCGCCACCAGACTGGGACGCGCTATACGAATCATTGCTGCCGCGCGTCTACAACTTTTTCGTCTATCGCGTGGGCGATATTGCGGAGGCCGAGGACCTCACATCCACGACATTCGAAAAGGCGTGGCGCGCACGCGATCAGTACCGCCATGATCGAGCCGGCTTTTCGACCTGGTTGTTCAGCATTGCGCGCAATGTGGCGACGGACTACTTTCGCCGACAGCGCGTCGAGCTATCTCTCGATGACTCGCCTGACCGGCCGGACGACGTCGCCCGGCTTCCCGATCGGGTAGCGGAGGAGCATGACGAGCGTGCTCGGCTGGCGTATCTGTTGGCGCGGCTGCCGGCGCGCGAGCGCGAATTGCTGGCGCTGAAGTATGGCGCCGGGATGACCAACCGTGACATCGCATGCCAGACTGGCCTGACTGAGTCCAACGTTGGCACCATCATCAGCCGGACCGTGCAGGCGCTGAGGCGGCAATGGGATGCGGCAGATCAGTGACCCAATGGAGATGAGCAAATGAAAGATGAATTCATGACCCGGTTGCGCGAAGATCCGCGCCCGGAATTCAAGCGCGACCTGAAGCAAAGGTTGAGTCGTGCCGGGGCAACACGGATGTCAACCGCGCCCCAGCGATTTCTGAATGGCAAGCTGGCCCTGGCAGGACTGGCCGGCATCCTGATTGTGGCGCTGATCGTGTCGCCGGGTGCGCAAGTGTTGGCGCAGGAATTCCTGAACCTGTTCCGCGTCAAGCGCATCACGGCTGTCAGCATCAGCCCCGAGTTGATCTCGCAACTGCGCGAGGGCCAGCTCGACATCGAGTCGATGCTGAGCAGCAGCGTGGAAGTGTTGCGGGAGCCGGCCGACCCTCAGACCGTGAGCAGCTTGGCCGAGGCGAGCCAACTGGCCGGCATTGCAGTGCGCGCGCCGGCCCGTGTGCCCGATCATTTGAGCGGGCCGCAAATCGTGGTGCAGGGCGAAGGCGTGGTGCGCTTCACCGCCGATATCGCCCGGCTGCAAGCGATTGTCGATGCGCTGGGTGTGCAGGATGTCACCATCCCGGCAGAACTGGACGGCGCAGCGGTCACGGTTACCAAGCCACCGGTGGTGGCGCTGGTATATCAGCGCGGCCCCGAGCGGGGCGCGAGCAGTGTGGTGTTCATGCAGGCGCGCAACCCAGAGATCGTTTTGCCAGAGGGTGTGAAGCTGGCCGAGCTGGGCGAACTGGCTCTGCGTGTCTCGGGCATGGCGCCGGATGAAGCGCGCCGGCTGGCCCAATCCATCGACTGGAGCAGTACCCTGTTGTTGCCCATTCCCGCCAATGCGGCCACCGTGAGCGAGGTGCAGGTGCGTGGCGTCACAGGTCTGCTCATCCTCACAACCGGACAAGGAGGCAGCCCGGTCGCAGTGGGTGACGAGCAGGTGGCGCAACGCGCTACGCTGTTGTGGTCCGAAGGCGATACGGTATATGCGGCAACCGGCAATATCGACCAGACCACACTGGTCGAAATGGCAAACTCGATGCAATGAACTCCGTCATCGAAACGGCCGGCCTGCGTAAAGCGTTCGGCTCAAAAGTGGCTGTTGATGACCTCACCCTGACCGTTGGCCGGGGTGAGGTCTTTGGCTTTCTCGGCCCGAATGGCGCGGGCAAGACCACATCCATGAAGATGCTGCTTGGCCTGGTTACACCGACGGCCGGCGTGGGCCAGGTGCTTGGCGCGCCGCTGGGCGACGTGAAGGCGCGCGCGAAGATGGGCTTTCTGCCCGAGCACTTCCGTTTCCAGGACTGGCTGAGCGGGCGCGAGTTTCTGCGTTTTCATGGCCGGCTGTATGGGTTGGCCGGCGGCGTGTTGACCCGCCGGATTGAAGAGCTGCTCGAACGGGTTGATCTGCTCGACGCCGCCGACCGCCCTTTGCGTGGCTACAGCAAAGGGATGCTGCAACGCATCGGGCTGGCGCAGGCGCTGCTCAACCAACCCGATCTGGTCTTTCTCGATGAGCCGACTTCCGGTCTGGATCCGCTGGGGCGCTTTCTGGTGCGCGACATCATCGTCGCATTGCGCGAGCAGGGCGCCAGCGTGTTTGTCAACTCTCACCTGCTGAGCGAGGTGGAAGTGACCTGCGATCGCGTCGCGTTTGTCAAGCGCGGCTGTGTGGTGCGGGAGATGGCGCTGGCCGAGCAGGCCGGCGATGTCACTGTGGAACTGAAGCTGGGCCATGTCGATGCTGCCCTGTTGGCCGGCCTGGCGCAGTTTGGCCGGGACGTGCGGCAAGTCGATGGGCTGGTGCGGCTGACTGCCTCGGACGAGGCGACACTGCCGGATATCGCGCGCTGGCTGGTGGCGCAGGGCGTGTCGATCTATCGACTGGCTGCCGATCACAAGTCGCTTGAGGAATTGTTTCTCGAAGTCATGGGCGAGGACGAGAGGCCGGGATGAGGGGAATTCTGACAGTGGCGCATCTCACGTTGCACGAGGTGAAAGGGCGCAAGGTAGCGCTTGCAGCGTTGATTCTTGGCGTGGCGTTTCTGGTCGTCTTTGGCGTGGGGCTTTACTTTGTGTACCGGGACATGATCGGAGGGGGTCTGGGCTTCACGCCGTCGCGTGCGCAGCAAAATGTCGGCCTTAGCTTTCTGGTGATGGCCGGCCTGTACGCGGTCAACTTCCTGATGGTGATGATGGCCGTGTTGATGCCGGTGGATACGCTGGCAGGCGACATCCGCTCGGGCGTCATCCAGACATTGGTGACCAAGCCGGTACGCCGCGCGTCGATCGTGCTCGGCAAGTGGTTGGGTTTCTGGGTGGTGCTGGCGCTGTACCTGGTGATGATGGCCGGCGGGGTCATGCTCATCGCGTGGGCGATTGCCGGGTTTGAGGTGCAGAATGCGCCGGCCGGCCTGGCCCTGATGCTGCTCGAAGGCACATTGCTGATGACGCTGTCGATCCTGGGCGGTACGCGGCTGAGCACACTGGCCACTGGTGTCATGGTGTTCGGGCTATATGGGCTGGCGTTCATCGGCGGTTGGCTCGAACAACTCGGCGCGGTGCTAGGCAACGTAACCACGCAGAACTTTGGCATCATCGCCAGCCTGATCGTGCCGAGCGAGGCGCTGTGGCAACTGGCCTCGTATGTGATGCAGCCGCCGCTGATCCGCGAGGTGTCGATCACGCCGTTTTCGGTGGTGTCGGTGCCCAGCACAGGCATGTTGGTGTGGGCGCTGGTCTACACGCTGGGGGCGCTCCTGCTGGCGCTGCGGCAGTTCGGCAAGCGCGACCTGTAGAGCGCGTGATGATCCTCAGAATGGTCCGGCTGGTTGCCCAGGCTTTCGCATGCGTTAGCGGGCAAGGGGGAAGGGGTATCTGAAGCGGCAGCGCTATAGTGAACACGCCTTCACTTCACAACAGCGCGGCGTCTAACGGATTGATGGGTTCAGGTTGCCCAAAGGCGAAGGAGACTGCCATGTTGCGCCTGGGGATCACGCCGGACGAGCAGGCAATTCTGGTGGAAATCCTCGAAGCCGAGGTCGCCGAGTTGCGCGCTGAAATTCGCCACACAGACCGTCTGGGCTACAAGCACATGCTGGAGACACGCGAGCAAGTGGTCAAGAATCTGTTGGCCAGAGTCCGCGCGCTGCAATCTGAGCAGCAGCCGGCATAGCAAGCTACCTGAGTGCGTTTGGGTTTGCTTGCACGGGGGGAGGGATAAGGTGCGCCCCAGCGATGGGGAGAGAGGGGTGTTGCAGGCCGCTGCCTGCTTCGAACAGCCTGCCCGGCCTGGATGCCGGGTTGGTGCTACAGTCAGCCCCATGCGCGAAATCTATGTCAGCACCGATGTCGAGACCGACGGCCCCATCCCCGGCCCGCACTCGATGTTGAGCTTTGCGTCTGCGGCCTTTTTGCCGGACAAGACGTTGCTCGGAACTTTCTCCGCGAACCTCGAAACGCTGTCAAACGCCACCGGCCATCCGGTGACGATGGCGTGGTGGCAACAGCACCCCGACGCCTGGGCCGCTGCGCGCAAAGACCCGCAGCCGCCGGACAAAGCCATGCACAACTACGTGGCGTGGCTGAAGCAGCTTACAGGCCGGCCCATCTTCGTCGCCTTTCCCGCCAGTTACGACTTCATGTGGATGTACTGGTATCTGCTGCGCTTTGTGGGCGAAAGCCCGTTCGGCTATGCTGCGCTCGATCTGAAGAGCTATGCCATGGCGGTGATGAAGACAGATTTTCGCAGCGTAGCAAAGCGCAACATGCCCAAAGCGTGGTTCGATGCGCAGCCGCACACGCACGTCGCGCTGGATGACGCGATTGAACAGGGTGCGCTGTTCTGCAACATCCTGGCGGCCAATCTCAACACAGACAACCTGCCTTTCACAGCTTCGCAGCAACCCTGATTTGCGAGCAGGCAAGCTAAAATCTTCGCAGATGATGAAACCGACCCCTCAACAACTGGCCTGGCAAGCCGCCGAGTTCGGGCTGTTCTGCCATTTCGGCATCAACACGTTCTACGATAAGGAGTGGAGTGACGGCACGCTCAGCCCGGCCGGCTTCAACCCGGCCCGGCTCGACGCGCGTCAGTGGGTACAGACGGCGCAGGCAGCCGGCGCGCGCTATCTTATCTTCACTGCCAAACACCACGATGGCTTTTGTCTGTGGCAGACCGACACCACCGACTACAGCGTGCGCGCTGCGCCGTGGAAAGACGGCAAGGGGGATGTGGTGGCCGAAGTGGCGCAAGCATGTCATGACCTGGGTATGCCGCTCGGCCTGTATCTCTCACCCTGGGACCGCCACGAGCCGTGCTACCCAGATGCGGCGGCCTACGACCGTTTCTACACACGTCAGCTCACCGAGTTGTGCACGCGCTATGGCCCCTTGTTCGAACTGTGGTTTGACGGCGCCGGTTCGGAAGGGCGCGTCTATGATTGGGAGACCATCATGGCCGTGGTCGACCAGCATCAACCCAATGCGTTGATCTTCAACATGGGCCGGCCCACCATCCGTTGGGTGGGCAACGAAGACGGCCTGGCTGCCGACCCCTGCTACTACGTCGTGGATGACACGAGCGTGTCGATCTACACCGGTCGCAAGGACGCCGCGCCCAAGTCTTACATGCCGCCGGAGTGCGACGTGCCGATTCGTCAGCACTGGTTCTGGCACGACGACGACCTGCACACCTTGAAAAGCGCAGAGCATCTGCTGGGTATCTACTATCGCTCGGTCGGGTTGGGCGCGAACCTGCTGCTCAACGTGCCGCCCAACCGTGACGGCTTGTTGGATGACGCGGACTGCCGGCGACTGATGGAGATGGCCGGCGAGATCAAGCGCCGTTTCGCCCGGCCCATGCCGGCCCGCCTCACTCAGCGCGGCGCGGTGGTGACGATCGAGTTCGATCAGCCGGTCCTATTCGATCATCTGGTGTTGCAGGAGGCGCTGGACGACGGCCAGCATGTGGATGGCTACGTCGTGCGCGCCGGCGGGCGCGAGATCGCAGCCGGGCGCACCATCGGCCACAAAAAAATCCATGCCTTGCCGGCGGTGACGGCGCGTGAACTGACCCTTGAACTCAACACAGACGCTGCGCGCATCGCTTCGGTCAATGCTTATCAAACCGGCCACCAGCGCTTGCCCGAACTCAACGCGCCGTTCGACCACGCTCTGTTCGAGTCGAAGATGATGCGAATGTAGGGTAGGGCAAGCCGGCGCATGTAGGCCAAGTCGCTAGAGTTGCCTATCTGTGGCAGCCGATGGGTGTATGGCCGGCTACACCGTCGCCCCTATATCGGCCTCGACCCGCGCCGGCAGGACATCGCCTGCGACGAGTTTGAACGCTACGGCGCGGAACCGGCCCGGCGCACAGTCCCTTAGAATGCCTACAACCTGTCTCAGATTCCGCAAATTTCAAATCCAAAATCCAAAATCGAAAGATGCAATACCGAGAACTTGGACGCACCGGCTGGAACATCTCTGCCATCAGCTTTGGCGCTTGGGCGATCGGCGGCACGTGGGGTGCGGTGGACGACCGCGAGTCGCTGGCCGCGCTGCATCGCGCCGTCGATCTGGGCGTGAACTTTTTCGACACCGCCGATGTGTACGGCGACGGGCGCAGCGAACGGCTGCTGGCGCAACTGAAACGTGAGCGCAAAGAGCAGATCATCATTGCCACCAAAGCCGGCCGGCGGCTCAACCCGCACGTGGCCGAGGGCTACACGCGTACCAATCTGACTGCCTTTGTCGAGCGCAGTCTGCGCAATCTCGCAACCGACGCCCTCGATCTGGTGCAGTTACATTGTCCGCCTACCCAGGTCTATTACATGCCAGAGGTGTTCGACGCGCTGGACGATCTGGTTCGGCAGGGCAAGCTGCGCTATTACGGCGTCAGCGTGGAAAAGGTGGAAGAGGCCATCAAGGCCATCGAGTACCCCGGCGTGCAGTCGGTGCAGATCATCTTCAACATCTTCCGGCAGCGCCCGGCCGACTTGTTCTTTCAACTGGCGAAAGAGCGCAAGGTCGGCATCCTGGCGCGCTTGCCGTTGTCGTCGGGCATGTTGGCCGGCAAGATGACGCGCGACGCCACCTTTGCGCCGGACGATCATCGCGCCTTCAATCGGCAGGGCCAGGCGTTTGATCGCGGCGAGACTTTCTCCGGCGTGGACTTCGAGACCGGTCTGCGCGCGGTCGAGCTGTTGCGCCCGCTTGTGCCGGCCGGCATGAGCATGGCCCAGTTCGCCCTGCGTTGGATTCTCATGTTTGACGCCGTCACGTGTGCCATCCCCGGCGCCAAACGGCCTGCCCAGGTCGAGGAAAATGTGGCGGCGGCTGATCTGCCTGCGCTCCCACCCGAAATCATGGCGCAGGTGAGCGACCTATACAGCCGGCACATCAAGCCGCTGGTGCATCAGGTGTGGTAAGTGGTGGCGCGCATCAGCCTGTTACCATTTGATCTGTCACGCATCTAAGGATCACAATGAGCAAAAACAAACACGCCAAACAGTCTCATGCTGGCAGGAAACACAGCACGCGGCAGGCTGCCCCATATACCGCGCACACTGCGCCAAAAGCGTCTTTTGCCGCGGCGCGCACCTCGCCCCCTGTGGTAATGTATGCCGGGATTGCCAGCCTGGTCGTGCTGGCTGCTTTGCTGGCGCTTGTGCTGATGCAGAACAACGCGCCTGCACCGGCCAGTGTGGCCACTGCCGCCGTCCCGAACGCTGCTGTCGCCCAGCAACCTGCGGCGCCGGCTGCGTTGGCTCCACTGCCGGCTGAAATCTCGGTGCAACAGGCCGCTGCCATGCGCGAGCAAGGCGCTTTCATTTTGGATGTGCGCGAGCCGTATGAATGGGACGCTGTGCATATCCCAGGTGCGACGCTCATTCCGTTGGGCACGTTGGCGCAACGTGTGACGGATGTGCCGAAGGACAAAGAGATCGTCGTGGTATGCCGGTCGGGCAATCGCAGCCAGCAGGGGCGCGACATCCTGTTGCAAGCCGGCTTCACGCGCGTCACCAGCATGGCCGGCGGCATGAATCAGTGGCGCGCAGCCGGCTTCCCCACTGCCAGCGGCAGGTAATGCCGGCCAGATATATCGTTACGCATCGACAGGCGCGGTATCAACCGCGCCTGTTTGCTTTTCGATGAGTGACAAGTCGTGATATGGTACGCCCTCACCGAGGGATAAGCACATGACACGAATACTGCGCGTCGAAGTCCGCACACAGTGCGATCGTCCGGCTGCCGCCGGCAGCAGACACGTCGAGATTGCCCGCCAGCTCGGCATTGTCGGTCTGCAAGGCTGCCAGGAAATGCGCCTCTACTTTTTGAGCGGGACGTTCTCTGCGCAGCAGGCGCGCCGGCTGGCCGAGGCGCTGCTGGCCGATCCGGTCACGGAAGCGTATGAGTTCGTGGAAGCGGAGGAGGCAGACGGCGAGCCGTCCCGCTCGTCTTACATCCAGGCTACCGCGCCCGATCATGTGATTGAGGTGACGCGGCTGCCCGGTGTGACCGATCCAGCGGCGGAAAACCTGCTGCGCGCCGCGCAACTGCTCGGTGTGGCCGGCCTCGAACGCGCTGCGACCGGCGCGTGCTTTCTGCTGTGGGGCGACCTGACCCCCGATGCACTGCGTCGCCTGGCCGTCGAAGTCTTCTCCAACCCTGTCATCGAGCGCCACAGCATCGATCAATCGATCACTGCGCCCTTTGTCCCGTACCAGCCTGTTGACGACACCGTAGAGGTCGTCCCCATTACCAATCTGGACGAGGATGGCTTGCTGCGCCTGAGCCGCGAGCGCCGGCTCGCGCTGGACGTGGACGAGATGCGCGCCATCCGCGATTACTTCCAGGATGAGGAGCGCGATCCCACCGACGCCGAGCTGGAAATGCTGGCCCAGACCTGGAGCGAGCATTGCGTGCACAAAACCTTCAAGGCGCTGATCGACTTTCGCGTTGAAGGGGGAGATCCATCCCACATCCAGAATCCCAAATCCCAAATCCCAAATCCCAAATCCAAAATCGTCAACGGGTTGCTGCGCGAGTACATCCGCGCGGCGACGGAAGAGATCAACAAACCCTGGGTGCGCTCGGCATTTGTGGACAACGCCGGCATCGTTGCCTTCGACGAGCAGTTCGATCTGGCTTTTAAGGTTGAGACGCACAACCATCCTTCCGCATTGGAGCCGTTTGGCGGGGCGAACACGGGCGTGGGCGGTGTGGTGCGCGACATTCTGGGCGTCAGCGCGCGCCCGATCGCCAATACCGATGTGCTGTGCTTCGGGCCGGCCGATCTGCCCGAAACGGAGCTGCCGGCCGGCGTGCTGCACCCGCGCCGCATTGCCGATGGCGTGGTTCACGGCATCGAAGACTACGGCAACAAGATGGGCATCCCCACCGTCAACGGCGCGATTCTGTATCACCCCGGCTACACAGCCAACCCGCTGGTGTTCTGCGGCTGTCTGGGCATTCTTCCGCGCGACGCGCACCCCTCCAACCCGCAGCCGGGCGATCACATCGTGGTGGTGGGCGGGCGCACCGGCCGCGACGGCCTGCGCGGGGCGACCTTCTCCAGCATGGAGATGGATCAGGCCACCGGCCAGATTGCCGGCAGCGCCGTGCAGATCGGGCATCCCATCCATGAGAAGCAAACGCTGGAAGTGATTCTGCGCGCGCGCGATGAGCGCCTGTACAACGCCATCACCGACTGTGGGGCCGGCGGCCTGTCTTCGGCGGTGGGCGAAATGGCCAAGGACCTCGGCGTGCAGGTGCAGCTTGAGACGGTACCGCTGAAGTACCCCGGCCTGCGCCCCTGGGAGATCTGGTTGAGTGAAGCCCAGGAGCGCATGGTGCTGGCCGTCCCGCCGCAGAAGTGGCCGTTGCTGAAAGCCATCTGCGATGGTCAGGACATCGAGGCGGTGCAAATCGGGCAGCTCGAATCCACCGGCCGGCTGAAGCTGTTCTACGGCAGCAAGCCGGTGGCCGACCTGTCGATGGATTTTCTGCACAACGGCATCCCGCGTCGCAAACTCACGGCCATCTACGATTTGCGATTGACGAGTGACGATTCCCGTGCGCCTAATCGTCAATCGTCAATCAGCAATCGTCAATCATCGGTTGGCGATGTTCTGCTTGCGCTGCTGTCTCATCCGAACATTCGCAGCAAAGAGAGGGTCGTGCGCCGCTACGATCACGAAGTCCAGGGCGGTGGGGCGGTCAAGCCGCTGGTGGGTGTGGACAATCACGGCCCCAGCGATGCGGCGGTGCTGGTTCCAGTAGACAGTAGTCAGAGGTCAGTAGTCAGTAGTCAGAACACAGGGCACGGAGCACAGAGCACAGAAGAAAAGTCGGAACACGCAATACGGGATACGGAGTATGGAGCGCGCAATCCCGAATCCCAAATCTCAAATCCAAAATCGGCAATTCCTGCTGTGGCGTTGTCGGTCGGCATTTGCCCGCAGTACAGCGACCTCGACCCCTATGCGATGGCGTGGGCGGCGGTGGATGAGGCCATACGCAACGCGGTGGCCGTCGGCGCAGACCCAGATCGCATTGCCCTGCTCGACAATTTCTGTTGGGGCAATCCGAACTTGCCCGACCGGCTGGGCAGCCTGGTGCGCTGCGCGCAGGGCTGCTATGACGCGGCAATTGCGTATCAGGCGCCGTTCATCTCCGGCAAAGACAGCCTGAACAACGAGTACACCGGCGCGGACGGCCGCAAGCACGCCATCCCCGGCACGTTGTTGATCTCGGCGCTCGGCATTGTTCCCGATGTGACGCGCACCTGCACGATGGATTTGAAACAGCCGGGCAACCTGCTGTATGTGGTGGGCGACACGCGCGCCGAATTCGGCGGCGCAGCCGTATGCGATTTGGGACTTGCGGTTTCTGATTTTGGATTGCGCGACACTCAATCGTCAATCGTCAATCCTCAATCGTCAATCCAAAATCCAAAATCCAAAATCCAAAGTCCGCCACAGCCGGTGACGGATGGGTTGGAGCGGATGCGCGCGCTGCATCGCGCGATTGCCGCCGGCCTGGTGCAATCGTGTCACGATTGCTCAGAGGGGGGCATAGCCGTCGCGCTGGCCGAGATGTGTCTGGCCGGCCGGCTGGGCGCGCAGGTCGATCTCGGCCGCGCGCCAATCAACGAACGCAGCGACGATCCTGCTTTTGGCGACTGGGTGGCGTTGTATGCCGAGTCGTTGACGCGCTTCATCGTTGAAGTGCGGCCTGAAGACGCGGCGCAATTTGAGTTGTTGATGGCCGGCGCACCGTATGCCGCGATTGGCGCAGTGAGCGCGGGAGATGAACTGGTGATCGGCGGGCAGAGCGGTGCGTTGATCCACACGCCGGTTGCCGATCTGGAACGCGCCTGGCGTGGAGAAGCGCCGGCGCAACCCAATCCGCCACACCAAACCCCATCGGCCTTGCGCACCGCTTACGCTGCGCCGCTGGTCAAGCCGCGCCCGCGCGTGTTGATTTTGCATGCCACCGGCACCAACCGCGACCGCGATGCGGCGCTGGCCTGCGAGCTGGCCGGCGGCGACCCGGAGATCGCGCATGTCAATCAACTGATCTCCGGCGAGCGCGAGTTGCTGCACTATCACATGCTGGTTGTGCCGGGCGGCTTTTCCTACGGCGACGACCTGGGGGCCGGCGTGTTGTGGGCGCTCGACCTGCGCCATCGGCTGGGCGATGCGATGGCGCGCTTTGTGGCCGATGGCCGGCCGGTGCTGGGCATTTGCAACGGCTTTCAGGCGCTGGTGAAAGCGGGCGTGTTGCCCGGAGACGATGGACACCCCGCGACCCAACGGGATGTGACGCTGACGTTCAACGAGTCGGGGCGCTTCGAGTGCCGTTGGGTGTATCTCAAGGCGAACCCGGCCAGCCCGTGCCTGTTCACGCGCGGCATGGATGAATTGATCTATTGCCCGGTGGCGCATGGCGAAGGCCGGCTGGCCGTGCGTGACGATGACACGTTGCGCCGTCTTGAAAGCAGGGGCTTGATTGCGTTGACGTATACCGATGCAGCCGGCGGGCCGGTGGGTTATCCCGGCAACCCGAACGGCTCGGTGGCGAACATCGCCGGTCTGTGCAACACGGCCGGCAACGTGTTGGGGCTGATGCCGCACCCTGAAAATCACATCTTCGACTGGCAGCATCCGCGCCGGCACAGGGGCGAGGCCGGCCTGTCTGGGCTGAAGCTGTTTGTGAATGGGATTCGGGCCGCAAGCGCCGGCTAAAGGCTATCCCTTCACGCCGCTGCTGGTCACACTTTCCACGTAATAGCGTTGGGCAAGAATAAACACAAGCGTGGGCGGAATTACTGCAATCGCAGCGCCGGCCAGGATCAGATTGGGACTGTCGCTGGCGCGTCCGCGCAGCACGTTTAACGCCAGGGTCAACACTTGGGCGCGTGTGTTGCCGGTGTTCACCACCACCAGCGGCCAGAAAAAGCTGTTCCAGGCATACAGAAAGGTGAAGGTCGCCAGGGTGGCCAGTGCCGGCACACTGGCCGGGATAAAAATGCGCGTCAGAATCGACCAGCGCGATGCGCCATCGATCAATGCCGCTTCTTCGATCTCTTTTGGAATTGTGATGAAGAACTGCCGCATCAAGAAAGTGCCATACGCCGTGTATAGCCAGGGCAGGATCAATGCCGGCATGGCGTTCACCCAGCCGATCGCCACCATGAGCTGATACAACGGGATGATCAGCACCACAAAGGGCACCATGATCGTGCCCAGATACAACAGAAAAATCTGATCGCGTCCGGGGAACTTCAATCGGGCAAAGGCGTATCCGCCCAGCACGCTGGTGAAAATCTGGCCGATAACTGTCAGAAGGGTGATCATCGCCGTGTTGGTCAACGCGCGGTCGAAGCCCAGCAGGTTGACTACTTCGGCGTAGTTTTCAGGATGGGCTGCGACACGCATGACCGGCTGGCTGAGTCGCACATTCGCCAGCACAGTCTCACTGGGATTGGCCGGATTGATAAATTGGCCGACGGTTGTGCGCGTGAGCACAATCATCTCTGCGATCTGGCCGTCTGACTCGACTTCGTAGACCGGCGCAGTCTGTCCATCGATCACGATTTGCTTGCCCTCTGCGCCGCCGGCCAGTTTGACTTCGCCAAAGCGCCGAATGACAGTGCGGTTGAAGTTGGGCCGGCCGGCGGGGTCGAGTGGAGCAAACACCCCGACACGAATGTTTTCTTCCACCAGCGCCATTTGTTTTGTCTCTCCCGATTCAGCCGTGATGTTGTAGAGCGGCAGCGGTCGCTCGAAGCCCGGCATCTCGATCGTGACGTGCTCTCCAGGCAACAGGCGCGGCGGATAACTGAACGTGTCGGAGGCGGTCTTAAGTGACGTGAACACCATTACCAGAAACGGGAAGAGCATGACAACCGCAAACACGCTCAGGATGGCGTAGATGGCAAGGCCGCGCATAGCGCGTATGGCTCGGTAGCTCATGGCGCAGGTCTCGGAGTGAAATTGTCAATCAGACAAGGCCGCGAGACGCCGCAAGGCGTCTCGCTCACATATCATAGGCGCCGCTTGCGCGTCGCTGTCGGCGAAACTGGAATAACGTAAAGGCAAAGATCACCACGAACAGCACCCATGCCAGGGCGCTGGCGTAACCCTGGCGAAAACTCTGGAAGCCGTTCTGATACAGATTGAGCGTCATCGTCAGCGTTGAAGTGCCCGGTCCGCCTGTGCCATTGCTGACGATAAATACTTGATCGAACACTTGCAAGGCTTGAATTGTCGTTGTGGTGAGCACGTATAGGGTGGTGGGGGCGAGCATGGGCAGCGTGACGTTGAAAAACTGCTGGCCCGGATTGGCGCCGTCCACTGTGGCGGCTTCATACAGTTCGCGGGGAATTGTTTGCAGGCCGGCCAGGAACAACACCGTGTTAAAACCCAGCCACTGCCACGCGCTCATGATCACCACCGACAGTAGCGCATAGTCGCTGTCGGCCAGCCAGCGAATCTGCGGGTCTTTGATATTCGAGCCGAGCACGCTGTTGATCAGACTGATGGCGTTGGTGATGAAGTAGTTGATCCAGCCGACCTGCGAGTTGTACATCCATTGCCAGATCAACGCGACGCCGACGACCGCCGCAACGCTGGGTATGAAGTACAGCGTGCGGTAGAAGCGCATGCCTGGCAGCCGGCTATTCAACAGAGCAGCCAGCGCCAGCGCAGGGATCACGGCCAACGGAACGGCCAATAACCCGAACACAAGCGTATTGCGCAGCGAGATCCAGAAGCGCTTGTCTTCTGCGCCGATCAGATAGCTCTGGCCGAACAAATTTGCGCGCAGCAGTTCGTCGTACACCCGCACGTCTATCACGTCGCCGGCAGGCTGATTGGCGGTTTTCAACGCCTGCACGGTGAGATTGAACACGCGCCGATAGTTGTCCAGCCCAACCCAGTCGCGTTTGTTAAAAGAATCCCAGTTGGTGAAGCTGACGTAGAGCGAGAACAACAGCGGCCCGGCAAAGAACAAGATAAAGCCAAGCAGGTTGGGCGAAAGAAAGAGCCAGCCGTTCAGCCGCTCGGTATGTATGTTTTTGGCTCCCATCGCTCGCGCGCTCTCGCCTCGCCACATGCTCCACAACAGATAGCCCGTTGTCATGACGCCGGCTGTGAGCGCCAGCGGCAGCAGGTTGCCGCTGATATATTTGCCGGGCAGTGAAGCCAGCGCCGGCACAACGCCGGCGGTCAACAGAAAACCAATTGCGCCGAGCGCCATCAACACGCGGCCTAAATTGCGACGGGCCAGAGACACCGGCCGTTCATGCAGCGCTGTCGTGGAGATGAAGTAGCCAACGACAAACAACGCTCCCATGCCAAATGGGAAACCGCGCGCCATGTAGTCTGCCAGATCGTCCAGCCCCATGAAAACGCCGAGTGTATGCGCCAGGCCGATCAAACAGGCCAAGAAAACGATGTAGTTGACAACCAGAGACAACGTGCGTCCCAGATGATTGCGCCGCGCGATGAAGAGCGTCGCCGCGGCGCTGCCCGACGCCGCCAGCGCCAGACCAATCGCCGCAGCGATGCGCAGCGCTTCAGACGCTGCGGCGCTGTTCAGCGTTGCCAGTGCGCCGCCCACCAGCGCGACAGATAGAGCGACGTGCCATCCTGCGAGCAAAGTCAGCGCGCGCCCACTGCCCGGCGCGCTGGAAGCAGATGCAAATGTGCTGCGGGTCATAGCGCTTTTGGCGCCGGCCTCATGCCGACTTGCCTCATTCGTGCTGAGAGTCCTAAATGAAATCAGCCAGCAGCGCTGCGCGCGCGGCGAAGCAATGCTGGCTGATTGACGACAGGCTAGAGGCCGGATGCTCTGTTACTGTTTGAAGGCTTTGCCGGCTTCGTCGCACACAGTCTTGCCAAACTCTTCGACCGAAAGTTTGCCGGTCAGCACGTCGCTGACTTTCGCGCCCATGACCTGATCGAAATCGGGCCAGCTTCCGGTCCACAATGGGCCTTCGGCAGTGGGCTTGTCGGCCAGTCCGTTCAAGAAAGCCTGGTTGTTCTTGTCCGGCAAAATCTTCAGAAACTCGGCAAACACGGATTCACCGACCCGGCTGGGGATGTTGGTGCCGCGCGCGGCTACCTGCGCCTGAACATCAGCCTGAGTCAGGGCATCCACCAATTTCCAGGCTATTTCGGGGTGTTTGGTGTTTTTATTCACCACATAGGCGCCCCAGAACAGCCAGTTGCCCATGTGACCGCTTGGCCCTTTGGGCAGCTCCACCACATCCCAGTTGAATGTCACGGTGCTAATGCCCGGCGTTGCCCAGCGGCCGTTCTGGAACATGCCGACTTTGCCGGCGCGGAAAGGCGGCTCGCTATCTTCACCATAGGGCACGGCAATCCCGGCGTCGTACAGGCCGCGCGCAAAAGCCAATCCCTCCAGCGATGCTTTGCTGTTCAGGTTGCATGCGTTCCGCTCTGCGTTGAAGAACCCGCCGCCGGCAGCGTTCATAAACGCGCCATACGGCCCCCACCAAGCGTTCATGCCATAGCCTTTGATGTCGCCCCCCAGCGCGTTCACTTTCTCGGCTGTGCTCTTGAAGGCGGCCCAGTCCCATTTCCCTTCTTTGGCCAGTTCGCGCGGGTCGGGCGCGCCGGCTTCATTGATCAAGTCCATGTTCAAGTACAAGACGAACGTGGACACGTCACGCGGCAGACCCCACAACACCTCGCCCGGCTTGCCGGTCTCAGGGTTGTAGGTCAAGTGGAACATCGGTTCGGGGTAGTAATTCGAGTCGCTGTAGCCCGGCGTCGCGTTGGCGTAGGGGCGCAAGTCCAGCAGCAGGCCGCGCTGGACAAAGTCGGCAATGTCGGTGCCGGGAATCCAGAACACGTCGGGGGCGGTGCCGGCGGCCAGTTCGGTGCGCAGCACATCCTGATAACTCGACGTTTCGCTTCCACCCGGCTCATACGTCAGCTTGACGCCCAGTTTCTGGGCCACCTCATCGCTGATTTTGGCATAGACATCGGCTTCTTCTTTGTTGTCGGGGCGGGTGCGCCAGCGCAGGCTGATTTCAACCGGCGCGGCGGCTTGCGTGGCGGCCGGCTCGCTTGGCTGCGCAGGCTGCGCCGGTTGCGCCGTGGGCGCAGCGCACGCTGCCAGCGACACGCCGGCTGCAGTCAGTAGGCCGATCAAACTGTACTTCGTCTTCATGCTTCCTCTCCTTTTGCTTGCCAAATGGGCGATCTTCCTTTGACTATCAATTGACGATCGACGTGTAACAGCGGGCGCTGCTGGCCTGCGTTCAGCAAGCAGTGCTCGCTTGACACCGAATTGGAGGACTCTGGCTCACGCGATGACGGCGGTGGGGGAGGGACGGGGTACCGGACGGGGTGCGCACTGGGGCGCTGATTGTTCCAGAAGCTGTGGCTGAAACGCGCGATAGCCGGGCCGGCCCATCCCGTCACGCGGCGTTCGCACATCTTGGTGCTCATCCAGCTCCTCCTGGCGCAACGACACATAGCGCCGAAGCGCTTTTTGTCGTAAAATCCCGGTAACGCTCACAGTGTACCACAGACATGGCAAAAGTCAATCACTGGCGTCGTATCACAATTCGTGAAGTCGCCCACGAAGCCGGCGTTTCTGTGCAGACCGTTTCGCGCGTTTTGAACGGCCACCCCGATGTCGCTGAAAAGACGCGCGCGCGGGTTCAATCTGTGGTCACCCGGCTTCGCTATCGTCCCAGCGGCATCGCCCGCAGTCTGGCTGCCCAAAGCACTCAAATGTTGGGTGTTGTGGCCAGCGGTTTTCAGTTGTTTGGCCCGGCGCAATTGCTGGCCGGCATCGAGCGCCAAGCTACAGAGTTAGGCTGGCATCTCATGCTGCAAATCGTCGATCCTGCCGCGCCGGCTGATTACGATCGCGTGGCTAGTAACCTGATTTCACAAAATGTGGCGGGAGTGATCTGGGCATATCCTGAATTGACCGGCGAGCGAGAGCGCGCTTTCCATCAACAGATCGAGCCGCATTTGCCCGTCATCTTTCTCAGCATGCAAGCCCAGCCCGGTTCAGCGGTGATCAGTGTGGATAACCGGCATGGCGCCTGGCTGGCTGTCCAGCATCTGGTCGGCTGTGGCTATCGGCGCATCGGCATCATCACCGGGCCAATGGCCCTGTGGTCGGCGCAACAGCGCAGATTGGGCTGGCAGGATGCTTTGGCGGCTGCCCATTTGCCGCGCCATTCCCGGCAGGTTGTTGAAGGTGACTGGAGCGCTGAGAGTGGTCATGCCGGCCTTCTCAGGCTCATCGCTCAGTTTCCCTCCCTCGATGCGGTGTTCGCCAGCAATGATCAGATGGCGCTTGGGGCGCTCAAGGCTGCTGAGCGCGTGGGGCGACGGGTGCCCGATACTCTGGCCGTGGTCGGTTTCGACGATATTCCTGAATCTGCTTTCTTCAGGCCGGCCTTGACGACTGTGCACCACGACTTAATGGACTTGGGCCGGCTGGCTGTGCGCGAATTGCATCGCGTGATTCACGCCCGGCGTGAGGGCCGAACGACTACGGCTACCTCTCTCATGCTGCAGCCCCGTCTTGTGGTGCGTGAAAGTGCTTGACCCGCTCAGGGTGGGATGGACGCGTATGCCCGCCTGGCGACGCGGCGTTGACACGCGGCGTTGAGTAGACGCCGGCGCTTGTTCTGGAACTTGCGCAAGAGCATGTATCATGTGCCTATTCCTGCGCATCGGGTGCGTCTGCGATCATGCTCACACACGACCAACTGTTGCAAGCGATTCCAACCGCGCTGGCCGGCGTGACCGTGCCCGGCTGGGTCGGCAAACAAACCGGGAAAGTGCGCGACATCTATCCCGTTGGGCGCTATCGTGTCCTGATCACCACCGATCGCATCTCGGCCTTTGACCGGGTGCTGGGATTGATCCCACACAAAGGCCAGGTGCTCAATCAACTCAGCGCGTGGTGGTTCGAACAGACGCGCGACATTGTCGCCAATCACGTAGTGGCCGTGCCGGACCCCAACGTGACCATCGCCCGCGAGGCGACCTCGCTGCCGGTGGAAGTGGTGGTGCGCGGGTACATCACCGGCGTCACCAAGACCTCGCTGTGGCATCTGTACGCGCAGGGCGAGCGCGCGCCCTATGGCATCCCGCTGCCCGATGGCCTGCGCAAGAACGATCCCTTGCCGCAGCCCATCATTACGCCGACCACCAAAGCAACCGGCGGGGCGCACGACGAGCAACTCACCCGCGCGCAAATTGTGCGCGGCGGCCTGCTCGAGGCCGGCCTGTGGGAGCAGGTCGAACAGATGGCGCTGGCGCTGTTCGCGCGCGGACAGGACATTGCGCGGCGCGCCGGCTTGATCCTGGTCGACACCAAGTATGAGTTCGGCCTGTGCGACGGCCAACTGGTGCTGATCGATGAGATTCACACGCCGGACTCCAGCCGCTACTGGACGGCAGAATCGTATGCGGCTGGCGAACCGGAGCACTTCGACAAGGAATTCCTGCGCCAGTGGTATGCCGCGCGCGGCTACCGTGGCGATGGCGAGCCGCCGGCCATGCCGCCTGACTTTGTGGCACAGGTGGCAGCCCGTTACATGGCTGCCTATGAAAAGCTCACCGGCCAGACCTTTGCGCCGGCTGAAGTTCCTGCCGAGCCGCGCATCATTCGCGCCCTGCAAGCCTGGCGCGCAAGCCTGCTACAAGCCGGGTTGGAAAACTGAAACAGCAAGATGGATCAATTGTCAATCGTCAATTCTCAATCGTCAATTGCCAATCGCCAGTCCCAAATCCAAAATCCAAATGCTGACGATGGCCCCCACGAGGCCTGCGGCGTCTTCGGCGTGTACGCGCCGGGGCGTGATGTGGCCCGCCTGACCTTCTTCGGGTTGTACGCCCTTCAGCATCGCGGGCAAGAGAGCGCCGGCATTGCCACCAGCGATGGCCGGGCGGCCTACATCCACAAAGACATGGGGCTGGTGGCGCAGGTCTTCGACGAGGACAATCTGCGCCCGCTGAAGGGGCACCTGGCCATCGGCCACACGCGCTACTCCACCACCGGCTCCTCCCATCTTCGCAACGCGCAGCCCTATCTGATCGAGACGATCTACGGCCCGCTGGGTGTGGGACACAACGGCAACCTGACCAACGCGCTGGAATTGCGCCGCCGGCTGCTCGAGCGCGGTGTCGGTCTCTCTTCCACCACCGATAGCGAGGTCATCACGCAGATGCTGGCCGCGCCGCCGGAAGTGTGGGACGACAGGGCGCGCGATGATTTTCTGCCGGCAAGCGTCCCCGCGCCCGCCAACGGCAAATCCACAGTCCAAGATCCAAAATCCAAAATTGCAAATCCAAGCGATCGGTGGGAGCAGCGCATTCGCGCCTTTATGCAGGTGGCCGAAGGCGCGTATTGCCTGGTGATTCTGACCCGTGACGCTGTGTATGCCGCGCGTGACCCGCACGGTCTGCGGCCGCTGTGCCTGGGCGCGTTGGGCAACGACGGGTATGTCGTCGCGTCTGAATCGTGCGCACTGATGACAGTCGGCGCGGAATTCATCCGCGAGGTGAAGCCTGGCGAAATCGTGCGGCTGGATCGTAACGGGATTACCTCGACCCAGGGGCGCGAGCTTGCGCTGCCGGCGCTGTGCATTTTCGAGTACGTCTATTTCGCGCGCCCGGATTCGTGTTTGCAGGGCCAGGTGATTCACGAGGTGCGCCAGCGGCTGGGCCGGCAACTCGCCCGCGAGGCGCCCGCCGACGCCGATATTGTGTTTGGCGTGCCAGACTCGGCGACGCCCGCCGCCATTGGCTTCAGCCAAGAGTCCGGAATCCCTTTCAGCGAGGGGCTGACCAAGAACCGCTATATCGGCCGCACATTCATCCAGCCGGACGACGAACTGCGCAAGCTGGGCGTCAACCTTAAATTCAACCCGCTCACTGCCAACCTGAAGAACAAACGCGTGGTGTTGATCGACGATTCAATCGTGCGCGGCAACACGGTCGGCCCGCTGATTCAACTGGTGCGCGACGGCGGGGCGCGTGAAGTGCATGTGCGAGTGTCGTCGCCGCCGGTGCGTCACCCCTGCTTCATGGGCGTGGACATGGCGACCTATAAAGAGTTGATCGCCCATCGTATGGGTGTGCAGGAAATCTGCAAGCAGATCGGCGCGGACAGCCTAGCTTACCTCAGCTTAAACGGCATGATCCGCGCTGTGCAAGATGGCATGTGGGTCGCGAATGGAGATGCTGCTGACGCAACTGTGCACGATCGTGTAGCCCACCATGAGATCGGCAACTGCACGGCCTGCTTCTCCGGCGTGTATCCGATTCGCATTCCCAACTGGCTTTTCAGCGACGAGCGCGACAAGATGCTGTTTGAAGCGACGTGGGGCTAGGGCCTGTGACAGGGTCCCCCTGCAAGACCAAGCAGAGTATGCTCGAATGACAGACCGCGTTCTGATTTACATCTCAGCCGCTTCCGATTTGATGGATGAGCGCGAGGCGCTGAGCCGGCTGATTCCCGAAGTTCCAACCTCACTGGGCTGGCGTGTGGCCCAGACACCGCTGGATGATTGCGAACCTGATCTCGATGCGGTCGCGCAGGCGGACATTCATCTGCTGCTGTTGGGCTGCGATGTGCGCGCGCCGGTTGGGCTGGAATGGCAGGTCGCCCGGCGCGCCGGCCATGCGCCGATCCTGTTCTCCAAACGCGATGTCTTGCGCACACCGGCCGGCGAGGCGTTTGCCCGCGAGCTGTCACGGCACGCCAAGTGGCACGCTTTCACAGATGCCGGCGACTTGTGCCGCCAGCTCTCGGCGACGCTGGTCGATCATCTGATTCAATCGGCGGCGCGCTATGCCATTTTGCCAGACGAGATTGCCCGTCTGCGCGAGTGGCGCAAAGCTCAGGCCAGAGCGAAGCCCGCAGCCGCCGGCGATCAGGTTGGCAAGCGGGAAGGCGCCGGCGCAAGTGGGGTCATTTTGTCTGCCGAACGTTTCACGCCTTCGCAGGGCCGTCTGATCGGCTGCTGAACGGGCTGTGGACTTCATCCAGCGTCATCGTTGAGAGTGCTCTCGTTGAGAGTGCTCTCGTTGAGAGTGCTCTCGGCGCGTGATACTTGTGTTGAGACGGGTAGGGGTCAAGCGCAGAGGTGCAGCACCAGACGTGTGGCAAGCCATCGCTTGAGTGGGGAGTAGTGCTTGTGATAATAGTGCAGCCGGCTGCGCCACTTGATGCGCTCGGCGCGCTCACTGACCTGCCCGCTGCTGGCGCCGCCGTAATGTTTGACGACCGCCGCCGGCACGCACCAGCGTTCCCAGCCGGCCTGCTTCATCCGCATGGCCCAGTCGATCTCTTCGGAGTACATTTCGAATTTGGGATCGAGCAACCCGACCTGCGCGATTGCTTCGGCCCGCGCCAGCATGGCTGCACCAAGGGGATGGCCGATGGGGAAAGGCTGGCCGGATTCGTATTGCCGGCCGGCGTAGCGGCCATCCAGCCTGCTGCCGCGAAAACGCCATAATACCGGCTGTGTTTCCAACAAGAGCTGCGTCAGGCCGGGAAATTCAAACGCCCCATGTTGCAGGCTGCCATCGGGGTGAATCAATTTCGGGCCGCATAATCCGCAACGCGGATGCTCGCGCATGAAGTCGAGCAGGATCGAGACAGCGCCGGGAAGCACCTCGGTGTCGGGGTTGAGCAACCAGACAAAACGCGGCGATTGGCGACTCGCCGGCAGGGTCTGGTCTCCGGCCGGCGCCCCATCCGTCAGCCCCAGCGCGCGCAGCCCCAAGTTGTTGCCTCTCACATAGCCGATGTTCTCGGCGCAAGCGATCAAGTGGACTGCCGGGAAATCGGCTCGCACCATGTCCGGTGTGCCGTCGGTCGATGCACTGTCTACCACGATCACTGTTGTGTCGATGGGCGCTTCGCGCAAGAGTGAGGCCAAGCAGTCGCGCAACAACGCGCGCACATTCCACGAAACAATGACGACGGCCAGTTCAGCGCAGGTCATGATTGATGTGCTCTGCAAGTGTAACCGCAGCGGGCCGCTTACGGCTGAACTAACTGGATCAACACCGGCGACACGCGGTTATTGATGGCGGCGATCTCCACGTCTTCGTGGATGAGCGAGGCCCACACGTAGAACGGATTGCGCACCGGCACTTGCGTGAGCCGAATGCATCCCCGCACCAGCACCTGTTTGCCCGGCGCGAGATAGTACAGCGGCTGCCCATCGCGCATCACGATGTCCAGATCATCGAGCGAACCGACGCCCCAACGCCATGGATGGTCGCTGCCGGTGTTGGTTTCGTAGTCCACGCCGACACGGAACACCCCTGGCTCCTGGGGGAAGCCTTTGGTGTAGCGGTTTTCATCCATGCGATAGCAGTCGTTCGGGTCGAAAGGGCCGGCAGTGCGGATGGGCACCAGGCCGGTGTTGCGCACTGCCATTGTGAAGTAAAGCGTTTCGCCGATTCCGAATGTGAGGCGTTGGGTTTCGTTGGGATTGCCGGGCAATGCCGCACCGGCTGCGCGCGCCCACTGCACGCCGCTGCCGTCGGGCTGCACCACGATCTCGGCATTCGGCCGGCCGCTCTGGGTGATCGTGAGTGAAGCTGTCACCGTATCGCTCTGTCCCATGGCGTCCTGACTTTGAGCGACGAGGGTGTACACCCCGTTGGGCGGCGGATCGGCCCCCAGGTCGATCCCGCCGTCGTAGTCGTAGCTGTAGCGCCCCGGCGCTAACTCGGCGCTGTCTGAAACGAGTTGCAGGCCCTCGCGGCGCTGCACCTCGTAGCGGAAGCCGTTGTCGCCCACCACGTATACGTTCAGGCGCGCCCGCGCTGTCAGATACACATTGATGTACACACGGTCGTCGATGCCGTCGCGGTTGGGTGTGAAGATCGGACTGGACAGCGTGAAGTCTTCGATTTTTGGAAAGGGCATGTCGGCCTGCGCGATGCGCAAGGTGCCGCTGAAGGAGGTGACGCCGGCATCGCTGACAGCCTCGACGTGCCAGGTGTAGTTACCGTTCGCCATCAGCCGGCCATTCGCCACACCGTTGAAGAGAATTTCGTAAGGCGCCGGGCTGGGAGAGCGTTGCACGTCACGGCGCAGATCGAAGCGCGCGCCGTCGGCGCCGGTCAGATAGATGCTGATGCGCGCCGGCGCGTTCACGCGATATGTGATGCGCGCCAGGTCGTCTGTGCCGTCTGCGTTGGGGCTGATCACCGATGGTTCCACGCTGACGGCGCTGAGTGGTGCGCCGCCAGCGTTTTGGCAAGCCGACAACAGGCCGATCAGTATCATCGCGCCGAAGACTAATCGTGTTGCAGTAGCAATCATCGCGAAGAGTATACCTGTGTGAGGGTGACAATGGACGATTGAACAATTGAACGATTGTCAATTGACGATTGACGGATTGCCCGTGTCGGCGCTCTTGCAGAACGTTTGTGCTACACTGGCGGCATGTCTAAAACCGCTGCCCCCAAACTCAAGACGCGCTATGTGTGCTCGAACTGCGGCAGTGTCCAAATGCGCTGGGCCGGCAAATGCCCAGATTGCGGCGAGTGGAACACGCTGGTCGAGGAAGTAGTGGACGAGGCGCGCGAGAAGAGCCGGCAGGGCGCGCGCGTGACAGGCAGCATCGCAGGCAGCATCGCAGGCAGCATCGCGCCGCAGAAGCTGAGCGACATTCAGGCCGATGGCTTCCAACGACTGCCGTTGGCGATCGGCGAATTTTCGCGCGTGCTGGGGGGCGGCATCGTGCCGGGGTCGCTGGTGCTGGTCGGCGGCGATCCGGGCATCGGCAAATCTACCCTGTTGATGCAAGCTGCTGTTTCGACCGCCCAGCACGTCGGCCCGGCCTTGTATGTCAGCGGCGAGGAGAGCGCCCAGCAACTCAAGATGCGCGCCCAGCGGCTGGGCGTGGGGGACAGCGACCTTTACCTGCTCACCGACACCAACTTGGACAATGTCATCTATCAGATCGAGGCGATGAAGCCGAGGCTTGCCATCATCGACTCGATCCAGACGATGTATCTCGACACGGTTTCCTCCAGTCCGGGCACCGTTAGCCAGGTGCGCGAGTGCGCGCTGCGCTTGCAGGCGTTGGCCAAGTCGCAGGGCATTGCTATTTTTATCGTCGGCCATGTGACGAAGGAGGGCGCCATCGCCGGCCCGAAAGTGCTGGAGCACATCGTTGACACGGTGCTACAAATGGAGGGTGACCGCTTCCACGCCTTCCGGCTGCTGCGGTCGATCAAGAACCGCTTTGGCGCGACCAGCGAAGTGGGTGTGTTCGAGATGGCCGGCAGTGGCATGGTCGAGGTGACCAATCCCAGTGAGGCTTTTCTAGCCGAGCGCATGTCGTTTGCCCCCGGCTCGGCTGTTGCGGTGACGATGGAAGGTACGCGCCCCTTGCTGGTCGAGATGCAGGGGCTGACCTCGCCCACTCAGAATCCCATGCCACGCCGCACCGCCAACGGCTGGGACTATAACCGCTTGTTCTTGATCCTGGCTGTGCTGGCCAAGCGGGTCAGCATTCGGCTGCACGATCAAGACGTATTTGTCAATGTGGTCGGTGGCATGACGATTGAAGAGCCGGCTGCCGATTTGCCGGCGGCGATCGCCATTGCCAGCGCATACAAAAGCGCGCCGGTGCCAATGGACTTGGCCATCATCGGCGAGGTCGGCTTGAGCGGTGAATTGCGTTCTGTAGCCCAATTGCCGGCGCGACTGAACGAGGCAGCCAAGCTTGGCTTCAAGCGTTGCCTGATCCCCAAACTGTCGCGGCCAATCGAACGCCCCCCGGCCGATCTGCGCATCCTCAGCGCGCGCTCGCTGGGCGAGGCGCTGGATTTGGCTTTCGGCCAACAGCGATAATCTGTGCCGGCTGCCTCAGAATTTGCCGTTGATCGATTGCGCGTAGCCGGTCATCTCCAGATAGCCCTGTCCGGTGACAGCCCGACCCCCGGCTGTGCCCGTCACGCGGATTGCCCCTTCCCAGTAGATGATCGAGACGTTCATTTCCTGGGCCGGCGTTCGCGCTTCGACGGTCAGATCGATCTCGTGGGCAGGAATGCGAATGCGCCAGCGCACCGGATATTCCCCGCCGCTGGTTGGGCTGCGCCACAGCGTTTGCGGTTCCAGGGTGAAGTCGGCAAGTGTCAGGCGTGTGGTCTGGCCGGCTGCGTCGATCAGTGTGCCCGATGAAGCCGGCTCCAGCGACCCGTCGGCGTTGCGAATCTGGAAGAGCATCAACTCGTGTTGGTTGTCCAGTTGGATGGAAAACCAATCCCAGCCGAGCGCATTCTCGCCCAGGGCGCTGGTGCTCCATTCATGATCCATCCAGCTCAGGCCGGTGACAGAGAACTTATTTCCATCGAAGCCGACTTCACCTTCTGTTTGCATGCGGGTCAATGAATAGTAGAAAGAGGCGTTGCCGGATTGTGCGCCTTTGGGGCTGTGCCCACGATCACCATGCAACACCACCGGCTTGACGGCGCGCAGTGTCAAATCCAGGTGGTGATTGGCGTGGCGGGCGAGGATGCGCACTGTGCTGCCTTCGTCATCCAGCGCGGTCACCGACCAATCCTCGATAAAGGCGCGGAAGGATATGTTGTCGTTGCATGGGATGGCTGCGCCGCGCGCGCATGCGCCGGCCAGGCCGCCCGCGCCCCGGCTGAACTTCTCGGCGGCGATGTGCTGTTGTGCGTTGATATCGGTCAACGCGAAGTGCGCAAAGTACACCTGGTTCGAGGCTAGATTCGAAGCGCGGGTGATAGGTTCAGCAGTTAGAGCGCGCCGAAAGATGGTGAACTGATAGCCGAACTGCCGGCCGGCACTGTCTTGCAGGTTGCCGGTGTAATACCACCACTCTGTCTGATATTCGGGATGTGGCCCATGATCGGCAGGGAAAACAAAAGGGCGCGGTTCAAACGCGCGCGCATAGCCACTCAGATCAAGATCGGCTTGGGCCGCTTCGATGCGGGCGCTGGCCAGTGGGTACTGGCCGGGCTGGAGGGCCACCCACGCCAGCGCTGCCAGCGCCGCAGCGCCGGCCAGACTCATAACGATGTGAACAGTCTTCATGCTTTGCTTTTTTTTGCTTTTCTTTGCCTTTATCCCCGCTCTAACATCCCGATATTTTTTAACATGGCAAGGTGAGAGGCGTCTGCAACAGAGATGAAGGTGCGCAGAGATGTTGCTCGGCGACGCCGGGCGGTATCGGGCCGCGCGCTGTAGCGTATGCTGCGCGCGCCTGGATAAAGTCTGCGCGGTTTTGGTTCAGCGTGTTAAGCGCCCAACCTGTCGACTGGCTGCACCCTATGGCCGGCTTAACCACAAGCGGTGTCAACCTGGTTTTGCATGATTGTGATGAGCGCGCCCAGCGCGGTGGCAAAGCCCGGCCGGGGAGGGATGACGATACTTGCGCCATAGTATCCGGCGACAGTATCGAGAACTTTGCGCACACTGGGCAAATCTACCAAATGGCCAACGACTACGATATCGTCCAGTTGTTCGGCGCGGGCAGCGTTGATGGCGATGACTGCGATCACCTGGCCGACCATCACGACCAGAGCAGCCGCGATATCCTCCCGTGTGGCTGATGTGCCAGGGCGGGCAAAACGCCCGAAGTTCACAGCATTGGCGTCGGCAGGCAGCTGGCCCAATGCCCCGCCGGTTGCTTCGATCAGTGTCAGGTCTGGTACGTTAGAGTTGCCGCGCTGGGCCAGATGATCGATTTGTTGGGCGTCGCTGGTGCCCAGCAATAGCTTTCCCAGGCCTTGTAGTGTGCCACCCCCGACAGCGCTGCCGGTGGTGTGTTGCGTGTGATGGCCTCGCGCAGCGATCATCGCTGTGCCCGAGCCGGCGCTCACAACCAGCGCCTGCTTTTTGTCTGCCAGGTGCAGTCCGCCCAGCCCAATCGCCGTGATCTCATCTACTTTCACAATGGGCGTTTGGCCAATCGTGTCGGGCAGTTTACGGTGCTGGCCGCCGGTCACGCCGATCCGCACGAACGCTTCGGGCCGATGACCCATCCAGGCGATTGCACGTTCGAGTTGTGGCATATCCACGCTGCCGGCGCCTGGCAGCGTAGCAAATCGCTCCGTGTGGCTTTCTGGATCGAGCACAACGATGTCGATGTTGGTCAGCCCGAAGTCAATGGCTGCAAACATGATGCACTACTCCACCACTGCCGTCTATTCAGTGCGAGGCGGCATTATCCTCTGAATTGTGCGAAAAGCTCAATGTGGCCTCCGCCTAACGATGGATTGATGTTGTCGAATGCATGTTCTGCGACTTTATCCTGCTGCCGCGCCGATATTGGTATACTGACTTGCTTCGCCGCGTCGGACTCTCAACCCGTTGGAATCTAACTCTTGTGCTGGATAACACAGTATGCAGCCTCAACCTGCCCATCGATCTGCACTTACGGCCAGGCCGGCTTTGCCGGTCTCTGGCGTCAACGGCAAACCGCCTATCGTTGTCGAAGAGTTGAGCAAGACCTACAAAGTCGCCGATCGCGAGGCTGGTCTTGGCGCGGCAGTGAAGAGTTTCTTCAAGCGCAAGTTCAAGGAAGTTCATGCGGTGCAGCGCGTCAGCTTCCAGATTGATCAGGGTGAGATCGTTGGCTTTCTTGGTCCAAATGGCGCCGGCAAGACTACCACGCTGAAGATGCTGTCGGGGCTGTTGTACCCAACCTCGGGCCGCGCGAGCGTGTTGGGTTATACACCCTGGGAGCGACGGGCCGGCTATCTACGCTCGATGACTTTGGTGATGGGCCAACGCAACCGCCTGGCGTGGGATGTGCCGGCGGCTGACTCTTTCCTCCTCAATAAAGCGATCTACCGTCTCAGCGACGCTGATTACAAGCGATCTTTTCAGGAGCTGGACGATCTGCTCGAATTGGGGCCGATTATCCGCAAGCCGGTGCGCAACCTGTCGCTGGGTGAGCGCATGAAGTGCGAGTTGGCTGCCTCTCTGTTGCACCGGCCCAGCGTGCTCTTTCTGGACGAGCCGACGATCGGCCTGGATGTGGGCGCGCAGGCCCGTATTCGTGCTTTCTTGAAAGAGTACAACCGTCGTAACAGCGCCACGGTTATTCTGACCAGCCACTACATGGCCGATGTCGTGGCCCTCTGTGAACGTGTCATCATTATCCATCACGGCATGTTGCGCTACGACGGCGGATTGAATGAATTAAGCCGCCGCATCGCGCCATACAAGATCATCAGCGTGCATCTGGGCGGCTGCGACGACTGTGTCTTGGACGCATATGGAACCGTGTTGCCAGGTGAAGATGAGACCGGCAAGAAGCGCCTTCAAGTGCCGGCCGATCAGGTGCCCGCGATCACGGCTCGACTGCTTGCCGAACAGCCGGTTCAAGACCTCACCATCGAGGAACCGCCCATCGAGGACGTGATCGAACGAGCGTTCAATGAACGAGCGTTCAACGAGTGAGCCGTGAATCAGGCAATCCGCAACAGCTATGTTTGAAATCTTCAGGCGTTTATGGGCTTTGAACTGGGCCGAGCAGTGGCAGTATCGCGCCAACCTGCTCATGTATCTGCTGTTCTGGTTGGTGTCGCCGGTTGTCTATCTTGCAGTATGGACGACGGTGGCCCAGACCCAGGGAAATGTCAATGGGCTGACGGCGAATGATTTTGCCGCCTATTACATGGTGCTGCTGGTGGTGGATGTGTTGACCAGCCAGATTACTATCCATGTGCTGGCGCCCGAAATTCAGAATGGCAACCTATCCAATCGCTTGCTGTTGCCAGCGCACCCGGTGCTAACGCAGGTATTGGTTAACAATATTGCTTTCAAGGCGCTGAATCTGATTGCGCTGGTCCCGATTTGGCTGGTGCTCTATCTGCTCTTCCGGCCGGCGCTGAACTTGAACGCGCTCTATCTGCTTCTGGCCGTGCCGGCTCTGATCGTGGCGTTTGGCATTTTGTTTCTGCTTGGCTCTGCGCTGGCGCTGGTGGCATTTTGGACGACGCGGGTGTGGGCGCTGTGGAACTTCTACTCGGCGGTGTTCATGTTGTTTGCCGGCCACTTTGTGCCGCTGGCGCTGCTGCCGCCCGTGTTGCAGACGATCGCCAGGCTGCTGCCTTTCCCCTACACGCTCTATTTCCCCATTCAACTCATTCTTGGCAAGCTCGGCCCGCAAGACATAGCGCTGAATTTTGGCATGCAGAGTGTGTGGCTGGCGCTGGCTTGGGTCATCTTTCGGCTTGTTTGGCGCGCCGGCGTCAGGCAATTCTCGGCTGTTGGGGCGTAATCACAGGAGGTGGATGGGATGAATGCGTTGCGCATCATTGGCGCCTTTCTCAGACTAAACGTTCAGGTCGCGCTGGCCTACCGCAGCGAGGCAGTGGTGCAGATCTTGCTCAACTTGATGTGGCTTGGCTGGGAGCTGACCAGTCTGGCCATTATCTTTGCGAACACGAATGAGTTGGGCGGGTGGGGGCCGGCTGAGTTGGTCGCGCTGCTTGGCGTGTGGCGGCTGGTGAACACGATGATGTCCATCATTGTGTGGCCCAACACAGAGAAATTCAACCAGGGCTTGCGCGATGGCTCGCTGGACTACACGTTCCTACAGCCGGCCAACAGCCAGTTCCTCGTCAGCGTCACGCGCATCGAGTTGTGGCGGCTGTGGGATTTCGTGATTGCTGTTGTGTTGATTGTCGCGGGACTGGGCATGAGCGGCCGGGTTGCTACGCCGGCCAATATCGCTACATTCCTTGCTCTGACGGTCTCCGGCGCCGCCGTGTTATACAGCTTGTGGATTGTGATGATCGCTGTGACGTTCTGGTTCACCCGTTTTGACAACAACGTGACCATACTGGCTGCGTTGATGGATGCCGGGCGCTTTCCGGCTCAGGTGTATCCGTTTTGGCTGCGCTTGCTCATCACGTTTGTCATTCCGATTGCTGTGGCGACAACTGTGCCCTTGCAGGGCTTGCGCGGCGAGTTGGCCTGGTGGGAAACTGCCGGCTTCCTTGCGCTTGGAGTCCTGGCCGTGTGGGTGTCGTCTCGTCTGTGGAAGGCCGGCGTGCGCCGCTATAGTGGTGCGTCGTCGTAGGGCTGCGCCCTATCTGCGCTCGATGTCTGCTCCCAGCGCGCGCAACTTTTCATCGAAGCGTTCGTAGCCCCGGTCGATTTGCTGAATGTTTGAGATGGTGCTGCGGCCTTCGGCGCACAATGCAGCAATGACCAACGCCACGCCGGCGCGGATGTCGGGGCTTTGCACTGTTTCGCCGTGCAGCCGGCTGGGGCCTTGCACGATACAGCGATGTGGATCGCACAACACAATCCGCGCACCCATGCTGATCAGTTTGTCCACAAAGTACAGCCGGCTTTCGAACATCTTCTCGTGGAAAAGCACGGTGCCGTTCGACTGGGTGGCGGCCACAATTGCCAGGCTCATTGCGTCGGCCGGAAAGGCTGGCCAGGGGTTGTCATCGATTTTGGGGATCGCCCCGTCCAGCTCAGGCTCGACGCGCAGGGGCTGGTCGCCCGGCACATACACATCCGGCCCATGAATTTCGAAGCGGATGCCGATGCGTCCCAGCATCAGTTGTGTCATGCGCAAGTGTTCGGGGCTTGCCTTGCGAATCCATATGCCGTCGCCGCACAACGCGCCGATAACGATGAAGCTGGTGACCTCGATGTTATCCGCGCCGATGGTGAACTCGGCGCCATTGAGGTGTGGCACGCCTTCGATCTTGAGCGTGTTAGAGCCGATATGCCGGATGCGCGCGCCCATCTTATTGAGGCAGTGGCACAAGTCTTGCACGTGTGGTTCGCTGGCTGCGTTGCGGATGACAGTCTCTCCCGCTGCCAGCGCCGCTGCCATGATGGCGTTCTCCGTCGCTGTCACGCTGGCTTCATCCAGCATGATGTCGGCGGCTGCCAGCCGCTGCGCGAATAGCTCAAACCCGCCATCGACGCGCAGGTCGGCCCCCAGCGCTTTCAGCGCCAGGAAATGTGTGTCTACGCGCCGGCGTCCGATCACATCGCCGCCTGGCGGTGGCAATTTGATATGGCCGGTGCGAGCCAGCATTGGTCCGGCCAGCAGAATGCTGGCTCGAATCTCTTTGCACACCCCCGGGTCTAGCTGGCATTGATTGACCTGGTCTGCCTGCAGGCGCACACTGTTTGGCCCGATCCACTCTGCAGACACCCCCAGCGACTGTAGTAGCTTCAGCATGGCCTGCACATCGCGGATATTCGGGACGTTGTGAAACGTCACAGGTTGATCGGTCAACAAGGAGGCAGCCAGCAGGGGCAGTGTGGCGTTCTTGTTGCCCGACGACTGCACTTCGCCGCGCAGACGCGCCCCGCCCTGAATGATGAACTCAGACATGCTCCCTCAAACCCGCTTCAGAAGATTGGCGCGCTTGGTCTGGAACTCTTGCTCGCTGATCAACCCTTTCTTGCGCAGATCTTCCAGTTCTTCAAGCCGGTCGGATATTTCGGTCAAGCCTAGTTTGCCTGCACCGCCTTGGGCTGTTTGCGCTGCGCCCAGGTCTTCGTTGTCGCTGCTTTGCCGCAGCGCCTCTTTTGCGTTCAACATGGCGATTTTGAACTGCACCGGCCTGGCCAGCTTGTCCAGCCGGTTGACCCCAATGTCGCTGCTGGTCAAGATTTTGATGTCGCCGTAGTCAAAAATCCGCCCCAGCACTGATTGCGCCAGCACGACATCGTTGATCTTCTCCAGCGATGAATCAACGACGTGTTTGTTGATGAACCCCTCGGACTGGATGATGCGGCGGTTGGTGACGATGTATTCTTCAGTCCACCAGTCGATCCACTCTTTGACCATCATAAGCAGGGGGATGAGCACAAATACGATGCCGAAAGCGCCGACGCCGCCTGTCAGCATCCCCGTGAGCGCGCTGGCGACTGCAATCGCAACTGCGATCAGCGCATACAGAACCAGCCGGGGCACCCAGATCAACCAGTGCTGTCGGCGACGAATAATGATCTTTTCATTAGCGCCGAGAAGGCTTTCGACGTAACCGGCCATGTCAATGCTCCTTAACCTGCAGAACTTGCAGATTGTCTTGGGCGCGCAGTTGCTTGTCTGTCAACTGATGTGGGGGTTACTCTCCGGCGGTTTCCTGCGTTGTTTGCTGGCTCTGCTGTTCTTGTTGGGCTTGTGCGCGTTGTTGGGCGCGTTCTTGAAGTGCGCTCCAGGCGATCAGCAGAATCACGCCGGACACAATGCAAATGTCGGCGATGTTCGAAACTGGCCAGTCAAATCCGATCTCCGGCACTTGCAGATGAATGAAATCGGTCACATAGCCGAAGCGCAGACGATCAATCAGGTTGCCCACGGCTCCGCCCAGTTGTAAGCCGAGCGCGGCGCGCGACAGCTTATCGCCGGGCGGCAGGCGCGGGGTGTAGTACACGATCAGGCCGGCTACGAGGGTGGCGACGATGATAAAAAACCAGTTGGCGTTTTGAAACAGGCTGAATGCAGCGCCTGTGTTCTGCACATGGGTGAAGGTCAGGTATGGCGTCAGGAATGGCGCAATCGGCACTGTCATGCCGAGTGGAATGTTTGTCTGCACGAGCACTTTGCTGATCTGGTCGGCTGCCAGCGCAATCAGGGCAACAATGAAGAGCAGCACCCGGTCGAGTGGAGATAGCTTGCGGAACGATTCACTTTTCATTAAAACGTCACTGAAGTCTTAATCGGGCGCACGTAGAGATCGCACATCAAGGCTGTGGCTGGCGGCTCAGCCCGTTGCGCAACAGCGATACGCCCAGCAGGAGCGCCCCGCTTAGCAGCGCCACATGAGACACGTTGAACACGGGCAGGTTGGCGATGTGAATGAAATTGAGCACGTGCCCATACGCCAGCCGGTCGAATAAGTTAGATGTCAGCGCGCCGAGAATGCATCCCAGGCTGATCGAGTACAGCCGCTGTGGTCGCGCACCGCCCCAAAACAGTAGGATGAGCGCGCATAGGGCAACGCCGAATAACTCGGCGCCCACTGCCAGCGCGTTCGATGTAGCCGTTGCGCCGGCCATGCTGGTATAGATAATTTCAGGCTGCGCTGCGACCACCAGCAGTTTAGCGAGGCGATCGATAATGAACACGCCGCCGGCCACAATCGCCGATATCCATGCCGGCAGCCCCAGTGTGAAGGGCTGCGTCGTGCTCTCTTGGGCGGCGTCAAGGTTGGCCGGCGCGATGATCCCTGCGCCGGCAGGGTGTGCTGCGGGCACGGACGCGTGCGACGGTGCTGCGGTTGGCCGGTCAGATTCGGCCTCCCGGCCAGCGTATGTCAGCCTCAATGCAGCCGCCAAATCAGGCAATGCCACCTCGGAGAACAATGGACTCGCGCTCAACAATGATCTTAGGGCCGAATGCTGGCTGACTGCGCCATACCAATCGTCACCGGGGGGGACGTGTATCTCGCCGCGCAACTGTTGCTCCAGCGTAACCAACAGGCGGGCGTTGTATCGTCCTGCGTCAAACAACTGCGGCGACAATGCTTGAAGCGCGACCAGCTTGGCAATCAGGGTAGACGAGATGGCGTTGCCGATGCCGTCTTCCGCGCGTTTGATCACTGCTTGCATGGCGGCGCGCCAGTTGTCGGCGGCCACCTCGATCAGCCGGCGATCAGGCTCCAAGGCGGATGTGATGATGTTCATGCAAGCCGGCGGTATGGTTTGATGGCCCTGATTTGACGCTTCTGCTGCTTTGAGCGACTCGCGGGCAGCTCTGGGAGATGGCGCTGGCCTAATGGCTGGGCTGAGCACTTCAATCGTCACGCGTCGAGGCAGCCATTTGTCCAGCACGGCCTCGTTGGTCATGGCCGGCGGGGTGTCTTGGTATGGGATGGGATTGGTGTTCTGGTGTAATTTGGCGATGAGGGCAGCGTCATCGGCGCACGCGACAACTGCACAGCCCGGCGCGCTGAGAAAGTAGTTGGCCGCTTCGAGCCACTCGGTGATCTGGCTGGCCGGCGCGCGGTCTAGATGGTCAATGCCAACCACCAGCACTGCATTCGACAGTGAGAACACGTTCATCACCAGGCGGGGATAGGCGGTGCGGAAGTGATGCGCGAATGCGGCAATGGCCAGCCGGTTGTCTGAATCTGCTCGTGCGCCGGAGCGTGTTGCCCGCAGCAATTCCGAACGCAAGTCGTTGATGAGCTTGCGCTCGGTGGGCATGGCGTGCGATGCCAGCAGTTCGAGCACGTTTAGCACCAGATGGTGCCAGGGCGACTTGCCCTCGGCTGTATTGATCGCGCCGGCATCGATGAGCATACCGATCACTTTGCGATGATCCGGTGTGCGGATACGCCGGCCAGGTGCAGGAGCGAGCAAGGCATTGAGCACTGTGCTCTTGCCGCACCAACGCGGGCCGAGCAAAGCGATGATGTTGCGGGCATCTAGCCGGTCGAATTGGGTCAGCAGTTGATGCGCAGCGCGCGCCTCTCCCGGCGTTAAAGATGGAAACTGGGTTTTGCCCGCGTCATCTTGAAGATCAATGTCTGTCGTTGGGTAGATGGGCTGGCGCCCAAGCGCCGGCGCTGATTGCTGACTGGCTGGTAGATCTGACACCGCGCACTCCCTCTTGTAGCAGTTGTCGGCAGCGAATTAGCCGGCGAGGCCGGCGCATTCATTGCGATGTTCATCGTGCATTTGTCGGCGCACGCACAGCCCCAATTGTAAGCGATTCGCCGTCAAAGGTGTCGCTGGCCGTTTGTCCGGTGATGTCGGATGGCGTCTGTGCATGCTGTAATGTGACTGACAGTGTTTCATCGCGGATATATGCGGCAAATGCGTCGATTGCCGCAGCCAGTCGGGGTGTGGCCGTGTAAGTTGTGATGATGCGGTCGGTCAGATTGAGTCCGGCGGACTTGCGCAGGTCGTTGATCCGGCGCACCACCTCACGCGCCAAGCCTTCATACACCAGCGATTCTGTCAGTGCGGTATCCATCGCTACGACGATGCCATTCTCGCCGGCGACGACCAGGCCCTCGCGTGGCATGGCCTGCACGATAATGTCGCCGGCCGGCAGCGATACGGTGCGATCGTCAAGCTGCACTTCCACCGCCTCTCCTGCTTTTACCGCCGCAGCCACCTGGTTGGGGTCCAACGCCGACAGCGCCTTGCGCACCTGTGGGAACAGCGCCCCGAACTGTGGGCCGAGTTTTTTGTTATCGGGCAGTATCTTGTAGCTCACCAGTTCGCCTTCGCGCTCGACAAACTCGATTCGCTTGACGTTCAGCTCTTCGGCGATCACGTCCTCTTGGGCGCGAATCGCGGCCTGTGAATAGGTGTCGGCTACCACCAGAGCGCGGGCCAGCGGCTGGCGCACCTTGAAGCCAGATTGTGCGCGCGTGCTGTGCCCCAGGTTGACCATCGTTCGGGCGATGGCCGTATCGCGCAGCAGCTTCACCTCATCATCAGACAGCGGATCGGCGACCGGGTAGGGCTGGTGATGCACAGATTGGACCTCGGCTGCGTCGGCGGGGTGCTGAACAGTTTGCCGGTTGACCAAGTTCTGCCACATCGCTTCGGTCAGGAAGGGGGTGAAGGGGGCCATCAATCGGCACAGCGTTGTCAGCACGCGATACAGCGTGGCGTAGGCGGCTTGTTTGTCGGCCCGGCCGGCGGCGTCCGACTCGCTGCGCCAGAAGCGCCGGCGCGAGCGCCGCACATACCAGTTGGACAGGTCATCGACAAACTTCTCGATGGCCAGCGCCGCCGCGCGGGCGTTGTAATCATCGAGCGCCGCGCGCGCCTGGCTGGTGACCTGGCTCAGCCGGGCGAGGATCCAGCGGTCGAGTGAGCTATAGGCCGGGGGACGGCTTTGCGCTTCCGGCTGTGTGCTTGGCTCCCACTTGTCGATGTTGGCGTAGTTCACGAAGAAGGCGTATACATTCCACAGCGGGATAAACAGTGTCCGCCGCACCTCGTCAAGGGCTTCCCATCCGAACAACAGGTTGTCGTCGTAGGCCTGTCGCGCGTACAGCCAGCGCATCACGTCTGCGCCGGCTCGATCAGCAGCCTCGTTGAACTCGATCATATTGCCCGACGATTTGTGCATCGGCTTTCCTTTAGCGTCGAGCAAGGTGGCGAAGCCGAGCACCGTGCGTGTGGGCGGCTTGTTCTCCAGCACGGTGCTCATGGCGATCAACGAGTAGAACCAGTTGCGGAACTGGCCGGGGAAGCTCTCGGTGATGAAGTCGGCGGGGAACCACTTGCGCCAATAGTCGGGATCGTTGCGATAGCGCAGGGTAGAGTAGGCCACGATGCCGGCGTCGAGCCAGGGATTGCCTACGTCGGGAATGCGCGTCCCGATCAGGCCGGTTTTTGGATGCCGAATTTTGATCTTGTCGATGTGCGGGCGGTGTGGTGTATGCCCTTCAAATTCCTCCCATCCTTCCACCGCGCGCGCTTTCAGCTCTTCTTTGCTGCCGATAACCTCGAACGAGCCATCTGGATATTCCCAGATCGGCAAGGCCAGTCCCCAATAGCGCTTCTTGGAGATCATCCAATCGTGCATGTTGCGCAGCCAGTCGAGTTCACGTTCGAGGCCAAAATCGGGAATCCAGCGAATTTGTTTGGCGACTTCGATCATTTCGTGGCGCAACTCGTTCATCGAGATGTACCACTCGTCTACCAGTCGGTATACCAGGGGGGTGCCGTCGCGCCAGCAATGCGGATAGCGGTGGACGTACTGGTCGGCGCGATAGAAGCGGCCCCTGTCGCGCAGCAGTTGGATGATGAGTTCGGCAACGTCGTGGGCAAACTTGCCGCTGAGCGGGCCGAAGCCGTCCAGATAGAAGCCGTCTTCGGCCAGCGGCGCGATTGATGGGGCGTCGAATTGCTTGCCGAGTTGGAAGTCTTCTGGGCCGGCGCCGGGGGCGATGTGCACGATGCCTGTGCCTTCGGCTTCGCTGACTTCGTCCCATGGGATGACCTGGTGTTCGAATGCCGGCTGGCCGGGATGCCGGTCGCGCCATTGTTGCGACGCATCGGCCCACGCCGGCAGGTCGTCGAACAGCCCTTCGTAAGTCCAGCCGACCAAGGCGCTGCCTTCAATCTCGCCCAGCACCTCGTAGTCGCCTTTAAGCGTTTTTAAGGTTTGCGCGCCCAGCACATACACCTCGTGCGCCTGGCGCGCAATCGCGTACTTTAGCTTTGGCCCCACCGCCGCCAGAATGTTCGCCGGCAGCGTCCATGGCGTTGTCGTCCACGCCAGCAGATATTTATTGTCTGCCGTCTCGAACGCTGCGCGTGCACTCTCCGATCGCCAGATGGCGCGCGAGGCCTCCACGCGGCGCAGTTTCATCTGCGCAACGACTGAGGTGTCGGCGCGATCCTTGTACCCTTCGGTGTCCATTTCGTGCTGGCTGATGCCGGTGGCGCAGCGCGGGCACCAGGGAATCACATCGCTGCCCTTGTAAATCCAGCCGCGCTCGTAACACTTCTTCAGCATCCCCCAGATCTGGTAGTTGTTCTCATCACTGAACGTGAAGTAGGAACCGCCCAGCTCTGGCGAGCCAAGTTGTCCAACCAGTTGTTCGACGCTGCCGCGAATCAGTGTGCCGTTGCGTTCAACGGCGATCATTTGTTCCGGGTTGTCCACGATGCGTTCGGCCATCATGCGCAGCTCGGTCGGGTCGTTCCAATCCATCCAGTAGCCGAGGCGGATCGATTGTTCGGTCTGCAACGCCGCCGAATTCAACACCCGTTGCTTGCACAGGTTGATGAAGCGTTGTACACCGTGCGCTTCGATGTCGCGTTTGCTGGTATAGCCGAGGTCTTTCTCGACGTTGACTTCTACCCATAGGCCCTGGCAGTCGAAACCATTTTGCCAACGCTGGTCGCGGCCGTTCATTGCATGGTAGCGCTGCCACAGGTCTTTGTATGTGCGGCCCCAGGCGTGATGAACGCCCATCGGGTTGTTGGCTGTGATAGGGCCGTCGAGGAAGGAATATTGTTGCGCTGCGCCGGCCAGCTTTTCGCGCAGCCGCTCGAAGGCGCGCGTGCGCGCCCAGAACGCCAGCACGTCGCGTTCTTGCTCGGCGAGTTGCGCCGCGAAGTTAGGTTGCGATGAGACGGGTTGAAACATGAACCGCTCCCGGTGTGAGTTTCCTTGAGACATTTCAGTTATCACAGTTGCCGCGCCAAAAGATGCTTTGGCGATTGTGTGTAGTCTTAAGGTGACCGCAGGCCACAGACGAGGGATGATACTACACCCATGCCAAACTCCTATAATTGCAGCCAATGCAGCAACTATCGAATCGGCTGTCCAGCCGGCGCACTGTTTACAGCATCCTCATCGGCATTATCTTGTTGACAATTCCGTGCTATGTGATCGGGATCGCCGCCCTGCTCATTGCGCAGCCCGGTCAGCCCGATCGTGCCACGCCGACACCTACTCGCGCGCTCGCACCGTCGTTGCTCCAGACTTTCACGCCTCTGCCTCCCACACCCACCTTCGGCGATATGCCGACCCAGTTTGTGCCGCCGAGCATCACCCCGCAGCCGTCGGATACGCCGGCTCCACAGGCCACGGCCACGAGCCAGCCCACCATCACGCCCACGCCATCACCCAGCCCCACCGAGACACCCCCGCCCACTGTCACCGATACGCCCACCCCAGAACCGACTGAGATGCCCACGCAGCCTCCGACGGACACCCCGACGCCAATACCCTGAGACGGTATTGCAACCCTGGGCCGTCGGCGTTAGTCGGGACACAGGCTTTTTTGAGTGCGCGTTCTTACGGCGCAGGCGTCGCGATGGGAATCATATCCGTGGCTGGCGCCAGCGGCACATCGCCGGCCATGTTCGACGTGGCGGGGCACGAGTTGTAGTTTTTGCCCAGCACGATGCGGGCCACCACTGGACTGCTTGGATCCGGGTCGGCCTCGATGTTCTGCCGGGTTACTCGGAAGATGCTGGCCAGGCGGGGGATCGGCGACCCTTTCGCAGTTGTGGCGTAGTTGATGATCTGTGTGTTGGGTTGAACGGTTTGGCTAACCGGCTCGGTGTGGTACACGCCGAATCCTTCCCAGATCAGCCGTTCTTGCGCGACCTTTTCCATATCTGGCCGGCCAGACAAATTGATCACTTCCACCAGCGGGCGGCTTTGGGCGCGATTGCCCGCCGGCGGCGACAATGATTCGGCAATGTATGGGATGGTGTCCTGTGTTGGCAACAACACCTGCGCGCCATCGGGCCGGGTGAAGGCTTTGATCACCGGGTAGGTCACCACGCGATTCTTGATCGCGAGATCGTCTAGCCGGCTGACGATATCGATGAAGAATGGCAGGTCCCCAATGCCGATGCTGGTCTCCACGTTCTCGCGGAAATCGTTATAGAGGCCGAATGCGCTCTGTAAGAGATTGCTGCTGCGGGCTTTGGCAAACAGGGCGCGCAGCACTTTTTGCTGCCGGCGGGCGCGATCGAAGTCGGTCGTAGACCAGCGGGATCGGGCGTACCACAGCGCCTGTTTGCCGCTCAGTGAGGCGATGCCGGGGTAGACATCCAGATCGCTCTTGCCGGTCGGTGAGGTGTTATCAGGGAAGGTGTCGTGCAATTCGCACTCCACGATCACATCCACGCCGCCCAGCGTATCGACAGCTTTGACAAAGCCGGCGAAATCCACGCGGATGAAATGATCGATGCGGATGCCGAAGTTCTTGCGCAATACGGCAGCCAGGAAGGCCGGCCCGCCGCCGGGATATTCGCGCATGTAACCCAGTTCGTAGGCAATGTTCAGCCGGTCGTCGGCTCGGCCGGGGATGCGCACCTGCAGGTCGCGCGGCAATGACAGCATACTCACCGAGGGCAGGTCGGGGTTGATGCTGGCGATGATCATCGTGTCGGTGCGGGCATAGCGGTCGTCGGCGGCGGCATCACTGCCGAGAATCAAAACGTTGACCGTGCCAGGTGCCTGGACCAGCAGTGGCGCATCTTGATCTTCCAGCTCGACCTGGGGAGCGAAGGCCACCGGCGTAGCCACCGCCGTGGGCAAGATTGCTGCGGTGGGTGTCAGCATCTCGCTCGCAGCTTGCGTGTCTGGCGTGGCCAACAGTTCGGCAGGTGTTGTAGTGACTTCCCGCGTCGGGACTTCTGCCGCCTGCGCCGGCATTGACTCGGCGGACTGCGGCAAGATGGGCGGCTCAGCCGGCCTGCTGGCGATCGCGGACCTTGCGGCAGATGTGTCGATCCAGTTCACACCCAGTCCCAATGCCAGGATGACGACGAACAACAGCAACAACTCAAAGAAACTCGTGATTCGTCTGGACATGGCCTTTAGAAGTGGCACGCGCAGCGCGTCGAGCGCCGCTCAGGCCGGCTCTCCCCCGCGCAGCCGATACAGTTTCTCCCCGGCATGATGAATCACAAGGATACCATCATCGGACGCCGCCCGGCGCTCCCATTCCTCAAGCGATACTGTTGCCGGATCGACGTAGCCCAGGTTGATGCGCCGGCACCGTTCTTCGGGGATGCCGGTGGCGAGATCGACCTGAATGCGCGGTGTTTCGATCTGGCTGGCTGGATCAAAGGCGCCGGCGCCCTTGACGTTGGTGCTGTGGGCCATGGCTACCCGCGGCACGTGGGCAAAGCGATCCATCTGCGACGCAAAATAGTCCCGCACGTGATAGCCGATCTCATCCAGCCATTGGCCGTGCGTAAAGCTGACTTCACGGATGCGCGGCGCGTAGATGATGACCCGCCCGCCGTCCTGCACCACCGGCTCCGACTTGTACATGCCTTTGCCGGCCGTCCACAGGTCGTCGTACAGGTCGGCCACGGCTGCAATGACGGTGTGCACGGGCCTGTCCAGATATGCGACGTGGATTTGCGCCGAAAGCTGGGCAGCCTGTCGCTGTGCCGACTGGGCATCACCCACAAAGATGCCATGCACGCCGGCCGGGCTGACGACCGAAGCGACGCACGACACGGGTGTGGGCACTGCCTGCGCAAAGCGATCGATCAGCGCCCGCACCGGCGTGTCCTGTTTGCCGATCACGTTCATCGTGGTCAGCATGGCGCTGAGCCAGTGAAACGTGCTGATCGTCTCCATGCCGGCGATGCCGGGGAACAGGTACTTGTTGCCGCCGCTGAAGCCAACTGATTCGTGCGGAAAGACCGGCCCACAAATGAGGATGTGGTCATGTTCAAGCACAGCCCGGTTGATGACGACCGGCGCATCCTCAGTCAAAATCCCCTTCGTGATGGCCCGCACTTCGGCAGCCGGAACAATCCCGATCTGCGTCAGTGTGCCGGGCACGTGCCACTCGTGGTTCATCACCCGAAAGTTATGCAACTGTGCGCGGTCGGCGGCGCTCATACCGATGAGCTGGTCAATGGCCTGTTCGCTCATTGGCTGATGCGTGCCCAGCGCAATCATCACGTCGAATGCGCTGGCCTGGCGGCCAACGGCGCGGTACACGGCGCGCAGCATGAGCGGCAATGGGAAGGTGCGCGTGCTGTCGGGAACGAGAACGAGCACACGCCGGCCGGCAGTATTCAGGGCGGATAGTCCGGCCTCGACCTTTTCAAGTACCTGCTGATCGCTTAACACAGACGGGTTGTCAGATGAACTTGAGTGGGACATGAAGCTATTGTACTTTTGCCGGCCCGTCATTTCGACCGCACCAGCGCAGCGCGTTGCGGATGATGGCCTGATAAGCCGGGTGCAGCCACACGTCTAGGTTGTGCCCTGGTGTGAGCAAACACACCCGCCCCTTGCCCTCTATGCGCGTCCAGCCGGCCGGCTGAGTTCCGTGCTCGGATGTGCCGGTTAGAAATACTTCGGCCTGCGCATCGTCGAATGCCATCACATAATGTTCGTCTGTGACGGTGAACGGTGCGCTACCCGTCGTCAGAGGATGTCCTGCTCGTGGCGTGTACGTCACATGGCATTGAGGCGGGTGTTCCATAAATACACCGCCCATCAACCGGCGCAGGATGGGCGTCTCGGCGTAGCCGGCCGAGCCAGAGTGCATCACCAGCAGGCCGCCGCCGGCGCGCACGTAGTCCGCAAACGCCCGCTGGACGTCGTCGCTCATCCATGGCGTTTGGTCGGTCGATGACATGTTGTTAGATTTGGTGAGCACGACGACCTGGTAGCCGGCCATCTTTTGAGCCGACCAATCGCCGGCTTGTGCGATCCAATCCAGCGTGAAACCTGCGCTCAGTGGCGCCAGTCCTGCGCGCGGCACACGCGCGGGATGCCAGTAGTCATCGCATAACACAAGAACTTGCATGATGTGATCTCTCCTTTTGTCTTGATCTCTTCTTTCGTTTAATGAGCCGCCTGATGAGGCGCGTAGCTTGGGGTTGACCGCGTCGTTTGTGTGATGTCATTATCAGTCTGAGCGCTGTGATAGACGTGGCGCCGGGGCGCGCCCCGGCGGTATAATCCAAGCGTGTCCCCTATTCAGATCACACCTCTCGAACTGGATGATGTGGTCAGGCTTCGCAGACCCCATCCGTGTGGAGGCTACGAGTGGCGTGTGGTTCGCGTTGGCGCAGATATTGGGCTGAAGTGCCTGACGTGTGGGCATAAAGTGCTACTGAGCCGGCGCGAGTTAGAGCGTCGGCTGGCCAGCAAGCGTTCCCGCGCTGACTCATCGGCTTGATCGCGCTTGCCACGCCAGCCGTACCTACGATAGCCGTGCCCGCGCAGATTTGCGGTTCGGGTGTCAGTACAGACATTGATAACTTCATGGAGGCCCGTGCTCATATGAAACGAATCGTGCTGTTATATGCGGACGCCGGTGGAGGCCATCGTAGCGCAGCGCAGGCTATTGCCGCCGGTATTCGGATGCTCTACGCCGATCGCTACGAAATACAGTTTGTGAACGGGTTTCGCTTGCTGCCGCCTTTGCTGGGCCGGCTCGATATCGATTACCCGATGTGGGTTACCTATGGGCGTATGTTATACGCGCTGGGCTTTCATATCAGCAATGGCCGGCGGCAAGTGGTCGCCATTCGGCGTGCATTCGAGCCTATCAGTGACAAGCTGGCCGAGGACATCATCAAGACTGCGCCCGCAGATGTGTATGTGTCGTGCCATCTCGTCTATAACCAGACCATGCCGTCGGTGATCCACCGCCTGGGAAATCCAGCCAAGTTTATGAATGTGGTCACCGACTTGGTAGCCGGGCATGCTGCACACTATGCGCCCGATGTGGATTATTGCATCGTGCCCAACGAAGAGTCGGCCCGCGATGCCATTGCGAACCTGGTGCCCGCCGAGAAAGTGATTGTCGCCGGCCAACCGGTTTTGCCCGATTTCCAACAGCGTCTTGGCAAGCGCAGAGAAACGCGCGAGGCCCTGGGGCTGGATCAGAGCATGCCGGTTGTGCTCTTGATGGGCGGAGGCGATGGGATGGGCAGACTGGAACTCACGGCGCGCGAGATCGCTTTCAGCAATTTGCCGGTGCAATTGATCGTTGTGTGTGGGCGTAATCAGAGGGTCAAGCACAATCTGGAGTTTATCAACCCACGCATCCCCATGCGTGTGTTTGGTTTTGTAGACAACGTCCCGGAACTGATGGGCGCTGCTGACATTCTGGTGACCAAGGCCGGCCCGGGCACAATCGCAGAAGGTTTTATTGCCGGCTTGCCGATCATCCTCTATGACCGCGTGCCGGGGCAGGAAGAGGGGAATGTTGATTACGTGGTCACTCGCGGGGCCGGCGCGTGGTGCCCCTTCCCGTGGGTAGTTGTCAAGCAAATTCGCCAGTGGTTGTCCGAGCCGGGCCGGCTTGAGGCGTTGAGCCGCGCTTCGGCGGCGCTGGCCAAGCCTGATTCAGCGCTTGAAATTGCCAAAATCGTCGCGCGATTGGCGGGGGACTGAAAAGCAGCCAGGCCATGCCGGCCTGGCTGCTGAGCAGCGTATTGTAGCGCGCGACACAGGCTACAGGTCGTCGTCTTCCTCGTCCTCGTCATCGTCATCCCAGAGGAGTTCCTCGTCTTCGTCTTCTTCGTCCTCTTCCTCGTCCTCCTCCAGGTCTATGAACAATTCCTCTTCGTCATCGCCTTCATCGCCTTCATCGATATCTTCGAGTTCGTCGAGTTCCTCAAGCGATTCGATATCTTCGAAATCGTCATCCGCCAGCTCGTCCTCTTCGTCTTCGTCATCCTCGAACGCATCGAAATCTTCGTCGAAGTCTTCATCAAAATCGTCGGCATCCACAGTGTCTTCGCTGTCGTCCATGTCCCTGTTGCCCGGGCGCCGGGGAGGGGCGAACGATGCATCATCGACGACGCTCATGTTGATGCTGGCGGTTTCTTCTTCCAGAAGCGTAGCGGCCTGAGACTGATCGTCGCGGACTTGCAAGTCGAGTTTCATTGAGTTCACCTTTACCGTTCTTTTCTGCTGCAAGTGTGCTGCGCTGCGCGCAGGAAAACTCAGAATATATCGGTGATTATATACGGCGCTTTGGGGGTCAGGCTTGTCTGGGGTTCGCGTTATCGTTATCCGCGCCGACCTCGTGCATTGGCGGTTTGCCTCGCAGCGAGTCCCACAGCCGATTGATGCTTGGCACCCCGCTTATCACTGTTGTGAATGACTGTAAGCGGTAGGCGATCACGTCATCTCGCAGCCTATCGAGTTCGTTGGTCAGCGCCTGTGCAAGAGAGGCCGCAATATCTTTCGGTGTGGCGGAACTGTCTGCAAAGTGCAGCGGCGTGCCCACACTCAGGAATACCTCTGGCCTTTGTTCGCCGATAAATTCATAGCGCAGGGCTAGGGGATAAAACCGGACATCACGCACGCGGCGCGCCAGGTGGCCGACGCCAGAGTAAAAGATCAGTGGCCGGCGATCGTTGGCGAGAATTTCGCCTTGCGGAAAGATCACCAACATGCGCCCTGGCTTGTTATTCAACAGGTCGGCGCTGTAGGTGATGCTAGCTGCTGCACTGCGCCCGTTTTGCCGGTTCACCGAAAATCCGCCCAAAAGTCTGAAGAACTGATAACGGGCCAGTTGCGCTTCCTCGATCATGATATAGGCATCCAGACCCCAGACCTGCTCATTCAGCAGCATGACCATGTAGCCATCCCACCACGAGCTGTGATTGCCAAACAGGATCACCGGCGGGCCGTTGCGTTGCGGGTTGGGCGTGGCCTGCCGCAGGCGGATACGGGAAAAATGTCGTCGCGCCGGCCCGTACACGAGCGTTCGATAGATCAGCCAGTTGAGGACACGGTTTTTCCGCGCTGTCAACATCGCACGCGCCACCTTGCTTCAAGAATTCTGGCCTGTAACGCCCGGCGCTGGCGCTCCGGCGCGCCGCGCGCAGTCTGCAAGGGCGTCGTTCACATTGTCGTAAACGCTCTCGCACACCGCCGCTAGCGCCTCGCGTTTGGCGCTCGCAGTTGCGATTCCCAATCCATGCACCCGTATTTCAATGCCATGCCGCTGCAGCAACCTAGCAGCTTCGTGGCAGGCCCGCACGCCGCCGGCGTTGTCTTCTGCGACGAATACATCTTGATCGTGCAGGCGCGCGAAGCTGCTGTGACCTTCGCCCGACTTCCACAGGTGATAGGCTGCCTGCAGCGCAAGCAGCGGCGTGACATGTTGCGATGCCAGCATGGCTGCCAGCGCCTGAACCGGCGCCGGCTTGGTCAGATCATAGACGCGCTCGCCGTGTTGATCGGCGATCCACTGAATTTGCCCCAGCGCAATCAGTGGCAGATTTTCCAGCCCCAGTAACTCCAACCCAATCTCGGCTTCGGGTGGGTGCACTGGCGGATGTCCATCAGGAGCAAGACTCGGTCGAGCCGTGTAGATGCACGATGCGTGCCGGCAGATGATGTCGAGGCTGGCTGCGTTGACCAGGGGGCGATCCAGTGTGGCCAGAAACGATGGTGTGTTTAGCTCAGCAGACAGCCTGTAGTGGCTGGCGAACAACTCTGAGCCGAGGATGAATTCGGCGAATATGCGCGTCAGTTCAGAGCGCTGCGTATCCGTCACATGATCCAGCAATTCATGAAATAGACCGCTCAATTCGGCCGGGCCGTGTTCCAACAGCGCCTCGCGCGCGCGCTCATTGGGCAGACCTGGCCTGCCTGCGGTGCGGCGCGTCCACATCTGAAAATCCGGTCGGTCTGGCCTGTTTTGCCCGGCCCGGTAGGTTTCTGCGTGGATCACGCCGGCCAGGAAAGCGATAGAGTCCCATTCGTTGCTGAATCCATGCGCGTGCAGCACGGTCACATCCTCATCCGAAGGCGTGAACACAGGCAGGCAATGTCGCCGGCAATAGTGAGTGAGGGTTGCGTCAATGGCCGCCCGGTAGCCGCGATCATCGATGAGCGTGCCATCCATGTCTAGAAGCAGAATCATAGGTGTTTGTTGGGGCAAGCATACTACGTGTCGGTTTGGCGGCTTGATGCATGTGCGCGCCGGCTTTGTCGCATCGGGCGGACAATCAACCGAGCGTGGGTGTCGTCTTTTGATGCGCCCGTCGTGCAGCAGGTAGACGATATTCAGTCGATCCTGCGGTAGAATCTTCTTCCAAGCCCAGTGCGCTGTTTCCGTGCTACATCGCACTGTTTTATTTTATTGCGCACAGGAATGCTAAGTAAGTGAGATTGAGTCAGATTGAGTCAGATTGAGTCAGATTATTGAGTGAGATTAAGGATGAGGATGAGGATGCACATGAAGATCAGGAACATTGTTCAAACGGTCAGTCTCGTAGCCCTGGCAGGTGTGATCAGCACCGGCTGTGTCGCCGCGCCGCGCGCTTTGCCAACCCCGGCTCAGGCGCCGGCGTCGAGCGGGCTGCCCGATCTAGGAGGCAGAGAAATCAAAGTCGCCATTGAGAATGCCTATCTACCCTTTAACTTTGTTCGTCTCGATACCGGCGAGGCGGCCGGTTGGGATTACGACGCCCTGGCCGAGATTTGCAAGCGCCTTAATTGCAAGCCGGTGTTTCAGGAAATCGCCTGGGACAACATGATTGCTGCAGTGGCTGCCGGCCAGTTCGACATGGCAGCCGACGGCATCACCATCACCGACGAGCGCGCCAAGGTGGTCGATTTCTCGGATGGTTACATCTCAGTTCAGCAGCGTCTGATGGTGCGCAAGGATGAGACGCGCGTGGACAGTATCGAAGCCTTCAAGAATGACGCCAACTTGAAGCTGGCCACTCAGAAGGGCACAACGAACTACGAAGAGGCCATTAAGCTGGTGGGCGAAGCGCGCGTGATGGCGTTCGACACATTTGGCGACGCCGTGCAGGCGCTGATCTCGAAGGACGCCGATGCAGTCATCATCGACGACACTGCCGGCCAAGGCTATGTGGGTGTGAACGCCGATCAGATCCGCCTGTTGCCGGGGTTTCTGGTTGGGCAGGAGCTGGGCTTCATCTTCCCGAAGGGGTCTGATTTGGTAGCACCCTTCAACGCAGCGCTGAAGTCCATGCGCGAAGATGGCACCCTGCAGAAGATCAACGACAAGTGGTTTGGCCCAGAGTTCAACCTGACCTACGACGACATCAAGCCCGGCCCAACGCCGGCGCCTTGATCCGCTTGGAGAACTTTGTCGGGCTGACACGGCGCAAGCCGCGTCAGCCCGATCAGCACTGCGCCATTGTTAATCCACATGGCTGCTGTTTCTTCTACATCATCTCCATCGAGCGCACAGGGAAATTTTGTCGGGCGCCTGGCGCAGTTGCCGTGGTGGTTGTTGCTGCTTGTCCTGGCCGGCGTCACACTGCTCTACCAGTTTCTGACCAACGAGCTATACACGGTCATTCTGGATAAACTGGCGCGCGGCATCATGACAACGATCTTCGTCACGCTGGTGGCCTTCTCGTCGGCGATTGTCATCGGCCTGATTGCCGGGCTGGGGCGCGTGTCGAAGAACCCTGTCATCTACAATCTGGCCACGCTGTACGTGCAGGTGATCCGCGGCCTGCCGATCCTGGTGTGGATTTTCTATGTGGCCTTTGTGCTGACGCCGGCCTTCTTCACACTGACGAATGCACTGGGTGATGCCTTGTCCCCGCTGCTCGGCGCAGATAATTTCCTCTCAAAGGCCAACACACAAGATGTCACCTTGCTGGGCCGGGCGATCATTGCATTGGCGTTCGCTTATGGCGGCTTTGAAGCCGAGACCTTTCGCGCCGGCATTCAGTCAATTGGGCGGGGGCAGATGGAAGCGGCCCGCTCGCTGGGCATGAGCTATTTCCAGGCCATGCGCTATGTGATTCTGCCGCAGGCGGTGCGTCGCGTGTTGCCTCCACTGGGCAATGATTTCATCGCCATGCTCAAAGACTCGTCGCTGGTGTCGGTGCTGGGTGTGCGCGACATTACCCAAGAGGCTCGCCTGTATGTGGCTGCCTCATTCCGTTATCCAGAGACCTACAACACGTTGGCCTTCGTTTACCTCAGCATGACGATTGTGCTTTCTCTGATTGTCAAGGGTGTGGAGGCCCGGCTAGGCAAAGATGGGCGCGGCAGCTAACGGCAACGGCCAGGACATGATTGTCATTCGCAACCTGGTTAAGCGATTCGGTCATGTCGAGGCAGTGAACGGCGTCAGCCTGACCGTGGCGCGTGGCCAGGTGGTTGTGATCATCGGCCCTAGTGGATCGGGCAAATCGACCGTGCTGCGTTGCATCAACCACCTCGAAACGCCCACCAGCGGCGAAATCTGGGTAGATGGCATGAAGCTCACCCACAACCACAAGGATATCAATGCCATCCGTGCTGAAGTCGGCATGGTTTTTCAACAGTTCAATCTGTTTCCCCATTTGACCGCCCTCGAAAACATCACCCTGGCGCAGAAGGTTGTGCGCCGGCGCGACGCGCGTGAAGCTGACCGTATCGCACGTGCACAACTGGAACGGGTAGGCATTCCTGAGAAAGCGGATGCTTATCCCGGCCAGCTCTCTGGCGGTCAGCAGCAGCGGGTGGCCATTGCCCGCGCCCTGGCTATGAACCCCAAAGTCATGTTGTTCGACGAGCCAACTTCTGCACTTGACCCCGAGATGATCAAGGAAGTGCTGGACGTGATGCTGGAGCTGGCGCGCGAGGGCATGACCATGGTGGTCGTCACGCACGAGATGGGCTTTGCCCGGAATGCAGCGAACGAGATCGTGTTTATGGACAAAGGCCTCATCGTTGAGCAAAACACGCCCGACGAGTTTTTCGCCAATCCGCGCGAGAGTCGCACCCGCGCGTTCCTCAGCCAAATCTTGCGCTGATGTGCTGTTGGCAGGCTATTGAAGATTCGGCAGCGGCTAACGCTCATCTGGGTGAGCCGGCCGGCTTCACCGCACCAGCGCATCCTCTTCGTCACGGCCCAGCAGCTTTGCATTGCGCGCGTGGCGGTCGTCCGGGCTGAGCGCGCTGCTGGCGTACTCCTGGTACACCGCTTGGCCGTACTCGCGCGTGCGCACTACCACCGGCATCGGCACCGCATGGCCCATGATGAGCGCCTGTTGCTTGCTGTCGAGCGAAGCCAGTACGCTGCGCAGTTGTTGCGCGCCGCTCACGCCGGTAAACACGGCGGCAATATCGCGCTCGTCGCTCAGCGCACAGGTGATGCGTGTGCCGATCTGCGACATGACTTCGCTGTCGATCTGACTGGGGCGCTGGTCGATGATCAGCAGCGTCACATTGTATTTGCGCAGCTCGCGCGCGATGGTGCCGAAGATCGTGTGCTGAGCCACTTCGGGGTCAAGGAACTTGTGCGCTTCTTCGACCGCGATGACCAGTTGGCGCGGCATAGTTCCGCTGCCGCCTTCAGCAAGCTCTTTTAGGCGCACATATCTGTCGTGAATCCGCCGGGTGATGTAATTCGAGACAAACACATATGCTTCAAGGCTATCGGTCCCGCCAAACTCAATGACAACGCTGTCCCCACGCGTCAGATGATCCAGGATGCGCCCAACAAAGTCGTCCGCGGCGTATGGTTGCAGAAATTTCAGCCCAAGCAATTTCTTGATTTTGCGTTGCATCGCGCTGAAAGTGCCGTCAAGGATCTTGCTTCGCTCAAGTACTTCGTCCAGCCGGCTGTCTTGGCTTTCACCGGCCAAGACATGCAACCACTCTTTCTTGTACTCGCGGTGCAATGCGAAGAGAGCGTTGACTTGCACGTCGCTGAGTGACAAAGTCTTCTGAAGCGTCTCGATATCCTCCGGCTCAATCTGCTCGTAGCCAATCCGCAAGGCAAAATCGGGGCGCGAATTGCGCCGTCGAGATGATTCCTCGTCAAGTGTGGCAATGACAATGCGGGGAGCTATTGCTGCCAGTTGTTTGAGGCCCTTCAGTTGTTTTCCCTTGTCGCCTTTCAGCGTGTAGCCGTAGTCGTTGTGCATGTCGAAGATCAGCGTCGAAGCTACCTCGTTGCGGATCACCCCGGCCAGCAATGGCAGGGCGAGAAATGTCTTGCCGGTGCCGCTGCGCCCAAAAATGGCGCTCGACCGTTCGACGAAGCGCTCCAGATCAATCTTGATCTTGATACTGTCGTCATCCACCGATTGCCCGATCTCATAGGCTTTGCCGGCGTTGTCTGCGGCAAAGATGGCTTCCACCTCTTCTGGCGTTGCGCTATACACCGGCGTGAAGTGCGCCGGCACCGTCTTGACCGGCCTGGGGTCGCCCGTGTCACGGTCCAACATCAGCATGGGCTTGACCTGTAGTGCGCCGAATACTGTGGTGCCCCGATACACCTGCGCCAGCAGATCGTTGCCGGCCGGCGGCGGCATCTTCTGCGCGTTCGGGTCTATTGCGTCGAGCCGGATGTCGGTGATCAGGCCGAAAAACTTGCGATCGGTTTGACCGTCGATCGTGACGTAAGAGCCGACTGCCAGACCCTCGGTATACGTGTCGCGGTCGAGTTTGACATCCAGCCCGTCGTTCAGCGAGCCGCCGACCACCACGCCCAGCCGGCGGCGAACAGGTTGGGCCGATGCGCGCGCCTGCCCCGGCGGCGCGAGTGGATTACGGTCGCTCAAGATATCGTCGAGGACGCGGATTGTGTCTGTGTCGTCCATTCTGTTTGTCATGCTCGTTCGTCCCAGCGAATGCGTCTCATGATCCGCTCGATGCGCAAGGCGTCGCCCATCAACAGACGGGCCAGTTCACGCCCGCACCCTACAACAAAATCGCGGCGCAAGCCGGCTTGTCGTGCGCCGGCTGCCTGTGAGATGCTGGCCGCCAGCAATTCGTCGCATGACGTATCGCGCGCGTCCAGCACCAGTTGAAAGTGATCCAGTTGCTCGGTGAACTGAATCAGCTCATCGTTTTCACAGCACTCGATCTCACTCAAGGCGATTGGGGGCTGGGGCGGAAACTGCCGATGAATCGGCCCGCCCTGTTCCTGATAGCCCACACACAGCACGCTGACGTTGAGTGGGATCAGCCGGCTGCGCTGCCAGTCGATGTCCTCTTCGCGCGCGTCCTCGGCCACCGATAACATGCGAGTCATGCCGTCGTCGTCTTCATTCACGGCGATGTCGTAGATCAGGCCATAGAGGGTGGCCTGACGGTGGCGGATCGATGTCTTCACCAGCGCGCCGAAAACGGGCACGTCGCTTTCGGGCACGCGCGTGCCGAACACGAAGCTGCGCATGTTGGCCTGGATGACTCTACCTATCATGGTCGTTCTCTCGATGTATATCGGCCGATCTCTCGGTGATTGAGCGCCTCGTTATTGCCAGGCGTGTTGAAAGCGGCGACGCCCCATCAAGTTTAGCGTCTGTCTTTAGCCTCTTGTTTCGGAGACGGTGTTGAGAGCAGACCTTGTTGTTGCAACTCGTTTTGCAGGCGCCTCTCGATTTCGCGCTGATCCTGCCGAGTCAGCACTGCTTCTTCGTGCGCCGCTTTCAAGATAAAGGGATATCCCTGACCTAGGCGACTTTGCCGATCGATAATGCCGCTGAGTGCATTCAAGTTGTCAGTGTCGGCGCACCAGGCCGGCAACTCCACCCGCGCAATCTCCGGCTTGCCCCGCCCAACGTTCAGGTAGAACGCCCGCATGGTGTGGTTGTCGCGGCCTAGGAAGTCTGCGCTGTTGATCGTCCAGGTGGGGGTGAAACAGGCTGTGCGGTGCCGAGCGGGCAGTGTGTGCTCCAATAAGTGGCGGTCGAGCACAAGCCGTGCGCGATCATCTCGCCGGCGGACTGCTGCCGCCGCATCCTGATACGGCACGCCGGCCAGCGCGCAGGTCTGTGCCAGGGCGTTGCTGCCGGGCCGCGCAATGTAGCCGGCCACGAGCGCGCCGGCCTCGCGCAGGCGACTCAGCGCGGCGATGAAGCGCGCTAACCGTGTGTCGCCGGGGCGTAGGCGCGCATCGTTCAACAGCGAGAATGGGACCAGCGCGCCGTCGGCCAGCGCGATCACGCGAACACCGGCCTGATGGAACGCCTCGCATCGTTCGGCCAGCACTTCGATCTCGCGCAGATCGCGCTCTAGCGCGATTTCGCCGGCGCTCACAATGTCATCCGAGTCGTCGCGCAATAACGCATCTTCGCCTATCATCTGGATGTCTTTGTCGCCCGCTCGTCGCACTGCTTCGGCCAGCGCAGGCGAATCATCTTTGCGGCAGCCGTACACCACGCAGGCGCACGCGATCTGGATCAGCGCGAACAACACAGGCCGGTGGCGATCTGGCATGATCTGTGACCCGTCCGACGCAATCAAGGCATATTGCTCCGGCTCCTTGCCACACGGGACGGGGTGGTTGATGGCTTCGCCCAGATTGAACAGCGCGCCATTCCAGCGCAGGCCGGTGTCGCTGCTGACGGCGACGCAAGCGGCGGTTAGCGCATCGGTGTCGAAACCCGGCCTGAACACTTGCAGCAGCCGGTCCATTTGCTCGCGCCGCGCGGTATGCGCCGATCGAAAGCGGTTCGCAGTCTGGTCAATTTGCGCGCGGATCGCACGGAAGTCGGTTGGCATGGGGCCATTGTAGAACAGGCGTTCAAAGATGTCGAGACAGCCGCGTGCGTCGCGCGTTGACCTTTCCTTCAGAGCACTGGCTGGCCGGCGACATTGTGCCCGATCAGCTCTCGCTGCCTGTTCGCGCTGACGCACCGCCCGGCCGGTACCGTGTCAAGGTTGGGCTGTACGAGACGCAGTCGCGCGAACGCCTGCCGGCCTACACGTCCGGCGGCGAATTGCTGCCAGATGGTCTTGTCACCCTACGCGCAATCGTGATCGAGCCTTAACATTTTGCTTCAGGTCAACGCTCACGCCGCAAAGCCATTGGTGATCTCCACCAGCCGGTTCAACTTGTCCAGCGCCGCGCCGCCGTGAATGGATTCTTGGGCCATCTCGATGCCCATTCGCAGATCATTGGCTGCGCCGGCCACGTACAGCGCCGCAGCCGCGTTCAGCGCTACCACGTTGTGGCGCGCCGGCGTCGCGCGCCCTTCCAGGATGCTGCGCACGATCGAGGCATTGAATTCTGGCGTGCCGCCGCCCAGTTCGTCCAGCGAGGCAAAGCTGAAGCCGTAGTCGTGCGGGTTGATTTCGTAGGTGCGCACCTGGCCATCGCGCAATTCGCTGACCTGGTTTGGGCCGGTGGTGACCAGTTCATCGACGTGGTCTGGCCCGCAGACGACCATGGCGCGCTCCGATCCCAGGTCGCGCAACACGCGGGCGATGGTCTCGGTGAGGTTGCGGTTGAAGACGCCCAGCAGTTGGCGCGGGGCGCCGGCCGGGTTGGTGAGGGGACCGAGCAAGTTGAAGATTGTGCGCGCGCCGATCTCGCGCCGGGGGCCGGCTGCGTGTTTCATGGCCGGGTGATGGGTTGGGGCAAAAGCAAAGCCGATTCCGATCTCATCAATGCACCGGGCCACTTGCTCCGGCGTAATGGCGATGTTGACGCCGAGCGCGGCCAGCACATCGGCGCTGCCGGATTGCGAGCTGGCGGCGCGGTTGCCGTGTTTGGCCACCGGCACACCGGCGCCGGCCACCACAAAAGCGGCTGTTGTGCTGATGTTGAATGTGCCGGATCGATCCCCGCCGGTGCCACAGGTGTCCACCAGGTTGGCGCGCTGCGTAGGGATGCGCATCGATTTGGCGCGCATGGCGCGCGCGCTACCAACGATCTCGTCCACCGTCTCGCCCTTCATACGCAACGCAGCCAGGTATGCCCCGATTTGCGCCGGCGTCGCTGCCCCGGACATGATCGTGTCCATCACCGCTTCTGCTTCTTCGGCGGTCAGCGACTGATGACTGAACAATTTGGAGATTGCCTGTTGAATCATCTGTTCAATTTGCGATTTCTGATTCTGGATTTTGGAGCAGTCCAAATCCAAAATCTAAAACCTAAAATCCAAAATCCAAAAGCGTCAGATCATGGCCAGAAAGTTAGCCAGCAATTGTTTGCCGTGTTTGGTCAGCACGCTCTCTGGGTGAAACTGCACGCCGAAGGTGGGATGGGTCTTATGGCGCAGCCCCATTAACTCCCCCTCTTTGGTGAAAGCGGTGACTTCCAGAACCGGCGGGAGCGGCTCTTCCACAATCAGTGAGTGATAGCGCGTGGCCTCGAACGGGTTGGGCAGTTCCTTGAACAGGTCGCGGTTGTTGTGGTAGATCATCGAGGTCTTGCCGTGCATCAGGCGTGGCGCGCGAACGACATTGCCGCCGAACACATAGCCCATGCACTGCTGGCCGAGGCACACGCCGAGAATCGGAACGCGGCCGCTGAAGGCGCGGATCACGTCGTTGCTGATGCCGCTGTCCTGCTGCGGCGTTCCCGGCCCCGGCGAGATGACGAAAGCAGCCGGCTTCAGCCGCTCCAACTCATCCAGCGTGATCTTGTCGTTGCGAAACACGCGCAGGTCTGCGCCCAGTTCACCCAGATACTGTGCCAGGTTGTAGGTGAACGAATCGTAGTTGTCTATTACTGCAATCATGGTGAGTAGCCAGTAGTCAGAAGTCAGAAGTCAGAATACGCAACGCGCAACACGTCAGACGCAATCCAAAATCCCATATCCCAAATCCAAAATCGGATCAGCTTTCTGCCTCGTCGATGGCGACCATCAGCGCGCGGGCTTTGTTCATCGTCTCGTGATACTCGGTTGTGGGATCGCTGTCGGCGACGATGCCGGCGCCGGCCTGCACGTAGCAGGTGTCGCCGCACATGGTGATGGTGCGAATGGTGATGCAGGTGTCCATCTGGCCGTCGAACGAAAAGTAGCCGACTGTGCCGCCGTATAGCGCGCGGCGCTCGCCTTCTAGGTCTTCGATGATTTGCATGGCCCGCACTTTGGGCGCGCCGCTGAGCGTGCCGGCCGGGAACGTGGCGCGCAGCACGTCGAAAGCGTCCAGCCCGTCGCGCACGCGCCCGTGCACGGTGCTGACGATGTGCATCACATGTGAATAGTTCTCGATCACCATCAAGTCATGCACATGCACGCTGCCATATTGCGCCACCCGGCCCACATCGTTACGCCCCAGGTCCACCAGCATAACGTGCTCGGCGCGTTCCTTGGGATCGGCCAGCAATTCTTCGGCCAGCCGGGCGTCGTCCTCTTCTGTCGCGCCGCGTGGACGTGTGCCGGCGATTGGCCGCACCGTGACCAGACCGTGCTCGAAGCGGGCGTGCATCTCCGGCGAAGCCCCGATCACGCGCAACGGCCCACAGGGCAGGTCGAGCACTTTGCCGAAGTTGAAATAGAACATCCACGGCGAGGGGTTCAACGTGCGCAGCGACCGGTAGATGGCGAAGGGATGGGCTGTGCTGCGGCGCTCCAGCCGGCGTGACAGCACGACCTGAAAGATGTCGCCGGCTTTGATGTGCTCCTTCGCGTCCAGCACCATCTGCTCGTACTCGGCTTGTGTCTTGTTGGCGCGGGTCGGCGTGCACACAGCCAGCGGGTCGGGCGTCAGCGCAGCCGGCGGCGCGTCGAGCCGGGCGCGGATGGTTTTGATGCGCGCCACAGCGTCTTCATAGGCGGCCGCCACGTTGTCATCTGGCGACCCATCCTTCTGGCCATCATCGGGAATGTGTGCGTTGGCGATAATGAGCAGGGCACTGCGGGCGTGATCGAACACAACCAGGGTGTCGGCCAGGAAGTAGACGGCATCCGGCACGTTCAGCACGTCACGCGCAGTGGCCGGCAGGGGTTCGAACTGGCGCACCACGTCGTAGCCGGTATAGCCGACCAGCCCGCCGCAGAAGCGGGGCAGGTTGCTCAATGGCACGAAGCGATACCGCTGCATCTCGGCGCGCAGGGCGTCGAGCACATCTCCTGCGCGTGGTGGGTCGATCGGGCTGAGTCGAGGCGCTGGGATGGCGACCGGTTCTGTGCGTAGTCCATCGCCGGTTAAGATGTGGCGGCTCAATTCCCGCCCGCGCAGCACCAAAGCCTCTTTCAGTCGCACGCCCAGGAAGGAATAGCGCGCCACACGCTCGCCGCCGACCACGCTTTCAAGCAGAAAGGATGGATCGTCGCCGGCCAGTTTGAGGTACAACGACACCGGCGTATCGAGGTCGGTTGGCAATTCGGCATACACTGGGATGAGGTTGCCCCGGCTGCTCATAGCACGCACCTCATCCAATGAAGGCTTGATTGTGAGTTTGGGTTGTCTGGACACCCGTGCTCCTTTTATCTTTTGGCCCGCCGGTCTTGCCGATGGGCAAACAAAAACATCTCTGCCCATAGGGACGAGAGATGTTTGCTCGTGGTGCCACCCTAGTTCGCGGCGCCGGTTTGCTCTGCCTTATAGCGGCGACACAGGCGCTCGCGCACTCGTTCACGCGCACAATCATGCGCTCCGTCCTGTAACGGTGACGGCTCCGGCTTTCCTACTGACAGACAGTGTTGCCTGTGTTCAGATTGCGGCTCCCAAGTCCATTCTGCTTCGCTCCACGTACCCGGCTTTCAGCGCAGGGCCAGGCTCTCTGTTCGCTTCTGCGAAGTGTACTCGTCTTGTTCTTCGCCTTTTGCACTGTTCAGTTGATGGCGGGAGTATATGGAAACTTGCCGGCTCTGTCAATGGCCCAGCCTGCCATGGGTGTAGCGCAGAAATGTGGGCGACTTTTTCTGCAGCGAGGGCAAAATAAGGGGCATGAAGACATCAACCGTAACCAGCTACGCACAGCGGCGCGAGCAGTTCCTGGCCCTGGCCGCCCAGGCCTATGAAGAATTAGAGACATGGTATGACCAGCATCCGGACACCACGTTCGCTGAGATCGAAGCCAAGGCCCGCGAGGTGCGACAGGCGCTGATGGGCCGCGGATTGGAGATTCTGATCAATCAACGCCCGCACCGTGCAGACATCACCCAGCCGCTCTGTCCGAGCTGTGGCAAGCCGATGCGGCTGAAAGGCCGGCGCGGCAAGCAGGTCAACGGCTTGGAAGGACAAAGCCGGATCGAGCGCAGCTACTACGTCTGTCCGAACGGGTGCGGCCAGACGGTTTTTCCCCCTGGATCACGTGCTGCGCCTGAGAGCTGACCGGTGGAGTGAAGGCGCAGCACGGGCGGCGTTGCAGTTGGGACTGGAAGCGCCGTCATTTGACCGTGCTGCGCAGGCGTATGAGGTGATCACAGGCTGGCGCATATCGGGGGACAGCGTGCGGCGCATCAGCGAAGGCGCGGGGGCGAGGATTGACGCCATGCGCGAGGCCGAAGTGGCGCAGGCCCATGCTGTTGCGCCGGCAAGCGGGGAGAGGCCTGAGATGACGCCATGCCGGGTTGATCCGGTCAAGGAACAGGGCAATGTCTCGACCGATGGGGTATTCATCCGCATTCGGGGCGAAGGGTGGAAGGAAGTCA
>JAEANN010000018.1 GCA_016841965.1 Candidatus Roseilinea mizusawaensis | reverse complement strand
AGATCGAGTCCGATGGTGTGGTGGTGAGCCGGGCTGCGGCGGGGGTACAGATCATGCCGTGGCGAGCCTTTGCGCCAATTGTGATCAAACCATAGGCGCACGTTGGGGCGCGCCTTGTGCGCGCCCCCATTCGCCTTGTGCATTGCGGCGCGCCCGTTCAGTTCATCAGCATCTCGAGCGCCAGCGCCGGCTCGTTGGCCCGGCCCAGACGCTGCCGGCTGTAGCTGATGATCAGGTCACGCCGCGCGCGCGTGATGCCCACATACAACAAGCGCAATCGCTCGGCGATGTATTCCAGGCGCGCCTGCCGGATCAGTTCGCGTTCATCAGGCATCAGCGTTCCGCGCACGGCCCAATCGTGGAGCGCACGCAGTTGCATGCGCGCCTCGGTGGCCGGGTCGCGTCCTTCCAGATACCACTGTTCACCGCGAAAGGCGCCACTCACATCATGCGGAAACTCGATCTGATCGACGCTGGTCAAATAGACCCGGTCCCACTCCAAACCTTTGGCCTTGTGCATGGTCGTCACAGTAATAACGCCCGGCGTCGGCTCGAAACCTGCCTCGACCAGCGAGTCGCTCATATACTTCTGCCGGTTATTGGCGATGTCGTCTAACTGCTCGGCCAGCTCGCCGAGTTGCGCTTGCGGATTGGCAATCAGGTAGCGATGCAGACTGACCGCCAGTCCGTGCGCTACGGCCAGGTCCTCATCGCGACGGAACACATCATGGGCGACAGTGAGCACAAGCTGATCGGCCGGCAAGACGCTGGCCCGCACCCACTTTGCTGCCAGCGCCGCCAGCCGATCGATCTCTGCCTGTTCCTGCCGGCTGACTTCGACGCGCTCGGGCAATGCCGGCTGGCCGTCCTGCTGCGGGAACAACAACCGTTCGAGCCGGGCGCTGCGCAATAGCGTGTTCACGCGCGCGTCGTTGGCCAGCTCGCCATAGGCCGGCCGCGCTTCCGCCACCCCGCGCGATTCGCCTCCACCCGCCCGGCGATCCCAAGCTGCCAAATCGGCCAGCGCCTGGCGCAATCCAACCAACGCAGCCGTGTTGACCGGCTGACTGCAAAAACGCACTGCCTGACCCAGCACGCGCGCGACATTGCGCACGCCGGTTGGATTGCGCAACTGATCCTCAAACAGCAGCCGATCTTGATGGCGCTGCTGGATCGACTGCAAGGCGCCCACAATCGAGCGGCCAAACGCATTGGTTGGAACCAGTACGCCACAGGTGCGCGCAGGATTCTGAAGCACATAGCGGGCGGCGCTCTCGGCGACGCGCTGCTGCTCGGCCTCGCTATCCCCAAACGGTTGCACATGGATGATGCACTCGTCCGCCGGCGGGTTCGCCTGTGGATCGTCTGCTCCAACCGGCTCGATGCGCACTGCATTCGACAGCCCGCTGCGGCGCGCTTCCGGCTCTGGATGCTGCAACACCGCCCAATCGGCCAGCCGGTTCGCCAGATCGATGATGGGTTGGGCGCTGCGCCCGCTGGCAGACAGCGACGCTCTGCGCACGCCGGGCCGGCGGGGAAATTCATCGCGGAAAAAGCGTACATCCGACGCGGTGAAGGTGGTCATGATGGCTTGATTCGGGTCGCCTACGCGCACCCAGTTGCCATGCTCGCGCGAGAGCGCCCCCAGAATCTCCTCCTGCAAAGGCGTGCTGTCCTGGGCCTCGTCCTCCAGGATGTACAGCCAGCGTTGCCCAAGCCGGCGGCGAAAAGCGTCATCGTTGTTCAAGGCAATGATGGCGCGCCAGATCAGGTCATCGAAATCGAGCCGGCCGCCGGCGCTCAGAATGCGCTCGTAGCGTTCGTAGATCGCCGCGCCGATGCGCAGGAATGGGGAAATCGGCGGCCGCCCGGCTGCCTCGCCGGCGATCAGGCGACGCAGGTCAGCCGGCGTCAGGCGCAGGTTTTTGGCCAGCCGGATCACATCATTGCCGATGCGCTGAGTCGTTTCGCGCCACCGCGCTTCCACCTCGGCTGCTTGTCGCGCAGACAGATCAGGCGGCAGGAAACTGCGCCAGTAGTCATACTCAGCCTGGATGAAATCCTGCGCCGCCTGGAGCGACGTTTGCCGGCCGCTCAACTCATCGTCGATGCGAAAGTCTTGCACGGTGCCGGCCAGGTCGGGCCGCTCGCGCACAATCTGATTCGCCAGACTGTGCAGGGTCATGACGCGAAACCTATCCGCCGGCGCCTGCGCAGCCTGTAGCGCGCGCCGGATGCGAGCTTGAATGGTATCGACCGCTGAATGCGTGAAGGTGACCACCAGGACTTCTGATTCCGGCGGCACCCTGCCATCTCGAATGAGATGGGCAGCCAGCGCTGCCAGCGTGTGGGTTTTGCCGCTGCCCGGCGCCGCCGAAACCACCATCAACCCACCCCGGTAGGACGCAATGGCTGCCTGTTGTTGTCGGAGTTGCATGGGCATCAATCCCCTTTCACCCGTTTGACCGCACGCCAGCGTTGCCGTGCATCATGCCGCGTCTATCAGACGCCGGATCGCGCGTTCCAGCGGGCCGGATTCCTCCTCGCCGCTCATACCCAGCCGGCTCGATGCGACGAACACTTGGCCCGAGCAGCGATACAACAATCCACCGACCAGGCGGCGCAGCATGGCCTGGCGCTCGCGGCGCTCATCGGCTTCGGTCCATGCCATGCCAGACGCGCCGGGATTCCATCGGCGCGAGAGCACGTAAGGATGCGTCAACGGCTGATAGATGCGCTCATACCAGCCCAGCGAGTTGGTGTCGAGCCAGAACTGATAACGCGAACGGAAGCTGCCGGTGAGATAGGCATACACCGGCGCAAGCAAGATGTCGCGCGCGCCGGGTTGTTCGGCCATGGGCTGCTCGCGTTCGAGCGCATATTGCGCACCCAGCAGTCCCTGCGACAGAATCGAGAGATATTCCAGACCAATGTCAGGTGTGGTTACGCGGAGCGGCCTGGGCGCAATACCCGGCAGGCCGGCGTTGTCGTCCTGTAGAGCCGGGTCGATCGGGCCGGCGCGTGTCATCACCGCGTGGAAGGCCTGCGCGCTGCGAATCAGCCGGTCACAGATCACGGCGCTGGCCGGCGTGACGTGCGGGGTGAAGCCGGGATGCGAAAGCACATCTGAGAAAAGCTGTCGCCAGAAACGGTCGAGTGACGCTGACAGAGGCCACACAGGATCGTTTCTGGCTTGTGTGTGCCAGTCGGCCAGCCATTGGCACAATGCAGCGTACGGCGTCTGGAAGCGCGCACCCACGCGCTGCCACAGGGCTGGGTCTTCAATCGGCGGCAGGCCAGACGCAGCACCGCGCACGGCGGCGTCGGCCATGAGTTGTGCGCGCGCCACATCCAAATCCGTGATGAGCGAAGCCAACGCGCGGGCCAGCTCGCCGGCCGGCACAGGCTGTTGCCAGTGGGGATGAGCCAACCGTGCCAGCACAACCAGCGCGCGCACAACGGGATGATCGTACAGTGGACGCGAGGGCCGCACAGTCCACACCCCCACCCCCTCTGCGCGCAGGCGGTCTTCCAACTCGAAGCGCAGCACATCTTCGACAAACGGCGCCAGCACCGCAATCTCGGCGGGCAGCGCGCCGCCGGCCAGCAGGCGCCGAATGCGTTCGACCACCCAATCAACCATTTCTGTCCAGTAGCGCGCGACGCCGGGATAATCACCCAACGCCGGCGGCAGGGGATGATCGAGGGACGGGCGCGCATTGCTGTGGCCGGCGCTTCCATCATCCAGGCGAGCCATCAGAGCGACGCTAAACGAGACAACTGCCGGCGGGGCAACGAATACCTCATCCAGGCGCGTCACATCATCACAGCGCCGGCGCAGGCTGCGCGCCGATTCCACATCTGCACCCAGAAACAAGCGATAGCCGCCGGGGTCATCTTCGGCCAACAACGCCGAATCGCACGTGCCCAACAGTAGACGCAAGAAGTCGTGCATGACCGGCGGATTCTCCTCCAGGTTGTCGGCCAGCACGTGGCGATAGCGCGCGGCGATGTAATCCTGATAGGAACGGGCAGGCAACAGATGCCGGCCAAACAACTCCATCAGCAGCGAGAAATCGAGCAGCCCGTGTCTCAAACAGAACCGGCGAAAATCAAGCGCCACTTCCTGCGCCCGGCGATAGCTGACCAGGCGCTGCGAGTCGCCTGTCCATGCCGCGCCCAGCCTTTCGGCGATCTGATTGAGCGGAAAACCGCACACAGCCGCCTTATTCATATTGTCAATGATCTGGCGCACCAGATGAGGCCGGGGTAATCTGAGATCTGCGAAGTCCGCTAGACGAGGCTGTACCAGACGATCCACAATGTACTGGACCGCCTCGACGTTGATGACCATCGGCTCCTGAGTCAGGTTTGCAAAACCTGCAACAGGAGCAAGGAGCGGAAAGAACAGACTTACATGTTGCCGGGCAAGACTGTAGATCGTGTGGATGTCCGGCTCGCCGCGCGGACGATAGGCGCCCTGAACACGCGCCAGCGCCGCCCGGAACAGCCGCGCCTGCGATTGTTGCGGCGCCAGAACCAGAATGCGGTCGGGACGCACGTTTTGTTCAAGCAGGGACACCAGTCGGTCGATCAGGCGACTGGTCTTACCTGCTCCGGGCGGGCCGACCAGGTACTGCTTGCTCATCCCATCACCGGCCATCACCACAAGGTTTATCCTGTGACCAGTTGGCAAGCCGGCTTTCTGGAAAGCGCGAGGGCGTTCGCTTGAACGCCCTCGCGTGTGCTTCTACGCGATCGCAGGCCGGCGACTACCGGCGCTCACTTGTTAGACACGCTGACGATACGGTACTTGATCGGCCCATCGGGGGTCTGGACCATCACTTCGTCGTGCGCCTTGCGCCCCAGCAGCGCCTTGCCGAGGGGAGACTCGTTGCTGATCTTGCCGGCGGCAGGATCAGCCTCGGCCGATCCAACAATCACATAATGCTCCTTGCTGTTGGAGCCTTCTTCCGAGATGGTCACCTTGCTGCCCAGGCGAACTTCGTGAGCCGGCCCTTTATGCTCGATCAGCACTGCGTTGCTGAGAATCGTCTCGATGGTCAGAATACGACCTTCCACAAACGCCTGCTCGTTCTTGGCATCCTCGTACTCAGGGTTTTCCTCAACCTCGCCCTCTTCCATGGCATCGTGCAGGCGCTGGGCGACCTCGGCCCGTCGCACCGACTTGAGGTACTCGAGTTCCTCTTCGAGCTTCTTCAAACCCTCTGGTGTGAGGAATTCCTGTTCTTGCATGATGAACCCCACTTTAACAGAAGTGACTGAGTCCGCCTTCACTAGGAAACCGGCTCAGTCACAAATAGAAGCTGAGTATAGTCGCGTTGATTGAACTTGACAAGACGGGCGGAATGCTTAGCATAGCGCCTCGTTATGATAAACCTCTCAGCGATCCGCCACCTCATCATTGACATGGACGGTGTGTTGTGGCACGGCGACCAGCCCCTCCCCCCGACTGCGGCTTTCTTTGCCGCACTGCGCGAACTGGGCATTCGTTTCGTGCTGGCCACGAATAATGCCAGCAAAACCGTAGAAGCGTATCAGAAGAAACTGGCCGGCTTTGGTGTGCGCGTCGAGCCAGATGAGATTATGACATCGCCTCAAGCCACCGCAGCCTACCTGAAAGCGCGCGCACCCCAAGCGCGCATCTATGTGATTGGTGAGGCCGGCCTGGTGCAAGAGTTGGAGCGAGCCGGGCTGACGGTTGTGCCGCCAGATCAGCCGGCGGGGGCGACCCACGTGGTGGTCGGGTGGGATCGCAACCTGACCTACGCCAAGCTGGCCGAAGCCTGCCTGCTCATCCGCGCCGGCGCCGTATTTATCGGCACCAACCCCGATGTGACATACCCCGACGCACGGGGCGTCGTGCCCGGCAACGGCGCGACGCTCGCCCTGCTGCGGGCCGCCACCGACGTTGACCCCATCATCATCGGCAAACCGCAGCCCGACATGCTGCTGCAATCCATGGCGCGCATGGGTGGCTTGCCGAGCGATACAGCAGTGATCGGAGACCGGCTTGACACAGATATTCTGGGTGGCCAGCGCGCCGGCCTGCCCACCATCCTGGTATTGAGCGGCGTCACCGATCGCCAGTTGGCAAACAACAGCCCAATCCAGCCCGACGCCGTCTTCGAAGACGTGGGCGAACTGGCCAGTGCCTTGCAAGCAGCCCAAGCAGGTCATTAAGACAAAAACAAGACAAAAACTCCAAGATTGAGCAGAAATGGCTCCCCTCACGCGCATATTCGCGTCCATCCGCGTTCATTCGCGTCCATTCGCGTTCATTCGCGTCCATTCGCGTCCATTCGCGTCCATTCGCGTTCATTCGCGTCCATTCGCGTTCATTCGCGTTCATTCGCGTTCATTCGCGTTCATTCGCGTCCATTCGCGTCCATTCGCGTTCATTCGCGTTCATTCGCGTCCATTCGCGGTTAAAGCTGCATGACCCAGGGGAAAAGCCGACATATGTTCTCCGCGCCGCGCGCTGACCGGCTAGACAAGCTCGTGGCGGCATTGCTGGCGGATATCACACGCAGCGCAGCGCAACGCCTCATCGAGCAAGGCTGCGTCTCTGTGAATGGGGTGATCCGAGACGCGAGCTATCGCGCGCGGGCGGGAGACGTGATCGATGTCGACCTGCCAGACACGCCGACCCCCGACAGCCTGATTGCTGAAAACATCCCGCTCGATATCCTGTATGAAGATGACGATGTGCTGGCGATCAACAAGCCGGCCGGGCTGGTGGTGCATCCGGGGGCCGGCAATCCGAGCGGCACGCTTGCCAATGCGCTGCTGAGCCACGCGCCAGAAATCGCCGGCGTCGGCGACAAGGATCGGCCGGGGATTGTGCACCGGCTGGACAAGGAAACCAGCGGCGTTGTCCTGATCGCAAAAACCCCCGCCGCGCACCGCGCGCTGCAAGCGCAGTTCAAGGCGCGCGCAGTGAAGAAGCTTTACCTGGCGCTGTGCGTCGGCGCGGTGCAGCCGGCGCGGGGGATCATCAACAAGCCGATTGGCAGAGACCCATCGAACCGCAAGCGCATGGCTGTGGTTATGGATGGGCGCGCGGCGCTGACAGAGTACGCCGTGGCAGAGGTGTTCGAGGCCGGGGGGCGTGTCATCGAGATGCCGGCCGGCAGTTCTGCCGGCGCAACGTCTGCCACCGTCGCGCTAGGCCGGGGGGCGGCCTACTCATTTGTGCGCGCCTGGCCGGCAACCGGCCGCACCCACCAGTTGCGCGTTCACTTCGCTTCGATTGGGTTCCCAATCGTCGGGGATGCATTGTATGGCGCGGCGCGGCGGGATCTGCTGAGTCGCGCGCTGGCGCCGCGCCACCTGTTGCATGCCAGTGAAGTGATTTTCGCACTGCCATCTGGCGGCCAAATCATGAAGGTGTTCGCACCCATGCCGGCCGACATGCGGCGTGTCATCGACCAATTGTCGTAGGCGCAGCGATCAAGCAGCAACCGAGGCAATATGCTTCTGCTGATCAATGATCTCCTGGGCGATCGTGCTCATGGTGGTGCGACGCGATCGCGCGCGTATCTGGATCGTGTGATATGCCTCTTCTTCCGTCATGCCGGATTGCATCAGAAAGCCCTTGGCCCGGTCGATCAGTTTGCGCGCAGTCAGCTTTTCTTGAAGCTCATCCACTTTCTCAGTCAACTGGGCGCGTTCGGCAAAGCTCGCCATAGCCACGCGCATAGTGGCGATGAGGTCATCGCGCTTGACCGGCTTGATCAGATATCCCTGCACAGGAATAGACGTAGCCCGCTGAAGCAACGCGCTGTCGTTGTAAGCTGTCAGGATCACAATTGGAATTGGTCGCTGCTTGACAATCTCTTCAGCGGCTTCAAGCCCGTCACGGAATGGCATGCGCACGTCGAGCAAAGCGATGTCGGGTCGCTCACGATAGGCCAGGGTGACGGCCTCGACACCATCTGACGCACTGTAGACTGTGTGGCCCAGTTCGGTCAAGATGGCGCGCAGTCCCATACGGATGATGGACTCATCATCTGCGATCAGCACACGCAAATTCTCTTTCACGATAATTGCTCCTTACAAAAACAACTCGAACCAAAATAAAACAAGCCGTAAGGGCGGTGCGGATCCAATCGTCCGGCGCGCACACGGCAAAATGATTAAAAATTATACTCAGCGATGACCGTGCTTGCTTTGATTGCTCTATTGATTACGCTGCTGGTTGCGAATGATATGCGCCAATTGCAGCGCCGGCTAAGACACCCATTGCGCTACAGGCCAGAGCTGGCTGCTGGGCGCCCGGACGGCTCTTCGCAGAGCGGCCCATGCGCTGCAGCCGCAAAGCCGGCTGCGCAGATATCTGTCATTGTGCCGGCGCGCAACGAAGCCGGCACAATTGCCCGTTGTCTGGACGGCTTGGTGTGTCAGACACTGCCCCCGCACGAGATCATCGTGGTTGACGATGGCTCAACGGATGGGACACCTGACATTCTGGCCGGCTATGCCGCGCGCTATCCGGGCCTTGTGCGCATCACACAGGCGCGCCCATTGCCGCCGGGCTGGGTGGGCAAGTGCAATGCCTGCCAGCATGGCGCCAGTCTGGCCAGCGGAGACTGGTTGCTGTTCATCGATGCAGATACGGCAGCCCAACCCAGCCTGACACAAGCGATGGCACAGCATGCACAACGGCGCCGGCTCGATGCCTTAAGCGTATTTCCATTCAACGAATTAGGAACCTTGGCAGAGCGCATGATTCTGCCTGTTTTCTTTCAGTTCGCCTGGACGGTCTTTCCAGGCGGCTGGGATGATGATCCAACACCGCCATGGCAGCAGACAATTGCCAACGGCCAGTGCTTCATGTTCCGAGCGGATGTTTATCGCACCTTGGGCGGACATGCGTGCGTCAAAGACAAAGTGCTGGAGGATGTGGAATTCGCTCAGGCGCTGCGGCGGGCCGGCTATCGGCTTGGGGTGACATGGGGCGGCGATCTCGTTCGAGTGCGGATGTACCACAACGCCCGCCAGGTCACGCAGGGACTTGCCAAACACGCCTGGGCCGGGCGCAAGGCCGGCGGCTGGCGATCTTATTCGGGCATCGCACGTCTGTTGCTGACCACACTGGCGCCGCCGGCGCTGACCGTCGCTGCGTTTGCGCAACTACTCAGCGCACCTGCGATAGACCCGGCAGTTTCACTGGTAGCCGCCGGCCTCAGCTATGGCGCTTCGTGGCTATTCTGGCGCCAGACGCTCAGACACCTATACGCCTTGCCGGCAAGACTGGCATGGGTCATACCGGCAGGATTGCTGGCCTATCTGCTGATCGTTGTGCAGGGAACTGCCGCAATCATGACCCGGCGCGGCGTACAGTGGAAAGGGCGTTCCTACTCGTAGGGCGCGGCAGCTTCAGGCAAAGGCGGCCGGCTTCAGCGAGGAAATACTCCTTTACCCGATCAACCGGCCAAGCTTGATGATAGGGCCGGTCAGAGCGCAGCGCATCCCATACATCCACCACCGCAAAGATCGCGGCGGGCAGCAAGATCGGCTCGCCCTTCAGTCAATCCGCGCAGATGGCCTGAGCCGTCTGATCACTTGTGGCGGCAATAGGGTTGGCCCCCTTCGACGACACACCCTTCTGGTAAAGTGTGGGAAGGACAGATAGCTATGAATGAAAGGTTGAAGCAAGCGTATGCAGCCACACTGCACCAGTCTGTGTTTGAGCAGGCCGGCATCGGCATAGCAGTCATGGATCAGCGCGGCTGGATTCGGCTTGCCAACCGCGCACTGTGCGTCCTGCTGGGATATGGCGACGGTGATTTGCAGAACAAGCCCCTTGACGAACTCAGCCATCTCGAGCATCGCGCAGCAGACGAGCAGTCATTGCAAGAAATTATCCGTCGTCTGTGCGCTGGCGAGATCAGCCGGCACCAAGTAGAGCGGCAACTGGTGCACAAGGACGGCCCAACCACCTGGGCGCGGCTGACCATGACGTCATTGTCGAACGCCTATGAGCCTTGCAGCGTTGTGTGTGTGGTGGAAGACATCACGCACCATCGACAAGTCGAAATAGCCCTGCAGCAAGAGGCAAGCTACCTGAACTTGTTGATCGAAAGCTCAGAGCATGCCATCATCACCCTCAACACGAATGGCGACATCCAATCCTGGAACGCCGGCGCGGAGCAATTGTTTGGCTGGCGACGCGAGGAAGTGCTCGGCAGACCTTACAGCACAGTGTGCAGCAGCGCCGATGCGCGCGCTAATAAGCGCGTGAATGAAGCAATCGCCCAGGTGATCAAGACCATGCAAGCGGTGCACAACCACAAGTCGCAATGCCGGCGTGGCAACGGCGAGCCGGTATCGCTCGTGACCACATTCTCACCGATGCTTGATTCAAACGGAACAGTCACTGGTATCGTTGGCATCGCCACACGTATCAGCGAACACAACCATCTGCAAAACGAGCAGATCGGTCGCCAAGGCGCCGAGGCGATCCTGCACGAGCGCGAAATGTTGGCGCGAGAGCTGCACGACAATCTGAGCCAGAACCTGTCCTACGTGCAAATGCAGACGGCTACGATTCGAGAGTTGCTAACGCAGAACCGCATAGCCGAAGCCGACAACATGCTCAGCCGGCTGGCCAATGTCGCTCAGGCCACCCAAAACGACGTGCGCGAACAAATCCGCAGTCTGTACACGCGCCCGGCGGCACAGGGACAGGGATTGATTTCTGCATTGCGCAAGTACCTGGCCGAGTTCGAGGAACTGACCGACATCCAGGTGGAGTTTCGGGCGCCTGAGCCTGCGTCCAGCTTCGACCTGGACTCCGAGGTGGAGTTGCAGTTCATGCGCATCATTCAAGAGGCACTGAATAATGTCCGCAAGCACGCTCACGCAAACAAGGTGACTGTGGGCCTGACACCAGAGCCTGACCAGTTGATCGCCACAATCTCCGACGACGGCCAAGGGTTCACGCACGAGGTGCCCGAAGATACGGCCGGCAATAGCAAACACTTCGGCCTGCGCATCATGCAAGAGCGCGCCCAGCAAGTAGGCGGCAGCGTCACAATCCAATCGACGCCGGGACACGGCAGCCAGCTCACCATCCGAATGCCCTATAATCTCTAGCACAGCGCGAGCGTATCCACAATCGATCACTCGAACTTTTAGGCAAAGCATGCAATTGGCAACTTGCGCCGCCTGAATATGGTTGCTGCACCATTGTTAGCATGTTCGGCCGGGCAACCACACTCAACCAGTAAACCCTTACGATGGCCGAGAAACTCAAGATTCTATTGGTCGATGACCATCTTTTGTTCCTGGAAGCGCTGCGCAATTTGCTCACGATCAAGGGATTCGAGGTTGTCGGCACAGCACACGACGGAAAGAGCGCTGTCGAGCGCGCCCGCCAACTGCAACCCGATGTCGTGTTGATGGACATTCGCATGCCACATTGTGACGGCTTGGAGGCAACTCGGATTTTCCGCCGCGAGTTGCCCGACATGAAAGTCGTCATCCTGACATCCTCAGAGGACGATGAGACACTACTCGAAGCCATTAGGAGCGGCGCTTCCGGCTATCTGGTGAAGAACCTGAAACCAGAATTGTTTATTGCCCTGCTTTCCGGCGTTCTACGCGGCGAAGCCCCGATCCTGCGCGAAATGGCCTCCAAAGTCATGGAGGCTTTTGCTCGACAATCCCAGGCAGTCCAAGCAGGCGAGGGTGAAGGCACACCGGCAGCCGGCTCAACCGATAACAAAGAAACCTGGCAGGGCATTTCGAGCTTGACCCAACGTCAGTTGGAAATCGTCAAACGCGTTGCCCAAGGACAGAGCTATAAAGAGATCGCCGCTGAACTCAGCATCACCAAGCGCACTGTCCAATACCATGTGCTGGAGATCATGCAAAAACTGCGTCTCGAGAATCGAACCCAGATGATTATGTACGCAGTAAAAGCCCATCTGATCGACCAGGATAAAGAGCCAGGCAAGGACATTTTGCGCGATTGAGTTCTTGTTTTACCCCTTAAACACTACTCTTCCCCTAAGTACAGTCAAAAGACTGTACTTTTTTGTTCAATAGCCCTGTGCCTGGTGCCATTGCACAAAGCACTTGTCAAAGGCTATCCTGATCGCGCAAGTCACATATCAAGTTTGCACAAATCCAAGAGCACCCAAAGACGGGTTCATGAAAGTGCTACTGGTCGATGATCATCCAATCTACCTCGAGGGGTTGCGCAACTGGTTGACCGTTCACGGTTATGAGGTCATCGGCATGGCCGGTGATGGTCTGACGGCACTGGCATATGCTCGTTCGGGTCAACCCGATCTTGTGCTGGTGGATCTGGATACGCCCGGATACAACGGACTCGAGGTAAGCCGACTGCTCAAAGCCGAGTTCGCCCATGTGGCTATCGTGATTTTGGCAGTCTCTTTCGATCGCTCGATTGTTGAAGCCGCGCTGCGTTGTGGTGCATCGGACTGCCTGCCTAAAAACATCCAACCGGAGATTCTGCTGCACATTTTGTCGCATATAGAAGGTCGGTTACGGGCTGCGTAGTCAACTAGCTGAGCGTCGGATCAGTCTAAGCGGCAGACCGTCTGGAGGGGTGCTCAAATCACGCGCGGCCGGCATCGGGGCCTGTTTGGAAAACTAAACAGGAACGCTATCTGAATACCAGCAGCAACACCCCGGGAAGCCAGTGCACCGGCTCGCTGACTGCCGCATATCAGCCTGCCGTGCAGCGCGCTGACTTCCCACAAGTCGAGTTTACATGTAGCTACAGTCTGCTGGCCAGCAGGCTGTAGCTTTTCACGTTTGAAGACTGTGCGCAACCCCATGGCAGCCAAAACTGTCATCAAGTAACCTGGGTAGATAAGGGTCGCTATGGTGTTGGTCGTTTAGCTGGATGCAGTGAGGTGGAGGAAACAATGCGGATAACATCAAGAATCCGGGTGAAGCTGCCAGCCGGCCACAGCCTGGCTGAAATTGATTCGCCGCACGCAATCAGCGCCAGACCGACACCATCTCACCTCGCTGCCCCGATGTGGGCGCGACTCATGATCGCTATTGCATCAACGTTGGCAGCGATTTTCGTTTTCGCAGGTTTGTCACTGAGTTCAGCATCCGCTATTGGGCCTGATTCGCTGTCGGGCAGCCTGGCGCCCTCTCTGAACCCGCTCGTGACACCGATTGGACCATCGTCTGCGCCAGAGGCATCCATCGAGGCTGCCGCAACTGTGTGCGCCATTCACACCTGGCTCAACCCTGTTGGCGGCGTTGTGCGGGTGCGTATGATCCAAGCTTCCACCGTCATCACCAGCCCAACCTGGATCGGCGTGCTGGACTTTGGTGGTGGCGACATTGCCTATGCCTATTGCACCGACATCGCGCACCACGCGGCCGGCAGCCGGCCTTATTGCCTGGATCCCGGCTTCTTTTCGGATTGGCGGGTTGAATGGTTCGTCACCGCCTATCCACCTATCGCGAGTGATCGCGTTCAACAAGCTGCCCGGCAAGCTGCCTTGTGGCACCTGACCGACGGCGCTGTGCTCGACGCCGTCAACGCCACGCTCGGCGATGCAGCGCTCGATGCGGCTGTGCTCAGCGCCTACAACGCACTGCTGGCCTCGATTCCGGCTGCCCCACCGCCATCATTCCAGCCCGGCAACGTGGAGATCGTCGTCGATCCCGGGTCAGCCCTAAACTTGCTGCCCGGCGGCGAAACGCATCCCTTCACAATTCGGCTCACCAAAGGCGGGTTGCCGCTGGCCGGCTATCCCGTGCAGGTGACCGCCACTCTCGGCTCACTGAGCGCCCTGAGCGGCGTCACCGATGGCAATGGCGAAGCGCAATTCACCCTCACCAATCCAACTTCCGGCACCGCGTTCATCACGGTGACCGCCGCAGTCACCTTGCCGGCCGGCTCGCGCTTCCTCGATCAGGCGGAGCCTTTTGACAAGCAGCGGTTGGTGCTCGCGCAGAACAAGACTGTCATCATCGAAGGCTATGGCAACAAGACCTGGATCAGCGTGCCTAATGGGATTGTGGTGCGCAAGTTCAACGATCGCAACGGCAACGGCGTTCAAGATAGCAACGAGCCCAATCTCGCCGGCTGGCGATTCGTGTTGACCATGCCCGACGGCGCCGCGTACACCCGCACCACCGGCGCAGACGGCAACGCTTATTTTGACAACCTCGTGCCGACCGCCCTCTACGGCGTGTTCACCATCACGGAAATCCTGCAATCCAACTGGATCAACACCACGCCGCTGGTCGTCACGCGCACTCGCAGCCTGCAAGACCCATGGACCCAATGGGCGGTCAGCTATGGCAACGCCCAACTGTCACAACTCAAAGTCCTCAAGTACCTTGATCTCAATCTGAACGGTCAGCGCGATCGCGGCGAACCGGGACTGGCCGGCTGGCAATTTGAAATCCGCCGCTGGGACGGCAATGACTTCATCGCCTTCCTAGGCGGCACAACGGACGGCACCGGACATCTGCGCTTCAACAACCTGGCGCCCGGCCTGTACAAGATCATCGAGTTTGGGCAGATTGGCTACACCAATACCACACCCCTAGAGCGCATCGTCGAGATTCTGCCTGACTCCCCTGGCATCTACGAGGTCACCTTTGGCAACGCGCGCAACGGCAGCCTCGTCGTCGTCAAAGCAGTAGACTGGAGTGGCATCACACCGTCTCCCACGCAAACGTTCACCCTCTGTATCGCCGGCCCGTCCTATCCCGCCGGAAACTGTCAGACCATTGGCCCCGACGGCGGCAGCCTGGTGTGGACAAGTTTGCTGCCCGGCACATACACCATCACCGAGGCCGATCCTGGCCCCGCCTGGTCTGTCACCGGCAGCGGTGTCACCGTTACTCTCACCGGCGGCGGCGGCCTCTTCACCCGCACCATCGCCAACACGCGCATCGTGCCCCAGTTGGGCAGTCTGCAAATTATCAAAGCGGTTGACTGGATCGGCGCCACACCTGATCCGAACCAGACTTTTGAGATCTGCATCACCGGCCAGTCGTATCCTGCCGGGAACTGCCAGACTATCGGTGCAGCGGGCGGCCCATTGACCTGGGACAACCTGATTCCGGGCGTCTACACCGTCACAGAATCCAATCCTGGCCCGGCCTGGGTCGTAACGGGTGACAACGTGACGGTCAACGTCCCCAATGGCGGTACAGGTTCAAGCACGATTGTCAACACATACCTCATGGGCAGCCTGCAAGTCGCCAAAGTGGTGGACTGGGGCGCCGCAACGCCCCTCGTGACCCAAACCTTCACGCTATGCATCACCGGCCTGTCTTACCCTGCGCCAGACTGCCAGAGTGTGAACTACCTGGGTGGCTTGCTCACCTGGGACAACTTGATTCCGGGCGTCTACACCGTCACAGAGGTCAGCCCCGGTGTGCTCTGGTCGATCCTCGGCGACAACGTGACGGTGGTCGTGTCGCCTGACCAGCCGGCCACAGCCACTGTCACCAACACCCACATCTTCGGCAGCTTGCAAGTCACCAAAGTGGTGAACTGGAACGGTATCACACCAGAGCCGGGGCAAACTTTTACCATCTGCATCAGCGGGCCATCCTATCCCTCTGGCGATTGCCAGAACATCGGCGCCAACGGCGGTGTGCTGACGTGGAACAATCTGATCCCGGGCGACTACGTCGTCACCGAGCCAAACGCCGGCAATCTGTGGACTGCGACGATCAGCGGATCGCCGGCCACAGTGCCAATCGATGGCGGCAGTGGCAGGGTAACCGTGACCAATACGCGCCTGCTGCCGAGACTCGTTGTGCGCAAGTCGTCGCTTCCGCCCAACGGCGCACAAGTAGGCCCTGGCAACCTGATCACCTATGTGCTCGTTCTGACCAACACCGGCCAAATTCCTCTGACAAATGTGCGCTTGACAGATACCGCCCCCCTTGGCACACAGTACATCACCGATAGCGCCGTACCCGCGCCGGCCAATCCCCTGTTGCCATTAGCGTGGGTTGTCCCCACCCTCAACGTCGGCGACAGCTTCACCGCCCAGTTCGTTGTCCGCGTAACCCCACTTACCGGCACACTGGCCATCATCAACAGCGCAACCGTCAGCAGTAACCAGACGGCTATCACTGAGACCAATGTCGTGGTGCATCCGTTCCGCGAGACAGCTATTGCCCTGCTCAGTTTTACCGCCATCCCACAACCGAACAACACCATCCGGGTGCGCTGGGTCACGGGCGCAGAGATCAACACTTACGGCTTCCATCTCTTCCGCAGCACGGATGGCAACCGCGACACGGCTGTGCGGGTGACCGATCAAATCATCCTGAGCCAGGGCTGGGGCCAGGGCGGCGCCACGTATCAATGGATCGACACGAACATTCAGCCGGGCGCCAGCTACACCTACTGGCTACAAGAGACTGAACTGGACGGCGAGCTGCTCGAATACGGGCCTGTGTCCACGTCACCGGGTCAGTTATCGCTGGCGCAGCGTCTGTACCTGCCCATCGCTTTGCGCTGAATGGTTCGTGTCGGTAAGCGGGCAGGCTGATGGACATCAGCGTGTGCACAGCCCGCCCATTGCATCAAGTTGGAGCGTGCCAATGAAAAGAGGATTTGCTTCGCTAGGTCTATTCATCGCAGGTCTGATGCTGATCTCGGCCGGCGCTGTTATAAGTGTGCAGCCGACGCTGGCAGCGCCCCTCGCCGACATTACCGAAACGGTCACCGAACCGCCCACGTTCACGCCGATTCCTACGACAACATCGGCGCCACGCGAAACAGCCACGCCCACCCAACCCACCAGGCCCACCCAGACAGCACTGCCCACTGAGACTGCCACAGCAACTAACACACCGCCGGCAGCAGAAACTGCCATCTCGAATGTGACTCTGACGCCGCACTTTTTTGTGTCAACACCAACGCCCTCGTCGCAGACAACATCGCAACCAACAAGCATTGTCGATCTCTCCATGACAAGCACCCCGGCCATTGTCCTGAGCACCACCGGCGGCCAAAGTCGCACAGGGGGGATCAATGCAGCCGGTTTGGTGCTTGTCGGATTGGGATGTCTGTTCATCATCATTGCGGTCACGCTATCTGTGCGCAAGTCTGCCGGCACCGCCTGAGACTCCACAACCTTGTGGCGTGTCGTCATGCTCGCGCGGAAACAATTCATCTTCACACACTTGACACAGCCGATTGCAGGTGTCATTGTTTGTGCGCTGGTCTGCGGGCTGTTGGGATCGGGCCTTGTAACGCCGGCCAGCGCGCAGACGCTCACCTCATCAGACACCAGCCGGCCGGGCGGGCCTTCGCTCACTGTTCACGTCTTGCCAACACCCCCATCTGACGGTAATCAAGGCGCTCGTATCAGCGTGCGCGCAGCTAAACCCAGCATCGCCAGCAGCCAGCACGATCCGGCCGATCCGCTCATATTCGCTTTCGAGATGCGCCGTCAGCGCATCAGAACTCAGGCTGATCTGGACGCCATCGCCCCGCATATCGACCGTCTGATTACGCGAGCGTGGCACGGATCCATGCTTGCCCGCTCCACCCCAGCATTACCGACCGACCAGAAGGGCGAGGGGGCTGACGCAACGGATATCACCGACGCAGATTTGCCGGCCACTCTGTCATCCACGCCGGCCACCGTCCTGCGGCGTGGATGGCTGCGCGGCACACCGATTCTGGTCTTGGCAATCTGGCCGGTTTTCGACGACAACGGCCGGCCGGTGTTAATCGACGAACTAGAGGCTACCATCCCGGACGCAACACCGCTCGCCTCTGACACAGCCAGGGTGGCGGCGTCGCTGTTGGGCGCGGAGTCTTTCACCCCGCAAGCTACGGTCTCGCCCATCAATCCGGCCGCCAATGCGCCGGCGATCAAAATCGCGGTCTCGCGGCCCGGCATTCAGCGCGTCACCGGCGCTGCGCTCGCCGCAGCCGGGCTGAACATTACAACCACAAACCCTGCCCTGCTTCACCTGCGGCTGAACGGTCAACCCATCGCCCTTGAAACACGCGGCGCAGACGATGGCCGGCTCGATTGGGGCGATGAAATCCGCTTTTACGCGCCCTCAGCCGGCGACCGTTGGAACACAACTACTCTCTACTGGTTGACTGTCGAGGCGACAGCCGGCGCGCGTATGTCAACCCGCGACGCCACAGCCGGCGCAGGCCCTGCCCACAGCATTGCCACCGAACAGCGCGTCTGGCGCAATAACAAACTCTATGATTCCCTCATGCCCGGCCCAAATGGCGATCACTGGTTCGCCCACCGCCTGCTCACCGGCCCCGGCTCCCCCTCCGCCATCGTCAGCGTGCCGATCACCACATCATTACCGAAGTGGAGCATAAGAGGTTTTCTGCCCTTGTCGCAAGGCAACGCTGCCGGCAGCCTGTCGCGCATGTCGCCTGCGAGAGAGGCGGCCCTGGCAAGCGAGGCGGCAACACCCTATACCCGCCTCATCGTGGCCGGCTCGGCGCAGACCGGCGGGCAACACCACCTGTCGGTGCGACTTGGCGCATCCGCAGTCTCGGCGCTCTGGAGTGGCGCCGGCGACTGGCAACACACATTTACATTCACGGGCACGATTGGCAACGACTGGGTTTCGCTCACACTGGTCAGCGGCGCCATGCCAGACAGTATCAGCATTGCCAACATTCAATACGAGGCGTCGGTCATGCTGTCGTTTGCCGGCCGGGGCAGCGCATTCTCGGGCAGCGCCGGAGTCACCCGTTATCAGCTCCGGGGCACGCCTGCCGGACGGACTCTGTACGACGTCACCCTGCCCCAGACTCCCACCATCGTTCACATTCCAGCCGGCACGGATATCCAGTTCGACCATGGTTCAGTGGCGCGCGACTACCTGCTGGCCGGGCCAGGCACACTGGTTGCGCCACAGGTGATTGCTCATACGCCGGTCGATCTGGTGTCGCCACGCAACGCCCGGCTGATTTATATCGGCCCCGCGTCATTGCACGCAACCCTGGCGCCGTTGATCACCCTGCGGCAAGCGCAGGGATTTACCACCTTCGTTGCGGACACACAAGCCATCTATGACACCTGGAGCTATGGCCAGGTCTCGCCGGCTGCCATCCGCGCCTTTCTGCAACACGCCGCCGGCGCGTGGACAGTCGCGCCACGCTACGTCACGCTTGTCGGTGACGGCACCTCCGACCCTCATGATTACACCGCGCGTGGGGCGCTCAACGTCAATCTGGTGCCGCCCTATCTGGCGCCGGTTGACCCCTGGATTCGGGAAACGGCATGTGACACGTGCTATGGTCAGCTCGATGGCGACGAACCTTTATCCGACCCATTTCCCGATGTGTCGGTGGGGCGATTGCCGGTGAAGAGCGCCGCCGAACTTGACGGCGTGATCGGCAAGATCGTGAACTACGAGACCGCGGCGGTTGGCCCCGTGCTGAACTCGTGGCGGTCGCGCATCGGATTCCTGGCCGACAACTACCGCGAGCCTGATGGCACTGCCGACGCTGCCGGCGACTTTGCAGCCATGGCCGACTGGACCATCGCCCTGCAGCCGGCAGCCATCTCACCACAGCGCGTCTACTACGATCCCTATCCGCCGACCCAGCTCACAGCGCCGTGGCGTGTGGGTAGCGCGTTGTCTGCTTACACCCGCACCATCGAGATGTTCAACGCCGGCGCCGGGGTGATCAATTTCTACGGCCACGCGCACCAGTTTCAGATTGCCAGCACCGCCAGCTTTACGAACCCGAACAATTCGCAGCCGGCATCTTACCTGCTCTACCTGTACGACGCAGACCAGTTGAACAACGCCAACCGGCTGCCCATCATGATCCAGATGACCTGCTACACCGGCGCATTCCAAACGGCGCTGGCCAGCGGCACGACACTGGACGAACGCCTGATCCTGGCGCAGGGCGGGGCCATCGCCGTGTGGGGCAATACGGGCAAGGGCATTGCCTACGGGAACACCTACTTGCAGCGCGGGTTCTATACGGCGCTGTGGAACGCGCCGGCCATGGCCACCCGGCTGGGAGATCTCGTTCTGGCCGGCTATTTCGACCTCCTCACTCAAAGCCCGTGTTGTCAAGAAAGCGCCAACACCTACGTCGTGCTGGGTGACGTCGCAACCCGCGCGCGCGTGTTTGCGCCCACACAGCGATATCTCCCCTTCATCTCCAAACCCTGAGAAGGTTTCGCAATCCTCCAGCGTCGCAGCCGGCAACTGTCAAAGCGCGCCTACCCGCCCGCCTGACAACACCCATCTTGCAACCCGCTCAAAGCAGGGTGCTCAGGGATATGTGCTGGAGAAATCAGACCCCAACGCCTGATCATCTCAGGAATTCCCTGATGGCCTTGTGACTGCACTGGCCCTATCTCTGTACGCGGAAGCGTATCAGAGATGAGTCAGTTGCAGTTCCATGATTCCAGAGCCTGCTCAATCGCACGCCAGTGTGTGCGCGCGCTCGTCGCACTCGGCGCCTGCTGCGCGTTCATCGCATCCATTGCCGCCGGCGCCATTCCTGCTCGGGCGACGACGGTTATGGCGCCTATGCCGGCCAACACCCTGCAGCAACCCGTCGAGCCGGCGAATACCGCCGCCATGACCACCGCGATCAAGGTAAAGGTTGCCCAGGCTGGGATTCACCGCATCACCGGCGCAGAACTGCTTGCAGTGGGATTCGACCTCGCCAATTCGCCTGCATCGCGCCTGCGCCTCGACCATAATGGCCAGGAGATTGCCCTCGAGATCCGCAGCGCTCAGAACGATCGGCTGGCGCCAACCAGCGAAGTGCGCTTCTATGCAGACGAGCCGGGCGACCGCTGGAACGCCAACGACATTTACTGGCTGACCGTGCAGCCCACAGCAGGCAAACGGATGGAAATCCAACCGGTTGGTGAAACCAATGGAACCGCGCAAACCGTCGGCCTGGAAACTGGAAAGCGCTCTGCGCGCAACGTGTACCAGTCTGGGTATCCTGGCCCCGATCAAGATCACTGGTATGTCACTCAGTTGAGTGCCAACACAGGCGCGCCCCAAACCGTCTTCACGATGACACTGCCTGGCATGCTTGCACCGGTTGGCGGTGTGGCGCTGGTCTCCGTTTGGGGCGCCACTGCTACAGAGGGTCAGCACATATTGCGCGCGCAGATCGGCAACGCCACCAGCGCGACCACCTGGGCCGGCAGCGGCAATTGGACGCAAACGCTTAGCCTGACCTTAAGCGCCGGCAGCCGGCAATTCACCCTGACACTCGCCAGCCCAGCAGCCGATAGCGTGCTCGTCGACGCCATCGAGTGGCAGTTGCCGGTCAGCCTGAACTTCGCTGGCCAGGGCGGCGCGTTTCGCGCCCCGGCAACCAGCCGCTACCAGCTCAGCAACATCCCGGCAGATGGCACGCTGTATGAGGTGGACGCCACCACATCGCCGCGCATTCTGAACATACCTACCGGCACAAGCGTGCTGATCGAGAACGAGGCCGGGCCGCGCCAATACGTCCTGGCCGGGCCAGGAGCAATCTACGCGCCGGCGCTGTCGCCACACATGCCGCTCGACCTGTCTGCGGAGCGCGATGGCGAAGTGGTCTATATCGCCCCACCCTCCCTGCGCGCCGCCCTGGCGCCGCTGGTGGCATTGCGACAATCACAGGGGTTGAGCGTCAAAGTCATCGAGCCGCGATGGATCTATGACGCCTGGAGCTATGGCCACGTGTCGCCGAACGCAATACGCAATTTCCTGCGCTACGCCCGCAGCACGTGGGCGCGCCCGCCGCGCTACGTCACACTGATCGGCGATGGCACATTCGATCCACTTGGTTTTGCCGACACCAGCGCAAACAATCTGGCCAGCAATGTCATCCCGCCGTATATGGCTATGGTGGATGTCAGCCAAGATCCGGCCAATCCTGCCGTCAGTGAATCAGCCTGCGAAACGTGCTATGGCCTGCTGGATGGCGATGACCCGCTGGCAGATTCCACACCCGATATTGCCATTGCGCGATTGCCGGCTAGAACGCCAGCCGAATTGAGCGTGATGGTCAGCAAGATCATCAGCTATGAAACAGCGCCCCTGCCGGCTGCATGGCGCAGTCAGGTGGGATTCGTGTCTGACAATGCGCTCGACGAGCAGGGCCGGCTCGACAGCGCCGGCGATTTCAACACCCTCCTCGACATGGCGGCTGCGTTGCAACCTGCCGGCCTCGCCATCCAGCGCATGTACTACGACCCCTACCCACCCTCTGCAAACAGCGCCCCCTGGCGCGAGCCACATGCGCTGGCCGCGTACACCCGAACCCTGGATTTGTTCAACAGCGGCGCAGGCATCATTGAGTTCGCCGGCCATGGCCATCCACTTCAATTCGCCAGCACTGCGCCTTTCCAGAATCCCTACGACAACGCGCCTGCATCCTATCTGCTGTCCAGCGCCGACCCCGATCGCATGACCAATACAGGTCGGCTGCCGATTGCGCTGTTCATGGCATGCAGCATGGGCCGCTTTCATGTCACGCCGGCTACGAGCAGCGGGCAAACACTTGCCGAGCGCTTGGTGTCTTCACCAAATGGCGCCGTGGCGGTCTGGGCAAGCAGCGGCAAAGGGGTGCTGTGGGGGCATCAGTATTTGCAGCGCGGGTTCTACACAGCGTTGTGGAGCGCCGCGCCGTTCACCGCCCGGCTGGGTGACCTGATCCTGGCCGGCCAGCGCGACCTGATCGCCAACGCCGATTTCCTGGCGTATATGTCCTGGAACTATCTGGTGCTGGGCGACGCCGCAACCCTGGTGCGCGTAGCGCCGGCGTCGACCATGCCCTGGACACATCAGACGTTTCTGCCTTCAATCAACAAGTAATCAAGCCAGACAAAGCGATTGCGATTTTCGGCGCATGTTGTATAATGCGGCGCGTCATTCCTCGATAGCTCAATGGCAGAGCAACCGGCTGTTAACCGGTAGGTTACTGGTTCGAGTCCAGTTCGAGGAGTTGCCTGGATAAAAAAAGAGGGCCACGTATGTGGCCCTCTGTGTTTTACATTCACATCAACTACTCGCCAACCAGCCGCCTGGCCGCAATCAGCGTGTTCTGCATCAGCATGGCGATAGTCATCGGGCCGACGCCGCCCGGCACCGGCGTGATTGCGCCTGCTACTGGACTGACGCCTTCGTAGTCCACATCGCCAACCAATCGCGAGCCGGATTTGCGCGTGGAATCGGGAACGCGATTGATGCCCACATCGATCACGATACAGCCCGGCTTAACCATGTCTGCCGTCACAAAACGGGGCTTGCCAATCGCGGCAATCAGAATGTCTGCTTGGCGCGTCACGCCGGCCAGATCACTTGTCTTGCTGTGGCACACCGTCACGGTGGCATCGCGGGCCAACAGCATCAGCGCAACCGGCAGACCCACGATTGCGCTGCGGCCCAACACCACAGCGCGCTTGCCGGCAATGGGAATTCCACTGCGATCGAGCAATTCGATGCACCCTTTCGGCGTGCAGGGCGCAAAACTGGGTTCGCGCCCTTTCAGACCCAGCCGGCCCATGTTGCTGGGGTGAAACCCATCCACATCCTTTTCAAGGGGAACAGCCGCTAACACAACCTGATCGTTGATGTGGGCCGGCAGCGGCAATTGCACCAGAATGCCATGCACATCGGGCCGGCCGGCCAGTTCGCGCACCAGCGCAACCGCTTCTTCCTGAGTCGTCGTTGCCGGCAACTCATAGCCGAACGAGGTCAATCCCAACTCCTCACACGTCTTGCGCTTATTGCGCACGTAAGCCGCCGAGGCAGGATTGTCGCCGATAAGCACCGTGGCCAGCCCCGGCGCAATGCCATGCGCCTCCCTGAAACGCGCCACGTCTGCCTTGACTTCGTCTCGAATAGCCGCCGCAATCGCAGCCCCATCGATGATATGCGCCATATTTCCTCTTTGCTCACCTGAATGTGGGGCAAGCTGCCAATTCGAAACCTGCCAACCTCGCCAACTTAAGAAGCTTAAAGAACCTTACCCCGCATCGTTGAGCATGTCGATCGCACTGGCCGTCAACAATGTCACGGCCAGCGGCAGCGCGTCTTCGTCGATCTGAAAGCGCGGGCTGTGATGCGGCTCGGTGATGCCTTTAGCAGAGTTGCCGGCCCCGACAAACACAAACGCGCCCGGCATGGCCTGCAGGAAAAAGGCAGCGTCCTCGGCGCCCATCAAGCGGTAATCGGTCTGCACATTGTGCGCGCCAACCAGCCGGCGCGCGTGGCAGCGCACGATCTCGGCCATGATCGGGTCATTCACCAACGGCGGCGTCGCAGCGTCCGACAAGGCAACCGTTGCTTGCAGGCCCAGCGCGCGCGCCGTGTGCACGGCAATCTCCTCAATCCGCTCATTCAGCAGGCGGCCAACTGCTTCGTCAAATGCGCGCGTGGTGCCGCCAAACTCGACGGTATCAGGGATGATGTTGTGAGCCGTGCCCCCGCGCACATAGCCCACCGTCACGACGCCCTGCTCCATTGGGTTGAGATTGCGCGAGACGATAGACTGCAAAGCGGTGATGATATGCGCCGCGCCGACAACCGGATCAGCGCCCTGATGCGGCATCGCGCCATGCGCGCCGCGACCGCGCACAGTGACGGTGAAGGCTGCGCTGCCGGCCATCGTTGGGCCGTCAGTCATTGCGACAACGCCGGTGGGCAACGTGCTGAAGACATGCACCGACAGCGCGCGATCGGGTCGGGGATTCTCGAGCGCGCCATCGGCAATCATAGCCCGCGCGCCGGCCACAATCTCCTCGGCCGGCTGAAACACAAACTTGGCCACTCCCGACCATTCCGCTCGTCGGGCTGCCATCAGTTCGGCCACCGTTAAGCCAATCGCTGTGTGCGCATCGTGGCCACAGGCATGCATCCGACCATCGTTGCGCGAGCGAAACGGCACATCCACCATCTCGTGGATTGGCAGGGCGTCCATGTCAAAGCGCAGCAGCAGTGTGTGTCCGCTGCCGGCGCGCTCGCCGTCCATCACCGCCACAACGCCGGTCTTACCGACGCCGGTCTGGACTTCAAAACCCAACTCGGCCAGACGCTGCGCCACGATGCCGGCCGTGCGCACTTCCTCGAAGGCAATTTCCGGGTGCGCGTGTAAGTCTCGCCGCATGGCGATCATGCTTTCACGACGTGCTTCGGCCTCACGTTTCAACTGCTCAATGTCGGGCACGCAAATCCTCCTCGGGTGAAAGCGGCGCGCGCCTGTGCGCCAACACCCCTATCGGTCATATCAAGCATAGTGACCACCATGCAGCGTGTCAAGCGCCTATTCGCCGGCCACGATTTTGGCAATCACTCCCGGCCGGTGCAACACGTAAAGCTCGCCCGCTTCATCCTCGCCAAACGAGGTGATGTTCAAACCGCTTTCCAACAGCGTCTCATTGACCCACTCGCCGGCTGCGTTGCGATGCAGCGCCCAGATGGTCCCGCTGCAAAAGTCTGTGTACAGATAACGGCCAACCAGGGCAGGGATCGCCGCCCCGCGATACACATAGCCGCCGGTCACCGAACAACCGAGATCGTGAGCATACTGATAGATGGGGGGCGTGAACGATGGGCTGTCCTGCCCGCCGCGATAGGGAGCAAATCCCTCGCGCAATCGCCAGCCGTAGTTCTCCCCACCCCGGCTCGAGGCCGGCTGGAAGTCGATCTCCTCATACGCATTTTGGCCCACATCGGCCATGTACAAGTCGCCGGTTGCGCGATCAAAGCTAAAACGCCAGGGATTGCGCAATCCAATCGCCCACAGTTCCGGCGCAGCATCCGGCCCAAAATCCGGATTATCCGCGGGGATGGCATACAGCCGGTCGCCGTTCGCGCGGCTCACGTCGATGCGCAACATCTTGCCCAGCAACGACGCAACGTTCTGCGCGTAGTTCTGCGGGTCGCCGGCCGATCCACCGTCGCCCATGCCGATGTACAACATGCCATCCGGCCCAAACTTCAATTGCCCGCCGTTGTGATTCGAGTAGGGTTGAGCGATGGTCAGAATGATCTGTTCGCTGGCCGGGTCGGCCGACAAGCCGTCGGCCCGCACCACAAAGCGCGACACGATCGTCGCGCCGCGCCGGTCTGTGTAGTTGGCGTATACAAGACGGTCTTGCGCAAATTGCGGGCTGAAGGCGATGCTCAACAACCCCTGTTCATTGCCCTGGCTGCCGACACGACCGACGATGTCTAAAAAGGGCGTGTCCAGCAAGCGACCTTGTTCGATGATCCTGACCCGGCCCGGCTGTTCGGTCACATAGAGCCGGCCCGATCCGTCGCCGGCATGAGTGAGGTAGGTAGGCGCCTGAAGCCCTTCGACCACCGTCTTCAACTTCAGTTGAGGCGCGGCCGGCATGATAGATTGTGGCGTTACAAGCGGCGCTGCTTGTGGCGTCGCTTGTGGCGTCGCTTGTAGCGCCGCTTGTAGCGTCGCTTGTAGCGCATTACCTGGGGTGACAGATGGCTGTGGCATCGCCTGCGTGGCGACCGTTGAGGTCGCAACGGCTGTCGGGACGGCGCGTGGAATGCCGGTGACCGGCGCGGCCGGCGCTGCGCACGCGGCGGTAAGCCCCATGCACATCGCAGCGCTCAGCCAGATCATTCGTGTGTGTATGTTCATAGCTTCAGCATAGGGCCGCGCGCTGAGAACGCGCTAAAGATAACCTGAACTGATCGCAAGCCCGCCGACGCCGGACGACGGCGTGTGATATAACCCTCGCCATGCCAACCATCGCATTCCAGGGTGAACCCGGCGCCTACAGCGAACAGGCTGCCTTCGATTTTCTCGGCGCGCAGGCGCAACCTGTGCCGCGCCCCACATTCGACGCTGTGTTCGACGACACGACGGCGGGCAAAGTTGATTTCGGTATCGTGCCGGTCGAGAACTCGCTGGCCGGCAGCGTGCATCGCAACTACGACTTGCTGATGCGCCACACGCTGCACATCATTGGCGAAGCGATTGTGCGCGTGCGTCACAACCTGATCGCCCTGCCCGGCGTTGAACTGCCGGATATCCGGCGCGTGTATTCGCACTGGCAGGCGCTGGATCAATGCGAGCACACGCTGGGCCGGCTTTTGCCCGGCGTCGAGCGCGTGCAGGTCTACGACACCGCCGGGGCGGTCAAGATGGTGCTGGAAGAGCAGCGCCGCGACACGGCCGCAATTGCCAGCAAGCGCGCCGCCGAACTGTATGGGCTGCCTGTGCTGCGCGATGGGATCGAAGACGACCCCACCAACTTCACGCGCTTTGTGGTGTTGAGCCGCCAGCCGGCCAGCCCGCCGGCTGCCACGCCCTGCAAAACATCGCTGGTGTTTGCCACACGCAACACACCAGGGGCGTTGTACAAGGCGCTGGCCGCGTTTGCCCTGCGCGATATCGACCTGTCCAAGATCGAGTCGCGCCCGCTGCAAGGGTCGCCCTGGGAATACTTGTTCTATCTGGATTTCATCGGCAATCAGTCCGATGAAGTGTGTGCGCACGCGCTGGCGCAACTGCGCGAGTTTTCGACGTTTGTGCGGGTGCTGGGCAGCTACCCGCGCGCCAACATGCCGGCCTGAACGCCGGGATCAAGCGCGCCTGGCGCGACAAACGCCTGCCAGATGAAGATCGCCAGCATCACCAGGCACAGAATCAGGTTCAGGAAGGCGGCTGCCAACGCCCCCAAACAGTAGCCGACGCCAAAGCGCAGCGCCTGTCGCCAGGGGCGCGCTTGCAGCAGTTCCGCCAACACAATCGCGATGAAGGCGCCCAGCGCAGCGCCGGCCAGCGTGCCGACCACCGGCGCAGCCCCCGTCAACAACAGGCCGCCGATCAACCCGCCCACCAACGCAGCCACAACTGTTTTCCACGACGCGCCGGCCTTGCGTGTGGCCAACGCGGAAAGCAGCCGATCGTTGACCCATGTGAAAAGCACAATTGCTCCTAACACTGCCAGCGTCGGCCAGCCAATCCGAGAAAACCCATCGGCCCAGGCCCACACAAACGCGCCCAGCCAGATCAACAGCGAGCCGGGCAGCACAGGCAAGACTGCGCCGATCACCCCCAACAGCATCAGGGCGTAAGCCAACAGCATGACGCCCGACGCAAGCGGTTCACTCAACATGCTCTCATCAGCCTGTGCGCTTCAACTACGCTTCGTCGGCATCGGCCAGGCCGGCGATCGTGCGCACCAGCGTAATGACGCTGATGACGATGCGCAGCAGGTCGCCTGTCTGGATAGCCGGCAGCTTGACATTAGCCCGGCCGACCTGCGACTGTTCAACTGTGCGCGCATAGAGCGCGGCAGCCGCAAGGCCGACCATCAATCCGATACCGCCGCCGATGGCAAATACTTTGACTTTCCAGTTCATGGTTGTGGTCCTTTGATAAAACGTATTGTAGCTTGTCGGCCAGTCTGCCAGTCTGCGTCAGGCTTGACACGCCGGACGAGTGAGCTATAATCCCAACGCATGAACATATGAGCATATGTTCATGCAATCAAATATGGCAACACGAAACAGGCCGGCCAAGCTGGACGACACAACCGCTTCGCAACTGGCGCAACTCTTTAGCGCATTGAGCGACCCCTCTCGCGTGCACATTCTCTGGGCGTTGTCGAGCGGCGAGTGCAACGTTGGCGAACTCGCACGGCGCGTCGAGATGAGCGAGTCGGCCGTGTCGCACCAGTTGCGGCAATTGCGCCAGTTGCGGTTGGTGCGGGCGCGCAAAGCCGGCCGCGCCGTGTTCTACGCCATCGACGACGACCACGTCATGGACCTTTTTCAGCGCGGCCTCGATCATGTGCGGCATCGTTAACAGCGTCGCGCACCTCTGGAGTGTGTCAATGAACATCACCTATACCGCCACAATCACTTGTCCTTCGTGCGGCCATATGTCTGAGGAAACAATGCCCGATGACGCCTGTCAGCGTTTTTATCGCTGCCCGGCGTGTGAAAACGTCCTCAAGCCAAAACCGGGCGACTGCTGCGTGTTCTGCTCCTATGGCAGCGCGCCCTGCCCCGACAAGCAGCGCGAGTCTTTGAGCGCGGCAAGCGCGTAATCGCACCATGAACGAAAGCATTCTCGAGATCACCGGCATGGACTGCGCCGAGTGCGCGCGCGGCATCGAGCGCGGGGTGGCCCGGCTTGACGGCGTGCAGTCGTGCAGCCTGAGCTACGAGACGGCAAAATTGCGCGTGCAGGGCAACGTTACCCGCGAGCAGGTCATCGCCCGTGTGCGTGAGCTGGGTTACGACGTGGCAACAGAAGACGGACAGGCCACACACAATCGACCGCCGGCAAGCGCTTTCTTTCAGTTCATGCTGGGCCGGCGCGACACGGCGCTGGCCGTCCTGGGCGGCGCACTGATTCTGCCCGGCTTGTTCTTTGACGAACTGCTGCCGGTGGTGGGCATTGCGTCGCCGTTGCCAGAGGCGTGGATCGCCGCATGCGCCATCGCGGCCCTCGCGACCGCCGGCCTGCCGGTGTTTCGCAGCGCCTGGCGCGCCTTGACGGTCAACCGCGAGATTGGCATCAATGCGCTCATGTCCATCGCCGCGGTCGGCGCGGTCTTCATCGGCGCTTACACCGAAGCCGGCCTGGTGATGGTGTTGTTTGCCGTGGGAGAAGCGCTGGAAGGCTACACCATGCAGCGCGCCCGACACGCCATCCGCAGCTTGCTGGCTGTGGCGCCCAACGAAGCCACAGTCCTGCGCCCATGCATCGATTGCAAATCGCACTTGGGCCAGGATGGTTACACCGGCGGGCCATGTCCCTTTTGCGGACTGGAGGAGCAGCGTGTGCCCGTGGGCGATCTGCGCGTCGGCGAGACGGTGATCGTGAAACCCGGCGAGCGCATCCCGATGGATGGACGCATCCTCAGCGGGGCGTCGTCTGTCAATCAGGCGCCTATCACCGGCGAAAGCATCCCGGTGGATAAACAGGCCGGCGACGCTGTGTTCGCGGGCAGCATCAACGGGCCGGGCGTGCTCAGCATCGAGGTTGGCCGGCCGGCCGCCGACAACACCCTCAGCCGCATCATTCGCATGGTGGAAGCGGCGCAGGAGCAGCGCGCCCCAACGCAACGCTTCGTGGACCGTTTTGCGAAAGTCTATACGCCGGCAGTCGTACTGATCGCGGCGCTGGTGGCCATCGTCCCGCCGGCGCTGTTCGGCGCGCCGTTGCTTAATCCTGATCCGCACACACAGGGCTGGCTCTACCGCGCACTCGAACTGCTGGTCGTGGCCTGCCCCTGCGCGCTGGTCATCAGCACGCCGGTCAGTCTGATCAGCGCGATTGCCAACGGCGCGCGCAACGGCGTGCTGTTCAAAGGCGGCGCGCATGTGGAAACATTGAGCCGGGTGCGGGCCATCGCTTTCGACAAAACCGGCACGCTGACGACCGGCCGGCCGAGCGTGATGCAGGTGCGTTCGGCGCGCTGCGCGACAAACGGCAATGAACCGTGCGAACAGTGCGATGACCTGCTGGCGCTGGCAACGGCCATCGAGCGGCGCAGCGAACACCCGCTGGCGCGCGCAGTCGTCGAGCGCGCAGAGCAGAGCGGGCTGAGCAACAAGTATCCGCCCGCACAGGCTGTCACTGCGCTGGCCGGGCGCGCTATCGTCGGCTCGGTCAACGGGCGTGAGGTTATCATCGGCAGCCACACGTTTTTCGAGCACACCATCCCGCACCAACTGCACTGCCAGGAAGCGCAGGCTGCATCGCGCGCGGGCCACACCCCGCTGATGGTTGGCGCAGATGGGCAATATCTGGGGTACATTGCGGTGGCAGATGCGGCGCGCCCAGGCAGCCGGCAGGCGCTGGCCGAATTGAGACAAGACGGCGTTGGCATGCTGATCATGCTAACCGGCGACAACACCGCCACCGCGCAACGCATTGGGGACGAGGTCGGCGTGACGGAGATTCGCGCCAACCTGCTGCCCGAGGACAAAGTCGAGGCGGTGCGCGCGCTGCGCCGGCAGTTCGGGTATGTGGCGATGGTGGGCGATGGCATCAACGACGCGCCGGCGCTGGCTGCCGCCAACGTGGGCATTGCTATGGGCGGCAGCGGCACGGCTCAGGCCATGGAAACGGCGGACATCGCGCTGATGGCCGATGAACTGAGCAAACTGCCCTTCGCGCTGCGCTTGAGCCGGGCGGCCATGCACACCATCCGCGTCAACATCGGCCTGAGCATCAGCATCAAACTGGCTGTCTTCGCCGTGGCGCTGCTGGGCCTGGGCAGCATGTGGATGGCCGTGCTGGCCGATGTAGGTGTTTCGTTATTGGTCACACTGAACGGGCTGCGGCTGCTGGCCTTGCCACTCCAGTCCCGTCAACAGATCCGGCCCGCCATGCCATCATGACGGGCCGGGATTGACGCCTGCAATGCAGCAGTCAGGATCTGTCGATCAGACCACCGGCAACGACTCCTGAGCCTTCTTGATCTCTTCTTCCGGCAACTCGTAATCCGTCATCTTGCCGCTGAGGTAGCGCTCGTAGGCAGACAGGTCGAAGTGGCCGTGGCCGCACAGGTTGAAGACGATGGTGCGGCTGACGCCTTCCTCGCGACACTTGATCGCTTCATCGATCGCGCCCCGAATGGCGTGCGCGGCCTCTGGCGCGGGCAGAATCGCCTCGGTCTGGGCAAACAACACGCCGGCCTGGAATGTGGCCAACTGATTGACCGCGCGCGCCTCGATGTAGCCGTGCCGATAGAGTTCACAAATCTCAGACGCCATGCCGTGATAGCGCAGGCCGCCGGCATGGATGGGGGCCGGCATGAAGCCGTGGCCCAGGGTGTACATCTTGATCAGCGGGGTCATCATGGACGTATCGCCAAAGTCATAGGCGTACACGCCGCGCGTCAGGCTGGGCGCAGCCGAGGGTTCAACAGCGACGATGCGCAGCTTGTGGTTCTTATCCTTAAGCTTGGGAGGCAGGAAGGGGAAGGCAAAGCCAGCAAAATTGCTGCCGCCGCCGATGCAGCCCACCAGCACGTCCGGCTCTACGCCGGCCATTTCCAACTGCCGCTGGGTCTCCAAACCGATCACGGTCTGGTGCAACAACACATGGTTGAGCACGGAACCCAGCGCGTATTTGGTCGGGATCTTGTTTGTGACCGCGTCCTCGACGGCTTCGCTGATCGCCAGGCCCAGGCTGCCGGAACAGTTGGGGTCCTGAGCCAACATGGCGCGGCCGGTGTTCGTGTCGGGGCTGGGGCTGGGCACCACGGTAGCGCCCCACGTCTCCATCAGGTAACGGCGATAGGGCTTCTGGTCATAGGACACGCGCACCATGTAGACCTTGCATTCGATGCCGAACATCTTACAGGCCAACGACAGCGCGCTGCCCCATTGGCCGGCGCCGGTCTCGGTGGCGATGCGCTGTGTGCCGGCTTCTTTGTTGTAGAACGCCTGCGCCACAGCAGTGTTGGGCTTGTGGCTGCCGGCCGGGCTGACGCCTTCGTACTTGTAGAAAATTTTGGCCGGCGTTTGCAGGGCCTTTTCCAGCCGATGCGCGCGATACAGCGGCGTGGGGCGCCACAGCTTATACACGTCCCGCACAGGATCAGGGATTTCGATCCAGCGCTCTTTGCTGACCTCTTGCTTGATCAGCTCCATCGGGAACAACGGCGCCAGATCATCCGGCCCGACCGGCTGTTTGGTGCCTGGGTGCAACACGGGTGGCAGGTCAAACGGCAGGTCAGCTTGAATGTTGTACCAGGCTTTGGGGATGTCGTTCTCGCTCAATGTGAACTTGGTCTGGTCGGACATGTCAGATGCTCCTCTTGTTTCTGTACGCTCCTCCGTGATATGGTGGCTCATTCTAACCGGCTTTGAGAGCGCGCAAAAAGCCCGCCGGCCGGGCACGGCGGGCGGGCTTGTGTGATTGCGCCGAATCTCAGGTCTGTTCTAGATCAGCCGGCCGTTGCGATTGGTGGCGTCGCATTCCAGTTGTGGAATCTGATCGAACTTGGCTTTTTTAAGCGCTGCGCGAACAGCGTCGCGCACTTTGGCGCGCGACAGCGTATTGTTCGACGCGCGTACAGTCTTGACGTAGTAGTAGGTGAACGCGCCGTTGAAGCGTCCATCGAAGTACGCGTCGGCGCTGGTTTGATCGTCGCGGCAGCCGGCCCACAGGATGTGATGCCGGGCCAGCATCCTGTCCGACTTGCGCAACGCCGCCACCGTGCGCATGGGCGCGTCGCGCAACTGGAGAAAGGCTTTGTAGGAAGGCGGCGGCAGGTAACGCGGCCGAGGCGCATTGGGCAGCAGCAACACCACCGGGTCCAGGTTCTTGATGCCGGTGCCACTGTGACAGGTGTCGAAGTAGCACTCGAGCAACACATCCTGGGGAAGTTGGGTGAAGAGGGTGTGCAGCTCGTCGTCGAGGATGATGTGATCGGGGTCCCATTGATCATCTTTGGCGGCCAGATCATAGGGGCAGAATGCTTCATCGGCGCGATCTGCTTCGTCGCCGCTGACGTCGGGAACCTGCGTGCCGTGGCTCGACAGGCTGAAGACGATGTACTTCAGCTTGCCGGCCTTAGCGTCGGCCACCAGCGACTTCAGGTTGGACATGATGCGGGCCTTGGTGGCCTGGGCGTCGGTCAGAACGGTGATGTCGGCATCGGTAAATCCGAGCATGTCCTTGAGCAATTGCGCCATGTCGTTGGCGTCATTGACACAGCCTCTTAGCTCCGCCGTCGGGTAGTTCTTAAACTTATTAATTCCCACGCACAACGCCCTTCGATTCGACATTTCTGCACCTCCTCATTCCAGTATTCCAGACACGATTGGACCACACAGCAACAAAGGCCACAAAGCCATTGATCGGGCGCACGAAGCGGGCGCACGAAGCGGGCGCACGAAGCGGGCGCCCGAAGCGGGCGCAGGCTTTGGGTGCTTTGCAGCAGCGGGCTTATTCAAAGCGCGGCAGCCAGTCGCCGTGCGCGGCGATCAGGTCATCTACCAGCGCCGTGATTTGCTCCAGGTCCAGCTCGGCGGCGGTATGCGGGTCGAGCATGGCGGCATGGTAGATGTGCTCGCGCTTGCCGGTCAGGGCCGCCTCCACGGTCAACGATTGCACGTTGATGTTGGTCTGCATCAGGGCGGCCAGTTGGGGCGGCAGCGCCCCAACGCGGGTGGGCTGCAAACCGTTGCGATCCACCAGCACCGGCACTTCGACACAACACCCCTGCGGCAGGTTGTCGATCAGCCCATAGTTCGGCACATTGCCATAGATCACGCGCGGCTGATTGGTCTCGATGCTGTGAATGATGCCGGAGCCGTACTCGTGGCTGCGCCGGTGCTGTATGCCTTCGCCGCGCTCAAACGCTTCGCGCATGGCCTGCCAGCCGGCGATTTGGGCTTCGCAGCGGCGAATGTATTCGTCGAGCGGCACGTTGAATTGGTCAATCAAGTCGGGCCGGTCGCGCTTGATGAACCACGGCACGTATTCGCTGAAGTGCTCGCTCGACTCGGTAACGAAGTAGCCAAAGCGACGCAGGACTTCGTAACGCACCAGATTCCAGGCCGGCGCGCGCCCCTCCTCGTACACCTTGCGGATCAGGGGATACAGATCCTGCCCATCGCGCTCGAAGCGCAGGTAGAACGCCATGTGGTTGATGCCGGCGCACAGGTAGTTGATCTGCTCGATCGGCACGCCGATATCATGGGCCAGTTGTTCAGCCGTGCCCTGCACGCTGTGGCACAAGCCAACTGTCTTGATTTTGCTGCCCCGGCTGATCGCCCAGCAGTTCATCGCCATCGGATTGACATACTGCAAGAAGACCACGTCTGGGCACACCTGCTCCATCGTCCGGCAGTAATCCAGCATGACCGGGATGGTGCGCAACGCGCGCATGATCCCGCCGATGCCAAGCGTGTCGGCAATGGTTTGGCGCAGGCCATACTTCTTCGGAATCTCGAAGTCGATGACGGTGCCGGGCTTGTAACCACCCACCTGGAACATGGAAATGGCATAGTCGGCGCCGTCGAGCGCGCGCCGGGGGTCGGTGGTGGTTTCGATCACCGGCCTGGCAGCGAGGTAATCCGCCAGCTTGTGCGCCACGATGTCCGATGTTTTGAGCCGTTCGGGGTCGATGTCGTACAGGCTGATCGTCGAGCCGGCCAGTTCGGGATAACTCAGGATGTCGCCGAGCAGGTTTTTTGCAAAGACAGTGCTGCCGGCGCCGATCAAGGTGATCTTGGGCATAGATGCAAGTTTCTCCTGTAGTGCTGTGCCGGGAAGTATACCGTCTCAAGAGGCGAAAACAAGAACAAGCCGGGCATTCTTGTCTCAAGTGCCCGGCTTGTGAGTGGCTGGTCCGAGCGATCAGTCGCCCGGGTAAATTCGATCTTTAGCCAGCAGATTCAGCAGCCTTGCTGGGTTTGGTCTCTGCAGCCGCTTTGCTTTCGCTCCCACCTGTGCTATCGCCGGTCGATGGCGCCGGCTTGTGTTCGTGCTCCTTCGGCTCCATCGGCTTCACACGCTTCGATTCTGCAGACTTGCCGTTGGAGGATCGGCTGTCGGTGATATACCAGCCTGAACCTTTGAAGGTCACGGCGACCTGGCTGACCACGCGATACACGTGGCGGCGGCCGCATTTCGGGCAACGCTTGATCGGCTCGTCAGTGAACTTCTGTCGTTGTTCAAACTGATTGCCACAGTCAGGACAGGCGTACTGATAGGTCGGCATGGGCGAGGATTATACAGCCGACCATTAGAGCAGAATTAGCAATCGCAGCAGATACGCGCGGTGAAACCGTTCGCGCACCCGCGCCACTGTCATACAATGTGACGCATGCTGACAAACATCATCGTGTATCAGGGGGCAGCATGACCGACATTTTGGCCGCGCGCCTGTTGATGGGCTTATCGCTCGCTTTTCACATTGTGTTTGCCGCCGCCGGCATCGCCATGCCATTGTTCATGGTCATTGCCGAGTGGCGCTATCGCCGCACCGGCGACGAGGTGTGGCTGTCTCTGGCCAAAGCCTGGTCGAAAGGAGCAGCCGTGCTTTTCGCCGTCGGCGCAGTGGGCGGCACGGTGCTGTCGTTTGAACTGGGGCTGCTGTGGCCCGGCTTCATGCAGTTCTCCGGCTCGATCATCGGTGTGCCGTTTTCGCTGGAAGGGTTCGCATTCTTCACGGAGGCGATTTTCCTGGGCATCTATCTGTATGGCTGGGAGCGCGTGTCGCCCCGGCTGCATCTGGGCGCCGGCCTGATCGTAGCCATTTCCGGGGCGCTCTCCGGCCTGCTGGTGTTGATGGTCAACGGCTGGCAGCACGCGCCGGCCGGCTTTGAAGTAGCCAACGGGCAGGCAGTGAGCATCGACCCGTTTGCCGCCATGTTCAACCCGGCCTGGCCGCACATCGCGCTGCACATGAGCATCGCAGCCTATCAGACAGTCGCCGCCGCCATGATGGGCATTCACGGCGTCATGCTGCTGCGCGATCGGAGCAATCTGTTTCACCGCAAGGCGTTTGCGTTTGCGCTGACAGCCACGCTCATCACCGGCATCCTGCAACCGCTGGCCGGCGACTTCAGTGCCAAGCAAGTGGCCCAATTGCAGCCGACCAAGCTGGCTGCCATGGAGGGCCAGTTCAAGACTGAACAGGGCGCGCCCCTGCGCATCGGCGGCATTCCGAATCCTGACACGCAGGAAACTCCACTGGCAATCGAAATACCGGGCATGTTGAGCTGGCTGGCGTTTGGCGATGCCGGCGCGACGGTCATCGGGCTGGAGGAATTTCCGCGCACAGATTGGCCGCCGGTGCTGTTGGTACACCTGGCTTTTCAGATCATGGTCGGCAGCGCATTTGTCATGGCCGGCGTAGCAGGGCTGGGCGCGGTGTTGGCATGGCGTAGACGCCGGCTGCCAGACAGCCGGTGGTACCTGTGGCTGGCGACGCTGGCTGCGCCCTTCGGCCTGATCGCGCTGGAGACCGGCTGGATCGTGACCGAGTTGGGCCGTCAGCCATGGATCATTCAAGACATCATGCGCACGCTGGACGCCGTGACGCCGATGACCAACCTCGGCGTTCCACTGGTTACCTTTGCGCTCATCTATGTTGCGCTGGCCGTGATCACCGTGTGGGTGCTGACGTATCAGGTCATCCATAGCCCGCGCATCACGCGCGAGCAGCCCACCGCAGCACAACCACAACCCGGAGTCTGATAGCGATGAATGCGTTCCTGTTTGACCTTCCTTCTCTGGTTGCCGGCAGCATCATGGTGGCGCTGACGTTCTATGCCCTGCTGGGCGGGGCCGACTTTGGCAGCGGCGTGTGGGACTTGCTGGCCGCCGGCCCGCGCGCCCGCGAACAGCGCGAGTTGATCGCTCATGCCATCGGCCCCATCTGGGAAGCCAACCACGTCTGGCTGATCGCAGCCATCGTCATTCTGTTCACCGGTTTTCCACTGGCATTTGCCGAGATTTCGACCGCCCTGTTTATCCCGTTGATGGTCATGCTGGTCGGGATCGTGGCGCGCGGCTCGGCGTTCGTCTTTCGCGCCTACGGCTCACAGACAGACTCGGTGCGGCAGGTATACGGCACGGTGTTCGCCATTGCCAGCGTTGTCACACCGATCTTTCTTGGCATCGTCATTGGCAGCATCAGTTCCGGCCGCATTGTGGTCGTGGATGGCGTGGTGCGCACCGATTTCATCGATGCGTGGCTGGGCGTGTTCCCGATTGCGATGGGGGCGCTGACGCTGTGCCTGTTTGCGTTGCTAGCAGCGGTCTATCTGGCCGTCGAAGCGGACATTGCCCACAATGAGGCGCTGCGCGAGGACTTTCGCCGGCGCGCAATCATCGCGGCGATCGTGACCGGCATCGTGGCATGGATCAGCCTGTTTCTGATCCGGCAGGATGCGCCTGTGTTATATGCCGGCTTCGTCGAGCGTCCCTGGACCCTGGCCACAATCGGGCTGTCTGTCCTGCTCGGTATCGGAACGCTTGCGGCGCTGCTAAAACGCCGGTTCTACCTGGCGCGCCTGGCTGTGGCCCTGCAGGTCGTCTGTGTGATGTGGACATGGGCCTTCGCCCAGTACCCCTATCTGGTGTTGCCGAATCTGACGATCCAGCAGGCGGCCGGGCCAGAGATCACATTGCAGATCGCGGTTGTCGCGCTCATCGCCGGCGGTCTGATCCTGTTCCCCTCGTTGTTCCTGCTGTACCGCGTGTTCAAGGGGCGCAAGGCATTCGCGTTGATCGATGCGCCGGCCGGCAATCAGGCCGGCGTGCGCCGCTCCTGAACAACCCAATTTGTCTCAGGATCGGCGCCAGCCCAACACGCCCAGAGATACGGCCAGCACAAGTGCAACGCCGGCCACGATGCGCCGCCAGGGTGTTGTGTCCGGCTGTGCCGCCGGCTCGCCGGTGTATGTCATCGCATCGGGCGTCTGGGGGGTCTCAGCGGGCAGAGGCGCAGACAAGGCATCGGCCTGCGGTGCGGGGGCCTCTGTTGCAACAGTCTGCTGCATGGCGTCGGGCTGGGGCGTCGCCCCGGGCGCAGCCTGCGGGGCTGCTTTCGGCGCAACCAACGGTTGAGGCTGTTCCGGGGCCGGCTGCGCTTCGGGCGCTTCGGCGGCAGGCTCGGCAGCCTGACGCATGGCTTGCGTTGATTGCTCTCCGGTTGCTGATTCGGCTTGGGGTGTCGTGGCGGGGGGCGCGGCTGCGCCGGACTCGGCCGGCTCGACCCTTGCAGCATCGGCAGCCGTTGAAGCCTCTGACTGCGCCGGCGGCGCAACAAACGCGGCCTGAGGCGCCGGCGCCGGCAACACAACAGGGCGTGCAGACAAGCCGGCCAGATCAAGCCCGATCGCGATCACAAACACAGCGGCCGCCAGCGCCGAGCCAACTCGCAAGAACCATTTGAGTGGACTGACCTGCACACGCGATGGCGCGCGATGGGGCGCGTCAACAGGAAGCGGGATGGTGAAATCACGCGGCAACGGCTGGGCCGGCAACGTGCGTGCAGTGTCAATCAGCAGGCGTGTCGTGTCAACCCGGCGCTTGAGGACCGGCTCGGCACGCAGGCGGGCCTCGAACACAACACGCTCCGCGTCAGCCAGCCGGCCATCCAGCCAAGCCGAGATCAGTTCATCATCAGATTGACGATCGACAGTTGACGAGTGACGGTTCGACATGACAATCCGCCGTTTTTTCGGCGCGCAGTGCTATTGACGAAATTCATCCGGCAGTAGTTCCGGCCGGCTGAGCAAGTAGTCGCGCAGCTTGGCGCGCGCCCGGCTGAGGCGCGATTTGACTGTGCCCAGGCTGGTTTGCATGATGTCGGCGATCTCTTCGTAGCTCATGCCCTGCACATCAGACAGAACGAAGGTGGCGCGCTGATCCGGAGGCAGCGCCAATGCCGCCCGCGCAATGGCGTCGCGCAACTCGGCGCGCTCGGCGGCATCGGCGGGCGATTCGTCCGCAGAGGCCAGAAATGCCTCGAAGTCGCCATCTTCCGCATCGTCGTCTGCGCCTAATCCATCGAGCGAGGCGGCCGGCCGGCGCTTGCGATAGCGCAAGGCGTCGAAGCAGGCATGCGTGACGGTGCGCAGAATCCAGCTTTTGAATGAGCCACCCCGGAACAACTTGATGCTTTTGTAGGCCGACAGAAAGGCTTCCTGGGTAGCGTCAGAGGCAGAGGCGGGGTCGCCCATGATGCGATAAGCCACGTTGTAGACCTGGGACTGATAGGACAAAATCAGCGCATTGAACGCCTGAGCGTCACCGCGCTGAGCCGCCTTGATGAGCGCCGCTTCATCCATGCCGGGGGAAATTGTAGACGATGGGTGTGCCCTCAACGGGACTCGAACCCGTGTTTTGGCCTTGAAAGGGCCACGTCCTAGACCGCTAGACGATGAGGGCCTGGTCTGCTCCAAGTGCTGGCGCGTGAAACGCAGGCAACGAAAGGTGATTGTACCACTGCATGGGTATAATCGCCAGCACATATTTTCACGGCACATGGGACGCGCATGCGCCATTGCCGGCGCGTGATCCCTGCGACCGAGACGAATCGGAGGCAAGTTGTTGAAGACATCCTTGAGGCGCGGTCTCGGTGTTTTGGCACTCCTCTCAGTGGCAATGGGAGCCTGCGGCGCGCCATCTGATACGAACACGGCTGTCACCAACACGCCGGCATTCGTGCCGGTGGTGACACTCTACGCCCCAACCGTTACCCCATCGGACACCCCAGCCCCACCCCCTGAGACGCCGACGGCTGCCATCCTGCCCACTCAAGCTGCCACACCCATGCCGGATGGGCTGATCAATCCATTCACGGGGTTGCCGGCCTCAGACGGCGCCGCCCTACAGCGCGCCCCGCTGTTAATCAAAGTGGCGAATACGGCCGAGGTACGCCCTCAAAGCGGCCTAAGCAGCGCCGATGTGGTGGTCGAGCATCTGACCGAAGGCGGCATCACCCGCTTCACGGCGCTGTACCTGTCGAACACGCCGGAGCGCGTCGGTTCGGTGCGCAGTTGCCGGCTGATTGATATTGAACTGCCGCGCATTTTTGGGGCCGGCCTGGTCTGTTCGGGCACCAGCCCCGGCGTCAAGCCGACTATGCGCGCCGTCGCGCTCGAAAGTGCTGCCCAACCGGGAGATGTCAACTCCAGCGCAGTCATCATCAGCGATTTCGGCCCGTTTGAATGTCCCACCTGTCCAATGTTTCGCACCACCGACCGCGTCGCGCCACACAACCTGTTTGCCAACACGGCAAACGCCTGGCGTGTGCTAGCTGAGCGCGGCAAGAACCAGCGCACAGCGTTCAACTCCTGGGTGTTCGATCCTGTCGCGCCGTCAGGCGGTCAGACAGCCAGCACATTGTCGATCCCCTATCAGGCCGATCCGGTCGATTGGACGTACAACGCCGCAACCGGCTTGTGGGAGCGCAAGGTGGATGGCCAGCCGCACATAGACGCAGAAACCGGTCAGACGCTGACGGCAGCCAACATCATCGTGGCTTTTGCCTATCACGCGGTAACGGCGATCCAAGAAGACATGGCCGGCGGGATGTCAATCCAGATTCAACTGTGGGGGCAGGGGCCGGTGAAGATTGCGCGCGATGGCAAAGTGATCGACGGCCTGTGGCTTCGCCCCGGCCAGCCGGGGGTGCTGCAGTTCGTTGATGCGCAGGGCAACCCAATCCCGCTTAAGCCCGGCAATTCATGGCTTGAACTGGCGCCGCTAGATTTTCCGGTGCAAGGGCGCTAGAGTCAGGGGATTGCGAGATTCTGGCCGGGCACGATCAAAGTCGAACGCAGGCCATTGGCAGCCATGAGCCGGGAAACGCTGACACCATAGCGTACAGCAATTCGAAACAGCGTATCACCAGGTCTGACGACGTAGTGCGCGCCATAGCGCGGCGCGCGGCTGCTTCCACGGGCGCAGGTTACAACGCGCAGGCGCTGGCCGACGCGAACCAAGCGCGTGTTGGTGATGCCATTCAACCGCGCAATCGCATTAATGGTGGTGTTGTATCGCAGCGCAATTCGGAACAGATTCTGGCCGGGCTGCACAACATGGATGATTTGCTGGCCGCATACGATTTGTGAATTGCCGGGCCGGCTGGATTGGCTATCCCTGGACGGTGAGGTCGTGGGCGTAAACGGCACAGGCGTCTCCGTAGGCGGTACAGGCGTCTCCGTAGGCAGCGGCAGCGGAGTAGGCGGTTCGATAGGGGGCGGTGTGGGTGTCGGCTCAGCCGCGATCTGTGTGGCCATCGCATCGGCGACGCTCTGGGCAATGGTTGTCTGCTGCGCGACAACAATCGTGGCATTTGGCGTCGGAATGCCGACACTGGCAGGTTGAGCGCAGGCCGTTAGAATCATCAAACTGGCAAGCGCCACAATCGGCGTCCGAGATGAAATGGAAAGTCGTTGGCGCATAAATCTGCTCCTGCGTTATCCTGAAGGATACGTTACATCAACCCGGTGGAAAAGGCAAAGTCGCCGGTGCGTGTCAAGGTCAAAGTGTGTCGAGGTCAAAGTAAGGACGAAGAACATGCGACGAGAAGAAGCACCTAAACGGGAAGTTCTGACATGGGCTGATGTGGACGCGCTGATCGACCAGTTGCTGCCACAGATGGCCGGCACATTCGACGCTCTGGTGATGATCACCCGCGGCGGCATCATTCCGGGTGGGCTGATCGCTGAAGCATTGAACATCAAGCATATTCTAACGGCAGCAGTGGAATTCCCATCCGAGAACGCCCCCCGCCTGCTGGCCTGGCCCACGTTTCTGCAATTTCCAGACGAGGCGTTGACACGGGGCCGGCGCGTGTTGGTGGTAGACGACGTGTGGACACACGGCCGGCATATCATGACGGTGCGTGGGCGGGTGGAGGCCAGCGGCGCACGAACCGAAACTGCTGTGCTGCACTACCGAGCCAGCGCCAATCTCTTCCCCAATCACAAGCCTACCTACTATGCCGCTCTGACCGACGCTTACATCGTCTACCCGTGGGAGATCGACCGCAACCTGCGGGGTGTGCGGGCTGCTCAGCCGTTCTAGTGTGAGCAGAGATCCTCAGAGCTTGTAAACTCGTTTGCCAGGCCGCATGGGGTCGGACACTCTCAGCTTGGATATCGGCAGCATCCCGCCGGACACGTGTCCGGTGTGTCATCAACGCGCCCTGAAATTTGGCCCCACAGAAGACACGGCCAGTATAGCGGCGCTGTGCGAGAGATGCGGCAGTCGCTTCAGTCTGGAGCGCGCTACACGCCGCTCACGCTATAGCTACATCGCAGAGGGCTTTACGTCGCGCTACCCTGAGACCGCAGCGCGTCTACTGGGCGGCCCCTTGACGCGGCGAGAGGTGTTTGAGTTAACTGCGCGGACTTCCTGGCAGCCATCGCCGGGGACGGGGATATCTGCGTCCAGCGCGCCGGCCTGGCTGATGCTGATCGCTGCCGGCTTGATGGTTGCAATCGTATGCGCATGTGCCACGGCGCTACTGCTCGGCCCTGGCATGGCCCAAACGCGCCAGCGGATCGCCGCAGCCGGCAGGTCAGGTGCATCTGCAGCGCATGGCGTAACAGAGCCGATTGGCCCGCTGGAATCGCCGCTCCAGATACCCGGCCCAGGCATGTCAGCTACGCGCAACACCAATAACGACACCGCCGACAGCGCAGCCACAGCCTCGCTCAATGCGGATAACAACGTGCCGGCGCCAACGACAGCGCTCGAAGTTGAGGTGGCAACACTGCCCGCTGACGCGATACCCACTATCGATCCGCAGTCTCGCGCAACCCTGCCGCCACCGGATCAATCCCAGCCGGCAGATACCAGCCCCCCTCCTCTGCCGTTCCCAACCGACACTGCGCTACCCTCACCCACCGAGCCGCCAACGCCGGAAGCAGCCCCGCCAGCTTTGACAGATACCCCTCCGCCGGCGATATCGAGCAATGTCATCACAGGCCCCATTGCCATTACCGCCATCCAGTACCTGGGCGACCCGGCCACCAGTGAGGCCAATGAGTTTGTCGAAATTGCAAACCGAAGCCAGGGGCCGATCGATCTGTCGAACTGGACGCTGCGGGCAGTGTCAAGCAACCGGGTGTACACCTTCAGCAACGGGATGGTCCTTTTTCCCGGCGACACCTGCCGGGTGTATACCAGTTCGCCGATCGCATTTGGGACATGCGGCGCCCTGACATTTGGCGCAGACACACCGGTGTGGTCGAACGATGGTGACATTGCAGAACTACGCGATGCAAACGGCGCGCTTGTGTCGCGCTGGACATATGCAGGCACCGTACCTTGACCCAGCCAGTTGCACTGTAAAAAGGCCCAAAAACAAGACAAACGGCGGCCTTCGTGCTTGACAATCGTCCTTCTGTTAACTAACATCTTTGCTCAGGTGAATTGCGTCAAGGTCTACCGCCACAGCTCCTTTGCGTTGTCCTGATGAATGACACTTCGCGTGTTCTCAGGACTGCCTAACGAACCATATTAATCTTGAAAATAACTGGAGCTCATGGTTATGTCATTTTGGCGCAAGACACATAGGATTTGGAATGACCACTCGTAAGAAGAAAACTGACAAACCCTCTGCGGCAAGGAACGGCAAGGCAAACGCGACTGCCAAAGCAGTCAAGCCTGCAACAACTTTCTCCGGTGGCAGAGCAGCCAAAAAAGATAACAAAAAAACGGATGTGGCGCCGGCAGCACCCCCGCTGGCAGCGCCGCCGGCGGCTTTGGAGGATACCGTTGAGGAGTTGTCAGGCGAGGAACAACTGCTCAATGTCGGGCGCGAAAAAGGTTATGTCACATACGATGACATCCTGACTGCGTTTCCAGATGCCGAGAAAAATCTGGAGCAGGTGGAAGACGTGTTTGCCGCGCTGGCAGACGCCGGCATCCAGATCGTTCCCAGCGAGGACGAAGCGGCAGACCAACTGGGTTACGAAGAGGAAGACGACGAGGACGAATACAACGACCATAACAACGAAAACCTGTTGGAAGCGATCGAAGCCGACGATACAGTTGGCCTGTACTTGAAAGAAATCGGCCGCGTGCCGCTCTTGACCGCAGCACAGGAAGTAGATCTGGCTCAGCGTATGGAGCGCGGCAAGGCTGCGCGAGAAGCGATCGCCGAAGCCGACCCGAACGAGCTGGAAGAAAAGGAGCGCCTGCGATTGGATCAGATTGGCGAGGATGGCCTGGCCGCTCGTGAACATCTAATCAACGCTAATTCGCGCCTGGTCATCAGCGTCGCCAAGAAATACATCGGGCGCGGGGTGCCGTTCCTGGACTTGATCCAAGAAGGCAACATCGGCCTCATCCGGGCTGCCAAGAAGTTTGACTGGCGACGCGGGCACAAATTCAGCACCTATGCCACCTGGTGGATCCGCCAGGCGGTTACGCGCGCCATAGCGGACCAGGGGCGCACCATCCGCGTGCCGGTACATATGGGAGATCAAATCAACCGGCTGTTGCGCGCCAGCCACCAGTTGACACAAGAGCTGGGCCGTGACCCCACCGTCGCCGAACTGGCCGAGGCGCTGAATGTGACCGTGCGCAAGGCCGAGCAGATGATCCAAGTTGCCCGCCGGCCAATCAGCCTCGAGACGCCCACCGACGACGAGGAAGAAAGCGTGCTGGGGGACTTCATTCCAGATGAGGACAGCCCGGCGCCGGCTGAAGTGGTGACCACCCAGATGCTGCGCGAGCAACTGTCTGAGATTCTGGCCACCCTGCCCCCGCGCGAGGTGCGCATTCTACAATTGCGCTATGGCCTGCTGGACGGCGAGACCTATACCCTTGAAGAAGTGGGCAAGAAGTTGGGGGTCACACGTGAGCGCGTGCGCCAGATCGAGGCGCAGGCGCTTAGCCGGCTGCGCAACCCGTCCCACGCCCGCAAACTGCGCGACTTTTTAAAAGAGTGACCGCATAGGGCAAGCTGCCGGAGGCCAGGCCGGCAACTTGCCCTACAGGTACTTTTCCACCATCCAGCCCCCTTCCCGCGCAACCGGTACAGCATTGGCCGGCGCGGCCGGGTCGAACGTCAGCACGTTGCGCCCGTTCAGTGCATCCAGCACATCGCCCATCCAATCGGCCAGCGCCACAGGCCGGCCCAGGGCGCGCGCAATTTCCCCCGGCGAAACATCATCCAGCGACACGCCGTCAGGATGATCGAACATGATGCGCGGCAACACCACAATAGCCGACGCCGGCATAGATATGGCCGAAAGCTGGCGGATCACATCGGCGCCCATCAGCAAGCCGGCCGCCGTGATGGTTTCGCCCAGCTTCTCATTGGTAATCGCGATCACATCCAGCGCGACGCCGGTCAAGTCGGCAAACTCGCGCGCCACCTTGCGCAACGTCGGCGCAAAGAGTGTGCCGGTCGCCAGAACCGCCGATTGTGGACTTTCGATTTTGAATTTTGGATTGCGGGTTTCGTATTGCGTATTACGTGTTACGTCTTCCGGCTCCTGCGCTCTGTATTCTGTGCTCTGTACTCTGTGTTCTCTGCGCTGTATTCTGTGTTCAACCCTCGGCGCGCTGCGCCCAATCTCCGTTCGCTTCAGCCGGCGCCATTCGTCCAGAAAATCGCGCGTCATGCCCAGCCCGTTTTCTTGAAGGGCCAGGCCGTCATAGTCGCGCTTGCGCGGCAATGGCCTGCCGGCCAGCAGATACCACTCGTCGGTGGCGTAAACGAAGCCGGCCCGCAGCCGCGCGCGAAAGTCACCCTGCCAGGCCCGCACCTGTTCGATCATGCGCGCGCATTCCTCAACCGTGTGCGGACGGTGGCCGTACTTGTGATGGCGGGTCAGACCCACCGGCACAACGCTGACCGATCGCACATGTGGATAGAGTGCGGCCAGGTCCAAGACGCTTTTCTCAAGATACGCGCCATCGTTCAGGCCGGGGGTAATCACCAGTTGGGTGTGCATCTCGATACGGTGGCCGGCCAACCAGCGCAATTGCGCCAGCACATCCGGCGCGTTGGGGTTGCGCAGACACCGGCGTCGAATCTCCACATCGGTGGCGTGCACCGACACATAGAGCGGGCTGAGGCGCTGCTCGGCGATGCGCTCCCAGTCTTCCTGGCTCAGATTCGTCAGGGTCACAAAGTGGCCGAATAGGAACGAGTAGCGATAGTCATCATCTTTGATGTACAACGTGCGCCGCATGCGCGGGGCATTTTGCAGCACAAAGCAGAACGGGCAGAGGTTGTTGCAGCGGCGGATGTCGATGTCAAAAGTGGGATGCTCGAACTCGATGCCCAGCGACTGGCCGAACTCGCGCCGGACGCGGACTGTGCGCGCGACGCCGGCGCGCTCGAATGACAATTCGAGGGTGTCCTCGGCGGCATAAAACTGCGCATCGATCACGTCACGCAAGACATGACCGTTGATAGCCAGCAGCGCGTCACCGGGAAGCAATCCCGCCATTGCAGCAACACTCAACGGCCCAACGCGTCGGATAATCCCTGCCATCGCTTATCCCCTTCAGCGATATATGCCGCGCATGTCTTCGGGCAAAATGGCGGCCAGATGGCGCATGGCTTGGTCGGTCAGCCGGCGCAACACATCACGACTCAGCCTGTCGCCGCCGGCGTCCAGGTGAAACAGCTTGCCCACCGTAATTGTGATGGGTGCGCGCCGCAGCCGCTTCAGATGCGCGTTTAACTGCGCTGTGCCGGTGATCGCCACCGGCAGGATGGGTGCGCCGGCTCGCACAGCAAGATAGGCCATACCTTCCTGTCCCTGGATCAGGCCGCCGGTTGCGCTGCGCGTGCCCTCGGGCGAGATCAACACCAAGCCGCCCGCGTTCAACACCTCCATTGCCGAGCGAATGGCCTGCGTGTCTACATCGCCGCGATGCACGGGGATTGCGCCATACGGCGCGGTCAACCAGCGAATGCGCCAGTCTTCAAAGACCTCGACTTTTGCCATGGGCACAATCGGCCGGCCCAGTGCGGCCAGCACCACAAATGGATCAGCCCAGGCCACGTGGTTGATCATGACAATCGCCGGCCCGCTTGCCGGCACATTTTCCAAACCCAGCACAGTGTGGCGGACAAGCAACCGATAAAACAGCCGCAAGAAAAAATTGTAGAAGCGGCGCAATGGCGCGCGCTTGTTCCACTTCCACCGCCGGGAGAAAACAGACTTCTTGCCCGCCATGCGCCAGGATTCAGCCTAATCTGCGCTGCCTTGCGCCAGGCGGCGCATGTAGGTGATCACAGCTATGATGTCTTCATCGGCCATGCCGACCCGTCCCCCGCCGGCCGGCATCGCCAGACCGCTCACATTGTGCGGATCATTGGCGGAACGGCCTACGCGCACCAACTGGATCAGCTCTGCATCTGAGCCGGTTCGCAATAATAGCGAGTTTGTGATCGAGCGCACCGAGGCAACGCCTTCGCCAGCCGGCCCATGACAACCAATGCAAGCCGATTCATACACGGCTTTGCCCTTTTGGAGCAAAGCCGGGCTGGCTGTGGCGGCCGACACCGGCATCATGACCGCGCGGGCTGCGGCCTGCCCCTGGGCAACAGCGTTGCCGGCCACCAAAAAGGCGCCCACAACGCCGGCGATGATTGCCAGCACCAGCGCTACACGCCCCAGCGGGCGCTCTCCTGCTGCTGAGGTTGCCGGCGCTTCAAGGGTCTCTTCCTCTGGCTCGTCGGCCAGCCGCGAGGCGACCGCCGCGAGCACAATCACGGTAAACGCAATCAACGCCAGAAACGGAATCGTCACCACTCCGCCGAGCCAGTTCAGATAGTCGGCAGAACAGGGCACACCCACCACACACGACGACGGCAACAGGCCGCGCACGAAGTCGCTCTTTTGATACAGGTAGTGATACAGCGACATGCCCATGCCGGGCACGGCCAGCGCCAACAGGTAGCGATGCATGCGACGATCGTTAGTCAGGATGCCTGTGGCAGTGATGAGGGCCAGCGGATACATCAGGATGCGCTGATACCAGCACAGCAGGCAGGGAATCCAACCCAGCGCCTCGCTCATGTACAGGCTGCCGCATGTGGCAACCCAAGCGGCCAACAGCGCCACGTAACGGCTTGACCGGCCGATAACACGCGCCAGGCGGTTCTCTGGCAACGGCTCTAGATCGTCCTCTGGAACATCACGGACAGTATCCGCATCGACCCGATGGTCTTTCGTCTCCAACTTCAACACTCCCCGGCAACCTGCGCGGCTGCCGCGCTAGGATGAATCAAACGCGCGGGATTGTAGCATCAGCAATTCCGAAAACAATCATGCCCGACTGTCACCAGCCGGGCATATCGCTGCTCAATCGAGGCGCGCCAAGCGCGATCTAGCCGGTTACTTCCTGCGCAGCCGGCCCGGATGCACGCGCCTCACGCGCGACGAGGATCATGACCTTGTACGCCTCGGCCGGCGCCAGCCCCTTGCCGGCCTCCAGCGCCCACTGACGGATGCCCTGCACCGTTTCCTCCGACACCTGGCTCTTGTGCTGGCGCAGTGCTTCCATCTTCACCTCAATCGTCTCGCTGATATCGATCCACGTGTCCGGCTGCTGAGGCCATTGAATCCACACCTCGCGCACACGATGGGCCTCGCCCAGTTCAGGATACATCAGCGGCATCGATGCGACCGGCGCAATGGCGTCGAGCGTCGCCAGACCGACAGCGCGGTGATCCGGGTGATTGATGTATTCGTTGCCGCTCCACAGCATGGTCGGATCCATCGTGAACACTACTTCAGGCTTGTGTTTGCGGATCATGCGCACGATATCTTTGCACAGCTCCAGCGTGGGCATCACTTCCCCGTCGTTGTAGCGCAGGAATTCTACGTCGTGCACGCCGCAGACCGCAGCAGCGGCCAGTTGCTCGCGTTCGCGGACTTCGGCCAGCGTGTCGCGCGTGTGGTTGACATCATGCGTACCAATGTTCCCGCTGGTGACCAGCACATACACGACGTGACAACCACACCGAACCCATTTCGCCACCGTGCCGGCGCACCCAAACTCGATATCGTCTGGATGGGCCGCCACCACCATCGCCGACGCAGGGACAAATCCATTGCTCGTTGTCATAGCTTGTGTCAACTCTCCACAGACTGCGCTGGGCGCAGGAATTGCGCTAGTGTACGACTGTTTGTGCGCCTGATCCACAACGGCATACAATGTCGGCTACAACACGCGCGAACCAACACACCCGCGCCGGTTGAGGAGAAGACGCATGCCAGACAAAGTTCGCATCGGTTTTGTGGGAGTGGGCAACATGGGGCAATGCGCCCACCTCAAGAACTACGCCTGCCTGCCCGAGTGTGAGGTGGTGGCACTGGCCGAAGTGCGCCCCCGACTGGCGCAAGCCGTGGCCCAAAAGTACAACGTGCCGCGCGTCTACGCCACCGGCGAGGAATTGCTTGCGCACGAGCAGGTGGACGGCATCGTGGCTGCGCAACCGTTCGACCGGCACGGACAAATCATTGCGCCGCTCTACAAAGCCGGCGTGCCCATCCTGACCGAGAAACCGCTGGCCGCCTCGCCGCAGGTGGGCGAACAAATGCTGGCCGCGTTGAGCGCCGGCGGCTCATGGCACATGGTCGGCTACCACAAACGCAGCGACCCGGCCGCGATGTGCGCGCGCGCCGAAATCGACCGGCTAAAGCAGAGCGGCGAACTGGGCCGGCTGCGCTACGTGCGCGTGACCATGCCGCCCGGCGATTGGATTGCCGGCGGCTTCAATGACCTGATCAGCACCGACGAGCCTTACCCCCAACTTGCCGGCGATCCCGCTCCAGACGACATGGACCGCGAAACGTTCAAGCAGTACGTTGGCTTCGTGAACTACTACATTCACCAGGTCAATCTGCTGCGCTACTTGTTGGGCGAACCGTACCGCGTGATCTTTGCCGACCCGGCCGGCCTTGTGATGGGTATCGAGAGCGCCGGCGGCGTCACCGGCGTGCTTGAAATGTCGCCCTACCAGACTTCCATCGACTGGCAAGAATCGGCGCTGGTGGGATTCGAGCGCGGCTACGTCAAACTAGAGTTGCCGGCGCCGCTGGCCTGCAATCGGCCCGGCCGGGTCGAAATCCTGCGCGACCCCGGCAACGGCGCCGCGCCCCAGACCATTGTGCCGACGCTGCCCTGGGTGCACGCCATGCGTCAGCAGGCTATCAACTTTGTGCGCGCCATCAAGGGCGAGATCAAACCGCCCTGTGACGCACAAGAGGCGCTGGAAGATTTACACGTGGCCCGCGCTTACTTCAACCTGTGGAAAGGCGTGTAGCGCATCCTCTGCACTCTGTCCTCTGTACTCTGTCCTCTGTACTCTGTTATCTCTCCTCTGCCTTCCGATTCCTGACATGAAGACATCTCAATTTGCCATCAACTCAGTTTCGACAATCCGTTACGGTCTGGAGGAATGTCTGGCTGCCTACCACGCGGCCGGCTTCGAGAATGTAGAGTTTGTGCTGAAGCATGTGAAGGATTACCTGGCGCAGGGCCATACCATTGCCGAGGTCAAGCAACTGCTGGACGCCTACCGATTGCGCTGCATTGGCGGCTTCGAGACGCATGTGGCCGTGTTCGCGCCGGAGGATGTCCGCGCCGCAAACCACACGCTGCTGGTGGAGAACGCCAGGTTGCTGAGCGAGCTGGGTGCAAGCTGCATGATCGTCGGCACCGATGGGCCAGACAACCTGGCGGCCGTAAAAGACCCAATCGGCGAGATTGCGCGCGTGTTCGCGCAACTGGCAAAGCGCATCAAGCCCACCGGCGTCACGCTATGCCTGGAGTTCAACTGGTCGCCGGTAGTCAAGTCACTGCGCACGGCCGCCGAGATCGCGCGGCGCACACGCGCCAGCAATGTGGGGGTGTTGTTCGATCCGGCCCACTACCACTGCACGCCGACCAAGTTCGACCAGTTGACGCCGGAGAACATTGCCATGATCCGGCACGTGCATGTGGACGACATGGCCGACAAGCCGGCGGAACTGTCGAACTGCAACAGCGATCGCGTGTTGCCGGGCCGGGGCTGCCTGGATCTCAAAGGCATCTTCAGGCAACTGGAGAAGCACGGCTATCGCGGCTACTTCTCGATCGAGATGTTCAACGAAAAGTTGTGGGCCATGCGGCCAAAGAAAGCCGCGCAAATCATGTACGACAGTTTGCTGCCGCTGGTCGGGAAGTAAGCGACGGGAACGCTGGAGACCAGGACGCGACCGGCGACGCAAAGGGCGCCTCGACCAGCGCGACAAAGCGCTCTTTGCTGCACGTCCGATTCAGCTCAACCCGACTCAGGGCATACACCTCGTCGCTGCGCTGGATGCATCCGCCTCGGATTGCCACTGCGGCAAGGTAGCCGGCTTCCCGCGCTGCGCGCATCACCCGCGCATCGTAAGCCCCGCCGGGATAGGCCAACGTTGTGACCGGCTGTTCGAGCACCGCTTCCAGCGCCTCTCTGGACGCGCGCAATTCGAACATCAGCTTGTAGGCCGGCAGTCCCGGCAGATGCGGACGCGACACGGTGTGTGAACCGATCCACATGCCGGCATCGCGCAACTGGCGCAATTGATCGAAGCTCATAAAGCCGCTGTAGCGCCTGGCGTGGCTGTAAATGATGAAGTAGGTGGCACGCAGGTTGTTGCGCGTGAGAGCGGCACGTTATAGCGGCCGGCTGGCCCGCCGACGTGGTGGTACATGAGGATCGGAACGGCCACGATGCGTACAGAAGGGTCAGACTCGGCCAGCGCGCGGGCGTCTGTGGCGCGAACGATTGTGAAAGACAAGACCAGCACAACGATGGGGATAATGAGCGCGCGCATTTGGGGGATTTTAACCGCAAGCGGTGGCCACCGACATTGTATGATTGCGCCTGGGGTTTGACCGATGGATAGCCCCATACACAACTAAGCAGAAACCGGATGCGCCGCGCGCCGAGTGGTGCGCGGCGCGTTTGAAATCAGGCAAGGAGCACAAGAGTTGAAATGAAGAACGAGTCAAACTCGTCCAGATGGTTTCACGCGCCGGCAGCGCTGGCTGGCGCGATCGCCCTGCTCGCATCTGCGTGTGGCGGGCCGGCCACAGTGACTGTTGCGCCGCCAACGGCCGCCCCACCGGCATCCACACAAGTCGAGCCTGCGGCGCAAGCGGCGCAAGATGGCGTGGATCGCAGCCGGCTGTCGTCTGAGCTATCGATATACAACTGGTCCGAGTACATCGCCCCTGAGGTGATCGAGAAGTTCGAGGCCGAATATGGCGTCAAGGTCATCATCGATTCGTTCGAGGACAACGAATCGCTGTTTGCCAAGTTCCAGGCCGGCGGCAATCCCGGCTATGACCTTATCGTGCCTTCAGACTACATGATCGAGAGGATGATCAAAGCAGGGATGCTGGACAAAATTGATTGGGCCAACGTGCCGAATATCAAAAACATCGGGCCAGAATACTTGAATCTATATTTCGACCCCAACCAGGAATACAGCGTGCCGTATTTCTGGGGCACGACCGGCATCGCCTACGACACAAATCGTGTGGAGGGAGAAATTACGTCGTGGCGCAACATTTTCCAGCCGGCTGAAGGCATTCGAGGCAGAATCGGCCTGCTTAACGACCAGCGCGAGACGATCGGCGCGGCGCTGCGCTACCTGGGTTACTCGCCAAACAGCACCGACCCAAATGAAATCGAGGCGGCTAAAAACCTGCTCCTGGAGCACAAACAATATGTAGCCGGCTACTACGACAGTATCGTCGCGCGTGACAATCTCATCTCCGGCGATGTGGTTGTTGCCATGACCTACCCTGGCGATGCGCTGGTGGCCGCCCAGCAAAAGAGCAGCATCAAGTACGTCATCCCGGAAGACGGCGCGACGATTTGGCAGGATGGCTGGTGCATTCCGGTCGGCGCACCGCACAAATACACCGCCGAAGTCTTTCTGAACTTCATGCTGCGCCCCGACATCGCCGCAGAAAATGCGAATCTGATGGGCTATCCCACCACTAATAGTGAGGCGGTTCGTCAGGGTCTGGTCGATCGGGCGCTGACGCAGGACAAGACCATCTACCCGGACGTGAAAGCCTGGGGCAGCCGGCTCGAGTTCTTGAAACATTTCGAGGGCGAGACACAGGCGCTGTACGATCGGGCGTGGACAGAAGTTGGAGTCGGACAGTAGTCGATACTTATGAGCATCGAGTCTCACACAGAAGATCGCCTGACACGCCGGGGCCTGCAAATCATGGCCCCGGCAGCGTATGCATACCGCTCGGCGCACATGCCGTCGTCGTTCCTGACGGAGTGGTTTCTGCCCATTGTGGGCCGGCTGATTGCGCTGGGCGCGAACGCGACGGTGGCGCTTGCCCCAGCCGGCCTGCTGCTGGCTGTCTATGGCGCAGTCAGCGCGCAAGCCGGGCTGACACTGGCCGGCGCAGCGCTGGCCGGCATGGCCGGCCTCGGCATCTATGCCCGATTCGTCACCCCATTTCGATTGCGCGTCACAACACTGGCGCGCCACGCACTCACCGCCGCGAACGACAAGATGATGGATGCTGACGCAGCGCAGCCGCTGCGCGTGTGCTTCTTCAGCGATCTGCACGCCGGACGCTACAAACGTGCCGCATGGCTAACACACGTAGTCGAACGGGTAAACGCGCAATTGCCCGACGTCGTGCTGATCGGCGGAGATTTCGTCGGCCATCTGGACGGACACGACCTGGATGAACTGATTCATCCTCTGCGCAACCTGCGCGCGCCGTTGGGCGTGTTTGCCGTGCTAGGCAATCACGACTATGGGCTGCCTGGCCCTAACATGACGCCAGACCTGGAGCCGCTGCTGGCCAGCTATGGCATTCGCGTGCTGAAGAACGAGTGCGTGGCGCTGGGCGCGCGGCATCAACTGGTCGGCGTCGATGAGCTATGGGCTGATCGAGATAACGTCGCGCGCGCATTTGCGCACGCTGACCCGGTACGCACAACCATTTTCCTGGGCCACAATCCGGATGTGATGACCAAAGTGAAACCGGAGCAATGCGCAGCCGTCTTCCTGTTTGGTCACACCCACGCCGGGCAGATCTATCTGCCGTTCCTGCCGGGCTTTGGCGTGCCGGTGAAAACCACCCTGTATCGCGGGCTACACCACCTGCCGCAAGGCGCGGTGTATGTGTCGTCGGGCGTCGGAGAGTCTGAGACGCCTATTCGGCTGAACACGTGGCCCGAAATCGTTGTGTTCGAGATATAACAGAGGCGCACACCGCGTCGCCAGCTTGCCTAAGGAGCGGTGGGGGTTGCGTCGGGCGTTTGAGTGGGTGGCGCAGGCGTATCTGTAACGGGTTCTGGGGTCTGTGTGAATGAGGCCACAGAACTTGTTCCACTGAACGCTACCGGCGTGTCGGTAGCCGGCGGTGGCGTGTCGGTGGGGGTAGGCGTCGATGTTGGAACAGGCGTATCGGTCGGCGGCAACGGCGTGTTGGTGGCGGTGGATGTATTTGTGGGCACAGGTGTGTCGGTGGCCGGCGCCGGCGTGAGGGTGGGCGTTGGCGTTCCGGTCGATGTGCCGGTGGGCGTTGGCGTTCCGGTCTCGGTGGGTGTGGGAGTGGCTGTGCTGGTCGGTGTGGGCGTGGGCGGTTGAATGATGGGCGCCCATGTCACACGAATTTTGGCCTGGCCGGTGCGCTCGGCATACTGCACCTGAACATCGTGCTGGCCGGCGCCCAGCGCAATCGCGCCAGTGATGGTTCGGCTGCCGGTGGTGTTGAAGTTGTCGAGCACAGCGATCCCGTCAACGAAGATACGCACGCCATCATCCACATCGGCCGTAAACACGTAGCTGGCCGAGAGCGGGAAGTTGACGCGGCGGGTCCAATCCACCGAGAAATTATCGGGGTTGACTTCGGGCGCCGGCGAGTTGAGACCCCAATCGAAATTGATGTCTGCATCGTCGCGGATCAACACCACCGGCCCGCTCAGATTTGGGGTGTTGTAGTAGCGGCCAATCCAGCCGGCGTAGCTGACCGCCCAATCGAGGGAGATGGACGCATTGCCGGCCGCCTCGTAATACTCGACCCGAATCTGGTGGATTCCCCGGCTGATAAAACGGTTGCCTGTCACCGTGCGCAAACCGCCGATGCGCCATTCGTCGATGATGAGCGCATCATCCACATACAGCCGCGCGGCATCATCTACAGACAAGGTAAACTGATAGTTGTTCGACGTGCCAAATTCCTGGTTGCGCGTCCACAACACCGAGAAATTATCGTTGGGGATGCCGGGGCCGGGTGAGCCGGAACGCCAGTCAAATCTCAGCGTCGTGTCATAGCGTGTAAAGACGGGCGGCGGGATCAGGTCACGGTTGTCATAGTAGCGACCTACCCACACGCCCACTGCATTCGGATTGGGGGTGCCTGTCGGCGTTGGCGATGACGTAGGGGTGGACGTAGGACGAGGCTGCGGCGATAAGGTGGGTGTTGGCGGTTCGGGTGTCGCAGTCGGCGGGAGGGCAGTCGGAATTAAGGGGATCTCCGGCGAGGGAGTCATAGAGGGCAACACTGCTACACTGGAGATGCTGACGGTCAGCGGGGACGAAAACCCGCTGACGCTGCCGCGCGCGATGATGTACAAAGTACGGCTTTCACTCTGGGGAAGCATCAGGCCGGTGACGTTGATGACGCCATCTGTGCCGGCGACGGCCGCGCCAATCTGCACGAAACTGTCAAAGGAAGCCTGGGGCGACATGGCCACATAGAGATTGACTTGTTCGTTGGGGGCAAAACCCGTGCCCCGAATCGCAATGGGAGCGTTCGCCTCGACATTGCCAATAATGTTCACACGGGGACGCTCCCTCGGCTCTGAGGTTGGCGAGGCCTGACGAGACAGAACATCGCCGGTGAGCAACAACACGCCAAGCACACAGAGCAGGACAATTGCCAGCGTGGCCACCACGCCCGCGATAACATAGCGCCTGGGCGCCGCCTCCTCAACGACGGGCGCCGGGACTTGTTCTGTTTCTACCTGATTCAAGTTGTTCATGCCTCTGCCCTGCAAATGGCCAGCCGCAGCGCGACCTCGAAAGCAACGCCTGGACTGGATTATAAAGTAGCGCGCTATACTGCCCGATCTGGTGCCTGGCTTATGATTGCATCTGAACACGAGTCCTTCGCAGCGTATGCCGTGCTGGCGCGGTACTATGACCTGCAGCACGCCGGCTACACGCCAGATGTCCCCATGTACTTGCAAGCAGCCCGGCGCATAGCCGACGGTAGCGTGGCGCGCATCCTAGAGTTGGGCTGCGGCACGGGCCGGGTCATGGCGCCGCTGGTAGAAGCCGGCCATTACGTGCTGGGCGTCGACGCCTCCGAGCCAATGCTGCAGCGCGCCCGGCAACGCCTGCAGCGCATAGCCGGCGGCCGCTGTGATCTGCTAGCCGCAGATATTACCGTGCTGCGGGCAATATTGACACCACACAACTACAGCAGCAGGTTTGACCTGGCGATCATCGCGCTCAATACCTTCTTGCATAACCTCTCTCGCGAAAGCCAACTGGCCGTGCTGGGCGCCTGTCAGATGCAACTGCGAGCCGGCGGCCTGCTGATCGTTGATCTGCCGCCCAACGATGAACTGGCCTACCAGCCCGATGCTGCTGATGACAACACCTACGAATTTGAAGCCCGGCTGATTGATCCCGACCGAAACACCGTTGTGGACAAGTATGTGCACAGCCGCATCGCGTGGGCGTACCAGGAACAGCGGCTGACTTATCGCTTCGAGGAACGCGCCGCCGGTTCAAATGAGCTATTGCACATAGAAACAGCCGGCTTCCGGCTGCGCCATGTGTTCAAACACGAGATGGAGCTGCTGCTCTTGCAGGCCGGATTTGCCGGCTGGAGCTGGCATGGCGACTACGATTTCAGCGACTACAGCGAAGGCAGCCCACGCATGATCGTGTTCGCCACAGCCTGAACTGGCATCACTTTACACCTCCTCATCCTTCTCTCAGCATAACAACCTATCGTCAGAACGATGCCAATCCGCACCAAGCTGGCTGTCTGGTATAGCGCTGTCTTCGCGCTTGCCCTCGTGTTATTTGGGGCCAGCGTGTACGGCATCGCATCCTTCACATTGATCCAACAAATTGACGCCACGCTAGAGGAATCGGCGTCGGCCATTGCGGCACGCTCCATGGGCGGATTTCAAGATGGCGAGCGGGTCATCCGCCTGCCGGAACTGGATATTTTCCGCGCCGTGGTTGTGGAAGCGATCAGCGTTGACGGGAAAATTCTGGCCTCCTCTATGGTCAGCTTTACCCAGCACCTCGACCCGCTGGCCCTGAAAGCAATCCAAAGCAGGCCGTTGGCCGAACAACACCCCATGTTCAGCATTGCATACCATCCTAAAGCGCCGCCAATTCGCGTGTACACCTATCCGCTGGTTGGCCAGAAATCAGGCCAGTTGTTTGGATACCTACAAGTAGCCACATCGCTCGAGCACGTCAATCACGCCATCAATGGATTATTAGTCACGCTGATCTCGGTGGGCGCAGTGGGGTTGATCGTGTCATCGGTGGCAGGCGCTGCCCTGGCGCGTCGCGCCATGCGCCCTGTAGAGCGCATCACGAGCGCCGCGATGGAGATTTACCACACACAGGATCTTAGTCGCCGGGTGGACGTGCACACCAATGACGAGGTGGGCCGGCTGGGCCTGGCATTCAACGAGATGCTGGACCGCCTAAGCGACCTGTTTCGCTCGCAGCAACGGTTTGTGGCCGACGTATCACACGAGATGCGCACACCGCTCACCGTGATTCGCGGCAATACAGATCTCTTGCGGGCCATGGGATGCGCAGATCGCGAATCGCTAGATGCAATTTCAAGCGAGGCAGATCGCATGACACGACTGGTGAGCGATCTGCTATTGCTATCCCAGGCCGACGCCGGCATGTTACCCATGCATCGTCAGCCGATTGATCTGGCGCCGCTGATGACAGCGGTAGCACGCAGCGGGAATATTGTGGCCGATGGGCGGGTATCTGTTCAAACTTCGATCACAGGCGAGCTTATCGTGTATGGCGACTCGGACCGCATCAAACAGGTGTTGCTGAATCTCGTTGAGAACGCCATTAAGCACACACCAGACGGCGGCGTCATTCGATTGGCCGGCACAAGCACCGACACCGACATGGTGCTGCTGAGCGTCAGCGACACCGGTCACGGCATCCCTCCCGAAGACCTGCCGTATGTGTTCGAGCGATTCTATCGCGTCGATAAATCGCGCTCCCGCGCTCAGGGCGGTGTTGGGCTTGGATTGGCGATTGCCAAATCAATCGTCGAAGCCCATGGCGGCGATATCGAAGTGCAGAGCACCATTGGGGTAGGCACAACATTCAACGTCTGGCTACCCGCCTATCAACCCAACCTGGTTTAGTTTAACGTCTTCCTAGTCGTGTTTAAGACGTGACTAATCCGACCGTTCTATGCTTACATCGTTGAACGGAGCCAAAAACCAAATACCGGCTGAAGGTAGACTCCAGAAGAAGTGATTGGCTGAGTTCCAGTGTGCAAGCCGGGCAGTGAGCTTTCTTCGGCGCGTTTGTTTGTTTCCTCCTGTACAAACAAGCGTGATTCTGTGGATGGGCATTTCGTTTGAAGGTTGGCTGCCCGCCTTGCGCGGTGGAGCGCTAGGCTGACTGGAGCACTAAGTGGATGATTGTAAAAACCGTGCCGTTTTTGGGACTGGAGTGGCATACGCAGCTAAGCGACTCTTCGAACGAGTCTGGTCATGTCACAACTGTAGTTCGGCGAGTAGTGCCAAACAGCCCAGCACATCGCGCAGGTATACAAGCAGGTGATGTGATTCGCAGTATTGATGGAGCGGCATTGACCAGCCAGTCAACATTGACCGACCAGATTCTTCACAAGAAGCCGGGCTCTGTGGTGGTGCTGGATATAACCCGCAATAACAAGTCGGTGCATGTAAAAGTTGTGTTGGGAGAGCGTCAAGTTCCTACGCATCGGTATGCGCCAATTCCACAGAGCATATCAGGCAGCAATAGTTGATTACGCCGCTAAATGAATATGTTTCCCCACCGGCTCAGGTTCCCTCCTGTCCTGAGCTGGTATTAAGCCAGACCTTCGGGTCTGGCTCCTCCTCTTTTCATAGACAGACTTTGCCGGCGCAACGCCCATACATTGACAGCGTGCGACACGCAAGGTAGGCTTGCCGGGCATATGTTGGTGCGCAAACTCAACCCCGACGGCGCCGAACGAGCCAGATACGATGCGCAGCTTATCGAGCGGACTGATCGCTACGCGACCGTAATTGCCGAGTGGACACGCCCGCGCGTTGACCTGGGATTTGCCACACTCGAACGTGGTGATGTACTGCATGAAACGTTCTACGCCGACCGCTGGCACACGGTGTTCGAAGTGCGCTCTGCGGCCAGCGCGTTGAAAGGATGGTACGCAGACCTGTCCCGCCCGGCCCGCATCACCGAAGACACCATCGAGTGGGAAGACTTGGCGCTCGATGCATGGATGTCGCCCCAGGGTGATTTTCACTGGATGGACGAAGATGAATTTGCGGCGCTGCAACCCTCATTGAGCACTGACGAAAGGCTGGCCGTTCGCAGCGCGCTAGATCCACTGCGAGAAGAATTACAACGCCGCTGGCGCGCTTATATGAATGACCAGATCGCGCTGGCCCTCGCGCGCCGGCGCTGGACGTTGGGCGCGGCCGAGTCCTGCACCGGCGGTCTGATCGCAGATGAGTTGACCAACCGGCCCAACAGCTCCGCCTACTTTGCAGGCAGCATTGTTGCCTACGACAACCGCATCAAACGCGCGCTCCTGGGGGTGTCTGCCGAGACGCTGGAACGACACGGCGCAGTGAGCGAAGCGTGCGCCCTGGAGATGGCCGAAGGGGCGCGTAGCACTCTCGGCGTCGATGTCGCCGTAAGCGTCACCGGCATTGCCGGCCCGTCGGGCGGCTCGCAGGCCAAGCCGGTCGGCCTGGTGTATCTGGCCGTCAGCTCGCCAGCGGGGCGCGCGGTCGAGCAGCATGTGTGGCCGCATGACCGCCTCGGCAATAAACGCGCCTCGGCAGACGCGGCCCTGCGTCTGCTCCTGCATCACCTCGACCATTAGCACTCAACAATCGCTCAATCGTCAATCGTCAATCATGCATGTCCATCGACTATCAGACTTTCAACTGTGACTTGTGCCTGCAAGTCGGCAATACACCCCTGGTGCGGCTGGACCGGCTGGACTGGGCGCGCCGGGTTGCGCCGGTGGCGGTGTACGCCAAGGCCGAGTGGTTCAATCCCAGCGGCTCGGTGAAGGATCGCGCCGCGCTTAGCATCATCCGCGCGGCAGAAGCCGATGGCCGGCTGACCCATGACAAAATCATTCTGGACGCCACCAGCGGCAACATGGGCATCGCCTACGCCATGCTCGGGGCGGCGCTGGGGTATCGCGTGCGGCTGGTCATGCCGCGCAACGTCAGCCCAGAGCGCAAGTTCATCCTGCGCGCCTATGGCGCCGAGATGATCTTCACCGACCCGATGCTGGGCGGCAATGAGGCGATACGCAAAGCGCAAGAGATGAACGATGCCGAGCCGGAACGCTACTTCTACGCCAATCAATATGACAACGACGCGAACTGGCAGGCGCACTATCACACCACCGCAGAGGAAATCTGGCGCCAGACTGAAGGCCGCATCACTCACTTCGTCACCGGTCTGGGCACCAGCGGCACCTTTGTGGGCACCGGCCGCCGGCTGCGCGAGCTGAACCCCAACATCCGCCTGATCTCTTTGCAGCCAGACTCAGCCGTGAACGCCATCGAGGGCTGGAAATACATGCCGACGGCGATCCTGCCCAAAATCTACGACCAGACACTGGCCGACGAGAATCTGGAGATCGAGACCGAAGCCGCGCAGGAGATGGCGATTCGGCTGGCGCGTGAGCAAGGCTTGTTCGTCAGCCCGTCAGCCGGCGCAGCAGCCGTCGGCGCGCTTCAAGTGGCCGAGCGGGTGCGCCAGACGGCCGGCGCCGGCGTGATCGTGACCGTGTTTGCCGACGCCGGCTATAAATACATGAGCGAAACATTCTGGCCCCAGGCATAAATCGCACCCTGACCGAGACAGAGCTTGTGCGGCGCGCCCTCTCCCTCCGCATGGTATAACCCTGTTGCTATGACAAGCGCAGCTTCTATTTTAGGTGGCCTGAACCCCGCGCAGCGTAAGGCCGTGGAAGCCAAAGATGGGCCGACCCTGGTAATCGCCGGCCCAGGCAGCGGCAAAACGCGTGTGCTCACCAGTCGGGTCGCCTATTTGCTTGCCGCGCGCAACATAGCGCCGCACCGCATCATGGCCGTGACATTCACCAACAAAGCCGCCAAAGAGATGCGCGAGCGGCTGAACCGCATGGCCGGCCTGAGCGCAGCCGGCGACGTAGCCATGGGCACCTTTCACAGCATTTGCGCCCGGCTGCTGCGCCGCGACGCCCCGCTCATCGGCGTCGATCACCACTTCGCCATCTTCGACGCCGACGACCAGATCAACGTGGTCAAGTCGGCGCTGACCGAGTTGAACATCGACGACAAGAAATACAAGCCGGCGGCCATCCACAGCGTCATCAGCCACGCCAAAAACGAATTGATCTGGCCCGATCAATTCCGCCCCAAGACTTACTTCGAGGAAGTGGCCGGGCGTGTGTACGCGCGCTACAACCAAATCTTACGCGCCAACAACGCCCTCGACTTCGACGACCTGCTCATGGAAACCGTGCGGCTGTTGCAGCAAAACCCGCTTGTACGCGATCGGCTGCAAGCGCGTTATCTGCATGTGCTCGTAGACGAGTTTCAAGACACCAATATCGCCCAATATGTCCTGGTGACGCTGATCGCCGGCAAACACCGCAACCTGTTCTGCGTTGGAGACCCGGACCAGTCCATATACGCCTGGCGCGGCGCCGACTACCGCAACGTGATGCGGCTGCAGGACGATTTCGCCGATCTGAACATCATCGCGCTCGATCAGAATTACCGCTCCACGCAGACAATCCTGGACGCGGCTATGTCGGTGATCCAGCGCAACCCCAACCGCCGACACATCAAGCTGTTCACCGAGCGCGGCCAGGGGCCGAAGATCGTCGTGCGCGAGTTGTACACCGAGGACGAAGAGGCGCAATACGTCGTCGACACCATCCGCGAGCTGGTCGATCAGCAAGCAGCCGAGCCGGGTGAGATCGCCGTAATGTATCGCACCAATGCGCAGTCCCGTGCGATGGAAGACGCTTTCGTGCGGGCCGGCATGCAATATCGGCTGGTCGGCGCAACCCGTTTCTACGCGCGCAAAGAGATCAAAGATGTGCTGGCCTATCTGCGCATCGTCAACAACCCCGCCGACAGCGTCAGCTTGCGGCGCATCATCAATGTGCCCCCGCGCGGCATTGGGGACAAGACATTCGCCCAGATCGAGGCCACTGCGCGCGCCAATGGCGCCTCGATCCACGAAGTGTTGACCAAAAGCCAACTCTCCGGCCGGTCGGCCAAAGCCCTCGCCGAGTTCGCCACACTGTGGCAACAGTGGATTGCGCTGCGCGACGAGTTGAGCGTCGGTCAGTTGTTCGACAAGATCATCAACACCAGCGGGTACCGCGATTACGTGAAAGATGGCACTGAGGAGGGCGAAGATCGCTGGGCGAACGTGATGGAGTTGCGGAATGTGGCTATCGGCGCCGGCGATCTTCCGCTGGGCGACTTTCTGAACGAAGTCGCACTGGTTAGCGAAACCGACAACTACGACGAGAACGCCAGCGCGCCAACGCTGCTCACCCTGCATGCGGCCAAGGGCCTGGAGTTTCGCGTGGTGTTCATGGTGGGTCTGGAGGACGGCGTGCTGCCGCACAGCCGCAGCCTCGACAATCCCGAGCAGATGGCCGAAGAGCGCCGGCTGATGTACGTTGGCCTCACGCGGGCCAAAGACCGGCTCTATCTGCTGCGCGCATTCCGTCGCTCGTCGTGGGGCATGAGCGACGTCAGCGCGCCATCGCGCTTCCTGAATGACCTGCCGGACGAACTGCTCGATCTCAAACGCCCCAGAAGCAGCAGCAGGCGCAACAGCGCGCAGGCTGCATGGCAAACGTGGGAAGAGCCTGCCGTGCCAAGACCCCGCAAAACTGCGCCAACCGAGTTCGCCCCCGGTCAGCGCGTCTACCACCAGAAGTTCGGCGAGGGCATCGTGTTGCGCAGCGCGCGCCAGCGTGACGACGAGGAAGTCGAGGTGTTTTTTGAAAAGGCCGGCGCAAAGCGCCTGTCGGCCACGCTCAGCGGACTCAAGCGCATTGAGTGATTGAGTGATTGAGCGATTGACGATTGACGATTAGCACGTGTGACTTCTGACTCCTGGCCCCTCCCATGCCGGACAAAAAGACGCTGCGCGCGCAGATGCAAGCCGTGCGCGATGGCCTGCCCGCATCTCAACGCGCTGAGTGGAGCCGGCGCATTTGCGCACATGCTATCAATTTGCCGGCCTATCAATCGGCGCGCTTGGTGCATTGCTTCCTGTCCATCCGCAGCGAGGTGGACACGCGCCCCATCATCGAACACGCGCTGGCGCACGGCAAGCGTGTGGTTGCGCCGGTGTTCGTCAAAGGCAGCGTAGAAACCCCCTGCACAGAGATTCTTTCGCTCGACGACGACGAATTCGAGATTGGCCGGTTCAACTTGCGCGTGCCAAAGATCATGCGGCCGGCTGCGCTCGCCGAGATCGATCTGGTCTTTGTGCCGTTGCTGGCATTTGCCGCGCCAGAAGATGCACCCGCAACATCGCAAGCCGGCAGGGTATGTCGGCTGGGCTACGGCATTGGCTATTACGATCGGCTGCTAGGCCGGCTGCGCCCCGACACGCCAAAGATCGGCCTGGCATTTGCAGCGCAGCGCGTGGCGGCGCTGCCGACAGAAGCGCACGACATCTGCCTGCACGCTGTCATCACAGAAGCAGGTTTGCTGCCCGGCGCATGACAAGCGATTCGCCATTCCACACGGCTAAGCCGCTTTGCGAATCCAGCTTTTCAGCTTCTCCAATGGCCCGCGCTGGCGCGCTGCTACATGGCCGGCGCGGCAACGGTCGAAAAGCGTTTGCAGATATTGCGCATCCACCCCACCCTCGGCGCCGATCATCACCAGCTCTGAACCCGGCGACTGATTGCCCCACGGCTCTTCGATGGAGATTGTCACCCGGCTGCCCACCATATGCACCAGGGCGCGGCGCTCCGGCGCATCAGTCAACCATAGAATGCCTTTGGCGCGGTAGATAGTGGCCGGCAACTGATCAAAGGCGTCAGACAGCGCCTCGTAGACCAGTGGCTCATCGCTGGCATAGTGCCACGCACTGAACATCATGCCGTGATCGTGATCGTGATCGTGATCGTGGGCATTTGCCTGGCGGGCATCGTGAACGTGCGTCTCGCGCGGAGCGTGCTGAAAAATACGCGCGGCCAGTTTCTCAGGGGCGTAGTTGCCGGTGGATAGGATCAACTCCAGCGGGACACGCCCATACGACGTTTCGAGAATGCGCGCAGCCGGCGCAATGTCGATGATCCAGGCGCGCATGCGCTCGAGCTGCTGCGGCGTTGACAGATCCGCTTTATTCACAATCACGATGTCGGCGGCGGCGATTTGATCCATCGCCAAGACTTGCTGATCCGCTTTCAGACTGTGTGCCTGCTCGGCATCGACAACGGTCAGGATAGCGTCGAGTTCAAAGGCGCTGCTCAACTGCGGCAACATGAAGGTTTGCGCCACGGCCACAGGGTCGGACACGCCGCTCGTCTCGATGACCACATGCTCGGGGGCCGGCCGGCGACTCATCATCCGCACCACAGCGGCCAGCAGATCGCCGCGAATGGTGCAGCAGATACAGCCGTTGGACAGACTGATGACGCCTTCCTCGCCCTGCACCTGGGCAATCAACTGCGAATCGATGTTGATTGCGCCGAAGTCATTGACCAGCACGGCCACGCGCAGCCCGTGTTCGCCGCGCAAGATGTGATTGAGCAGGGTTGTCTTGCCGGCCCCCAGAAAGCCAGAGATCACGGTGACAGGCAGCTTGCGCCCCAGGGGGCCGCTTGTGGACGATGACTGGGACATAGATCAATCAATCAATCAATCACCGGCACAGCCAGGCCGGCGGCCCCCAACTCGGACTGCGTGGCCTGAGGATAATAGCGGCGCAGGTGGTCGAGGCCAATCTCGGCGCGGCGCACGCGCTCGCGGCTCAATGCAATCACAGTGTTTTCCAGGTGCGCGCCGCTGGGATACACATCGGGCGCGTTGCGCAGGCCAAACTTGAGGTACACGGGCGCGCAGACGCGCACGATGTCGCCAATCTCGTAGTGGCGAATGAAGCCGCCAAAGTTGTCCGGCGCTTCGATGTACACATCGAGCGGCAGATCAACCGCTGCCCGAATGGCAGCCAGCTTGGCAAGCTCCAAATCGGTCGGGACGTTGTAAGTGCCGGCCCCCAACTGCTCTTGCAAGCGCACGCTGGCAGGGTTGGCAGCGCCCATCTGCACCGACACCTTGACCACCAGGCCGGCCGGCAACTCGCCGGCTTTCTTCATTTCGTGGATCACCCACAACACGCCTTCATCGGCCACCAGCACCCCGCGAATGCCCAGCCCAACCGCACGCCTGACATCTTCGATGGCATAGACGAGTTGATCCATGCCACGATGTCGCGCGCCGAGATTGCGCCCTGCCGGCGAGACAATCTGCGCGCCGGTCTCCCATCCTGCGCGCGGGCCGACAAACAAGCTGACTTCGATGCCGGCTTCTTTGCCCAGTTTGGCCATCTCACGAATCTCGCCGTCGGTGAGCAGCATGATGCCGCTGCCCTGACTGACGCGATGCACGCGCACCCGGCGCGCCTCGGCTTCGCTGAGCACTGCTGCCAGCGCGCGCGGGCCTTCGACGCTGGGAATTTCGACGCGATATTGCGCGCCGTCGGGAAAACGCTTCGGCGTAGTCGGCAGGTCATGTAGATCGCCGGGCGGCAGGCCCAGACGGATCAGAAAGGCGCGTGTGGTTTGCATGGGTATGCGCAGGTGTCGCGCGTCAGGCAACCGGGTTTTCCAGGATGAACGACTCGTTGGTGTGCGTGACCGTCTGAATACGCACCACGTCGCCGGCTTGCAGCGTGAACGATTCGGGCGGCACGATGCCGGTGCCGGTCATGACAAACACACCTTCGGGGAAGTCTGTTTCGCGGAACAGATAGCTGACCAGCTCTTCATAGCGACGCTTCATGTTCTTCAGACTGGTCTCGCCCTGGAAAGCCGGCGCGCCATCACGCAGAATTTCCATCCGGATGGGCAGGTCGCGTATCTCATCGGGATCGGCGATCACAATGCCCGGCCCCAGCGCACAGGCGCCGTTGTAAATCTTGGCCTGCGGCAAATACAACGGGTTCTCGCCTTCGATGCTGCGCGAGGACATATCATTGCCCAGCGTGAAGCCGATGATCTCCTGCCAGCGATTGACCACCAGGGTCATCTCCGGCTCCGGCACGTTCCAGGCGCTATCGGCGCGGATGCGCACCGGCTCACCATAGCCGGCCACACGCCAGCCAATCGACTTGAAGAAAATCTCCGGTCGCTCGGCTTCGTACACCATCTGGTACACATCGCCCACCTGCGACTCGGCCTTGCGCGCATCGCGGCTGCGCAGATACGTCACACCGCACGCCCACACTTCCTGGTCGTTTTCGATGGGCGCGACCAGCGCATCTTCGGCTTTTTCGGTGCCGGGCAGCGTGCGCAAGAGCGCATAGATGCCGGCGCGCTGCATGGTAAGCAATAGACTGAGGTTGAAGCCCGCGGGCAGATAGTAGCCCTGGGCAGCCCAGCGCGTCACGCCGGGCACAGCGTGTTGGGTAAGAAAGATCATCGTTCGTCTTGTGAAACACAATCGGCGCGCAGTCAATCAGCCGGCGCGCGCCACGCTTTCCAGATAGTCCGAAAACGCCAGCAGATCAGCACGCGCGCGCGCATGGCAATCTTCCACACGTTCGACCAGTCGCCAGACACGATCAGAGTCGAACTCAAAGGCGTAAACATTTCTCACGATATGCCTGAAGCGCAGATACTCGTCCAGCGCGCGGACGGTTTCATGAGACAGCACAGCAGGGCGAACCCCCGGCACTTCGGCGCTCATCTGGCGCAACAACTCTCGATGCCAGTCGCGCCCTTCGGGGACGACACGATCCACATTCAGAGCGACTTGCTGGAAGAGACGCTCAAGACCCGTGTAGAAGTCATGCAGATTCAGCGCCGCCGCGTCCACCAGCAAAGATTGCTCGGCGGGGCGCATCTTGCTGTGTTGCATCGCTTGAATTGCCCGCGTCACCGCCTGCTCAAGATCAGCCATCTCGGCGCGAATGCGGCCGCTCACCAGTGCATAGCGTTCGATCACAAATCGACTCCTTGCGCCAGGATAGCGCGGCGCACAGACGGTCGTGCAACAGCAACATCCACCAGGTTTAGCTCGATCTCGCTGCTCAGATCATATACAGCGCCGATAGCGCGGAAGGTGTCTGCGGGCTGAATTCCCCAGGCCGCCAGATCGAGATCGGAATACAGGCTGAACATCCCCGGCTGAACCAGCGAGCCAAAAACAACCACGCGGGACGCGCCAAAATTCTGCTTCAATAGCTGCGCCGCGCGACGAGCCAATTGCCACGCCAGCGCCTCGCGCGCGCGCAACGCTGCGCGCAATTGCGCCTGCTCCTGCTCGCGTCGGCATCGAGCCATTGCGCAATAGTCAGCCATCTTGTCGGCGGGTATCTCGACAGGCATTGCAAGTCAAGTATATCAACGCGCGGGGTGCTACAATCGCGTCGCACTATGAGAAGCGCGCTCATCATCGGCTACGGCAACCCCGACCGCGAGGACGATGGCGTCGGCTGGCGCATCGTCGAGCGACTGGCTGCGCGACTGCCCGGCACATTCATCACCCAAAACGCCCTCGATCTGCGCCCAAGCAGCGCCATCCCCGGCCTGATGGTCGCGCTCCAGCTTGTGCCAGAGTTTGCCGAAGCAATCGCGCAATACGAGCGCGTGTGCTTTGTAGACGCGCACACCGGCGCCTACCCCAACGACCTGAATATCGCTGAGACCCAGGCGCTCTTTCAGTCGTCGCCCTTCACCCACCACCTCACGCCCGACACCTTGCTGGCGCTGGCTCAGGCGGCCTACGGTCGCGCGCCAGAGGGCATGGTCATCTCTGTGCGCGGCTATCAGTTCGGCTTCAAACAAACGCTGTCGCCGGCCACCGACGCCCTTGCCGATCAGGCCGTGGCGCGCATTCTGGAGTGGATGACGAGGGATGAGGGCCGAGGGATGAGGGACGAGGGATGAGGGACGAGGGATGAGGGACAAGTGTTGAGTGGCATCTTGAGGCCGTCCCAAATCCAAAATCCATAATCGACATGCACGAGGTCTCGATCATGCAGAACGCGCTGGAGATCGCGCTGGAGCACATGCGGCAGCGCAACGCTGCGCGCATCCATCGCATCCACATGCGCGTCGGCGCGCTGTCGAGCGTGGTGCCGGATGCGCTGGAATTTGCGTTCGATGTGGTCACGCAGGGCACGCCGGCTGAAGAATCACAAGTCAGCCGGCCAACTTAACCGCGGCGATTAAAGAGCGGCGCCGGCGCGGTTTGCTTGCGTGTTTTTAGCTATTCCGGTCAGAAAAAGGAGAAACCATGAAACGGCACGAACTGTACAACAGATTGCCTGCGTGTTTTTTAGCCATTGCATTGGCTACCGCCCCTGCGACAGCAGTCGAGGCACAGGGCGTGCCTGGTCTTCAGGTAATCCCAAACAGCACCTTGTCAGTCTCGCCGGAGGCGCTCAAGTCGCTGCAGATTGAACCGCCGGCCGACATGAAAATGACAGGAGTGGATGGCGCAGTGATGTTATCCGGGCGGACACTGAGCAGCCAGCTCCCCAAGATGCAAGTGCTGCGACAGCTCAACTTCTCCACCTTGCAACAGCAACCGGTGATCGGATTCAGCCTGGGAAAGCTGAACTTCCAACCCTTGCTCGCTGATCCCAAAGCGCCGTTTAACGTTGCGCAAAAACTGCGCACATTGCCGGCGCTGGCCACAGTGCAAGCCGATGTGACCACAGCCTGGGAGGTGAAGGATGGTCTGGTCATCCACTCACTGGTGCGGTATGCGCTGAAATCGGGCGCCTGCACCAACCCAACGCATCGCCAACAGATACAACAAGCCGGGGTAGCGTGCTCCACGCGCCTTTCAGAGACCGAGCTGGAGAGGCGCAGCCAGGAATTCAGAGGTGCAGGGGGCCGGCCCGGCCGCTTGCACGAGTGGGCCGCTCAGCAACGAGAGCTGCGGGCAAAACAGTTGTCGGCCATCCAGGGGCATCTTGGGCAATTGCGGGCTTACTTCAACGACCCGGCCCAGCGCGCAAAGCTGGTTCAAGAATTAGGACAGCGAGAAGTGCAGCGCCTTGCCGGGCTGGATAATGATGCGCTGATCACCGAGATCGCTAACACAGGCGAAACGGTCATCGAACAGGCTATGTTCGTGCCGACCCAGGACACGTTGAATGGCAGCATTCCCGGCCTGACTGCGCTGCTGAAAGCGAAAGACAAGAACTATCTGCTATATCTGCCGGGAAATGGCAGCAGCCCCCCCGCCGGCACACAGTACCAGCCGGCCAGCCAGACGCTGCCAGAACGCCACTTCCTGACAGGCTTCACCCTGGGCCGCGAGTACGAGTGGCGCCAGCGAATTGAGAAGACAGTGAAATGGTGTCTGCTTGGCTGCGCCGAGACTTACTATGTTGAGGCTTATGCCCGGTTTGGCTATGGGCTAGGGCTGCGCTTTGCCATCAAAACCTGGGGTACGTATGCCTATCTGGGTAAGGATAAAGCGGAGGTAACCATCAACTTTGCGCCGGTAAACGGCCACCCAAACAATTTTCTGGAAGCTGGCTTGCCCGAACAGAAACTGTTTCAAGGCAAAGAGATCGTCGCCGAGGCATCAGCCGCAGCCGGCCTGGCCGTCAAGCTGCCCGTGATCGGCGCCACCGGCATTCATCCATCGCTGAAGGTGGACTTCACCGAGTATTTGCCGGGCATGTTTAACGGCGGCCAGTTCACACCCCCCGTGCCCGGCAGCCAGACCCCACCGCAAACAAAAGTAATCGACCAGATTGACTTCCTCAACAACGCAGCCAATTTCGGAGTAGTTGGGGCCAAAGTGCATCCCGCATTGGCACTGTCGCTGAAGTCCGGCGGTCTGACCCTGAGCTTTAACGATAACCTGGCCGGCGGCGCTCCCAAACTGCTGACCGCTTCGACCAGCAAAATTCCCCTCCAAGTTCGTCCCACCGACCAGAGCAGCAACTTCACACTCGGCGATCCGATATACAGCGTCGTGTTCGTCATCACCCCCGGCATCAACGCACGCTTGTTTTTGGACCTGGCCGTGTGGTCAACCAGTTGGGATCATCAGATATTCTTTCCCCAGTTGGAAATCGAATTGCCGCCCGGCGGGTTGAAGTTTGGCTGTCACGCAGAGACAAAGTGCAGCCGCGCCTACGCGCTCGGGCCAACCACACCGATCAAAGAACAAGCGCTCGCTGAGGTAGAACAGGCTATCGCCGAGGTGCAGGCCTACTACAACGGCTACGGCGCACCCTGGCTCAAGCAGTGCTACGATGGGGCGTGCCTGATCGAGGTGTCCGGACTGGTGATACAAATGGTGCAGTGGGTCAAAACGTATGCCAACACCAAACCTGCAAGCTGGAAAGCATTCAACGCCCAGGTCGAAGCCGGCTACATCCCGTTGCTTCAAAAGGCGATCGACGACTCCAAAAACCGCACAGGTGGAGTGAAGAAGATATGAGCCGGCGCATCTGAAATCCCAGACCCAAAATCGACATGCACGAGGTCTCGATCATGCAGAACGCGCTGGAGATCGCGCTGGAGCACATGCGGCAGCGCAACGCTACGCGCATCCATCGCATCCACATGCGCGTCGGCGCGCTGTCGAGCGTGGTGCCGGATGCGCTGGAATTCGCGTTCGATGTGGTCACGCAGGGCACGCCGGCTGAAGGATCCACGCTGGAGATCGAGCGTGTGCCGGCGGTATGCTATTGCCCAGCCTGCCAGATCGCGTTCGAGCCGGATGGCTACTTCTACGCGTGTCCGCAGTGCGGCAGCCTGAACGTCCAAATCCGCAAGGGCCGCGAACTAGAGCTGGCGTTTTTGGAAGTGTCGTAACAGAACACAGACGACACAGAACAGAGGACAGAGGATAAATGGCAGAGACTGAAATGAAACAAGTTATAGGCGACGGGGCCTCGCCTCAGACAATTGCAGTCAATCAGGGAATTCTCTCGAAGAACGATCTGTTTGCGGCGCGCAATCGCGCACGCTTCAAGGCGAGCGGACTGCTAGTGCTGAACGTGGTGTCGTCGCCGGGCTCGGGCAAAACGGCGTTCATCGAGCGCACGCTGACCGACCTGCAAGGCCGGCTGCGTGGCGGAGTCATTGTGGGCGATCTGGCCACCGACAACGACGCACAGCGCATCGCCCGCAGCGGCGCGCCGGCCATCCAGATCACCACCGGCGACATGTGCCACCTAGAAGCCGAAATGGTGGGCAAAGCGGCCGGCCAGCTCAACCTCGACAATCTGGACCTGCTGATCGTCGAGAACGTGGGCAATCTGGTCTGCCCTTCCGGCTACGACCTGGGCGAGGATTTGCGCGTGGTGTTGCTGTCGGTCACCGAGGGCGAAGACAAGCCGCTCAAGTACCCCGTCATGTTCAAGACCGCCGATGTGGTCATCGTGAACAAGATGGACCTGGCCGAGGCGGTCGGCTTCGATCGCACCACGGCGCTCGACAACATCCGCCGCATTGCGCCGCAGGCCACAGTGTTCGAGGTGTCTGCGCGCACCGGCCTGGGGATGCACGAGTGGTACGCCTTCCTCGAACAGCGGATTGGCCGCCAGTAGGACTGCAAACTTGCCGGCATCTTTATCCGCGGGTTGGTCAAGCAGCTATTCAGCGACACGGGGTAAGGCAATTGATGATTCCAAGAACCGCACAGGTGGCGTGAAGAAAGTGTGAGCCGGCGCGCGATAGCTGCACCGTGACCCCGCCAGAGCGCGCGCCACAGCCTTGAGCAACAGCCCAAGCGACGCGCATAGGCCCAGGGCCGAGGGACACCTGCTTGCACTCTGACACTCTCAGCACGGCCTTGACCTACGCGTCGGGCTGTGTTATAAGCGCGGTCGTCTGAACAACAACTAAATATCTACACGGGGAGCTTGGCATACCAGGCTGAGAGGAGCACTGAAGCGTGCTCGACCCGTTGAACCTGATCCGGGTAATGCTGGCGCAGGGATGTAATGATCGATCAGTTTTATTCAAACACCCTCTGCCCCGGCAGAGGGTGTTTTATTTTGGAGGTCACCAAACCATGAGTGAGACACTTCAAGTTACACAGGACGCCACGCGCGATTCCGCCAAACTCCTACACGAGCTGCACCGCGAGCTGCACCCCTTGCTTCAGCGCATCATTACCCACCGCTATGTGCAAGCGCTGGAAGATGGCCGCGTGCCACGCGATGCGCTCAACGCCCTGGCCATCCATCAGCATCACATCGTATCCAACGGCCTGAAGAACATCGCGCTGCTGTTGGCGCGCTTTGGCCATCAGCCCAGCCGCAAGAAGCTTCACGAGTTCCTACAAGCCGAGTTCGCCGTCCACGACGCTGTGCTGAGCTTTGCCGACGCGCTAGGCCTAAGCGAAGCCGATCTCCAAGCCGCCCCACTCTCGCTCGAGGCGATGATGTTCAGCTACTACGAGACCTACGTGTGTCTCTACGGCAGCGATGCCGACCTGATCACCGCCTTCTACTTCGACGCCAAGGTGTGGATCGCCAACGCGCTGCGCGTGAGCCGAGCACTGAAGGCGCATTACGGCCTCAGCCACGACGCGGCGCGCTTCTTCGAGATGTACGCCAACTATCAGCCCAAAGACGAAGAGGTGTTGCCCTACATCCAGAGCGCGCTAGAGCGCGGCGCAGCCTTAGGCGATTGCCCCGGCTGCAAGCCCGACTTCACAACCCTACAGCAAGCCCTCGATCAGGGGATGACCGCTCGGCAGATTCGCGAGTCCACCCGCCTGCTGCTGGAGGGCGAGTGGCACTTCTGGGAAGCCATGGCTCAGGTCGCCGGCGTGTGAGCATCCGGCGCACATCAGCGCAACGCCAGCAAGCGCCCGTCGTCGTCGAAGTCGGCCACCAGTTGCTGCGGCGACACCGCACCCGGCAAGCTGCCGGGCGCCGCAGCAACAATGCGACGCCCTTCATCGCGCACCTGCAGGCGATAAAAGCGCAGGTAGCTCAGCAGCGCTGCGCGCGGATCCGCGACCACGTGATCAGACAGGAACATCGGGAAAAAGCGCAAAATACGTGGGATGGGTCGCCGCACCGAGCGTTTGTAGCGCGGGTCTTTGATTAACAAATACAGCGCCCCACGGGGATACCGCGCGCGGAAGAAACAATCTGCGCGCTGCACGCCGCAGGCCACCATGGCAAGGCGCTGCGGGCCGGCCGGCGAACCAATCGGCAGCTCAGGGATGACCAGCTCCGGCACGCCGGCCTGCATCCCAAACGCGCGCAGCGCCTGCGCGGCGTGCAAGAGCGCTTCGGGAATGCCGCTCCGATTGGCCCATGCCCACAACCACGTGCCGCTATCCTCCGACTCGGCGCCGAGCACCTGCACGCTCAAGCGCAAGCTCGCCTCGTGCGGGCGTCGCAGCGCCAAAATGCCGCTGCTCACGTCAAACGCCCATCCGCCTCCGCGCAGCACGGCCGCCAGGTAAACCTGCTTGTCAAACGATGCCGCGCCGTGTTGGGTGAACAGCGCCTCGAACTGCGCAGAAGCACGGGCAGGCCCGCGGTCGTTGGACATGATGCGCGCATTGCGTCGAGCGCCCGGCCAATCGTTCGGCTTGCCGCAGCATCCCCGGCCGAACCCATCACCGATCATCGGCACATGCGGCATCGCAGCACACCTCATCGCACCGCGCGGGGCGCAAACACCCGCCGCAGCACCATGTCCGACTCAGCGTAGCCGATATCCGGCGCGTTGCCCTGCGGGCGCGGCCGGCCGAAGTAATCGGCGCTCACGCCCTCCGGCGCGCCGCCGTCAATCGCCAGGCTGACCGGCGCCAGCGCGTAATCCACCGCGTCCACGAAACGCGCCGGCCCGATGAACAGCGGCCCGGCCAACGTCACCACGCCGCTGAGCGGCGCGCTCGCCCCGCCGATCAACACATGCGCCACCTGCGCCGTCCCGCCCAGCCGCGCCACGCCCACCGTGTGCGAGGCGATCAGCGTGTTGGTCAGATACGCCGCGCCGGCGTTCACGCGCACCGCTTCGGCGCCGACCAGCGTGGGGCTGACCAGCGTGGCATGCAGCAAGATCAACGCGTCGTCGCCGCCATCGTGCGCGGCGCACACCGCTGCGCCCTGCCCGGCTGCGTTGCCGGCCCACAAGCTGTTCACCCAGCGCGCGCGGCCCCCCACCGTCATGCCGGCCAGGTGCAGGCCGCCGCCGCACTGCGCCGCGGCGTTGTCGCGCCAGGTCACCCCTGCGCCGCCCACCGCCCCCCAGCCATACGCGCCGCCGCCGTGCTCGGCTGCGCTGTTGCCGATAAAGGCGCTGCGCGTGATGATCGTCGCGCCGAACAGGGCCGCCCCGCCGCCCGATCCGTTGATGGCCAGCACAGCCAACGGCGCAAACGCTTCTCCGCTCGCGCCGGCCCAGGCCGGCCCGCTCCCGCCCAGCGCGCGGTTGCCGGCGAACGCGCTGCCACTGATCGCCGCCGCGCCAAGCAACAGCGCGCCGCCGCCATTGGCCAGCGCGACGTTGGCGGTGAACGTCACGCCCTCCAGTGCAGTCGCGCCCAGGGCGTACATCCCGCCGCCCTGGCGCGCGGTGTTGCTGAGGAACTGCGCCTCGCTCAGGCCGGCCGCGCCGCCGGCATACACCCCACCGCCAAAGCCTTGCGCGCCCATCGCCTGATTGCCGACGAAAGCGACCGCGCTCAGGGTCACCGGGCCGGCGACCGAGAGGCCGCCGCCCCGACCGGAAGAGTTGCCGATCCAGGCGCTCCCACTCAGCGCCAGCGTTGCGCTCACGTGCGCCCCGCCGCCGGCCACGCCGGCGGCATTCGCCGTGAAGGTGAGCGGCCCTTGCGCCAACAGGTTCGCCGCAAAGAGCGCCCCTCCCCCCATGCCCTGCGCCGTGTTGCTCATGAAGGCCGCCACGCTCAACGTCACCGGCTGGGCAAAAAACGCCCCGCCGCCGGAAGCCCCGGCCATGTTGCCGCTGAACTGCGCCTCGCTCAGGTCGGCGGCGCCGCTGACGTATAACCCGCCGCCCTCCTGCTGCGCCCGGTTGCCGGCAAACACGACGCCCTGACCTTCCAGCCGCGCCTGGTTGAACGCAAACGCCCCGCCGCCTCGCTCGCCGGCGCTGTTGCTCACAAAGGACACATGGCGCAACGCAGCCAGATCGCCGAAGAAAGACTGGTTGAAATACGCGCCGCCGCCGTGCATGGCCGCGCTGTTGCTGTAGAACGTGGTGTCGGTCAGCCAGGTGACCCAGTTGAAATGCGCGCCGCCGGTGCTCAGCAAAGTAGCCTGATTGTGCGCAAACGCCACGTCCTGCGCGTGCGTCTCGTTGCTGAAGATCGCCCCGCCGATGCCCCGCGCGATGTTGTGGGTAAAGGTGACGTGGCGCAGCGTGGCGCGGTTGTCAAAGCGCGCGCCGCCGGCCTGGGTGCTGGCCGCGTTGCCGGCAAAGGTGCTGCTCAACACCGTGGCCGGCGCGTTGAAGCCAAAATTCGCCCCGCCGCCATAGCCCGCGCTGAAATCCGTCGCGGTGTTGCTGAGGAACGCCGATGCAACAATCCAGACCTCGGCGTTGAACGAGGCCCCGCCGCCGCGATAGCGCGCGACGTTGCTGACGAGCGCGCTGTGCGTCACCGTCGCCGGCCCGCCCACGTACAACCCGCCGCCGGCGCCGTTGGTAGCCTCGCTCCCGCGGATCACCACGTTGCTGATCACCCCCGCCGACTCCAGCGCCACCCCACCGCCGGACTCAAACGGGTTGGTCCAGCGCCCGCCCTGCACGATCAGGCTCTCCAGCGTAAGCGGCTGCGTGGCATACACCACCCGGCCGGCCTGCTGCGCGTCCAGCACAGTCGGGTGCGCGTCCGGATCGCTGAGCGCCCAGTTCGTGAGGGTGTAGCCGCCGCGCAAGGTGAGCGGCTGGCCGATGGCGACCACTTGCGCGCCGCTCACACCCGCGCACACGCCGGCGACTTTCACCACGTCGCCGGGCGCCGCCGCGCCCACCGCATCGCGCACCGCCTGCGCGTCGGGGCTGGAATACACCGTCGTCCCGTCAATCGTGGCAAAGCACTGCTGCGCCCTGGCCGCCTGCGCGCCCAGCCCCAGCGCCGCGGCCAGCCCCGCGCCAACCCACAGCAGCTTCATTCCGCGTCTCATTCCGCCCTCCGCGCCAACGGCAGATACAGGCGATAGGCGCCGGGGATGAGCACACGCACCACGATCGGCGGGTCGTCCAACAGCGCCTGCGCCCCGGCCTCACCCTGTGCCGTCTCAGCCGCAACGCTCACAGCCGACATCGTCAGCGCGCCCAGCGCCGGGTCGGGCCGGCCGATGTGCACGAAGAACCACTCATCCGGCTCAGGCAGGCCGTCGTCCAGGATCGGCACGCTGATGGTCTTTTGCGTCTCGCCCGGCGCAAAGACCAGCACGCCGGCGGTGTAAGCGTAGTCGCTGCCGGCCTGCGCGGCGCCATCCACCGTGGCATAGGTTAGACCCACCGCCATGGGCAGCGGCATAGCCAGCGCGACGGTGATCATCGCGCTGCCCTCCGCCTCCACGCCGGTAACTTGCAGCGGGTTCACCTGCGCCGGCGGCATCGTGATCGTCACCGGCAGCGTCAGGCTGATCTGCCCGTTGGCGTTCCACGCCCGCACGGTGGCCAGATACACCCCCGGCGCGTCGTAGGCGTGGGTCTGGTTCTGGCCTTGCAACTGCACGCCGTCGCCGAAGTCCCAAGCGAAGGTCAGCCCGCTGCCGCCGGAGGTGGTGGCCGTGAACTGCACAGCCTGCCCGACCGAGGCCGGCGCCAGCGCGCCGGCGCTCAGCCCAATCGGCGGGGCATCGGTGATCACCAGCGCGACGCTGGCGACCTGCGCGCCGAGCAGGTTGAACGCGGTGACGATGGCGGTGTAGGTCCCAATTGCGCCGTAGGCATGGTTGACCGACGCACCATAGGCCAGGTTGCCGTCGCCCAGATCCCAGGTAAAGCTGACCGGCCATCCCACATCCAGCGCAGCAGCCAGGAATGTCGGCTGGCCGAGGAAGGTCGGCCCGCTGGCCGTGGCGCTCAGGCCGGCGATGGGTTGCTGCACCACCACGCCGGTGGTCGCCGTTTGCTGGTTGAGCAAGTTGGTAGCGGTGACGGTGGCGGTATAGCTGCCGGGCAGCGCATACACATGGGCAACCGTCGTGCCGGTCAGCGTGGCGGTCACCCCATCGCCAAAGTCCCAGACGTAGGTGATCAGGTTGCCGCCGGACTGGCTGGCGGTGAACCAGGTCGGCGCGCCCAGCGCCGTCGGGCTGCTGCTGGCGGCAGCCAACCCGACGATGGGCGCCACCGCGCTGACCACAATCTGCCGGGTCAGCGTCAGGTAATGCACGCCCAGGCCAAACGGATAGTCCAGGTCATTTTCGATCACCGCCGTGGCGGTGTAGAGGCCGGGCGCGCTGAAAACCCACGTCTTCTGATCCAGCCGATGGTTCGGCCAACCGCCGTAGGCGTCAACGATGCCATCACTGTCGAAGTCGTAGGAGAAGTTGAGCGGGTAGCCGCCGCTGGTGGTGAGCGTGAAGGGCGTGGGCACGCCGACGGCGGTGTAGGCCGGCGCGTCGAAGGCAAAGCTCAGGCCGGTCTCGGTGATGCTTTGCCGCGCGCGCACGAACGTGGTGCGCGGGCCGATCTGGCCGGCGCGATTAAAGGCCGTGACGGTGATCGGGTCCACCTCGCCGCCCACGCTGTAGGTGTGCGAGAACACCGCATAGCGCCAGACCGCCCCGCCGCCGTCCACCATGAACAGGTCGGCCGGCCGAGTGACCACCACGCCGTCGGCCCAGTTCACGGCCACCTGCGCGTTGCTGGCGGTGCCGGTGAGATAAACGTGCATGGTGAAAGGCTGGCCGGCCAGCGCCTCGCCGTAGCCGTCCATGGTGGCCTCGAACCACAGGGGGAACATGTCGCGCCAGGCCGGCGTTCCCTCTTGCAGCGTGATCGGCAAACTGGCGACGACCGCGCCGGCGCTGTTCGCGGCAGTCACCACGGCGGTGAACACGGTGAGCGCATAGGCCGGGCTGAACGGCACGTTGTACACATGAGCCACCGTCGGGCCATAGGCCAGGTTGCCATCGCCCAGGCTCCAAGTGAAGCTCACGTTTGTGCCGCTGCTGACCGTCGCCGTCAGATGCACCAGGCCGTCCGGCCCCGGCGGCTGTGGCGCATCCGAGGCGAGCGCCAAGCCCAGGATGGCGCGGTCGCGCACTTGCGCCGTCGCCGCGGCCTGGTTGTTGGCCGGCAGGTCGTCGCGCGCGCTGGTGGCGACAAAGACGGTGTGCGTGACCACAGCGCCGATGGGCAGGGGATCGCTCAAGACGGCCAGCACGGTAATCTGGCGGCCGGCGCCGGGCGCCAGCGTCCCCAGCGTGGCGCTGATGCCATTGGCGGTCAGCGCGCACGAACCATACTGCGCCTCGCACAGCGTCAGGCTGATAGCGGCGTGCGCGGTGCTGGTCACCTGCACCCCGCTCGCGTTCAGCGGGCCGAGGTTAGTCACCAGGATGGTGTAGGTCAGCAGGTCGCCCGCGATCAGCCCGTCGGCGGTCGTCACGGCATGGGCAACGGCCAGGTCGGCCACCGGCTGGACCACCGTCACCGTCGGCGATTGGGCAAAAGCCAGGCCGGCCCAGGCGCCATGCGCGCTGGCCGTGAGCACGAAGCTGAAGTTGGCGATGTCGGGCGCGAAGACGGCGAACACCTGCGCGCCGCCGGCCCCCACGCCCAGCGTGTGGCAGACGAACGACATGCCGCTGGCCGTCTCCAGCGTGCGCGTGATGGCGCACCGCTCCGGCCAGTAGCCGACGTTCTCCCAAACCGCGACCGGGCTGAGGTTGAGCGGAACCGGGATGGTGATGCGCCGCAAGACCACGTCCGGCCCGTCGCGCGTGATGTTGATGGTGAAGGTGATGAGTTGATCGGCCGGCAGCGGGTTGTCGGAAGGCGTGATGGAGAGATGCAGCGTGGAGGGATAGGTGATCTGCACCGGCGCAGTGATGCTGTTGTTAGCCGGCGCGGGGTCAGGCGTCGGGAACGTAGATAGCGACGCCACGCTGGCCGTCACCACCCCCGCGCCTGGCGGGTCGGCGTTAAAGCTCAGCGTCGCGGTCAACATGCGCGACTCGCCGGGGGCCAGCGCGATTGCCATCTGGCACACCAGCGCGCTGACGTTGCTACAGGCGTAGCTATCGGGCAGGGTGTAGAAGGCGTTCAGCGCATCGCTCGCCGTCAGCCAGAAGTGCGGCTGCACCAGCGTAGAGGGGCCGGCGTTAGTCACCCACACGGTGTAGGTCAGGCTGCCCAGGTGCACCACTTCGGTCGCCGCCGGCGCCAGGGTGAGCTGGTAATCGGCCTGCGTCTGCACGGCGTTGGCCTGGGCGAGCTGATTGTCGGCCGGGTTCAGGTCGTACAGCGCGCTGGATAGGGTGATGGCGCGCTGGATGAACTCGTCGGGCGTGAACTGCTCCAGGTCGTGTTGCACCGCCGTCACCAAGGTGAGCGTGTGCGGCTCGCCGGGGGCGAGGGCGGCGTAGGTGATCACCGCCGTTGCGCCGCTCACGGCGCACGCGCCGCCGCCCGTGGCGCTGCACGATGTGATCGGCGGGGGCGGGTTGCTGTGGAACACCGCAAGCGTCGCCGTGGTGGTGATGACGACATCGGGCGCGGTTTGCTGGCCGTCGTTGCGCACCACGACGGTGTAGGTCATCGGCAGGCCGGCGGTGGGGGTAAGCGGCGCGGCGCCGAACGACACCACGCGCAGGTCGGTGTTGCCGACGATGATCACGTCGGTCTGCGCCGCGTTATTGGCCGGCGCGGACTCAATCGCCAACGGCCCCGGCCAGGCGCGGGCCGACACGCGCACCAGCTCGCCATGCGTCAGTCCAAGCGGCACCGATGCCGTGAACACCACCCGCAGCCGCGCCGTGTTGATCCAGTTGCTGTCCATATCCACCGTCGCCGTCAGCCCGCCGGCGTCTGCCACGCAGGTCGCGCCGGCAACCGGCGCATCGTCGCTCTGCCGGCGCACCTGGCAGCCGGTGAAGGGCAAGGGCGCGCTATCCAGCAGCCGCAGCGCCGCCGCCGTGATCACCACGCCGGGCGCGTCGGCCAGGGCGGCTGCGTTGGTCACCAGGACGTGGCCGGCCAACGCCAGGCCGGCCACCGGCAGGTTGGTCGGCGCGACCACCCCGGCCTGCACATCCACCGACGGCGTGATGCGTGTCGTGGCCTGGGCGACGTAGCCGGCCGGGAGCTGCGCGTTGCCGGCGCGCACGCGCGCCGTGCTGGTGATCGTCTGCGCCGGATACCAGCCCAGCGTCAGCGCGGTCACGGTGATCCGCTGCGCAGCGCCGATGGCCATGCTGGGCAAGGTGCAGGTGAGCAGGCGCGGGTGCGACGTGTCGCAACTCATGCCCCACCAGTCCGCCGAAGCGCGGTCGGTATCGCTCAGCGTGTGCGTCAGCGTCACCGGCCCGGCAGCCTCGATGCCGGTGTGGGTGAACACAATCGTGTAGGTGAGCGTGTCGCCGCTGACAGCGCTGGCCGGCCCGTCCACCTGCACGTCAAACGCCGACCAGCCGATCACGCTCAACGGGGCGGTGGTGGTCACCGCGCTGCCGCCGTCGGCGCGGGCATAAGCCGTGTTCACCACCGTCTGCGAGCTTACCGGCGCGGTGAAGATCACGGTCACATCGGCGGCGCTGCCCGGCATCAGCGGCGGGCGGCGCAGGACGTTTAGGATCACGCCCAACCGCGTTGCGTCGGCCTGGCCGTAGAACGGCAAGGCCAGGTAGAAGGCTCGCTTGGCCGGGTGCCACACGCCGACCGAGTGTTTGGGCGCGCCGGACTCATACCAACGCACCACCGTCTGCGCCGCGCCGGTGGGCGTCAACACATCGGCGTTGTTCATCCCACTGACGCTCATCACGCCGAAGCCGGCGAACAACCCCACGCCGACGGCCTGATCATTCAGAGAGGGCAGCCCGTCAATCGCCAGCGCGTCCACGCCCAGCGTCTCGGTCATGAAGCGGGTCAAGCCGCCGCGCGCGTTGGCATAGCCCTGGCTGTCCAGCAACAGGCTGCCGCCGTTGGCCAGGTACTGCATCAGTTGCGCTTCGTCGTTGGCGCTGGGGCCGATGCCGGTCGGATGGCCGGCCTGCACCTGCGACACCCAAATCACCAAGTCGTAGGCCGACATGAACGCCGCGCTGGGGCCATCGTTGGCGCCCGTGACCACCACGCGATCCCACGCCACGTTCAGCGCGTTCAGCGCGTTTTCGTAGAAGAGCGTGAAGTTGCCGGCGTCGTCGTTGACCAACAACGCGCGGCGCGGCAGGCCGGTGAGGGCGCACTGCACCACCCCGCCGGCAGCCAGACAGCGCCGCGCCTGATCGTTGATGAGCGCCTCGGCGTCCGCAAAGGCGTGGCCGGACGGCACGGGGTCGGTGAGCACCAACCCATGCGCTGCGGAAGGCCCGTCGTTGATCAGCGTGATGGCATAGGGGATCGGCTGGTTAACCAGCCCGCCGCCCAACGCCTGCTTCGACAGGCGCAGGTTGGCCTGCGCGGTGGTCGTCAGCGTCAACGGGGCGGCCAGATTGTCGCCCGGCGCGGTGTCGTTCACCGTGGTGGTCACCCCGGCGCGGGCGATCAGCAGCGTGCCGCTCACCAGCGCCGGATGGGTCATCAGCGGCAGATGCACGGTCAAGGAATCGCCGGCGGCCAGCGTCGGCACGCTGAGGGTGATGGCCAATTGCCCATCGCCCCACGCGCCGCCGGCGACATCCAGCGCCGCGCCCGGCGCGCCGAGGATCTGCGCCGCACCCGGCGCGAGCGCCATGCCCTGCGGCTGCATGCCCGGCCAGCCGGCGAACTGCCAGCCGCTCAACGTGACGGTGATCAGCATGTCTGCCGGCTGTGGGCCGCTGTTGGCCGCCACCAGGGTCAGGGTGGCGCCCAATCCGGCGGTGATCACGGCAGCCGGCGCGGAGAGGGCAACTAGGGCCGGGTTGGCGTTGCCCGAAGCCACAAACTGCGCCGTGGCGCTGCGCATCGCCGACTGGTCACTCTGCCGCCAGAAGGTCAGCGCCTTTTGACCGCCGCCGGTCGCCGTCAGGGTCACCACCACGCCGGCGCTGTTGCCCACGTTCAGCGTGGCGGCCGTGCAGGTGATCACGCCGCCGGAATCGGCGCAGCTTAGGCCGTCGCCGGCGTAGCCCACCAGCGCCGCGCCGGCCGGCAGGGCGGCCGTCAACACCACGCCGGTCGCGGCAACCGGCCCGGCGTTGGTGATGCGAGCGGTGACGCTGAGGTCGTTGCCCACCTGCACGCTTGGCGCGGCAGCCTGGGCCAGCCCTTGCAGCGCCGTCGAGACCAGGACGGTGTAGTTCACATTGGCGCCGGCCAGGGCAGCGTTGGAGGCCTGGGCCTGCGCGATGTTCGTCTGCGCGCCGACGGCGTTGGGCGCGCCCGCCACGGTCAGCGTGGCGGTCTGGCCGCCGGCCAGGCTATAGGCCGGCGGGGCGAGCGTCTGCACCGCCTGCGTGAGCAACGCGGCCAGCACATTCGGCTGGTTGACCGACAAGCCCACCACCGGCGCAAAGCCCAGCATCAGCGTGCGGGCGGTGTACACCGCCGCCGGGTGGTTGCCGGTGTCCAGATAGGTCAGGCCGACCGCGCCGCCGGACAAGGCCGGCGCGTAGCTGGGTTGGTAGTCGGTAGCATTTGCCAGGGCAAAGACGCCGGCAAAGGCGTTGACGCCGGTGAAGCCGCGCTGGAAAGTAAGATCGTAGGCCATCTTGACCTGGAAGCCGGCTGGGTCCACCCGCAACGTCTCGGAGAGCAACGCCGCCGCCCAGGGGCGCAGCGTGGACGGATAGGCCGGATCGGCGAAGGCGCTGGCCCACGACGTGCCCAAGATCAGGCGTCCGCCGCCTGCCACGAAGGCGGCCAGATGGCGTGCGTCGCGCGCGTTCGGCCCTTGATGGGTCGGATCGGCCTTGGTCCAGCTATCCCACAGCACCAGGTCGTAGTTCAACATCTCGGCGGCCGTCGGGCCGTCGGCAGCGCCGTAAGCCTCGAACACGCTCACCTGCCAGCCGTTGGCCGCCGCGATCTCGTTCAGGCGCAAGCGACGCCAGTAGCTGCTGCTGGATTCGTTGTCGTCCACGTAGAGCAGGCGCAGCGGTCGGCGCACCGCGCAGCTCAGCGTCGCGCCCAGCGCGCAATTGGCGTTCATGGCGGGCTGAGCGGCCAGGCTGTAGGTCAGCACGGCGTAGCCGGCGGGCAGCGCGTCGGTCAGCACCAGGTCGCGCAGCAGCGCCCCGCCGGTGTTGGTGACGCGCACGGTGAAGGTGAGCGGGTCGCCGGCGAAGAGCGTCGCCGCCGAGGCGGACTCCGTCTGCGCGGACTTGTGGATCGCCAGGGCGCTCTGCGCCGTGGTGGTGTGGACGACCTGGGCGACAAGCGTGGAATGCGCCGGCCGGTTCACGCCGGTGTTGGTCACCTGGCCGGCGAGCGCGATGGCCACGCCATCGTTCAGGCCGGCCGGGACAAGCGCGCTCAGCGTGAGGGTGTGCTGCGCGCCGCGCGCCAGCGTCGGCCAGGCCACGCGCACATCCAACCCGTCGAAAGCGCAGCTCGCGCCGCCGGTGACCTGGCAGAGCGGCGCAGCGAGCAAGACCGGCCAGGCCACCGTCAAGGTGGTGGGCTGGGTCGCCGTCAGGCCGCCGCTGTTGCGCAGGGTCACCTGCCAGGTGAGCGGCAAGCCGGGGGTAATCGGCGCGCCGGCCGGCAGGACGAGGCCATCGGCATCTACCCGTTGCGCGCCCAGGTGCAGGCGCACGGTGTCCAGCGTGTATACGAACGTGTGCATCAGCGACGCGCTGCGGTTATCGGCGCGATCCCAGGCTTCCACGGTGAGGGTATAGACGCCATACGCGCCGGCCGGCAGGGTCGGGGTGAGCACCCACTGCCCGCCGGCGACCGTGGCGGTGTAGGCGGTGATGACGCCGGCGCCGTTCATCAGCCAGCCGCGCACCACGCGCAGCGCGCCGTCGCTCACCAGGCCGGTGATCACCGCCTGGTGCACCGGCGCCGCTCCGAAATCCACGTCGAACACCGGGCTGAGCGCCTCGGTGACGGTGATGATGGGCGGCGCGGTATCCACCCAGGCCGTGCGGGTGAGCAGGGCGCTGCGGTTGCCGACCGCGTCGAGGCCGTACAGCTCCAGCACCTGCGAGACGGCGTCGCCCTCGCGCAGGAAGGCCAGCTCGGTGTCCAAAGCCAGGGCGGTGGCAAATTCCGTCGCCTCCAGGGCGCGCGTCTGTTCGGGCAAACAGGCCGCTTGTTCGGGCAAGCGGGCGCAGGCCACGATGCGCCGCGCCTCGCGTTCGTCGTTCAGGACGCCGCGCAGCGGGATGACGCCCCGCCCGGCCTCGGTGCGGCCGTGGTTGCCGAAGTAGCCGTTCGCCAGCAGGCTCTCGGTCTGCGCGTCCAGCGTCAGGGTTGGGGCGGCGTTGTCCACCTGCCGGCTGCCGATGACCGTCCAGCCGCTCTGGTTGCCCCAGATGTCGGCAGCGCGCACGCGCACGGCGACGGCGCCGCTCATGCCGTTCAAGTTGACGATGCACGACCAGCTCACGCCGCCGTTGCCGGCCGGCTGGGGGCAGGTCTGCGCCACGGGCGCGCCCACGCCGGGTTGCACTTCCACCGTCACCACGGCCAGCGGAGAAAGGTCGAACGCCGCGCCGCTGAAGGTGTTGGTGAGCGGATTGACCCAGCTCAGCGGCGACGAGACGCTCAGGCTGACCGGCGCGGTGATGTCAATCAGATAGCGCAGGGCAAACCAGTCGTAGGCCCGGCGCGGCGCGTCGCGCAGCGCCACGTCGAACTGGGCGACGCCGCTGTTGCCGGTCAGGCCGGTGAGGGTGAGCACGCCGCCTGCGCCGGGGGCGACGGCGGGCAGGGTCAGCGTCTGGGCATTGCCGCCGCTCAGGGCGAGCGCGCCGTCGGCGACCACGTTGAAGCTCAGGCCATCGGTGGCGGCGCTGCCGGCGTTGGTAACGCTGAGGGTAAACGTCACGGCGCGGTTGGGGCCGATGGTGGGCAACGCCGCGCCGGGCGGCTGAGGCAGGTCGGCGAGGGCCGGCGGCAGGTCGGCCAGCCAGGCGCGCGCGCCGACGGTGACCGCCGCGCCGTCCGGTGTGGTAGTCGCCGCCTGCACGGCGACGCGCGCATCCGAGGCGACGAAGCGGCCCGCGTTGGGGCGCACACCGTTGGCTGCGGCGCTCCAGCGCAGGTAGGCCGTGGGCGTGACCAGCGCCGCGCCCCACAGATCGCCTTCGGGCGAGGGGTTGGGCATCCAGGCCATCACGCGGCCGTTTTCGGCCAGGGCCACCGCCAACAGGCCGAACGGCGTGCCGGCCGGCGCCAAGACGCCCAGCGCCGTCCATAGCAGGCGCAGGTCGGTGCGCGGGGCGTCGCCGGGGATGAAGGCGAACTCGGCGCTGTTCAGCTCGCGTTGCGCCTGCCAGGCGCTGCCGCTCCAGACGTAAAGGGTGGCCGTCTGGGGCGAGACAACGCGCACGGCGTAATCTGGGCGCATGGGCAGGCTGGCCGGCTGATCGGGGCCGAGCGGCTGTTCGGGCATGGCGACGCGGTTGAGCGGGTCGCGCGTTGCGCCGCCGGCCTGGGTGTCGAAGAAGAGCCACAGGTCGCCGTCGCTGGCCCAGTTGCCGCCGGTGTAGGCCAGGCGCAAGGCCAGGGCATCCCAGGTGACGTAGAACGCCTGCGGGCATTGTGTGGCCGTGACCACATCGCCGCAGCGGGCGCGCGGGTGCGCCCCCACCTGCGTAGCCCCCGACTCCAGCCAATGGCTGAAGCCCAGCGTGGTCACGTCGGGCGTGGTGGGGGCGTCCACGATGATCGGGCCAAGCGTCTGCCGGCTGCCGTTGCCGTGCGCATCGCGGGCGGAGAGATGGGCAAACCAGGTCTGCGCTTCGCCGGTGGCGCGGTCGAGCCGGCGCGGCTGATTCGGCAGCAGCACGGTGGAGGGCACAAAGGATGCCGATTGCGTCCAGCCGGCCACGTAATCCTGCACGCCGGCCGGGTCGCTCGCCTCCGTCCAGACGAGCGCCAGGGTGGGCGCGCCATTGCGAATGGCCAGGCCGGTGGTAATGGGGAACAACATCGTGCCGCTGACGAGCAACAGGCTGGTCGTCACCAGGGCCGGCGGGACGATGTCCACGGTGAGCGGTGCAGCAAGGGCTGTGGTGCGGTTGGCGGCGTCCAACGTGACCGCGCTGACGGTGATGCCGGCGGGGTTATAGGCGTTTGGCGCCTGGACGAGATAGCGCCAGGCATGGCGGCGCGCGCCGCTGGGCGACACATCCACGCCGTCGTCTAGGCTCGCCAAGCCGGACTCGTTCAGACCGCCGGGGCCGCCGACGGTGACGGTGAGCGCGCGCAGGTCGGCGAAGGCCGTCACCAGCCCGCTGACGAAGAACATGCCCTCGCCCGGCGAGGCGCTGCCGGTGATGAGCGGCCCGCTCAGCGCCAAGTGCGGCGCGGTGATCGCCACGGTCAGCGAGATGGGCGCGGTCTGGGTCTGCACGCGGCCATAGACATCCTCGATCACCGAAGCCAGCACGTGCCGGCCGGGGATGGGCGTCCAGGTAGTCGTCCAGACCGGGTTGGTTTGGTTGAGGATGGGGCTGACCAGGGCCGGCGCGCCGTTGACGGTGACGGTGATGCGGCGCACCGGCTCGCTGGCGTTGGCCGCCACGCCGATCGGCACAGGGGCCAGGCTATCGCGGGTGGCGCCGTTGGTAGGCGTGACCACCGCCGATTCAAGCACCAGCAGCGGGCGCACGCGCATGCTGACCGTGCCGGTGACGAGGCCGCCGCGATGGTCATCCACTTCGTAATCCAGCCGGTCGTAGCCAGAGAAGCCGGCGTCGGGCGCGTACGCCAGCGCCGGCGCTGTGATCACGCGGCCGGCCGGCCAGCCGCTCAGCGCGCCGCGCCCGAAGGGGGTGAGGATGCGCAGGCTCAGCGGATTGCGGTCGGCGTCGGTCACGTCCAAGGTAAAGGTGATCGGCGTGTTGATGTCGGTGAACAGCGCTTGGGAATTGGCCGCCGGCCGGTGGTTCACGTCCAGGGCGAAGGTCTGCAACCCGTCGAAAGGCGAATTCACATTAGCCGTCTCGGTGACCACATCTTCGAGCGAGAGGAAGAGCGTGTTGCTGATGTTGATGCGCTTGATGTTGAGCGTCTGCCAATCCACAAAGTACAGCTTCAGCGTTGGGCTGTAATGGGTGGGGTTATCCACATACAACCTGAACCAGCTCGAGGAGCCGCTTCGTAACGGCTGAGTCGGCGCGAAGAGCGTGGTGACGGTGTAGAAGTTCGGCGCGCCGAGTGTCGAGCCGTCGTTGACGGCGCTGAAGTTGCCCGGATAAGGCGCAGCATACAGCCGTCCGCCGTTGCCCCACCAGAAAATCTGGCGCGAGACGGGATCAACAGCAACGCCGAGCTGCGTCCAGAAGGGCGGGCGGTCGAACCCGTAAATGCGGTTGTCGAAGTAGCTGAACGACGCAGGGCGCGGGTCGCCGATGTAGCCCTGGAACGTGCCATTCGGCAACAAGAAGCGCAGGCGGGCGCTCTCCGGCGTGCTGTCGGTGAAGAAGTAACGATCGAATTCGCCGTCGCGGGCGAACAGGCGCTGATTCTGCCAGTCATAGGCCAGCGCCCAGCCCAGCCGATGCGGCAGGGTGACGGTGACGTAATGGCCGGTCCAGGTGTTCAGCCGGCCCAGCACGTTGGTGTAATCAATGCGATAGAGCCACCCGTTGAGCGGATCGAAGGCCATGTCTTGCGCCTGCACGCCGGGCGGCAGGGTAAACGTGGCGCTCACCGCGTTCGTGTTCAGGTCAATCACATCCACGCGCAGCGCGCTGTCGTAGTACACCACCAGCAAGCGCCCGTTGGCCGAATCGGGGAACATCCAGCCCACGCTGCGGTTCCAGTGCGGCCAGGCCACTTGCGTCTGGCCGCTGGCCAGGTCTTTGCGATAGAGCGTGTTGTAGGTGCTGTAATACAGGCTGCGGTTGTTGGGCGCGCCGGGCGGGATGGCGTAGGTGTCGGCGCAATGGCCATGCACGTCACAAGCGCGGATGCGCGGCGGCTCGACCACGTGGCCGGGACGCTCGCAGCGTTGCACGATCTCGTAGAGCCGGCTGCTGTCGTTGATCCATTCGCGCCACCAGGCTGTGTCGTAGGTGAACAGCTCCTCCGGCTTCGGGTCGCCGCACGGGCTGATGAAGCCGTCTTGCAGCAGGTTGAAGTCGGTGGCGCGCACGGTGTAGATGGTGCGCGACGCTGCGCCGATGCCGACGTAGTTCACGTCCACGCCGACGCGCGGCGGGGTGGTGTCAATCTCGCCGCGCCAGAAGTTGACGTAGCGGCCGGTGTTGCTCAGCATATCGCGCCCGGCCAGGTCGAGCTGGTATAGCCCTTCGAGTTGATCGGGCAGCGTGTAATGCCAGGTGGTGGTGAGCACGCCGCTGCCGGACGCGCCCAGCACGACCGGCTGCGACAGGGCGCGCGCCAGGGTGACGTTGAAACGCGCCTGCGCCGCGCCGCTGCCGTCGGCATACACCACGCGCAGCGTGTGCAGGCCGTCGGTCATCGTCAACGCAGCAGCGGCCTGAATTGTGCTGCCGGTCGCGCTGAGCACCGGCAGGTCGTTTACGAACAGGCGGATGGCGCCGGCGGCGTCGCTCTCGCGTTCTAGGGTGAAGGTGTACACGCCGTCCACGCGGAAGAGCGCCTGGCGTAACCAGTCCACCGAGAAGCCATCGGCCAGCACGCCCGGCGCCGGGCTGGCCGGCCAGGCAAAATCAATGTTGGCCGCCAACCCTTCGTAGTCCGGCGCGCCGATGGCCTGAGTGTTGTTGCGATACCAGGCGCGCCACATGCCGGGGGCGACGCCCTGATCGCCCGGCACGAGCGTGAGCGTGGCCGTGTGCACGCCGCTGTTCAGGCCGGCCGGCGCGTTCTCGAAGACGAAGCCGCTGAGCACGCGCGTGGTGGTGATGGCCAGGTTGGGCAGGGCTTGGGTGAGCACGCCGTCGTAGGTCAGGTTTTGCTGGGGCGTGACCGAGCTGAAGGCCGGCGCGCGATTATCCAGCCGCAGGCGGAAGGCGACGTAGTTGGCCGGCGCAGTGAGGTTGCCGGCGAAGTCGCCGCCGCGCAGATACACGGTGTATGTGCCGGTGGGGTCGGTGATGACGTTGCCGTCCACGTCGAACAGCGGCAGGGCATAGGTGAGCACCCAACCGGTGGTGGTGACCTCGGCGCGCTGCCAGGTGGCGGTGTAAGGCGTGGGCAAGCCGCTCACCGCCGGCGCGGCCACCACCAGCGCCTCGACGAAGCTGGCCCCGCTGCCGAGGTGGCCGCTGGCCAGGTTGGGGTCGCTGGCCGCGCCGTTCAGACGGATGCCCCAGTTGCCGTCGGGCAGCGCCACGGCGGCGCGCAAGGCATCGTCCGGCACGCCGCTGACCACGGCGGGCGGATTGGCATCGGCCAGGAAACTCAGCACATGGGGCGCAGGTTGCGGGTTGCCCACCGCGTCCACAGCGCGGGCGCTGAACGTGTGCGGGCCTTCGGCAAGCGGCACCGTCAACGCATACGACCAGAACGCCGTGTGGGTGGCCGTCTGCCACGCGCCGCTGTTCAGTCGCACCTCTACTCGCTGCACGTAGGAGGTGGAGTCCACCGCCTCGCCGCCGACCACCACCGTGCTGCCGGCGGCCATGTATGCGCCATTGCTGAAGCTGGTGGTCTGGGCGTTGGGCGGGTCGTTGTCCACGCGCAGGGCGGCCACATAGCGCGGGCTGATGTTCACGCCGCTGCCGGGCGAGCCGGCGTACAGCTCTGCCGCAGCCGATGCCGTGATCGGCGCCGGCTGCGACGCCACGGCGAACGGCACGGTGACGATGCCGGTCAGGTCGAAACTTGCCCCGCGCCACAGGCCGGGGAAATTGCGCACCAAGGGCGGCGCCGCCCCATAGAGCGGGGCGCGGGTGACGGTCAAGACGCCGCGCGCGTTGAGCGGGTTCACCTGGGGCGTGTCGTTCAGCACGGTGACGGTGAACGGCATCACCTGACCCGGGGCCAGGAAGCCATCGGCATCGGCAAAGTTAAAGCTCACGGCCAACGGGTTGGCGTTGGGCACGTTGGGATGGAAGGGGAAGCCGATCGGATCACAGGCGTTGAGCGTCTTCTCGTCGCGGTCGCTCAGGCTGTCGCCGTCGGTGTCGTAAGCGCGCGGGTCAGAGACGACGCGGGCGGTGCGGCGCACGCCGCCGGGCAGCCGGCAGCCGTTGGTGTCCAGGGCCGGCGGCGCGCCGACGTAGCCATAGGCCATGTCCCAGCCGTTCACTTCCTCGGCGTCGGTCAAGCCGTCGCCGTCGGTGTCGGCGCTAGACGGATGGGCGCCGTAGCGCAGCTCCAGCGCATCGCTCAGGCCATCGCCGTCGGCGTCGGACTGGGTCGGGCGGAAGTAGCGGCCTTGATTACCCAGCGCCAGTTCTTTGGGATCGGGGACGCCGTCGCCGTCGGCATCGCTGAGCAAGTCGTTGGGGTCGTTGCCGCCGCAGAGCGGGCTGCGCAAGCCATCGCCGTCCCGATCGCACGAGATGTTGCGCGTGATGGCGGGATTGATGCGCGCGGTAAACGCCGGCGACCACTCCCAGCCGGCAAATTGATCGAGCGCGTTGGGCAACACGTCGAGGGAGAAGCCGAGGTTCTGGCCGATCTGCTTGCCCTTGACTTCGTTGAGCTTGCAAAAGTTGAGCAGCCAGCATTCGACCGCCGGCAGGGCAAAGCTGTAGTTCAGGCGCACCGGTATGCTGACGTTGACGCCGGGCTGCAACACAATCTCCGGCGCCTGGGCGGTCTGCTGATTGACGTAGTGGGTGGAGTATGGCCCACCCAGTTGCATGGCCCAGGCGTTGCGCATGGCGTTCACGCTCACCTCCGGCGGGTCGGCGTTCAGCGTATAGCGCACAGCGGTGCGGCGCCTGGCGTCGTCGCCCCCTGGGCCGCGCGTCTTGGCATGGTACGAAGAGACGGATTGATGGTTGATCTCATACATCGTCGCCTCGTCAATGTAGGTGGACACGTCCAGGCTGAGCGTCAGGCGATTGCCGGCGATGAAGCCGCGTTCAGGGTCGCTCAGGCGCACGTTGAGCTTGCCGGCTTCCACCGCCCGGAGGCGCACCACCGGCGCGCCGCCGTAAATGAACGCCGCCGCGACCTGCACGACGATACCGGTGATGGACCAGCAGGTGTTGGGCACCTTGGCCGTGCACAGGATGTTCAAAATGGCGTCTATGCTGGCCAACACGCCGAGCAGCACCGCGCCGGCCACCGTCACGCTCAGCGCGAAGGTGAGGAAGGCAATGTAAATCTCCACCACCAAGCGGGCGAAGGCTGCGTTTAGGTCCAGGCTGCCGAAGGCTGCGCCGTTGGCCCACTGAAAGATGAACGTGCCCACCGCGATGCCCACCTGCACGATGAGCGCCAACACCGCTGTGACGAGCGTGGCGCGGAAGACGGCCAGCCCACCCCCAAAGGTGGCCGAGGCCGCCGCCGAGAGGGCGGCCAGCTTGGTCGCGCCGGCTGCCACGGCGGCCTGGAATTGCGCCACGAAGAACTGCGCGATGCTAATCAACGGTTTGACGAGCGAAAAGAAAATGGTCATCGCGCCGATCACCACGGCCAGCCCGATTTGAAAACCGTAGTCCGGCGTGGTGAGATACAGCACCAGCAGCGTGATGGCCACGGCGGCGCCCACCACCGCCCCGGCTGCGCCCAAGGCGATCAGCTTCCACTTGGCGGCCTTGAAAAATTCCTTCAGGCCGGCCAGCAGGCCAAACTTGGTGACGTTCGAGGCAAGCTGCCCGCCCACCAGCGGCAGCTCCTTCAGCACCCCGCCCAGTTTGCCCAACCAACCGGGTTGAAAGGCATACGCGCTCTCGGTCAGGCCGTAATACAGCAGATTGATCACGAAGTTGGCGCCTTTCACCGCTGCGTTGGCGCTTTGCAACGTCACGCGCTGCCAGAGCTTGAGGTCAGACGATTGCTTTTCGAGCTTGAACGTCTTGGTTTGCGACTGCACCACGCGCTCGACGCCCTGGGCAATGCCCAGCACATAGGCCTGCAACAAGCCCAGCTCGCCGAGAGCGGTGTTCTCGTCGGTGGGGTGGCGCGCCAGCATCAGGCCGCGATAGCGCCGGTCCACCTCGAAGGTGACAAAATCGGCCAAGTCGTAGCTCTTCCATTCCGCGCCGTTGTAGCGGTAGGGCGCCCAGCTCAGCGCCGCCGCGGTGTCCACGCCGGCGCCGGCCAGGTCGAAGCGCCCTTGGTTGCCCTGGAAGCGCACGGCAGGATGGTTCAGCAAGACGCCGCCGCGATCTAGGCCCAGGTTGACGCTGCGCTCTTCGCGCGCGAACATCAGCGTCGGCGTGATGCGGCTGGCCGGCGACCAATGGGGCTGAAAGACGCTGGCGAGCAGGTTCTTGCTGATGGTCTGGGCCAGGGTAGCCTGCATCGCTTCGGAGGTGGCAAAGTTGAAGGCATTGACGCGCACGGTGTTGCTGAGCGCCCAGCGCTGGGTGATGGGCACGCCGGCGTTCAGGGTGTGGTCAAAGCGCGCGGCCAGGTTATCCACGCGCAGATCGCGTTGGCCATCGCCGACGCATCGGCCTTGCGCATCTTCGGCGTCGCAATCGCGGCCGGCCACGAACGTCTCGTCCAGCAACAGCGAGAGCTTCAACAGCGTGTCGTCGCTGTCGCGTTCATCGTCCACGGCGGGATCCTCATACAGCACGGCCAGCGCCGCGCCATGATCCTCGTACACGCTCAGGCCGGTGAGCGTCCAGTCGTCGTAGTAGGTGTGCAGGATGGTGAGCTGGTTGAACTGACTCTCTTCTGGCCGATCCACCAACGCCTGCACCATCCAGGCCAGGCGCACGTTTTGGGGCGTCCAGCTCGCGCTGCTGCGAAAGGGGAGACGCGCGGTGAAGGCGTAGCGTTGCTCGGTCAATCGGTCGTTGACCAGCGAGACGGGCGCATACAGCAGCGAGCGGCCATCGGGCAAATCGCGGCGGCTGATGCTGTAGGCGCTCAGCTCGGCCTGCGAGAGCAAGGTGTTGTCGGCGCGCGAGACCTCAATCTCCAACACGGGCAGCAGGCGCACGTCGCCGTTGGCGCTGCGCGGATCGGCCTCGCCCAGCGCCGATGCGAATGTCGCGCCGTCCACGTCCTGAATCTGGCCCTTGTCGTCGCGCGGCCAGTCGTACACGTTGAAGGCGTACCATAGGCGGGCGGGGTTGGTCGGGCGAAGCTGGAACTGAACGTAGGTCATCCTGCCCGGCGTCAGGCCGGCCAGAGTTAATTCGAGCGGCAGGGCCTGGTTGAAGAAGAGTTGGTCGGCTTCGTTGCCGCGCCGGCGGGTGACCGGTGAAAGGTCATAGCGATCGGGCACGCCGTCGTTGTCATCGTCGTCGTCGGCGATGTCGGGCACGCTGTCGCCGTCGGTGTCGGGGCAGTTGAACGGCGCGGGGGTGCACTCCAAGCTGTCGGAGCGGCCGTCGTTGTTGCTGTCGCCGTCGAGGGGATTAAGGCGATAGCGCGTCATGCCGACGGTCCAGCCATTGGCTTCATCGGCGTCGCTCAGGCCGTCGCCGTCCGAGTCGGGCAGGAGCGGGTCGCTGCCGAGCAAGTTTTCCACCGCGTCGCTCAGGCCGTCGCCGTCGGTATCTGGATCGGATTGCACGGCGGCAATGCCGAGGCCGACCGGGGCCTGCGGAAGCGGGTCCAGGTCCACCGCCGGGCTGCCGGCGCGCATGGCGGCGTATTGCCGAGCCAGCGCCGGCCCGTCCGGCAACGGCGCAGCCTGGGCAGGGGGCGCCGCGGGGGCGTCGTTGCGCAGGATAAGCGGGCGCGTGAGCGGGCGCGCGCCAAGCGTCTGGCGCAAAAAGTCGCGTTGGGCCTGGGCTTCGCGCTCGCGGGCTTGCTGACCGGCGCGCTGGGCGCGCTGGGTCTCGTTGGCGCGGGCGGTCTGGGCTGCTTGCAGGGCCGGCGTGACGGCCATCACCACGACCAGGCCGGCCAGCAGCGCGCGCCGCATACCACGCCGGCGGGCCAGCAGGATGGCTGCGCCGGCGGTGAGCGTGATCGCAACCAGCGCCAACGCCAGCGCCGGGGCTTGGGCGCGCAGGCCGGCTGCTTGGGCCGCCAGCCAGCGCTCCGGGCGCGGCGCGGTCATCCAGGCCGGCAGGTCATCGTAGGCAAACTGAATTGTGCCCTGGGCCTCGGTGCGGTTGCCGCCGTCGGGGGCAAAACGCACGCTCAGGCGCTGGCGCAGCGGCAGGCCGTGCGCGTTCAGCCAGATCACACCTTCACCGCGCATATCGGCATAGCGCGAGGCCAGCGTCAGTTGCGCGCCGGCGGGCAGCGCGCCGGCGCGCAGCGCACGCTGGGCGGCGGCTTGTTGCACCAGCGCGGCAAACGCTTCGCCGTCAATCTCGAACTGAAAGGCGTTCGGCTCGTCCGGCAGCGGGCGCACGTTGCGCGCGGCGGCCAACGGCGAAAGCCAATCGTTGCCGGGGGCCAGCTCTAGGCTGAAGTCCTCCAGCGTCTGCCACTCTCCTTCGCCGCGCCGGGCGCGCGCGTAAGTGGGCGTGACTTCCAACTCGGTGGCGTTATGCATCTGCCCCGGCGCCGCCAGGGCGGCTTGAGCCTCGTCCAGAATGCGCACGGTGAAGGATTGGGCGGCGGGACGCGCCTCACCCTCCAGGTAGGCGCGCTGCTGGCGGCCGGCCTGTCCGACGGTGCGCGGATCGGCCTGCGGGAGGGTGTGCTGCTGGATGTCGGCGGTGAAGCGATAGGCCGGCAGCGCGCGGGCCAATTCCCAGGCCTCGCGCAGGCGCTGCGCCGGCGCCGGGTCGGCCAAGACGGCGGCCTGATCGAGCAAGCCGAGGGCGATCAGTCCTGCTAGGGCAATCAGGGCTGCCCGAAGATACGTTTTACGAGCAACAAAGCCAACAAACATCCTGCGTGCTCCTCCACCGGTTACACATGTCACGTTTTGGTCTGCCCGGTCAAGGTACCTCGGCGGCGCTACAGAAACGTCACAACCTGGCAGGGGACTGACTCGCGCGGCGCGTTCATGGACAAATAACGACGAAGCCGGCTGTTCGGCCGGCTTCGTCCTGCTGGATGCGCGCGCTGCCCATTTGGCTGCGCTACTGCGCATCATTCACAGTGTATTCCTCATCAACCTGATCGTCGCCGTCTAGGTCCACGCCGAAGTAGAGGCCGTCCGGCTTGTTGTCCTGCCAGTCGGCGAAATCAATGAACACCTGTGAGCCGGCCTTCAACGCGATGTCCTCGGCGTAGAATTCTTCATCGATTTCGTCTGTCACACGGTTCATGACGAAATTGAACGTCCCATCGCCGGTCAGACCCTCGGCCAGAACGGTGAGGTTGCCGCTCTTGCTGTCCAGCCCAATGCCGATCACGCCGCCATCCTGCATATCGGCGCCCTGAACCTCGAAGTAGTAATCGGCTTTTTGCGCTTTGCCCTGATTTTCGAGCGCGACTACTAGATAGGGCGACTGCGAGGAATCGGTCTGGTAGATCAGAATTTCGTCGCGGGGATAGAAATTCACCACGTCGGCGCGGCCGGGTTGCAGATCAACTTGCTCGATGCCGATGGCGAAGCCGGGCGCGAAGAAGAACAGGTCGGTGGTGGTTGGCTCGGCCAGGTGCCGGCCATCCAGGGTGACGGTGATGTTGGAAGAAGCCGGCACGAGATAGCGCGGTTCTGGGGCGTTGATATTCACCCCCATGCGCCAGGGCAACACCTGCGCGCCGGGAATTTCGTTGACGATGCGGCCATCCACATAGCCCAGCCGGCGGCCAGCGTCATCGGTGATGAGCAAGCGCCCTTCGCCATCGAGGAAAATCTCGACGGTCTGCTGGGCCGGCGCAGCCAGTTTGGCCCCCTCGGCGCGCGCCTCGCAAAAGTCGCATGGCGCCTGGGTCAGGCGCGCGGAGGTGGGCGTCAGCTCCAGAGTTTGCGTGCTCGCGTCGCCTGAATACAGCTCGGACTCGACCTGCGGATTGATAGACGCCTCGTACACCCAGCTATTTTCATTCACGTCAATCAGCAGCTCGCGCTCCTGGCCGGGGTAGTTGTTGTCGTACACCTGCACGATGAATAACCCATTGCCGGCGTCTTTCACGGCAAAGGGGGTGATGGCGTGGCCACCGCTCATGTCGGGCTTGTAAATGCCGATGGTGTAGCTCTCGCGCGAGAAGTCGGCTTGCTTGAGAACGGCCAGGATATCCGTCGGCGCGCCTTTGATCACCTGGCCGGCCACCGAGGGCACCGATTGCGTCGTCCACCAGTAGGCGATTTCACGTTGCAGCGGCTCGTTGTTCTCAATGCTCAAATCGCTGGCGCGCGCGCCGCCCAAGGCGGCCGGGTCAACCTGGCCGTTGAACATCAGCAGGCTGAGGGCTGCCATGCCTTCGCAATGGCCGCCGCTCATGGCGTCGTTGACCTGATCCATCCATTGTTTGGCCACCGGCGAAAGCACGCACGCTGCGCCGCTGCCGCGCGCGCATACCGCGTCGCCGAACAAGCGTTGCATCTCGACCGGCGTCATGTTGGTGGCCGGGATGTCGTTGCCATAGTTGGGAAACGAAAAGCCGTGCTCGGCCGGGCGAAAACCGGTGTCGTTCACCACAGCGCCGGGGCGCGCGGCTTGTTCTGTCGTGGCAGGCGCATCGCCCTGCTCCGACTGCGCCTTGACCGCCCCCTCGGTTGGCGCCGGCTGGGCAACCATTTCTGTTGCCACAGCAGTCTCTGCTGTCGGAGGCTCCGCCTGCGGAGCACCGCAGCCGGCCAGCAACAACGACACGCTCAAAAGCGCCGCTGTCCATCGTCTGAAGTGTGATCGCCAAGACATATGTATCATCATCTCCTCTATTCTTGTCATGTGGCCAGGGCGCAGTGACCGCGCATAGCCGACAACAGTTTTTTCTGACCATTGTGGATATAATCCCTTTGCGCAACAAGCGCGTGACACACGCGGTCGCATATACGCCTCGTCTGTCCAACGCGCCAGAAGCGCAGGACGCACGATGAGCAGATGGCGAGTTCAATTGTTGGGCGGGTTCGGCCTATGGCGCGCTGAGACCGCGCTGGCGCACCGCTTCGAGACCGATAGCGCGCGCGCCCTGTTCGCCTGGCTGTGTTTGAACGCCGGCAAGCCGGCCCGCCGTGATGCACTGGCTGCCCTGCTCTGGCCCGACACATCGCAATCGGCCGCCCTGAGCGCCCTACGCACCACCCTCACCCGCATGCGTCGCGCCCTGGCTGACGCTGCGCCGGCCTTGCACAGCGACGCCCAAACGGTGACGAGACACGGGCGCATACCCACCGGCGAGCGGCGGGCTGCCCGGATTGTCTGGCGCGCTTGCAGCAAGCTGTTCACCGGCTTCGCCCTGCTGGATGCGCGCGCTGCCCACTTGGCTGCGTCTTGTCGGTTTGGGCATCATGCCTGCTTTGGTCGCTCAGGTCGGATTCAGATTCTGCTAAAATTTAGAAGATAGGCTCAGTTGGTTAAGTTTGATAGTTTGTGCATTGATTAGAATTGCAGCAACTGTGAACCGCATAATCATCCCCTGACAGCCAATTGGCAGTCCTCAACGTTTTAGTTTCACAAACCGTAGCAGTCTCCGGCGCACAAACAAACATGCAATCCGTATACATTACATCACTAGGCAACACAATGATTAATACGCTCAGCAAACTCAAAGTGGTAATCGCAATATGCGGGATAGGACTGGCCTTGATCCTGCCAGCGAGCGCTTCACAGTCGCTAGGGGCGACCCTATCACCGAATGATGTAAATACAATCAACGCAGACGGATTGTGCGGAGTCGGTTCTGCGGAAGGAATGTGGCCCACCAGCCCAGATGAACTGACCACGTTTGTACGCGCAGCTTATACGATAGAGGCGCGTTGGGTCGAAGCAACAGGGGCAGCGCAATGTCAGGGGGTCGATTGTGCCGCGTTCATCGAGCCGGCCCATGTATTGACATTGACACAGCGCGCTTTCATACCCATGATCGTTGCGGGCGAGAGCTATCTGCTGTGGTCACAACCGTCCACCTGGGGCGGGACGCTGCCTCAGGCCGGCGACGCCGTTCACATTCCGGCCGGCAAGCGCGTGTTGCTCGACATCAACCCTCCCCCTTTGCACAGCTTGACCATTGATGGCGAGCTGGCCTTCAAGCAGCAGGATCTTGACCTGACAATGGGCTGGATTCTGATCAACCCGACCGGCTCGCTGCGCATTGGCTCGGCATATGCGCCTTTTCAGCATCGCGCCACCATCACCCTCACAGACAGTGACATGAACCGCAACGTGCTGGGAATGGGGACGCGCGGGATTTTAGTGAACGGCGGGACGCTAGAGATGCACGGCGCTTCACCGACTCCTGCCTGGACCAAGTTAAACGCGCACGCTATGAGCGGGACTCAGGCACTCAGCCTGCTGCACAGCGTGAATTGGCAGCCGGGTCAGCGCGTAGTGATCGCGCCGACGGACTATTACGGTGTGGCACAGACTGAGCTGCACACGACAAGCAGCGTCAGCGGCCAACAGATTACGTTGAGCGCGCCCCTGCAACGTTTCCGCTGGGGCGTTATGCAGTATGTCTCTACGACCGGTCTGGTGTTGACGCCCACCTTCAGCGTGACACCTTTGGCGATTGATCAGCGAGCCGAGGTGGGCAATCTCTCGCGCAAGATCATCATTCAGGGCGCGAATGACTTGTTGTGGCAGAACCACCAATTCGGCGCACAGGTGATGATCGCAAACGGCGGCACGGCGCGGATCGATGGCGTAGAACTGACGCGCGTTGGGCAAGGAGGGCGACTCGGACGATACCCGATTCACTACCATGAGTTGTCCTACAATAGCGCGGGCGCATGGATCACAGATGTCAGCGGCCAGTATGTCAAAAATTCCTCGATTTGGAATTCGAGCAATCGGTGCATCGTCATCCACGGAACAAACGGCCTGTGGGTCAAAAACAACCTTTGCTATGACATTGCCGGGCATGCCGTATTTGTCGAAGATGCTGTTGAGCGACGCAACATTATCGAAGACAATTTGGTGTTGCGGGTACGCCAGCCGATCTCGCCGGTGATCGACAGCGACATTGTGCGCTTCCGGCGCGGGCCGTCGGGGTTCTGGCTGACCAACCCGGACAATATCGTACGAGGCAATGTAGCCGCCGACGCCGAGGGCAACGGATTTTGGCTTGCCTTCCCAGCACAGCCACTCGGCAGCCACAAGAGTGTGCCGATTCGCCCGTCAAATGTCCGACTGGGGGAGTTTGCCAACAATACAGCGCATTCGAATATGCGCCCGGGGGTCAACCTCGACTTTGCGCCTTTCAACGACGCGGGGCAGACGCAAGAGAGGAAATACATCCCCACCGTAGACGAACAGGTAGATCAATACACCAACCGCGTTCGCTTCACGCTCAGCGACATTCAGGTCTACAAGAACAATGATAATGGGCTATGGAATCGCGTCTCATGGCCCGATTACATCCGATTTGTCTCGTCCGATAACGCGGGCAAGTTCTTCGCCGGCGCCGGTGATGACGGGGACATCAAAGATTCTCTGATTGTGGGGCAAAGCCTAAACAACTTGTCGCCGATCCCATCGAGCGATCCCCAGACCGCAGTGGCCAGCTACCACAGCACGTTCGATATCTTCAACAACGTGTTTGTCAATTTTGCACTCGTCCCAACCCAGCCCACAAAAGCAAGCGGGGTATTTGCCACAGATGATTACTATACGAATCCAGTGGACAAAGGACTCATTCGTAACCCCACCAATACGCTGATCAACGCGAGTCCGGGGCTGCGTGTGCGGTCTCCAAACATCAACACACCCGTGGGCAACGCGGCGCTGGCCGGCGCGCTGTGGGATCCACACGGATATTGGGGGCCGGCCGGGCGCTACTGGGTCTACGACGTGCCTTTCTTGACTCATGGGCTTACATGCACGCCGGTGATGCCGGCCGGCCAGAATGGACAAAGCTGCGTCGGCCCTTACTACGGCGTCGGCATGTTTGTCATAGACGGCAGCAACCGCTATCAGCCCCGACATCCCATTCGCGCCCAGCGCCTGAACACAAGCAACACCGTCGTCGGAGAGTGGATCGTGAATGAAGGCAGCGGGAGCGGCACAAACACTTTCGGCATCATGCCTTGGATGCGCCATTTCGCAGCGGTCAAAGCTGGGCGTTACCGACTAGACTTCACCGATGGCATCTCCACAGTGCTGCCATTGAACGACGTCGCACTGTCGCTGGAGAATATGCTCACCACAACAGATTACCTCGTGTTGGGGGTGCGTTTCGCCGGCAGCGGGCCGCTGCAGGTTTACCTCTCCACTGAGCACAATTACGACAGCACAGCGCCCGGATCGCCCTATCGCCGCAATCTCTCTGCAGTATCCAGCTTCAGCAGCGTTGTCTCGGCCACATCGGATGTCTTCTGGCACGACACGGCGAACGGCCGGGTCTGGGTGCGCGTGAGCGGCGGCCTGGCGGCGCCGGACGAGTCCAGTTGGCTGCCAAACTCCGACCAGGCGTTGTACCGCACAACCTACCTGCGCATCTATCGGCCTTGACTGATCCGCCTGTGCATCCCAGACAGGCGGATCAGTCTGTCGCAGACATCACTTCACCGACAGACTACTTGGATGGGCGGGTTAACGATCTGCCGCTCAGCCGCACGCGGAGCAGGTCGTCGGCTGAGCGGCAGGTTGAGCGGCATAGGCAACCCCGGAATAACCACCAATCACTGGGCGTCACCCGCTCTCGGCAACCAACCCCCGCACCGGCTAATCAGCCCCCGCTGGTCACGTCACACCGTACCCCCAAGATTAGCGAATCTGTCCACAAGCTCAAAAGCTTCTTTTGGGGTAATCTCGATCTCGCCTTCAAGATCGCGTACAACCAGCTTATCACCCCGAATTTCGTATGTCCCGTAACACAAACCATTTTTCAGCCTTACGAGCTTGTCCCAATCATCATCCCCAGTCCTTTCATCTAAAGACAAAGGGACAAGTGATGCAAGGTAAATCAATGCCGAAAATCCCTGACTGTACAGCAGGTTTATAGGATTGAAACCAAGTTCTTGGACAAATTGCCGAAGAGAAATATCAGCATTTCTTTTCAGATCTTCCTCCATTTTCACTAAGAGCATGCTTAGCGGTCGCACTATTTTCAGTGGCTCAATATTTTTCAGTGGTTGAACATTTTTCTTCATATAGCACCTCCGATTTTAGGCGCATAGGTAGAAGGGTACCGGTCAACTCGGAATATACCAAGCGTTTCTACCACTGTCAACGTAATGTCTCTTTCAATGTAGGCAAGTTTGAACAAACGCCTCCCTGAGTGGCACAAGGCGATATCTAGGCCGATTGCACGAACGACAACCCCATCGCCCGCTCCGGTCCCGCCACGCACTTCACCCCGCGCATCCCCACCCCACGCTGCCGAACCCGCCCAATCATCCGCTCAACACGATTGTTCGTCGCCGGCGCCTCCGCCCGCCTCACCCACCGCACCATGTGAAAGGCGCACACGACACTTCGAAACACATGCTCATCACTCACCCCTCAGCACTCATCACTCAGCACTCACCACTCACCACTCACCACTCAGCACTTCCTGAACCAAACCGCCGTTATCCAGGGTGCTCAGCAGCGCCTCGTTCATCTTGTCCAAGTGACCGGCTCGAAAGCGGTGATGCATCCGGTTGAGCGTGCTGTAGTCCGGCGCGCCGGTCAGCTCCAAGGCGTCGCGGAGTTTAACAGCAACGCTTCAAAGTCGCGGTAGCTCATCTTGAAGTAGAAGCTCAACAGCACGCACGTCGCCAACTGCGGCAAGGTGAACTTCTTCGGGCTGAACCGATGGCTGTAGCGCGGGAACGCCGCCTGCGCCTGGGCGTAGATGATCCGCGCCACTTTCACATGCCGACTCTCACGCAGCTGTCTACCTTTGGTTTTCGCTTCGCATTATGCGAGGTTTTCAACTGAGCACCTGCTTCTCAATAGGGCCTGGATGCTCCTTTTTAGGAACAAGCAGTTTTGCTTGATAATGCGTATACCACTGCACTACGGTTCTCACCGTGATCAAAAAGGCCTCTCGAAAAGGAAAACTTTGCTGATCTTGCCAGTAAAAAAGTTCTGCCACGTAAATCGTTTTTTGCCTATTCTAAAACAGAGCATGGTGGGAAAGGTGTGCCAAAGTGGTAGATATTAGCCCAAGTGTACATCGGCCAGGCACTTACATCGAAAACAAGGCCAATTCTTCCAGCAAAGACTTCGGGTTCGACAAACTCTCCTTTGCTTGCCTTCAATTCTTGACAGGCTTTCCAGTCACTTTTCCACTTGAAATGCAGGGACAAACCAACACTTGCGTAGATAAGTGCAAGAATTATCACTGCATAGACCAGTCTTTTCATTAACCCTGCTGCTCCCTGTTGGTGAAGGCAGGCTAACGGCCTGCGTTTCACCTGCGCCGCGGAGCGGCGTCAGGTGCAAGCGCTGGTTAGCCTGCCTGTACTTTGATTCACCATATCGCCACGTTCAAGTCGGTAATCTCACTGAAATGGGTGTCTCGCGTAGCCACCTTTAAATCGTGCTGTAGAGCAATCGCAGCAATCCAAATATCGTTTTCAGGAATAGGACGCCCCTTTTCACGCAGGGCATTCTTGATTTCGCCATAACGACGTGCTGTTCCACTGTTACACTCCAGAACCACGTTAGCCGCCGCGAATTCGTCAATACGCGCCAC
>JAEANN010000011.1 GCA_016841965.1 Candidatus Roseilinea mizusawaensis | reverse complement strand
GATGAGAGATGAGGGGTGAGTGATGAGAGATGAGGGGTGAGTGATGAGAGATGAGGGGTGAGTGATGAGAGATGAGGGGTGAGTGATGAGAGATGAGGGGTGAGTGATCAGGGGGGTCAAGCCAATTGACCCGCTGACCTGCCCAAGGCTACTGAAAACTTACCCGCACTGAGCACTCAACGCTCAGCACTGAGCACTCAGCACTGAGCACTCAACACTGAGCACTCAGCACTCAACGCTCAGCACTCAGCACTGAGCACTCAACACTGAGCACTGAGCACTCAGCACTCAACGCTCAGCACTGAGCACTGAGCACTCAGCACTGAGCACTCAGCACTGAGCACTCAGCACTGAGCACTGAGTTAATACACAAACTCGCGCACGTCGTAATAAGACACCAGCGGCTTGTTTACTCCCCTACGTAATGCTTGCAAGAATGCGCGCATCTGTGCTTTTGTCTCCGGCACGCTGAGTGGTTCGATTCCTGTTTGCGTTGCCGCTTGGGTGTAGTCTGCCCCCGGATAGTCGACCAGTTCGGATAAATACACCACATCCCCCCCATCGAGTGGCATGTCTTGCACGCGCGCGATGGTGTTGGCCACGTGCTGGCCGGCAAACGCGCGCCCCCCCGCTCCAACCAACACGATGACCCCCACACTCAGGCCGGCCTGTTTCAGCCGGCTTACCAGTGTGCTCACATCGTCTGGCGTGTTCGGCTTGCCCAAAAACTTCAACAATTCGGGATCGCCCGTCTCCAGGCCGACATAGACCCGTCGCAGCCCGCGCGCCGCCAGTTCGGCAAATTCGGCCGGCGTTTTGCGGCGTGTGCTGAAGGCGTCGATAAACGAGTACACGCCCTTCATCGGTGGGCGCGCCTGTGAGGAATCTGTGTCAGAGACTGCCTCCTGCGGCCCAAATGCAAATGCCTGATGCAGCGCGTCGAAGACATCGTGTAGCGCCGGCTGTGCCAGCAACAGCGCGTTGGCGTCGCCCAGAAAGATAGAGCGGCGCAACGATATACCGCGCCCCAAAAAAGCCTTGACCTGCGCAATGTGCCGGCGAAATTCATCCGGCGACTTGACATGAAAACGCCGGTCGCGGTAGAAGCCGCAGAAGGTGCAGGCGTTAAACGAACAGCCTTCGGTTGCTTGAAGCGCAAGCGCCAGGTATTGATCGGGCGGCATGATGGGCACGCGGCCATAGATTGTCTGGTATATGGCGCGCTCTGCCTCCAGGCGAGCAAAACTGTAGGTGTTCGCGCGCTGAAGCGCGTCGCGCACGCGGGCGTAGTCCGGATCGGAGCTAGATGGGGCAGCCAGCCAGCCGGCCACATTGGCGGCAAAGGCATAGGCGCGGTTTTCAAGGCGCTCGACCTCCTCGCGCGCCAGCATCCGGCGCGCGCGATGGGCCAGGCCAGGGCGGGAGCCAGGGCTTTTCTCCAGCACGTCATTGGATAGGCTGCGCCGATATGTGCGCCCATCCAGAAACGCGCTGAACAAACGTCCGGCCTCGTCGAAGGTGAATGCTGTGTGGTTGTCCTCGATCAGCGCAAGCGCGCCCGCGCGGAGGCTCAAGTTGATGAGCGCGCCGGCCGGGCTGCGCAACCGCACAACTGCCATGCCGGCATTTTAAAGCCGGGCCTGCGCCACCCCGCGCCGGCCATTGGTGCGCCAGTCGGGTTCAATGCCGAACAAATGTTCGGCTACGCCCGGCGCAAGGCCGACGATCAACTCAGCCTTCAACGTGCGCAGGGCCAGCAGCGGCGCGGGAAAGTAGGACACCGCCTGCGCAAATGGGGTGGTGGCATCCCAGCGCGCATCGCCCAGCAAGCGTCGATAGTTGGCGTCACCTTTCAGGATGACCAGATCGAAGCCGGCCAGCTCGGCGCGCAGATCATCCGGCAATTGCGCATAGATCAGGCACGAGGCATAAAACCAGTGTGCGCGCAGGCGCAATCGGCCGGCGGCAATCTGTGTGCGCAGTTGCGCACGCAATTGCGCACGCAATTGCGCACGCAATTGCGCAGCAAGCCGGGCCGTATGCGGGCCGCTGTCGGCCAGAGCAGCCAGACTGTCCAGCACATCGCGCGGCATGGCGTCGGAGATAAAGAAGGGCTGGCTCTTGAGCTGAAGTGTGACCTCGGCGGCCAGCCCGCTGTCGAGCAGAAAGCCGGCCAGCGCCAGATCCATCAATAGCTCGCTGCCGCAGTTGTCTGTGATCAGCGCGACGCGCAGGGTGGGGGAGTGTCTGCGCGTCAGAAAGTCCCATACAGCGTCGGTGTCATCGGCCAGCAGATAAGCGCGCTCATCGTCCAGGCTGGCCGCCCGGCCCACGGTGAGCGAGACGTTGTAGCTCAGATCGGCGCGGTTGCCCCACAAACTGGCGTAGCACAAAAGTTTGAAACATTTGTTCTGATCGGTGCGGGGCAAGCTGGCCAGCAGCGCCTCGAGCATAGCCGGCGCAGCGTGTGGGCGCAGCTCGGCCAGCTTCTTATTCGCATAGGGGTCAACGCCATGCCAGGGGTGGCAGCGATCGAAGTAGTGCGTGGCTGCCAGCACGCGCCGGTAGAAGTAGGCCTCGGCCCAGTACCACGGCACGTCGAGCCAGGTGTGTCCAAAGTGGTCGGCTGAAATGCGATTCCAAAACCCGGCGTCGGGTTCTGCCGAATCAAGCGCTTGAACCACGCCGTCGGTGATCTCGTCGCGCAAGGCGTGCAGCGCCGCGAGGATGTCCGGCGCGAAAGTGTTGCTGGCTACGATGTCGTCAACGATGGCCGGAATGCGCTGCTCGAACGTGTTGCGCGCAAATGAGCCGGGTTCGGATGTGTGTAAGGCCGGCGGCCACGCGCGCAGATCAATGGCCTGCGCGCGAATCGCGTCGGCTTCGGTGGGGAGAAAGTCGGTCAATGACATTGAGCATCCTTTCAGAGAGCGGGGCTGATCGAATTCTAAGTCTCTGCCCTGCCTGTTATATTAACTAAAGGTTTCTAATGTTAATATCGTGGTACAATCGCGCTATGCACGATTTGAGCCAGGAAGTCCCCCGCTTCTTTGCCGAACTGAGCGGCTTCAGCGCGCGCACACTGGACACGTACCGCCACGCGCTCAGCGCGTTCCTGAACAGCAAAATTCCCATTGATGAAAACACCCTGCAAGCTTTTGACGAGTATCTGAACAAACGCAAGTACCACAAAGGCGGCGCCAGACATCCCTATTCTAAGGCGACGCGCGGCTTGTATATCGCCGCGCTGCGCCGGTTTCTGGAGTGGCTGGACGCGCATGATCGCCTGCCGCCCTGGACGCGGGCCAAGGCCGAGGCGCGCTTGAAGGCCTCACGTAGCCGGCAGCCACGCATCGGTGCGCGCCACCGCATTCCCGACGACCGGCTGCATGAGATGATCACGTTCTATGATGATCTGCCCGAACCGGCCGGCCGCGATGCTCATCGGCTGCGGCTGGAGCTGTATCGCAACCGCGCCCTGCTGCATGGCCTGTGGGACAGCGCCGCCCGTGTCAGTGAATTGTTGTCGCTCACGCGCGCCCAAGTAGCCGATGGGCAAGTCGATCGTGTTATTGTGGCCGGCAAGGGTCAGAAGGAGCGCTATATCTTCTTCACCCGTGAGTCGCAGGCAGCCATTCGCGCATACTGCCGGCTGCGCGATGACCCCTATCCCGGCTTGTTTATCAGCCATCGCCGCGACAAAGGCGCCAAACTCAGCCGCGTCTCGGCGTGGAACATCGTCAAACGCGCCGCGCGGGGTAGCGGGTTGACCGGCATGGTCTCGCCGCACATGATCCGACACGCCAGGGCCACCCAACTTGTCAATGAGGGTATGCCGATGGAGAGCGTGCAACTTGTGCTTGGGCACGAGAGTATTGCCACTACGCAGACATACTACGCCAAATTGAAGGCCGATGTAGTCAAAGCCCAACTGGATGAGTATGGGCTATCGCCCAAGGCGTTGGGCAAGGGACGTTAGCGCAAGATGGATCTTGGGCTACACGCAGATCGCTTGCGGAACAATGCTGATTTCGATTTCGCGCACGTCATGCTCATGCCAAGCCCACAGCTCGCCGTCCAAGTGCGCCAGCAGGCGCCGGCTGGAGCACACGCGCAGATGTTGAACACGCTGTATGCTGATCTCTGGGTGGCGCGCGTGTGTGCCGGCCATCACGTCAGGAATAATGCGCAGCAAGCGCAGGCGCGACACAGGGCCGATCATGGCCAGGTCGAGTTGGCCGTCGCCAGGGTCTGCTTGCGGTGTGATGTTGAATCCCCCACCCTCGCGTGTGCCGTTTGCCACGGCCAGCATTAGCGCCTGATGGGACGCAAATTCGCCGCGATCGATCTGCAATTCGAGTGGCAGCGCGCCGTAGTTGTTCGTTAGTGTGCGCATCAGGGCCGCGAAATACATCGCGAATCCGCGGAAGAATCTGGTGTTCTGCGAGTGATACGTAACCGATGCGTCGAGGCCGATGCCGATCACGTTGATGAAGTATTCGACGCGCCCCAGATTGTCGCGCACAAGACCCACATCTAGCCGGCGTTTGCTGGTGTTGTCGTGTTCAATGACAATCCGAAGTGCGCGAAATGGATCGCGCTCTAGCCCTGCGCCGATCACAAAATCGTTGCCAGAGCCAATCGGCACGATAGCCAGGGCAGGACGCAGGCCGGCATCTATCTGCATCAAGCCGTTTACTACTTCGTGCGCCGTGCCATCCCCGCCCATCGCCACCACACTGGAAAAGCCGGCCTGGCCCGCCTCACGCGCCAGTGTGGTGGCGTGTCCTCTGTGCTGTGTTTCGACCCAGTCGATTTCCATGCGCCGGTCGGCTGTGGCGAGTGTGTTGCGCAAGCGGCCGGCAAGTGCTACTGACCTTCCCTGCGCTGCAGCCGGGTTGAAAATGATTCTGACAGACTGCGAAGACATGGCAACAATACCGATTAGCCTCAGCGCGTATCTGTGCGCAATTCCAGCCAGGCGATTTCGCGCGGTGTCAGCTTTAGGCTGGCTGCTTCCACGTTAGACTGAAATTCACTGCGGTTGCGGCATCCTACCAGTGCAAACACCATCATAGGCTGGTTGAGCACATAGGCGATTGCAATTTGCGGCACACTCACGCCTTTCTCAGCAGCCAGCGCGCGCACGCGATCGAGTCGTTTGAAATTGTCTTCATAGCAATAGCAGTCTACGCACAGTTTGTCTTGCCAATCTGTAAACGAATCCAGGTTGTTGCGTGTGAAGCGGCCGGATAAGAAACCACCCGCCAGGCTCGACCACGCAAATACCGGAATCTGATTCTGGATGTACCACTCTCGTGCGGCAGCGCCCTGTGCCCCGCTGATGCTGACGCATTCTGGCCATGGTTCTTTGACTTGTTCGGCCAGGCTGAAGTTGGGGCTGCTGGCAACAAAAGGCGCGAGCCTGTGCTTGCGCGCATAGTCGTTAGCAGCCTGGATGCGTTCATGAGTCCAGTTGGATCCACCGAATGCGCGGATACGCCCGGCCCGTAAATGCTCATTCAACGCCTCGACGATCGGACCAACCGGCACAGAGGGGTCGTCGCGGTGTAGCAGGTATAGATCGATGTAGTCGGTTTTTAGGCGTGCCAGTGAGTCGTGTAGGTCGGAGGCAATGTCAAACGGTGTGACCCGCCGGCGGTCTCGGTTGTGATGAGCGCCTTTGCCGATGATGACTACCTGTTCGCGAATTCCGCGCTGTTGGATCCATTTCCCAAGTGTCCTTTCTTTGTCTCCGTTGCCATATACATGGGCAGTGTCGAATGTGTTGCAGCCCAGCTCTAGCACGTCGTCTAGCAATGCGAAGCTATTTTGTTCGTCCTCAGAACCAATCATGGTTGTTCCTTGCACGAGCCTTGAGATTGGTTTGTTGATGCCTGGGAGTTGGCCGTATGGCATTTGTGTCTTCATGGGAATGCTCAGTTTATTTGTTTTTGAGGAACACGTTTTTTGCCTATGCGAAATCAGTCTCTGTTAAGCGACGCGCCAGATGCGACAAGCTTTTCTGGTTGGCGTCGCGCGGCGCGACTCTTCACGCGATGACGCTATTCACGCACGACGCCGGCTTGATCTGATGCCGGCCGGCCATAGCGTATCTCTGGCAACAACAACGCTGTGGCCCCGGCAATGATGACAGCGCAAGTGACGCCAAGCGTCTCGATGGGCAACCGGCTCGCCAACTGAAACGCCAGCAGCGGGGCAAGCACACCACGCAGACCGGTGAAAAATGTGTGCACCGACATATAGTCGGCCACGCGCGACGCCGGCGCAAATTTAGTCACCCACAAACTCCATGCCAGATCGCCGCCCGAAAACGCCACGCCGAACACCAGCGAGCCAATGATGAGGCCGGGCAGACTGGCGCCGGTGAAGAACGCAACGATACCGATGCCAAATGCCATGTTGACCGTGATGCGCAGCACGAAGAAATTCATGCGGTCGAACAACCATCCCCATACCGGACTAAGCACTAGGCGGGTCAAATTAGGGATGATCGAAGTCATCAGCGCAATCTGCTGCGCGCTGAGCATAAGGCCATAGCGCGGGTTGGCCAGATATTCGACCCGCAATGGCATCATCATCAGGTTGGCAAAACCCATCAGCATCCACACGACGAGCGTGTTGCGAAAGAGCCGGTCGTCGCGCACGTACTTTAACCCACGCAACGGGTTACGGCTGCCCAAATCGGTCAAGGGGCGCGACGGAATGCGCACCAGCCAGAACGCAGAAAACGCGAAGCACAGCGCAAACACAACCAGCAACCAGCGATATAGACCGATGTTATCTGTCAGCAAGCGGCCGGCCACCTCTGCAAAAATAACCGCTGCCGCCACCCGGATGATCATGGCGCGCGAATAAAATCGCCCCCGTTCGCGCGGCGCATAGTTATCCTGGTAGATTTGGGTCATGAGGGGCACCATCCCGTTGGCGCAGGCCATGGCAACCACACTGCCCAGCACATACAACGGCATGATGGGAAACAGCGCCGGCAGCGCAATCGCAATCACGCCAATCAGCGCCAACAGCGCCGCGCCGCGCGCTGCCGGCCAACGCAACCGTTCCACCAGCACAACCATCAGCGGAGCCGATAACATGCCGATGTTGCCGCCGGCAGCAATCAACGCCTTTTCAGTTGCGCCCGCCTGGAAGGCTCGAACGGCCACCAGCAACAGAAACGTGCTGCCGGCAGTTTCCAGGATGCCGACCGCCGCCGCACGATACTTTTCGATGCGATAGGTCACCTCGGTGGCAGAACGCGCTGTCATCAGTTCTGCCCGTCCGATTGCGATGAAGATACCGATGCAGCAATACGCCGGCGAGCGCGCGAACGCATACAGTCAAGATACCGGGCAGCGACTTGTGGCGCGCGCGCCAGCGCAGCGCTGAAGAGATAGCGGGTCGAGATTGAACTCGCCTCGCGCACGTGCACCAGCGTCAGCAAAACCAGACCCAGCAACAGCCACTGCACGGCAAACAAGAGCGCGTAACCCCCTAGGGAGATGCCGGCCAGGGATACTTGCGTGGCGCGCGCCAGATCAAGCGCCAATCCCCACCCCATCGGCGCGAAGCCGTTGAGCACGCTGACGATCACTGAGTGCAACGCGAAGTAGCGCGTCGCCTCAGGCTGATCGCCCACCGTGTTCATCAAGAGGCGCGTCAGGGCCAGGTCATAGATGGAGCCAAAGAAGCCGGCCAGCAGCATCATTGCAACCGCCACCGCCGGAGCGCGCGCCGGGCTGACCGCTAACAGAAACCACAGCGCATAGTAAGCAACCCACCACAGAAAGACCAGACCCAGAAAAGGACGACTGCCCAGCGCATCAATCCGATTGCGCAACAGGGCAAGCGCCACGGTGCCGGCCAGCGATGCTGCTGCGGCCACCCACAGAATAACGCCATCGCTCAACTGCACTTCCTCGCGCACAAAGACGGTCACAAATACGCCGGTGGATAACACGAGAATCTGCACCATTGCGCTGAAGACCAGCAGCTTCCTGAAGCCTTGGTCGCGCAGCAATGGCAACCACTGCGCTCGATGACTGACCACAGGTGCAATTGCCGCGCCGGTATCGGCCGGCTCTGGAATGCGATTCAAAAAAAAGAGGCTAATCACACCCCCCAGGAAGCCCAGCCCGAACACGATGGAATAAGCCGACATCTCACGATGTCCCATCAGAAACACGCCCGACACCGCCAGCGACGCCACACTGGCCAGGCTGATGAAGATGCGGTCGCGGCTCAGGTAGAAACCGCGCAGCGAGCGCGGCACGATCGATGTAATCCATGGCAGCCACGCACACATCGCAATGCCGCGCAGCGTGGTAAAGACCAGCATGATTCCCACCGCGGCTGCAATCAACACAGGCGGCGGCGCCATGCCGCTTGCCAACGGCAAGCCGACCAGCAACACCAGCGTCACCACTCGCGCTGTCCAACCGCGCAGCATCAGCTTGCGATAGCCAATGCGATCGGCATAGGGGGCCACAAATAGTTGCAGCACCGACGTGAGCGGCGCCAAGCCGGCCAGCAACCCCAACACAACCGCCGGCGCGCCAAGCTCGCGCGTGAACAGAATCAACGGTGTGCCCAGGCAGATCTGCCACGAAACCGCGTTGAACGCCTGGAACCAGTAGGCGTGATGTATCCTCGGTGGAAGCTTGTCAATCCTCATGGGCATGTCATCGGCGGATACCGGGTTGCGCCGCTTTGTGCGCCGCTTTGTGCGCCGCTTTGTGCGCCGCCAAGGGGTATTATCGCGCAATCACACATGCGACCGGATTCGCAATTTTCTGGAGGTGGCTGATGACTCTAGAAGAGATAGTCTGCAAACTGGCGGCGCGGCCGGTGGCTGCGCTTACGCCGGCCGGCCCCTATGACCCGGCCCTCTCTGCGGTGATCCATGCCAGCAATTGCTCGCCGCTGTTGAAAGCCGGCCTGCTGTTGTGGAACGACGATCTCGACGCTTCACACCGCCTGTCGCAGCAAATCGACACGCCAACCGGCAGCTATTGGCACGCCATCATGCACCGCCGCGAGCCAGACTACTGGAACAGCAAATACTGGTTCCGGCTGGTCGGTGAGCACCCTGCAATGCTGCGAATTGCGCAGGAGGCAAACACCACGCTGCGCACGATGCCATGGCTTGCCGGCGGACGCTACAACCCGCTGGCTTTTGTCGACGCCTGCCAAAAGACAGAGCGGGCCGACGTGCGTGCGGCAGAACTCGCCCCACTACAAGCATTCCAGATGTTGGAGATTCGCATTCTGATCGAGCACACACGCGCCATGTCGGGCGCATAACCGCACGCAGGCAGGCCGGCGGAGTCTACAGGATCAGCATGGCATCGCCGAACGAATAGAAACGATAGCGCTGGCGAATCGCCTCGTGGTAAGCCTGCCACATCAAGTCGATGCCCATGAACGCACCGATCATGGCCAGCAACGTGGAGCGGGGCAAATGAAAGTTGGTGATCAGCGCATCCACCGCGCGAAAGCGATAGCCCGGCGTGATATAGATAGAGGTGAATCCGCGAAACGGCGCCAGATGCGCCGGCGCATCTGCGCACTGGGCCGCCGTCTCCAGCGCGCGCGCACTCGTCGTGCCAACAGCTACAACACGTCCGCCGGCAGACCGGGCCTGGCGGACACGCAACGCGGTGTGTGGTGGCACGTCGCACCACTCGGTGTGAATGCGATGCGCTTCCACCGTGTCTTCGGTGATTGGCTTGAACGTGTCTAAGCCGATGTGCAACGTCACGAAAGCCGTTCCCACGCCAAGCAGGTCAAGGGTCTGAATTAGCTCTGGCGTGAAATGCAGGCCGGCCGTGGGAGCAGCCGCCGAGCCGGCGATGCGAGCGTAGACAGTCTGATAGCGCGCTGGGTCGTTGGGCTGCTGGTGAATGTAAGGTGGAATCGGCATCAGGCCGATGCGCTCCAAAAGCGGTTCGAGCGGCGCGTCGAACTCGATCAGCCGGCTGGCGTCTTCAGATTGTGTCGCGTCCGGTAAGCGTTGTGCCACACCCCGTATGGGCTGCGCGCCCGGCACATCAATGACCAATTCGCGCACGCGGCGACCACCCACCAGCGCCTCCCAGCGCGTTGCGTCGAGTTTGCGCAGCAACAGAATTTCAACCTTGCCGCCGGTGAGCTTGCGGGCATGGATGCGGGCGGGGATCACGCGCGTATCATTGGCCACCAGCAGATCCGGCGCGCGCAACAGAGCCGGCAAGTCACGGAAGACGCGGTGCTCGATGCGCCCCGAAGCCCGCTCAACAACCATCAGACGCGAGGAATCTCTCGGCTCGGCCGGCGTTTGGGCGATCAGATCAAGAGGAAGGTCGTAGTCCAATTCACTGGTCTGCATTGCTATTACCACCCACAGCAGATCGGATCCCCGCGCTGTGCGACATTCTGTTCAGCAAGGTGGAACCTGCTCCGGGCTAGGCTCTGAGTTAGAATGGAATGATTGATTATAAGCATTGTGGCCCGCACAACCGACACCCGGAAGTGATGAAGCAGTGCTATCGCCAGTCTCACACGAATCTAAGACGCGAGTGTTAGGTTTGCGAAAATTCAGGCAGCGTTCGCTTGACAAGTTGAGTCGATAAGATGCCAAAGAGCTTAAGAAACAACCTGATCCCGTTGATCTTGATTGCACTCGTGGTTGCCTACGCAGCGATGGCCTTCGCACAGCGCCCAGGTCCACGCGCGGAAGATGCAACGCTGAATCAACTGGTTAACGAGATCAACAAAGGCAACATTCGGACAATCAGCGTCAGCGCAGATGGCACGACTCTGCGCGCGACAACCGGCGACAACCGAGCCATGGTGCTGAACAAGGAGCCGACGGTAGACACCATCCAGTTGTTGCGCAACTACGGGGTCACGGCAGAAGCGCTGAAAACATTCGATTACCGGGTCGAGTCGGTGCCGATATTGGCCCAGTTGTTATCGAGTGGGCTGTTTTACCTGCTTCCGATCCTGCTCATCGGCGGCTTCTTTCTGTTCACCATGCGACGCGCGCAAAGCGGAGCCGATCAGGCATTTTCGTTTGGGCGCAGCCGCGCCAAGCGCATCACCTCCGAAACACCGGTCGTCACCTTTAACGATGTGGCCGGCTGCGAGGAGTCAAAGATGGAGCTGGTCGAAGTCGTCGAGTTTCTGAAGAACCCGGAGAAGTTCATTCAACTCGGCGCGCGCATCCCGAAAGGCGTTTTGCTGGTTGGTCCGCCCGGCAGCGGCAAAACACTGCTGGCAAAGGCAGTCGCCGGCGAAGCCGGGGTACCCTTCTTCAGCCTGTCCGGCTCCGAGTTCGTCGAGCTGTTTGTGGGCGTAGGCGCCAGCCGCGTGCGCGACCTGTTCGATCAAGCCAAGAAATCAGCGCCCTGCATTATTTTCATCGACGAAATAGACGCTGTGGGCCGTCAGCGCGGCGCAGGATTGGGCGGCGGCAACGACGAGCGCGAGCAGACACTCAACCAGATGCTGGTTGAGATGGATGGCTTCAACACCGACACCAACGTCATCGTCATCGCAGCAACCAACCGGCCAGACATTCTTGACCCGGCGTTAATGCGGCCAGGCCGCTTCGACCGGCGGGTGGTGGTCGACGCGCCCGACCTGCTGGGCCGCGAGGCCATCCTCAAGGTGCACGTGCGCGGCAAGCCGATCGCGCCGGATGTCGACCTAAAGGCCATCGCTAAACAAACTCCCGGCTTCACCGGGGCCGACATCGAAAACCTGGTCAACGAAGCGGCTATCCTGGCTGCACGCGCCAACAAAAAAGAGATCGACCAGAACCTGCTGCAAGAGGCCATCGAGAAGATCGCGCTGGGGCCCGAGCGCAAGAGCCGGCTGATGACACCGCGCGACAAGGAAGTGGTGGCTTATCACGAGGCCGGGCACGCTGTCGCGGCTGCCCTGACCCCAGAAGCAGGCCTGTCATTGCAGAAAGTGACCATCATTCCCAGAGGCCCTACCGGTGGCACAACCTGGTACACCCCGGAAACCGAGGACATGATCGGCAGCCGGACACGCAAAGCCATGGAAGGCAACATCGTCACGCTGTTGGGTGGACGTGCGGCTGAGGAAATCGTGTTCGGCGATGTCACGGCTGGCGCTGCCAATGACCTTGATCGCGCCTCGGAACTGGCGCGCGTCATGGTGCGGCAGTACGGCATGAGCGACGAAATCGGGCCGGTCTCGTTTGGGGAACGCAACGAGATGGTCTTCCTGGGGCGCGAACTAGCCGAGGGCCGCAACTACAGCGAGAAGGTGGCCGAGATCATCGATAGCGAAGTGAGCAAACTTATTCGCACGTCATATGATCGCGTTCGCAAACTCCTGATAGACAATCGTGACCGGCTCAACAAGGTCGCGCAAGCCTTGCTGGAAAAAGAAACGCTTGACCGCGAAGAGTTCAAAGTCATCATGGGCATGAACTAGCGCAAGACCCAGACAAAGTCGCGCGGACGATCAAGCGCCAGAGGGTACGGCCTGATCGTCCGCTGTCTTTTGCGCGCCCGCTTCAGCGGGCCGAGTCAAGCGCTCGAGCTTGGCCAACATCTCCGCCCAGCCCACAGCAGACAGGCCATAGCGCACTTGCAATTGCTCACTGCTCCATCTGCCTGCGCGGAAATCGCGCACGGCGCAAGTCCAGCGCAGCATCTCGAAGGTGAGCGCAGACACGCCGGCCTGCGGCGCGATCTTGCGGTTGAAGATGTATTCCAGATTGCGACCCGTGCAGTCAAACAGCCTGTCCTGAGGGCCGCAATTGTAGCGATCGATGTGGGCGTGTACGGCCTGGACGGATTCATCGCTGATGGCAAGATGGCGATCCTTAAATTGCAAGCGCTGCTTGTCATAGCGCACCCAGATGTTTGGCCCATCGGGATCATTCAAGATGACATCAGAGGCAAGCAAACTCAGACACTCACTCTTCTTGATGCCGGTGTCCAGAACCAGCAGAATTGCGGTCAACGGGCGCAGCTCGCGCCGGGCCGATTGCGCCAGCGCGCGCGCCGCCTGAATTACAGCAGACACTTCAGCATCTGATAGATAAGCGGGCAATGGATCGACAAACGGTTTGTAGGCCACGCTGTCGGCCGGGTCCAGGGCAATCTGGCCGGTCTCGCGCAACCAGCGGAAGAAAACTTTGAGTGAAGTGAGCCGGCGTTCGATCGATTTGGGGCTAGCTGCTACCCGGCTGCGCGCCTGCTCGGCCAAAAAGGCGTTGATATGCTGGGGAGTGATACGAGCGACAGACAAATTGCCGGCCCGCCCATCCCCAGATAGATACCGGCTAAAAATGCGGATATCGCCCAGAAATGCCTTGCGCGAGTTGTCGCTGAGCGGACGCCGCGCCAAATGCTGCTCATAGCGAAGCAGCGCGTCTTCCAACGCAAGTTCAGTTCCACGCGCCATATACCAAGTTTAGCACAGATGTTCTAGCCGAATGAAAGGCCGGCCTGGAGGACGCAGCCGGCAAGCAGTGGGTTTCCACCAGGCCCGGCGCGGGCAACCCGCTCTTGCGCTGCGCGTTTCGCACGGGCGTTCTAACTATAATCAGCGCCATTCTTTCGACCTGTCCATTGCTCATGGAGGAGGACGCACAATGACCGACCACATCAAGCTGTTCATTCCAGGGCCTGTTGAAGTCCGGCCTGAGATTCTGAAGGCGCAGACTGTGCCGATGATCGGACATCGCGGCAAACCATTCGAAGCGCTCTATAGCCGCATTCAAGAGAAACTGCGCCAGGTTTTCTTCACCAGCCGGCGCGTGCTGGTTAGCACATCATCGGGCACCGGCTTATGGGAAGGTGCAGCGCGCAATTGCGTCAGCGACGATCCGACGCGCGGCGTGCTGGCCACCGTGTGCGGCGACTTCAGCGCGCGCTGGGCCGATGTGTTCGAGATGAACGGCAAGGCGGTCACGCGCCTGACGGTCAAACAGGGTTGCGCTATCAAGCCGGAAATGGTGCGCCAGGCGATCTTGGAGCACCCTACTCCTTTCGACGCCATCGCCATTGTGCACAATGAGACCAGCACCGGCGTGATGAATCCCTTGCCGGAAATCGCGGCCGTGGTGAAGGAACTGTCTCCCGATACCCTGATCCTGGTCGACGCAGTCAGCTCGCTGGCCGGCGTGAAAATCGACTTCGATGGTCTGGGGCTGGATGTGCTGCTGACCTCGTCCCAAAAATGTTTTGGCCTGCCGCCCGGCTTGGCGTTTGCAGCCGTCAGCGATCGCGCCATGGCGCGCGCCAAAACGATCAAAAATCGCGGCTACTACTTTGATTTTGTCGAGCTGGAGAAATTCCTGCTGAAGAACAACACACCGGCCACGCCGGCTATTTCGCTCCTGTTCGCGCTCGACAAACAGCTCGACGACATGCTGGCCGAAGGGCTTGAGGCGCGTTTCGCGCGCCACGCGCGCATGGCCGCCATGACGCGCGCATGGGTGCTGTCGCGCGGGTTCGGCCTGTTCGCAGAAACCGGCTACGAATCATTGACCGTGACCTGCGCCGCGAACACGCGCCAGGCCGACATCGGCGCCATGAACAAGTACCTGGCCACACAAGGAATGCATATCTCGGATGGATATGGGTCGCTGAAGGGCGCAACCTTCCGCATCGCGCACATGGCTGATCTGACGGAAGCAGATTTGTCCGATCTGTTCGCGGCTATGGATCGTTTTCTGGCGTTATAGCAGCAACGCCGGGGCGTGCTTCAGCTTCTCCCCTCCCCTGCCCTATGGCGTTGGGGCTGCTGTGGGCAAGATGTTTGCTTGCATCAACATCGCATAGCGGTAGCGCGCGAGCGCATATAGCGCGTCATTGCCCGCTTCCTGAGCAAGCTGGGCAGCGCGATCGACATTCAGCATGGCCTGATAGACATCGCCCTTGCCTTCGTAGCCGGTGGCGCGCAGGTAATATGCGTCAGCCGAATTGGGGGCAATCGCCAACACGACATCTGCATCGGCGATCACGTCATCGTAGCGCCCAACGCGGATGTACGCTTGGGCGCGCGTGAGATAGAAGTCGACCTCGTCGCGAGCATACTGGCGGGCCTGGTTGAATGCCTGCTCGCTTGCATCTGTATTCCCCATGAGCCTGAGCAAGATGCCCTTCCATGCCAACAGCTCCATGCTGTCGGGCGCGGCATTTAGGCCGGCCTCAATCTCGGCTAGGGCTGCCGGCAGATCGCCGGCGTCGAATCTCGCGCCGGCATTGCTGACAGCGTCGGAGACCGGGTTGTATGGAAAAAGAACATCGCGGGCGAGGAACACAACCACGCCCAGCGCCGCCAGCGCCACGCCCACCGTTAGCAGACGCTGCAGCAGGCGGCGACGATCGAGCGCGATCTTTGCATCGAGCTGCCACCAGCGATCGTCTGGCTGGGCGTCAAACTGCTGGCGGAACTGCTCGAATGCAGCCATGCCGCCCAGCGCCTTCACCAGTGATTTGGCGTTCCGCAGCGCGCGATCATCAAGCCCAGAGAGTCTGGCCCTTTCGGGGCGCAGATCGATCTGCGGCGACTCACGCTGTAACTGGTCGGCCATGCGATGCGCTTCATGCAGCGTGGCCAACAGATCGCGCGCTGCATCGGGCGTGTCGAAGCGCAGTATCTTTTCAGCGTGGTCAATCCGCAGGCGCAACTGATCGGCGCGACTGAGGACGGCAACTTGCTGCTGCAACTTCCCCATAAGCGATATCAACCGCTGTGCCGGAAATGCATGATGTCGCCATCATGAGCTACGTACTCTTTGCCCTCCAGACGCAGCCGGCCTTTGTCGCGCGCCGCAGCCAGGCTGCCCAGGCGCGTCAGATCGTCGTAGCTGACCGTTTCAGCGCGAATGAACCCCTTCATGATGTCTGTGTGCACGGCGCCGGCGCATTCAAGGGCTGTTGCGCCGGCGCGCACGGTCCAGGCGCGCACCTCGTCCTCGCCCACGGTGAAAAATGACTGCAAGCCCAGCAGTTTGTAGGACGACCGTATCGCTTTGATCAGCCCCGGCTCGTCGATGCCGAAATCGGCCAGATAAGCCGCCGCTTCATCGGCCGGCAACTCGGCCAGTTCGGCTTCTATTTTGCCTTTCATCTTCACAACGTCGGTTCGTTTGTGCGGCGAAGTGATCGACGTGGGCCAGGGGGTCTCGCCTTCATTGACGATGATCAGGGCCGGCTTGAGGGTGATCAATCCGTACCCGCGCAACGCGCGCACCTGTTCGTCGGTGAAGTCTAGCTCGCGCACCGGGCGCTCCGCTTCCAGCGCAGCCTTTATTTGCTCGAACAGGGGCAGCTCGCGTTGCAGCAGATCGCGGTCACGCGCACCCTTCTTAATGCCTTCCTGCAATTTCTCCAAGCGACGCTCGACCGTGACCAGATCTGTCAGAATGAATTCCGATTCCAGCTTGCGCAGATCACGCTCTGGGTCCACGCTGCCATCCGGATGGGGCACAGTGTCATCGTCGAAGGCGCGCAAGACCAGGGCAAGCGCATCCATCGTCGCCAGCGTGTTGAGCAACTGACCGCTGAACCCCTGGGCGCTGATTTCACGCTCGCTGCCGCTGATATCGGAATAGCGCACCTGGGCATAGATCGTTTTGCGCGGGTTGAACATTTTGCTCAAGGTGTCTACGCGCGGATCGGGCACATTCACCGCAGCAGTGAACACTTCGAGTTTTGCGGCGCCTCCCACGCCGGTGGGACGGCCGGCGCGGGTTAGCGCGTTGAAGATGGTGGTTTTGCCGCTAAGCGGCAAGCCGATGATGCCGATTTGCATAGGGATGTCGCTACCTGGCTTGCAGACAGGACGCCGCCGGCAACGACCAGCGGGCCGCCGGTGGCCGCCTGAGAACTACTTGCTTTCATCAGACGGCGCGGTATCTGGTGTGACTTCTTGCGCCGGTTTGCGAGCCGCGGCGCGAGCCAATTGATCGTTGATGGCGCGCAGTGTGTCCAGTGCGCCGGCGCGCGCCTCGGCCATCAACTGCGGGCCGTGCACAGTCTGCCACGCACCTTTGACGCTCTCTTTTGCTTTGCTGAGCTTTTCGTCTTGCTTCAGTTGCTGGAGGGTGTCGTTGACCGAGCTGGTGAACGCCTCTAGGCCTTTAGTGAGTTCACGCTCCAAGCTCTTGCGTTCTTCGGATTCCCAGTACGACTTAAGCAGTGCACATAGATTCTCGCCAAGCCGGCTCATTTCCTGAACAAACTCGGACGTAGCCTGCCCGGATTGCGGCCGAGTTGATCCGGATGTTGTCGAGGTGTTCTGGGTGGTTGCATCTGACATGTTTCATCTCCTCTACGCGCCCAGGACGATTCTCTGGACGCTATACCTGGAGGATTCTAGTCGTGCACAAAAGCACTGCCTGACAGAGACTTGACCTTAGCAGACTAATATGGGATTGTACTATGCTGGGACTCGCCCAGCCAACAACGCCTGGAGTGGGCACGCAAGTGTTTTAAAATTTGTCGGGCGCTAGTCAGAGACACAAGCATCAGCCTGTTTGCTGAGCAGATCGGTGAATCCGTTGACACTGATTTTCGCTTGTGATATATTGCACAAGCTTTGACATGGGTCTGGGAATGCTCACACCGACGGGCATTCCCTTTGTTTGTGTCATGGATGTATGGGTGCGATGAGATAACGCGCCGGCAGGTCATGAACTACCTGCTGCAAGTCAAACGCGAACCAAGTGCCTGGGCGGCACGCATTGTGATGATTGTTTGTAAGGAGTCAAGCAAGAATGGCAGAGACCACCCCGACGCCGGCATCGACGCCGGCAGATCCAGGACCTTCAGCACCTGCTGCATCAGCGGGTGCAAAACCGGCAGCGCCGCGACCTGCCAGCGCCGCTGGCGCAAGCCCGGCAGGCAGTGCGGCCGCAGTGAAGCCGGCCGCGCCAAAACCAGCGGCCAAGCCGGCCGAGACGGCCCCATCGCCGCCGCAAACTGTGACCCGACGCGAGTTCCTCAACTATGTCTGGGGCGCTTCGATGGCCTTGATGCTGGTGCAGACAGTTGGCATCACCGTACTTTTTGCACTTCCGCGCTTCCGTGAAGGCGAGTTCGGCGGCAAGATTCGTGTCAGCACTGCTGATTTTCCAGCGCTGAACGCTGCGCCAACCGAGAACAACCTGGGCAAATTCTGGATGGTAAACACCGATCAAGGCATCCAGGCCATTTACAAAGTGTGCACACACCTGGGCTGCCTGTACTTCTGGGATGACCTATCCAAGCGATTTGCCTGCCCGTGCCACGGCTCGCAATTCGAATACAACGGCAAGTGGATTGCTGGGCCGGCGCCGCGCGACCTCGATCGTTTCGCATTTGAAGTGCTGGACGCCAACGACAATATCATCGCAGAATCACCAAACGGTAAGCCAATACCACTGCCGGCCAATGCAGCAGCAGTACGCGTCGACACCGGCCGCAAAACGCTGGGAGACTCGCACTTTTAGCTCAGAAAATGCTCATGCAGTTCAAATGAGCATGTAAAGGCAGGTAATTAACAGTGAGTAAGCAGTCGAGTCAGTCAGACCGCACATCGACCCAACAATGACTCGTCTATACGAGGAGAAACGGGGTATGTCAGTTATCGGTAAGAGATTTGTTGAGCAGGTTAAAACAACTGGTTGGAAATCCACGATTGCCCAGCGCCTTGATGATGGGTTCACCCGATTCACCGCCGGGCTTTCATGGAACGATGTGCGCGGCGTATTACGCGGCGACCCGGCCCCCAAGCCAAACCCGCGCGTCAAGCCGCACACCGAAGCGTTCTGGTTTCATATCCGCCCGACCTTTTACCACGAGGCAGTCACCACTCTGTACCCGACATTCCGCCTCGGCCTATTGTCGGCGGTTTTCTTTACCATCGAGATCATCACCGGCATCTTCCTGATGATCTTCTACACGCCTTCACCCGAACGCGCCTATACCAACATGATCGACATCCTGACCAATGTGCCGTTCGGGTCGTTCATGCGCGACCTGCACCGCCTGGGCGCCGAGGCCATGGTGATTGTGGTGACGCTGCATATGGCGCGCACGTTCGCCACCGGCTCGTACAAGAAGCCGCGCCAGTTCACCTGGTTCACCGGCGTGGTGCTTTTGATCGTCACGCTGTTCCTGTCCTTCAGCGGCTACCTGTTGCCTTGGGATCAGCTTTCGTTCTGGGCGGTCACGATCGGCACCTCGATGGCTGACGCTGCGCCGGTGTTCGGGCCAACGGTTAACTTGCTGCTACGCGGCGCGCCCGACATCGGGGCCGGCGGTCTGTTACGCTTCTACCTGATGCATGTGGTGCTCTTCCCGCTCATCGGCATCATCTTTGTCGCGGTGCACTACTACAAGGTTGTGCGCTGGGGCATCAGCCTGCCGCCTGAGATGGAGCCGATCGGCGAAGACAATGCACGCAAGGTGCCACCCGATAAGCGTGTCAACTTCCTGCCGGATATCGCCACCAACGAAATCATGTATGCTGGGGTTGCTTTTGCAATTCTGGCCATCTCGGCGGCCACCTGGTACAACGCGCCCCTGGAAACACATGCCAACCCGCTGGCGACGCCCAATCACACCGTCGCGCCGTGGTACTTCTACTGGCTACAAGGCTTGTTGAAGATTCCACACATCATTCCCATTCTGCCCGGCCCAATCGCCGGCGCGCTCGACCAATTCTTCGCCAATGTGCTTGGCTTGACCCCCAAGGTCTTCTGGGGCGTGATCGTTGGCCCGCTGGTCTTTGTGCTGTTGTTTGCCGTCCCCTACATCGATCCGAACCCCAGCCGGCGCTATGGCGATCGCAAGATCATGCTGTCGCTCGGCGGCGTATTCGCCGCGTTGATCTTGTACCTCTCTCTGGCCGGCATCCCCACCGGCGTGCCGGTAACCGGCTTCGGCTATGTGGGCGGCACACCGCCATCCGAGATTGCCCAGGAGTTCATGCCGGATGAGGGCGAAGGCGAACTAATGACCATTCCCTTCGATCAAATGATCGTTGGCGAGCACGCTGTGAAGCCAGACGCGAATGTGCCGAATGCGCCCAAACTGAATCAAGTGCTGGCAGAGGTCTATCACAGCATGGAAAAGCGCAAGACCACTGCCGACCCACTGGGCCAGATTCTGAACGAAGAAGCCACGGCCTCAGTGAAGATCACACAGATTCAGCCGGATCTGAAGCAGATCTCGATCATCATCAATTACCTGGACACAACAGGCGCCGCGCAGCAATACGTCAAGTACAAGTTCATCCATAAGGACTCCGGTCGCGCCCACTAAACGCGCATCACGCCGCAAGGGTTGATTCATGATCATCAAGAAAATTGTCACCTACAGACCCAGCTTCACCGTGCGCATTCTGGCCGGCCTGATCAGCTTCATGGTCATCATCGCTGCATGCATGGTCACCGGCGTGGCCGATCTGACTCAGGCGCTTACAACCCGCGACACAGCTTATCGAAGCCGGCTGATCGAAGAGGGCGCGCGCGTATACATGGACCAGTGTGCGCGCTGCCACGGCGTTGAAGGCAAGGGTATCGAAGGCCAGGGACCGTCGCTCAGCAGCAGCAACTTCTTCAACAATCGGGTGAAGGAGGTAGGGTGGAACAGCACGCTCGAAACCTACATCGCTGCCGTCACCAAGTCGGGCATTCCGCTCAAGAGCAGCCCCATGTGGGAAGTCACTCACCCGCCCTTCCTCGATCGCTTCGGCGGCCCGCTGCGCGAAGATCAGATCGACAATGTGGTGCGCTTCATCATGAACTGGAGACAAGCGCCGATTGACACGGCTGATGTGGTCGAAGCGCCCAAGCCGGGCGAAGCCTTCGCGCCCATGCCCACCCCTGTGCCGCTGACGGCGGCGCAGGAAGAAGGTAAGAACCTGTTCCTGTCTAACGGCTGCAATGCCTGCCACGCTATTCGCGGCGTCGCCAACGGCGCCATAGGCCCCAGCCTGAACAAGCTGTATGAAGATGCGCTGAAGTGGATCTCCAGCGAAGAATACAAGGCCAGTCAGGGCAAGGCCACCACGCCAGAGGAATACATCCGCGAATCCATCGTCAATCCGCAAGCCTTCATTGTGCCGGAGTGCCCGCAAGGGGCCTGCCCGGCCGGCGTCATGCCGGCCAACTACGCAGACACAATCCCGGCGGCCGATCTGGACAAGCTGATCGACTATCTGTCCACGCTGGGCCGCCCGACCCAATAAGATCACGCAAGATCACACCCACGCGCAGCTTGTCACTCGCACAGCCGCAGCACGTTCTGCGGCTGTGTTGCTTTTCAAACTTACATGTCTCATCTTTCTCTTACATCGGACGCGCCGGCTGTGCGAAAGACCGTGCTCGCGCTGTTGGCAGCGCAAAGCATCGCATCGGCTGCGCTGATTACCAGCAGCACTGTCAACCCGATTGTCTCGGCTCGCCTGAGCGGTCAAGATGCGCTGGCCGGCTTACCGACTGCCCTTGTGCTGGGGGGCGCATCGCTGGCGGCTTATCCCGCCGGTCGGTTCATGGGGCGCTATGGCAGGCGCATCGGCCTGGCGCTGGGCAGCGCCATCGGGCTGAGCGGGGCTATGCTGGCCGCAGTCGGCGTCGCAGCCGGCGCTTTCGCGCTGTTCCTGCTTGGCTTGTTGTTTCTCGGCGCAGGGCGCGGCATTCTCGACCAGGGCCGCTATGCCGCCGCCGAAGTGAACGCACCCGAGCATCGCGCGCGCGCGATCAGCCTGGTCGTGTTTGGCGGCACGATCGGCGCCGTGCTCGGGCCGGTTTTGGTCTCGCCGGCCGGCCGGTGGGCAGAGTCAGTCGGGCTGCAACCGCTGGCCGGGCCTTATCTGGGCACAGCCGTGTTGCTGGGCCTGGTCAGCGTGTTGGTGTTGGCGTTGCTACCGGGCAATCTGCACGAGATCGCCCAACGCATCGCGCGACACGATGCAGATGAGACGCCGGCCAGCGCCGCACAAGCGCGCGCTTCTGCGCGCGCAGAGCCGCCGGCGGCTGCCCGCTCGTTCCGCGCTGTGCTTCGGTCGGCCGATAGCCGGGTTGCCATCATCACGATGACCTGCGCGCAAGCGGCTATGGTGATGATGATGGCCATCATTGGTTTGCACATGACGCACCACGACCACGGGCTGGGCGACGTGTCGCTTGTCACCAGTGTTCACGTGCTGGGGATGTATCTGCTGGCGCCGCTGATGGGCCAACTGGCAGACCGGCTGGGCCGGCGCGCCATGATCTTGCTCAGCGCAGCAATCATCGGGGCAGGCTGTGCAGCCGCGCCTTTGTCGCTCGACACGCCCTGGATTGCCCTGGCGTTGTTCCTGGTTGGGCTGGGCTGGAGCGGCTGCTTTATCACCGGCTCGACCCTACTCACCGACGCGCTAGCCCCGCACGAACGGGCCGGCGCTCAAGGCGCCAATGATGCTTTCGTCAACATCGCATCCGCCGCCGGCAGCCTGAGCAGCGGCGTGCTGCTGCAAGTGTTTGGATTCAATATGCTGTCGCTGGTGGGGCTGACGATCAGCCTTATGCCGGCGCTGGCCGTGCTATCTGCCAACGCACGACCGCGCGCAACTGCCGCCGCCGACTCTGCCATGCCTGGCACGCGGTCTTAGCGAGGATTCAGCCAATTCAGGCCGCCAGGCCGGAATATGTGCGTCAGGGGGATTTATGGGGCGGGCGCTAGTGGGGCGGGCGCTAAGCGCGCCGCCTGTACGTCTTACGTGGCCAGTCTTGCTTTTGGTCTGCTAAAGGCTAACAAGAAAGCCGGGCTGGTGTTACATGCGCAAACACCAGCCCGGCTGGAGCGGGGAGACAGGGATTCGAACCCTGGGTGCACTTTTTAGGCGCACAACCGCTTAGCAGGCGAACAGGAAAACAGGCCGAAAACTCCGGCGAATCCGGGCGAGTTTGGGCGCGTGGCCAGTTCGTGGCCAAATCTCAGCGATGCCTACAGGGTGACACTGTATGGCATCGCGACAACAGAATCACGAAGGGACTGTTAGCCGTCAGCCCAACAACCGCTGGCGGGCGCGGCTAATGGTGAACGGTGTCCGGCGGACACAGGTCACGGACACCGAACGCGAGGCGTATGGCCTGCTTCGGCGCTGGCAGCGCGAGGCGGCCACAGACGGCGGGCTGGCATCATCCGGCGGACGTTCGCTGTCCGACCTAGCCCGCGACTGGCTGGCTACGGCGGACCTGCGAGAGACCACCCGGCGACACTACGCCGACCAGTTGCGGCTACACGTCCTGCCGGACCTGGGCAGCGTCAAGCTAGAACGGCTGACCCCCGACCGAATCCAACGGCTGTATGCAACCCTGACGCCGGCGACGGCGGCGCATGTCCATCGCATTCTCCATCGGGCGTTCAATGTAGCTGTCCGCTGGCGCTGGATAAGTTACAACCCCTGCGACCTGTTAGAACGGCCCCGCCATCGCGCTAAGCGTGTCGAGCCGTGGACGGCTGAGCAACTGCGGCAGTTCCTCGCCGGCAGCGCCGACCTTCCGCTAGGCCCCCTGTTCGTCGTGTTGGCAATGTCCGGCCTGCGCCTGGGCGAGGCCCTGGCTTTGCGCTGGAAGGATGTCGGCATCGGTGGCGCAGCGGTGAACGTCAATGGCACGCTGAGACACGCCTACGGCCTGACCGTGCGGAACGAGCCCAAGACACAAGCTGGGTTGCGGACTGTGCTACTACCGCCTACCGCAATCGAGGCGTTGTCACGACTACGCCAGAACGCCGGCAACGATGCGACCGAGGACGGCTACATCTTCGCCACGACCCCGCGCGCGGTCCAGAAGGCCATGAGTGCCCTGTGCGACCGGCTGGCCCTACCCCATCTCAGCCCGCACGGTCTGCGACACCTTCATGCTTCGCTATTGCTGGCTGACGGCGTACCCCTGCCTGAAGTGTCGCAACGCCTGGGCCATGCCCATAGCGGTATCACGTTGTCGATTTACTCCCATGCCGTGCGAGGTCAAGGCGCGGCAGTGGCGGCCATGTCTCGCGTTCTAGCTGAGGCCGGGGTAACGCCATGAGCAACGCACATTACTACGTAAAGGCTCTCCCGCGTCACGAGCAAGGCGCAACGTGCGCGCCCGGCTGGGCCGTCTACGAACGCCTAGCGCATGGCAGCGTCGCGCGCGCCTTGTGTTTCGATGAAGCATCAGCAAACCAGATTGCCCGCCTGCTAGACGCGGCAGATTGCGCCCGCGCGGAGGTGATGCCATGAACGCACTTCAAACCCAAACCCACGACGTGGGCATCGTAGGCGCCGAGTGGCGAGTCATCGCTCCGCCACGAACGGCACAGAAGCCCCGCGCCGCTGAGTCATCCACGCCCGACACGACGGCGCGACCGTGGAAGGCGTACACCATTCCATCGCCCGGCCTGACACTCGCGTTGACCGTGCTGACTGTGTTGGCGCTGATTGCGCTGATTGCGCTGATTGCGCTGATAGCACTGGCCGTGCTGTGTATCGCGCAGATGAGCGAACACGGTCGCGCTGTCGTGTTGGCCGGACTGTCCGGCGCGGCCATCGGCGCGGCGACCGGCGCGACCGTGATGTACGTCACGCTGAGGCGGTGAGCGATATGGACTTTCCACCAAGTTCGCAATGGTTCATGGCCGGCTTGCTATGTCTGGTTGTGCTGACCACCTTTGGCGTCGGCCTGTTCCTTTGGTGGACACGCGGGAGGGATAAACGATGATGCGAGGGATAGGAAACGTGCTCGTCGTGTTGGCCGTCATCGCGGCTGTCGGCTTTGGCGTAGTGGCGGCCATTCGCAGCGTGTTCGGCGGACTGTTCGAGGGACTGAGCAGCGGCAAACTCGCGGACCTCGCAACACTGGCTGTCGTGTTCATCGTGGGCGTGGTACTCGTCGTGCGCAGCGGTGATTGGGTTGGCGCGCTTATCTGGCGCGGGCGAACATCCCAGCCGAAGCAAGACGCGCCAGTGATTGAAGGAGAATGGCGACCGGCTGAACTATCCGGCTACCGCGCGCCAGTTGCGCAACTTCCAGCGCCCCGCGTTGTCAGTGTGCCGCGCATGAATGTGAACGGCACGGCCCGACCGATGGGCGTGCCGACGCCTGAAACTGTGCTGACGACGGCAGCGGACGACAGCGAGGGTAAGCAGACCACTCTCACAATTCCGATTCGCTACCTGTATCGCTTCGCCAAGTGTCCAACGCCGGCGCGTTCGGAGTGGACAGGAAAGCCGGGCGTGTTCTATGAGGCCCAACGGTTCTTTGATTCGCACGGATTCATGGAACCAAACGGCACAACGAAAGTATGGCGGGAGTGCTACCCGATACGCGCCCGCATGGATTGGTTGGAACAATTCGAGCCACACACGGGCGCAGGCAAGACCACCACCCTACCCCAAGATGACCGGGAACACTTCGCCCAGGGCGATGACCGGTAACAGGTAACAGGTAACAGAAACACGCAGGAACACCTACGTTTTCAGAGGTAACAGCATGACGAAACAGGTACACACTCAGAAGGACATTACGCTATACGAACCTATCCAGTTGAGATTGACGGCCCACAACCACCAACGGGCGGGTGAGTTGGCCCGACGCCTGGGATTGCGAAAGGCAGACGTTCTCAGGACGACGGTAGCTATCGGCCTAACTACGATGGCCGAGGCCATCGACTCTGGCGCGGATGTGCAACAGCTGATTGACGCCATACGAGCAAGCGGACAGGCGACATTGGGGAACACTCAAGTGCAACCTTAAAGCACCTAAGAACCTGCATTTGGTAGTATTACATCAAAAGAAAAGCCGCCTGCGGCCAGTCGCCAAACTAAACCGCAAACGGCTTTGGGGAATAATGAAAGAGTCTACAAACTATTCATCACCTGTCAAGGTAGGCCAGCTTTTACCAGGCCTGATTGACAACACCGTAACCGAGGCGCTTGAGAGCATCGTACGCTCATACACCCTACAAGCGGCCAAATCGCTTGAGAGCATCGTACGCTTATACAGCCCACAGGTGACCAACCTAATCGCAAAGGCTACCGAGGGAATCAATCTCGACATCGCCAAGCTGGCCGATAGTTGGCGGCTGCAGTTATTTGGCTCATCTAGCGACCGGCTGAGCATCACACACACCGATGCCGATAACATGCCTCAGCCGGCCATCGCAGCCCCTGCGCCCCTACAAACTGTTACGTCTTATGTCGTGACAACGACCTCGGGGCCATACCAGGAGCCGCCTGACCCGCTGCAGATGGTGAGTGACGAAGAGATATTCGCGTCGCTTGAGTGGCGCTTTCACAAGACGCCACGACTTCGCGCCCTGGCCATTAGGCTCGCGATGAGCACAATCCGTGTCCAGGGTCGACCGAGCGACCGACTGTACGACGAGGCACACACACGCATCCTATGCGGCGAGGTAAGAGAACAGGTATTCGTGTGGTGGCTGACCTCTCAAGAGGAAGAGGCACCCAAGACCGATTACGAGCGCGCGGACTGGCTTCTCAAGATGCGGAAAAGGTTCAACACCGCCATGAGTGACAGAGACAGGAAAATACAGGAAATGCTAAAAACTCAGGAAACCGGCTGAAAGTCATTTTCCTGGCTTTATCCTGTCGCGAAGTTGTGTAACGATAGGAGCATGAACAGATTTCACGTGCCACTAGATGCAGATGAGCGCGCGGCCCTTTACACGCTAGCTCATCTGCGGATGCGAGACGCAAAGGTAGAGGCCCGGCGTATCCTGCGCTGGTATCTTCGCAAGCGCGGCTTGCTACAGGACGACAAAGCTAGTGAAAAGACAACCGGCCAGAGCGTTGTGGTTTCTCAGGCAACGACGCTCTGACCGGCCAGTTACAACACGCGACCCATCGGCCACGGCTGCATAGGTATTTTACTTCCTTGCAGTTGGGGCGGAGAGGCGTGTTGTCAACGCGGGCAACACATGCCAAAAACACCCGTCTACACCGCCGGCGGGCGCGTCGTCGGCTACACCGACGGCGACCGCTACGTCACGAATCGCCGGGCATCCATTCACCAACTTCGCCAGCCCCGTGCATGGGCCGTTGATAAATCCATCCTCGATGGCCTGCGGCGAGATGGAATCCAGCGCGTCATCATCCACGAAACTGAGGGTGGCATCACTTACAGCGCCCCGCTCGAAGCGTTCTACAAACACCCCATCGCCATCTCTCGCGGTCATGGAGCACAGGTTGCGCTTGCGCTGGAGTGGTGGGAGTGCGATGGGCGGAAAGCTGAAGCAGAAAAGCAAGCCGAACAACAGACGGCGAAGCAAGCGCAGCTATCGCTATTTGGGGCGGACGTATGAGCCGGCTACTCAACCCCCGCGCTATCGCCTTCGGCCTACACGAGCGCGGCGTGAACGTTCTGCCGCTTCAACCCAACGGCAAGGAACCCGTCCGCTCGTTTTTGCAATGGGCCGAAAGGCCGCAGACCATCCGCGACATCGAAGGGCTGTTCGGCCCGAACGCCACATGCAACATTGGCGCGCTGGGCGGCGCCCATTCTGCCGCCGTCTCTGACGCCTGGGGATACCTGGCCTATCTTGACGCCGACAGTCATGACGCCTTAGCGATGGGGCGGGCGATGGTTCATTCGGTCGCCGGCGACACGCTCACCACCCTGAGTGCGCGTGGCGGACACATCTGGTTCAGAACACCTCAGCCGGTGAAAACCGTGTCGTGGACGGGTGGCGAGTTGCGCGGCTGGCATTCGTATGTCGTCGCGCCGGGCAGCATCCACCCGTCCGGCGTGCCATACCGATGGGCCGATGAAGGCGCATCTATCGTCTACTGCGACCATCTGCCGGGCATCGAGTTTCAGTACGTGGAACGGCAGCGCGTGCCCCGACTTGCGGCGGCCATCCTGCGTGCCGACCCGCAGGTTATCAGCCGCTACGCTACTCGCTCCGAAGTGGATGCAGCGTTGATTCTGACGTTGGTGAACGCGGGCGCATCCTTCGAGCGCGTCAAGGCGCTGTATCTCGCTTCACGCCATGACAAGCATCTTGACCCGACCGACCGAGACTTCGAGAAACGTCTCATGGCCGAATACCTGCGCGCTAGAAACGCCGGCGACCGACCGGAGTATGCCGAAGCGGTGAGCAAGGCACAGCACGTCAAGACGTGGGCGCTGGGCGCAATCGATGAGCTAGGCGATTATCGAGTTCGCGACGTGAACCTGCGCGTCCTACTCGCTCATTGCGACCGAGCCGAACATGCCGGGGTGAACGAATGGCACCTTTCCCGGCGTGATGTTGAGCAGCAGGCGCGAGTATCACCCCCGACCGCGCAGCGGGCGAACGCGCGGCTCGTGAGCCTGGGTATCATCACACGAGGCCGGGAGTCAACGTGCAAGTCCGCGCAAGCCTGGCGATGGGGCGAACGCTTTGCACAGGTTTGCCCACTTCCCCACATCCCCCCAGAGTGTGGGGAAGTGGGCAAACCGGCGCGCACGGATGCGGTCCTATCTCACCGGGCATTCGAGCACAAGGCCTTGGGCCGTGTGGCAGCGCGCATTTTTTGCGCTTGCCTGGAGCCGGCGACCGAAGGCGAGATTGCCGCCATGACCGGCTACAGCCCACGCACCGTCGATAAGCATCTCGCGTTCATGGCGAAACTTGAACTGGTAGCTATCCGCGAGGGTGGGCGCTGGCAGGCCATCCCCGACACGTTGGACGATATTGCGCGGATGTTCGAGGCGGACCGCATTGAGCGCGCGCGGCTGAGCCGCATCGAGCACGAACGGCGGAAGCATCGGGCGCGGCTGACGATGTACAGCAGAGCGGGGAATAGTTCGAGCTGTAGCACAATAACAGCGGACGGTGCATGATGGCATGGGAAACCAGAGGCGGACGGCGTTATTACTACCGCAAGCGTCGTGTAGGTCGGCACGTAGTAAGTGAGTATGTCGGCGCTGGTTTCCTGGCTGAGATGGCGGCAGCGCAAGATGAGGAAACCCGCGAATCAGCGCGACGACAGGCTGAACGACACGAACGGCGCCCGACCGATACGGACCGGGCAGCGGATGACGCACTGAGACAGGCGCGTGTGCTGGCAGATGGTGTGCTATTGCTGGCCGGCTTGCGTTGCCATCGTGGGCAATGGCGCCGACCGCGCCGGCGAGGTGGGAAAAAAGATGAGCGAAAAGATTGAGGGAAGCGTCACGCTACCGACTCAGGCAGACCTTGACAACGTCCTGGCACTAATACAGCGCATCGACAAGGGCAAGCCGAAACCGGCAGACCTTGAGGCCTTGCGACGCGCGTTTGACCAGTTTCCTACTCTGTGGCGTATGAGTGGTGACGTGCTAGAGATTGCGGCCCGAACCATCATTGACAAGAACACGACACAGGCAACTGTGCGCGAATCCATGCACCGCGGCCTAGCGGAAATCAAGATGCAACTTGGCTACGACCGGGCGCCTGGCGTCGAACGCTTGCTAATCGAGGCCTGCGCGCTGGCCTGGCTGAGGTATGGCATCGCGGAATACAGATACACGCAGGCCATGTCTAAGACTGTGACCTTGACACAAGGCGACTACTACGAGCGCCAGCTAACCGCGGCGCACCGGCGCTACTTGCACTCGCTGCACACGTTGGCGAAGGTGCGGCGGCTGGCTGTGCCTGCCCTGCAAGTGAACGTCGCGCAACCGGGCGCCCGACAGTTGAACGTAGCAACCGGCACCGGCGCGAGCTGACCCGCGCCACGAAAAGGCCCATGCTCAGAACAGCATCGCGCCCAGCTTCACAGGATGAGGAACTCCCTTGACGGCGGTGCGCGCAACGCTACAATTGTGGCTGTAGGTATCGCATGGCCAGTTGTGGCCACTTGCCTTTCGTCTGAGAACACCGGGCGAGTCGCTGAGAGTACAGTGACTCGCCCGGCTGGAGCGGGGAGACAGGGATTCGAACCCTGGGTGCACTTTTTAGGCGCACAACCGCTTAGCAGGCGGCTCCGTTCGTCCACTCCGGCATCTCCCCACGGAAAGGGTGAGATTCGAACTCACGGTGAGGACAAGCCCCACAGCGGTTTTCAAGACCGCCGCCTTAAACCACTCGGCCACCTTTCCTAATGCAGCCTGGAAACCGCTGGCTGACTATACCATGCTCGGCCAAGCCAGTCAAACCTTGTCATCTCCTGATCTCCTGTCAACAAACCACGAAGGCGATAAGTACACAAAGGGACGATGGATTGACCGCTTTTTGTGTGCTTGGCCGCTTCGTGTTCATATCAACCCATCCCCGACGTTATGGGTTTACACCGATTCGGCAATTGCGAGACAGCCGGCTTCAAGTATCATACCCAAAAGATAACAGGGATGAAATAGGGAATGTCACAACGCCAGCAACTTGAACGCTTGTTTGAGATTGACCGGCAGGTGCGCGCCGGCCTTTTCCCCAACGCGGAAAGTCTGGCGCGCGATTTGGGCGTCAGCCGGCGCGTCATCTTCAACGACCGCAGATTCCTGCTCGAACGCTTGCATGCGCCGCTGGCCACCGATCGCCGGCGAGGCGGCTGGTATTACACCCAGCCGACCTGGACGCTGCCCAACCTTCAGATCACGCGCGGCGAATTGCTGGCTTTCTTTCTGAGCGTTGAGCTGGCCCAACGTTATATGGGCACCGATTTCCAAGAGCCGCTGGCGTCGGCGGCGCAGAAGCTGTCGGAATCGCTGGCCGGCGATATCACGATTGATCTGGAGACGCTGCGCCTGCACTACACATTTGTGCCGCCACCGCTCATGAGCATCAGCGCCCAAACTCTGCTGGCAATCCACCAGGCGATTCACGAACAGCGCCTGATGCAGATTGACTACTTCGCCAATACAACCGGGGCGCGCAGCCGGCGTGTCATCGAGCCGTATCACCTGTACAACACAAAAGGCGACTGGTACCTACTTGCCTTTGACCGGGGCCGGGACGACAAGCGCACGTTTCACGTTGGCCGCATCACTGCGCACACCATTCTGCCCGACCGCTTTGTGCGGCGGGCATCCATTTCAATCGAGGCGTGGATTCGCTCGTCTTTTGGCGCCGAGGGGGGCGACGAGCCGGTGCAAGTTGTCGTTATTTTCGACGCCTATCAGGCGCGCTGGATTCGCGAACGGCGCTGGCACGCCACTGCCCAACTCGAAGAGCACAACGATGGCCGCCTGACGCTGCGCCTGTGGACCAGCGGGCTGGGCGAGGTGCAACGCTGGGTCATGCAATACGGCAGCCACGCCGAAGTGCTGGCCCCGGAGTCGCTGCGGCTGGCGGTGGCGGAAGAGGCGCGCAAAATGGCCGGCCTGTACGCAGCAAAGTGAACACGGTGTGCACTGCGGGGTGGTAGAACAC
>JAEANN010000008.1 GCA_016841965.1 Candidatus Roseilinea mizusawaensis | reverse complement strand
ACGATCATGGCCGGCGTGCCGTCGGACACCTTGGTAGCCGTCACCACCACCGAGCCGTTGAACGGGTTGGTGTAGCCGCCCCCGATGGAGGCAGGGTTGTTGCCATCGAAGAACTTGGAGGCGTTGGCCGGCAGGGTCACCATCGGCGCTGCCGCAACCGTGCCGTTGGGGCGAATGAACTGCGCACGAATGTTGACGGCCGTGCTCTCGGTGTTCTGCACCGCGAACAAGCTAACCGCATTGCTGGCATCACCGGCACCGATGAAGGTGGTCAAGAACAGGTTGGACGTGGCATCGGCGGCCGTGAAGGCGTTGGCCATGATGTGGCCATAACCGGTAGGTGGCACCTGAATGGAGGCGGCCACCACATTCTGATCTGCGCTGATGACCGCACTGCCCTTCCACGGGCTGCTCAGGCTCAACGAGCCAACGAGCACCTCCGCCGAGCCGTTCGCATTCAGGTTCAGGTTCACCGCAGTGGCCTCGGCGGTACCGCTCAACTCCGGGTAGAAGTTGATGACGGCAGTGGCGGCCGCGGCATTTGGGTTCTGAACATAAATCCGAGTTGTAAAGGGCTGACTGACAGACTGGGCTTGCGCGCTGCCTTGCAATGCCGCCGGCAGCGTGGCGACCGCAAGCGCTGCGGCCGCTGCGAGACGAATGAGTTTCTTGCTGTTCATAATTCTCCTTTGCCTTCTATCACTAGTGGCGAGATGGCCTCATTGTGCTGTGTAAACCCTCAGCAAGCAATACTTCATTGGGGTTATACTCGACTCACAGGGAGCGATTCACGCCTTATGGAGCCCTATCATGCGCAGGATCATCCAAACCTACCGCAAGCTTCGCCCCAATCCGTCGCGGATTTACCTTCGGCGCTTTTTGATGAGGGCATCTGCCGAGTGTTTACCACCGGCAAGGGTTCTTGATGCCGGTGCTGGAGAGGGCCAATATGCTGAGCTTTTCGCGCAACACACCTATCATGCTATCGATCTATGCTTAGGCTCCGCAGATTGCAGCAATGTAAGTTATGTGTCCAACCTGGTCGCTATCGCTGCGCGCGACGCAAGTTATGACTTAGTTGTTTGTACTCAAGTGCTGGAGCATGTTCCAGACCCTCTCCGAGTATTACGTGAGATCAATCGGGTGATGAAGCCGGGCGGTAGATTGTGGCTGACCGCGCCCTTCTTTTTCGCTGAACATATGCAGCCCTACGACTTCTACCGTTATACGCAATATGGCCTCAGATACTTGTTGGAGCGGGCCGGCTTTGAGGTGCGCACAATCCAGCGACTGGAGGGCTATCTGGGCACATTGGCCTACCAGCTAGAGTCGGCAGCCCGCTACCTACCGATTCTGCCTACCCGAAGTGGCGGGTTTGCGTCCTGGATTGTTGCAGCAGCCTCTCTTTTTCTGAAACCCCTCTTCTTTCTGACCTATCTCTTTCTGGCTGCTGCAGATAGCGCCTATAAGGTCAACGGCGCGTACAGCAAGAACTACGCCGTCGTGGCCGTTAAGCCGACCGAGCAATCAACCAAGCTTCACACCACCGGCGCGTAGACTGACATCAGGGTCTCGTAGTGCCGCTCCGGCGAAAATTCCCTCACGGCAACTGCGCGGGCGGCCCGGCCCAACGCGGCCTGCAGAGCGGGCCGGCCGCACAGATCGGCAATCCGTTGTGCCAACAGAGCAGGGTCATCGTTCTCCAGCAAGTAGCCATTCACGCCGTTTTGAACCATCTCCACGAAGCCACCGCGCCGGGAGCAAATAGCCGGCTTGCCACAGGCGAACGCTTCCAACACCACCTGCGGCGCGATGTCGTTCCATAAGGAAGGAGCCACCAGGCAGATTGCGCCTTCGATCTCACGTCGCACAGCTAACTGATCCAGATGGCCGGTGACGGTCACGTTTGGCAAGCCCGCGGCGACGCGTCGGACCTCAGCCTCCAGGGTGCCGGCGCCGACGATGTGAAAGGGGATGTCTGGCAATCGGCGCGCGGCCTCCAGCACACTCAGGACGCCTTTGTAGGCTTCCAACCGGCCGGCGAACAGCACATGACGCCCCCCATCAACCGGCTGGTATTCATCGACATCCACGAAGTTACGCACCACCTGAATACGCTCGGCCGGCATTCCACCCTCAATCAGTGTGTCGCGCAGAAAGTGCGATGGCGTCAGAAAGCGCTTCACGTGGCGCAAATAGGCCCCGGTCAGCCGGTTGAGGTAAGCCTCCAGCGCAATCATGATACTGCTGCCGCGCCCATACGAGCCGCAGTTCGTCAGCGCCGCGTGATAGAAACGGTTGCCTTTGCAGCGAAAGCACAATTCGCCGGTGGTCGGGACGTACAGCTTGGCATTCGGGCAGACCGGTTTGTAATCGTGGATCGTCTGCACCACCGAGATGCCGGCAGCGCGCAGTTCGTACAGGATCGAGGGCGTGATCTGGTGGTAGATATGATGCACATGCGCGATGTCCGGTTGCGCTTCGGCAATCAGACGGCGGATCTTGCGCCGCGCTTCGACCGAATACAAGGCCCGCGCCGCCGACCGGAGGCGCGAAGCGAGCGAGCCGTCGGCATAATCGACTTGAGACACGAAATAGTCCGACCAGGGCGTGTCGATATTGCGCGGGTGGCGCATGCCGAACAAAATCACTCGGTGGCCTCGTGACTCCAGGAGCGCCTTCTCGCCGAACACGACGCTCTCCACGCCGCCAAAAGGAAACAGGAACTTGTTGACCAGCAACACCGCCAGTTTGCGATTGGGCGGGAGCGGAGCGGGCTGGTTCATGGCAGGTGTGAGGTGTGACAAGCTCATGCGCAGCCTAGCCGTGGAAGTATTGCAGGCAAGCCTGGGCGGCGGCGACGGTCAGCAGCCCAGAGCCGGCCCCCACGAGCGCGACTGCCAGCCATTTCCACCGGCCCGGCCAGGGGACGATCCAACCGAAGGCTAACACGCTGACAATGAGCGCCATGCCGCTGAACAGATAGCGGCCCTGAGGCAGCCAGGTGCGCGTGGTGGCAAACACCAGTAGCGGCATGAAGGTCTGAGCCAGCAGGATCACGGCGCCGAGCAAAAATAGAGCGGACAGCCAGCGCGTTGCGGGATCAACGGCGCGGCGCAGGACCGCTTGAAGCAGCACACTCACAACGGCAAGGCCCATGAGCGCCGTAAGGGGTGCATAGAAGTCGCGCGGCAACATGGGATTGTGCGCACGGGCAAAGATGCCAAACCGGCCCCAGTAAGTCCAGATGGTCATCTGGATAGCCGGCTGAATGCGCTCGGAGACTACGGCCAGGTTATCGCGATATTCGCGCATCAACCGTTCAGTGTGCGAGCCAACACCCAGCGCGCGTCCCGCCACGCCGATCGCCTCGGCCAGAAGCCGGCGTGGCTCTTCTGCAGAACGGTTCGGCAACACCAGCGACAGCGGGGCGTTGTGGGTTGTCACCGTCAGGTCATCAAGATAGACAGGATCGCTGGAGAGACCGAGCATGGTGAAGCTGAGCCGGTAGGTCGTTCTGGTCAATGGATGCGTCACGCTGACCGGCGTCCAGTCATTGGTTGCATCGAACTCAGCCTGCGTGGCCATGCCGTTGTTGTCCTCAATGCGCAGCGCGGCGCGCCCGCCAACCGGCCCCTTCACCCACGCCGCCCACGTGAGCGACGCGTCCGGGCCGGCGGAGTCAATGCGGATTTGCAGAGGGGCGTACAAGCGCAGCGAAGCCGGCTGCGCATCAGAGCTGCGCTGAAGCAAGAACGACCGAACGCCCGATCGCGCCTGCTGGTCGCTCCAAGTGGGGTGGTTTGTGGACGACACCCAGTTCACAGGCGTCTGGGCAGGCATCAGGTACAAGACCACTATGATGACGCCGGCCAATACAGACCCAACAGCGCTGCCGGCGAGAATGCGCCAACGCACTGGACGAGTGACGCGCGTCAACAGCCAGACCGCCAGGACCAGCGGAACCCATGCCACCAGGAATACGCCGGTGCGCTTTGAGAGAATGGCCAGCACAGCCGCCACGGCAATCAGCGCAAGCCGTGGCCAGGAGAATCCGCGCCGCCAGCCGGCTGCCAGTTGCCATATCATCGCGGACGCGAACAACATGACACCGTTGTCGTTATTCACCCCGCTGCCGATGTACACAAACATCGGCTGCAACACACAGACCAAACCAGCCCCGATCACCAGCGGCAGGTTCCACCTGAACAGCTCGCCGGCAGTCAGCACGATGAACAAAACACCCAGGGCAAAGATGAGCCGCGAAACCATGCGCAGAACCTGTAGTTGGTCGCCAATAGGCAAATGGACGACCGCCACCTGCACCGGCGCCAGCATGGCGTAATAGGCCGGCGTGCTGTTCTGCAACTGGCTGAAGGCGTACACATAGGCGTCATCGATGACGGCGGTGTCGGGAATTGCATCTACAGAGGTCCAGCCGCCGGGCAGCACCCGGCGGGGCGGTTGATCGGGCCGCGCAAAACCCAGATGTTCCCAGTAGTTGTTCTCCCACATCGAGCGCAACATCTGCGCCTGGAGTTCTGGGTCGGCGTCGGCCGGCGTGGGGGGCCGGCCCAGCTTGACCATCAGCCGCACATATTCGTAATGCGCCGCCTCATCCGGGATCTGCCACAGGGGGATGATCGCGCCCCACAGATTGGCGTGCAGAAAAGCCGCCAGGAAGAACAGGCCAACAACCAGCGCGCGGGCACGAGGCGTCATGAGATTGTTGTGCGATGTCGGGGCAACCATGAATCCAGGCAAGCCGGCCGGCTACCACTCGAAGCTCTGCACGACGATGACGCCCTGCTCGGCAGCGCGCTGCACAAACGATGGCCGAGCAAAGTGCGTGATGAG
>JAEANN010000038.1 GCA_016841965.1 Candidatus Roseilinea mizusawaensis | reverse complement strand
CCAACGCCTCCAAGTTCTTCGATGGCAACAACCCTGCCTCCATCGGGGGCGGCTACACCAACCCGTTCAACGGCTCGGTGGTGGTGACGGCTACCAAGGTGTCCGACGGCACGCCGGCCATGATCGTTGGCACGGCTGAGGAAAAGCGCATTGAGGCCACCGGCACGGCACGCTTCCGCGCTTATGGCTTTGAGGCTATTGCCCAATCCGCTGGGTCAACTACGATCTACATGCCGACGGCATTGTGTCAGTTTAACAGTGCGACAACCTTCTTCGCTGTGCAGAACATGTCGTTCTCGACACCGACCGTCGTCACCATTACTTACAGCGCTGGCACCAACCAGCCCACAGCAGCCTCGACTACGATTCAGCCTCTGGCCAAATGGAGCGTTAACCCTTGCCAGAGCAATGGCACCACTAGCTATAGCGGCGCGGCAGTGATTCAGTCATCCGCGTCACCTATCGCCGCTGTGGGCAAGGCTAGCCAAGTTGCAGGTACACAGGCTCGCTATACCACTGCATATTTGGCTCAGGCGACTGGCCCCACGCGTGTTGCCGTGCCTTATATTCGCTGGAGCCCCGCCAGCCCCGGCACCGACTTCCGCTCGACGATTGCGATCCAGAATATCGGCGCTTCCATCCCGGCTGGCCAGCTCGTGGTGCGTTACTACGCGCCGAACGGCACGCTGGTGAACACCTGCACGTCGGTCAACGCTCTCGCCAACGGCGCGAAGCTCAACTCGAACGTGGCTGCGGCCTTCGCCGGCGGCACGGACTTCAGTTGCACGACCGTCCAGCCCACCAACGGCTCCACCTACACCTTCTCCGGCGCGGCGGTTATCCAGGGCCCGGCCGGCTCCAGCCTGTCGGCCGTTATTCGCAACTCAACTCCGGCGGCCAGCACGCAAATCCACACCGAGGACTTCAACGGTATCTCACTGCCGTAACCCACGTGGATTCGGCACACTGCAAACTGGCACAGGAACCGTCCTGTGCCAGTTTTTTGTGCGCTATACTCACGCGATGATGAACCACTCCGCTACTCATGTCCTCTCTCTGAAGTCTCTGGTCATTGCCGGGCTGGCGGCCGGCCTGTTGCTTGTGATGGGCTGCGCCCCGCGCGATCGCGCTGCCGAACCGTCTGCCACGGCGCAGGTTGTATTGCCTGAAGGTGTCGCAGGCGGCATGACGCCCATCCCGGTCACCGTGGTGCCGGCGCTGTTCAGCCCGCTGGAAAAACCGGCCGCCGGGCGCGGCATGGTCGTGGGCCGCGTGTTCAACCTGGCCGGCACGCTGCCGATCTCATTGACCCCGGTCTACCTTGGGCGTGTCTATCGCAGCGGCGGTGGCGGCATGTTTGCGCTGGATGTGGCCAATGCGCCGCAAAGTGTCACCCAGGCCGATGGCAGCTTCGTCATCGCCGATGTCGAACCTGCCGAATATATCCTGGCTGTGGGTAATGCCAGCTCCATCAAGACACCATCCGTTTTGTCCGAGCCAAATGGCGATGTGCGGGCCTTCAGGGTCGAGGCGGACGTGGTCACCAATCTGGGTGACGCGCGGGTGGACTACCTGGACCGATAGGCGCCGATCGCGGTGCGCACCGCTGTCAGGGTTGCGCGTCCCAATGCCTGCGCGGCCTGGGCGATGCTGGGGCCGATTTCCCTGCGCGCCGTCCACAACCGGTCGAATAGGGCGCGCAGGTCGATCGCACCGATATTCTGCATATCCAGGCTGTATTCGGCCTGCCCCAGTAACTGCATGGCTGCCCGCATTTTGGGTTGATAGCCGATGGCTAACACCGGCGTCCCCTGACTGGCGGCAAAGATGGCCGAGTGCAGGCGGGTCGCCACAAATGCGTTCATCCTGCCATAGGCGGCTACCGCTGCTGCCGGGCTGCGAATGTCATCTACCAGCCTGATCCGCCCGGCCAGATCAGGCAAGATCATCTGGCGCGCCAGCGCCTGCACGCGCTGACTGGCGCCTACATCGCTCTCAAAATCCCGCCGGCCGCTCTGGCATTGCACGAACAGGGTCGCCTCTGCGCCCAGCGTGGTGATGGCATAAGACAGCAGATCGGCCACCTGCTGCTCGTAACGCGCCTGCACCGCGCGCAGCCCTGGGTCTACCGGGCTCCAGTCGACCACCGTCGCGCCCACGCGTGGAGGGTCAGCAGGCGGCTTGGGCTGCGCTGGCCAGCGTAGCCCAAGCGTGAACGCCGTGTCGGGGGCGAACTGCGCCCGGCTGTCCGGCGGCGCATAGCGGGCAAACAGTTCCAGCGATTCCGGGTCGCGCAACAGCACGTGATTGCAGCGAGCCATCAGCCGGGCTGCCAATCGCGCCTGGTAAGCGTGACGAAAGGGGCCGAACGATTGCGGCAGGCACACCACCGGCCTGCCTTGGCGCAAGGCATAGGCCAGCGCCAGCGTGGCCCAGGTCGAGACCGGGCGGTGGTCGTGGACAAAGAAATACCCGCCCCCCAGGCTGAGGATGACATCGGCGCGCGTGTGCGCCCGGCGCAGCGCGCCCGCCAGTTGCGCCCGATCGTGTTGCTTGAGCAGGAGATTCCAGTTGCGCACCCAACGCACGCGCGGCAAATCCGGCAGCCAGGCGGCATCGCTGACACACACCTCGAACGCCGCCTGCGGATCAATCTGCTCGATCAGCCACAGCGTCTGTTCCAGAATGGCCAGATCGCCCAGATTCAGCGGCGAGTAGAAGTTAATGATGAGGTAGCGCATCCGAATCCGGCCGACGAATCACATGTAAACGCCGGCGTCTGGCAAACTCAAATCCACTCTGCTTGTCGGCAAAATATTCGTCCACTGCGCGTTTACAGCCGGCCCAATAATCGTAGTCATCGATGATGATCCGCCCGCCTGGAGCCAGGTGTGGAACCACACGTTCCAGACATACTTTGACCGACTCATACCAATCACAATCCAGGTGTGCGAGCGCTACCGGTTTGGGTGGATAGAGTGTTTGCTGATATAGCCCGGCCACCAGGTATATCTGGCTGCTTTCAACCGGCATCCCGTACTCGGCGAAGGACTGACGCACGCGCTCCAACAAATGCGGCTCATACCCATAGTAGGCCTGTTTGCGCACACCACCAGCACGCCCGGATCTAATGTCTTCAAAACGGCGCAAAGCCTGTTGGCCGTCGGCTTCGGTCGGCGGGGGAATGCCTTCGAATGTGTCGTAGAGGTACACTGCCCGCGCTTGACCACGGCTGGCTGCCAGCACCAGCGCTGATCCACCCCGGGCGCTGCCGGCCTCTACGATGATTCCAGGTACGTGCTGGCGGTCAACCCAGACGACTGCCTCGGATAGATCTAGCAATGCCTGCAAACCCAGCATGGACAGGCCAGAGCGCCACACACGGACAATTGTCCTAGCGGCGGCAGGATGCCGGATATAGGTGCGTGCTAAACTTGCCAGCGTTTGAAGTCGATCGGTCGGTTTTCGCATGGATGGTCCAGAGCTTGATCCTTGGTTGCGCGCGCAGCGTGCCAGGGCGCGCGTTGTCATCGGTGGTGTTGGCATCGATCCCATCCGGCAGGATGAACTGCATGCCGTCATCGCTGATGCGGTTGCGACGCAGCGCCAACGTATTATATTGAATGCCAATGCGCGCGCGATCGCGCTGGCGCGGTCCCTGTCCACATTTAGGGCTGCGCTGAATGCGGCCGACATTGTTTTCTGCGACGGCTATGGAGTTCTGTTTGCGGCACGCTTTCTGGGCGCCACGTTGCCCGAGCGCATCACCTATGCCGACTGGGTCCATCCCTTTGCCCGATTTTCGCAAGAATGCGGACTGAGCTGGTACTTCCTGGGCGCTGCGCCAGGCATCGCCGACGCTGCCGCAGCGCGTCTGCGCGCGCTTTACCCCGGCCTGAACATTGTAGGCACGCATCACGGTTACTTTGACCGCGCGGGCAGCGAAAATGAGGCGGTGATTGCTCGGTTGAACGCAGCACGCCCGGATGTGACGTTTGTCGGCCTGGGCATGCCGATCCAGGAGCTGTGGATTCAGCGCAACGCGGCGCGGCTCGACACGCGCGTGTTGTTGTCGGCCGGGGCGTGTTTCGATTATCTGGCCGGGCGCGTGCGCCGCGGCCCGCGCTGGATGACCGACCATGGTCTGGAGTGGTTGGCGCGTGTCCTCATCGAACCGCGCCGCTTGCTGTGGCGCTACAGCGTGGACAACCTGGCCTTCCTGCGCATCGTGCTGGCGCAGAAGTTGGGCGGGAAAGGACGGTCGGCATTGCAATGATTCATTTTGCCAGTTACTACCGCTGGCTCGTGTATAAGTTGCTATTTCGTCAGGATGGCTTTGGCGGTGCGCGATCACTTGATGCGCACCCCGGCCGGCCAGCGCGTCTGTTGGATATTGGCTGCAAGGAAGCCGCTTTCTCGCGTTTGCTGGTGCCGATGGCCGGGCAGATCGTGGGTGTGGATGTCGCCGTTCGTGCGCCGGCTGGCTTCCAAGTCGGCCTGCATTTTGTCACCGGCGACGGCCAGGCGCTTCCATTCAGGCCGGGGGCGTTCGACTTCGTGCTCATGAACGACGTGCTCGAGCATATGCCCGACGACGGCGCGGCCGCCCGATGCGCCTGCGCGGCGCTGGCGCCGGGCGGGCGATTGTGGCTCAGCACGCCGGCCATTCAGTACAGTGTTGGCCCAAGATGGGTGACAGCACGGTTCGAGCGCGCCTGGGGGCACGTGCGCAAGGGCTATACGCCGGCTGCATTGGCCCGGCTGTTCAGTCCGCCTCTAGATGTGCGCATTGTCGTCTGGCCAGAGCCGGCCTTTCGGGCCATGCAGCTGCCCAACTGGCTGCTCTCGCGGCTAAGCATGGGCCTGGCGCGACGGATCGCTGCGCTGTGCTTTTGGGTAGATCGGCGCGCTTGGGCAACGGGACGCGGCGCAGACACCCTGTCCGGTCATCTCTATCTCAGCGGGCGCAAACCGGGCGCCGCCGGTGAATCACCCTTATGACTTCAACGCCTTCAACCCGTATCAAAGTGCTCTATATTGCCGGCGCAGGGCGCAGCGGCAGCACGGTGTTGTGCAACCTGCTCGGCCAGATCGACGGTTTCTTTTCGTGCGGTGAGTTGTATAACCTCTACCGCACGCCGCCAGACCAACGCTACTGCGGCTGTGGCAAGCTGGTGTCGCAGTGCGAGGTGTGGGACGCCATCTTGCGCCGCACGCTGGGCGATGACTATGGCCGGCAGACTGCGCGCGCGCTGCAATTGCGCAATCAGATCGCCCGCAGCCGGTATGCGCTGCTGTGGGCTGCGCCCTTTCTACGCGCATGGGCGGTTGAAAAAGCGCGAGAGTATCTGACGCTGACCGGTCAGCTGTACCGGCACATCGCGGACGTCACACAATCGCGCGTGATCGTCGACTCTTCCAAGGTGTCGTCCTACGGGCAGTTGCTGGCTCAGATTCCAGGCATCGATCTGCGGCTTGTTTTTCTGGTCCGTGATGCGCGCGCCGTGGCTTACTCATGGCAGCGCAAGAAACTCAAGCCATCACCCGAAGGCCGGACGCATATCCGCACGGCATCGCCCGCGCGCGGCGCGCTAAGCTGGGTTGGGCACAACGTCGCCACTGAAATGCTGATCGGCAGCGCGCGAGTGCCGCACCTGCGCATCCAATACGAGGAGTTTGCAGCGTCGCCGCGCCGGGTGGTCGAACGCATCGCCCAGTTTGCCGGTGAGTCTGCGCCGTTGCCTGGGCTGGATGGCAATGTGGTCGAGATGCAGGTGCATCACACGGTAGGCGGCAATCCTGATCGGTTTCGCACCGGCCCGGTGACGTTGAAGCCCGACGACGAGTGGCAATTCAAGATGAAGCCGCTCGATCGCGCCATCACGACCCTGCTCACCTGGCCGTTGCTGCTGCGCTATGGCTATCGGCTGTAATGTGTTGCGCGAGGCCGCCTGTGTGGCTTGTAGCGACTAGAAAGCGCCTCGTCCGCTCAGCACCGCCGGCACGGTCTTCAGCAAGATCAGCACGTCCAGCCATAGCGAGTAGTTGCGAATATAGTACAGGTCATCCTCGACGTGCAGGTGCATGGGACGGTCGCTGCGCCCGTTGACCTGCCACCAGCCGGTCATGCCGGGCGGGACGGCAAAGCGCCGGCGCTGCCAGCTTTCATAGCGATCCACCAGCCAGGGCAGCTCCGGGCGCGGCCCGACCAGGCTCATCTCTCCTTTCAGCACATTGATCAACTGCGGCAATTCGTCTAGGCTGTAGCGGCGCAGAAAGCGCCCCAACCGCGTCACGCGCGGGTCGTCTCGCCGCTTGTGCGGCAAGCTATGCTCTGTGTTGTGCTGCGCATCGGCGCGCATGGTGCGAAATTTCAACATGCCGAACAACCGGCCATTCTCACCCACCCGCTGCTGGCGAATGAGCGCCGGGCCGGGCGAATCCAGCTTGATCAGCAGGCTAATCAAGATCAAAGCCGGGCTGCTCGCGGCGAGGGCGATCGATGCCAGCGTGAGATCCATCACCCGCTTGATGGTTCGCGCCGGCCCATTCAGGGGTGACTCGCGCAGCCGCAACAGCGGGATGCCGTTGAGGTCTTCCACCCGCGTCCCGAACCAGGCCAGATCGAGTACGTCCGGCGCCAGGCTGACCTGTACCGGCAGTTGCTCCAGATCTGCTACCAACGCCAGCATCTGATCCTGCGCTTCGCGTGACAAGGCGAGGATGATCTCCGAGACACGCTCGTGGCGCACGATTGACACTGCTTCATCGACCAGGCCGATGACTGGCAAGTCGCGCGCCCGGATCTGAGCGTGGTTGTCTTCGGCAAGGCAGCCGATCAGATCAACACCCATTCCCCGCATCGACTGGTCTTGCAGTTGGTCGACGAGTTGGCGTCCCACGTTGCCGGTGCCGGCGACGATTACCCGCCAGCGATTGTGGCCGGCCATCTGCGTGCGGCGCGCAAAGCGCATTCCATGAGCCAGATGCAGCAAGGCCAGATTCAGCAATCCGAAGTAGATGAATTGCAGCCGTGAGACTTCGCGGAAGCTCAAATACAACGCGCCGGCCAGAATCAGCAGCGCGGTCAGCACGGCCAAGGTCAACGCGCGCGATTCTTCGCGAAAGCGCGCACGGCGTCGCGAGTACAGATTGAACTGGGCCAGCACCACCACCCAGATCAGCGCCGTCAGCGCATAGACGAGTGGGCCTAGTTCCACCCCTGGCTCGTTCAGTTCACGGCCTAGCGGCAAGGCCAGCCGAATTTGGGACGCAAGCCATAACGAGAAAAGCGTCAGGCTGACATCGAGGCCGATAGCCAGAAGAATGCGATTGGTTCGTGGAGCGCCCATGATCGCTTGAAGCCGGTGTGACTCAACTGCTGGCGCTGGTGTAGTGCCGCAGGGCCAGCTTCCAGGCGGCGATGCTGGCAAAGAATACCATGCTGGCGATGACGAGGCTGAGCGCAGCGGCCGGCAGTGTCAGCCGGCCCAGCAACGCCTCTGCCGGCACGGTCGTGATCAACGCGACCGGGATCACTGTGTAGATCGCTCCGCGCACCGGCTCGGGAAAGGCAGATGCCGGATAGCGTGCCATGTCAAGCAGGCCCACGACCACCACGTCGAGATTGTGCAGATCGACAGCCCAGAATGCGATTGCCGACAGCATCGCCATGACGGCATACAGGACAACTGCGCCGGCGATGCCGAGAACGGCAAAGGCCAGCGCGTGCATTATCGGTGGGCTGCTGCCCATCTGCCCCAGCGCGTATATGATCAGACCGCCTCCCACCATCACTCCCGACAGCCGCTCCAGGCGATACCGCCGGAATGTGGCATGAAACTGGGCGTTGATAGGTTTGAGCAGTGTGAAGTCCATCGCGCCGGTGCGCACTTGTTCGACCACATCGCGCATGTTGGGTTGAAAAGCCACATCGAGCAGGGCTGAAGCCGCGATGAACAATCCGATCACGACCAGTGTCTCGTGAAATGTCCAGCCGCCCAACGTGGGTCTGTGGCTGAACATGACCAGCGCGGCACCCACAGACCACAGGGCATCCAATCCGGATGTCAGGACGGCGCCCAGGAAGTTGGCCCGGTATTCCAGATTGGCCAACAGGCTGCTTCGGGCGAAGAGGCGAATGAGCATCCAATAGCGTTTCACGTAAGTCTGTCCTTGGCGATCGAAGCCAAACCCGCGCCGGCCTGATCAGGCGCCCACTGCCGAATAGCTTTGCAAACCTTGTCGCCACACCAGCCAGGCAAATGCGGCGGCCAGCGCGGTCCACACCGCGCTAATGGCGAGCCCGAAGATGATCTGATCGGGCGGCGCCAGGCCAGTGAGAATCTCCACCGGCAATGCCACGCCGCTTTGAAACGGCAGCCAGCGCAACATCTGTTCCAACGGCGCCGGCATCAGCGCCAGCGGCACGATGTACCCGCCCAGAAAGGATTTGACGAACACAAACACAGCGTTGATGCCGTAGATCTGCACCAGCCAAAAGGATAGCCCGCCGATGGCAAACTGGGCGTAGAACTCGAAGAGGAACCCGATCGCGCAGGCCATCGCAAACAGCGCCAGGTTGCCCCACTGCACGTTGAACTGGCGGCCTGGCGCTGCCAGAACACCTACTGCAACCGGCGTGAGCAGAATGGCCACCATCAGGATTCGCTCCATCAGTGTGCGCGCCATGATGTGATGAATGACGCCGAGCGGTTTCAATAGATAACCAGACAGGCTACCTGTGCGCACCATGTTCTCTATTTCCTGGACGGTCGAGACGCCGGTCAGCCGGCGCACCAGTATGGCTGCCAAATAGTAGCCTGCGAAGTTGCCCGCGTCCAAACCGGCTATCGGCCCGTCCTGCGCCATGCCAATCCAGATTGCCATGAGGGCCAATGGGAACATAGCGCCCATTACTGACACGACGAACACGGCCCGATAGACCAGCGCGCGCTCCCAGTAGGCGCGCAGGAGGGCTCGGTAAGTAGCCAGCAGGTGCATAGGTTTCTTCCTACTTTGGTTGTGCTGGGGCGCTGGATAGTAGTTGCACAGCGCCATCTGTCAAAGATCCCCTTACAAAACGACCAATCACTAGCAGGCAGATTGCCAGGCTTAGTCCCCAGATGATGAACAGCCGCCAATCCTCAACCAGTCGAGCCATCATGGCAGTGAGTGCAGCGCCAGCATCAAAAGTCCGCAGCAGGATGAGGCGCGCCAATCCAATCTGCGCCTGGGTATCCTGTCGGACGGTGTAAAGGCTTGTTTGAGTATCAGGTGGCGACACAAGTGTCAGCACCACGCGTGTTTCCGGTGCGGGAGCTATCAGCCGGAAGTCCAACACATAGGGATGCATGAGGGCCGCAAGAGATGGCGAGAAAACGAATCCGTAACCGTTGAACCCTACCGTCTGAATCAGAGACCCCTGGCTACATGTTGGGGAAAGCGTGTTTGAGGCAGGCGCCAATGGGCGCGCGCAAAGTTCAATCGCTTTTGGCAAGCTGACGCTGGCCGACGGAGAGACCAATAGCAGCAGTCCAGTAGCATCTTGTTGAGGCGGTGCAATGGTCTGACTGAACATTGGCTGAGCGGCAGTCAGCGTGACCTGGCCGATCTGAACATACCCGAATTCGCGAGCTGCTGCGTTGCGCGACAAGGTCAACACAATAGCTGTGCTAAGAATGATCGCTATAGCCGGCATAAGCAACACAGTCGTCCAGTTGGCCAAAGGCAGCCGGTGCAGTGATCGGAGATCGTGCAGGCGCGTTGCAGCGAATTCCTGCTCCGATTTGCGAGCGACCAGAGTGGGGAAAATCAGCACTCCAATTGCCCCTGCCATGCTTAGCAGCCAGGCAGTAGTCTGGGCAGTGCGCATCACTGTCCAGACAATCTCGACTAGTTGCTTAGCGCCGGGCGCAAATAACGAAATCACTGCATCGAACTGGGCGAATCGGAAGAAAAGAGACATGCTTGCCAACAGTCCAATGTTGAAGTCTCGATGCCGGCTGAACAACAGGACACCAAACGCAACCTCTAGAATCAGCCATAGCATGGCCCAGTAGCGATAGCGCTGCTTATCGATCACCACTAAAGCCACAATGAACGGAGTGAGCCAGACAGCCCAATAGAACTGAGACCAGGAAAAGAGGAAGAGGCTACTGAACACTGCTGCGCCAATCAGCCAGAGATCGCGCGGGCGCGTGAAAGCGTACGGCCGACAGATGAGAAAAACCAGTAGCGCCACATATGACATGACAAACAGCGAGACAGGGGTGGCAAAAATCTGTATCCCAGAGAATAACCGGACGCCTTCCCAGTTGTATAGCACGCCGCTAACAAATGCCGGCGTGGACAAGAACGGCAGGGCGCTTGCGCCAAAGATCAGCGCGGGAATGCTGACGAGCAACGCCCTGTAGCGCCAGTGTGGGGTTAGCGTTAAGGCGAACGGCGCAGCCAGCGCCAGAGGGATGATCTTAAAGGTAGCGCCAATGCCCAGCATGATCATGCTGGCGACAGATAGAGCAAAGCCATACGTGCGGCCGGCGCGCCGGGCGCGAAGTGACTGCGCGCCCAGCACGGTCGCCAATACAGCAAACAGTGTGGGATATAGGTCGTTCTGGCCCATCAACAGTAGATAGGCGGCCGACCCTGACCAGGCCCAAGTGGCCCAGGCCAGCGGGCCATGTCTAGAGCGTGCCGACTTGAACAACAATACCCCGATCACGATGTCTGCTGCCAGGTAAGGTAGCTTTAATAGCAGGAACCACAATGCCCGGTTGGTAATAGCCCATTGCGTCGTCCAGCCTTCATAGCTAATTAAACCGGCAAGCCGTAACGTTTCCAGCCAGGCTGCAGTCAATGCGTAGAAGCCATACGGATAAGCAGCCGCCGGATGTGGGTTGACGAAGTTGCGCGCTTCGTACAGCTCGGTCATATGCGCATAAATGTTCCAGTGCCCTTGATTAATGTAGTGTGATTTCCATGCAGTCAGCACCAGATCATTCTGGCTGGTGATCGGCATTAACGTCAGTTTGATCAAGTAGGCTGCTGAGATGAGGATGAGCCATCCGATCTGATGCTGAGACGGCTTCGATCTCCTATGAGGGGGCGCCGCTGATGAAGACGCTGTGTGATTGGCCAACCTGGATGACATAGTCGTGTGGGGATGTCTGCTTGATTGTAACCTTGAAGGGTGTGCGCTGTGATGAAGGGAATGCTAGAATACGCCTCGTTTTGGAATAATGGCGCGCATTGTAACGCCTGCGCGTTTTGCGCGCTCCTGCAGATAAGTCGGTGCCCTGTCGTGCCCAGATAGAGCCCCGGCCTGGATTTGAACGAAGGCATCATGGCTGAGCGTCTGAAAGTTCTGTGCATCACCGGCAGTTCGCGCAGCGGCAGCACCATATTGGGCGCTGCGCTGGGTCAGATAGATGGCTTTTTCTGCGCAGGCGAGATGCAGCGCATCTGGGATGAGGACTGGCTGGTTGATGAGCATTGCAGTTGCGGCGATCCGATTTTGAGCTGTTCGCATTGGGCCGGCGTCTTCAGAGAGGTGATCGGCGACTATGATGCGCATCTGGCGCGGCGCATTCGCCGTGCCCGTAACAGTGTGGTTCGCCTCTATGGACTGCCCCGGCTGCTCGCTGCGCAGTCGCTGAGTGAGTTGCCGGCCGCTGTGCAGGATTACGTGTCCCTGACCGAGCGGCTGTATCACGTGATTCAGCGGCATACCGGCTGCAACGTTATCGTGGACACATCCAAGTACCCGACCTATTCCTATCTGCTCCGCCTCGCCCCGTCTCTGGATATGCGCGTCGTCCATCTGGTGCGCGATGCGCGGGCGGTGGCTTATTCGTGGCAGCGGGTCAAGTCTTATCCGACCGCAAAAGGGATGCGATACATGGAGCGCCACACTGCGCCGCGCAGCGCTGCTGCATGGAATGTCCTGAATGGCTTGGCCGATCTGCTGTGGGAAAGGAATACGGCGCACTATCGCCTGATCCGTTACGAAGATTTCGTCGCCCACCCTCGCGGTACTTTTCAGGCCATGCTCGATCTTGCCGGCGAGCCGCAAGCTGTTCCTCCCCTGGTCGGCGACGACGCGCTTGACATTCGCAGCCATCACATCATCGCCGGCAACGCCAATCGGTTTCAGACCGGTCGCGTCCGCCTGCGCATGGATACGGAATGGCAAACCCAGCTTGGGCGTCTGGATGCTGCGATCGTCACTGCGCTCACGTTTCCGTTGTTGCGCAAATATGACTATCCAACCTTCGGCGCTGCCGCACTCCCGTCGCAAAGTCAGGCGCCTTCTGTAACCCCTTCTTCCTCTGCGCCGCCGCAACTGTGATTGCGCTTTGGTTGGCCGGCGGTGCTAGGGCTGAGGAACTAACGCGATCCTCGAAACGTAAAACGCCACGCAGCGTTTGACCCTGGCGCCGGCCGGGTCAATAGGTGAGCAGCCGGATTCGGAAGTTAGGCGAATGTAGGTCTGGCTGGGGCCGACTACGAAGGGTTCGCTGCGTGCGATGAACTGGCCGTCTGAGTCTATATGTGTGGATAACCCAATCGGAAGATCGCCATAGGCAAGCTGTAGGGTGTAGGTCGGCGCAAAAGGTCTGTATTCCAGCTCCAGGCGCATGGTCGTGCTGAGCGGCGCGCGCACGTAAAGGCCGGCCTGATCGCTCATCCAGCGTCGGGCATTGCCCTCGACCCGCCCTTCCACCCCGTACCACCCCTGTTGGGTTGCCAGGAAGACAGCATGAGCAGCAGTATCAGGGACCTCGAAGGCCAGTATCTCCTCATCTTCGTAGATCGGCGCTCCCAGCTTTTCGGTCAGGTAAGGGCGAATCCGCGCCACATCCTCTGCCTGTGCGCCAGTCAATCGCACTGTTGATACTATGTCCTGATGCTTGTAGTGCTTGTAGATCACCACATACGCGAATCCCAGCGGGCGTAGATAGGCTGGTAGATCGTCCGGCTTCGGAAAGATGTCGCGTCCTGGCGCCGGATCAATGGCGCTTTCCAACTGACTTATCGTCCCATACACGGTGTCGTCTACCCGCCAAATGTAACCGGAGGTGATTGGCCGTTGGTGTGTTGTCTGATGCAGCATCTGCAACTCTGTGCCAAGCCACTCGAACGTGCCTGGATTTTGCGGGTTCAAAGAGGGGTATGTCAGCAGTGCGCCTGGCTTGCCACCCTGAGCAATTTGCTGAAAGAATGGCGGGACTGACGGGCCAAACGTCTGCGTTGGAAAAACCACCACGCCTTCAAAGGCGGTGACAAAAGCCAACATGCCCAGCGTTGCCAGCCGGACCACCGGCCACCTTTTCAAGCGCGCATACATCCAGGCTGCGCCAAAGCCGGCCAGCACAGCCATTCCCAACATCATGGGCTGCGCAAAGCGGCCGGGCGTGCGCAGCAAATTGAGCACCGGCAACTGCGCCAGGTAGGCCCATGGCAATGCAGCCTTGTGTTGCGTCCCTTCAATCTGTAACATGACCGGCTCGCCGGCGATCTTCAGAAATGGTCCCAGAGCCAGGATGCCGCACCCGGCTATCAAGATGAGCCAGGGGACGGCCCGCTTGCCTGCTCTGCGCGCGCCGATGACTGACAATATTAATGTTGAGATGCCGACATAGACCAAAGCCTCGATCCAGAATCCATTGACTTTTTTAAGGAACTCGGCTGCCCCTGTCCCAGCAGGGACGAAGGGATTGCGCCAGGAGGGCGCCAGGAAGCCAAGCAGGCTTGCGCTGTTCGATTCGGTTCCGAAGTTGAGGAGAAATCCCCCATCGCCCTGGGTGGCTGTTCTGAGCAGTGGCGCGCCAATGGGAAACCACAGACCTGCCGCTAGAACGGCAATCATGGTGAGCAGCAGGACGTATCGCGCCTTTTGGCGTGACGACTGAGCTGTGCTCACGAGCCATAAGCCAAGCACCACACTGACCGGTAGCATGAAGGTGATGATTGATTTGAAGTTGATCAGCATGCCTGCCCATAGGACGATGCCGGCTAGCACAGCGCGACGCCAGGTCGGTCTATCGCCAAACCACAATAACGCCAGCGCGCCCAAGGGGAACCAGTACATGGTGATATTGGCCAGATGGGCGTAGATGTGGCTCATGCGCGCAGCGCAAAACGTGAATGCCACACTGCCAAACAGCGCTCCAGCCGGGCTATGTGTCAGGTAGCGGATCAGTGCGTAGGTTGTCAGGCCGGTCAGCGCATAAGCCAGGACAACCGCTGTGTTATAAGCAACTGTGGGGCCAAATAGCGCAGTGACTGGTAACAGCAGGAACTGATTCCACACCGTCGTGCCCATCAGCGGGTGAGTCATCTCGACGGGGTAATAAAACACCGAGACGTGATCCAAGGACTGGCCCAGATCGAGCCAGGCATGTTTTGCCCACCACAGGCTCCACAAATGCTGCAAATTGTCGCCTGGCCAACCGATGATGCGGCTGAGCGGCGAGAGCGCGAATGGCCAGGTAATAATGACAAAAATGAGTATCTGCGCCGCTAAAACGCCCATCAGTTCAAGCCACAGGCGGCCTCTACTTGAATTGAGTCGGTGACCAGACCCGGGTTTAACAGATTGCTTCATGATCGTCAACGCATGTCATCAGTCTGCTGTCCGTCTCTTGCGAAAAGCCATGATCAGCTCGCCGCGCAAGATGTAGCGTGTCGCTTCGTGCGCAAATCCACGTGACTCAAAGAAATCCAACAGTTCCTGCCGGCTGTAATGCGCGATGTGCTCATCGGCATACCCGCCCGGCGCAAAGGTCGCATACAACCTTTCGGTGACGCGCCATTCCCAGTGCCCATAATCCGGCGTGCCGATCACCAGACGCCCGCCCGGCTTGAGCACACGGCACAGCTCGCTCAAAATTGGTGACGACTTTGGCACATGCTCGATCACCTGTGAGCAAACAACACAGGGAAATGCCTCATCGGCCACCGGCAGATGAAAGCCTGATGCCTGGATGAGTATCGTCTTGAAGCGCCGCGCATAGCGCAGCTTGCGGAGCAGGATGTCCACGCCGATGCTGCCTTCCGGCAAGGCGCTGAGGATGCGGCTGGAGCCGCACCCGACATCGAGCACGGCGCCCTCTCC
>JAEANN010000016.1 GCA_016841965.1 Candidatus Roseilinea mizusawaensis | reverse complement strand
AAACCCAATCGTTGTCGCGTTTGCATGACTTTTACCTCCTTCGGCACATCTGGTCTGTTCTCAGCAGCGCAACCGCTGCGCATCTTTGACCGATGGCGCGCCCAAGCAGCCATCGTGCGGCGACTCTTGCGCCTTCAGGCGTCGCAGCGCAAGGTCACAAAATAGGACAAAATCAGGGCCAAAACCGGACATCCTCGATTCGATTCCCCTTATCACCCACAGGCACGCGTTAGGGCTGCCTGAACTGTGACGGTCGCAACGTGTTGCGCCCCCATGCCTGCACAATCACTGTCATCGTGGCGTTCGGCACTTCGGTGTAGTTGGCCGGATCCGGCCCAAACAGATAGTTCATCGCCTTGCTGCCCCAGGTTCGCCACGGCTCCCAGGTCGAGTCCCACAGCCAGATTGCATAATTCATGCCGCGCCGCTCGAAGTCATCCATCTGGTCGCGCATAAAGTCCGCTGCGCCCGGCGACCAGCGTGACGCCCCAAATTCGCTCACGGTTTGCGGGCCTGGATGCTGCGCGGCAAATGTGTCCAGCCGGCTGAAATAGTTCGCCATCCATCCCCAGTTGAACGTGTCCGGCTGGTTGTCCCAGTCCACATCAAACACACCTGGGTAAGGCCGGTTCGCGCCAACCGGTTGATGCGTGTACAAAAACGGCATGTACTGATGCACTGCATACACCACGCGCGTCGCCGTCACCGGCTGCAAATATGGCAACCAAAACACCGACCCCCAGCCCATCCCGCTCAACAGAATGGGCGTATCGGCGTCCACTTCGCGAATCGCCTGCACAATTGGCCGGTGCATGCGGTTCCAGTCATACGTCGTCTCGGCATACTGCGGATAGAACTGCTGCGGGTCGTAGATGTCCAACGCCACTTCATCCGCGTTCGGCTCCACCATGATCTCGTAGCCCACCACCACCGGATGCCCCCGATAGCGTTGGGCCGTGTGCCGCCACATCTGCACCCAGGCATCCTGAGCCGCTTGGTTCGTCCATACATCTTCGATCAGCAACTCCGGCGGATACCACACCCCGGCGCCGTCGCGGTAAAACGTGAAGTCGCTGCGCCCCGGCCCGGTGCGAAAGGCAATCACCGCAAACAGATCGGCCAGCCGTGCTTGCTCTAGCAGTTGATCCAGATGCGCCTGCGCATTGACATCGAGCTGATAGGGCGGGCGCTCGGTGAACAGGCCGGGCACCGACAGCACCACATAGTTCGCGCCCAACTGCGCCAGGCGGTTAAAGTCTTGCTGGGAATAGGGCGGGCCGATGTAGCCATCCCCCAGATAGTTTTGGTCCAGGGCGGGCACGCGAATGCGTTGCCAAATGTCCGCGCCGCGCAGTTGCACGCCGTTCGTCCACAACGCCCACTTGTTCAACACAGGCCGTGTGTCGGTGACGGCAGCCCCGGCCAGCGGCGCCCACGCACGCGGCACGACGGTCGCCCCTTGGGCCGGCCCGGCGCGCCTCGCCTGCACAGTCGGCGACGCGTTTGCCATTAGCGATGCACCGGCTGCTGTGCTACATGCTGCCAGCACTAGCGACATAAAAATCAGTATGTTCTTCATCTTCACGTCCGGAATAACACGTTGGGTTTGAGCAAGCCAACTCATGCGATAAAAAATATGCTGTCAAATGACGTGCAGAATGTCCAGCGCATTTTGCTCACAGTTTGATCACAATTTGCACTCAGGCCTTGCCCCCTCGCCGACGCGCCGTGGCAACGAATGGTTTCCCCTCGTGCGCGGCGTATGCCCCCCACTTCTCAGGATATTGGTCTACAATGAGTGTCGTGCGGGGAGGACTGATTACGCCAGCAAAATGGCCACACACCATACGACGCACCGCAAGACCTTGCCACGACGCTCCAGCGTAGAGGACGCCGTAGAGGACATCTATGGGCGCAAATCGCTGCGCCGCCTGCTGCGCGCCTGGCACGATCCGGCCCAACTCAACGCGCATCCGCTGGCGCGCAGCCCAGTTGTTGCTCAACGCCGGCAGGCACGCGGAGAAGACGCCCCCACTGCTCTGCGTGGAATCGTGCTGGAAGCGATTGCACGCCTGCGGCCGGCCGGCGCGCCGCCCACGCCCCCTGACCGCGCCTGGCGCGGCTATATCGCACTGACCGAACACTACCTGGAAGGTCGCGCGCTTGAGGACGTGGCGCGCCTGTTGTGCATTGAGGCAGTCAGTTGCCGGCGCGCGTTACAACAAGCGCTCGACGCGCTGGGCGATCTCCTGCGCGGGGCGGAAGCGCCACTCGGGGCCGGCTTCTTCGTGCAATCCCCCTCTGCCCCACGCCCGGCAGGCCCACTCAATACCGCCCCGGCGCCGCATGGGCCATTCGTTGGGCGCCAGGCGCTGCTTGAACTGGCCGACTCGCTGTTGACGTTTGGATGCCGCCGGCTGGCGTTTCACGGTCTGCCGGGCAGCGGCAAAAGCGCCTTGCTGGCACATCTGGCGAGCGCACCCTCTCTCAAGACGCACTATCCCGACGGCGTGCTGTGGGCCACCCTTGGCCCACAACCAGACCTATCGGCAATCCTGACAGAATGGGGCCAAGCGCTTGGCCTCGGCCTGCACGACCTGGAACACTTCAAGACGCCGCACCAACGCGCGCAAATCGTGCGTCAGGCGCTCGGCACACGGCGGTTGGCATTGGCGCTCAATGATGTCTGGGACATGGCGCACGTCGAGCCGCTACTCGTGGGCAACGCGCAATGTGTTTACTTGCTCTCCACCACACTGCCCGAACTGGCCGTCAATTTCGCCGAGGCGCGCGGGTGTATCGCTATACCTGATCTGAGCTTGGAAGACAGTCTGTCACTGCTGGACAGTCTTGCGCCCGGCTTGCTGGCCGACCACTACCACGACATGCGCGCGCTGGCCGAAGCATGCGGTGGGTTACCGCTGGCGCTCACCCTGGTCGGGCACTATCTGCGGCACGAATCTCACGCCGGCCAGCCGCGTCGCGTGGCAGCCGCGCTGAAGGCCCTGCGCGACGCGAAGGCGCGCCTGGCCTTGCGCCTACCGTTGGGCATAGATCGTCTGGCAGCAGACAATGCCTCACTGAGCGAAAGCATTGCGCTGAGCGTGTCCATTCTGCCCGAGGCGCACCGTCAAGGACTTCTGGCTCTGTGTGAATTGCCGGCCAAACCAGCCGTCTTTGATGAAGAGACAGCCCTGAGTGTGTTGCGCGCGGTCATCCCCGACACCTCATCGGCTCTGGCCGCGCTTGACCGATTGGTGGATAGCGGCTTGATCCAGCATTACAACGGTTGTTATAGCATTCACGCGGCCATCCGCGACTGGCGCTTGGCCGAGCCACACGCAGCCCAGGCGCACATCAGCGAGCGCGCCCGCCGCGCGCTGGTTGAACACGCCATGCGCGTGGTGTACTCGCCGGCTCAATGCCCCCTGCCCCCCGCACAATGGACGGCCGCCCTGGCCGCTGCTCAGATCTCTGTTGATCTGGACTGGCCCGAGGCAGCCGCGCACTTCTGTCAGACATTGTTCGATTGCCTGGACCGACGTGGGGTGCGCGCGCTGGCCGAGCGCCTGCTGGATATGGCCGAACGGCAGCTCCGCTCACACGGGCCGGCCGAGCGCTGCCGGTTTGACATTCAGCGCGGACGGGTGTTGCTTTGGCATCATGACGTGGCCGGCGCGATTGCGCAGCTTCAACAAACGGTTGAATATGCCCGCTCTGAAGCGCCGCAGGCGCTGCCAACTGCGCTGGCAACACTGGCGCAGGCGCATTGGCTGGCCGGCGACGCCCGGCAGACCGTAGAAATCTGTGATCAGGCGCTTGACTTGACTCCCTCCCCCGACGAGGCTGCGTTGCGCTTACAGATTCTACACACACGCACAGCCGCCTTGGGCCAGCTCGGCCGCCATGACGAGGTCGAAGCCACGCTCCTGCAAAGCGCCGGGCTGGCTCACACGCTTGGGCAGCCGGTGGCAGAGATCAACGCGCTGCTTAATCTGGGCGCTTTGCTGCGGCAGCGCAATCGCCACGATGAGGCCAGCCTGCATCTTCAGGCCGGCCTGGCCCTGGCGCGCCAGATTGATTTTCGCGATCGTATCGCCTACGCGCTCATCGCGCTGGGTGTGATCGCCGTGGACAAACACGACTATGCGCAAGCCCAGGCCTATTACGAAGAGGCGCACGCGATTGCCCGTGACCTGGCCAGCTTGCACAACCTGACGCTGGTGGAACACGCGCTCGGTGTGTTGAACATGCGGCAGAAACGGTGGGAACAAGCGCACAGCCATCTGCTCCAGGCGCTTCAACTGGCCGAGCAAAACGGACTGACCTGGTACAAGGCCAGCGTACGGATCGAGTTGGGCGAGTGCTGCCTGGCACAGGTCCAGATCGCCGAGGCCGGCGCAATCTTTGCGCGCGGCCTGGAAATTGCCGGGCAGAATCACTACCCAGATTTGGCTGCGCTTCATCGCTTTGGGTTGGCGCGCGTTCGAGCCGAGCAGGCTGATTGGGCCGAAGCGCGCCGGCTTGCCCAGCTTAGCCTGAGCGACCTGCGCACACTCGAACACTATCGCGCCGGTGAAGTCGCCGGCTGGCTGGAAACGCTTGAGGACGCCGAGGCGCGCTGGTCATGCCCCGGCGTGCTCAACAGCCAGCCTTCTACGCCGGCTTGAAAAAAGCGAAGGGCGGTCGTGCAGACCGCCCTTTGAACCCCAACAGCAGGGGGTTGTAGTAGGGACGCGCCACGTGCATTGTGGCGCGCACGAGGCGCATGGGGGCACGCACAAGGCGTGCCCCAACGTGCGCCTACGGTTTGATCACAATTGGCGCAAAGGCCCGCCACGGCGCAACGTCCACCGCCGGCGCGCTGCGCGGGATCTCACCATCGTGCGCGTCGATGGTCACGCTGCTGTTCAGCGCGTAGCCGCCCGGCAGCGGCCGGCCCATCCAGGTTGGCGGTGGTGAAGAAGAAGTCCACCCCGCCATCGGCGAAGGTGCGGGTGGCGGTGCGGGGCGTTGGGCAGGGTGGTGAAGGGCCACCAGGCGTTGTTGTCGGCGTCGGTGTTGCCGGCCACGTTGTGCGCAGTACACGTCGCACGCAGCGTCGGCGCACGCCCGCACCTGCCAGTAGTAGGTCGTACCCCCCGTCAACCCGCTCAGCGCCACGTTGGTGTTCGTGCCAACACCGATTGACGGCGTGCACCCGCTCGTCGTGTTATAGCAGTAGCGATAGTGATTCACCACGCCGGAGGCGGCAGACCAGGACAGTGGATGTATTGCCGCCACTGCGGCGTCATTTCGGCAGACTCGCCGGCCGGCTTAAGGCGCTCGATCAAATCGACGATCACACGGCGTAGTTGAGCGGCGCGAGATAAGGCATGGTCGTCCCCGGCTGCCGGCAATCGTGCGGCCAGCGGATTTGCCGCAAGCTGCTCCGGATCATCCAGATCAGCCAACGCGCGACGCAGATTACGCAACAGGGGTGATGGCGCCATGTGCCAGGTGCGGCAAGCATACACCAGGCCGGCGCTTCGTATTGCGTATTGGGCGTTGACGCGGTGCGTATAATCGGCCCATCCACAGCAAGACAAACGAGGCACAGCATGTCCACAAATGGCAAGAACGGCTCTGGCGTAGCCCGTGCGATGCGCTCCGACACAATTAAAAAGGGTCTCGAACGCGCGCCCCATCGCAGTTTGCTGCGCGCAACCGGCGTGAAGGAAGAGGATTTTGGCAAGCCCTTCATCGCCATCGCCAACAGCTACGTAGACATCATCCCCGGCCACGTTCACCTCGACAAGTTCGGGCAGATCGTGAAGGATGCCGTGCGCGCAGCCGGCGGCGTGCCTTTCCTGTTCAACACCATCGGTGTGGATGATGGCATTGCGATGGGTCACTTTGGCATGAAGTACAGCCTGCCCAGCCGTGAGATCATCGCCGACAGCGTAGAAACGATGGTCAGCGCGCATCAGTTCGACGCGCTGATCTGCATCCCCAATTGCGACAAGATTGTGCCCGGCATGTTGATGGGCGCGATGCGCTGCAACATCCCGACTATCTTCGTCTCGGGCGGGCCGATGTATGCCGGTAAGACGGAGGACGGCCAGGTGGTCGATCTGATTTCGGTGTTCGAGGCGGTCGGATCGGTCTCGGCCGGCAAGATGAGCGAACAGCGCCTGGCTCAGATCGAAAAGGTAGCCTGTCCAACCTGTGGTTCGTGCAGTGGCATGTTCACGGCCAACTCCATGAACTGCCTATGCGAAGCCTTGGGCATCGCCCTGCCCGGCAACGGCACAGCCATGGCCCTCAGCCCCGAACGCGAAGCGTTGGCCCGTCAAGCCGCCCAGCAAATCATGTGGTTGCTCGAACACGACATCAAGGCCCGCGACATCGTCACTGTCGAGAGCGTCGATAACGCCATCGCCCTCGACGTGGCCATGGGCGGCAGCACCAACACCGTGCTGCACACACTGGCCATCGCCCGCGAAGCCGGCCTCGACTACCCCATCGCCCGCATCGATGCTATCAGCCGGCGCACACCCAACATCTGCAAGGTCTCGCCCTCCAGTCACTACCACATCGAGGATGTCGCCAAAGCCGGCGGCATCAGCGCCATCCTGCACGAACTCAGCCACAAGCCCGGCGCCCTGAACCTGGATCGCCTCACCGTCACCGGCCGCACCCTGGGCGAGAATATCGCCGGCTGCGCGACCCAGGACCCGCACTGCATCCGCCCGCTCGATAACGCCTACAGCCCCGATGGCGGTCTGGCCGTGCTGTTCGGCAACCTCGCGCCCGACGGCTGCGTGGTGAAGACTGCCGGCGTCGCGCCAGAGATGCGCACCCACACCGGCCCGGCCGTCATCTTCGACAGCCAGGAAGACGCCTGCGCCGGCATTCTGGCCGGCCAGGTCAAGGCCGGCGATGTAGTCGTCATCCGCTATGAAGGCCCAAAGGGCGGCCCCGGCATGCAGGAAATGCTCAGCCCCACCTCGTACATCATGGGACGTGGGCTGGGCAGCAGCGTCGCCCTCATCACCGATGGCCGCTTCAGCGGCGGCACGCGCGGCGCGTGCATCGGGCACGTCAGCCCCGAGGCAGCCGCCGGCGGCCCGATTGCGTTGGTCGAGCCAGGCGATCTGATCACCGTGGACATTCCCAACCGCGCCCTCACCCTGCATGTGGATGAGGCCGAGCTGGCGCGGCGCAAGGCCAACTGGAAGCCGGTCGTGCGCGAGAATCTGCCAAGCTGGCTGCGCCGCTACACCAGGATGGTCACCAGCGGCAGCCAGGGCGCTGTACTGGAGTGCTAGCGCCCAGGCGCTATCCACCGATCGCCGACGCCCAATCTAGCCACACCCCACGTTTGTTCGAACCGCTGCGCTACACCTTCGAGGCCAATGCGTCGCTCGGGCCAACGGTGCGCCCCACGCTCATCGGCCAGGCAAATGGTTTCTTCAGATGCCTTCGTGGTCTTTGTGTCTTTGTGGTTCGTCACATCCTTAACGGCCTTGGCGAGCGCTACGGCCTCGGCCGGCAAAGAAACACACAAAGAGAAGGATGGATACGGCCGCTTCCGCGCCCGTCGCTTCTCTGATGGTTTCTTCAGATGCCTTCGTGGTCTTTGTGTCTTTGTGGTTCGTCACATCCTTACGGCCTTGGCGAGCGCTACGGCCTCGGCCGGCGTTGGTGACAGCATCAGTCAGGCCCGGCGCCGCTGCCGGGCCGCCTCGAACAGGATCACCCCACAGGCGACGGCGGCATTCAGCGACTCGACCCGATTCGCCAATGGAATCCTGAGCTGGCCGGTAGCCATGCTGCGCGCTTCCAGCGAGACGCCGGCAGCCTCGCCGCCGATCACAAGAGCGTTGGGCTGACGCCAGTCCACCATATCGTAGTCGCGCCGGCCAAATGCATCGGCCACCCACACGTCACGACCCGCGCAAACAGCCCGAATGTCAGACCAGGAGCATTGCCACATGAGCAAGCGGGCGTGCGCACCCATTGCCCCCCGCAGAACTTTGGGATTGTAAAGATCGACGCAGCCCGGCGCAAGCAACACATGCCGGCAGTCTGCGCCGGCCGCCACGCGCAAGCACGCACCCAGGTTGCCGGGATCGCGCAGCCCATCCAGCACCAGAAGGGTGGACGCAGCCCGCGTCGCTGCAAGATCAGGCGGTGCCGGCGTATGAAACACCGCCAGAATGCCGGGCGGCGTCACTTCACCGGACAGCCCGCGCATGGTTTGCTCCGAGACGACCAGACAGTCGACGGGGATATCACACGTGGCGCGCCAATCCTGCGCTGTGGGAGTGTCCGACAGAATGATGAACGCTGCATGCATGCCGGCCTGAATCAGGTCAGTCACCAGGCGCGCACCTTCGGCTACGAACAACCCCTCTGCCTCGCGAGAGTCGCGGCGCTGCTGCAACTGCCGGGCCAGCTTCACACGCGAGTTCTGGGGCGACACAATCACACAACCCTCCTCAACAAGAAAGCCCGCCGGGGTGGCGGGCTTCAGACCGTTGCGGAGCATTGACTGCTGGCCGCGTATGTGCGACCTGTCAACCTACACAATGCCGGCCGCATCGACGACGGCCTTGAAAGCGGCCGGATCATGCACGGCCAGCTCGGCCAGCACTTTGCGATCAAGGCCGATATTGGCGGACTTCATGCCATGCGCCAGCTTGCTGTAGGTAGTGCCGTTGATATGGGCCGCAGCGTTGATGCGGGTAATCCACAGCCGGCGCAGATCGCGACGCCGATTGCGCCGGTCACGATAGGCATACCACAGCGCATGCAGGCTGGCCTCTTTGGCGCGCCGGAAATGCTTGTGGCGGGCGCCAAATTGCCCTTTGGTAATCGCCAAAATTCGATTGTGACGGCGGCGCGCTTTAAAGCCGCCCTTTACTCTTGTCATGGTAGACGATTCTCCCTCGTAGTGCGCATCGCTTCATGCGTATGACGCAGTGCGTGTGAACTATCGCTTCTGGTCCAGGTAAGGCGCAAGTGTCTTGATGCGCTTCACCTGAGACGTGAGGCTGACCTCGTGCATCTCTGCCAGCTCAGCTTTCACGCGCTTCGACTTCTTGCGGCGCAGATGGCTCTTGCCCAGACGGGTACGCATCAATTTGCCGCTGCCGGTCAATCGAAATCGCTTTGAAGTTGACTTATGAGTCTTGATCTTAGGCATGGTGTCTTTCCGATTCGCTGTTTCGAGCGCTACGGCAACTCGTACTGCTCCCTTCTGCGCTCGTTATCCTTCTTTTTGCGGTTTCTGGCCCTCTGAGCAGCCCGCTGTTCTTCCTGTGTCAGCCGAGCAGGCCCAGCAGGAGTCACAGCTTCGTCCTCATCCTCAGTTTCCTCAGTTTCCGCCTCGTCCTCGTCTTCCTCTTCCACGTACCCTCTGGCCTTGTCTTCTTCAAGTTCCTTCTGGATACGGGCCTGGGTTGCCTTGGAATTAGCAGCCGCAAGGGTGGCTGCTGTGGGCGCCAACACGATCAGCATTGTTTTGCCTTCCATCGTGGGGCCCTGCTCCAGCACCGCAATATCTGAACAGTCTTGCACGATCTTCTCGAGCATACGCTGAGCGACGTGCGGGATTTGATCTTCGCGCCCTTTGAACCGCACCATCACCTTGACTTTGTTGCCCTGCTCCAGGAAGCGACGCGCGGCGCGCATCTTGAAGTAAGCATGATGCTCGGTTGTCTTTGGCCGCAGCCGAATACCCTTGACTTCGAAGACCTTCTGGCTTCGTTTGGCCTCGCGTTCTTTTTTCTCGCGTTCGTAGATAAACTTGCCGTAGTCAAAGATCCGGCATACGGGCGGATCCGCATTCGGCGCAACCTCGATGAGGTCAAGGTGTTGCGCGCGAGCCATATGCAAGGCCTCGCGCGTGTCAACAATGCCCTTGTTCGAGCCGTCGGCAGCAATCAACCGGACTTGCGGAATCCGAATCTGCTCGTTAATACGAAACTGTTGCGTATATTGAGTTCTGGGCGGTGGTATACCTGTTCCTCCTCTGCTGAACGCAGAACTGAAATCACGACTACTGGCTAATCAAGCGCGGCGATTATACCGAAGCCGACTACTATCGTCAAACTGGCGAAGGTCAACGCGGACAGACAAGCGGTTTACACACTTGTTTACACATATAATGGTCGGGCTATGCTGAGCAACCAGATCCGCAGAACCTACATCGACTACTTTGTGCGTAATGGGCACACGGAAGTGCCGTCATCATCGTTGATCCCGCACGGCGACAAGACCATTCTGTTTACCAACGCTGGGATGAATCAGTTCAAGAATGTGTTTCTCGGCCTGGAGAAGCGCGACTACACCCGCGCGGTGACAGCCCAGAAGGTGATGCGCGTCAGCGGCAAGCACAATGATCTGGAAGAGGTCGGCCCCAGTCCGCGCCATCATACATTCTTCGAGATGCTGGGCAACTTCTCATTTGGCGACTACTTCAAGGCCGATGCCATGAAGTTTGCCCTCGAACTGGTCACCGGCGAGTATGGCTTGGACCTAGACCGGCTCTGGTTCACCATTTTCCGCGAAGACGACGAATCGGAAGAACTGTGGCAAAAGGTTGGCGTCAGCCGGTCGCGCATCTTGCGCTTCGGCGAGAAAGACAATTTCTGGCAAATGGGCGACACCGGCCCGTGCGGGCCGAACTCGGAGCTGCACTACTTTACGGGGAATAAGAAGGAAGACAACACGGCCGATCGCGTCAATTCTGACAAAGACCAGACGACGGTTGAAATCTGGAATCTGGTGTTCATGCAGTTCAACCGCGACAGTAGCGGCAAGCTCACCCCACTGCCCCGCACCGGCGTCGACACCGGCCTGGGGTTCGAGCGACTGGTGCGCATTCTGCAGGGCGGCGCGTCAAACTACGACACCGATCTATTTTTGCCGATCCTCGACACGATTCAGCGCCTGGCCGGCCAGACCGACGCCCAACGCCGCGAACAATACGTGGCCTACCGCGTGATCGCAGACCACGTGCGCGCTGCCTCGTTCCTCATTGCCGATGGTGTGCTGCCCGGCAATGAAGGACGCAACTACGTGCTGCGCATGATCATCCGGCGCGCGTTGCGCTTCGGGCGCAAACTCAACTTCCACGAGCCGTTCCTGCACAAGGTCAGCGAGACCGTCGTGGAAAACATGGGCGGCCACTACCGCGAGCTGATCGAGCGACGCGACCACATCCTGCGCACGATCTGTCATGAGGAAGAGCGCTTTGCCCGCACGCTCGATCTCGGCATGGAAAAGCTGACCGAGGTCATCGCTCAGGCACAGATGGCCGGCACCTCGTCTAACACCATTCCCGGCGATGTCGCTTTCAAGCTCTACGACACCTATGGGCTGCCGCTCGAAATCACCCGCGATGAAGCCAAAGAGCGCGGTTTCACCGTGGACGAAGCAGGGTTTCAGGCGGCGCGACAGGCAGCACGCGAGCGCAATCGGGCCAGCGGACAGTTTGATGCGAACTACGATCTGGTTGAGGCCTACCGGGACGCAGCCGAAACATTGAAGGCCGAAGGCCGGCTGCCTGAAAGCGGCGTGATCCACAATCCATACGGCGAACTCAACGTCGAAACGCGCGTCATCGCCATTCTGCGAGATGGCGAGATGACCCAGCATGCCGTGCCCGGCGAGCACGTCGAGATTGTTCTGGCCGAGACGCCTTTTTACGTGGAGAGCGGCGGACAGGTCAGCGACACCGGCATGATCTGCGCGGCAACTCAAGATGAAACTCAGCCCGAATGGTGCGTGACCGTGCGCGATGTGCGACGCCCGGCCCCCGGCCTGATCGTTCACGTGTGCGAGGTGGAATGGGGCGAGCCGCGCGTCGATGCGCGCTGTATCGCGCAGGTCGATGAAGCGCGGCGCTGGGCGATCATGCGCAATCACACGACGACTCATCTGCTGCACAAATCGCTGCGCGCCGTGCTGGGGCCGCATGTGCAACAACAAGGCTCGCTGGTTGCACCCGACCGGCTGCGCTTCGACTTCTCGCATCCGTCGGCTCTGACGGCAGATGAGCTTCAGCAGATTGCCGATCTGATGAACGATGCAGTGCTGAGCAATTACCCCGTCACCGCGCGAGAAATGCCTTACAAAGAGGCCATTGCGCAAGGCGCCATGGCGTTGTTCAGCGAAAAGTACGGCGATGTGGTGCGCGTCGTTCAGGTGGGCAACCCCGGCGAAGCGCCGTTCAGCATAGAGCTGTGCGGCGGCACACATGTCGAATTGACCGGCGACATCGGCAGCGCGATCATCGTCGACGAGAACGCAGTCGCCGCCGGCGTGCGGCGCATCGAAGCCGTCACCGGACGCGGCGCGCTAGAGCACGCGCGCCGTCAAGCGCAACAGTTGTCAATCGTCTCACAGGCGCTGGGCACAACCCCAGACCACATAGTCGAGCACGCCTCAAGACTGGCGGCCCAACTGGCCGAAACACAGAAAGCGCTGGAAAAAGCGCAACGCGAGCTGGCGCGCGCCCGGTTCAACACGGCGCTATCTGGCGTGCGCCAGATCAACGGGGTGACCGTGTTGTGCGCGCGCGTGCAAGCAGAAAACGCCGATTTGCTGCGCGATATGACCGACTGGTTCCGCGAGCAGCATCCCAGCAGCGTGTGCGTGCTTGGGGCAATCATCGCAGAACGGCCGGCGCTGGTGGCGGCAATCACACAAGACCTGACCAAACGCGGCCTGGATGCAAGCAAGCTGATCCGCGACATCGCGCGGGTCGTGGGTGGCGGCGGCGGGGGTCGCCCCACCCTGGCCCAGGCCGGCGGCAAAGATGCCAGTCGCCTCGATGAGGCCCTGACCAGCGCCTCGGGCCTGATCGAAAACGCGCTGCTAAGCGCGCCCAAGTAGCGCCAACACCCATGATCGGAAGGATCGTTTACGTCTCTCCCGACGACGACGCCGCCGGCATTCGTGACCGCATTGCGTGGGCGAATGCCGACCGGATCGTCCTCGTCATGATGGCCGAAGACAACTCGCCCGCGCTGCACCTGCGCGAGATCGACTATGCATTGATCAAGCGCGCCGGCGATCAACACGGGGCTGAAATTGCTGTGGCGCATCCAGACGCAACCCAGCGCCAGATGGCCCGACAGGTCGGTCTAGTAGCGTTCAGGCGCATCGAGGATGCCATGCAAAAAGCATGGATTCCTTCCGACGATGTGGAGCCGATCACGCGACACACGCCACCGCGCCGGTTCGCGCCGGACTCGCTGCGCCGTTTCTTCCCAAAGCAAAGCTGGCTGGCGATTGGGTTGCGCGTTGTCATCGCGTTGGCAGCGCTGGCGGCGGTAGTCGGGGCCGGCTTGCTGATCACCCCCAGCGCGCATATCACCCTGACGGCATCAAGCCAGAGCCTGTCCACGATCGTCCCGGTCACACTGGACACGCGAGCCACAAAGTCGGATGTCACGGCGCGCATTGTGCCGGCGCAACGTGTGGATGTGATTGTCGAAGACCAGTTCACCACCCCGACCACCGGCGCTAAAGATGTGCCGCGCGCCAAGTCTGTCGGGACAGTCACTTTCTTCAATGTGTTAGCAACGCCCTACGTCGTGCCAAAGAATACCGTCGTCCGCACCTCCTCGGCCAGCGTGGCAGTGCGATTTGTCACGCTTCAGAATGTGGAGGTGCCGGGCGGGGGACGGGCAGAGGCGCGTATCGAGGCGCTGGAGCCAGGGCCAGGCAGCAACGTGCCGGCCAATCAGATCAATCGCATCGAGGGCATGCCCGCCCTGGCAGTGCGCGTCATCAATCAAGCTCCCACCACCGGCGGCGCGAATCAAACCGTGCGCGCCGTAACCGACGCCGATTATCGGCGCGCGCGCAACACCTTGCGGAGCAGGCTGCTCGTGCAGGCGCTGGACAAAATGCGGCAAGACCCCGATGTGACATCTAACAGTTTGTTCGTCGTCCCGGACACCCTCTTCATCGCCGACGTACAGGAAGAGACATACGATCGTTTCATCACCGAGCAGGCCGATCAGGTGACGCTGAACATGCGCTTGCAAGTGGCCGGCCTGGCTGTTTCCCCCGCCGATCTGGCAAGTGTGGCGCGGCAAGTCTTGGCGTCGAAGACGCCGCAAGGATTCAGTCTATTGAGCATGTCGATCGAACGCGGCGACGTGGCCGAGGAGGGCACGGGAACAAATAGCGTGTTCTTCATGGTTGCGCGGGGCGTAGCCGGCGCCGAGATCGATGAAAACCAAGTCAAACGCGAAGTGCGCGGCAAGACAGTCGGCGAGGCCCAGTCAACACTGCTGGAGAAGTTCGCCTTGCGGAGCAATCCGATCATCGAGATCGGGCCGGACTGGCTGACACGCTACATCAATCGGCTGCCGTTCGTCACACTGCGCATCAACGTCACGGTCAAACGCGAGTAGAACAGGCATGGCGCGAAGCATCGGTCTGGATATTGGCGGACGACGAATCGGCGTCGCAGTGAGCGACAGCTCCAAGATGATTGCCCGGCCGGTCGAGATCATCGACCGCCGGCGCGTCAATCCGCTGGCGCGCATTGCCGAGTTGATCGCAGAGTTCGAAGCGGACGAAGTGATTGTTGGCTTCCCTTACAACGCCGACGGCAGCATTGGTGAACAGGCCGAGCGGGTGCAGCAGTTCGTCGAGGTGCTGCGCGCCCGTGTGAGCGTGCCGCTGCGCTATCACGACGAGCGATTCAGCACCGGCGCTGCGCTGGAGATCATCGGCGCGCGCCGGCGCAAAAACCATACTACCGCCGACGACGATATCGCGGCGGCGGTGATCTTGCAGCGATATCTGGACGAACGCATCGAGCAGGCCGGCCAGATGAATGAGACCGGCTGCGACGAAGGCGAAAGACCAACCGACACATGAGACGACACCGACTCTCCCCTCTGAGACTGGCCATTTTTGTGGCTGCCCTGGCTGCGCTGGTTTGGGCCGGCGCGTTGCTGTCGCAACAACTCAGCGGCGCCACGCTAACCAACACACGCCTATCCAGCCTGGACAAGACAGTCATCGGCGCATACCTGGATTTAATTCGCAACAACGATCTGCGCCGGCCGGTGAGCAACGACCCGACGCCACAACAGTTTGTGGTCAACCCCGGCGAATCGGTCAATCAGATTGCGCGCAACCTGCAGGCAGCCGGCCTGGTGCGCGACGCCGACCTGTTCCGCCTGTATGTGCGCTATTACGATCTTGACGTGAAGATCAACGCCGGCATCTTCACGCTGCGCCCCAACATGAACATCCCGCAAATCGCCCAGGCGCTGCAGCGCGGCATGGCCGAGGAGGTGCAGATCACCATTCCTGAGGGCAAGCGACTGGAAGAGGTGGCCGAACTTCTGGAGCAGCAACTCGGCATCAGCGCCGACGAGTTCACGCGGCTGGCGCGCAGAACGAATTACAGCTACCCCTTTCTCAAAGATTTGCCGGCAGACGCCTCGCTGGAGGGGTTCCTCTTTCCAGATACCTACCGGCTACCGCTCAATCCCACCGCGCTAGATGTCTTGTTGAAAATGCTGGACAACTACGGCCAGCGCGTGGCGCCGCTGATGGAGCAGGCAGACTTGCAAGGGCGAACACCCTATCAGGTGTTGACCATCGCATCGATTGTCGAACGGGAAGCCGTGCTGCCACAAGAACGCCCAATCATTGCCAGCGTCTACCTCAACCGGCTGAAGATTGGCATGGCGTTGCAGGCAGACCCGACCACGCAATATGCGCTGGGATACCAGGCAGATCAGCAGAGTTGGTGGAAGCGCGGGCTAACGCTAGAGGACTTGCGGTATGCCGATCCTGCCGGCTACAACACGTATGTCAATCCGGCGCTGCCGCCGGGGCCGATCGCCAGTCCCGGCCTGTCATCGATTCAGGCTGTGCTGGCGCCCGCCCAAACGGAGTACCTGTACTTCGTGGCAAATTGCAACCAGGACGGCGGACACCAGTTCTCACTCACATTCGAGGAACACCAGAGCAAGCTGTGCCGGTGAAGCGCACACAGGCGGGCGCATCTATGGCCGGCGCCAGTACGGGTGTTGTCGCTCCAATTCGAGCAGCAATTCCCAGGTGTAGATGCCAAACCGGCAGCCACCTTGCCATACGATATTGATGGCATAGACACCCACCGGCTCGATGGCGGCCAGTTCGCTCGACTCTGGCTCAAAGCCGGTGATGGGATCGATGCCCTGCGCTTTGAGCGCGTCACGCTTCTCGTTGCAGCCGGCGCACGGGCACGCGCGAGCTAACTCATGGAAAGGGTAGTCTGTCTGGTGACCGTCTTCCCAGGTGATGGTCATTGTCGCAGTAGCGCGATTGGCAGAGATTGCTGTGGGTCGCATGGTTGTCACACAAAAAAACCTCACCCGTCCAAAGCGCGGTGAGGTCTGATTTTGAGTGGTGACGACTGGACTTGAACCAGTGACCAAGGGCTTATGAGTCCCCTGCTCTACCGACTGAGCTACGTCACCAGCTTTCGTTCGGGCAGCCAGTATAGCAGATTCTGGCCAAATCAGTCAAACAAATGCGACGCCTGCGACGCTTGCGACGCCTGCGACGCCTGCGACGCTTGCGACGCCTGCGACGCTTGCGACGCCCATGCGCGCCCATGGTCGTCGAACAGGCGATGGATCAATGGCAAGCAATCTTCTGACCCGTGCAGATGCGATGCCAATTCACCAGATCGCGGCTGTGATGGGCTGACCTGCCTGGGAACGGTGGCGGAACGCCGTGATGGATGCAGACTCCAACGTGAGAGATGCGTGGGTGAATCGTCAGTTCAGGGCTGCACGGCTTCCTGGGGCTTCTTGTGCCGGTACACCACATCGGTCGTCACGGTTGTGGCTGCCACACTTCCTGCTGCGCGCAAGACCTGCTCCAGAACCTCGGCGCTATCCACAATGCCGGCCTCGCGCATGTTGACAATCTGGCCAGACAGCGCATCCAGTCCGAATCCCTGCCCTGCCAGCCGCGCCCGCGCCACAATGGTTGAGGGATGATGGCCGGCATTGCGGGCAATTGCGCGCATCAGTGATTCAAGCGCGCGCGCCACACAATCGACGCCGGCCTGCACATCCGGCTCGTCGAACGCCAGCTTGCGCACCGCATTCTGGCAAGTCAAAAAGGCCGCCCCGCCGCCCGGCACAATGCCGCCGCGCACGATGGCGTACATGGCGCGCACGCACCGCTCGGCGATTTGCTGCCGCGCTTTCTGTTCCGCTTCTGTCGGCGCGCCGATGCTCAACACGCAGATGCCGCCCATCAGCCGGGCAATGCGCTGCCGGACAGCCGTCATGCGCTGTTCCTCCGTTTTGTCTTTGTCTTTGGCCTGCGTCATGCTGGCGCGCAGCGTCTTGATATGCTCGCGCAAAGCCCTGGGGTTGCCGCGCCCACCGATGAGGCCAAATTGAGTTGCGTCAGCCCAGGCTCGTCGCACCCGCCCGGCCATGTCCGGCGTGAACAACGACACATCTTTCGTCTCGCCGAGGTAAAACACCGTCGCGCCGGTCAGCGCCGCGATATCCTCAAACATCGCCAGCTTGTCGCTTTCCATGACCGGCATTTTGACCGGCAGAAACTTGAGATTGCCTTTGTGGTGATTGACAGTCATCACGCTGAGGACAGTCTCCGAGATCTCGCGGCAGACCAGGAAGATGTTCTTGTGGCCGGCCTGCAATAAGCGCGTGAAAATTCGGCCTGCCACATCCACATCATTCAGCTTGCCGTCGATCAGCACTACCGACGCATCTTGCATGGTGATGCGCGGCGTGGTCGTGTTTTCGGCAAAGTTGCGCGACACATAGCCGACAGAACTGCGCCAACACGCGCCTTCCACATATTCGCGTTCGATCTTGCGCCCGCGCGATGTCTGCACCTCCACGAATCCATCCGCGCCGATAATGTTGAACGCCTCGCCCAGGTAGCGGGCCAGCTCTTCATCGTGACACAGCGAGTCGGCGATGCGCGTCAGATCGCGCCTGGCGCTGACGGGCGTAGACTGGTCGCGCAGAGAGTGCACAGCCACATCCATCGCGCGCTCGATGCCGACACGAATGCGCATAGCGTTGGCGCCGGCCGCAACCCGCTTGTACGCTTCCTTGATGATCGCGTGCGCCAGCACAGCAGTGGTAGCCGTGCCGTCGCCGGCGCGCTCGCCCACCTGCCACACTGCTTGCCGCAACAACATGGCCCCCACATCGGCAGGATCGTTGCTGAGTTGGATCATGCGCCGGGCCAGCGTTGCGCCGTCGCTCAACAATTCTGGCGGGCGATTGCGCCCGGCAACCTGCTCCGAAGCAACCATGCGAAATGTCGGCCCGATTGTCGGACGGATCAGTTCGGCCAGCGCGCTGACGCCGTGTAGAAGATACTTGCCGCTGCGGGGTTGGAACGTGATCGAAGGTCGATTCATATCTATGCCTGCATGTGAAGTCTGAGACTGGATTGCGCTCGCGCAAGAGAATATCAGATACCGACATGCTGGGTTCGACTCTGCATGTCTCCGCCAACGCCGGACATGATTGTACTTGTGCAGGCCGATTGCACGAACAATGCCGCGTCTACGACATGTGCTGCAACATGTCGGGCGAGATTGGGTACAGCGCCGGCTCGCCGGCCAGGAAGCGCCGCAGCTCTTCGACAGCCACGTCGCCCATGTGCGTGCAGTCCTCGATGCAGCCGGCGATATGAGGTATGACCACGACATTCTCCAGCCGGCGCAGCGGGCTGTCCGGCGCGGGCGGCTCGGGATCGGTGACATCGAGAAACGCGAAGAAGCGTCCCGCGCTCAACTCGGCGATCAGGGCCGGCTCGTCGATCAAGTCGCCGCGCGCGGTGTTGATGATGAGCGCGTCATCCTTCAGCAGCGTCAGCCGGCCGGCGTCGATCATACGGCGGGTGGCCGGCGTCGACGGCGCATGCAACGACAAGATATCGCAGCGCCGCAGCAAGTCGTCAAGCTCGGTCTTCTCGGCGCCAATCGCCTCGCAGTCTGCGCGCGAGACAAACGGATCATAGACCAGGATTCGGGTGTGAAACGGCTGCAGCAATCGAATGACGTGCCGGCCAACCCGGCTGGCGCCAACAATGCCAACCGTTTTGTGGCGCAACTCGCGCGCCGGCCAGATGGGGAGACGTTGATCGCCTGCGCGCGCGCGTTCGCGCCAGCCGCCCGCGCGGAAATTCAGCGCCAGCGGCCAGACGCGCTTCATGCCCACAATCATCAACCCAACGGTGGTGATTGCCACGTCTTCGGCCAGCGCCAGGCCGGCGGATGTCACGCGCATACCGCGCTGCCACACGGCGTCTGACACAAAACGCTTCACGCTGCTGCCCATATGGGCCATCATCCTCAAGCGCGGCGCGGCTGCCAGCACTTCGGCATCCAGTGCAGCCACCCCCCAACTTGTCAGGCAGGCATCGGCGTCGGGCAGCAGACGTAACAGATCAGCATGTTGGGCCGGCTCGCCACCCTCGTGCTCGATGATGCGCGCCATGCGACGCAGCCTGTCCCAGGCCGCCTCGCTCAACATGCGGCGATAGTGATTGCGGCCGATGAGCACCGCAATGACAGGTGAAGCCATATCACTCATGGGCCGGCATTGTACGAGATATGCACGGCATCAGCCGGGCGCGCTCCTCAGAGATAGACTCGTTGGCGCGGGCAACTGCGACCGGCAGCATCCACTCATTCGGCAGCCTACCGGCAAGCCAGAGTTGTAGAGCTTCAGCACACGCGCGTCATCGCTCCCCCAGGCGTACACCTCGCCCGTGCGCCCTCGCCCGATCAACTTGCCTTTCATCGTTGGCGCAGCAGATGAATCCCCCATCCTACACTTCGATCTCCGCTACCGAGGCGCAGATGCGCATGGGCTGATACGGATAGCGGCTCACATCCTCACGGCGCGTGACGCCGGTCAGCACCAAAATGGTGCCCATGCCGGATTCCACGCCGGCGATCACGTCGGTGTCCATGCGGTCGCCGATCATCACCGTGTTCTCCGAATGCACGCCCAGGTAGTTCAGGGCCGAGCGCATCATGAACGGGTTGGGCTTGCCGATGAAGAAAGGGCTTTTGCCGGTGGCGCGCTCGATCAGCGCAGCCATAGCGCCGCAGGCCGGCACAATGCCCTCGTCCGTCGGGCCGGTGGGATCGGGGTTGGTCGCCACAAATTTCGCGTCGGCGGCAACCAGCCGCACCGCGCGCGTGATGCGCTCCAGGTTGTACGAGTAGGTCTCGCCCAGCACCACATAGTCTGGGTGCATGTCCGTCAACACATAGCCGGCGTCGTGAATGGCCTCGGTCAGGCCGCTCTCGCCCACCACAAACGCGCTGCCATTGGGGTGCTGTGATTGCAGAAAGCGCGCGGTAGCCATAGCCGAGGTGAAGATGCGCTCTTTGGGAATCGGCAGGCCGATCAGTTGCAGCCGGTGCGCCAGATCGCCCGGCGTATAGATCGAGTTATTGGTCAAAACCAGAAATTCGATTTTGCGCGCGATCAGCCGCTCGATGAATTCACGCGCCCCTGGAATCATCGTCTTGCCGCTGATCAGCACACCGTCCATGTCGATGAGGTAGTTCATGTGATTCATGTGTAGTAGTCAGTAGCCAGTCGTCAGCCAGATGATAATGCACCGGCATGAATTTGCTTCTCACCGGCTTCGAGCCATTTGGCGGTCAGGCGATCAATTCATCCGAGCAGGCTGCGCGCGCACTGGGCGAGGCCAACCTGGCGGGGATCACCGTGCGCGTGGCCATTCTACCGGTTGACCGCACACGCGGCCCGGCAACCTTGCTGCACGCGCTCGACGCGGCGCTCCCGGACGCCGTGGTATGCCTGGGCGAAGCGGCCCGCCGCACAGCCCTCTCCATCGAGCGGATCGCCATCAACCTGCTGGACTTCCGCATTCCCGACAACGCCGGCCGGCAATGTGTCGACGAGCCGATTGTGCCCGACGGCCCGGCGGCCTACTTCACTACACTGCCCGCGCGCGCCATGCGCGACGCCGCGCGCGCTGCCGGCGTACCGGCGGAGTTGTCGCTGAGCGCCGGCGCGTTTCTGTGCAACCAGGTCTTCTACACCTTGATGCACGAACTCTCCCGGCGCGGCGCGAACATCCCGGCCGGCTTCATTCACCTGCCGCAACTGCCCGAACAGGCGGCCGGCGCAGAAACTGCCCCGCCCTCGATCAGCCTCGATACCACTGTGCGCGGGCTGGCGGCTGCGTTCAGCGCGCTGCGCGCAGAGCACGCTGCGCGCTTGGGCTGGCAGGGCTAGACCTCGCTCACACCCCGGACGTTCTCGGCGTAGCGGTCGCGCACGACTTCACAAATCTCATCAATTGCAATCATCGCAGTTTGTGCCATGTCACTTTGTGTCCGGGTCGTTCAAGCAGCTACAGATTCGCTCAGCCCCTGCTGTTGTATGAAGCTGCGGAATCGCTCGATCAGGCCGTCGCGCACCGAACGGAAGGCGGCCAGCTTTGCGTCTTCACCCTCGACAGCCGCCGGATCGGGGAAACTCCAGTGGATGCGTTGCGCCCGGCCTGGAAATACCGGGCAAGTCTCGGCGGCGTTGTCGCACACTGTGATCACGAAGTCGAAGGGCTGATCAATGAACTCCATCAGTGATTTCGAACGGTGGCCGCTAATATCGACGCCGATTTCGGCCATTGCGCGAATCGCCATTCGGTTCACGACGCTGGGGTTGCTGCCGGCGCTGAACACTTCGACCTGCTCGCCGGCCAGATGACGCAACACACCCTCTGCCATCTGCGAACGCGCCGAGTTCGCCGTGCACAGAATCAAGACGCGCAGTTTTCCGGTATTTGTCACGCTGACGCCTCCCTTTCTCTCAACTCCTGAACGCGCACCTCGCTGATGTTGATACATGCTGGGAAATAAAAAATGGCTGTCTGCCTCAACAGGCGCGCGACTCGTCATGCACACACTGCGGATTGAACAGACGACACAAGGCCGGGTAGATTTGACCCAGGGCCGGCTTGTCGATGGCGTAGTACACCCACTGGCCGGCGCGTCGTGCGCGGATGAAGCCGGCCTCGCGCAGCACACCCAGGTGGTGCGACACCAAATTCTGCGGCAGGCCGAGCGCGCTTTCGATGTCACACACGCACAGCTCGCCCTGCGTCAGCAGCGAGAAGATGCGCAGCCGGTTCGGCTCACCCATCACTTTGAAAAGCGGGCGGACTGCTTCGGCGTCATGTTCTGCCTGACGTGGCGTGCGCTTGATCGTCGAACACACTTTGCTCATATCAACAAGCGTTGATATTAGCGGACATACGTCGAACCGTCAATCGGTCAACAAGCGATAAAGGCAAATAGCGCAAACAGATGATCTCAGCGTCGCCCTGCTCATCGTCACGGACATGGGGTGACTGTCAATCTCGGTTGAGGCGGGTGCGCGGGTACAATGCTTGCCTGTGGTGTATTGGAACTGGATATGAGCGCATTCAGCTTGTGTGTGATCCCCGGCGATGGCGTTGGGCGTGAGGTCGTGCCATGCGCCGTCGAAGTCTTGCAGCACGTGTTGCCCGACCTGACGCTGATCGACGCAGAAGCCGGCTGGGATTGTTTCACCCGCACCGGCATGGCGTTGCCCGAAGCCACAGTTGAAAAGATCGCCGCATGTGGCGCGGCATTGTTTGGCGCCGTGTCCTCGCCATCGCGCAAAGTGCAAGGCTATCGCAGCCCGATTGTGCAAATGCGTCAGCGCTTTGATCTGTACGCCAATCTGCGCCCCACCCGCGCGCTTGCGATCGAAACAGGCAACACCCCACCCAAAACCCCAGACGCAAAAGCCGGCATCGATCTGTTGATTGTGCGCGAAAACACCCAAGGGTTGTACGCCGGGCGCGAATACATGCGCGGCGATGAAGCCATTGCCGAGCGGGTCATCACGCGGGCGGCTTCAACGCGCATCGGAGAGGTGGCATTCAAACTGGCGGCCGAACGCGCGCGCAAACAAGTCACCATCGTTCACAAAGCGAATATCTTGCCGATCACCGACGGCGTATTTCGAGATGCAGTGCGCGAGGTCGGGGCCGGCTACCCCGGCGTCACCATCAACGAAGCGCTGGTGGACACAGCCGCCATGCTGCTGGCGTCCAAACCCCAACAGTTCGATGTGATCGTCACCACCAACTTGTTTGGCGACATCCTGTCCGACATTGCCAGTGTGTGGGGCGGTGGGATGGGCGTCGCGCCGGCGCTCAACCTGGGCGCGTCGGTCGCAGTGGCCGAGCCGGTGCATGGCAGCGCACCCGATATTGCCGGGCGAGGCATCGCCAACCCGGCCGGCGCCATTCTCAGCATCGCGCTGCTACTGCGCTATCACTGGGGCCTTCCTCAGCAAGCCGATCGCATCGAGCAGGCCGTATATGCAGCCATCACAGCCGGCTGTCGCACGCCCGACCTGGGCGGCCGCGCCACCACCCGTGAGATGATGGAGGCCATTCTGGGCGCTCTGCGCGCGGACACATCAAACCCAACCGCGCAAAGCTAAACTTCTGAATCGGAAATCGTCACGGTGTTGCCCGAATCTCTTCTGAGGTCTTTGTATGGGTTGCGGCTGGCCTCGCCAAAGCGCCGGCCCGGCAATCTGACGGGCGAGCGCCGCAGCATGCGCCGTGGGCGCTCCATCGAGTTTGCCGATTATCGCAACTACACCCCCGGCGATGATCCCCGCCGCGTCGATTGGAACATCTACGCCCGGCTGGAGAAGCCTTTCATCAAGCTTTACGAAGACGAACAGGACCTCACCGTGCACATCTTGCTCGACGCCAGCCCGTCCATGCGCTGGCGAGACGAGGGGGCCGAAGGCGCAGACTTTGTGCGCAGCGCCGCCGTATCGGGCAAGTGGACGCGCGCCGCGCAACTTGCCGTCGCCATCGGCCATATTGCGCTAACATCTGGCGACCGCCTGCTGCTGGAGCTAAGCACCCGCGAACGGTTTGGCCCCAGGCGCGGCTCCCCTGCGACAGCAGAGTTGATCGCCTTCATGGAAAGCAGATCGGCCGACATGGATCTGCGCGAGTCGCGCATCGAGCCGGGTCTGCTTGGGCCGGCAAGCAGTCTAAACGCCTGGTGGAAACGCTATGCCCTCGACGCGCAACCCGGCATCTGCGTCATCATCTCTGATCTGTTCGATGCTGAGGGATGTGTTGACGGGCTAAACGCGCTGGGCGCCGGGCGGCTGGACGTGCGGTTGTTACATACCCTGTGCCCGGCCGAGTTGGAACCCGAACTCGCCGGCGATGTGCGGCTGAAAGATATCGAGACTGCCGCCACCCAGGATGTCAGCCTCGACGATGCGACGCTGCGCCAGTACCGCGACCGCCTGCGCGCATGGACAGCTACGCTCAACGACCTGTGCCGCAAGCGCGGCGCCCGCTATCACCTGACCAACACGGCAACGCCGATCGAGCAGATCCTGTTGCGCGACCTGCGCCGCGAAGGTTGGTTGGTGTGAAACGCGACACGAAAAGCGGAAGATGAACCTGTTGAACGCGCCGGCCCTCTTGTTCGCTCTCATTGCAATCCCGATTGTGCTGCTGTACCTGCTGCGGTTGCGCCGGCGCGAACAGACTGTCTCCAGCACGCTGTTGTGGCGGCAGGTGTTGCTCGACCGCGAAGCCAACACCCTATGGCAGCGACTGCGGCGCAACTTGCTGTTGCTGTTGCAACTGCTCACCCTGGCCTTTCTGGTCTTTGCGCTGAGCCGGCCCTACATCGAAGCGCCTGGCGGCGTCAGCGGGCGTCACATTGTGCTGCTCGACGCTTCGGCATCGATGCAGGCCACCGACGTGCCGCCCTCGCGCTTCGAGGCAGCCCGCGCCTACGTGCGTGACATGGTGGCGCAACTCGGCCCCGACAATAGTATGTCGATCATTCTGGTTGACCATGCGCCGCGCGCCTTGACGGCCGCAACCGACAACAAGGCCGAATTGCTGAACGCGCTGGACGCCGTGCAGCCCTCTTTGCACCCGGCCAACTGGAGCGCGGCAATTGCGCTGGCGCAAGCCATCGCCGGCAGCGCACCGGCCTTGATTACTGTCATCGGCGACGGCGCCGGCGACACAGGTTTGAACCAAACAGACCCGGCAACGCCGGCCTCGCCCTTGAGGTTGCTGAGCGAGACCGCCCGCTTCATCCCTATCGGCACTTCGGGCGATAATCTCGCCATCACCACCCTGTCGCTGCGGCGCACCTTGCAAGGGCTGGCCGCGCTGGTGCGCGTGGAGAACATGGGCAGCCAGCCGCGCGAGGCGCTGGTGTCGTTGCGCGTGGATGGCGCGCTGACCGATGCCCGCACGTTGGTCGTGCCGGCCGGGCAATCGGTCGCGTGGACGGTGAACGGACTCGATCTGCGCGCTGCTGCAATCCAAGCCACACTCCAGGCCGGCGCGGGGAATGCCCTCGCCATCGACGACACCGCCTATGCCGTCAACACGGTGCGCAACATCCGCCGCGCCCTGCTGCTCAGCCGGGGCAACCTGTTTTTGGAACAAGCCCTGGCAGCCCTGCCCGAATTGCAAGTCACCCGCGCTGTGACGCCGCCGTCGCTATCCGAGGCCGGCCTGCTTTTCAGCGCCGGCCGTGATTTCGGCTTCGATCTGTTCATCCTCGATGGCCTGAGCATGACGTTGCCGCCAGAAGCGAACGCGCTGTACGTCGGCGCGGCGGCCCCATTCACCGTCACCGGCCAGTTCAGCAACACCGAGTATGTGCGCGTCGAAGCGCACCCCATCCTGGAAGCCGTGGACTGGCGCGGGGTGAACATCCAGCGCGCCGCGCTGCTCGATGCGCCGGCCTGGTTGAAGTCGGTGGTTCAAACGCAGGGCGGGCCGGCGCTGTACGCGGGTCAGCCCATCGAGTCGCCTTCGGCAGGCCCCCAGGCAGCCGGGCGCATCGTGGTCATCCCGTTCGATCTGCGCCGCAGCGATCTGCCGCTGCAAATTGCCTTTCCCGTCCTGATCGCCAATACGGTCGAGTGGCTGGCGCCGGCCCAGGGCGCAAGCATCCCCGCCTCAGTCAGGCCGGGCGACGCTGTGGCGCTGCCGCCCAACAGCACAGTGCAACTGCCGGATGGATCGCTCGTCACAGTGGGCGAGCGCGGCTTTGCAGACACCGACCAGCTAGGCATCTATCAGGCTCTTGTGAGCGGCGTGCGCGCGCCCACACGCAGCGACTTCGCCGTCAACTTCATCAATCCGGCCGAGTCGAACATCATGCCGAACCTGCAAGCCATGGCCGGCAGAACAGAATTCGCTCCCGCAGCCGGCGCAGAGATGGCGCCCTCTCAGCGCGAGATCTGGCCATGGCTGGCAGCGCTGGCGCTGGTTGTGCTGATGGCAGAATGGTGGGTCTATCAGCGCGGGCTGCCGGCGTTGAACTTCAAGCGCAACACCCGCTCCCCAAAAACCTGACCGTCCTGCCCAACACGCGATGCTGAATGCGCAACACACGCGCATCGTCTGTCTCCAGGAGGCCCAATGAAACGCTCGTCATCCAAAGTTGATCCAACACCCAAGCCCAGAAAGAAGCCGGCGTCCAGCAAACGTGCAAATAGGGGCGTCAGCCAGGCGCAGGTGATCGCGCTGGTCGCCGGGCTGATCCTGGTCGGCTTTCTCGCGCTGCGCGATCAGCTCTTCCCGCAGCCGCAGCCTGCCCCGACCCCGCCGGCCACCCCCACCGAGACGGCAGGATTGCCCGGCGCCACCGGCATCGAGTTGCACATCTATCCCGAAGACAGCGAGCAACAATTGCTGGATATGATCGCCCAGGCCCGCCGGCGCGTGTACATGAAGGTCTATCTGCTTACCGACGAGCAGGTGATCGACGCCATGCAGTCGGCGATGCGCAACGGGGCAGACGTGCGCGCCATGCTGGAAGAAAAGCCGTTCGGCGGCGCCGGCACCACCAAACAGATGTTCGACAAGCTCAAACAGGCCGGCGTCGATGTCAAGTACACAAACCCCACTTTCCGCTTTACGCATGAGAAGAGTTTCGTGATCGACGATCTGGCCGTCATCATGACGGCGAACATGACCAAAGCCGCGTTCACCCGCAACCGCGAACTGCTGGTCATCACCCGCGACCCAGCCGATGTCGCCGAAGTCGCCGCCGCATTCGAGGCAGACTGGAAGCGCGAAGCATTCACGCCGCAGCGCCCGCATCTGGTATGGAGTCCGGTCAATTCGCGCGAGCGGATCAACAGCGTGATCAACGCCGCCACGCGCACGCTGGAGGTGTACGCCGAAGTGGCCGAGGACACGCGCCAGATTGCATTAATGACCGAGGCGGTCAAGCGTGGGGTGACGGTGCGTTTGATCACCTCGCCCTCCACAACCGGCGAGAGCAAAGGGCTGGACGCGCTACAGGCCGGCGGCGTCAAAGTGCGCTATGTGCGCAGCCCATACATCCACGCCAAGATGTTTGTGGCCGATGGTGTGTTCGCTTACACCGGCTCGGAGAACATCACCACCACCTCACTCGACTTCAACCGCGAGCTGGGAATTCTGCTCTCGGACCAGCCGGCCATTCAGCGTATGCTCGAAGCGTTCGAGAAGGACTGGAACAAAGGAGTCGATCGCTGATGTCATTCACACTGGACGCCGACATCCTCACGGCTGCTTTTGAGTCCGCCGGCTTCGATGTGACCTGCGGCGACGCTGTGATCGCCCGCCGCGAGCAAGACACGGTGTGGGAAGTGGCCATCGACAACAGCGGCCGGCTGAAAGCAACGATCGCCTACATGACCGAACCGGCCCGCGAAACCACCGCTCCCGTGCTCGACCGCGACGCGCTGATGCTGGTCGAGCGCAGCGCCACCATCACCGTGCTGTTTGACCTGCAAGACCCCGCCGAATTGCCCGCCGTGCTGACAGCCATCGAAACCATTGTCGCGCAACAGATCAACCCAGCAATTGACGATTGCCAGATTGACGATTGGGAGCATTGACGATTGACAGGCAGCCATCTGTCATCTGTCGTCTGTCTCCCGACTGGCAACGACTTCAACCAGCCGATCCACGCGGCCGGCCCATCCCGCCGGATCATCGCGGCCGGCCACCAGGTCGGTCAGCACATCGGTCAGGGCGGCATTGACCGGCGTGGCAACCCCCAGTTGCCGGCCCAGCGCCGACACTGCCCCGTTGAGCCAGGCTACTTCACAGCGCGAGCGGGACACAGCGCCGGCGCGCGGCACATCGTAATAGAACGAGGGCATTTTGTCGCCGCGCCCGCGCGCAATCGAGCGCCGCAACACCGGCCGCAGCGCCCAGTCGGGCAGCGCGTGGATCAAGCCGGCCAGCCAGGCTGCCGGCGCGCCGGGCAAATTCACCATGCGAATGCCGGCCGCGCCCGCCACAGCCAGCGCCTCGCGCAGCATGCGCATCTCCAATCGAAACAGGCGTGGATCGGCGTAGATCCGGGCCGGCGTCAAGTCGAGAATGGCGCTGCTGGCATTGCCGATCAGATTGAGCAGCAGCTTCGACCATTTCATGGCGCGCGGGTCGCGATAAACCCGCACACGCAGCAGGGTCTGACGCAGCGCATCGACCAGGGCGATCAACGCATCGGGCGCGGGCTGACCAAGCGCCGCTTCGACGGCGCGCGAGGACAGGTCGGGCAAACGGCCGGCGCAGGGGGCCAGGCCGATGCCGCCGCCAACGCGCGCCAGCCGCACCACACCCGGCGCGACCAGTGATACCGGGCTGGTCAGTGTGCCGGCGATCACCCGCGCCGCCCCAAACGCGCCGGCAAATTGCTCCTCGCTGCCCACGCCATTTTGAAATGCCACCACCGGCGTGGCGGCGCAATTCGACGCGGCGCGATTCCAGGTTGACTGTGTTGCGCGCAGCGCCTCGACCACCTGCGCCACGTCATAGGCCTTGACACACACCAGCACAGCGTCGTAGGGCGGCGCGTAGAACGGCGCCTGCGACTGCATCGCCGCATCGATCGTTTCCACAGCGCGCAGGGTGTGCGTCACCCACCGTTGGCCAGAGGGATACAGCACTTCCAGGCCGCGCGCCTGCACGGCGTCTACAAAAGCAGAGCGCCCGACCAGCGTGACCGATTGACCACTGCGCGCCAGATGAGCGCCAATCCAACCGCCTACGGCGCCGGCGCCTATCAACAATACTTTCATGGAATCGCCTGGATGGGAATCTCAACGCCATCGCTGACGCTGCCATCAGGGAACACGACCGGCACATTCTGGACGGCCGGGTAGATGTAACTGCCAATGCGCAACCGAACGGTATTGCTGTCAACAACAGTCAGGTCAAGATCGGCCGGCAGGTCAATCTCGAACCAATGCCATAGTACATCGCCAACGCGCCAGTTGGCGGGATGAATGCCGCTGCCATCAGCCTGAGTGACCTTGTCCTGATTGACCAACAGGTGATTGAACCAGTGATAATCCACGCCGGCTGGCGGCGTGTTCTCCACGCGCAGAAAGAGGCTGGCGAGCAGGGCCGGCCGATCATCCGCCACAATCACCCGGCTGTCTAACAATGCAACGCCGCTATCCCAGCGCGCGCTGACCGTGTTGGGATACAACTGCAACGCATCCGCATCGACGCGCAGGCTCGTGATGGTAGCCACGCTGCCGGATCGAATCGGGACAGTGGTTACCTCAGCAGTGACAGGCTCGCCGGCAAGCCAATCGCGCAGCCGGGCCAGCGCAAGCTCACTGCCCGGCGCAAACACGTATTGCGCAGTATGCTGGGGCAGGATCAGACCTGCATCGCTATTGGCAAACCGATGCGGCACACCGGCCAACATCACATCCCAGATCGCGGCCTGCTCGTTCACTTGCGGATCTGCACCAGGAGCAACCACAATCACATCGCGCGGGCCGTCGCAGCTCTCGCCACCGCACACAGCATCCTGAGCCAGTCGGGCAATGGCGAGTGCATTGCGAGCCGGCGGTCCATATCCGCCATTGCTCGTGTCATTCGATGCGACGAAATCCAGCAGATACACGTAAGTAAAACCCTGCCCCAGTGAGATGGCGGTCAGGCCAGCCGCCATGCCAACGCGGAACAGCCACACGCCAACACGCCGGCAATCGGCCAGCAGCAACAGGCCGGACTTGCCCCGCACAGACGCCCACGATAGCAGGGCGTCAATAAATCGGGCCAGGATGATAAACGGAGCCGGATAGATGGGCAGCAAGTAATGCATCTGCACAGGCTGAGCATGCCGCAGTTGCAGCACAATCGGGAACGCAATCCACAGGACCAGCAACAACCCAGACCAGTCGATGCCGTCAGATGCACGGCTACCAGCGTTGCGAGCCGGCGCGCCGGACTGGAACGCGCGCAATAACTGCGTGTCGCGTGCAGTGCGAGCAATCAGCCACGCCGCGCCGGCAGCAATCAGGCCGGTCTGCGCCCAACCAGGAGCATCCAGCCAGGCCGGCCTTATCGCGTGCCACGCCCCATAGGCCGGGCCGGTCAGGTCACTCAAATGCAGGCCAGCGCTGAGCCAAACCGCGCGCCATAGCGCATCGAGATCGACGACTGCGCCCGCGACAGTCGCGCTCAATAAACCCTGGATATTGGCGAGCCCGATCGAGGCATCGCGCCACACATATGCGCCGGCGATCACCAGCCCCGGCGCAAGCCCCGCCAGGACGGGGACCGGCCGCATCGTTCGGTGGCACAACACTGCCGTGACGACGACGGTCGGAATCAGGTATGCCGCAGACCAGTGTGATCCCAACGCGAGCGTCACCCCACAACCGGCGATGACCCATCCCCAGGCATTGCGCCGGCGCGCCACTTCCAGAACACCCCACAGGAACAGGACAAGAAACACCTGTGGCGGCAGCACACCCAGATTGCGCGAGAACAACACAGCCCACGGCGCGACGGCATAGAACAAAGTGGCCAGAATCGCCACGCGCCAACCGAAATGACGCGCGCACACCCAGCCACACAATGCAAGGGCCAGCACATCGATCAGGGCGCGGTACGCGGCGACAGCCACAAATTCCCGCGTGACGAGGTACGGAACAGCCATGACATAGGCATACACCGGCGGATGGTTCGCCACCGAGCCGGTATTGGGTAGCGCGGCAAACCACTCGCCGTTTGCCACTCGCAAGCCAAAGCGCGCACCCGACGCCTCGTCGAAACGCAGATCGATCAGGTCAAGCGCGTATAACCGAAGCACCGCGCCCAGCACGAGCAGCAGACCCAGCGCGATCCATGGGCCGGCAGCGTTGGCTCTGGCTATGCGAGGCGAACTGGCGGGCTTTGCAGGTGATATCGGAGTCCGTGAAGACAGCATTATTCAAGCACCTGAATCTGAACCGGCAGACTATCCACGTGCGCGCCGCCGGCCAGGTGCGCGCGGGCAAACAGCCTGTGCGCGCCCGGCTCCAACGTCCAGAAGGCGCGATAGGGAAGCGCCGACATCGCAGCGATCACGCGCCGACCGGCCGGGTCGTCGAGGATGACTTCGACGCGCGCCACGCCGGAGAGGGGGATTTGATCGGCATCAACGTGCACCTCCAACGCGATGCGTTGCACACTGCGCGGCAACTGGCGCGAGACGCGAAAAATCGCGCCGGCGTCGGGCTGAACCAGCATGAGCGGCGCACAGGCTGCGCCGGCGTTGCAAGACACGCCGGCCTGAGCGACGCTGCGCTCAGGCGTTGGCTCGAGCGCCAGCGGCCAGCCTTGCGCGCGCGCCCAGTCGCGCGCCTCGGCCGGCAGACGAAACGCCAAGCGTGTCATGACGCGCTCGGGCGGCGTGCCGGCATCGGCGAGTTGGCCGGTGGCGCGGTCAATCCGTTCGCGCACATGCCATGTGTCCGCGATGGTCGGTTGCGTGCCTTCCACAAACCATTCCCAGCGCGTATGGGGGCAATCGGGTGAAGGCAACAGGCCCGACAGGGCGCACACTTCCACACGGGTCAGCCCCGCCGGCCGTTCGAACCAGCGCGTCGGCTGGCCGCGATGGGCCATCTCCATCACATCGGCCCAGATCGGGCCGGCCCCGGTCACGCCGCTCACGCGGCGCATCGGCTGGCCGTCGGCATTGCCCACCCACGCCCCCACCACCAGATCAGGCGTATAGCCCACGGTCCAGTTGTCGCGCCAATCGGTGGTGGTGCCGGTTTTGACGGCAGCAGGCCGGCTGAGCTTCAGCACACTGTTTTGACCGAAGGCCGCAGCGCGCGCGGCATTGTCGGCCAGAATGTCGGTCACCAGCCAGGCCACGCGCGGATCAAGGATCTGCGGCTGAGGGGCCGGTAGCTGGTCTGTGGGGCGCACGTACAACACACGGCCGCCGGCGTCGGTCACTGCGCTGACGGCAAAAGGATCGACGCGCCGGCCTTTGTGCGCCAGCGCCGCATAGGCGGCAGCCAGCTCCAGCAGGCGCACTTCGCCGCCGCCCAGCGTCAGCGACAGGCCATAGGCATCCGCCGAACGGAAGGAGTGAATGCCAAGCGCATTGGCCAACCCGATCATGGCGTCCAGGCCGACCTGCTGCAAGACGCGCACCGCGGCCACATTGTTCGAGGTTGCTAACGCGTCGCGGGCGCTGATGGGGCCGTGAAAACGACGATCGTAGTTCTCCGGCAGATAGGGCGTGCCCTCGCGCGTGGGGAAGGCGGTGCGCACATCGAGAATGGGGGTGGCAGCCGTGAAGCCGGGCACGCTTTGAAAGGCCGCGGCATACGTGACCGGCTTGATGGCGCTGCCGGGCTGACGCAGCGCCAGCGCAGCATTGACCGCGCCGCTGATGCCGGCGTCGAAGTAGTTGGGGCTGCCCACCATGACGCGAATGGCGCCGCTCTGTGGATCGAGCGCGACGACGGCGGCGTTGCGCGCATTGTGAGCCGGCAAACCGCCGGCCGGCTGTTGAAGTTGCGCCAGGCGCGCGCGCACAATTGCGGTGGTCGCGTCGTTCAGCGCAAGGTCGAGTGTGGTGGTGACAACCAGGCCGCCGCGCACCAGCATCTCTGGCCCGAATTGCGTTTCAAGCCACAGCCGCACATACGAGACAAAGTGCGGCGCGCGAATGGCGAAGGCAGAGGGTGCATAGGACAGCCGGGCTTGACGCGCTTCGGCGGCTTCGGCAGCAGTCAGGTAGCCCTGCCTGACCATCAAATCGAGCACAACGCCCTGGCGCTGTTTGGCGCGTTCGGGGGCGTTGAAGGGATCGTACAGCGCCGGCGCTTGAATCAGGCCGGCCAACAGGGCGCACTCGGCCAGGTCGAGCGCGCCGGCCGGCTTGCCAAAGTAGGCGCGCGCGGCCGCCTCGACGCCATAGGCCAGATTGCCATAGTAGGACTGGTTCAGATACAGCGCCAGCACTTCATCTTTGGAGTAACGCTGCGCAATCTGCCAGGCCAACAGCGATTCGCGCAGTTTGCGCAACAGGGTGCGCTGGGCGCGCTCTTCGGGTTCGAGCAGCATCATGCGCGCCAGTTGCTGGGTGATGGTGCTGCCGCCGGCCAGCACCTCGCCGCCCTGCACGTTGATCCACAAAGCGCGGACAATGCCGGCCAGATCGACGCCGGGGTTGGTGTAAAAGTTGGCGTCCTCGACGGCGATGGTGGCCTGGCGCAGGCGCACGGGAATGCGATCGAGCGGCAGGGGGGCGTGATGGCCGGCGCGCGGATCGATGATCTCGTAGAGCAGCCGGCCATGGCGATCGAGGATGCGCGTGCTGGGGGCCTGGACGCGGCGATACAGGTCGTCCACCGAGGGCAGGGTGACCCACAGCGCCGCCAGCGCAAGGGCCGGGATGCCGATCAGCAGCGCCACCAACGCTGCCACAAGACGTGAGCGGGATAGATGCACAAAAAGCATACCGATGCACTGCGCACCTGCGCGGCCCAGATGCGCCGTCATTATATAGGCGATACAGGCGCATACAGGCGTGACCCAGGCATTGCGCGCGGCAGACCGGCGGCGTTGAGAGGGGCGTTGAGGCCGGCGTCGACAGCCGAAATGCGCAGCCCGCCGGCGCAGATGCAAGAGATAGCAACGCGCGAATGCGCGAGTCGATACCCGCCCCCATTTTGCAACAATATGTGAATGTAATGTGAGCGCGCAGAGAGCGCGCGCTCTCTGCGCGCGCTCTGCTGCCCCGGCCTTTTTTTGCCCCTGTAGGGCCTCGTGGCGAGAAAGTCGGGGGATTTTCGGCCCCAGACCGATTCTCGCCAAAGCCTATATACAGGTCTGGCGCGCTGCTGAAAATATGGGAATTGAATGCCTCAAACAGGCCGATACAGCGGCGAAAATGGGCAAAAACAGGGCCAGCGTGCCACTTGGGCTCCACCGTTTTTTCAGAGGGCAAAAATTGGCGAGAATGTCCGGGGTTTTTCAGCAGAATTCGTTTCTCGCCAAACTGTGGTATAATACGCTTCGTGAAGGCGGGCAGCGCAAAAACCGGCTGCACCAGAGGGCCGAATTTAGGGCTTGTAAGCAGAAAAAGGTCATTTGACCCCTACGAGATGGTTGAAGCAGCACGCGGCTTCAAGCCAATTGACCCGCACGAGGGTACTGAAAGTCACGCAGTATGACGCCTGCTCGCTCCAGCGCCTGCGCTTCAAGCCAATTGACCCGCACGAGGGTACTGAAAGCTCGATCTGCCGGCTCTGGAGAAGCTGGCGATGAGCTTCAAGCCAATTGACCCGCACGAGGGTACTGAAAGACCGCCTGCCATGTGTACGCGCCTGGCCCCATAGACACCGCTTCAAGCCAATTGACCCGCACGAGGGTACTGAAAGACGCATCGCGAGATGCGAGCGAGAAAGCCATCGCACGCTTCAAGCCAATTGACCCGCACGAGGGTACTGAAAGAGTATCGGCGCAGATTGAAGCGCTCGAACGCAGGCTGCTTCAAGCCAATTGACCCGCACGAGGGTACTGAAAGCGCGCCTGTGACTTGCTATTTCTGCGCTTTGCGCTTGCTTCAAGCCAATTGACCCGCACGAGGGTACTGAAAGCGTTTAGCGGCGGCAAGGACTCCACGGCTGTATTGCATGCTTCAAGCCAATTGACCCGCACGAGGGTACTGAAAGCTGTATCTCATCAGCGCGCCGGCCCTAACACCTGCGGGCTTCAAGCCAATTGACCCGCACGAGGGTACTGAAACAGATCAACCCGCGCATGGCCATGACCGGCTCTGAGCTTCAAGCCAATTGACCCGCACGAGGGTACTGAAACGTGGTGGGTATTGGCGCGCGTAGCACGAGTTCGAAGCTTCAAGCCAATTGACCCGCACGAGGGTACTGAAACCTCTTGCCGCGAATCGCAAGCTCGATTGCCACTGCGCTTCAAGCCAATTGACCCGCACGAGGGTACTGAAAGAGAGTCAACGTTGGCAATTGAGGTCGTATACCTCCCTTGCTTCAAGCCAATTGACCCGCACGAGGGTACTGAAAGCTGGCCCAACTCGTTCGGCGATCTCCAGGTAAGAACGCTTCAAGCCAATTGACCCGCACGAGGGTACTGAAAGTCTGTAGTCTTGCGCAAGCACGTCTGCGCCGCGCGTTGGCTTCAAGCCAATTGACCCGCACGAGGGTACTGAAAGCGCATACTTGCGCACGCCAGTGGTCGGAGACCAGGCTTCAAGCCAATTGACCCGCACGAGGGTACTGAAAGCTCAAGCGGTGAGTAGCGAGGGGTGAGTGATGAGGGGCTTCAAGCCAATTGACCCGCACGAGGGTACTGAAAGGCTTGCCCCCATAAAACACTGCGTTGCAGCGGGGGGCTTCAAGCCAATTGACCCGCACGAGGGTACTGAAAGCAGGGTGGCCAGCGCCCAGACCCACTCGGGGGCGCGCTTCAAGCCAATTGACCCGCACGAGGGTACTGAAAGGTTGGTGCTCATTACTGCGGACACACCTCAGCAAGCGGGCTTCAAGCCAATTGACCCGCACGAGGGTACTGAAACAGATGTATAGCCCGGCCCTCTCTTCGTTCGTCATTGTGCTTCAAGCCAATTGACCCGCACGAGGGTACTGAAACTACTTGACGACACATCGACCAGCACCAGCAACGCCGGCTTCAAGCCAATTGACCCGCACGAGGGTACTGAAACGCGCCCAGATGCTGGCTGGCAGGTGGGCCGGCAGGGCTTCAAGCCAATTGACCCGCACGAGGGTACTGAAACGCGTGGCCGCAGGTCCCTTCCCGCGCCGGCGCGCCGCTTCAAGCCAATTGACCCGCACGAGGGTACTGAAACGCCTTTCACCGGCTTGCCCCCATAAAACAAATCTGCAGCTTCAAGCCAATTGACCCGCACGAGGGTACTGAAACTGGGGGGAGATAGATTCAGGTGCGAGGGGGGGAGTAGCTTCAAGCCAATTGACCCGCACGAGGGTACTGAAACAGAGCACCCCCAGCTCTTGCCTCCTGCGCGCGGCTGCGCTTCAAGCCAATTGACCCGCACGAGGGTACTGAAACGTGGTCACGATGGGTGGTGACGCCTGGGTGCGCATCGCTTCAAGCCAATTGACCCGCACGAGGGTACTGAAAGTCAGTAGTGATGAGTGATGAGTGATGAGGAGTGAGGTGCTTCAAGCCAATTGACCCGCACGAGGGTACTGAAAGTAGTCTTCGGCTTCAGCCGAGACAGCGGCCTAAACGCCGCGACCACCCCGGCTTCAAGCCAATTGACCCGCGTTTTTGTGCCTGCTATCGCGCTCGCTGTTGCGCCCATCGGCGCATCTTGTCCACCTGGCCGTGATATATTCAGCCTGCTGTGTCATCCCGAACGCCAATCATGGCGCCCACACCCAAACAATGGGCGTTATTTATTGTGGTCAACATCGTTGTGTCGGCAGTCACGACGTTTTTTGTGGCGCGCGCCCTGATGAACCCCGGCGCCCCTCCATCAGCCAGCATGGCCGTTGCCGCGCCGGTGGAACCCACACAGCCACCGACTCGCGTCACGCCGGCTGAAACGCCGGCAGCTTCCGCCACGCCGGGCGAGCCGGCCCCGACATCCGTCGGCGCAGCCGACAGCACAGCCACACCCATTCCCACAGGCGCTACGCCGGTCGCCGGCGCCACGGCAACCAACGCCCGGGTGCGCATCAGCACCGTGCTGTTTCCCGGCCAGCTCTCGCGTGAGGTGGTGGTGTTGGTGAATGAAGGCGACACCGTGGACTTGACCGGCTGGGTGCTGGCCTCGTCGAGCGGCATGGCGTACACCTTCGGCAACGTGACGCTTTTGAAAGATAGCTTTATCAATCTGCATACTACCCGCGGGGCCGATGTGCCCACCGACTTGTTTTGGAACCGCAGCGAGCCGGCCTGGAAAGCCGGCGACCGGCTGACGCTCTCAAATGGCAATCAGCAGATTGCAACATTCACGGTCGTGGAAAGATAGGGACGCGCGCTATCGCTGCCGGTCGGACAATCCATGATCACACTCGCTGATCTGAAGAGACTGCTGAACGCTGGCGCCGGCGCGCGCATCGATGTGCTCAGTCCTGCGCTGGCCACGCCCGAACGCATTGCGCGCGGCCTGGCCTCGCTGGCCAACGCCAAAGGCGGCGTGCTGATCGTGGATGTGCAGGCCGGCCAGAACCGACGCGCCAGCGCGATTGACCCGGCTGAACTGCGCGACCGCGCCATGCAAGCCCTGCTGATGACCGAGCCGCCGCTGATCGTGCCGCTGCCCTACTTCCTGCCGGCCGAGCCGGACGCCGCGCCCCAGGCGCTGATCGTGGAAGTGCCGGACGGCCTGCCGCACGTGTACGGGCTGGATGGCCGCTATGTCACGCGCAACGGCGCGCGCATCGTGGCTTTGCCGGGGCGCGCCCTGCGCGAACTGATCCTGGCCCGCAGCGACGACGCGCGCGAGTGGGAAGCCAAGTGCCCGCCCGGCAGCAGCAAAGACGACCTGGACTGGGCGCGCGCCGAAAGCTACGCCGCCGGCGCGCACAGCGTGAACGAGCCTACGGTGGAAGACGTGTTGTTGCGGCGCGGCTGTATTGTGATGGCAGGCCGGCGCGTGCGGCCCACCTACGCCGGCCTGTTGTTATTTGGCCGGCAGCCCCAGCGCTGGGTGCGCGGCGCAGAAGTGATGGCCGTGCGCTTCAACGGCGCCAGCATGGACGACGTGTTCACCCGCCAGACCATCGGCGGGACGCTGCCCGATCAGATCCGCCGCGCCGAGTTGTTTATCTCGGAAAATCTCAGCCGGCGCGCGCGAGTGGGCAACTGGCGGCGCAGCGACGATCCCCCCTACCCGCCGGGCGTGCTGCGCGAGGCCATCGTCAACGCCATCGCGCACCGCGACTATCGGCTGATCGGCAACCAGATCCACCTGCTCATCTTTAGCGACCGGGTGCAAGTGCGCAGCCCCGGCAAGCTGCCCGGCCACGTCACCTTAAAAAATCTGCTTCACGAGCGCTACTCGCGCAACGAGGCCATCGTGCAAGTGCTGGCCGACATGGGATTCATCGAGCGGCTGGGCTATGGCATCGACCGCATGCTGCGCGCGATGAAAGAAGCCGGCCATCCTGCGCCGCAGTTCGAGGAGACCGACGGCGGGTTTTCAGTCACGCTGCCGGGCAAACCAACAGCGCACCCGGCGGATGAAGCCGCCGGCGCCGCCGCGCTGCCCCAAACAGCGCAACAACAGCGCGCTGAAAAGATGCTCGACTATCTGCGCGCGCATGGCCGCATCACCAACCGCGAGTATCAGGAACTGTGCCCCGATGTCAGCGCCGAATCATTGCGGCGCGACTTTGTGGAGCTGGTGGAAGCCGGCGTCATTCTGCGCATCGGCGACAAGAAGGGCACGTACTATATTCTGAAGTAGCAAAGCGTGTCATTGCGGCAGTTCGTCAATCGGTCGGATCGGCCCATGCGCGGGATACACAACTGCCGCCCCGCGCTCGCGCAGGCGTTGCCATGCGGCCAGCGCAGCCGGATTGTCCCAAGCGTGCGCGGCCAGCGGCAGGTCGCCGGCAGGTCGCCGGTCAACACCGAACCATCATCGAGCAACAGCGAGACACAATCGGGCGAGTGGCCAGGGGTATGCGCGATTTCGCCGGCGATGCCCATCTGCGCGAGCAGCGCCCGGCTCTGCGCGAATGAGATCACCACATTCCCCTCAGCCATTGACAATGCTGACAGGAAGCGTTTTTGCCACGGGGCAATCATATAGGCTGCGCGTTGCGGTAACATACCGCGCACACCGATGAGCACAACCGACGCCACACCCATTCGCCGGCAATACCTGGAGTTGAAGCGCAAACACGCCGACTGCATTCTTTTCTTCCGGCTGGGCGACTTCTATGAAACCTTCGACAGCGACGCCGAACTGGTGGCGCGTGAATTGGATGTGGTGTTGACCTCGCGGCCAGTGGGCCGAGACACGCGCGTGCCGATGGCCGGCGTGCCGCATCACGCCGCCGAGTCGTACATCGCCCGGCTGATCGAACGCGGCTATCGCGTCGCCATCGCCGAGCAAATCGGCAACGAAGCCGTAAACGGGCTGGTGCCGCGCGAAGTGCGCCGTGTCATCACCCCCGGCACGGTGATCGAGCCGGCCATGCTGCAAGCCGAAGCGCCCAACTATCTGGCGGCGGTCATCACGTCAGAAGACGGGGAACGAACGGCGGAGCATCTGCCAGCATCTTCCGCCGGCCTAGCCTATTGCGACATCACCACCGGCGAGTTCGCCGCTGCGCAACTCGACAGCCTGATCGATCTGGAGCGCGAACTGGCCCGCCTGCAACCGCGCGAAGTGCTTGTGCCCGAAGCCGGTCGCGGCCAGCCGCCGGTCTTGCCTCTCAACGGCGCGCCGATGGCGCGCACCCACCTGACCCCCTTCCCCGCCTACCGCTTCGAGCACGGCAACGCCCGCCAGACGCTGCTCGATCATTTTAAGGTTCACACCCTGGCCGGCTTCGGGATCGAAGACAAGCCGCTGGCGTTGCGCGCGTCCGGCGCAATCATCGCCTATCTGCGCGAGACACAGCCGGCGGCGCTGGCGCAGTTCAGCGCGCTGCGCGCCTACGAGACCGCCGGCTTCATGGGGCTGGATGCCGTCACACGGCGCAACCTCGAACTGACCGAAGGGCTGCGCAGCCGCAACAAGCAAGGCTCGCTGCTCGGCGTGCTGGATCACACCCTCACGCCGATGGGCGCCCGGTTGTTGCGCGCGTGGGTGTCGCAGCCCCTGCTCGACCGCGCCGGCATCGAAGAACGCTTGCAACGCATCGATCGGCTCTACGCCGACGCGCTGTTGCGCGCCCAGACGCGCGATGCGTTGAAGCACATGCCCGATCTGGAGCGTCTGACCAGCCGCGCCATCACGGGCATCGCCACCCCCAAAGACCTGCTCAGTCTGAAAGCGGCTGCCCGCCAGGCGCTGGCCGCGAGTGCACTGGGGGCCGGCGCGCTGGGCGCTGATGAAGCGCTGCCCACGACATCGCTGACGCAAGTGATTGACATCATCGAAAAGGCAATCAAGGACGAGCCGGACGACGACGGTTTCATCCGACCCGGCTACTGCGCCGAGTTGGACGGCGTGCATGCCTCGGCGCGCGAGGCCAAAACATGGATCGCCGGCCTGGAGCGGGTCGAACGCGAGCGCACCGGCATCAAATCGCTGAAGGTCGGCTTCAACAAGGTGTTTGGCTACTACATCGAGGTCACCCACGCCAACACGTCGGCCATTCCCGCCGACTATATCCGCAAGCAGACGTTGACCAACGCCGAGCGCTACATCACGCCGGAACTGAAAGAGCGCGAGGCGCTGGTGTTGAACGCCGGCGAGCGCGTGGCGGAGATCGAAGCCAGGCTGTTGCGCGAGATCAACGCAGCCATTGCCGGCCAGCACGCCACTGCGCTGATGACGGCGGCGCGCGCCGTGGCGCGGCTGGATGTGGCGGCCGCGCTGGCAGAGGTGGCGGCGCGCAACAACTACTGCCGGCCGGCCTTCAACGACGACGGGCGCATGGAGATCGTCGCCGGCCGCCACCCGGTGATCGAGCAACTGCTGAAGGAGACGCCCTACACGCCTAACGACACCTGCATCGACCACGAGGCGCGCATCCTGATCATCACCGGCCCAAACATGAGCGGCAAGTCGAGTTATATGCGGCAGGTGGCGCTGATTGCGCTGCTGGCGCAGATTGGCAGCTATGTGCCGGCGCAATCGGCCAACCTGTGCCTGGTCGATCGCATCTTCACGCGCATCGGCGCACAAGACGAACTGACCGCCGGCCAGAGCACCTTCATGGTCGAGATGGTGGAAACGGCCAACATCCTGCATCACTGCACGCCACGCAGCCTGGTGATTCTGGACGAGATCGGGCGCGGCACCAGCACCTACGATGGGCTGGCCATCGCCTGGAGCGTGATCGAGTTTCTGCACAACCACCCGGAGCGGCGCGCAATCACGCTGTTCGCCACGCATTACCACGAGTTGATCCAACTGGCCGACAAGCTGCCGCATGTGCGCAACTACAACGTGGCCGTGAGCGAAGAAGGGGGACAGGTTGTCTTTCTGCATAAGGTGATCCCCGGCGGGGCCGACCGCTCCTATGGCATTCACGTGGCGCAACTGGCCGGCCTGCCGCCGGCGGTGGTGCATCGCGCGCAAGACATCTTGCGCCAGTTGCAAGACGGGACACTGCAAACAAAAGCAGATGCGTTCAAGCCGGTGGAGCAGTTGCCTTTGTTCATCAGCGAGGCGCCGGCCTTGACACGCTTGAAGCAAATCGACCCCGACAGCATGAGTCCGCTGGAAGCGCTGACGACGCTGTACGAACTGAAGAAGTTGCTGACAGGCCCTCGGCGCCGCGCAAACACAGAGGAGGCTAAATCGTGATGATGCACGGCGGCCCCTGGTGGGGCATGATGCAGGAGCGACCGGCCGGCGCGCCAAAAATCGACCGGCAGACCCTACGCCGCGTGTTGGGCTATGCGCGCCCCTATGCCGGGATGGTCGGCATGATGACGCTGGTGATTGTGGTCACATCGGTCATCGAGCTGGCTCCGCCGCTGTTTGCGCGCGACCTGATCGACCATGCCCTGCCCGACCGCGATGTGGGCCGGCTGAGCCTGCTGGCGATCGGCATGATCGCCGTGCCACTGATCAGCGCACTGCTGGGCACGCTGCAACGCTGGTTGAGCGCCAAAGCCGGCGAGGGGATCATCTACGATCTGCGCTGCCAGATGTTCGATCATCTCCAACGCATGTCACTGCGCTTCTTCACCCGCTCCAAAACCGGCGAGTTGATGTCGCGCTTTACCAACGACGTGGTGGGCGCGCAAAGCGCCGTGACCGGCACGCTGGTGTCGGTCTTCACCAATCTCGTCACGCTTGCGTCTACGCTGGTGGTCATGCTCAGCATCGAGTGGCGGCTGACGCTGGCGGCGCTGATTGTGCTGCCGGGGCTGTATCTGCCGGCGCGGCGCGCAGCGCACATCTTGCGCGACATCTCCCGGCAGGGCATGGAACTGAACAGCCGCATGAATGGCCAGTTGAACGAAACGCTAAATGTGTCGGGGGCGTTGCTGGTGAAGGTGTTTGGCCGGCAGGCGCACGAGCGCGAGCAGTTTAAACACAACGCAGCCGGCGTGCGAGACATCGGCGTGAAAAGAGCAATCGTGGGGCGCTGGTTTTTCGTCGTCATCGGCCTGGTCAGTTCGATCGGCAGCGCTGTGCTGTTCTGGGCCGGCGGGTATCTGGTCATCACCGGCGCGTTGAGCGTGGGCACGATCGTGGCCTTCATCAGTTATCTGGCGCGGCTGTATCAGCCGTTGGTGGGGTTGTCGAACATCCAGGTAGAGCTGGCCCAGTCGCTGGTCAGCTTCGAGCGCGTGTTCGAGTACCTGGATTTGCCGGTGGAGATTCAGGACGCGCCGAACGCCATCCACCTGGAACGTGTGCAGGGCGCGGTGGCATTCGAGCATGTGTCGTTCTCGTATCTGGCCGGCGAAGAGCCGGCCGGCGCAGCGACAGAGACCGAGACGCATGAGACGCATCACCCTGCGGCGGGCGATGTGCGCTTCGGCAGCCCGCCGGTCATGGCTACGCGGCGCGACAACGGAGCCGAGGCGTCCGTCGCCATTCGACCGAGCCGGCGCTGGGCGCTGCATGACGTGTCATTCACCGTCGAGCCGGGCCAACTGGTGGCGCTAGTGGGGCCGAGCGGCGCGGGCAAGACTACCATCTCTTACCTGCTGCCGCGCCTGTACGAACCACAACAGGGGCGCATTTTGCTCGACGGGCACGACTTGCGCGATCTGACGCAAACCACGCTGGCCCAACACATCGGCCTGGTGACGCAAGAAACCTACCTGTTCCACGACACCGTGCGGGCCAACTTGCTGTACGCCAGGGCAGATGCAAGCGAGTCCGATTTGATCGAAGCCTGCCGGGCCGCCAACATTCATCATGTGATCGCCGCACTGCCTCAGGGGTACGACACAATAGTGGGCGAGCGCGGCTACCGGCTGTCGGGCGGCGAGAAACAGCGCATCGCGCTGGCGCGCATCATTCTCAAGAATCCCAGCGTGCTGGTGCTGGATGAAGCCACATCCTCGCTGGACTCGGAAAGCGAAGCGCTGATCCAGCAGGCGCTGGACAAACTGTTCGTTGGACGCACCAGCATCGTGATCGCGCATCGCCTGTCCACCATTCTGGCCGCTGATGTGATCCTGGTGATCGAGAATGGCATAGTGGTCGAGCAGGGCAATCATCACGCCCTGGTCAGCGCCGGCGGACTGTATGCCCGGCTATACGAGACGCAGTTTCGTGGACTGGAGAAGGGGCGCCGGCCGGCGGGAGCAGATCAAGGTCAGAGTGGATCACATGGCTGAACGCATCACAAACGCATTACATCTGGCCGGCGCGCTGCGCGGGGGTGGAAGCAAGAACAGGCCCCGCATATGTGCGGGGCCTGTTTGTGTCAGGTGACATTCGGATTGTGACCGACAGATTGTGACCGAATCGCTATGGCACGGGCGTCGGAGTCGGCGCCGACCGAGGCGTCGTTGAAGTTGGCGCAGCTAAATCATCGGCCGGGATCATGAACATGGGGAAGACGCCGCCGCCGTTTTCGCCGCCGGCCATGACGCGCGGCAGGATGCCGTCCCAGCGCTCAATGAAGCGCAGTTGCAGCAAAGCCGGCGAAATCACCTCGCGTTGCAAGCGCAAGGCTTCTGCTTCGGCGCGGGCCACTTCGAGGCGCGCTTTTGCTTCGGCCTCGGCGCGAGCCACCTGCTGTTGCGCTTCGATTTGTGCGCGACGCAATTCGTTCTGCGCGCGCAAAGCGTCTTGCTCGGCTACCTGCTTGGCTTCGATAGCGCGGGTGAACTCTTCGCTGAAGTTAAAGTCGGTGATGGCGACGCTCTCGACCAGAATGCCGCGCACCGACAGACGGGCCTCGAGCACGTCTTGGATAGCCGCCGACACCTGCGGGCGCTTGGTGATCAGTTCTTCAGCAGTGAACTGGGCAGTGGCTGCCTTAAGCGCTTCCTGAACTGCCGGGTCAACCACACGGCGTTCGTATTCCGGCCCAATCTCACGCACCAGCGTATCGACCGTGTTGGGATCGGGGCGATAGTTCAAGACCACCTGGGTAGACACAATCTGCAAGTCGCGCGAGGCTGCCGAGGCGTTCGACTCATAACGCTGTGTCTTGACATCCACAATGGTCACATTAGAGATAAACGGGGCGCGAAAGTGCAAGCCCTCACCCAGTACACCGACGATCTGGCCAAAGTTTTTCAGCACCCCGCGCGTGCCGGCTTCGATAACAGTGTACGAATTGAGCAGCAGCAACGCGACAATCAAAAGACCCACACCGATCGCCACCAGCAGGGTCGTGCCACGGCCCGAAACCGACTGACCGCCTCCTCCAAATCCGCCAAATTCTTGTCGCATTTTCTTTCCTTTTGGTGAATGTTGTAGGATTTAATATGGTTTCACATGGTGAACCCTGTGTGAGTGTTGTCTGAGAAAGCCCAGGGCGCTTCAGCGAGGTGGGCGCGTTTATACTGTCAACCCGCTGTGCGTGATGTTGATCGGGCCGAGCCAGACAGTTGCCAGACACTTCCCAGACGGTTCCTGGACGACAACGCCAGGCGCAACCTGCGCGCTCGGCTACAATCCCGCAGTCAAAATCCAGACTTGCCCAACCAATCGTGACATGGCGCATCCACAAGAAGGCACGCTGAAGTTTCAACTGCGTTTCACGCCGGCCTCGCCGGTTGACCTTTGCGCGCACCGCGCACTGAACGCATGGCGCAGAATCCTGTTTCTGCTCCAGCTCATCGGCCAAGACCCGACCCGCTACGAAGGCTACGGCTTTGGCAACATCAGCCAGCGCATCGCGCCATTCGACGCGCCGCCGCCGTTGCGCCGCTTCATCATCACCGGCACCCAGACCGGCGGACTGCCGCATCTCGGCGCCGAGCACTACGCCATTGTGACCGAGTGCCGGCCCGAACTCAACCTTGTTGTGGCCGAAGGCCCCATCAAACCTTCCGCCGAATCATTGACCCACGGCAGTGTGTACGCGCTGGATAGTAGCGCACGTTTCGTCATGCACGCCCATTCGCCCGACATCTGGCAGCGCGCCCATCAGCTTAACATTCCCACCACCCACGCGGACGTGCCCTATGGCACGCCAGAGATGGCGGCAGAAGTGGCCCGGCTGTTTGCAGAGACGGACGTGGCCGCGCAGCATATCTTTTGCATGGGGGGACACGAAGATGGCGTGATCGCGTTCGGGGCAACCGCCGAGGAGGCTGGATCAGTCATGCTGACCTGCCTGGCGCGGGCGCTGGCCATGTAGCGCCGGGCCGGCCAAGCTCAGGAACGAGCGATCGTAAACCGCGCGCAGATCGACATGAGACAGGTTCGCAACATTGTCGTCCGCTTCATCGCCGTCTGGTTCATCGAGGGCATATCGTTGTTACTGGCCAGCTACATGGTGCCGGGCATCGTGGTCATCGATACGCCAGAGACGCCGCACCTGATCATCGCCATGTCGGTTGCGCTGACGCTGGCAATCGTCAACGCGCTGGTGCGGCCGCTCCTGCTGCTGGTTACACTGCCGCTCAACGTCTTGACGTTCGGCCTGACCACACTGTTGGTTAACGCGCTGACGCTGAGCATTACGGCGTGGCTATTGCCGACATTTCAGATCCAAGACGCCGGCTCGGCGCTGCTGGGGGCGCTGGCGCTCTCGGCCACCAACACAGTGTTGAGCAGCCTGACCAGCATCGACGACGACTATTCATTCTTTGACGGCATGGTGCAATGGTTGAGCCGGCGCATGAGCCTGCCGGCGGCTGTCGAGCCGGGACGGGGTATTGTCATCCTGGAAATTGACGGCCTGAGTCACGCGCGGATGCAGGGTGCAATCGACAGGGGCATCATGCCGACGGTGCGCCAAATGCTGCGCGACGGCACGCACCATCTGTCTCACTTCGACTGCGGGCTGCCCTCGCAGACTTCGTCGTGTCAGGCCGGCATCATGTACGGCGACAACTACGACATCCCCGCCTTCCGCTGGTACGAAAAGTCCACCGGGCGCATGCTGGTGTCGAACCGGTTCAGCGACGCCGCCGAGTTAAACGCCCGCTACGCCAACGGCAACGGATTGTTGCGCGGCGGGTCGAGCATCAACAACCTGATGGCCGGCGACGCAGCCAAGAGCCTGTTGACCATGAGCATGCTGCGTGACACAAACGAAGACATCACACGCCGCCGAAACGAGGATCTATATCTGTTCTGGCTGAATCCATACATCTTTACACGCAGTGTGCTGCTGACACTGTGGGATCTGGTGGTGGAAGTATTCGAGGCCGCCCGGCAACGGGTATTGAATGTGCAGCCGCGCATCAACCGATTGCGCAAAGCCTATCCCATCCTGCGCGCGGTGACCAACGTATTTCTGCGCGAACTGGGCACGTACATGGTGATCCTCGACATCATTCGCGGCGTGCCGGCCATCTACACCACCTACGTGGGCTATGACGAGGTGGCGCATCACGCCGGCCCAGATTCACCCGATGCGCTGAACACCTTGCGCGCGCTCGACCGCAGCATTGGCCGCGTGCGCGACGTGATCCAGCACAAAGCCGGCCGGCCGTATGACCTGTTCATTCTGTCTGACCACGGCCAATCGGTGGGCGCGACCTTCCGCCAACGATACGGGATCACACTGGCGCAGCTCATCGAAAGCCTGATCCATGCGCCAACCAGCGCGCCGACCGGCAGCGACACCGGCCAATATTTCGTGGCCGCGCTTGCCGCCGAATTGCGCAACGCCAACTTGCAAAGGCCTGACAAACGCCGACGCGACAGAGTGCGCAATGCCGCGCTGGGTCGCACCGGGCGCGCCTTGGAACGACGGGTATCTGCATCCCCCGATGCAGCAGAGCCGGCAACTCCCACCACAACGCGACCGCGCGTGGTGGTGTGCGCCGGCGGCAACATGGCGCATGTCTATCTCAACCTGAGCGCGGGCCGGGTGAAGCTTAGCGACTTTGAAGGCGAGCACCCTGGCCTGATCGACGCACTGGTCAGCCATCCGGGAGTCGGATTCGTCGTCGTCTGGGACGACGAGGAGACACCGATCGCCCTAAGCAAGTCGGGCGCACGCAACCTGGTCACGGGCGCTGTCACCGGCATAGACCCCTTGATCCCCTACGGCGATCCCGACCTGCGGGCTGCGCAACTGCTACGCATGGCCGAGTTCCCCAACGCCGGAGACCTGATCATCAACAGCAGCCTGTATCCCGATGGCCAGGTTGCCGCTTTCGAGGAGCTGGTCGGCAGTCACGGTGGATTAGGCGGCCCACAGACCGACGCCTTCATCCTGCACCCGGCCGACATGGTTGTGCCGCCGACCTCGAACGCCACAGACATCTTTGCGCTGCTCGACGCGCGACGCGGGCTGCCCGGCGACCCGCTCAAACCCAAGCTGCCAACAGCCGAAGAGAACCGATCATGGACGTGGCCGGTGTTGGTGCATGGCTTGCGCAACTGGCGGCTGTGGACTCAGCAGGCGGTGAACGCGCTGCTGCTCAATCAGCGAGTCTATCGCGATGTGGCCGGCGATCCCTACGCCACCGGGCCGGCGCTGTTGCTGGCTGTGATCACTTCGTTGATTGCAGGGGCCACGCTGGTAGTGCTGCAAGCCCAACCCAACGTCCCCGATATCAATATCGTCGCAGGCATCAGTTCGAGTATGGTGGCATGGCTGATCAACGTAGCCACCACGCAGGCAGCCTGCCGCATTCTGCGCCTGCCGGGAGAGTTGACGGTGCTCATGCGCGTGCTTGCCTTTGCGTCCATGCCGCTGGTATTCACACCGGTCATCCTCATCCCGCAGGTGGGAACAATCCTCGGCGCCGGCGTGCTGGCGCTGAGACTGCTGTCACACTGGATTGCGCTCAGCCAGATCATCCTCTATCACGGCCGATGGAGCTGGCTGATCGCCGTCGTCATTATGCTGCTATCGGCGGCAATCGCCGTTGTCGCATTGCTGGCATTCAGCTTCAGCCTTGACGCACTGGACATCACGCTGAAGGCCCTCTTGCGCTCCGTGGGACTGCTTGGGTTATGAGCGCGCGCGCAAGAAGCGGCCCGAAGGCGGGCCGGACACGCTGTGTCGCGGCAGTTCAAGGCGCAGTCTGACACGGCGCGCCCCTGCTCGACCAAACCCACACCAGCCCGCTCTGGCCTATACTTTTGTCCAGGCGGCGCTCCATTGAAGACAACGAAGAGAAGACAACGAAGAGAAGACAACGAAGACAACTCAAGACAACTTCCACCGGCGGCGCGGTCAGTAAGGAGAGCCAAGATGCTGCACAAAAACCCCGTGCCAGGGCCAAAGGCGCGCGCCCTGCTGGCGCGTGATGCAAAGGTCATTTCGCCCTCATATCCCCGCGACTATCCGTTTGTCATGTCTCATGGGCGCGGCAGCGAAGTCTGGGATGTGGATGGATTCCGCTACATCGATTGCGCCGCCGGCATCGCCGTATGCGCCACCGGCCACTCACACCCCGATATCGTGCGCGCCATCCAGCAGCAGGCCGAGAAATTCATTCACATCTCGTCGGACTATTACCACGAAGGCATGGTGCGGGTAGCGGAAAAGCTGAACGACATTGCCCCCTTTGCGGAAAACAGCCGGACGTTTCTGACCAACTCGGGCACAGAGGCAATCGAAGCCGCGTTGAAACTGGCTCGCTATTACACCGGCCGGCCTTATTTGATCGGCTTCTACGGTGGCTTTCACGGGCGCACGTATGGATCGGTCAGCCTGACCGGCAGCAAGCCGATTCAGCATCGCGGCTTTGGACCGTTGTTGAACGGCGTGGTCAAGGTTCCTTACGCTGACCCCTACCGGCCTTGTCTGGATTTCAGCGCCCACGACGACACCGACGCGGTGCGCGACTATGGCGACGCCTGCGTCGATTACATCGAGCGTGTGGTGTTCAAATACGACGTGCCGGCCGATGAGGTAGCCGCTGTGCTGGTGGAGCCGGTGCTGGGCGAGGGTGGCTACGTTGTGCCGGCGCCCAACTTCCTGCCCCGCCTGCGCGATCTATGCGACCGGCACGGCATTGTGTTGATCGTCGATGAAGTGCAAAGCGGCATGGGTCGCAGCGGCAAATGGTGGGCCGTCGAGCATTCGCACATCGAGCCAGACATCGTGTGCAGCGCCAAAGGCATTGCCTCTGGCGTGCCTTTCGGAGCCATGATCGCGCGCGAACACCTGATGACCTGGAAGCCGGGCGCGCATGGCAACACCTATGGCGGGAACCCGCTCGCCTGCGCCGCCGCCCTCGAAACCATGCGCCTGATTGAAACAGGTTACATGGACAACGCGCGCAAAGTGGGCGAGCACATGCTGAGCAAACTGCGTCACATGCAAGAGCGCCATCCGTGCATCGGCCATGTGCGCGGGCTGGGGCTGATGATCGGCGTTGAACTGGTGAAAGACAAAGCGACACGCGAGCCGGCCCATGATTTGATGGAAGCCGTCTTGCGCGGCGCATTCGAGCGCGGGCTGTTGCTGCTGGGCTGCGGCGCGAGCGTAGTGCGCTTCGCCCCGCCATTGAACATCCCCACCACCCTGGCCGATGAAGCCCTTGCCATCTTCGAGGACGCCGTGCGCGAGGCCGAGGAGCGAGCATGATGCGGCAACGCCCATCACCAGCAGGCGCAGAGTATCTGACTACTGACTACTGGCTACTGACTACCCACCATGGTTGATGAAAAGCAATTCGTCCTGCACACCTGGACCAAACAAGCGGACTGGAACGCCGCAACGATTGTTGGCGGCGCCGGCGCGTGGTTCTGGGACAAGCAAGGCCGGCGCTATCTTGACTTGAGCAGCCAGGCCGAATGCTGCAACCTGGGCCACCAGCACCCGGCTGTGGTGCGGGCCATTCAGGAACAGGCCGGCCGGCTGTGCTACATCTCGAACGCCTGGGGCGCGCAGCCGCGCGCCGAACTGGCGCAGCGCATCGTCGCCCTGGCAAATCAGAATCCAGAATCCAGAATCCAGAACGCAGAAGACAGAGAACACAACACAGAGCGCAGAATACACAATCCAGAAGGCGCAATCCAAAATCCAAAATCCAAACTCCAAACTCCGATCTACGGGCGCGTGTTCTTCACCTGCGACGGCGCAGAGGCCACCGAGCATGCCATCAAGATCGCGCGCTGGGTCACCGGCCGGCGCAAGATCATCTCGCGTTACCGTTCCTATCACGGCGCAACACACGGCGCCCTGAGCGTCAGCGGAGATGCGCGCAGCCGCGGCATGACAGACGGCCTGCGTGATGTGGCGCGCGTACTGCCCCCTTATTGCTATCGCTGCCCATTCGGCTTGCGCTACCCCGACTGCGGTCTGCGCTGCGCCGATCACGTCGAAGCCGTGATCCGGCAGGAAGGGCCGGACAGCGTGGCTGCGCTGATCGCAGAGCCGGCCGCCGGCACGAACGGCATCGCCGCGCCGCCAGACTACTGGCCCCGCCTGCGCGAGATCTGCGACCGATATGGCATCCTGCTGATCGCAGACGAAGTGATGAGCGGATTTGGCCGCTGCGGGGCGTGGTTTGCCTGGCAGGCTCAGCACACAACTCAGGCCGGCGCCCTGCCCTGCCCCGACCTGTTCACCCTGGCCAAAGGATTGACCGGCGCGCATATCCCGCTGGGCGCCATTTGCGTGACAGAGCGCGTCGCAGCCTGTTTTGATGCGCGCACGCTGGAGACCGGTTTGACCTACAGCGGACATCCGCTGGCGTGCGCAGCCGGGCTGGCAGCGATAGAAGCCTACGACGCTGAAGGACTGATCGCCCGCGCGACCCAGCTCGGCAGGTGGATGTTCGAGCGATTGCGCGCCATGCAACGCCGGCATGCCTGCATCGGCGACGTGCGCGGGCTGGGTTTGTTCGCCTGCGTCGAGATGACCGAAGATACTTTTCCGCAACCATTGCCCTGGTTGAAAACGCTGGCCCGCGCAGCATTGCAGCGCGGGGTCAGTCTGGCCGTGCGCGGCAACCTGATGTTTGTGTGTCCACCGCTCGTGATCGAACACTCTGATCTGGAGTGGGGATTATCGGTGATCGATGAGTTGCTGCCCTAGTGCAGCGTTGCACGTGTGAGGAGGATAAGAATGGCTACCAGAACACGAACAGCCAAAGCTCTCGGCAAGCCGGCGCGCAAACCAACGCGCAAGCCGGCGGCAAAACCAAAATCGGCCCTTGTCATTACCTATGCCAATCTCAGCACTGCGCTGACCGACCCGCGCGCGCTGAAGCAATACGACCGCGCCTATGCCGCCGTCAGCGCCCAACTGGGGCGCTCGTATCCGATGCTCATCAACGGCGAACATCGCGTCGCGATTGAGGAGGCGCCCAAACGCACACCGATTAACACAGACGTGGTGCTCGGTTACGCACAGGTGGGTTCGGCGCAGGACGCACAGGATGCGATTGCTGCCGCAAGAGCCGCTTTCCCGGCCTGGAGCGGGCTGCCGTGGCGGCGACGTGTGGCGATGTTGCGCAAAGTCGCCGCGCTGATCAACAAGCGGCTGTTCGAGCTGTCGGCTTGGTTAAGCCTGGATGTGGGCAAGAGCCGGGCCGAGGCGTTGGGCGACGTGAAGGAAACCGCCGACCTAATCGACTATTACTGCGACCAGATGGAAGCCAACGATGGCTTCATCCACGCCATGCAGCCAGAAGGAAACGCGCAAACGCGCAGCGTGATGAAGCCCTATGGCGTATGGGTGGTGATTTCGCCGTTCAACTTTCCGGTGGCCCTCAGTGGCGGGCCGATGGGGGCCGCACTGGTGGCCGGCAACACGGTGGTGCTGAAGCCGGCCAGCGATACGCCCATCAGCACGTGGCACCTGGCCCAATGCTTTCTCGACGCCGGGCTGCCGGCGGGCGTGGTCAATTTCGTCACCGGGCCGGGCCGCACGGTGGGCGAAGAGCTGGTCTCACATCCCGATGTCGGCGGCATGACCTTCACCGGCTCGTTCGACGTGGGTTTTAACATTCTTAAACGCTTCAGCATTCGTTATCCACGCCCATGCGTCGCCGAGATGGGCGGCAAAAACCCCGTTATCGTCAGCAACAAAGCCGACCTGGGCAAGGCGGTGGAAGGCGTGGCGCGCTCGGCGTTCGGGCTGAGCGGGCAAAAATGCAGCGCTGCATCGCGCGTGTATGCGCACCGAGAGATCAAAGAGCAGTTCGTCGCGCTGTTGAAGCAGAAGACAGAGACACTGAAAGTGGGCGACCCAACCCAGGCCGGCGTGTTCACCGGGCCGGTCATCAACCAGGCAGCCTATCAGAAGTTCCAGGACTGCGTGGCGCTGGCCACACGGGATGGCGGTGAAATTGTGGCCGGCGGTTACCCGCTGATCGAAGGCGACCTTGCCAAAGGATTCTATTGCGCTCCCACCATCGTGGATGGGCTGCCGCGCGAGCACCGCCTGTTCAAGGAAGAACTGTTTTTGCCCTTTGTGGTGATCGGCGAATACAGCGATCTGGAAGAGGTCTTGGGCGAGGCCAACGACAGCATCTACGGCCTGACTGCCGGCTTCTACAGCCGCGACCGCAAAGAAGTGCAGTACTTCCTCGATCACATCGAGGCCGGCGTGGTGTACGTCAACCGCGAGAAAGGGGCAACGACGGGCGCATGGCCGGGAGTGCAACCGTTCGGGGGATGGAAGGGCAGCGGCAGCACCTCGCGCGGCGGCGGCGGGCTGTACTATGTGCAGCAGTACTTGCGCGAGCAAAGCCAGACGCGGAGTGGTTAGTTCGTCATTGGAGTGAGTGGATTGACCCGGCATCGCTCACAGCGTGATTGCCCCGATGAACACAAAACTGTTGTCCATGCGTGAGGCCATCGAACGGTATGTGCACGACGGCCATTCCGTCGCCATTGAGGGCTTCACCGCATTCATCTGTTTCGCCGCCGGCCACGAGATCATCCGCCAGCGCAAGCACGACCTGACGCTGATTCGCATGACGCCCGATGTGATCTATGACCAGATGGTGGCGGCCGGCGTGGCGCGCAGGCTGGTGTTCAGCTACTTGGGCAATCCCGGCGTGGGCTCACTCAACTGCATCCGGCGGGCAATCGAACAAGGCATCCCGGCGCCGTTGGAGATCGAGGAATATTCGCACTTCGGCATGATCGGGCGGTACATCGCCGGGGCCGCCCATCTGCCGTTTTACCCATTGCGCAGTTACGCCGGCTCGGACATGCCGGCGGCCAACTCGCGTATCCAGTTTGTCCAAAGCCCCTACGACGGCGAGACTGTAGCCGTCGTGCCGCCGCTGAATCCCGATGTGGCCATCCTGCACGCGCAGCGCGCCGACGCAGCCGGCAACACCCAGCTCTGGGGTCTGCTCGGCGCGCAGAAAGAAGTTGCCTTCGCCGCGCACAAAGTGATCGTGGTCGTCGAAGAAATCGTGGAGGAGGCAGTCATCCGCGCCGACCCCAACCGCACCATCATTCCCGGCCTGATCGTCGATGCCGTTGTGCATGAACCATTTGGCGCGCATCCCTCATACGCGCAGGGCTACTACGACCGCGACAACGCGTTCTACCTGGAATGGGATGACATCTCGCGTGATGCAGAACGCACAGCGGGCTGGCTGGATGAATGGGTATATGGCGTGAAGGATCGGGCAGAATACGTGCAGAAGCTCGGCGCAGCAACACGCCAGCGGTTGAAGCCGGGCGACGCCTGGTCGCAGCCGGTGAACTATGGGGATTACCGATGAACACGCAGCCCGTTCCGTTTGCTGCATCCGAAATGATGATCGTTGCCGCCGCGCGGGCGCTGGCCGGCGCGCGCACGGTGTTCGTGGGCGTCGGGCTGCCCAACATCGCCTGCAACCTGGCGCAGCGCACCGTTGCGCCACACCTGGAGCTGATCTACGAAGCCGGCGTGTATGGCGCGCGCCCCACCCGACTGCCGCTTTCGATCGGCGACCCCGCGCTGGTCAGTGGCTCGCTCTCGGCCATGTCGCAAGCCGACCTGTTCAGCTTTTATCTGCAAGGGGGGCGGGTGGAGGTTGGCTTTCTAGGCGGGGCGCAGATTGACCGATTTGGCAACCTGAACACCACAGTCATATCGGCCTATGCAAAGCCGAAGGTGCGCCTGCCGGGCAGCGGGGGCGCGTGCGAGATCGCCATTCACGCCCAAAAGTTGTTCTACATCATGCGACTCAGCCGGCGCGCTTTTGTGCAGCAGCTCGATTTTGTCACCAGCCCCGGCTTTCTGGCCGGCGGCGACGCGCGAGAACGCCTGAGTATGCCAGGGGGCGGACCACGCCTGGTGATTACGGACAAGGCGCTGTTCGACTTCAACACGCCCGATCGTGAGATGCGCCTGTTTTCGTTGCATCCGGGCGTCGCGCTTGAAGATGTGCTCGACAACATCGGATGGCCAGTCAAGCTGGCGCAAACGCTAACCGTTACCGCGCCGCCCACCGATGCAGAGCTGCGCTGCATCCGCCAGGAACTCGATCCGGCTGGACTATACAGACAATAGCCCAAGGCAATCTTTGAGGGAACAGGCAACGCCGATCAGGCGCGCGCGGTGCGCAAAGCCAGCGGGGCGGCTGCAGCTCCGATCAACAAACCGGCCACGGGCAACCCAGCACCATAGCAAAGCAATTGAACAACAACGCCGAGGCGCGCCAGCGCAGGGCTGCTCCAGCCGGCGCTGTGTAAGGCGTTCAAGATGCCGCTTGCTTCGAGTTGATCGAGAGCTTGCCCGATATACAGCGCCGCCTGACCGTTGAGCGCCAACAGCAACAGCAGCGCAGTGACCGGCAAAGCGGCAATCAGGCCGGCCAGCAAGCCGGCAATCGCCCCGGCCTGGCCAGCCTGAAGCCGGCCGGCCCCGGCGGATCGACGCCCTGCGACCACGCCGGCATAGCACAACCCTACACCTGCAAGCAGCAGGCCGGCGCACCACTGCTCCACGCTGAGCGAAAGCTGTTGCGCCAGCAGCGCCAGCCCAATCAGCGGGCCGACCATCAACCCGGTTTGGGCTGCCACAATTTGAGTATGTGCGCCGCCCTCTGGCGCGTGATTGGTGCTTTGGCGCAGCATTGCGGCTCAGACCCGATGCTGGAAAAGGTCGTCGATGGCATCGGCCAACTGCTGAAGCGTGGCGACCTGGTGCACCGCATCACATAGCGGCGCATACGCCAGCATATCGCTGTCGCCCTGGCCCCACATATACGGCGGTTCGGGATTCATCCAGACAACACGCCGGGCGCGCATTTTCAGCATCTGCACCAGATCGGCGCGCGGATCGTTGTAATTGTTGCGTCCATCTCCCACAAAGATCAGCGTGGTGCGGCGATCGACTGTGTCGAGAAATTCCCTGCTGAAAGTCACCAGACTGTTGCCCAGGTCGGTGTTGTAATGGCCGGGGGGAATGCTATGCAGCACCAGGGGCACGGCATCTTCGGGCCGATGCTCATTGAAAGGCTGGCTGATGTCGTGAATGTCATCGATGAAAGCAAACGAGCGCGCCTTGCTGACCTGATCCTGCATCTCGTAGACCATTTGAAGCAGGAACTCGGCAACCGGACGCATAGACGTAGACACATCGACAATGACGGTGAGCTTGGGTTTGAGATGATGCCGGCGCAGTTTGATTTCGATAGGAACGCCGCCATAGCGCTGATTGTGCCGGATGGTAGATTTGGCGTCCAGATTGCCCTGGTTTGCCCGACGCATGCGTAGGGCCGCCCGAGCGCGCAGTTGGGCGACCAGCCGGCGCACATGGTTGCGCAGCTCTTCCGCCTCGGCGTCGCTAAGCGACGACAGCGGGCGATTCATCAGCTCGTCGATGCGACGGCGGCGCGGGTTGTCGCTGGGCTGGTTGAGCATGTTTTGGCCGACAAAGCGCGATACTTGCTCGCGCATGGCATCGGCGTTCTGCTGAATGGTTTCGCTCACTTCCTGGCGGCCCTCGCGATCCATGCCCTGCATTTTGAGCTGCTTCATCAAGGATTCGAGGGCGTCGCGCAGTTGTTCAGGTGTCAGGCCAAGCTGGCGTAACATGCGTTCGGTGAGCCACTCGCGGACTTGCTGGTTCATGCCGCGCATCTGCCGGGTAACGCCGGATTTGCGGGCCGCCTCGCGCAGTTGCTCGTCCGACAGACGCTGACCCTGGGCCAACATGCGCATCAGCTCCTGGATTTGCTGACGCAATTCGTCTAGCGCGCGCTCCAGCATTTCCTGTTGTTCTTTGGTGAGGCCTTGTGGTTGCTGCATCTCTGGCCCACCGCTGCCAAAGTAGAGAGGGAAAATCTGCTCAAAGACCGGCACATCAGCCGGCTCCTTGATCAGCGTCGCCTTGAGCGCGTTCTTGAACCGGTCACGGTCAAGGACGCCGATCACCTCGACAGCTTTGAGCGAATCCACCGACTCGGCCAGCGACACGCGCACACCATTTGAACGCAACGCCGACACAAACTCCACAACCCGTTCATCCATATCGATCACTCCCGCACAAGCCCCAAGCAGCCCGGTGCGCGCAAATTACGCGCGCGTATCTGGTATCTGACGACGGTCGACTAACGCACTCCCACATCGCGGGCCTTGCCGGCGCTGAGGACCCGCCGCGCGCGTTGAATGTCCGATTCGTGCTTCAAAATCACAGTCAACGTGTCGTTGAGCGTCTTGTCGTCGAGATGTCGGGCGTTGATAGCAACCAGGGCTTTGGCCCAATCCACTGTCTCGGCCACACTGGGCGACTTCTTGAGGTCAAGGCCGCGTAGGCGCTGCACGATTTCCACACACTGTTTGGCCACACTGGGCGACAAGTCGGGCACACGCATGCGAACAATATTCAGCTCTGATTCGAGCGAGGGGTAGTCGATGAACAGGTAGAGGGCGCGCCGCTTGAGCGCCTCGCTCAGCTCGCGGGTGTTGTTGCTGGTCAGGACTACCATGGGCTGGGTGCGCGCTTTGAGCGTGCCCAGCTCGGGCACACTGACCTGAAAGTCGCTCAGAATTTCGAGCAGGAAAGCCTCGAACTCGGCGTCGGCGCGGTCAATTTCGTCGATCAAGAGGACGACCGGTTTGTCGCTCATGATGGCGCGCAAGAGTGGGCGCGGGAGCAAGAAGCGCATGGAGAAGAAGACATTCTCTTCGCCGGCCAGCCGATCAGCGGCCTGGCCGAGCGTCTGAGCCTCGCCGACGATCTGACTCAGCTTATCACGCAACAACTGCGTATAGAGCATCTGCTTGGCATACTCCCACTCATAGAGCGCCTTGGACTCATCCAACCCTTCATAGCATTGCAGGCGGATGAGTTCGCGGCCGGTCGCGCCGGCCCATGCCTTCGATAACTCGGTCTTACCCACGCCGGCCGGCCCCTCGGCCAAAATCGGCTTGCCCATTTTTTCAGCCAGATAGACCACGGTGGCGATCTCGTCCGAGGCGATGTACTGCTGCCCCAACAACCCAGACGTCACATCTGCAATCGAGTTGAACATGCGGCAACTCTAACACAGAGACGGGCGGCATACGCCACGCACTGCGCAAGCGCCTGATGTCAGATGTTTCAGTCATCACATCCGAAGTGCGCGAGTCGGTGTGGTAGAATCTCGCCGGCCTTTGGGCCGAAATTTACATCTCGCATGCGCCCGGATGACGGCAGGCCTGTCACACAACAAGTGTGATCTGACGCTCAGAAGACGGACGCAGTGGGGACAGCCAAAAAATCTGTCCGCAAAAAGGAGAAACAGAATATGCCCGTAGTTCCGATGAAGGCGCTCCTCGAAACAGGCGTGCACTTCGGCCATCGCACCAAGCGATGGAACCCCAAGATGAAGCCGTATATCTTCACCGAGCGAAACGGCGTTCACATCATCGACTTGCAACAGACCATCGTAGCCATTGACAACGCCTATGCCATGATCCGCGATCTGGTGGCCGGCGGTGGGGTGGTGCTGTTTATCGGCACCAAACGCCAGGCGCAGGAGCCAATCATGACGCAGGCCACACGCGCCGGCCAGCCCTATGTCATCGAGCGATTCCTGGGCGGCACACTCACCAACTGGCGAACGATCAAATCGCGGCTGGATCGGCTAGCCGAACTGGAAGCCATGAAAGAGCGCGGTGAATTCGAGCGGTTCACCAAAAAAGAGGCGCTCCTGCGCGACCGGGAAATCGCCAGACTGAACCATCGCCTGGGTGGCATGAAGACCCTGCGGCGTCTGCCCGATGCACTGTTCATCGTCGATGTCAGCCGGGAAGCAAATGCCATTCGGGAAGCGAATAAACTGGACATCCCGGTTATTGCCATGGTCGACACGAACTGTGACCCAGATGGCGTGGACTATGTGATTCCGTCCAACGACGATGCCATCCGCGCGATTAAGCTGATCGTCGAGGCCATGGCGAATGCGGCGCTCGAAGGGCTGGAATTGCGCAAAGGCAACGACACAACCGAGATCGCCGAAGGCCAGGATGTGGGCGCACGGCAGATCGGTGAGGAAACACTGTCCAAGATCCGGGCCGGCGACCTGAAGATCGAAGAAGAAACCGTATTGCGCTCGTTTGATCCCGGCACAGCCGATGAGGATGAATTTTGAGAGCATCATGGCAACAAATGAACAAATCAAGGCACTGCGCGAGGCGACCGGCGCAGGCGTGCTCGATTGCAAAAAGGCGCTCGACCAGCACCATGGAGACTTTGACAAGGCCCTCGCCTGGCTGAACGAGAAGGGTCTGGCGGCAGCGGCCAAGAAGTCATCCCGCGAGACGCGCGAGGGCGTCATCGAAGCGTATGCCCACCCCGGTGGCCGGCTGGCTGTGGTGGTCGAGGTGAATTGCGAAACCGATTTCGTGGCCCGCACACCAGAGTTCAGAGAACTGGCTCATGATATAGCGCTACAGATCGCTTCGATGTCTCCAAAGTACATCCGCAAGGAGGACGTCCCGGCCGATTTAATCGCCTCAAAAATGGAGGCGCACAGACAGGAAGCGCTGGCCGAGGGCAAAAAGCCAGAGATCGCCGAGCGTATAGCAGCCGGCAAAATGGAAAAGTTCTACCAGGAGGTCTGCCTGATGGAGCAGACCTTCGTCAAGGACGACAAGGTCAAAATTCGAGACCTCATCACTGCCGCGATTGCCAAGATCGGCGAAAACATTGTCGTCAGGCGATTCGCGCGCTACGAGTTGGGCGAAGAGATATAACAGATCGCTCCAGCAGACACACAGAGAGGGCATGCATCAATGCCCTCTTTTAACGCGGAGGCAATCCATGAATGTTCCAAAGTACAAGCGCGTCCTGCTAAAGATCGGCGGGGAGGCATTCGCCGGGCCGGGTGGCATGGGCATCGTGCCGCAGTTGGCCGAAGAGGTGGCCGCCAAAGTGCGCGCCGTCAAACAGATGGGCGTGCAGATTGCCATTGTGTTGGGCGCCGGCAACTGGTGGCGCGGCAGAGACGGCATCGCGCACGGCATGGATCGGTCAACCGCAGACCATATCGGCATGCTCGCCACAGTGATGAACGCGCTTGCGCTGCGGGATGCCTTCGAGCGCATGGGCATGGCGGCGCGTGTGCAAACGGCAATTGAGATTCGGTCGGTGGCTGAGCCTTACATCCGCTTGCGCGCGATTCGTCACCTGGAAAAAGATCGCATCATCATCCTGGGGGCCGGCACAGGCAACCCCTACTTCACCACCGACACAGCCGGAGCCTTGCGCGCCATGGAGATTGGTTGCGACGTGATGATCAAAGCCACCAAAGTGGATGGGGTCTACGACACAGATCCCCGCACGAATGCCTCGGCGCAACGCTATCAATCACTCACATACCTTGAGGCTTTGAACCTACATGTCGGGGTGCTTGACAGCACTGCCATTACGTTGTGCATGGAAAACAACATGCCAATCATCGTGTTGGATCTCTGGCAGCCAAACTCTCTTGAGCGTGCAGTCGCCGGGGAGCAAATCGGCACACTCATTTATGGCAAATAGTGATGATCAGGCGCTCAGTCTTTCATAAGCGAGTGTCCAAAACTACCATGATAGAATTTGACAGCCTGTCTGCGGAAGCAGGCAGGTAAGCAAGTCTACGATCTGGGAGGGTATCCAGTGGTTGACTCAATAAAACAAGTGCATTCCGATTGCGAGAAGGCAATGCAGAGATCGATCGATGCGATGGAAGTCGACTTCCAATCTATCCGCACCGGTCGGGCATCCACCCATCTGCTGGATCGTGTTATGGTAGAGTATCACGGCTCGCCCGTGTCATTGCAACAACTGGCCTCTGTGTCTGTGCCTGAAGCGCAGGTAATCATGATACGCCCTTATGATCCAACCACGTTGAAGGCAATCGAAAAAGCAATCCTGGCATCTGAACTGAAGTTGACCCCTCAGAACGATGGGAAGGTGCTGCGGTTGAACATTCCGCCGTTGACCCAGGAACGCCGGAAAGAATTGGCAAAACTGGTGAGCCGGCGTGTGGAAGAAGCTAAAGCCGGCCTGCGCATGCATCGCCGCAAAGCCATAGAACATCTGAAGAAACTTGAGGATGATGGCACGATCTCTGAGGATGAGCATAAGCGCGCGCAGAAAGAGATCGAGAACCTAGTTCACAAGTTCATGGTCAAAGCTGATGAGGCCGGGAAGCGCAAGGAGAACGAGATCCTGGAAATGTAAGCGTCATGGCCGTGCACAGTCAGACATGACTCCGCACGGCCGTGACAGGATGATGACAAAACATATGGCTATTCCACTTGCGACGCTCGACAATCTGGCAACGCGAAACCGTGTGTCAACAGCGTCATCGGCACCGGTTGCAGCAGCTAATGCCCACACGCCACATCACGTCGCCATTATTATGGATGGCAACGGACGCTGGGCCCGCAAGCGGAATCTGCCGCGAGTTGCCGGTCACAGAGCCGGCACCGACAACCTGCGCCGCATCCTGGAAGCGTGCGTCCGCAACAACATCAAAATCCTTACCCTATACGCTTTCTCGACCGAGAACTGGAACAGACCGGTGGACGAAGTCAACAGCCTGATGAGGCTGCTTGAGATTGTCATTGACCGGGAACTGTCAGAGCTAGACAAGAACGGGGTTCAGATTCGGCATATCGGTCGCCTCGACCGCATCCCGCCCACACTCCAACACAAAATTCAGACCGCCGTAGAACGCACCCGGCACAACGATCGCCTGATTGTGAACATTGCGCTCAACTATGGCGGGCGCGCAGAAATCGTCGATGCTGTTAAAGCAATGTTGGCCGAAGGGTTGCACCCAGAGTACATCGACGAGCAGACGATCGGGCGCTACCTGTACACATGCGGCCTGCCAGACCCAGATCTGATCATACGCACCAGCGGCGAGTACCGCACCAGCAACTTCTTAATCTGGCAGAGCGCTTACTCCGAGTATTACGTCACCGACACGTACTGGCCCGATTTCGACGAAAACGAGCTCAAGAAAGCTATCGATCACTATGCGCGCCGCGAGCGACGCTTCGGGGGGGTCGGCTCATCATAAGTAGAACTGCGCGTCGTGTTGCGTTCTGCCAACACGGGCGTATCGTTGCAGCACGTGGAATCCTCGCCCGCTCGTGACTCGCTATGGATGCGCGTCATCGGCGCCATCCTGTTCGCCGCGCCGGCAATTGCAGTGGGCATTGTGGGCGGGTACTGGTTTTTCGCCCTGGTGCTGGCGGCCATATGTCTGGCCACACGCGAGATGGTGATCATGATGCGGGTGAGCGGGTTTAACCCGTCACTCGGCATCGCACTCACAATCACAATTCTGTCATTTGCAGCCGTCAGCCTACCCAGCCTTCCAATTGCCCCGCTGTTGACCTTGGTGATCCTGCTGTCTCTGTCGTGGCAAATGCGACATCAGGACGGCAAGCCCGTTGCTGACTGGGCAATTGCCGTGGCCGGCGGCGCATACCTGGGCTGGATGGGTGGGCATCTGGCAGCACTTCGCCAGTTGACAGATGGCTGGTGGCTGTTATCGGCTGTCCTACTTACATGGACGGCAGACACTGGCGCATATGCGGTGGGCAAGCTATTCGGCCAGCATCGCTTTGCCCCCCACCTCAGTCCCAAAAAAACCTGGGAAGGCTACATGGGGGGTATTGTGTCTGCCATCGCCGCCGGCATCCTGTTAGGGGTGTTTGCGCCGATGGGCGTTTTGCATTTATTGGCAACCGGCCTGCTAATTGGCTTGCTAGGCCCTTTCGGCGATCTGGCCGAGTCCATGTTCAAGCGTCAGGCCAAAGTCAAAGACTCGGGGCATTTGATCCCCGGACATGGCGGCGTCTTCGATCGCATTGATTCGCTCCTCTGGACCGGCGCCATCACGTTCTACTACGCCACCCTCGTTTATCCCGCGCTAAACCCGTAAGCCGACGGGATTCTGAATACGGCACGCCAAGCCGGCCACCGGCGACAGAACAAAAGTTCTGCCGCCGAGATATTACATAGATTCCACTTGCAAAATTATTAGAAACCACTTAGAATCTGGATTTAAGAATTCGTGTTTAGCTTTTTACATCAATTTAAGGTAATTTAACATGACAGAGCCGCATACGCTTCAGCGCCGAGCGCGGCGCAAAAAGCCGAAGCCGAAAAACCAACTGTCGCGCTGGTGGAGGCGGCTGGAGGCAAGCTTTCCGAAATTTGGATGGATGAGCAACCGGCGCAAACCAGCCAACGAAGGCAGTGAAAGCGGTGGTGGAGATGTGAATCTGGTAGTCGGTCATTCGGCCAACCATAGCATCCTGGTGGCTGCAAGGAACATTTACTTGCAGGCGCCTGCGGTAGTCATCCCGGTGCTGGTGGTGTTTGCCATTGCAGTGATCGCGGGCTCGCTTGCAGTCATCACAAGCCTTAACCAATCCTCCGCTGCCGAGCCACAATTCAGCGCCGGCAGCCCCTATGCTCTGGATATGGTGGTGCTGCCCTTCCGCGCAGCCGCGCCAGAGGACCCCGCCTGCCGCACGCTCGCCGCCGAATTACCTGTAGAACTGACCGCATCCATTCGGAAACAACTCGAAGGCAATCAGCCAGGAGAAAGCGCGGCATCGAACATCAAAGTATGGTCGCCCAGCCAAACCGGTATCCAGGCCGGAACCACCGACGCTGCCTACACAGCTCAGGCCAAGCAGCTCATCAGAAGCCGGGGGGCAGATATTGCCCTGTACGCGACCGTGTTCTGCAACAAATCGCAAGTGAGCGTGATTACCCAGTTCGACATTGCGCCAACTTACCTGCAAGACGCACCAGAATATCAAGGCACCTATGACCTTGGCGCATTTTCCAGTAGTATTTTGCAGCCCAACGACACAGTTGCCAGCACCACTATCCGGCGCGAGTTAACCAGTCGGGCCACATCCCTGGCCCTGCTAATACAGGGACTTGCTTATCTTAGTCGACAGACCTATGCTGGCTACCTCGATGCCAGAGCAACCTTCAGTCAGATCACTTGGCTGAACCCGCCAGCAGACAACAAGATCATGGCCATGGCCCATCTGTTTGCCGGCAACGCAAGCCTGCAAGCCGCGACAGGCAGTTGTGGCGATGGCTTGAACAGTGACCTGCTTGAACAGGCCACAAGCCACTATCAAGCCGCCCTGACCTTCGAGCCGCAAGCAGCCCTGGCATACCTCGGGCTCGGCAACGTGATGAATCTGCGCGCCTTCTATGAGTCGGGAGCAGACGCGCAAGCCGCCCATCGCTATCTGGATATGGCTGAAGCGTTCTTCGCCAGCGCGCAATCGGCCGGTGTCAAGCCCTCGGCAACGATCCTGGACAATAAGGTTCGCTACGGTCAGGCGCAGGCATACATCATCCGGCGCGAGTTCACCGATGATCAAGCGGAGAGCCTAGCACTGTTGAATAAAGCCGAGGCCATTATCAGCGAACTCCTGGACGAGTATCGCGCCGGCAAGATACGCAGCCCCTCGGCTCCTTCGCTGGCTGCGTATGCATACGCCATGATGGGTAACATCCACCTGGCGCGCGAGAACTACGAGGCCGCCCTGTTCAATCTGATATCTGCCGCCAAACTGGCCCCAGACACTGAGACAAAGTCACTAATCGCTGCCAAGACTGCGTTGGTGCAGAATCAGATCAATGACTATTGTGCAGCCGCAGCGCAATATCAGATTGCTGCGGAGAACACCCGGTGCGAGGACAACAAGCTGAATTACGCCTTGCTCGCCCGCGACTACCAGATCCAGTGTGAGTCCATCTCTTCGAGCGGGCGCTGAACCATCGGCAGACTGCAGCATTAACAGCCGGGCCTGCTCTCGCGAGGGCAGGCCCGGTTGTGCTGCTAAATGCCAGAGCACGGTTTAGTTAGAATGTGTTCATGTTTAGACGGACCACTCAGTCATTCGTTTTCGGCCTGGGGGCGCTGATCGGCGCTCATTTGGGTATGCGATTGGCTTTGCAAGCTGCCCACGTGCCGACGCCGCCACAGCTATCGTTTCTGCTGCTGGACAACCCATTCCGGCGGATATATCGCGATCCTGTTCGCACGGTGGATTTCGTCGGCGTTCATCGCAACGCGCATCTTTTGGATGCCGGGTGCGGAACCGGCGCCCACGCGCTGGAAGCCGCCACGCGGGTCGGCCCGAACGGCCGCGTATACGCGCTGGACATGCAAGCCAACATGATTAATACGGTCGCGCGCCGGGTCGAGTCTCAGCACGCTTCAAACGTCGTGCCGCTTCTTGCGCCGCTCCATCGCATCCCGCTCCCGGCCAACTGCGTAGACTACGTGATGATGATTTCCGTGCTGCCAGAGGTCAACCGGCGCAAGGCAGCGCTTACCGAGGCGCGGCGGGTGCTCAAACCCGGCGGCGTGCTGGTCGCCGGCGAAGATATATTCGCCTCCGTATATGCTCGGCCGGCAACAATGCGCAAGTGGCTAGAGGAAGCCGGCTTTAAGCTCACCGGCCAAGCGGGCAATGGGCTTGCTTATATGCTCAGATTCGTCAAGCCCATCAGCGCTGTGCAGATTGCGTTCGGCGCCGGCAACCTCGAAGGGTGACATATCCGATAATAGGGCAGATGTTGGGATAGAGCGGGCGACAGAATGCAATCAAACCCAGGCCCACTACCCCGCAAGGTTAAGGGAGACCGACATGTCTACGATGGAACATATTCTGGTGATCGAAGACGATCCCGCAATACGCGACTTACTGCGCCGAGGTCTGGCCTATGAGAACTACAAAGTGACCGTCGCGGCAGATGGCGCTGGGGGATTAGCGGCTGCGCGCGACAACCCACCCGATCTGGTCATCCTCGATTGGATGATGCCGGGACTGGACGGACTCGAGGTCTGCCGGCGGCTTCGCTCGGCCGGCAACACGCCCATTCTGATGCTGACAGCCAAGGATTCGGTGCCAGATCGCGTCATGGGCCTGGAGGCAGGCGCCGATGATTATCTGGTCAAGCCATTTGCTTTCCCCGAATTGCTCGCGCGAGTACATGCGCTGCTCCGGCGCGCTGCGCCCAGTTCCAAACCTGAAATCTTGCGCTATTCCGACCTGGTTCTGGACACGGGCACCCGTCTGGCCAAGCGCGCCGAGCGGACTTTTGAGCTGACAGCCAAGGAATACGACCTTCTGGAGTATCTGATGCGCAACCCGCGCCAAGTGCTCACCCGAGAGCAAATTCTAGATCGGGTCTGGGGCTACGACTTTGGGGGCGAGAGCAACGTGCTTGAAGTGTACATTCGCTACCTGCGCCAGAAAACAGAGGCCAACGGAGAGTCTCGGCTTATTCACACCGTACGAGGCGTGGGATACGTACTGCGTGAGGAATGATCTCACCCTTCGTTTGTGCGCTTGACAAGGTAAATCGCCCCGCAGGTGCGGGGCGATTCACTTGATTAGGCCAGGAAGGCCTGTGCGTTTGTCTTAGAACAGGTTTGTTTCAGTCGCGGAAGTCGTCGCGGCTACCACGATTGAAGCGGCGCGGACGATCCCCACCCATTGAAGGCACAGCACTCATGCCGGCGCCAGCACGTGGGCGAGTCTCCTTGGGCTTGGCAAAGTCGATCCGCAATGGACGCGAATCCAGCATCTTCCCGTCCAGCATGTCCTTTGCTCTCTGTGCATCTTCATCGGTCATCATCTCAACGAACCCGAAGCCTTTGGAACGACCCATCTGGCGGTCCATCACAACCTCGGTCTCCTTGACATGGCCAACAGTAGCAAAGAACGCGCGCAATGATTCATCTGTCGTTGTGTACGACAAGTTGCCAACATACAGCCTGCTTGGCATGATTCTATCTATCTCCGTAAACTAATGCGATTGCTCAGCTTAGAGCACACAAACCGAACATGTAAATGTACGAACAGGAATCTCAATCAAGTTATGCTGAACGCGATGTGAAAGATGTTCTGCGGCCGATCGATCATCTCCTCCTGAAAGTGGGGGGTGAAAACGAGGTTCCACACATGCAGCGATCAGCGGCGCACCAGTGCGCTGCTGATTTCAACGGATACTCTCCCGGATGCCCAAAGAGGGCGACACGTTGCTCGATGCATTGGGAACGCAGTCATCACCTTGGACTGAACTCATCCGGCTTCCCTTGCCGTAGAGGCATTTTAGCACAGTTGGCAAAATTGATGTAAAGTCGCCTGTCTGGGCGTCTGGGCGCGCCAGGCGCAAGCGCTTGTCATCAAGCTGCTCTGAACGTCTGTTCTATAATCCCCCCCATGCCAGAGTTTGCCGTTCACTCGCCCTTTGAACCCACCGGCGATCAGCCGGAGGCGATCAACACGATTGTCGACAGCTTGAACGCCGGCAATCGCTACACCACGCTGCTTGGCGCTACCGGCACCGGCAAAACCTACACCATCGCCAAGGTGATCGAGCGTGTGCAACGCCCGGCGCTGATCATTGCGCACAACAAGACGCTGGCCGCGCAGTTGTACGCGGAGTTCAAAGATTTCTTTCCTAATAATGCAGTTGAATATTTCGTCTCGTACTACGACTACTATCAGCCAGAAGCCTACGTCCCGCGCTATGACCTTTTCATTGAGAAAGACGCCTCGATCAACGACGAACTAGACCGGCTGCGTCTGGCCGCTACGAGCGCGCTGATGAGCCGGCGCGATGTCATCATCGTCGCCTCGGTGTCGTGCATCTACGGCATCGGCAACCCGGAGGACTATGGTCGGTTCGTCGTCAAGTTGCGCAAAGGCGAGGTACGCCGGCGCGAAATTGTGCTGCGCATGCTGGTCGCCATTCTGTACGAGCGCAACGATCAGTCTCTCTCACGCGGCAAGTTCCGTGTGCGCGGCGACACTCTGGAAGTGCAGCCGGCTTACACCGACACCGCCTATCGCATCGAGTTCTTCGGCGACGAAGTGGAGCGCCTGACGGAAATCGACACCCTCACCGGCGAAGTGCTTCGTGAGCTAGGCGAAGTTGAGATCTACCCGGCCAAACACTTCATCACGCCACAGGAAAAGTTGAAGGCTGCCATCGAGTCCATCGAAGCAGAACTGGAAGCGCGCATCAAGTTCTTCAAGGATAACGACAAACTACTCGAAGCCCAGCGGATTGAACAGCGTGTGCGCTATGACCTGGAAATGCTGCGCGAGGTAGGGTATACCAGCGGCATCGAGAACTACTCGCGCCCACTGGATGGCCGGCCGCCTGGCACCCCCCCCTTTTCGCTGCTCGACTATTTCCCCGACGACTTTGTGCTTGTCATCGACGAGAGCCACATGACCATCCCGCAACTGAACGGCATGTACAACGGCGATCGCGCCCGCAAGCAAGTGCTGGTCGATTACGGATTCCGCCTGCCCAGCGCCCTCGACAACCGCCCCTTGCGCTTCGACGAGTTCGAGCAACGCTTCCGCCAGGCCATATTTGTGAGCGCCACCCCAGGTCCTTATGAATTGCAACACAGCCAGGTGATCGCCGAACAAATCATCCGTCCTACCGGCATCGTCGATCCCGAAGTCGAAGTTCGCCCTGTGCAGGGCCAGGTCGATGATCTGATTACTCAAATCCGCGAGCGCGTGGGGCGCGGCGAGCGCGCGCTGGTCACCACGCTCACCAAGCGCATGGCCGAAGACCTGACCGATTACCTACTCGAGCTGGGCATTAAGGTACAGTACCTGCACAGCGAAGTGCAGACGGTTGAACGTGTGGAGATCCTGCGCGACCTGCGGCTGGGTCAATACGATGTCGTAGTGGGCATCAACCTGCTGCGCGAAGGTCTGGACCTGCCGGAAGTGTCGCTGGTTGCCATCCTCGACGCCGACAAAGAGGGGTTCTTGCGCAGCACCACGTCCCTCATCCAAACGATCGGCCGCGCTGCCCGCAGTGTGCACGGCAAGGTCATCATGTACGCCGATCACATCACCGACTCGATGCAAAAAGCAATCGACGAGACCAACCGGCGGCGCACCAAGCAGATTGCCTACAACCAAGCGCACGGCATCGAGCCGCAGCAGATCTATAAGGCCATCCGCGACCTGACCGACCGGGTGCGTGTACTAGCCGAGCCGAAAGCCGGCTATGGCGCGGGCAATTCCGGCGACAGCAAGCAACTCTCGCTGCGCGATCTGCCCAGGCACGAAGCACACCGGCTGCTGAGCGACCTGGAGAAGCAGATGAAAGCGGCTGCAAAAGAACTGGAGTTTGAGAAAGCGGCCATGCTGCGCGATCAGATTTTCGAGTTGCGCCAGATGCTCAACGACATCGACGACAAAACGCCGGAATGGGAAAAAGTGCGCCGCATGGGAGAGCCGATTGCCGAAGATGAACTGGCGCCGGCAGCCACGGCAACCTCCTCCGTCTCGCCAGAGCAGCCCTATCCACGACCGAGTCGCCGGGGACGCAGCGGCAGCCAGAGAGGCCGGCGCTAAGCTGGCATAGGCCGGGCCGGCCTCACCTCAATCTCGCCCTTCTCCGGCCGGCATATCCAGCGGCGCCACACGCGCGGCGCGATTGAGATCAACCTGCGCTTTGACCCGCAACGGCAAACCGTACAGCCGAATAAATCCCTCCGCATCATGGTGGTTATACACGTCATCGCGCAGGAAAGTTGCCAGATCTTCCCGATAGAGCGAGTAAGCTGCCTTTCTTCCCACCAGCACTGCGTTGCCCTTAAATAGCTTCACGCGGGCTGTGCCGGTCACATCGCGCTGTGTGACCATTACAAATGCCTGAATCGCATCGCGCAAGGGTGTGAACCACTGGCCGTTGTAGATCAGTTCAGCGTACCGCAGGGCGACCATCTGTTTGAAGTGCAACGTCTCACGATCGAGCGTCAATTCTTCCAGTCCTTGATGCGCCGCGCGCAGGATCGTGCCGCCCGGCGTCTCATACACTCCGCGGGATTTAATGCCGATCAACCGGTTCTCCACCAAGTCCACCCGACCTACTCCATGCCGCGCGCCGATCTGATTTAACGTCTCGATCAGCTCGGCGCCGCCCATACTCTTGCCGTTCACTTTCTTGGGCAAGCCGCATACAAACTCAATTTCCACGTATTCCGGCTCGTCGGGCGCTTGTTCAGGGGCGACGGTCATGCCGTACAGTCCGGGATCCGGCTCACGCCAAGGGTCTTCGAGGCTGCCACCTTCGGCGCTCTTGTGCCACAGGCTGTGGTCACCGGAATAAATGCGTTCTAAAGACTGGCTAATAGGGACATTGTGTGCGCGCGCATAGGCAATCGCATCTTCGCGCCCGCGTATGTGCCATTCACGCCAGGGCGCAATCACCTTCAGGCGAGGATTAAGCGCCATGTAACTTAGCTCAAAGCGCACCTGATCGTTGCCTTTGCCGGTGGCTGCGTGCGCGACTGCATCGGCGCCAAGCCGGGCCGCCCAATCGACCTGGTGCTTGGCAATGAGCGGGCGCACAATGCTTGCACCCAGCAGATACTTGCCTTCGTAGATTGCGCCGCTTTGAATGAGCGGAAACAGGTATTCATTGGCGAACTCTTCGCGCAGGTCTTCGACGATGCAGTCGGCTGCGCCGGATGCAATCGCGCGCTGCTTGATGGCCTCGAAATCGCCGCCCTGCCCCACATCGGCCACAAAGCAGATCACTTCACAGCCGTAGGTCTCGCGCAGCCAGGGCACAGCACAAGCTGTGTCGAGGCCGCCGCTGTAAGCCAGCACAACTCGATTGACCAGTTCGTGTGTGTTGATTGCAACGCTCTCCTGCGCCGTGCGCATCTTGCTGACGACCTGCAAGGGGATTGTCTTCTCGCGGGCCGGGTCTGGCGCGCGCGCGCCGGCCAGACCTTGATGCGCCACGGTGTCTTCCGACGACAGCGGCAACACCATCGCCACTTCATCGCAGTTGGACAGCATGGGACAAGCCACACAATCGCGCCAGACCTTCTCTGGAAAAAACTCCTTTGGCGCCAGAGTAAACCCGCATTTCTCGAAAAAGCGCGTGGCGCGCGTCAGCGCAAATAAAGTGCCAAACTTGCGCTGGCGCGCCAGGTCGATCAGAGAAGAAACGATACGCTGGCCCACGCCGGCCCCGCGCACGCGTTCATCTACTGCCAGCGAACGCAACTCGACCAGTGTGGAGTTCATCGGCGCCAGCGAACCGCAACCAACAACAACCGGCTTGCCATCGTCATTTGCCAGCGGCCCCTCACCAGAGGCCACGGCGACCACAAAGTTTTTGAGCGTGGCGCGAATGTTGGTCTCGCTGCGCGGCAACAGGCCACCCTTGCGGGCATTGGCAGCCACCAGCAACACAATAGACGACACATCATCTGGGCCGGCGGGTCGAACGTCGATGTCCAATGCGCTATCCCTCCAGGTCCATCAACAGCTCGCCGGCTGCCGGCGCAGGCTTCTCCGGCTCTACCGCCGGCGTCGCCGGCTTCGATGTCTCAATCAGGCCAAACTCCGCGCCGCTTTCAAGTTGCAACACCCCCGATCTGGCGTACACGCCCAGCTTGTCGCGCGAATCGGCGATATCGAGATTGCGCATGGTGAGCTGGCCGATGCGATCTAGCGGCCCGAACTCGCCCTGGCCGCTCTCCATGGTCAGGCGCTCTGGCTTGTAAGTCAGATTCGGGCCGGTGGTATCCAGAATGGTGTAATCGTCCCCGCGCCGCAACTCTAGGGTCACCGTGCCGGTAACGGCTTTGCCCACCCAGCGTTGCAGGCTTTCGCGGATCATCAGCGCCTGGGGGTCAAACCAGCGGCCTTCGTACAACAGCCGGCCCAACCGACGGCCCAGGGTGTAGTAGTTGTCTAGCGTGCCCTCATTGTGAATGGCCGTCACCAGCCGCTCATAGGCGATATGCAACAACGCCATGCCGGGCGCCTCGTAAACCCCTCGGCTCTTGGCTTCGATCACCCGGTTCTCGATCTGATCAGACATGCCCAGGCCGTGTCTGCCGCCGATACGGTTGGCTTCCATCACCAGCGCGACCTGATCGGTATAAGCGCGCCCGTTGATCTCGACCGGCAATCCTTCATAGAATGTGAGGGTCACTGTTTCGGGGTCGATGCTGACGGCAGGGTCCCAAAATCGCACCCCCATGATGGGCTGCACGATATACAGACTGGTGTCTAATTGTTCGAGGTGCTTGGCTTCATGCGTAGCGCCCCACAGGTTGGCGTCGGTCGAGTAAGCCTTTTCGGCGCTCATGCGGTATTCGAAGCCGCGCGCCGTCAGAAATTCGCTCATCTCGCGGCGCCCGCCCAGCTCGCTCACAAAATCGGGGTCAAGCCAGGGCTTGTAGATATGCAGCTCTGGATTGACTAACAGGCCATAGCGATAAAAGCGTTCGATATCATTGCCCTTGTAGGTAGAGCCATCGCCCCAGATGTTGACGCCGTCCTCTTTCATCGCGTTGACCAGCATGGTGCCGGTGACGGCGCGGCCCAGCGGCGTGGTGTTGAAGTATTTGCGCCCGGCTGTGCCGATGTGAAATGCCCCGCACATCAGCGCCGACAGACCTTCCTGCACCAACTGCTTGCGGCAGTCGATGACCCGTGCCTTTTCCGCTCCGTGTCGGATGGCGCGCTTGGGGATATCTTCGTAGTCGGTCTCATCGGCCTGTCCCAGGTTTGCCGTATAGGCGAACGGTACGCCGCCTTTCTCGCGGATCCACGTCACAGCGGCGCTGGTATCCAGGCCGCCAGAGTAAGCAATACCGATCTTTTGTCCTTTAGGCAGTGATTGAATGATGCGTCCCATGCTGTTACTCCTGATATGCGATGTGCATCGCGTGTTTTAACAGTTCAGTTCTGAGCGCCGGATAGTGCGCGTTCAGGGTGTAGGTTAAACGTCGTGCCGGCCCCGGTGACAATGCCATCCAGATCGGTGATGCGCACCCGGCCGACGCCATTGCCCAGCGTTTCTAGGGCCGAGCGCACTTTTGGAATCATCCCGCCGGAGATGACGCCGGCTTCGATCAACGCCCCGGCCTGCTCTGCAGAAAGATTGGCAATCGGCAGTTTGTTGGCATCGAGCACCGCCGGCACATTTGTCACAAACGTCAGCCGGTCGGCCTCGATGGCCGAAGCGACAACCGCCGCTACGTGGTCGGCGTTGACATTGTAAATCTCGCCATCGTCGCCCAACGACATGGGGGCGATGACCGGCACAATTTTCTGACACAACCACTCGTCCAACGCCTCGGCGCGCACGGCGGTGGGCTTGCCCACATATTGCAATTCGGGGTCGAGCGCACACACACGCACCAGCCCACGATCGACGCCGCACACACCGATAGCATCCACGCCTTCGGCCAGCAATGCAGCAACCAGCCGCTTGTTGGCCAGGCCGGCCAGCACCATGAGCGCCGCATCGCGCGCTCTGGCGTCGGTCACGCGCAGGCCATTCACAAAGCGCGACTCGATTTGCAGCGCGCCGAGCAGGGCTGTCAATTCTTTGCCTCCGCCATGCACGACAATTGGTTTCACGCCGGCCCGCGCCGCCCCGGCAATGCAACCGGCAAAACGCCGGCTGAAGGCCGGGTCGTCCAGCTCGCTGCCACTGACCTTGTACACCTCGACTTGCGCCAGCGGCAACGCCATGTACACCGCGCCTGCGAGAGGATTGAAGCGATAGGGCGCGCGCTCCACAAAGCCCATCGAGCGATACAGCGCCATCGCCTCCGGCATAGATGTCAGCGTGTCGAGTTGCATAGTGCGATAGCCGATCTGACGGCCGGCCTCGACAATCGCCTGCGCCAGCGCGCGCCCGATGCCCCGGCCTCGGTATTCGGGCCGCACGTAGAGCCGTTTCATTTCGCAGGCCCGCGAGTCGATCGGTTGCAGCGCCACACAGCCGGCCAGTTGCCCCTCCACGCGCGCGAGCAACAGCCGGCCTTTCGGCGCGGCATACTTGCCGGGCAGGCCGGCCAGCTCCTCATCGAAACCCTGAAAACACAGGCTGAAGCCCAGCGACTGCGCATACTCTACAAACAGCCCACGCGCTTCCATCACCTGCGCCGCCGACTCTGCCGGCATGATGCTCAAGCTCTGCATCGTCTTCAATCTCTTGAACGCGGGGCAAACCGGCGGCTTGCCCTACAATCCCAAATCCAAAATCTTTACAGCAACCCTTCGCGTTCGTCGAACCCAAACATCAGATTCATATTCTGAACCGCCTGGCCCGACGCGCCTTTCAGCAAATTATCGATGCACGACACTACCAACAGCGTGGGGCTGCCCTGCTCGATGCCCACCACCGGCCCGACCGAGAGGACCGCATAGTTGGTGTGATTGGCGTGCGCGATCGTGGCAATTTGCCCTTTGGGCAACACCCGCACAAACGGCTCGCCATCAAACCGGCGCGTGTAAATGGCGTGCCAGTCGGCCTGCGCGCCTTCGGGCGTCAGGCGCAGGTAGAGCGCGCTTAACATGCCGCGCGAGATGGGCAGCAAATGCGGCGTGAACAACACCGCGATCTGACCGCTCATAGCCGGCGGCTGATTCCTGACCAGTGCGTTCAACTCCTGCTCCATTTCTGGCACATGGCGATGTACGCGGCCGATGTTATACGGGGCCAGGCTCTCATTGACCTCAACAAAGTGCGTGGTCAGGGTTGGCTTGCGCCCGGCGCCGCTGACGCCCGATTTGCTGTCGGCGATGATCAGATTCCCCTCTAGCGCACCCAGTTCCAGCACCGGCAGCGCGCCCAGAATGACGCTGGTGGGGTAACAGCCGGGATTTGCAATCAGATCAGCATCGGGAATGAGTGCGCGGTAGACCTCTGGCAAGCCATACACGGCCTGGGCCAGCAGATCGGGATGTGGATGCGCATGCTGATAGGCGCGCGCATAGGCCGCGGGGTCGCGCAGGCGGAAGTCTGCCGACAGGTCGATCACCCGCTTGCCGAGCGTCAGGGCGTGATGGCACAGTTCAGCCGAAGGACCGTGTGGCAAACAGGAGAAGACCACATCCACATCGGCGAGCGGGGCGTCTTCGGTTTTCACTAATGGGATGTCGAACGGGCACGGCAGGGCGTCGGACAAACGCTGGCCGGCGTAGGTCTCGGACGCGGCAAAACCGATCGTCGCCTTGGAGTGCCGGCTGAGGATACGCGCCAGTTCGACGCCGGTATATCCAGTCGCTCCGTAGATTCCGATCTTAATCATCTTGTGTTTCCGTCTGGTTACCTTGTGGGGTTGTCTGTGACATGCAGCAATTCGCAATGCGACATCGACAACAAAAATCGCCCCCAACACGCGCAGTGTGTCGGGGGCGGTTCAGATTCAAACGACGCCGTGGGCGTTGCTCACGCACGCGGAGACGCGCCCTGACCGGACACACTGTCCAGCCGGCGCGAACGACGCGAGCGAAGTGCAACTGCCGCAATCATGGCGCGCATTATAGTGCAAAGCCGGCAACGCACAAAGGCGCAGCACGCAGCTCAAGCCGCCGGGCTTGCCTTCAGGCGATCCGCATCCTCAGCGCAACACAATCGGCGCAAACACCCATCTCGGCATCTCGTACACGCCCATATCGGCCTGCGGGCCGATCGGGCGGGGCCAGTTGTCGATGTCTCGCGCCAGCCGCACGGCGCAAGCGTCTCGCGCCGGCGAGCCGGCGCGCAGCCGATAATTCTCTCCACTCCCCGGCGACACAAACAACGGATTAACGCTCGACCCTGCTACGCCCCCCTGGTCAATGTTACACACCGCCTGAGTCAACGCGCCTGAGGCAGGAAAGGTGTTGCCCCAGATAATCGTGTTGTAGACGTAGCTTTGGGCGCTGCCCGGCGAATACCCTGCTCCACCCACATTGTGGGCCGCCGTCACATGCGTCAACGTCATCGCGCCGCCGGCATTGCGAATCCCCGCACCAAACGCGAGCAGGCTGGTGTTGCTATAGACCAGCGTATTGCTCAGCCAGCTTCGCGCTGCGCCGCCTTGCTGATAGATTGCGCCGCCCCGCGCTGCTTGATTGAGTCGCAAAAGTTGATTGTGAGCGGTCAGCACACTGTCATCCACGTAAATAGCCCCGCCGTTGCCGTTAGCGCCGGTGCTGCTGATGGCCCGATTGGCATACAACGCGGCGCAAGGCCCTGCCAACGGATTACAGCCAGTGGCTTGCGGGGCCAGGGAGACGGCCGGCCCGGCCTGGGCTTGGCCGGCTGCCAGCGTCTCGTCGCGCGCCGAGACTGCCTGCGCCAGCAACACCACGGCGTAATCCGTGTCCAGCGTCACCGTCGAGCCGGCATACGCAGCAATGGCCCCGCCATCGCCGGCTTCGGCCCAGTTGTTGCGAAAGACACAGTTATCGGCCAGCACCAGCGTGGCGCTGACATACAGCGCGCCTCCGCTGCCCGACACGGCCCGGTTGCCATACGACGCATCCCCAAAATCTGCGCCGTCGCATTGCACTTGTCCATTCAGCGCATAGATCGCCCCGCCGTTGTCTGCCTGATTCACCCCAATCTGCGGTCGGTCGTTCACAAAGTCATCCAGCCAGATACGCGCGCCATTCTGCAAGTAGGCGAATCCCCCGTTGCCGCCGGCTTGATTCGACGAAGCTTGTAGCCGGCCATACACATCGAAGAATGTTCCACCGTCGCCATACAGCGCGCCGCCGTTGCGGGCCGCCAGATTGGTGTTCAAGTTAAGCGACGCGCCGTGGGTCGCATACAACTGCACCGTCTTGAAACCACTGGTATAGAGGGCGCCGCCGTCGTTGGCAGCGCTATTGACCGCCAGATAACTGTCTCCGGGGCCGCTCGCGTCGAAATGCAGTTGGGCCGATGGCTCGGCATACACAGCGCCGCCGTTCTGGCCGGCCTGATTGAATCGAATGTCCCATTCGCCACTCGCGCTCAGTCGGCCATTGGAAATACTGATTGCCCCGCCAGAGGTGCTGGCAGTGTTGTTGCGCAAGGCCGCGTTCGACACAGTGATGGTGGTCACGCCGCTGGCGGCAATCCCGCCCCCTTCGGCGTTCAACGCGCGATTGTTCAGGAAAGCCGATCCGCCCAAGATATCGAGCCGGCTTTGCCCCCACAGGCGCGCCCCGCCGCCCACTGCGCCGGCGGTGTTGCTCTGCACCAGCGTGTTACTCAGGGTGACCTGCGCATCAAACACATACAGCCCTGCCCCGCGCCCATCCGAAGCAGAAGGCGCCACATGGCGCTCGATGCGGCTGTTTGTCATCGTCAACACACTGCTGCGCAAGTAGATGCCGCCGCCGTATCCGGTCAAGGTGTTGGTCAGCGTGTTGCTGCTAATCAGCGAGCTGTCCAATGTGGCGGTAGTCAGGCCGGACAAGTATAGGCCGGCCCCATTAAAGCCCGCCTGATTGGGCTGGTTGTCGCCGGCGCCGCCCACCTCGGTGTTGGCAAGCCCAATCACGGCATTGTTCGCATAGATGCCACCCCCAGAGGTCGCCCGATTGTTATAGATTCTCAGTGTGCCGCTGACAGTGCTGCTGATGACATACATCCCGCCGCCATCGCCACTAGACCAGTTGCCCGCACTCGGAAGCGCTGCGTACCCCACAGATGCGCCGGTTGCAACCAGCCGGCTGCCGTTGGTCAGATAGATGCCGCCGCCATTGCCGGTCGCGCGATTCGCCAGCACCGTTGTTGCGTTCCCCAGCAACCAGATGGCGCTGTTGCTGGCAAACAGGCCGGCGCCATCCACAGCGCGGTTGCAGCACGGGCCAGTCTCGCCCAGAAAAGAGGAATTGGTGAGCGTGATCACCGCGTCAGTCGCATAGATGCCGCCACCACGGCCGGCCGCGCCGGCCGCCAGGCCGACGTAGTTGTCGGCGTTGTCAAAAAAGAGCGTGCCGCCAGAGACAAAGGCATTGCCGCCATCACCGGCAGCGCAGTTGGTGGTCAGATCGGTGGTGGTGGCATAGCCGCGCAGCACGCCATACACAGTCGCCCCGCCGCCATTACCGCCGGCGGTGTTGCGTTCAATTTGCGTACCGTTGGTCAGCGTGACGACCGCCGAGCTGCTGACAAACACGCCGCCGCCAGAAGAGCCGTTGTTATTGACGACACGCACATTGTCCAGCGTGGCCTGCCCGTTGGAGTACACATCGACGCCAGCCCCGAAACCAGTTCCCCACCCGATCACCAGATTGCGCAGCACAACCCGTGTGCCAAGGCCGTACACATCCACCGTGCTGGCCGCGTTGACAGCATCCACGCGCGCCCGCGCTGCGGGCAGCAGCGCGGCGCAGGCCGCATCGTACCCCCCTTCGATGGTGATCACTTTGCCGCCGCTGATGACCAGATTCTCGGCAAAGAACTGGCCGGGCACGCGCACAGTCGCGCCATTCGGCGCGGCATTGATCGCATCTTGAATCGTGGGATACGCGCAAGGGCCGTTCACACCCACACGGTTGACCTGCTGCGCGCCGGCCGGCGTCATGGCCGACGTTTCCAGCGCTGCGCCGGTCAAGCGGGCGCGGGTCAGTTCCACTTCTCCTGCAATCATGGCCTGCACGTCAGGCGAGGCGGTTTGGGCAAATGCAATCAACGCGTGCGGGCCGGCTTCACGCGCTTGCTCAAAAGCGCGCAGCGCCTGACTCAGCGCGTCCTGCTGCGCACGCTCGGCCTGTGTGTCCGGCGCAGGCTTGATTTCCAAGCTGCGCTGCCACTGCTCGCCGACTGTCAGCAACTCTGGGCCGGCGTCATCCGTCCACATCTGGCCAACGACTGCAGCGCCATCTTCAACAGCTTCAACAGCTTCAACAGATGGAGCAAACGTTGCCCCCGCCGGAGCAAAGGCCTGCGTCGCAAGCGACCCAAACGGCGGCAACCCGCCAACCGCAGTGCTTTGACAGACGCCGACATCCAACAGGCGGCAACCATCGCAGGCCAGCGAATAGTCCTGCGCACCCAGCGGCACCGTCGTGCCGCGCACGCGCGCAATCCACGTACCCGGCTCTGGATTGAACACCTGCACCTGCTCCTGGTTGTTGCGGTTGTCTACGCCGCGCGTGGCCGGAGCAGACGGGTTCAACGGGTTGAGCACCCAAGGCCGCGTGATCACGCCGCTCGGCGACACCAGTTCCAGATCAAGGTTGTTGATCAACGTCGGGGTGGCATTGAACGTGGCTTCGATGTCATCCCAGGCAATCGTCACGGTTGCGGTGAGTGTGCCGGTGGGCACAGCAAAAATGTAATAGTCGATGTCGCCCTGACTCAAGCTGCGCTGATAAAACCCGCGTGCAGTGATCAGATCGACCGCCCGGCGAATATTCACCAGCCCATAGCCCCACTGATAATCCGGCCCCAGGTTGCCGCGATCGGTGGCGGTGTGAATGAGAATTGCTTTCGCAGTAGACGGCCAGAAGTTGCCGCCCACTCCATACGCGGCGCGATAGTGCTGCAACATCAGAGCAATGCTGCCGGCCACCGCCGGCGTCGCCATTGACGTGCCCGACATGGTGTCATAGGGGTAGCAGTAATCGTCGCCAGAGCCATCGCAATCGCGAGTGATGTTGTTGGTGTAGCGATTCGGGATCGTCGAGCGAATGCCGACGCCGGTCGCCACGAGGGTTGGCTTGACGCGGCCATCGTCGGTTGGCCCCCACGAGCTGAATGTGCTCATGGCATCACTTTTGTCCGAAGCGCCGACATGAATGGGATTCTTAGCAGCCGAGGGCGGCGAGGTGGTGCCATAGGTTCCGCAGGAAGTTGGGCTGCCGCGTTCATTGCCGGCAGCCCAGGTGGCAATGTACTTATCGCCGATGCCCACCACACTGTTGCCACCGCGAATGATCTGATCGAGCAACGCCGATGACACGCCATAGTTGCCCATCAGCGTGCAACTGAGCGGGTAATTGGCGTAAATGTTGCTGCTCAAGCTGGCCGAGCCAATATCTGCGCCATAGGAGTTCTGCGCGGCCGCCCAGTTGTTCTCGATATCGCCGGGGTCATTGTAGAAAAGCATTCCTGTGCCGTTGGGGTTATAGGCATACGAAATGATGCGGGCCGAGGGCGCCATGCCGCGCCATTCAAGCGGCGCCCCACCCGCGCCGGCGCTGAGTGCGCCGCTGCCGGCGGCGGTGCCGGCCACGTGTGTGGCGTGATCACTCACGCCGCTGGTCTCGCCGGCGCCAATCGTCAAGCGGCCCGTGAAATCGGCATGGGTCGATGGCGTGTGGGTCACCACGCCGCCGTCGTAGATCAAAATGTCCACGTTTGTACCGTTCAAGTTGTAGGGCGCAGCCTGAACCTCGCTGACGGCGATGCGGGCGCGTATGTCGTCATTCGCTTCCCCAAGTGGTGGCTCGGCCGGCTCGATCCACTGCACAGCGTCGTGGGCAGCCAGGGCGCGGATCTGAGCAGCCGGCATCTCCACCACCAGCGTGCGAATGCCGATGACTTCATTGACTACCTTGCCGCCCAATGAGGCCACCAGCGCGCGGCCGGTTTCCAGCGACTCATCGGCGTGCATCACCACATACACCGCCGCCATGCTATCGGGGGCCAGGTTATACGCGGCCCACTCGCCGGCGCGAATAGGCGGGGCCAGCTTGTCATCCACCATCAGTTCGCCCATCCACAGCAGGCCGGGGGCGTCCAACGCTACTTCGGGCTGCGTGCCCGGCACCGACGCAATCCAGGCATAGTCGGGCACATAGGCCAGCAGGCGAATGCCGCGCCCGGCCAGCTCGGCTTTGGCAGCTTCGCGCGGAATGTAGTCGAGCTGAAGCAACACATGGACTCGCTCCGCGCCAGGCCGGGCCAGACGCCGCAGAGCCGGGCGGTCAGCCGGTTGCAGCGGGGCCGGCGTGAACGTGCGCGCGCGCAACTGGATCGCGCGTGGTTGGGCCGGCGCTGTTGACGGCATTGGGAACATCGCCTGCGGCGTCGCGTCATTCCTCTCAGGCCCAGTCGAAGAGTGCGCCAGCGTCTCTTGAGCGCCGGGGGGCAGCGCATCTGCTGCCGGCTGTTGAGCGCGGGGCCTCGCCAGCGACAGATCAGCGCGGTGGGCCAAGAGGGTTACGGCCAACAGCAGAGCCAGCCCCAGTCGACCCACATATTGTTGTACAGATTGCCGCTTCATAACATCCTCCTGGGCGTACGTGAGACAGTGCATCGACATTGCGGTTCAGGAAAGTAGATCAAGGTGTTAATTCCGTCCTGCTCATTCAACAACAACTCGCGATCACAATTCAATGACTAAGCGCTTTGAAAAAGAGCAGATTTACGCAACACGAGGTCAGAGGCACCCCATTCGCCTGGAGATAGCAGGAAGCAGGAAGCACACAGAGGCAGGCGGCATTTCTACAATGCCCGGCCCCGGAATTCATCGAGGCTGCGATAGCCGTGCCGGCGCATATAGTCTGCAATGCCGGCTGTCATCTCGGCAAACACGCCCAGCCCGCGCGCGTGCACGGCGCTGCCCACGCCAACACAGGTGGCCCCGGCCAGGATCATCTCGATGGCATCGCGCGCGTCGGTCACCCCGCCGGTGCCGATCACCTGCACGCCCATGCCGCGCAAGGCCCGGCAAATGTCGTACACGCAGCGCACTGCGATGGGGCGAATGGCCGGCCCGCTTACGCCGCCGGTGCGATTCGCCAGCACCGGTTTCGCCGACTCAATATCCAGCACCATGCCCGGCCCCAGCGAGTTGATCGCGCAGATAGCATCCGCGCCGTTGTTGGCAACCTCACGCGCAATGGTCACGATGTTATCCACATTCGGCGACAGCTTGACCACCACCGGGCAGCGCGCGTTGCGCTTCACCGCGCGCGTCACCTGGCCGGAGACATAGGCATTCGATGAAAACATCTCTTCGTGCTGCGCATCGAGATTTGGGCACGAGATGTTGACTTCGATCAGGTCCGGCTCGGCTTCGCTAACATAGCGCGCCAATGTGCCGAAATCGTAGATGGTGGTGGCAAAGATGCTGGCGATGATCGGCACGCCCAACGGTTGCAGATGACGCCTGGCAGCGCGAATCTCCTCGACCATCACTTCTACGCCGGGATTGCTGAGGCCAACCGCGTTGATCAGGCCATGCCCCCAGCTCACGATGGTGGGGTTGTGCCAGCCCACGCGCGGCTGCAAGCTGCACGATTTGGTCGTGATGCCGCCGATGCCCGAACGGGCCAGCCGCGCGAAAATCTCCTCGCTGAGACCGAGAATGCCCGATGCCAGCACGATCGGATTGCGAAAGCGCACCCCGCACAACGTCACTTCAAGCGACAGCGCATCCTGTGTATCGCGTTCGGCCTGCGCATGCACAGCGCCGGCAACCCCAGTGTGAGAATCAAGCTGAATAGACATAGTGGCAAAAATCGATCAGGCGCGCGCGGGCGCACCCTCATTGCATCGCTACCCTGCTGAGCATGACCAAGCGTTCCGATCGGCGCTCAGTTGGCGCGCGTCCATGCCAGCACCGCGTCACACTGGGCTGTGCTCAGCCGGCCGGCGTTCACCAGATCGGCCAGCATGACGGACAACGTCAACACGGGATGCAGCCGAACACCGCGCGCAGCCAGCTCCGCCGCGCCGCCCTGCTCGCGGTCGATCAGCACCAGCACATCGTGCACCAGCAACCCAGCCTCGAGCAACGGCGCCAGCGCCTCGAACTTCGATGTGCCTTTGGTAATCAGGTCATCCACCAACAGCGCTGTCTCGCCCGGCTTGTGCTCGCCCTCGATCAGCTTCGCCGTGCCATAGTCTTTGGCCTCCTTGCGCGGATAGATCAGCGGTCGGCCGGTTTCCAGCGCAACGGCCACGCCAATCGGCAGGCCGGCATAGGGGATGGCAGCCAGCCGGTCGAACATGATCTGGCGCGCATCGATCAGGCCGGCCATCGCGCGCGCCACCTGTCGCAGCACAGCCGGATGAGCGACCAACAGGCGCAGATCAATGTAGATGGGAGAAAGCAGGCCGGACTTCAGTTTGAACTGTCCAAACTGAACACAGCCAATATCAAACAGCGCAGTGGCAAGCTGAAGCGCCGAGTCGCTCATGAGATTCTCCATTAGCCAGGGTATGAGTCAGCGTATGGGGCCGATGGATCGCATTGTATCAACCAGCGCCTGGGCAGCCCTGCGCGCGTCCTCGGCAAATGTCATCGTGCGCGAGGCGTACAGCACCGCGCGCGAGACGTTGATCACCGGCCCCAGCCCGTCGCGCGTCTGGCCATAGCGGATGGCCGCTTCCAGATCGCCGCCCTGCGCGCCGACGCCGGGAATGAGAAACGGCAGATCGGGCGCGATGTGGCGGATGCGCTGCAACTCGGCCGGCGCCGTCGCGCCGACCACCAGCCCGCAAGCAGCCGGCCCCTGCGCGTGCCATCGGCTGGCTGCCAGCGCTACCGCTTCATACAACAATCGCTCCTCCTGCGATGAAACGGTTTTAAGATTCTGAAATTCGCCGGCGTTCGGGTTGCTGGTGCGCGCCAGAACAAACACTCCCCGATCGGCATACCTTAAAAATGGGGCTACCGAATCGCTGCCCATGTAGGGCGCGAGCGTCACCGCATCGGCGCGAAACTGCTCGAACGCGCCGCGCGCATACGCTTCGGCGGTGTTGCCAATGTCGCCGAACTTGCCGTCCAGAATGATCGGGATGTGCGGGGGAATCAGCCGCACGATGCGCTCCAGCGCCACCATGCCGGCCGCACCTTCGGCCAGATAGAAGCCCAGGTTGGGCTTGTAGGCGCACACCAGGTCTTGCGTGGCCTCGATGATCGCGCGTGCAAAGGGCAGCATTGGCTCGTCTTCCAGTTGCAGCGGCAGGGGCGTGTTGGCAACCACGATATCCAGCCCGACGCACAGAAAAGAGCGATTGGTCTGTTGAGCGTGCGCGAGTTTTTCGAGGAATGTCATGGCTGCTATTGTACTGGCCGGCCTTCTGGCTCTACAATCCTCTGCATGATGCAGAACGTCTCTCTCAAGCCGCTGATCTCATGCGATGAATTGGCGCAGCATCTTGACGACGACACCTGGCTGGTGGTCGATTGCCGTTTCTCGCTGGCCGATCCATCCGCCGGCCGCGCGCGCTACGCGCAGGGGCATATCCCCGGCGCGGTGTATGCGCACCTGAACGATGACCTATCCGGCCCGATTGTGGCGGGGAGCACCGGACGGCATCCGCTGCCCGACCCGCACACTGCCGCGCAGACCTTTGGCCGGCTGGGCATTCACGCCGGCCTGAACGTGGTGGCCTATGACGACATGGGCGGGGCGTTGGGCGCGGCCCGGCTGTGGTGGATGTTGCGCTGGCTGGGGCACGACGCCGCTGCTGTGCTGGATGGCGGCTGGCAGGCATGGCTGGCCGGGCGCCACCCCACCCGCGCCGGCATGGAAAGCCGGCCGGCTGCCCCTTTCGTCGCCCACCCCCGTCCGGAGCGCGTAGTCAGCGCCGAACAGATCGAGGCCATGCGCGTTGACCCATCCTGCCGCGTGCTCGATGCGCGCGCCGCGCCGCGCTTTCACGGGCGCGAAGAGACAATCGATCCTGTGGCCGGCCATATCCCCGGCGCGCTCTCTGCGCCCTATGCCGACACCCTGAACGCGCAGGGCTTGATGCGCTCGCCGGCAGAGCTGCGCGCCTACTACCAGGCGTTGCTGGGCGACACGCCGGCAGACAAAGTTGCCGTGTACTGCGGCTCCGGCGTCTCGGCCGCGCAGACCATCCTGGCCATGCAGGTGGCCGGCCTCGGCGAAGCGCGCCTGTATGCCGGCTCGTGGAGCGAGTGGATCACCGACCCTGCGCGCCCCATCGCCACTTCATGAGCAAGCGCGCGCCGGCCTGACAGTACAATCCCCCGCAGCATGAGCGATTCTCACCTGGCGCGCTACCAGCGCATCATCCTTGCTGCACACATCGCGCTGGCCGCTCTGTTCAGCATTATTGTGCCGCCCTGGGAGGCGCACGACGAGACCGGCCATTTCGCCTATGTCAATCATCTCGTCCTGCAACGCAGCCTGCCCAACGCAATGGCCGAAAGCAAGGTCTTCCTCGATCAATCGCATCAGCCGCCCTTGTATTACACAACCGTTGCTGCGCTGACCTTCTGGGTGGATCGCTCAGACAACCTGACCCCGCAACTCAACATCTTCGCTTTCGACGGGACCAACCGGCAGGGCGCGCGGCTGCTGTTGCGCGAGCGCGGCGAAGCATTTCCGTGGCAGGGGACAATCCTGGCGCTGCACATGGCGCGCCTGGTGTCGGTAGCGCTCAGCGGGTTGATGATCTGGCTGATTGCGCGCTCGGCGCGCGCGCTATTCGCCGGCCGGCCCGCAGCCGTATTGCTCAGCACCGCCCTGGCCGCATTTAACCCACAGGTGCTGTTCATGGCCGGCATGGTGAATAACGACATCATGGTAAGCCTGATGGGCGCTGCGCTGGCCTACCTGCTCATCATCATCGGCGCAACAACGCCGACAGGCCGGCCCCAACACATGACCGCCCTCGGCGCGGTGTTGGGATTGAGCCTGTTGTCAAAGAACAGCGCCCTGATCTTCGTGCCATTCACGGCGCTGGCGCTGCTCTACCTCGCCTGGCGACAGGGCTGGACGTGGGGACAAGTGGCACGCAACGGGCTGCTCGTCGCCGTTCCGCTGATCGTTCTGGCTGCGCCGTGGTACGCCAGCAACTATCTGAACTATGGGCAGATCATCGTCAACCGCGACCCCGCCGAACCCATCACCCAGGCCCCCACCGCCCTGATCGGCGAAGGACTGCGGGTGTCGGTGCGTGATGGCTGGCTGCCGCAGATGTTTGTCAACGCATTCCGCACGTTCTGGGGCAAGTTCGGATGGGGCAACGTGCAGATGCCCGACCTGGCTTATAGTGCGATTCTGGCTTTGTGTGTGGCGGGAGCGGCCGGCTGCCTGGCCGGCGCGCGTCACAGCGGCGCGCAGACACGGCGCGGCCTCCTGCTCCTGCTGGGGCTGGGGCTGGCCATGCCGGTGCTGCCGGGCTACCGCGCCATCTTTTATCAGAACCCCGACCTGCTGCCCGGCCGCTACCTGATGCCGGCGCTGACCGCGTATGCCGGGATATTGGGCTTTGGCGTCGGATACTGGGTCGAGCGCCTGAGCGCTTGGATCGAGCGGCACGTTTCACCCCGGCCCGATCCAGCATCATCGCGCGCCGCCAGGCGCCTGACCCTTGCGCTGTGTTCAGTCACCGGCGCATGGGCGCTGGCCGCGCCGTTCATCGTGATTGCGCCGGCCTATGCGCCGCCACCGATCAGGCAGACATCTGCCTCTGAGCAGCCGGCGCTGTTGCGGCTGGGCGATCTGGCAGAAGTGCTGGCAGTAGACGCAGACGTAGTGTATCGGTCAGACCGCGAGGGGATGCGTCAGTATGTGCGTGTGAGATTAACCTGGCGCGCATTGAGGCCGACAAGCGACACGCTGGCTGTTGGCGTCAGCGTGCTGGGGCGCGACGCCGAAGTGCTGGGCACAACCAATGCGCATCCGGCCGGCGGCAACTTTCCCACCCACAACTGGAACGCCGGTGACACCTTTCAGGACGAACGATTGGTGCTGTTGGAACGCCCCTGTCCAAGCCTGCCGGCCATGGGCCGGGTGAGCGTCGCGCTGTTTGAGTATGCGCTGGCCGGCCACGGCGCAAGCATCAGCCTGACGCGCGCACTCACCGCGTATGACAACGCGGGCCGGGTTGTCTCGCCGATCATCGGGCGGTTTCGCATCGAAGCGCCGGCGGTCAACGTGCCGGTGACACAACAACCGCCGCTGGGGATGTTGGCCGGCATCGCGCTGGTGCGCGCAGAGATGCCAACCAGAGCCGCGCCCGGCGACACGCTGCGCATCGATCTGACCTACGAGACCTGGCAGGCCGGCAATCCAGAGGGCATCGCTTTCGTGCATCTGCTAAACGAAGCCGGACAACTGATTGCGCAGGATGATCATCCGCCGCTGAGAGGCGGATATCCAACCGACCTGTGGCAACGCGGCGAATGCGCGCGCGAATCTTTCACGCTCAACGTGCCGGCCACATTCAGCGGCACGTTGAGCGCCGTCACCGGCTTCTACACAGCCGGAGACTTCGCGCGCTTCTCCACAGGCCGGCCAGATGACACGATTCCCCTGGGCAATATCACTGTGCGCTGACCGCGAGCTAGTGGATAGAATAGCGCCGTGAATTCACGCTTTGCACGTTTGCTTATTGCCGTCGTCTTCAGCGCGCTCGGCATCATCTACTCGTTCGCCACACCCATCTTCGAGAAAAACGATGAAGAGAGTCACGCCTGGTTTGCGTGGCATCTTGCGAATGGTGGCGAGTTGCCGGTACAGGTTCCCGGCCGGCCCGAATCGCCTTTGCAGCGCGAGGGCAGCCAGCCGCCCTTGTACTACTGGATCGCGGCTGCCGTGATGAGCCGGTTTGACCTGAGCGACTTCTGGATTCAACAACAGCCTAATCAGTCGCCATCGTTCAGCCCCTACGCGCCCAGCAACAAAAACCTGTTGCTCATCACACCGCAAAAGCGCGCCTTCAACTACGAGAAGACCACCCTGGCGACGGTCGCACTGCGGCTGCTGGGCATCATCCCCGGCCTGTTAACCATCTGGTTTGTATATCCGATCGCCTGGGCTGTCACACGCAACGAAGGGGTAGCCCTGCTGGCGATGGGGCTGACCGCTTTCAACCCCATGCTGTTGCAGGTGATGACAGCACTGGGAAATGACGGGCTGGTGATCGCGCTGGCCACGCTGTCGCTGCATGTCATCCTGCGCGCTGTGACGGCGGACACAAATGAGAATGGTTTCTCGCCGGCGCGCGTTGCCGTCATCGGCATTTTGATCGGGCTGGCCAGCCTGTCCAAAGTGAGCGGGCTGTTGCTGTTGCCGGTCGCGGCAGCGGCGATCGTGGGGCGCGCACTCATCCAGCCGGTGCACACATTGTTTGGACGACGCGCCGTAGCGATGATTGCGCAGGGTATGGGCGTGCTGGGGCTGTGGGCGCTGATTGCCGGCTGGTGGTACTGGCGCAATCTGCAACTGTACGGCGACTTCACCGGCACATCGATCATGGCGCAGATGATGACGCCGCGCGCCATCAGCCTGGCCGAGGCGCTGTCAGAATGGCAGGGCTTCAAAATGTCGTACATCGCCATGTTCGGGCAGTTCGCCGCACCGGCCGACGATATCGTGTACATCGGGTTCGACATCTTGCTCATCGCAAGCGGCATCGGCCTGCTGATTGGGCTGGCGCGCACACTGCGGCAAGCATGGCAGCCGGGCAACGCTGCGCAGCATCTGCGCGTGCTGGGCATCGGGTTGCTGGCGCTGCACGTGGCGCTGTTGCTGGTGAGCGTGTTGCGCTGGACGATGATGACGCCGGCTTCACATGGCCGGCTGATCTTCCCCGGCATTGCTGCTGTGTCCACCTTGATGGGGATTGGGGTGACACAGATCGGCGCGCTGACAACGCAGTTGATGCGCATGAGACGGTCGCCGCTGCCAGCGGGCGTCTCTGTCACAGCGTTGATCGTCATCGTCCCGTTGCTGGTGGTCGCGGCGGTTGCGCCGTTTCGCTATATCTGGCCGGCCTACGAGCCGCCACTGATCAGCGAGATGCCGGCCGGCCTGATTCCCGTCCACCAGCGCATGGGCAATCTGGCCGAAGTATTGGGGTATTCCATGCAGCCACAGTACGCGCGGCCAGGCGACCGCGTGCGCGTGACGGTCGCCATGCGCGCGCTGCGCGCCGAGCGCGACAACTATTCGCTGGCTGTCAAACTCTATGGCCGTGACACGGCGCTGTTGAACCGCTTCGACACCTTCACCGGCAAGGGCCTGTGGCCGAGTATGCTGTGGCGGCCCGGCGACATTTTCCTCGACGAGGTAGAGCTGCATGTGCCGGTCACAGCGACTGCGCCCACCGTGCTGCGCGCGCAGTTCGAGTTGTACAACGCCGGCTCTGGAGACATCCAGCAAAGCGTGGACGCAGCGGGCCGGCCAGGAGCGCCGCTGTACGATGGCACAACGCTCTTGCCGCGCGAGCACGCAACGCCATCTGCTCGGACTGCAATCGCCCGCTTCGGCGCTCTGGCGGCGCTGAGCCATTTCAAGACTTCCAGCGACACACTCACCCCCGGCGGATCACTCACGCTGACGCTGGAATGGATCACCCTGGGGCAGACCGATCGCGATCTGACGATTTTCGCGCAGTTGATTAACGAGGCCGGCGAGATCAGCGCGCAGCACGACAAACAACCGCTCGACGGACAGTTCCCCACAACCCGCTGGCAGGCCGAAACGCAGTTCGCAGATCAGCATATCTTTCAGTTGCCGCAGGACCTTGCGCCCGGCGTCTATCGCATCGCACTGGGTTTCTACGACGCCATGACAGGCCAACGCCTGCCGGTCATCGCGGGTGCGGCAGAGCAGGCCGGCCCAGCGTGGCAAGTGGCAATCGATCACGTCTTGCTGGGATCTTTCACCGCGCAATAAGCTGATTGCACAGGAACAACTAGGCGTGGGCGATTGACACGCACCCAGCGCACGCCAACAACCGGCAAAGCCAGGGATAAATCGTTTTATACTTGTGAAGCTTTGCACGACCGGCAAGCAGGATAGTGTTGTAACACCTGCGTTGGTCAGTAAGTTTTATGGTTTGTGGAGGCATAGTGTATGAGCGCGTTGATTTCGACAGTTCGCGCCAGCCTGAGTTACCGCGGGCGCGAGGGGCATTGGTTGTGGTTGTTGCATCGGGTCAGTGGATTAGGTGTGCTGCTCTTCCTCATTCTGCACGTGGCCGGCATGTCCTCAGCCTTCATCTCAATCGAAATACACGACCGGTTGCTGGAGATGTACAAGACCCCCCTGTTTTCCATCGGCGAACTGGCATTGGCGTTTGGGCTAATCTTTCACGCCGTCAACGGTACGCGCATCGCCATTCTGGAATTGAAACCGGAACTGTGGCAAAAGCAGCAACTGGCGACGCGCCTGGCGATCATCATCGTGGTGCTCCTCGCCGCGCCGACGATCATCATCATGGCGCTGGGATCCATCAACGCGTTTTTCGGGCCGGCGGCCGGCCACTAGGCCAGCCACTAGGCCGGCCACTAGCAGGAGGCTGATATGACCACGCTGAACGCATCTGCATCTCCCGCCGCCCGACGCACCGTCCGCCCGATTCCACAGGGGCGCAATCGATTCGAGCGCGCCATGTGGCTGTTCATGCGCTTTAGCGGGCTGGCATTGCTGTTCTTGGCGCTTAGCCATTTTGGATTTCAACACATCATCGTGGGCACGCACAGGCTCACCAGCGAAGACACAATCGTGCGCTGGGGGCTGGCCGGCGAATCGATCACCATCTCGCAATTGTTCTGGCGTCTGTACTACGGCGTGATGGTGCTGCTGGCCATGCTGCATGGCCTGAACGGGCTGCGGCAGGTTGCCTATGACTATTTGAAGAACAAAACCGTGTACAACGCCTTCATGGCCGCCGCCGCTGTGCTCATCTTGGCGGTAACAACAATGGGGGTCATCGCGCTGATCGTGGGCGTCAATGCCAGCGGCGCAACAGCCGCTATCACGCGCTAGATTTTGTAACTCAGAAAGGACTGTCAGTCAGAATGGCTCAGTATCATCAGTTTGACGCAATCGTGGTCGGCGCCGGCGGAGCCGGCTTGATGGCTGCGCTGTATGCCAGCCGGTCTGTCAACACTGCCGTTATCAGCAAGCTCTACCCCACCCGCTCGCACACCGGCGCAGCCCAGGGCGGCATCAGCGCCGCACTGGGCAACCTGGAACCAGATAAGTGGGAGTGGCACGCCTACGACACCGTGAAGGGCGGCGACTTCCTGTCCGATCAGGATGCGGTGGACATTCTGTGCCGCGAAGCAATCGACGCGGTGATCGACCTGGAGCACATGGGGCTGCCTTTCGACCGCACGCCGGATGGCAAGATCTCGCAGCGGCGGTTCGGCGGGCATACCAACAACGAAACTAAAAAGCCGGTCATGCGCGCCTGCCATGCCGCCGATCGCACCGGCCACATGATCCTCCAAACGCTCTACCAGCAATGCATCAAGAACAACGTCAAGTTCTTCGATGAGTTCCAGGTTATCGACGTGCTGGTGGAGAACAACGTGTGCAACGGGGTCGTGGCCGTGTGCCTGGCCACCGGCGAGACGCACGTCTTCCAAGCCAAAGCCACCATGATCGCCACAGGCGGCTTTGGCAAGATGTGGCGCATCACCTCCAACGCCCATTCGCTAACCGGCGATCTGCCGGCGGCCTTGCTGCGACGTGGATTGCCAATGCAGGACATGGAGTTCTACCAGTTCCACCCCACCGGCATCTACAAGATGGGGATTCTGTTGAGCGAGGCCGCGCGCGGCGAAGGCGCCGTGTTCATCAACAACAAAGGCGAGCGTTTCATGGAGCGCTATGCGCCCACGATGAAAGACCTGGCCTCGCGCGATGTGTGCAGCCGCAGCATCTATCAGGAAATTCGCGCCGGCAACGGCATCGACGGCAAAGACTACGTGTACCTGGAATTCCGGCCTGAAGTGGTGAACCGCTATTTCCAGGCCGACGGCAATCCCAAGCGCGTCGATGCGGCGTACATGGAGAAACGCCTGCCCGACATCATTGACTTTGTGCGCGTGTACATGGGCATCGATCCGATCACCCAGCCAGTCCCCATACAACCTACCGCCCACTATGCCATGGGCGGCATTCCCACCGACCTAGACACGCGCGTGCTGGCCGACGAAAAGGGAACTGTCGTGGAAGGTCTGTACGCGGCGGGCGAAGTGGCCTGTGTCAGCGTACATGGCGCCAACCGGCTGGGCACCAATTCGCTGGTCGATCTCGTGGTGTACGGCAAGCGCGGCGGCATGAAGATGGCCGAGTATGCAAAACAGGCCACGCTGCGGCCGGTTAGACAGGATGCGCACAAGATGGGCGAGGCTCAGTTGAGCGCCATCCGCGACAATCCCGGCACTGAGCGTCCATCCAACCTGCGCAAAGAGTTGCAAGTGTTGATGGATCAAGAGGTGGGCGTGTTTCGCACCGGCGCCGGCCTGGAAGATGCTATCGAGCGCATCCATGCGCTGCAAGCGCGCTACAAGCATCTGCGCATCGACGACAAGGGCTACAAGTTCAACAGTGATCTGATGGAAGCCTGGGAACTGGGCTGCCTGCTCGACCTGGCCGAGGTGACAGCCTTCTCGGCCCTGTCACGCACCGAGTCACGCGGCGCGCATTACCGCGAAGATTTTCCCAACCGCGATGACCAGAACTTCCTGAAGCACTCTGTCGTGTGGAAGAACGGGGGCCTGCGCATGGCGTACAAGCCGGTGCGTCTGGGCCGCTATGCCCCAACCGAGCGCAAGTATTAGGCGCGGCGAGATGCGCGGGCAAACGCACAAATGGGCAATCGGCGCCGGGGCGCTGGTGGGAGCAGCCCTGTGGGTGCATCACAGCCGCGCCGGCGGGACATATCGCCCCGGCGATGGCGCGCTGTGGGCTGCGATCACCGGCGCGTCTTCGGGCATCGGCGAGGCGTTTGCCCGCCGCCTAGCCGCCGATCGCTATCATCTGTTGCTCATCGCGCGCCGGCGCGAACAGCTTGAGCGCCTTGCCGACGATTTAAGCCGGCGACACGGCGTCCAGGTCGAAGTGCTGCCGGCAAACCTTGCCCACGACACAGACATCGCGCGCGTAGCGCAACGGCTTGGCGAACTGGACCGCCTGACGCTGCTGGTGAACAATGCCGGCTTCGGCACCGTAGGAACATTCACCGCGGTATCTGAACACAGCCAGACTGACATGATCCGTCTGCACACCGAGGCGCCGGCGCGACTGACGCACAGCGCGTTGCCGGGCATGATCGCGCGCAAACAGGGCGCGATCATCAACGTGTCGTCCACGGCAGCTTTCTTTGCCTTGCCGGGCAATGCCACCTACTGCGCCACCAAGCGCTTCCTGGTCACATTCAGCGAGACGCTGAGCATAGAACTGGCCGGGCGAGGCGTGACCGTGCAGGCGCTGTGTCCGGGATTCACACGCACCGGCTTCCATGCAAGCGAGAATTTCCGAACAGGCGGCAAGCACCTGCCACAGACGCCAGCGTTTCTGTGGATGACATCAGAAGCAGTGGTGTCGTGTTCGTTGCGCGCGCTGGGCCGCGGGGTGGTGTGCATACCCGGCGCGATCAACCAGTTGATTGCGAAGACGCCGGCGCTTATCCCGCCGGAAGTCATCGGGCGCGCCATGCGCGCATTTGGGTTGTAGTTCTACGGCGAATCATAAACAGGGAAAACATGATCAAAGTTCATTTGAAAATTAAGCGCTTCAATCCTGAGAAGGATAAAAAGCCCTGGTGGGGCGAGTACGATGTCGAAGTCGAGCCGACCGACCGCGTGCTCGACGCGATTCACGAAGTGAAGTGGAACATCGATGGCACGCTGGCGCTGCGGCGCAGTTGCGCGCACGGCGTGTGCGGCAGCGACGCCATGCGCATCAACGGTCGCAACCGGCTGGCCTGCCACCGGCTGATCCGCGACGAAATCCAGAATGGCCAGATCACCATTGAGCCGCTGCTGGGCCTGCGCGTGATCAAAGACCTAATCGTGGATATGGAGCCGTTCTTCGCGCACTACCGGTCGATCATGCCATATCTGGTCAACGACACTGATCCTGGCCCGCGCGAGCGGTTGCAATCGCCGGAAGACCGGGCGCGCTTCGACGACACCACCAAATGCATCCTGTGCGCCGCATGCACCACCAGTTGCCCGTCGTTCTGGGCGCGCGGCGAGTACGTCGGGCCGGCTGCTATCGTGCAAGCCCACCGGTTCATCTTCGACTCGCGCGATCAAGGCGCTGCCGAACGGCTGGAGGTGCTGGGCGACTCGAACGGGGTCTGGCGCTGCCGCACGGTGTTCAATTGCACCGAGGCATGTCCACGCGGGATCGAAGTGACCAAAGCCATCGGCGAAGTCAAGCAGGCTATCGCAACCGGCAAGGTCAGATAGGTGACTGCGCGCGACGCTGCGGCGCCAGGCCGATCACACTGCTCGATCAACGCACATTCCCCGCGCAGGCGATCCTCCAGATTTTTGGGGATTCTGGACGGCCCGCTCGCGCGGGGAAACATTTTTCAGGGCGTTGCGCAAGGCCGGCCCACGCCGGCCAGCAGGAGGCGCCTGTCAATCCGCCAGGACAACGGCGACTGCAATCGCCATGACCAGCAACCACACAACAAACAAGACGGCGCGAATAGCCGGCAGAATGCGCGGGCCGCGAAAATGATCTTCGAGCACAGCGCGCAGACCGTTCAGGCCATGCGTGGCGCCAAAGAGGACGATCAGGATTTGCAGGGTCTGCCAGAACGGGCCGCTCCAACCAATTGCCACATCGGGAATGTTGCTGTTAACAACGTGGTTCGGGTTGGGGAAGAATGTCCAGCGCATCAGGGTGGGCAGATCCATCTGGGTGCGCGCGCCCATGAGCATGGCACCGAAGAAGCCGATCAGGGCGATCACAACAATGGCTGCGCCAGACACACGCGTGAATACCCACATCACCATGTCGAGGGTGACACGGGGTCGTCTGGAGTGAACGGGTTGCATGAGTTTCCTCCCGCGTCGATCACTCGCCCGACGCCGCGCGCAAGAGGATCAACAAGACGGCAAGCGCGTAGATCGGAACGAAAGTCAACCACTGAAGCCAGAGCGTCTCGCGCTGAAAGCGCATCAACGAGGGCCGGATATCCAGAATGATGACGCGCAGACCATTCAAGGCATGGTAGATCACACAGAAGTACATCACGAGCTGAAAAGCCGGTGACTCATAGACAGCATTGATTGCCATGCCCGCTCCGCTGCCGAAACGCTGGGTGAGAAAGGATGCTGTGATATGCGCCACGACAAAGAGCACCATGCCCACGCCGGTGACACGGTGCAACAACCATGACCACATTGGATTGCCGCCGCGATAGCGCGCCCCCTGCGCAATAACCTTGAGATTTTGCATCGCCCGAAAACTCCTGTTCGGTGTCACATGTGCGATCTGTGCGGCTGATTATTTGGATGAACGGCCGGCCGGAAAGTGACATTTATCCTGTTGCCGGCGCGTCAAATGTCTCTATTCGAGTTTGGCCCGACTTCATAGAATGCGCGCATTGCGGCCGTAACCCTGGCCGGTCTCGACGCATCCAAACAGAACACAGGAGACGCGCATGTCTGAATCTGACGCGGTCAACGCGAGTCGGCGCAAGTTCGTGACAGCCACAGCGGCTGCTGTCGGCGCTGTCATGGGCACCGTGGTTGGCGTGCCGGCATTGGGCTACCTGGCCTCGCCGGCGCTCGAAGCCGGAGGCACGGATGCCTGGGTGCCGCTGGGAAAGCTGGATTCATTTCCTGTGGCTGTGCCAACACCCTTCAGCTTCACCCGTTCCAGGGTCAACGGCTGGGACAAGTCCACCCGCAGCTACACCGTCTATGTGCTGCGCGACGAGGCCGGCGTCAAGGTGTTGTCCAGTCGTTGCACACATCTGAGTTGCCAGGTCACCTGGCAAGCCGATCAAAACGCTTTCACCTGTCCCTGCCACGACGCAAAGTTCGGCGCGCAGGGCGAAGTGTTGCACGGCCCACCGCCCAAACCGCTGGACACCTACGAAACCAAGATTGAAGACGGGACGCTCCTGATTCGAGTTGTGGAGGCATAGCGCATGGCATCGAAATGGATTAGCCGGCTGGATGAACGCACCGGCATCGTCGGCGTGTACAAGACCGTTTTCGACCGTAAGATTCCCAAAGTCAATTGGTGGTTCACGCTGGGCAGCGCCAGCCTGTTTCTGTTCAGCGTTCAGGTCGTCACGGGCATCCTGCTATCGGTGTACTACGTGCCATCGCCCGACCACGCCTACGACAGCGTGCAGTACATCATGACCGGCGTACAGTTTGGCTGGCTGATTCGCGGCATTCACCACTGGGCAGCGAGTCTGATGGTGTTGGTCGTCTTTCTGCACATGTTGCGCGTCTTCTTCTATGGCGCGTATAAGTATCCGCGCGAGATTACCTGGGTCACAGGCGTTGTGCTGCTGCTGGCGACACTGGGCATGGGCTTCACCGGCTATCTGCTGCCATGGAACCAGAAAGCCTACTGGGCAACCACGGTGGGCACGTCCATCGCCGGCACTGTGCCGGGCATCGGTGACTTCATCCTGCGCGCGCTACGCGGCGGGACAGATCTCAGCGCCGTAACATTGACCCGCTTTTTCGCCGCGCATGTGTGGATGCTGCCGCTCGTCATTCTTACCGTCATCGGCATTCATCTGTACCTCGTGATTCGCAACGGCATCTCGGCAGTGCCAAAGGATCATGAGTGAGCTTGAGACAGATCAGACGCTGCAGATAAACGTCACGCGCAAGCGCAGTCCTGGAACCACCGCCATGAACGAAGAAGAGAAGCGCGAATACCAAGAGAAGTATCGGCTCGCCAAACTGCACGGCGAGAAATTCTTCCCTGACACGATTTACAAGGACGTGCTGATCTCGTTCGCCCTGTTTCTGTTGCTGATTGGGCTGGCCACATTTATCGGCGTGGCGCCCGAACCGAAGGCTGACCCCAGCGACACCAGCTATATCCCGCGGCCGGAGTGGTACTTCCTGTTTTTGTTCGAATTGCTGAAGTTTTTCCCCGGCAGCCTGGAATGGGTCGGCACGGCTGTGTTGCCGGGATTGGCTGTGGCGCTGCTATTCCTCCTGCCGTTCATTGACCGCAATCCGAAACGGCACTGGAAGAATCGCAGATTCGCCGCCGGCCTGATGAGCGCCATTGTGATCGGCATGGTCGCGCTGACCATTCGCGCTGTGGTGACCACGCCCCCACAGGCCGAAGCGACTGTGGCCGGCACGCTGGCCGAACAGATTGTGGCCGGCCAAGACCTGTATGCCGTGCATTGTGTCGAATGCCACGGCGCCGATGGCGAAGGCGGCAAGATTCAAGGCGTGCAAGGCCTCGAAGGCGTAACGCTCAAACCCATCAACAGTCAGGACGAGATGTACACGCGCTCCGACGAGACGCTGTACGCCGTCATCGAACTGGGACAGCAAACGCTTGGCATGCCGCCCTTTGGCAGGGCCTATAGCGGCGAACTCTCTCCCGGCGATATCGAGTCCATCGTCGCTTTCATGCGCTATACCTGGGACGACCGAGCCGAAATGCCCAAAGCAGCCGAGCAGGCCTCGACCCTGCCCGTCTTGAAACCCGGCGAGACACCCGACTATGCGACCCACATCGAGCCGGTCGTCAAACGGTATTGTGTTTCATGCCACCGGCCAGGCAAAGAAAACAACAACTATCTGATGCGCACTTACGACGAAGTAATGAACAGCGGCGACCACAAGCCGAACATCGTCCCCGGCAACTTGCAGTCCAACCTCATTCGCATGCTGCGGCGAGAAGAAATCGAAGCCGGCGGGCCGATGCCGCCCAGCAAGCCGCTCAAGCCGGAATTGATCGAGATGATCGAGCGCTGGGTGATAGCCGGCGCGCCGGAGAAGGCCAGCGGGCCGGCCACAAAATAACGCCAGACGCCACGTCTTCTGACGCCGGCGCGCCAGCCTTGTTGCGCCTCGCATCTCGCGGGCTGCTACTCACCCAAAATGCGTTTAATGTCCTCGGCGACCAGCTCGGCGCCGGCCCGAAACGGGAAAACCATACGCCAGCGCAGCGAGGCGTCGATCAGATAGCTATAAGCGGTGTGCGTGACCAGATATGCCGCCTGAGTTCCCTGCGGCTTCTCTTTCTGGAAATGGACACCATAGCGCAGGCCGATCTGGCGCACTTCATTCTCTGGGCCGGTCAGGCCAACGAACTCGGGGTCAAAGGCGGCTACATAGCGCTTCATGGTTTCAGGGGTGTCGCGCTCGCCATCCACGCTCACCATGACAAAACGCACCTTGTTCGCCGTCTCGCCAAGCGCTTTCTTATAAGCCTTGAAATCGGCCATGCTTAACGGGCAAACATCGGGACAATGGGTATAGCCGAAGAAAATCATCACGGCTTTGCCATCGGCGGTCAGGTCGCTCAGGCGCGTGGGCCGGCCATTGTGATCGGTGAGGGTGAAATCCGGCATGGTTTGGGGCGGATCGACCAGAATGCCGCGCGGCACCGGCGTGGGCGTAGGTGGGCCGACCAGAGCCTCGATTTGGGCGCACCCTGTCACCGACGGCCAAAGCATGACGGCTAACGCCGCGAAGATCACAAGCTTTTTCATGTTCCCTCCTTCGTGCAACAAGCACGACTATGCCGGATACGGCGCGCCCGGCTCATCAGGTTCGCGCCGGGCGCGCCACAGGGCCATGCGCTTACTGCATCGGCGGTTCTTTCACCGGCACATCGAGTGTGATCACTTGGCCCGACTGGAAGGTGAGCGTGAGTTTGACCATCTGGCCGGGCGTCAGATCCTGCTTGAGCTTCATCAGCATGATGTGATAGCCGCCGGGCTTGAGCGTGACGCTGCCATTGGCGGGGATGTCTAGCCCACCCTGCACCGGCTGCATACCCATCATACCGTTGCCCATGTCTTTCGTTTCGTGGATCTCGGTGACCTCGGACACATCTGTGCTGGCGCTGATCAGCTTGTCGGAGCCGCCAGTGTTCTCGATGACCATATAAGCTGCGCTAACCGGCCCATCCATCGCCATGCCACCCGATTTGCTCTCCCCGTGGCTGTGGTCACTCATGGTCTTCATGGCAGTGGGGCGCACCCAGGCATCCACAATACGAATGCCGGTTGCAGACTCAGAACCGGAAGCAGGTGCAGCGGGCGTTACTACGCGACATCCTGCCAGAACCAACGCTGCGACGGCCGCAACACTTACAACTCGCATCTTCATTTCAAAGCCTCCTCAAAACCTCAAAACAATTCACTTGACTTCTCAAAAGATCGAATACCTTGAAGCACGACAGCGCGCGATCTGCCGGCGCCCACACGCAGCAGGAGCGCGCCTGTCACACAAAACCGCGCCTTACACTTGGATCAGAGCAAAGCAACTTGGGAGGAGGCGGTCTTAAAGCCAGATCAGGCGATCGATCCAGAACAGACAGAACGTCGATCAAGCCGACCCAAATGAGAAGCGCGCAGCTATGTGGGATGACGAGCAACAGCCCCGCCAGGGCGCGCACCGATACGCTCAGCGCGTCATAGCCGCAGCCCGGCAACGATGTGATACGCGGCTGATCGGCCTGTAGCGGCGCATGGGACGCGCCGAGGGACAGATAGTGACTGCCGGCCTGACGCAGGTGGGCCTCCACATGCGCGCGCCACTGGTCTGCTGTCACGACGCCGACCACAACGTGCTCGTGGTTGGCCAGAAAGATGGCCGACGGCGGCCCAAATGCAAACAGCGCCGCATGAAGCAGCAAGATGAACGCGCCAGCGGCCCCTTGCCAGCGGGTCATGCGGAGCGAAGTGAACAACAACAGGGACACTCGTTTCATCGCGCCGGCATGACCCGTGCAGCCAGAAGATTCAGCAGATATGAGCATCAGCTAATTCGGCGGCTAGCGGCGCAACCGGGCGATCACGAGCGCTGCTGCACCCACCACACAGCTCGTTGTCCCAACAACCAGCAGCAACGGCAAGGCAAGTTCACTTTGTGTCGGCGCGCCGCACAAAGCCGACCACAGCAGCCCAGGCGCATCCTGGAGCGCTCTGAGATCACGGGCGAAGGCAACTGCCATCACGAGCAACATGCCGCCAAAACTGAGCAAGGCAACGCCGGCGATCAGCCAGCTCAGGCTGCGCCCCGTTACGGGGGGCGCAGCCGAAGACGAGGAAGTGTGGACAGAAGACACAGCTCACAATCTCCGGTCGTAGCTAACGCAAGGGGGCGCCGCTAGTCGTGTACGGAATCGCAGTGAAGCCGTTGGTGAAGTCAAGGGCCTCTACGAACACCGGCCCCCAGGCGATCACGCACAAGACCACCACAATTGCAATCCACAGACGCCAGCGCTCAAAGATCGCCGGCGACGCGACTTCGACTTTTGTTTGAATCGGCGCTTCGCCCTCGACCGGTTTGGTGGAGAAGAACAACGTGCCGATGAGGTTAATGAACAACAAGACCACGCTGACGAACAGAATTATGCCGCCAATCGCCGCGCCGTTTAGCCACAGGCCGGCTTCGGGCGTCATGTAAGGCGAGTTTGCCAAGTCAGCTCGGCGCGGCGCACCGTTCAAGCCGGCCTCGCCCATAGTGAAACCAAAGATAACCATGCCGACCAGCCAGGTGAACGCCTGGCCCAGCGCGACCTTTTTGCTGAACAATGCCCTGCCGCGCAAAAGCGGCAACAGCCAGTACAGGATACCGAAGAACGTCATCGTCACCGCGCCACCCAGGGTGGTGTGGAAGTGGCCGGGCACCCACGAGGTGTTATGCACGGTGATGTTGATCTGCGCGGAGGCTTGCATCAAGCCGGTGACGCCGCCGGCCAGAAACAACAGCATGCCCACCAGTTGCGACGCCACAACCGGATCGTTCCAGCGCTGCTTGAAAATGAATCCCCAAAAACCGCGCCCGCCATTGTTGCGGCTGGCGATCTCCAAAGAAGCGCCAATATTGAACGCCGTCATGAAGCTGGGCACCGTCACGGTGAAGGTCAAGAAAGCGTGGACAAACTTGGCGACTTGGCTTACGCCAGGGTCTGCGTACAGGTGATGCACACCGACCGGGATCGAGAACAACAGCAACATGATAAAAGCCATGCGCGCGAGCGGATCACTAAACAAACGTCCGCCAGCCTGTTTGGGCAGCATCGTGTACCAGGACACATAGGCCGGGATCAGCCAAAAGTAAACCAGCGGATGGCCAAAAAACCAGAACAGCACACGCGCCATCTGCGGATCAGTTGTCTGAATCCAACCGAGCGACGCCGGCAACAGCATGAACAACACCTCGATGGCCACACCCAACGAGGAGATGAACCACATCAGATAATTCACAATAATGGCAAACACAGCCAGCGGCACACGCTCGCCGGGATGCTCTTTGCGCCAGGCGTTGTACGTCCAGAACACTAGGAACGCCGCAATCCACGATCCAACCACCAGCAACACCAAGCCAATGTAGAAAATGGCCGGCGCGATCATCGGGGGGTAGAACGTGTACAACACCGCTGAACGCTGCACATCATTCGCCAGCGTAAACACCAGCATGGCCAGACCGATCAGCATCAGCGCATAGGCCACCCATGCCAATTGAATGCCCTTGATCTGGCGTTGGAGCGAACGCTGCACGACATAGTAGCTGAAACCCACGATGAACAAGGTGGTGAAGAACAGCGCCAGCATCACCCCGTGCACCGTCACAGCCTGATAGTAGTAAGAAAAGACGGGTATTTGTCCAAGGAAAGTATTCACAAAGGCCGGCGCGCGATGGAAAGACTGGAACGGCCCCATGAAAATGCCGACCGTGAGCGCAATCAACGCTGATGCAATGTGAACACCTACCAGATTGCGCTCGCTTCTCAACATGTCGAGGGCAGGAAAGCTTACCCGCGTAAGGACAGGTTGAACTTGAGTGGCTTGCATAGATCTCCTTCAGACGCTCAGACACTGCAGAGCTACTGCACGATCACTTGACCATACATCACGGCGTGGCCGGCGCCGCAATACTGATTGCAAACAATCTCGTACACGCCGGGCCGGCCAAACTTGACGGTGGCCTGCGAGACTTGACCGGGAACGACTTCCATATTAACAGTGTGGAATTGAATCTGGAAGCCATGCAAGATGTCTTTGCTGGTCACATAGAAAGTGACTTCGCTGCCGGCCGGCACACGGATAGTGGGTGGGCTGCCAGCTTCTGGGCCGGCGTCGAATTGCCACATCTTGGCCACGATATGCGCCTCGTAACGATTGCCGCCGATATTACGCACACTTGGCTCGGCAAACTCGCTGGCTGCCAGGTTCTGTGGATTCACCCGCCCGGCCGGACTGGGCAGTGAGACACCGAAGACTACCAGTGTTGCAACCAGCGCGGCGAAGAACGCGCCCAGTGTGGCTACTACTGCCATCAGCCAATAGCGCTCGTAGCGATCAATGTGCATGTGTTTACCCTCCTGCCCGTTGAACAGTGATCACCCAAACGTAGGCCCAATACAGGATGTAGCCTACCAGCATGATTGCAAGAAATATCAAGATAGCTTGGGGCTTGTACGACTCTGGCGGCTCAGTGGATGATTCAATCTGCTGACGCTCTTCCATAGATCAATACACCTCGGATACGCGAATTGGCAGCACAAACACCCGATGATGACTGCCGGTGGGGATGTTAGTGGGTTTCTGATGTCTGTCAGGTGACATTTGGCCTGTCCTAGATAGGAGAATAGTCGGCTGTGTCGATTGGTGAAACCGGCAGGGTGTGGATAATTGACCTATATGGCAAAGCACAAATGGCAACGCATTGAAGGCCCTTCCTCGATCTTCTGCATTACGCCGGCCGGCGCAGCCGGCTGGTTGATCGGCAGCGAGCAAGGTGTATGGTCTGTTGGCGAATCGTGCGCAATCCTGTCCGAGTCGCTTCGTCCTGCAGCAATCACCGCAGTTGCGGCATCTCCCAGTTTTCCGGCTCAGCCCTATGTCATTGTTGGTGCAGCCGACGGGCTGGCACGCTCGACCGATAGGGGCGAAACGTGGTTCACCCCCAGCATGCCGCAACGTTCACATATATCTCAAATCGCCCTGTCGCCAGATTTTGCCGAAGATGGCACCGGATTTGCGGCCACACTTGAAGACGGCGTGCTGGTCACGACCAATCACGGCCAATCCTGGCACACATGGAACTTTGGATTGCTCGACCTGGAAGTGCTGACACTGGCCGTATCGCATCACTTCACTCAAGACGAGACTGTCATCGCCGGCACCGGCACGGGAATCTTCCGCAGCACCAATGGGGGGCGCGCATGGCGCGAACTGACGATCGGCGAGGAGGCCGCTCCCTTGTCCGGCCTGTGCTTCAGTCAGAACACGCTGGTAGCTGCCAGCGAGACAGCCGGCCTGTTCTACTCAAAGGACTTTGGCGATACCTGGCACAAGCGGTCAGCCTTCCGCTCCGGCCAGATCAGCGCGCTGGGCGCCTCAGCCGATGGGTCGCTGTTGGCTGTCGCCACCCCCACGGTGGTCGCCGTATCGCGCGATGCCGGCGTAACCTGGACGCGCACCGAGGGCAAAACACCCCCCGGCATCGTCTCGATTGCGCCGCTCGACGACGGCGCCATTCTGGTGGGCACTCAGGAAGAGGGCCTGTGGAAATACGAGGGCTGAAGGCAATTTTGCATCTGTCAGGTTCGCAAGGCCGCTTCGCCCGCGCCTCTCGACCTTGCGAACCTGACCGAACTTAACAACCCGGCCCGGCCTATTCGCTGACTTTCAGAGGCCGGCCCTGTTCGCCGCTCATCTCGATCACCGGCGTGCCGTCTTGTTCCACCCACACGCCGCATGCGCCGCCGCCCGGGCTATCCTCCAGATCGAGCGTTGTGCCATCCATGCGCACAACAGGATGATAGAAGTGCGCCACTTGCCGGGCGTCGCCGTAAATGTAATGGCCAATCAGCGCGCGGCGGAAACGATCATCAGTTATGTTTGGCAGACTACCATGAACGACCTGCCCGTTGAAGAACAACACATCGCCCGGATCCATGATAACGGGGACAACTTCAGTGCCTTCTGGAATTGGCACGGTCACATCGGTGAAGCTTTTGGTCGTGTCAGCTTTCACTGTACAGAGCAGCGGCCAGTTTTGGCTGCCGGGCACGACGCGCAGGCAACCGTTGGCCTCATCACAACGATCCAGGGCCATCCATGCTGCCAGACAGGTGCCGGGCTGCGCGCGCAAGTAGTACTGATCCTGGTGCAAGTCCTGGCCGCGCGCATGGGGCGGTTTGAAATAGATCATCGTCTGCACCATATACGGCTCACGTCCCAACAGGGCCGTCATGACCTGGTTCAAGCGCCGGTCGATTGCCCATTTCAAGCTGACATCATCCCAGCGATGCATATGAATCATGCGAGGGTAGCGCTTTAGCGGATCATCACTGCTCAGGTCGACGCCACTGAAGTCTCCGGGATAGATGCCCTTCTCGCGCAGGTTCATGTAGTGATCGCGGTAGAAGACTGCCTCCTCCTGCGAAAACAATCTTTTGACAACCAGATACCCCTTCTCTTCAAAAAACCGCTTCTGCTCAGACGTAATGCTCATAACAACTTCATGCCTTCAAGCTAGGAATCCGATTGGCCTCACGAGTAAGCCATCTGACAAATTTCGACTGCGTGCGCTCACCGGCTTCGTTGCCATCGCCCGTATTCTCGCGGCTCAAGCGCGCATGGGGTCAATTCTAACGCAGCGCATTACAAGCAGGATGCACATGACAACGCGCCGTTGCCTGCGCTTGGTTTGGGCAACGGCGCGTTCTGCCAGGTTGAGGAACTCAAGTACCGATCACCAGGCATAGGCTTCGGGGGCCGGCCCACCGGGGCCGGGGAAGATTTCATCCAACTTCTTGAGCGTCTCGGCAGCGAGTTTAATCTCTAGCGCGCGTGGGCTATCGGCCAACTGCTCCATCGTGCGCGGGCCGATGATCGGCGCAGTAACAGCCGGCTGGTGTAGCAGCCACGCCAACGCCACGTCGGCCGGCTTCTCGCCCAACTCTACGCACAATGCTTCCCAGGCTTCCAGTTTGGCTCGGTTTTTGTCGATGCTCTTCTGCATATTCTCGCTGGCGCGGCGCCCTTCCTTTAGCTTTTGCAGCGCACCGCCCAGCAAACCACCGCCCAGCGGACTCCACGGAATCAGACCCAGACCATACGCCTGACAGGCGGGGATCACTTCCAGCTCAATCATCCGCGCGTTCAGATTGTATAGGCTTTGCTCCGACACCAGCCCCATAAAATGGCGTTTGGCAGCCTGCTCGTTGGCCTGCGCAATGTGCCAGCCGCCAAAGTTGCTGCTGCCCACATACAACACCTTGCCCTCGCGCACCAATTGCTCCATCGCCTGCCAGACTTCCTCCCACGGGCATTCGCGGTCAATGTGATGCATCTGGTACAGGTCGATGTAATCCGTCTTTAGGCGCTTCAAGCTGCCTTCGCAGGCTCGCTTGATATGTAAGGCAGACAGTCCGCGACCATTCGGCCAGTCGGACATCTTGTTGTAGCACTTGGTGGCCAGCACCACTTTCTCGCGCCGGCCGCCGCCCTGAGCAAACCAGCGCCCGATAATCTGCTCGGTAATGCCCTCGCCCAGCTTCCAGCCATACACGTCGGCGGTATCAAAAAAGTTGATGCCCATGTCGAGAGCCTTGTCCATGATGGCATAGCTATCCGGCTCTGTGGTCAAAGGGCCAAAGTTCATCGTGCCCAAGCACAAGCGGCTGACTTTCAAACCGGTGCGTCCGAGACGTGCGTACTCCATTACAGTTACCTCCGATGGGAATTGAGTGTTTGGGGAGCGTGCGTTAATCCGCCCGCGTTGTATCGCGCTGTATTGTACGGCACAATGTACGGCGTGACACAACGCGAGACGTTGTCCTCGCCAACACATGCTTGGGGCAGGACACTTGCGTGCAGTGGCCGAAATCAGACTGGGCCAGATGCTGCCGGTGCGCACAGCCGGGCAGCCGTGCAACCGCCAACAAAGCCTGAGGGTTGAAGGCCCAAACCTTAGCCGAACCGGAGGCGCTTATCTCGAAGCGACGTTAAACAACTGTTGCGACCCAGGCGGCGCCCAGAGCCACAACACTCTGAATCGTCTGCAACAAGCAGGATTTACAAGCCACAAATCTACCGTTGCGCTTTGGACTGGTTGAGCTTTTCGGCGCGCTCCTTGATGCCCAACATCATTCGACGCTCCAGGATGAACTCAATCGGTTCGATAAACAGCCCCAGCACAAAGGCCAAGGGCGACTTGAACACGTTGATGCGCGCCCGCCATCGAACAACGAGCTGGGTGTGTTCGGGATCGACCGGCCGCAACAGAAACAGCCAGGTCGTCTCACCGCTTGCCGCTTGCAGCCCCTGCCCGACAACACCCTGCGGCGCGCCTTTTGCCAGCAACAGCAGATACTCGTTGGGCTTCATATCGATGACGGTGTAGCCGCTGCCGCCCGGCTCGATCGGAATGACATCACCCACTTTCAAATTCTGCAACTCCGGCACGATGCGGTCGGTGCTGCGCACCTCCAGGCGCAGCAGATTCTCCAACACATCGTAGGAGTACATCCCGCCGCGCCCCTGGCCCATCTGCACCAGCCACGGCCAAATCTCTTCAGGTCGAGCGCGTATGGTGATAATGCGCGTGGAACTGAAGGTCGGTCTCGGCACGTGCTCGTCACCCGGCAAGGCCGAGGCGGCATCCTCATCCGTCGCCCCCCACTTCACATGCCAGGGGCTAACAGCCACCCAATAAGCCACAATTGCGCCGGTGAAAATGCCCAGCACACCGCCGATCAGTTTGAGCACGTTCCACAGCTTTTTCACGACTTGCCTCCACCTGCACACGCGCGATCTGACGCGCCCGGCCAGACCCGTCTGCACCGGCGCCCCAGTGTAACTGATACGACACTTACATCAACATGGCCAGCATGCGGTGCGGCTGCGCAGTCCACGTCCGCGCAGCTTGTGCGCCGACACGCCCCAGAGAATACACGAACTGCCAGGGCGGCAGACTGGCGATCATCCCCAGCGCATCCAGAGGCGACGCCGTCTCGTCCAGGAAGCGGAAGATGCGCTGAATCGGGTTTTTGGCGAACATGGCGGTGAAGATGGGCTTGATCTCGTCGCCGCGCCGCAGCATGATGTCGAGGAGCACCGAATCGCCCAGGCGGAACAAGCTGGCGCCATAGGACACATCAAAAGGATGCCCCCGCTTCAGCAGCGACTGGACAATAGCCGCCGAATCCTGCTGCACCCGCATGAATGAATACCCCGTGCTGGGTTTCAACTGGCCGCCTTTTGCGCCAATCGCCATGATGCGCCGGCCCGTTCGTCGCACGAATGGGTAGTCGGTGATCGGCACGCACCCGTTTTCCTCGAACACGATCTGGTAGTCCCGAATGCCGCGCATCATCTCGATGTGTTCGCGCAGGGCGCGCTCATAGTGATCCTGGCGCAACACGTCGGGCGAGAAGAGCACATACTCCACCAACGCGCGGCGCGACATGAACGGCATAACGTAGAAGAAGCGCATGGCGCGCACTTCAGAAGGGCAGCCGGCCGGCGTGCGAAAGTCGAACAGCGTGGCAGCGTTTGGATTGAACACATCGTCATTGGTCTCGATCTCCCACCCCTTGAAGTGCATCTTGAGGAAGCGATACGGGCTGGACTGGCGCTTGAGTGCGCCGGCCCGCATGATGCTGTCGAACACCCAGCGACCCAGGTGTTCCTGTCCGTTCACTACCACACGCGCCTCATTGCGCGCGCCGGCGACGTCTTCCACCTTTTCAACGACGCCCCGCGCGAAGGTCACGTTACTGCGCGCGCGCAGCGTGTCCAGCGCATACCGGTAGAAGTCGGGGCCCCGAATGAGCTTGTACTGGTAGTCTTCGAGATCGAATGTCCGCTCGAACCCCTCTCCCACTACATGCAACTGCCGCCAGGCCCGGCTGACCGTCGCGTCGAACAGCGTGGGCTGGTTAGTCCAGAAGCCCCAGTTGCGATTGATCTGGTCGTCGTCGTCCTTGTCCACGATCAGGATCGAACAATCGCGCAGCAGGCTGTTGATCAGGTGGCAGGCCAGACTCAATCCGGCCGCGCCGCCGCCGGCGATGATGACATCAAACAGAGAAGCCATGCCAATACCGCTCCTGTTGTGCGTGGGCCGTCGCTGTCAATGTACCGCGAACAGGATGCGCTGCACTCTGGCGCAGGGCGGGACTTTGGGTTGGTCAAAAGTCGGACTTACAGGAGCGCGAGGAGATGCCGGGCAGCTTGCAAGGCGCCGTCGGGTATGGATGAACGACGACGCGGCAAGGCCAATAGCTCCGGCAGGCGCGCCAGCCAATCGCCAGAGTCAAACTCGTCGGCGCTGAAGCGCACGGCCGGCATATGTCGATCGATGAAAGCGGCGATGACTTCAGACTCTGCGAAGCCGGGGCGCATGACATAGCCAAACGGCGCTCCCGCTGCGCACACCTCGGCCATAGTGCTATAGCCGTTCTTGCCCACAACGGCATCACAGGCATAGGCCAGATCGGGGTGGTAGACGTCGGCGGTTTGGGCGAGCAGAAGCACGTTGCGGGCCGGACGCTCAGACGCACCGGAGACAGGGATGACAAAGAAGACATCCGGCCAGTCCGCCAGGCGCGGCAGAAATGCATAGTCGTGCGCGATCCCGCCCATCGTCAGCAGCACCAGACGCGCATCGGGGGGCGCCCCCAGCCGCGCGCGGGTGGCCTGTGATGTGGCGCGCGGCCGGCGACTGACCGGCGGAACCCGGCAGGCACTGTCACAGGGGGCGCACACCGGCTCGGTTTGAATGCGCACGTCGGCGCGCGCGTATTCGGCGCGCAGCAGATCGATGAATGGCTGCAGGCGCGGCTCGCGATCGACATAGCCTGCATAGATCCAGTCCCAGGTGAAGTTCTCGATCAGCACGGCCGGCAGGCCGGCCCGGCGCGCCACCGCAATGCCCAGCGCAGCCACATCACACACGACCAAGCAGCATCCCAGTTGCAACACGCGCTCGGCCAGCGCTTCGATCAGCGCCGTGCGAAACGGCAACAGCTCGCGCAAGCGCGTGACAGTTTGATCGAGGTCTTCGCGCAGGGAACTGCGCTGGGCCAGCCCGACATCGCTGAGCAGATCGTGATGGGTGAACGCATCGGGCGGGAGCGTCTGTGCAAACAACCAAGCCGGCGCGTGCGTGAAGAGATGAAAGCACAACGCCGGGTCCAGATCGCGCAGCGCCGCCATGATCGCAGCGGCGCGCGTGGCATGCCCAAAACCGTGTGGGGTGATGAACCAGGCGATGTGTCGCGCAGGTTGCCGGGCAGCTTGCCGGGCAGCTTGCCGGGCAGCTTGCCGGGCAGACAGACAAAGCGTCATGCCGGCAGATTATCGCATCCCAGATGCCGGTGTACTTGCCGTGCTCTGCTCCTGGGTTGTGTCACAAGCAATTCCGCCGAGAGAAACAGTTTGAAGGCGCGCGCCGGCCAATAGCATCGCCGGCGCAGACCCGCGCTCAGCGCAGCCAGCGGTCGCGGTGTTCGGCCACGAATGCGTCGTCGTTGAGATGGGGATAGGCGCGATACACGCGGTCGATCTCTTCACGCTGCCCTGGCGACAAACACTCGTCGGGATCGATGCACCACACGCCTTCCAGCAACCCCTGCCGGCGCAACACCTCGTGCAGGCCGGCGATACACCCACGATAGGCATTCGCTGCGTCGAAGAAGGCCGCGTTGCAGTCGGTAATCTGCCAAGCCAGCGCCAGCACGTCGGGCGGGATGGGCGCAGCGGCGACAACCAACGCGCGCACCTGCGCAAAGAGTTGCGCCACGGCGCGCGTCCATACAGACCAATGCCCCAGCAACCCGCCCACAAAACGCGCCGCTGTCAGCCGGCCTGCCGCGTCGGGCAGATGAAATGGCATCAGCAGATCAGACAGGATGGCGTCGTCGTTGCCGGTGTACAGCGCAATGTCGTGCTGCCGGCCGGCCTCGATCACCGCGCGCGCCACGTCCAGCGTGGCATAGCGGTTGAACGGGGCCACCTTGATCGCCACCACAGCCTCGATCTCGACAAAACGCCGCCAAAAGGTGCGCGGCAACGGAATGCCACCGACTGCCGGCTGCAAATAGAACCCCATCACCGGCAACACTTCGGCCACAGCCCGACAATGCGCCAGTAACTGCGGCTCGCTCCATTCGCCCAGGCCGGCCAGGCTGAGCAATACCGCGTCGTAGCCGGTGTGGGCGGCCAGCTCTGCTTCGGCCACGGCCTGGCGCGTCTGCCCGACCACGCCGGCGATCAGCAGCGGGCGCGACGCATATTCGGCCGCCGTTTGCGCTGCCAGGCTCAGCACCGGCGCGTACAGCGCCACGTCGGGCCGGCGGATGGCAAACTGCGTGGTGTGCACACCAACGGCCAACCCGCCACTGCCGGCCTCGATGTAATAGCGCGACAGGGCGCGCTGCCGGCGCTCGTCCAGCTTGCGCGCAGCGGTCAACGCCAGCGGGTGCGCCGGGATGAACATGCCTTCCAGCAAGCGCCGGCGCAGGGTTGCTCGATCGTGTGGGTGTGTTTGATTCATGCGTGTGATGCTCCAGGCGAGGGTAAGGCCGCAAGGTTGCAGCGTCAATACTTTCCGTCGCGCGTCTCGAAGTGCGTGGGCTTGTCCAGCGAGCGGCCGCCCTGTTTGATCCAGCCGGCCGTCCACGCGATCATCTGCATCAGCGTGACGCGCGGATAACCGAACAGCCGGCAGTATTCCGCCGCATTCGACAACAGCGCATCGGGGCCTTCCTGGCCGCTGAAGCGCGGCGCGCGGTCGAGCAACTCGCCAAAGCGTTCGGCCAGCCAGCGCACCGAGACCGTCTCTGGGCCGGTGAGATTGAGAATACGCGCCGGGCTGGCGCACAGCGCCAGGCATTGCAGGATGGCGTTATTGGCGTCGCCTTGCCAGATCACATTCACCGCGCCCATGCTCAGGTCAACCGGCTCCTCGCGCCATACGCGCTCGGCAATGTCGCGCAGCACCCCATAGCGCAGGTCGTTGGCGTAGTTCAGGCGAACAAGCGTGACGCGCGCGCCCCAGGCCAGCGCGGCGTGCTGGAACATGCGCTCGCGGCCCAGGCACGACATGGCGTATTCGCCACGCGGGGCCGGCGGGGTCTGCTCGGTGGCTCCGCCGCTGATCACGGGGACAAAGGGGTAGACGTTGCCGGTGGAGAGCGCCACGATGCGCGAGCGGGCGAAGCGGCGCGCCACCAGCCCCGGCAGAAATGTGTTGAGCGCCCAGGTGAGCGGCTCGGCGCCAGTGCTGCCGAACTTCATACCGGCCAGGTAGATCACGTTGGGCGCGTCGGGCAATGCTTCGAGCGCGCCGGCTTCGAGCAGGTCGGCAGCGATCACCGCGACGCCGGCCTGACGCAATCCATCGGCCACGGCCGGCGACGAGAAGCGCGAGACGCAGATGACGCGGTGCGACAGGCCGGCTTGTTGCAAGGCGCGCCGGGCCAGCACAGCCAGGCTGGGACCCATCTTGCCGCCGGCGCCCAGGATGATCAGATCGCCGTCGAATGCTCGCGCGGCGCTCACGGTGGCGTCGGTTGGCTCGGTCAGGCGCTGCTCCAGTTGTGTTTCGTCCTGGGGAATATCGACCATGTCTCTCCTTTCAGTGCATCGATCGGCGCAGGCAGACAGACGCGGTGGACGCGATAGAAAGAGATTGTATTTATCAACGCCGCACCAGGGGCGCAAAGCTGCGGTAAGGCAGACTGCTCACGACACGCACCGAGACGTTGACCGTAGCGCCGACATTGGCATTTGTGGCGTTGAATTGCGCCACGCCGGTGTACAAGCCGGGCGCACCCGGAATCTGCAAGACGTTCAAGGTCAGTTGCACGTTTGGATTAGGCGTGCTGCTGGCATTCGGCGTGATCGTCAGCCAGGCCGGCGCTGCGCCAACTTGCCAGCTCAGCGCTTGATCGGGCGGGTTGGTTGTCAGACTCAAGGAAGCAGTTTGCGGAAAACGCTGGCCGGTCGAGAGCACATAGACAAAGCTGACCTGCGCCGGCTGCGCCAGCAGAGCCGGCGCGCTGGTAGTCAATTCGATCGTGTCACACGTGGTCATCGTCTGACTGCCGGATTGCACCTCCGCGCAGAGCTGGCGCGTGCCCTGCACCCAGTTGAGCTGCCAGGTAAACGTGCTGTAAAACGGCTGCCAAGCGCTCCACGGGCCGGCGTCGTTGCGCAGACGCATCTGCTGCCAGTTGCCATAGATGAACACCGACACAGCCGGCGTGGCTGTGCGCGAGTATTCGCGCTGAATCACCAGCGGGTAGACGTTGGCGCGCCGGCCAAAATCCTGCGTCCAGTAGTGTCCATAATAGCCGCCTGCGTCATACCCGATGCCAATTTCCCAAGCATCGGTCGATTCGATGTTGCTGCGATGGCCGCTTGAATTGAGCCAGGCATTCATCACACTGGCCGGACTGGTGTAGCCGGCAGCAATGTTCTCGCCCAGCCATAACCAGCCCGTATAGTAGTTGTTGATGCGCTGATCCCAGTCGCACACTTTAACAGTCTGACCATTTACACGGTCATAGGTGTCGTGGCTAAAGTAGGCATCGTCGCGCATATCGCGGACGTGATAGCGCGCAGACTGATCGAGCTGAGGGACAGACTTCAACGGTGGCCGGCCAATCGACGCGCGATGATCGTTGACACGCTCGACCAGTTGCTGCTCAAAGTCGGGGTTGACCGGCGTCACTGTTGCGGGCGAACAGCCGGCAAACAGAGGTTGCCATAGCGCCGGCGCATTGCGCTGCGCCGACGCCGGCAGGCCCAGGTCAAGGTCGCCCTCCTGGGCCTGCATAGCTGCAAAGGCCGGCGTAACCGGTAGCAGCGCCACCCACACAGCGCCGATCATCCACAGCACCCACTGACTCAAGCGCACAACCATTTCTCTCCTCTCTTCACCTGCAGCGTTCAACTATGCCCTCCAGGGCGTGCGCCCATGGCGTGCGCCCATGGCGTGCGCCCTGGGCGTGCGCCTAGGGCGTGTAAAAGCACACAATTCTGAACAACACCCGCCCTCAGCCAACACAAGGGCGTCCGGCTCAGTCCAGTTGAGACAGAATATCCTCAACAGAAGGTCGGTCGCCGGGCGTGCGCCCAATGTAAGACCACGCCACTGCCCCGGCCCGGTCAATGATAAACACGGCCGGCGTCACTTGGCCATCACCAAGCGTGTCATACACCCCATACTGCGCGCTGACCGTATGATCAACATCGGCCAGAATCGGAAAAGCCGCTTGCGTCGATGCAACCGTGCGCGCAGCCATCTCTACATCTTGAGGGGCGATGGCAATGACTTCTGCGCCACGTTGCTTGAATGTAGCATAGGCGCGCTGCAGCTCGACCAGTTGAATCAGGCACGTGCCGCAGGTGGTCGCGCGATAGAACACCAGCACGACCTGGGCCTGACCACGATAGTTGCTGAGCCGCACGCGGTGGTTGGATGCGCCGGCCAACTCGAAATCAGGGGCGATGGCCGGCGTGGCGCGTGACAAATCTAGCGCAGTAGCGGGCGCAGTAGCGGGCGCAGCAGCGGGCGCAGCAGCGGGCGCAGCAGCGGGCGCCTCATCCAACAGTGGTTGCACATAGTCCGCAATCAATGCTTCGGTCAACGGGCCGACGTGGCGCGCGCGCACGACGCCGGCGGCATCCACAAACACAGTGGTGGGAATGCCCTGCACTTGATAGAGATCGGCCACTGCACCATTGGCATCAAGCAAAATGGGGAATTGCATGTTCATCGTGGCGGCAAACGCGCGCACTGTTTGCGCCGCTTCGCGCACATCGACTGCCAACACAACCACATCCTGAGCCGCGTAGCGTTGGGCAGCCGCCTGCAAAGCGGGGATCTCTTGTCGACAAGGAGGGCACCAACTGGCCCAGAAATTCACGATCACCGGCCGGCCTCTGAAGGCTGCCAGAGAGATGGTCATTTCTGAGTCGAGCTGGGGCAAGCCAAACCCCGGCGCAACTTGGCCGGGGAATACGCCGGTGTCCAGGGCCGGCGGCGTGGCAGTAGGCTCAATCGGCGGGGCAGGCGACGGTGCAAGGGTTGTCTGCAACGCCAGCGCAGCCGGTGACGCAGAAGGGGTCTGCGCAGCAGGCGCCCGCAACAAGGGGGGCGGTGCACTCGTCAGGAGAGAGGTGTATGCCTTCAAATCGACATAGATGCCTACCTGCGCGCGCGCGCGTTGCGTCCGTAACCAGGCCGCAGCAGCCTGGGCATCGCCCAACTGATTGAGGTAACGTTCGATAGTCAGCAGGCGGCGAATTTCTTCCAGCACGTCTAACTGCGTCAATTGGGCATCGGCCAGGGCCTGAGCGAATTGCGCCTGATCTACACGCCACAGACGTTGCAGGCCGGCCAGGCGTTGTTCGGCTTCCTGAGGCGTCACGTTCAGGTGCTGCGCCTGCGCCAAAACCAACCGCGCGTTAATCAGGCGGTCGAGGGTGGATTCAGGATCAGGAGCAGGCCGGCCGGCCAGCCGGCTCATGGCGCGATCGAGACGCACAGCCAACTGCCACTCAGCGCGACTGATCGCGCTGCCATCTACACGGGCCACGGCCTCATCGGCGACTGGGCCGGCGGAATCATCCGGCGTTGAAACCTGCCGGGCGCTTGCCAGAGGATCAGCACGACCGGGGGCCACAAGCGGCCCAACGTCTGTAGGAGCGCTGCATCCAGTCAGGCCCATCAGCGCGGCACATGCAATCAAGCCAGACACTATGCAGAAAAGTGGCCGTCTGGGATTGTTCAAGAATAGAGGAAGCCAGTATCGTGGCGAGCGAATCAACAGCATAGGTCTGGTCGCGATGGAGGCCATAGCCTGCGCACAATCTGCAATGCAGCCTAGCGCGCAAGAGCGCGCGCGCAAGAGCGCGCGCAAGAGCGCGGGCGGCCTGCAGTCAAAGGTAGAGCACGTCTTTAAAGTGCTTGGATCAGGATATCACGCAGTTCTTGACGGGTCAACGCAATCGGGTTTGACTTCATGCTGCTGGCTACGGCTGCCTTCTCGACGAGATCATCCACATCACCCGGCCCCACCCCGTAGGCGCTCAGCGGCGGGATGTTCAGCGTCCGGCACAATTGCTGCGTCCAGGCCACTGCGTCAGCAGCGGCTGCATTCGGGTTGCCGGTGAGCATTACGGCGACTTCGTCGTAGCGTGTCAGCGCCGGGCTGTCGGGCTGGCGCTCGCGCAAAGCACGCACGTTGACCGCCATCACCAGCGGCAACAGGATGGCGCAGACTGCCCCATGCGGCGCATGAAACGCGCCACCAATCGGCCCGGCAAAGCCATGCACCGCGCCGAGGCCGGCATTGGCCAGCGCCAATCCGCCCAGCAAGCTAGCGAGCGACATGTCTTCGCGCGCAGCGATATCGTCGCCCTGCTCGAATGCGCGTTGCAATGAGTGCGCGGCGCGCGGCAGCCCTGCGCGGCAAAAAGCGTCGGTCAGCGGGTTGGCGCGATTGCACACGAACGGCTCGATCAACTGCGCCAGCGCATCCATGCCGGTGCTAGCCGTCGCCGCCGGCGGCAGCGATAGGGTCAACTCCGGATCAACCAGCGCCACTTTTGGGAGCATGTGTGGGCTGCGCAAGCTAACCTTGACCTGATGCGCGGGCGAAGCCAGCACTGCGTTGCGCGTCACTTCGGCGCCGGCGCCGGCGGTGGTCGGCACGGCGATGCAAGGCGCCGACGGATACAGGATCGACTTGCCTTTGCCGATCACCTCCAGATAGTCGAGCAGCTCGCCAGGGTTGTTGAGCATAGCAGCGACAGCCTTGGCGGTGTCTATGGCGCTGCCGCCCCCAAAGCCGATGACGATGTCGCAATTCTCGGCGCGGGCGCGCAACACCCCGGCGATGATTGAGTCTGTCGTCGGTTCGCCGGCAATCGGAAACAGATCGAAAGATATCCCGTTTGCAGAAAGTGATTGCAACAGCGGGGCGACCTGCTCTGGCGAGCGGCCGGTGGCAATCAGGGCGCGCTTACCCATGACGGCTGCAATGGCGCCGGCCTGCTTGACCACGCCCGCGCCAAACACAATGTGCCCGGCAGTCGCAAATTCAAAGTTGACCATAGCAAAGTCAAAATTGAGCAATTGACAGACGACACGACAGCGTGCTTTGCAGCGTCTCACCAGCCGGCGTCGTCGGGGAACACGTTGATAAATTTTACGCTGCTGCGCGGCTCGGCCATCACATTGGCCACGCTGTCGCGCCAGGCTGCTTAGTGCGCGGTCTGCCCGAAACAAAGAGAACGGTGATCTCAAGTCTCGACGGCTGCCACAGACCCAGCCACCGAAGCAGCAACCATTATGGTTATACGTCGCGCGGCTGGGTCAATTTGTAGCAGGCCGGCTCAGGCGTGACGCCAGTCATAGGCCTGCTGGGCCACCTCTCTCAATTTGGCGTAAAACTTGTTGTTCTGCGGCACATTCCAGGCCGTCATCAGGAACATCATCTGGTTGATGACCGTGTCGAACTCGATCAGCGTGTTGTTTGCGCCCTGGCCGGCCAGATTGACGATCCTGTCATATTCGGTCTGGGTCAGTTCGCCTTTCTTCTTAAAAGCCTCCGCATACGAGGTGAGCGTGTTCTTGCCGCTGGCGTTCACAGGGTAATCGGTCTTTTCCTGCAGCACGCGGTATTGACCGGGCGACCACTGCTTGCGCGTCTCTTCGAGCGCGCGCTTCAGCGCGCGGCATTGCTCGGTGCGCGTCCTGCTGAGGGTGAGGACTTCTTGATCCGTGGCCGTTCTCTTGAACGCGAGGTGGATGGCTGTATTGCTGAAGGTTTCCTGCACCGCGATGTGGGTCATCTCGTGCACCAGCGAGCTGAGCCGTTCGGGGCTGCCCTCGGCCTGGACCATTTGCATGTCGAGGCGGTACTTCTCGGTGATGCCGCGGTCGCGCTCCTTCTGGCCGGCCAATACTGCGCCCGACGCTGGGCCCGGCGTCTCCTGAAAGTAAATCTTGTCTTTGTTGGCCAGCACCTCGTTGAGAATGTTGCGCAACAACGGATGCGTGGCCGTGTCGGCGGCGATGTTTTCAACCCGGCTGAGATCCTCTGCGATGAGTTCGCGCATCACCTGACCGCGCGTACCCAGATCGTTGAGCGCGCGCTGAGCCTTGGCAAACATGTCCATGAAATCAGGGCCGTTGCCCTGCACAGGATGGCCGGCCCGCACAGCCTCCAGATAAGCATCCTGAGACTGGAACAGTTTCTTGATCGCCGCTTTCAGGGCCGTCTTCGCGTTGATGTCGGGAATGGCTTCGGCCAGGGGCGCAATGAAACTCAGTTCGGTCTGCACACTGGCGATCAACTTGTCAACGCCCGACTTGCTTTTGCCGGTGTAGGCGCGCGCCGCGGCATCAATTTGGTCGAGTTTGGCTTTGCGATTGGGAATGTCTGCCTCTGCCCAGCCAAACTTGCTGTAGTCATCGAGCAACTGGTCGAGCGTGGTGAAATCGGTTTTGCTGCGACTGCCCAGCAAGCCTGAGGTCTGTTTCTTGAAATCGGCGGGACTCATCAGACGTCGCAAGCGCGGGGCGGCTTGTTGCTGCGCGACATGGGTCAGTTCATGGGCGAGCAGGCGCTGCCCCTCGGAGGATTGGGGGGCGTACTTGCCTGCGCTCACATAGATATCGGCGCCATGCGTGAAGGCCTGCGCGCCGAGTTGTCGGTTGAGCGCATCGGCCTGGGCGTCGGTGTGCACGCGCACCGTGCTGAAATCGGCGCCGAGATGCGTCTCCATCCGGGCGCGCGTGTCGGCGGGCAGCGGCGCGCCGGCGCCTTTGCTGGCGGCTAATTGGCGCTCGATGTCGTCGCCGGCCTCGCCGCCCTCCGGCCCGACCGCCGGCGCCTGGGGCAACGCCTGGATTGGCTGCGCCGGCCGATCGGCGGCAGATGCGGCAGCGCCGAACTGGGCGGCCATGCGTTCCGCCTCGCGCTCATAGGGATCATCGGCCGGCCCCACGATCAATTTGGCCTGGATCAGGCGGTTCACGGCGCGATTGCCGACGCTGCGCTGTAACTGCAACAGGCCGGCCGGGGTTACCGCTCGCGCGCGTGCATGTTGCCCGCGTGCATGTTGCGCGCGGGCGGGCCACGGGGTCTGCCGGGCACGCTGCGCCGGCTCTGGCTTGCGGGAGGCCTGCGGGGCGGCTGCGGTTTCTAAGCGCGTTGTCTTTCTTGAACTGGCCATGCTTTTCTCCTCTACACACGACACATCGGATTTGCCAACACCTGCGCATCGTCACGCGATCAGATCGCTGTCATCGACCAGCCGGCCCATCTTTTGCAACTCGCGCCGTGCGCTGTGCAACAGATGCCGCATCGTCACCTGGCCGCCATCGCCGGCAGCCAGAAACGCTGCACCGACAATGATGTTGCGAATGTTGCCGCCGGCCAGCTTGAATCGCCGGGACAACACCCTAAAATCCACCGACGCATCGCGCGGCATTTGCGGCGGAAACAACGTCTGCCAAATGCGCAGCCGATACGCTTCATCGGGGAACGGAAAGTCCACCGCAAACTGCAAGCGGCGAATGAACGCCTCGTCCAGGTTAGCCCGCAGATTGGTCGCCAGAATGGTCACGCCATTGTACGCCTCCATGCGTTGCAACAGATAGCTGATCTCGATATTGGCATAGCGGTCGTGGGCGTCTCTGACCTCGGAGCGTTTGCCGAAGATGGCGTCGGCCTCATCAAAGAAGAGGATGGCGTTGCTGTGCTCGGCCTCGCTGAAGATGCGCTCCAGGTTCTTTTCTGTTTCACCGATGTACTTGCTGATGATGGTAGAGAGATCGATCTTATAAAGGTCAAGTCCCAACTCGGCGGCGACGACCTCGGCGGCCATGGTTTTGCCGGTGCCGGGTGGGCCGGCAAATAAGGCAGTGACACCTTCGCTGGCGGCGAGTTTGCGGCCCGCGCCCCACTGCTCTAGCACGAGCGGCCGGCTGCGCACGGTGACCACCAGCTCGCGCAGCAACGCTACCTGGTCATCGGGCAGCACCAGATCGGCCCAGGCATAGCGCGGCGTGATCTTGCGGGCCAGGCTGCCCAGCGCCGGGCTGCTCTGCGCGCGCGCGGCGGCGAACAACAGGGCGGCATCGAGGGGGCAAGCGCGCTGGGCAGCTTCATCGCGCGCCCGGCTGACTGCGTCGCGGATCTGCGCGGCGCTCAAGGCAAATGGGCCGGCGAGCGCAGCATAGTCAATATCATCGGCCCGTGCCACGCCGGCCCGCTCGACCTGGCGTTGCCACAATCGGCGACGTTGCTCAAACGCCGGCAGGTCGCACAACACCCACACCAGCCGGCGGGCAGTGGAGACAGCCGGCCAGCCCGTTCGCCCCTCGATCACCAGCCAGTCGGGATAGTCGATCAACGCCGAGACCAGCGCCGCCGGCAAATTGCCTGCCTCATCGGCCCAGCGCTCCCAGCCGCGCAAACACAACAGCGCGCCCAACAGGCGCGCATCGCGCATCCAGGCCGTCAACACGTCGAGCGGTCGCTCATCGAGCGAGGCCAGGGCCGCATCGGCAAGCAACAGGGGCCGGCCCAGTTGATGGGCCAGCAACATACCCGCCGACTGACGGGCCAGCGCATCGGCGCCCCATACCACCAATGCCGGCGGCGCCGTGTCTGGGACGGCCTGAGCCGAGGCGACTTCACGGTTGAGCATGTCCAAAGCGTCCGGCGGTAACCAGGCGCAGGCATCGGCGATCTGTTCAGTGTCGGGGGTGATGCAGTGCGCGCCGGGTTGAAACGGCAACCGGTCGGGCGGATGTCCGATCAACCAGGCCACCACAAAAGGCGCCGGCTGCAACAATTGGCCGAGCAGATGTGGATGGTCGGCCTGCGCCTCGGCGATGCACTCAATCAGGCGATGGCGCAACAAAGGGGCGCGCGCGGCGAAACGCGCCAACTGATGCAACCGATCTGGGCCGGGCGCGCCAAGCAAGTCGAGGATCAGACTGGGGCTGGCTTGTTTGCGCGTAAGGTCGTCGTGAAGATAGCCGTAGAGTTGCTCGAAGCGCAAGTCCAGCGCCGGCGCAAGACAGATCAGCAGCGCGTCGCGGTCAAAGGCGTCCAGGCCAAAGACGCGACACAAATGATCCAGGCGCAACGTGACGCCGGCGCGACGGGCCTGTTGCTCAATGGCGCGGGCCTGTTTGCGCGCCTGGCTGATCGCGGCGTCAAATGCCATTTGCTCTTCGGGAGGCAGTTGCGCGGGAGACAGTTCGGCGAAACGAATAGGACGGGCGGCCAGCGCAGCGGCCTTGTCATCAGACACGTACAGGCCGCGCAGGGCATCGTCGGGCGATTGGCCGGCCAGTTGCATGAGGCGAACGGCGCGCTGGATCAACAGATCAATGCGCGTCAATTCGGCCTGTAACTGCGCCAAGCTGTAATCGGCCATGTCAACCCAACTGGCAGAACAAAGCCGATGATAACATCTCGGCGCGAACGGTTTGCGCAATTGCCCATATATGGAGGCGCGCTTGATCAACATCCAGCCGGGCGTGATCGGCGAGGTGAAGGACCCGCCGGTGCAGGACTGGGGCGAGGGCGCGGCGAGGGCGCGGCGAGGGCGCCGCCAGGATTCACATTCCCCACGAATGGCTGACCATCGACATCGATGCCGTCAATCGCGAGTGTGGCGCGTCGGACAAGTTCATGATCGGCGGCCCTTGCCCGCGCCCATTCGAGCAGATGCAGTTTCTGCGGGGCACCGTCAACCTGTACATGGATCTGATGCACCCGCCGCCAGCCATGCGCCACTTCATGCGCCAGATGCATCAGTTCTACTGTGAACTGCTGACCCTGTGGTGCCGCACCGATGTGGACGCCGTGCGCTTCATGGACGACTGGGGCGCGCAGAACAGCCTGCTCATCAAGCCTGTCCTGTGACGCGCCGCATCTTTGCGCAACCACGCCGTTGGGAATATAGTCTCACTCCATGACAGACCTGACTCCCCGCCAGCGGTTTATCGCCGCCGTCGAACGCAAACCCGTCGCCGGCCGCGCGCCGCATTTTGAACTGGTCTTCTACCTGACCATGGAGGCATTTGGCAAAGTGCATCCCAGCCATTGCTACTACGGCCAGTTTCTCGACCTCGAACTGCGTCTACACCGGCATGCCGTTGAATCGCTACGAACTGATGCTCGACGCATGGGGCCAAGAGGGCAACTACGCCACCTAGAACAATTTGCTCATTAATTTCTTTACACCATTTCAGGAGACACATCCATGGAGATTGCTCAGTCGAAAGTCAGAATCGCGCTGCTTGGGTGCGGCGGCATGATGGGCGCGCACGCCGGCCGCTTGAAGGCCCACCCCGATGTGGACATCGTCGGACTGTGCGACGTGTCCGAAAGCCTGGTTCACACATTCGCCGCCAGGCATCTGGCCGGCACGCCGCATCAGCCGGGCGTGTTCACCGACCCGGCACAGATGTATGCCGCGGCCAAGCCCGACGCCGTGCTTATCAGCACGCCGCACACCCAGCACTTTGAGCAAGGCATACAAGCCCTGGCTGCCGGCTGCCACGTGTTCATGGAAAAGCCCATGGTCACCACGCTCGACCATGCCTACCGGCTGGCCGACGCAGTGCGGCAAAGCGGCCGGATTTTCGTCATCGGTTACAACACACCCTGCTCGCCAGAGTTCTTCTACCTGCGCGAGATGATCCGCAACCAGACGCTGGGCCGGCTGGAGTTGGTCAACGGCTTCATCTCGCAGAACTGGATGCGCGGCACCGCCGGCACCTGGCGCCAGGACCCCGCCTTGTCCGGCGGCGGGCAGGCCTATGATTCCGGCGCGCACCTGTTCAACAGCCTGTGCTGGTCTGTCGAAGCAGACGTCGAGGAAGTGTTCGCCTATGTGGACAACCACGGCGCGCCGGTGGACATCAATTCCGTCAGTTCGATCCGCTTTGCCAATGGCGTCATGGCAAACATCACCGTCAGCGGCAACTCGCCTGGCGGCGGCAGCTTCATGACTTTCATCTTCGACGGCGGGCGCGTGGAGATCGACGGCTGGAACGCCTCGTGGATCAACATCTGGAAAGGCGACCAGAAGGTAAAGTACCCGCCGATCACACCGGAAATGGGCGCGCCGTCGCCCGACCACAACTTCATCGACGCCATCCTGGGCCGCGCTGAAGCCCGCACCAGCGTGACGAACGGCGTGATTCAGAGCCAGCTCATGGAAGCGTTCTATGAATCACAGCGCACTGGCCGGCCGGCCCGCCCACCTCGGCGCTGAGACCGCCCAGGCGCGCGCAGGCGCGCACTGCAAGCGTAGCACCAGACTCCCCACAGGGAGTCTGGTGTTTCTCGGCGCACGTCAATCATGTCGGCAACGCGTTGGCAACGCGTTGGCAACGCGCGCGCTCACCGCCGCACCACCGGCAAGTACAGATTGGCCGTCGACGATGTCGCCATCACAACAGAGGACACATTGCCCCACACATCCACGGCCCTTACAATGGCAAAGCCAACCCTCGGCCCGGCCCACCCGCTCAGCGCATACGTCCACGTGTTGCCGTTCAGCATGGCCGGCTGATACGCGCTGCCGCCGTCCAGGCTGACCCACACGCCGCTCACACCCGATCCATCCATGACCGTTCCCACCAGCACGTTGGCGCTCTGCGTCACCGAGATAGCCGGCCCCACCCCATCGAGCGTCACCGTCATCGGCGCGCTGGGCGGGCCTTGATTGCCGGCCTCATCCACCGCGCGCGCCACGATGTTCACCTGCTCGCCGTCCTGATTGGTGAGTGCGATCGGCAGCGCCCACGCCACATTGCTGCCGGCCTGCGCCGGCCCGGCCTGCGCCGGCCCGGCCAGGGCCGGCCCGGCCAGCATCATAGCCGGCGTCAGCCAGTTCGATTTCACAATCGCCGCCAGCCACGGGCCGCCGTTCAGACTAACCAGCACCTGGCGCGGCAGCCGAGCGGTGTTGTCTTGCGCCAGCCCACCGATCAGTCCAGTCGGAGCGGTCAAGATCGGCGTCGGTGTGATCTGCGCCGTCGGCGCAACCGCATCGACGACGAGAGTGGTCGTTGCAACCGGCGACAGCAACCCATTTGCCCCGCGCGTGCGCGCTCGCCACACCTGCTGCCCCGACAAGATCGTGCCGGTGATGGTCAGGCACTCGCCGCCGCTACACCACGAACTGAAGCTGCCGCTGCCTCTGTCCACTTCCAGATCGAGCCAGCAGCGCAACAAGTCGGCGTTGAAGGCAACCACTTGCGAGATCACGCCTGGTCGGACGAACTGCGTGCCGCCATCGCCCGAGGCAAACTGTGGCCGGGCAACGCTGTGATCGAAACCGAGCTGGCCGCGGAATCGCGGTTGCGCCGCGCCGGTCAGTGCGCTGCTCGGCAACGTCGCGCTCAGCGCCAGATCGAACACACCAGTCGTGGTGGGCACACTGGTCTGCACAAACAGCGTCACCGTCGTCGTGTCGTAGGGTGCAACATTGACGCGAATGACCCACTCGCGGGCATTGGCCGGGCAACTCGCGCAGCTCGCGCCAAGCGGCACACCAACAAAGCCGGCCAGTTGTGGCGGCGCAGTCACGCCAACACTCACCGTAATCGGCGCATTGACATAGGGTCCAATGTCCGGGTTGCGCACCGTCAACGTCACCGGGCGAATGGTATTGCTGACCACTGCCGTGTTCCACCCCGGCAGGAATATCACTTCCGGCGCGATCAACTGGGTCAGGCCGGCGTTCGGCAACACCCCGTCGCCCAGCGCGTTCCAGCGCATGACAGACCGTCCCGGAACTGACTGAAACGTCACAGAGCCGGTCAAGACAGGCGCGGTCGAGAGTCGCGCTGCGCCGGGCAACACGCCCCAGACGCCCCCGACATCTTCGGCCAGCGCCATAAGCTGCACAGCACCATTCGCCTGCACCTCGGCGCGGTCGAACGCAACCTCCATGTCGAAGTTGCCGGCGACGACAGACGCCGGAGAGGCCACCCGCGCCCAGCTCCCACCACTTGCGGTATAGAGTGTATAGGTGGGCACTGTCGTCGAACCGGGCCACGGCGACACTGCCCGGCGATGACTGAGCGGATCATCTCCCGCATTGCCGATGACCAGTGCAAAATCGGCCTGCATGGGCAGGGTGTGCATCCGGCCAAAGTGCGCCAGCGAGGTCGTCAACCCGCCGCCGCGCGTGTCGAGATAGATCGTCAGACGGTTCTGGGGCGTCCAGCCATTGCCCGGCAGACCGAGGTACAACCGCGCAGCGTCCCACGTGCCCCACACGGCGAACGGCTTGCCCAGCGCATAGGGATCGTAGTTGAGCAGTGTGCCGGTTGGGTACTCGCCGCCGGCCAGATCGAGATTGCCGTCGACATAGATGGCCGACGGGGTGCGGGTGCGGTTCAGCAACACCGGCCCGATGTGCGACAGCCGTGAGTTGCCGGCCCCATCGCGCACGCTGACATGTCCAAAGTACGCGCCGGCCTGCGTCAACAGGCGCGATACAGTGTTGGCAGCCACCGGCGTGATGGGCACACTCTGGCTGATTGTGTCGATGCCGGCCCAGCGGTTGGCGATGCCGCTGCCATCCGCAATGGCCGGCCAGCTGACCGTCAGCGTCGGCGTGATGTCGGTCAACCAGACATTCACGGGCAGACTGGCAGACAGCACCGGCGCTAACACCAGCGTATCCGTCGTCAGTGTTCGGGCGGCATAGCGCGCGTTACCATAGGCATCGCGCATCGTCGCGCGGAAAGTCAACGTGCGCAGATCGGCGCGTGGAATTGTGGATGTGACCTGCCAGGCGCCGGCAGCCGGCAGCAGACGATGCCAGACATAGCCATCGAACACGCGCACATGCTGTGGCTGCACCGCCGTGTTGGCTGTGCCGGTCAGGATGAGATGGGTCTTGGAGATCAACGCCACAGCGGTTGCCGTGATCGACGAGATGCCAAACGAGATTGGATTGCTGTTGACCAGCACGTTGCCCTGATACCAGGCCGTGGCCGGCGTCATGTTGCCGGCGCGGTCGATGGCGCGCGCATACACGCGATAGTCGCCATTGGCCGGCAGCGACAGCGTGCGCGTCCACGGCGTGATGGACGAGTGCAGATTGCCCAACGTCGCAGCCTGCCACGACGTGGGCAACGTGGCCGTAAACGGCAAGCCGGGATTCAGATTCGGCCCGCTCACGCCGATTTCGACGCGCGCCACACCAGAGGTCTCGCCGGGGTTGAACTTGCCATGCATCAACACGGCAGCGCCGACGCCGGGCAGGCCGATCAGGATGTCGCGCACGCCATCGCCGTTTACGTCGCCGCTGGAGAGATACTCGCCAACGCGCTGCGAGTTGGCCGTGCCGCTGATCAGGAAACTTGCGTTCAGCACCGGCTGATCGACCATGCGAGAGAGATAGCTGCTGCGCTGGATGGCAGCGCGATTCGGCCCCGCGCCGAAGCCGGGGTTGCCAAAGGCAAAGTCGGCGGTGCCATCGCGGTCCAGATCGCCCATCGTCGTGAGTCCGGCGCCGAGGCGTGTGCCCGGCCCGCCGGCGATGTTCAGCTCGCGGAATGAAGCGTTGGCGCCAGTGACCAGATTCAATCCCACAGACAGCGCCGGCCATGGCAACTCGGGCCGCCGGCCCATCATCACAAACACGCGCGATTGGGTGGCAGTTGGGTCGCCGATGAGCATATCGTTTAGCCCGTCGGCGTCCAGATCGCCGGCGAAGGCCACCGTTTGCAGCGTTCCCGGCGCAGTGAACAAGGCTGTGGCCGACACCGGTAATGACATGCTGGTCGGCCAGGCCGTGCGCCCGGCCACCAGCGCCACGCCACCCGGGCAACTGGAGGCCGGCGAGCCGCTGGCATAGGCAATCAGGATATCAGACAGCCCATCGCCATTGGCATCGCCCAGGCCGGCCAGGTTCGACGCCGGCACACTACAGGCGTGCGGCGGCAAGAACACCGTCGTCGCCGTCGCAGGCGCGCCCAGTTCGCGCCCCCGGTAGAGATAGGCCGCGCCGGCCTGACCCTCGCCCAGCAGCGCGCCGATCAGAATATCGGAGAGGCCATCCCCATCGACGTCGCCGGCCGAGGCCACCGTAGCGCCAAAGCCGCGCGCAGACGAGCGGGTCAGTTGCCAATCGGCATTGGTCAGGCTGAATGTGGCCGGCCAGCCGCCCGAACCAATGCCGGGCGCGCGCCGGCCCAGCACAACGTAGGCTTTGCCATCCAGACCGCTAAAGCGCAGGTCGCCGATGACCAGATCGGCAATGCCGTCGCCATTCACATCCAGATTGCCGGCGATGGCCGGCGGCGCCGTGGGCGCGCCAACCGTCTCGCCGGTGAACGTGACGTTGGCGCTCGACATCAGGAGGGCTGGCGGCAGACCGCCAGGCCGGCCAAAGAACAGCCCGACGCGCCAGGTCTGCGTAGGGGTCGAGGGTTGCGCAAGCGCCACATCGTCAAAGGTGTCGCCGTTGACATCGCCCACGAACCACAGCGTGCTGGTCACATTGGGCAGCGCAAACAGCGTGCTGAAGTTCAAGACCGACATGGAAGGGTCATACGGCAGTTCCTGGCGTGCGAGCGACAACGCCGTGTCGTCGGCCCGACCGGTCAGCGTCACCCAATTGCCGTACGCGACTTGCGGCGTGCGCGCCAGCACGCCCGGCGCGTTATCGTCGATCATCACGCGCAAGGTCTGCGAGACGGCACCCAGATTGCCGGCGCGGTCGCTGACGCCCAGCGTCAGGGTGTACGATCGCGCGCGGTCGGGCGCGGTTCCACCAAAACCGCTCGACGGCAACGACCAGTCGAACACAAACGGGCTGATACGCTGACCCGGCTGCTGAACGGGCTGGACGTGCAGGCTGGACGGCATGACCCCATCTTCAATCACAATCAGCGCGTTGCCTGCGCCAGAGGCGAATCCAGAGGGGCCGGCGGCAGCGTCGGTGATGCGCCCCGTCAGTCGTACAGTCGCCAGCGTGTCGCTGAAGATCGTGGTGGACAACCAGGCCGTGCCGCTCAGACCAAAACTGCCGCCGGTGGGCGGCGCCACATCGACGCTGAAGGTGATGGGCGTGGACACTGGGCCGGGCACGCCATAAGCGTCGATGGCATAGGCCTGGGCAAAGTAGGTGGCATTGGCCGACGGGTTCCAGGCACGTTGCCAACTACTCTTGCCGAGGGCGGGCATCCAGTCGTTGCCGGCGCAGGGCAAAGCAGTCTTGATGCACACCAGCACCTGCCGGATGCCGTTGGGGTCGTTGGCGCTGCCGGCAATCGTCAATGGGCCGTTAAACACAGCGCCGTCGGACGGCGCAACGATCGTGACCTGCGGGCCGCCGGCATTGACCAGCAACGGCACAACGTCGGTCACAAGGCGCAGTGCGCCGGCGTGACTGAACACCAATTGCGCCGTGACGCTGACGGGGCCGGAGGGGATAGCCGGCAGGCCGGCCAACGACGTGGAGATGTAGCGCCCCTGCCAGATGGCCGGGAACGTCCATGCAAACGTCAGCGGTCCGTTGCCGGGCGCGGGAGTGCCCGCGTTGAATTGCGGCGAGACGAACGGCGGATGCACGCGCGCCGAACTTGTGAGGCCGGTCATTGTCACCGGCAGGGTCACGGTCAGCGCCATGCCCAACACAGCCGGGCCGTCATTCGGCCACGGCGAAGCATACGCCCACATATGCGTGCCGCCGCCCTCGACCAGTTGAGACTCGAGCATCAACTCAACCGGCAGGTCAGGCACAGGATTGAACGCATTCGGGCTGGTGTTCCATTTGCGCTCGTTTTTGTCCGAGCGATGATCGCGGTCGATATTGGCCTGGCGCGGGTTGGGGAACGCGACCGGGTCGGGCAGGCCGGTATACACGCCATGCATCGCCACATGCCACGGGGCAATGAGCGTGTCCTGTTGCGCATCCCAGTAGGCAACCTCTTCGCCATCCTTCAGGCCGTCGCCGTCGGTATCGGCTTTGGCCGGGTCTGTGCCCAGCAACAGCTCATTGTCATCGCGCAGATCATCGCCATCCGTGTCGGCATGGCATGGCGACAGGCCCTCTGTCTCCCACTCGAACTTGTCCGAAAGGCCGTCGCCGTCGGCGTCCCAGGTGTTGGAGGCATTGCCGCACAGGAAGCTGTCGGCGCCGACCCATTTGTTGGTCGTCTTGTCGAAGTAGCCTTCCAACCCGTCTGCGTCGGCGTCGGTGTTGACCAGGTCAGACCAGCCCAGCATCCCGAAAATGGTGTTGGGCAGGATGTCGAAATACAGCCGGGTGATCTGCGGCGGCGATTCGCCGCCCTGCCCGATTTCGTAGCATTCGCCCTGCAAGTCGAGGAAGGGCGAACACACATAGGCGCGCGTGCCGACGCCGAAGTTCACATCGACATAGGTCCAGGTGTTGATACGTGGGCGCATTGGCACATACTCGGCATAGGCCGTGCGATCCTGCCGCATCTGGTAAATGGCGCCGCCAAGCAGTTGTTTGGCGCCGGATTGATTGCGCGAATAGGGTGTGACTTTCCAGGTGTATTCCAACTCCGTGCCCTGGGCGTTCAAGCGCGAGTCCTGGGCCAGTCTGAGGTTAAAGCACACGGACAACGTGTTGGTGTTGATCTGGGGCGGCGCAGTCTGGAACGGCGCGTACTCGGCCATGAATTGTTGCCACTGCGATGGATCTTGCACGCACACCTGAAAGTCGTACCATGCGCCGGAATAGAAGCCGGTGCGCACGCCGGCCCACGAGTGATCCAACGCGGCCGATGTGCCCATGAGCAACGTCGTCGAGGTGATATTGACCTGGAACCGCTCGCCAACCACTAGCCCACCCTGCGGGTCGACCGGCTGGTAGTTCAGCGCACCCACCTGGTGCGACAGCAACGACGACAGGGGCGTAATCTTGATACCGAAGAACCAGTCCAGGAAAAGTGAGATCGGGTCGAACTTGACGCCGAAGATGGCCTCGATGGCCTTGATGACGGCAAAGACTGCCAGGAGCACCCAGCCAAAGGGCACGACGGCAGCAATCACAAAGATGGCCACAGCAATGATCGTCTCGACGATGGCGCGCGCCACAATGGTGGACACAATCAGCGGGGGGAGATTCCCATTGAGCAGCGTGACCAGCACGCTCACCCAGGTCAACCCGATCTGGATCAGCAGGCCGACCAGGCTCAACGAGCCGGCCAGCGCTTTCGCTTCGGCCAACAACGTGTCGAGCAGCGCGCGCGCCGTCTGCGCTGCGCCTTCGAGCGTGGATTGAATGGTCTTGACCACGTTGATGGCGGCATCGATGATCTGCCGGACGAGTTTGTAGATCTCGATCACCTGCGTCAGGATGCGAGCCAGATCAGATAGAAACTGGAAGCCGGTGATCATGGCCAGGTAATTCAGCAGGTTGATGGCCGCGCGCGTCCATTCCAGAAATTCCTGCGTGGACGGCATGGACAGACCCGGCGCATTGTCGAAGAAACTGCCGATCGTTTCGGTCAGCCCTTCGACGAAATTGACGATCTGATTGAACTGCTGCTCCAGCCATGCGAGTGGACCGCCGGCCTCGAATACATCCAACAAAACGTACACAATCTGGGCGTAGCCCGACGGCAAGATGCCGTACTGGTCGAGGAACTGCACGATCATCTGCACGTCGTCGAGCGTGAGGCTCAAGTCGGCCAGCTCAAGATTGCTCAAGCGATGGATCACGGTCTGGCCGATGTGCCAGGCTGTGGTTGCCATCTTCAGGATGTTCAGCGCCTGCTGATACAGGTCCTCCAGCGTGGCGTACACGGCCTGAATCTGGTCAAACGCCTGCTGGAGTTCGGGAAAGCGTTGTGCGAATTCCTGTTCGACTTTGGTCAGCACCTCATCGAGCGAGAGTGGAACCCAGTCGCCAAGCTGTTGCAGATTTTGGATTTGGGATTTTGGATTTTGGATTGAGTCAGCGCCGGCCACCATCGCGCCATCCAATCCAAAATCAAAAACCGAAAATCCCGAATTGTCATAGCGGTAGGTTTGCAGCTTCAGGCTGCGGCTGGTGACCAACGGCTTGAGGCAGGTGTTGAGGGTGATGTCGGTGACGCCGTTGAAGCCGAGCGTGTTCAACCCACCCCGGCCATCAGGCGCGATGTCGTCGGCGTTCAATGTGGAGGTGCGCTGCTCGCTCGCCAGGATGAGCGTCGGCGACACGCTGCGCGAGGGATAGACAGCTTCGAGCAACTGGCGTGTGGTGGTTTGCATGGTGGTGAGCAACGCCAGATCGATGTGCGGATAGACAAACCGCCCGCCGTACAAAATGCCATAGGTATGCGTAATGCCCCAGGTCTGAGTGTAGGTGGCCGATGGCGTGGCATTCAGGCTGTTGAAGCGGTCGCCGATCTGCTCGAGCGTCAGGCGGCCAGACAAGAATTGCGCTTCCATGCCGGCGCGCAACAGACTGATCGGGCCATCGTCGAACAACTGGCCGGCCGTCTGATACGCCGCAGCCACAAACATTTCCGCGCCGGCCTGCCGCTGTGTTTGCAGGCCGGTGATGACGTAGGGTGTGTCGTACACGATGATGCCATGGCTGCCGCCGGGGCCGGGCCGGTAGTTGCCTTGCTCGTTGGCGCGCAACACCTCGCCCTGCACAGCCCACTTCAGCCGCACGTCGCGCCATCGGCGGAACAGGTTGGTGTCGCCGGTGACAAAATCGTGCAACGCTTTGGTCTGCAATGCGAACACCTGGCCGTTGCGCTCGACCGGCGTCAAGGGCAGGATCATCTGATACGTGCAATTCACGCTGCACGTCGTTGCTTTGGTGGCGGTGATGCCGTACAAGCGCATCGCGTCTCCCGACGGCAGATCGGCCTGCTGAATCGCCACCTGAAGAAATGGCACGACTTGAAGCCGGCCCGACGTGCGCATGTCCTGGCCGGCAAACAACGACGCCCAGAGCGCCTCATCCCCTTCGCCCAGATTGCGGATATTGGCCTCGGTGTCGATTGGCCATACCAGCGATGACTTGTAGGCGGCGCGCAAGAGTTCCGGCGCAGTGGGGCGCACCTGCAACTCGACATAGAAGGGATAGGCCCGCACCGGCGCGCCGGCCAGCGAATCAATCGACTCAAAATTGAGATTCGCGCCGGGGTTGCTGAAGTAGACACGCTTCTTCTCGACGGTGTAAGGGTCGTTCCAGTCGTAATAGTCCCCTACGCCGCCCAGCTCGCCGGAGCGGCTGAACGGCGACAAATCGATCCCATCCGGCACACCATCGAGGTCATTGTCATCGTGCCATGGGGCGGGGATGCGTCCATTCTGCGCGACGTTGCGATACCAGCACTCGCCGTTGCCAAACTCGTCGCCGTCGCGCAGGCCGTCGCTGTTACTGTCGGCGAGCAGCGGGTTGGTCTGAATGGTGCTGGTGTAGACCTGCGTAATCACGTCGCTGCCGGGCGCAAAACCCACCCACGAACACACCGTGCCCACGACTTCCTGGTGATCGGTCAATCCGTCCAGATCGGAATCGGTGTTGAACGGGTTGGCGCCCAAGCGCAGTTCGTACCCATTCGGCAAGCCGTCGCCATCTTCGTCAGCATGAGTGTCAAGGAACGCGCCGGCAGCCAGCGGCCCCAGGCGATTGCGCCGGGCTATGTCGCGCGCGTCCTGCACCATGCGTGCGATCTGGCTGACTTCACCGGCGGGATGCGTTGCGCCGGAAGCCGGCACAGGCACCTCAACCGACCTGGCCGCTTCAGCCACATTGGGCGACACAAGCGCAACAATCAGCCACACGGCCACCACAGTCGAAGCCGTGTGGGCCGGCCGGCGTGAACGCGGTTTGCTCAGCGCGAGCAAGCAAACCGCCAGCGCCAGCACGAACAAAACAATCACCGACTGCGCAATCGCCCCGGCGGCGATGCCCAAGCCGGGAACGGGCGCGTGCGACACGCCCGACAGCGGCGCAACCGTGGGGTCGAACATACCCGGCGCGAATGTCGCGCCAAAGTTCGTGTAATCGGCCGTGCTTACTGAGCGCGTGCGGCTGGCATTGCTGCCATTCGACCCGGCCCGCTGCATGTCGAGGTTAAGAATCAGGCGGGCTGGTAAGCCGGCAGTGTCGATCCACAGTTCACCCACGCCCTCGAAGCGCAGACCATTGGCCTCGGCAAGCAGGGTGTCGCTTGCGCCACGCAATTGGCGCAACACATCGCGCGTGGCCAGGGTGAAGCCAACCCGTTGAAAACGCCCGGCCGGCGAATCGATCTCATCGAGCCAGTGGGCATTGCGGGCAGCCGACAACAACATCAGGCCATCACTGTTGACGCCGGGCGCTGCCGAGGCGCTGCTCTGCTCAACCCAGCGGTCGCCTTCGCGGGCATAGAACCGGTCGCCGACGATGAGCACGTCCTGCGGTTGTGTGGTCTGAAGCTGAATGCGCGGTGCAACGTGCCCCGGCTGAATGGTGAGCCGGGCCTTGCCATCCCCACTCACCAGAGCATTAATCTCAAACTGAGCAAACTCACCCTGCGGCGCCATGCCGGGCAGCGCGTCGGACAAGGCCGGATAAGTTGTCTGTTGGGTGTCGATGGCGACTTGATATGCGCCAGCGTCGCCTGCGCGGGCCAATACCGCCTGTAATGCCACATCGGGCGCAAGCGCCTGGGCACCGGCCACATCAGGCCTGCGGCCCACCAGCACACCTGCCGCGACACCCAGGGCCACCAGCATGAGCAGGAACATTGCGCGCTGTGCCAGCCATCCCCTCCCACGAACCCCAACAGTTCGACACATACTCCGCAAAATCGAAACCATCGCACACCCTTTCCACAGCGCGATCAGCCGGCGGCAACCTGTACTGCCACGCCTGATCACGCACTATGCGCAACACACAACACTTCTCACCGGCTGTAAGCGTCCAACAACCGGCTGATTTCCTGACGCAGCAAAGCAGAAAACTGATCGCCAAGTCTGCCATCACGGGCGATCAGGCGCATCCAGTGGGCGGTAATCGCCTGCCAGTCAGCTTCATCGATGCCAAACGCGGCAAACAGCGTTCCCAGACTCCGATCGCCCGTGTTCAGCACAGCCATCATGCGCGCAAATTCGGCCAGTGAGATGCGCAAGGGCGCATCGGCATCTGAGCCAGACGTCAATTCAGGCAACTCAAGAGTCATGCGCGGCTACAGCTTGCATAGATTCAATCGCTTTCTGAAGCGCAAGGCAAGACCCTGAAGGGACACAAAAACAGACACTACTTCGCCGGCCATGCAGGCCAGACGCGCCGGTTAGAATCGCAGCATGACCGACAAGGGCAACACCGGCGATAGCCTGAGCTTCGGCCAATGGGTGAAGCGTCGCCGCAAGGCACTCGATCTGACGCAGCAAGCCCTGGCGCAGCAATCAGCCTGCTCGTTAAGCACGCTCAAGAAAATCGAATCAGGCGCCCTGATCCCCTCGCGCCAGTTGGCGGAGTTGCTGGTCAAAACGCTGGGGGTGCCGGAGCCGGGGCGTGTCGATTTTGTGCTATTCGCGCGCGGGCTGCGCCCTTGTCCCGACGATACAAGCCTGTGGCAGCGCGAGTCGACGCCGGCGGCGCCGTCCGCCGATGCGCGCCGTTTTACGCTGCCCACCCCGTTAACGTCAATGATCGGGCGCGAACAGGAAATAGCAGCCGGCATCGCGCGGATGAGCGCAACCGGCGTCCGGCTCATGACGCTGATCGGGCCACCGGGCGCCGGCAAGACGCGCCTGGCGATTGCGATTGCAGCGGGCCTAGAGCAGGCGTATGCAGATGGCGCCTGCCTGATCGCACTGGAAACGGTGGACGAGGCCACGCATGTGCCGGCAGCTATCGCGCAGGGACTGGGCATCCGCGATCACTCCGCGCCCTCTATCACCGAGGCGCTGCGCCGGGGGGTGCGCGATAAACACGTGTTGCTGGTGCTGGACAACTTCGAGCATGTGCTGCCGGCTGCGCCGATCGCGCAGATACTGCTCGAAGCAGCGCCCCACATGAAGATCATCAGCACCAGCCGCGAGCCGCTGCGCTTGTACGGCGAACATGAGCTGGTCGTGCCACCCCTCGACCTGCCCCCTTTCAATCCCCTGCCGCCAATCGAAATCCTGCGCCACAACCCGGCCATCGCTTTGTTCGTGGATCGCGCGCGCGCAGGCCGGCCCGATTTTGACCTCACCGCAGATAACGCCCATACCATCGCCACCATCTGCGCCTGGCTCGACGGCCTGCCGCTGGCAATTGAAATGGCCGCTGCACGTCTGAAGTGGCATTCACCAGAAATCGTGCTGGCTCAGATCAGCCAGCACCTGGCGTTGTCTGCCCCCAGCCCGCGTCCAGGGGCCGGCCCGCGCACCCTGCGGCGGGCTATCGATTGGAGCTATACCCTTCTGACTGCCGACGAACAGCGCGCATTGGCCAGCGTATCGGTCTTCGCCGATCACTTCACCGCCGAAAGCGCTGCCGCCGTGTGCGCGGATGCGCGCCTCGATTGCTCGACCATCGACCTGCTGATGACGTTATCGGACAAGAGCCTGCTTCAGCGCAGCGCCAACCCTGACGGTCAGATACGATTCAAACTGCTCACAGTCATTCGTAGTTATGGCCGCGAGAAACTGGCGGAATCAGGCGAAGCAGAGGCAGTATGCCGGCGATGGGCAGCGCACTATTTGACACTGGCGCGCGAGGCACAACCGCACCTGTTGGGGCCGGGACAACAACAATGGTTCAACCGGCTGGATGAGGAATTGAGCAACCTGCGCGCCGTGATCGACTGGTGCGTCGGCCATGACCGCACGACCGGCATCGCCATAGTGGTTAAGCTGCAATGGCACCTGTACGTACGGGGGCATTTGTCCGAGGCGCGCACCTGGCTGGGGGCGCTGCTGCAAGCCGGCTCGGAAAGCGCAGTGGCGTCAACGCTGGCAGCATCGGCTCAATGCGCTGCCAGCTTCTTTGCCTGGCAACAAGGCGACCACCCCACTGCCTTTTCCCTGTCGTTTCAGGCGCTGCAAAGCTTCGAGCGTGCCGGCGATCGGGCCGGCATGGCGTACGCGCACTACAACCTGGGCAACGTGGCGCTGCTGCAAAGCGATTACGCGCAGGCTGAAGCACACTTGACTGAAAGCCTGGCGCTGCTGCGCGAAGCCGGTGACACCCACCAAATGGCGCTTGTGCTCAATGCGCTGGGATTAACGGCCAAAGATCGGGGGCGGTTCGAGCGGGCACGGGCCTACCACGAGGAAAGCCTGCGCCTACATCAGCGCATCGGGAACCTGCGCGGCATGGCGCAGTCGTGGCTGTGCCTCGGCATCGTGGCCTACTGGCAAGCCGATTTCGCCGAAGCCGTCCGGCTGAGCCAGGAGGGTGTGGCGCTTAACCGACATCTGGGCAACAGCTCTGGCCTGGCCTATTGCCTGGACACACTTGGCGCAGCATTGCACAAAGAAGGCCAGACAACGCAAGGCCGGAGCTGCCTAATCGAAAGCCTGCATCTTTTCACCACGCTGGGCGATCAAGTCGGGCAGGCACTTGTCCATGCCACACTGGGCATGATCGATCTTGAGCGCGATTGGCAGGCTGCGTCGGCGCACTTTCAGACAGCGCTTGAATTGAGCATGGAGATCGGCGACAAGCGCCGCACCGCGTTCGCACTGGAAGGGCTGGCCATCACGTTAAGCGCCAACCAGCCCGCGCTATCGACGCGCCTGTTGGGCGCCGCGCAGGCGCTGCGCGAATCGATTCATTCGCCTGCCCCGGTGACGGAGCAAGCGGCGCATCAACGCGCCATTGCGGCGTTGACCGCGACGCTGGGGCAGGCCGGCTACGCAGCCGAATTCGAGCAGGGCCGGCAGTGGTCGCCGGCGCAAGCGCGCGCTGCTATGGCCCTGGGTACACTCAAGCCATAGCACCCGGGCGCACCCACGCGTTGCCGTCTCAGGGATACACTGGTCAACAGTGTCGCATGATGTCTGGTCATCGGCGATCTGTCATCCGATCAGGAGGAACCTATCTCCAATATCCGATTGACCGCAGAGCAAGTAGATCGTGAACGCCGTTTGAAGTGGTTCCGCGAAGCGCGCTTCGGCATGTTCATCCACTGGGGCCTGTACTCGCAACTGGGCCAGCATGAGTGGGTGATGAACCGCGAACGCATCCCCGGGGCCGAGTACGAGAAGTTGGCGAAAACCTGGAAGCCGAAGCCCCACGCGGCGCGCGACTGGGCGCGGCTGGCCAAGCAGGCCGGCATGCGCTACATGGTGATGACCACCAAGCACCACGAGGGGTTCTGCCTGTTCGACTCGAAGCTGACCGATTACTGCGCACCGAAGCGGGGGCCGAAACGCGATCTGGTCGCCGAGTACGTCGACGCCGCGCGGGCGGAAGGGCTGCGCGTCGGGTTCTACTACTCGATGATGGACTGGCACCATCCCGACGGCGCGCGCTGCAAGCATGACGAGGCGGCGCGCCGGCGCTTCGTCGATTACATCCACGGCCAGGTGCGCGAACTGTGCTCGAACTACGGTGCGGTGGTCGGGATGGCGATGCAAGGCGCCGACTGACAGACGACACGACAGCGTGCTTTGCGGCGTCTCACCAGCCGGCGTCGTCGGGGAACACGTTGACAAATTTTACGCTGCTGCGCGGCTCGGCCATCATATTGGCCACGCTGTCGCGCCAGGCTGCGTAGTGCGCGGTCTGCTTGTGTTTGGCCGGCGCATCAGGCGTGCGATACACCTCAACCAGGATGAAGCGCGTGGGATCGTCGTCTTGTTGCAGGACATCGAAGCGGGCAATGCCCGGCTCTTGAACACTGTTGCGGGCATTTTCAACCGTCGCCCGTTTGAAGGCTTCGACACAGTCGGGTTTGACATGCACATGCACCTGAACCACGATCATGAGAATCACCCCACTGGCCGATTACAGCTTATAGCCGATCTTGCGCAGGAACTCTTTGCGCCAGGCTACGTCGTCGTCGCTTTCTAGGCCTTTGGGCGCAAAGCCGTCGATGACACCCAAGACACCCCGGCCCTGCGCGGTCTCGGCCACGATCACCTCGGTCGGATTGGCTGTGGCGCAGAACACGCGGCACACTTCGGGGGTTGCCTTCACTGCATGGAGCACGTTCACAGGATAGAAGCCCTCGGCCAGAAAGATGATAAATGTGTGGCCGGCGGCGATGCGCTGCGCGTTGGTGCGCGCCAGTTCGATCATGGCCGGGTCTGTGCCCGACGCGCGGATGAGACACTTGCCCGACGCTTCGCAAAATGCCAGCCCGAACCGAATGCCGGGCACAGCGTTGACCATGGCCTCGTGCAAGTCCTCGACCGTCTTGATGAAGTGGCTTTGCCCAAGAATGAAGTTGACCGCCTCTGGCTTTTCAATTGTGACCGTTGTGAGCTGCATGTTCCCTCCGAAAGAACCTCTTGTTAGATGCGCTGGCCCCGCGGCAGCGCAGGATGGACAATGTCTGTTCAGGCCCGGCGCTCAGCCGGCCACGACCTCGACCCGCAGCGCGCTGAGCACAAGCTGGATGGGCGTGATCACGGTGCTGGTGACAGAGCCGGCAAAGAGCAGCCCCACCACATTGCCCTGCAAGTCCATCACGACAGAACCGGAGTCGCCCGGCGCGCTCATGGCGCCGGCCAGCAGTTGCTCGGTGAACGTGGCCGCCTGCCCGTTGAAATCGATGCGAATTGAAACATCGATCTGCTCAACAACACCGGTTGTCAGGCCGGTGGTGCGGCCGGATTTACGGATCTGCGTGCCCAGCGTGGCCGCGCCGGCCCCGCGCGGCGTGCCGATGCCCAGAATGTCCGCGTTGGCCAGCGCGTCGTCGTCCAGCGCGGCAATTGCGCAATCGACCTTGTTGTTGCCCGGCTGATTGAGGGGCGCGACCGGGGCGCGTTGCCCCCCCAGCAGGCGCATCAGGCTTGCGCTGCACCCGGCCGGCGGTTGCGGGGGCAGCTCTCCGTCGAAGGCAATCGGCACAAACTCGGCGAGTGTGGCAATCCGATCAGCCGAGATGCCGCCATCCAGCCGGCCCGGCTGCACGACCGGGCTGCCCAGCGGCGCCCGGTTGCTCTTGGCCAGCACGTGATTGTTGGAGAGGATGAAGCGCCGGCCTTCGCGGCGCACCAGACATCCGAATGTGCCGGCCGACAGCTCATCGGCCAACCCAATCGACAAGCCGGGACGCGCAGGGCGCATGCGCTGAATCTGCTCATCAAACGCCACAAAGCGGCCCGTTTCGACCACATCTGTGCGCACGCTGTTGACCAAAGGCGGCACGCGATCCTCGTCCGGCAGCTCATTCAGCGGCAGTTTGCGTTCGACAGACACAACCACAGCCAGTTCGGTATGGCCCTGGCGATCAGGATTCTTGAAACCCACGCCAATCGCATGAACATTCGGCTTGCTCATCAACATGTCGCGCATGGCATTCTTGATATCGCACACGCTGGCGATCCGCTGGGGGTTGAATGACGGAAGTTTGCTTGCGTCCACCATGGCGACAGTGTACACCAGCCGATTGGCCGGCGTGTGGAAGCACAGCACCAGAACAAACTCGGCCTAGATGCAGTAAGGCAGTTAAACTTTGTGACAGGGTTACTCGGAATTTATACGCACAAATTCATCGTTCTAACCGGCAAACAATCGCCGGAACATCAGATGGTGTATGAGACTACAGGCTACAGGCACAAAATTTATTGATGCGCTGAGTTTTGAGCACGCCCACCCAACAATGCCTTGGCTCACTTAGAATTGCATTGCCCTACCCCTGATCCGGAAGGAAGAGGAGATGAAACCCAGGACGCATCTACCAAAATATGAAATTGGCGCGCACTTCCTGACCGCCAAGACTTTCCAAAACACCCCCTTCTTTCGCGATCCGGGTTGCGCCCTGATCTTCTGTGAGGAGCTGGAGGCGGCCCGTGTGCGCTATGGCTTTCATGTGCTGGCCTTTGTGGTCATGCCCGATCACATCCACCTGCTCCTCTGGTGGGATATCGACACTTTGCCCAACCTGACCATCTCCAAGGTGGCCTGGGCCGTGAAGGGGCTGACTGCTAAAAGAGTTGTGAAATATCTGCAGGACAGGTTAGGTGAAGGCAGTGCCCTCACCCACCCAGGTGCCTTTCCCTACTCCGAATGGCTGAGGCAAGTTAGAGAGCCACAAGACCTCCCGCATCAGCGCAACTGGCGCTATAAGGTCTGGCAGCAAGGTGCCGGCTACGACTTCAACGCTTATACCCGATACAAAATTCAGCAGAAGGTCGCCTACATCCATGCGAATCCGGTGCGTGCCGGATTGGCTCCGCGGCCAGAGGACTACCCTTGGTCCAGCGCGATCAATTACGCAGGCGGGGTAGCCGAAGGCGGGGTAGCCGAAGGCGGGGTAGCCGAAGGCAGTGCCTTCGGCTACCCCTACCCACGCGCCGGTTTGGTGCGAATCACGAACTACGCAGAGGTGCTTGCATGATCCTCCTGCGCCACCCGGTAGACATTGGCGAACCCAACAAGGGGCGTTAGAATCAGCGACATGGCAGCCAACCCCAGATCAACATCCAAAGCCCGATCTGTATCGACATCGCCCTGTCTGTTGCCAGAGCCGCGCCACATCGAACTGGCCAGCGGCATCTTGCAGATTCAACCAGACAGGCTGATTGTGATCGAGAGTTCGCGCCCGGCGCAGGTGGTGTTCGAAGCGCAGGAAGCCCAACGCGCCCTCAGCCGGCACGCCGGCGTCACCTGGCACATCCACGGTTCCGGCGCCGTGCCGGAAGGACGGGCCGGCCTGACGCTACAACTCGATCCGGCCCAGAGCCACTCGCAGGGATACACCTTGGAGATCAACGCGATGGGGATGCGCATCTGCGCGCCCGACGCGGACGGGGTTTTCTACGGCGTGATGACGCTGACCCAGTTGTTGCGCCAGTACGGTGACACGCTGCCCCGGCTGCGCATCGAAGACTACCCAGACTTCCCGGCGCGCGGCGTCATGCTCGACATCAGCCGCGACAAAGTGCCGACGATGAAGACGCTGTTTGATCTGGTCGATCTGCTGGCCGGCCTGAAGATCAACCAATTGCAGCTTTACACCGAGCACACCTTCGCCTATCAACGTCATCCGATCGTGTGGGCCAACGCCTCGCCCATGACCGGCGAAGAGATTTTGCAACTCGACGCCTATTGTCGCAGCCGGCATATCGAACTCGTGCCCAACCAGAACTCGTTCGGCCACATGACGCGCTGGCTGATTCACGACGCCTATCGCCCACTGGCCGAAGCGCCCAACGGGTGCGACACACGCTGGGGCCGGTTCGATCAACCGTTCACCTTGTGCCCCGGCGACCCCGGCAGCATCAAGCTGATCGGCGAACTGTACGAGGAGTTGCTGCCGCACTTCACCAGCCGGCTGTTCAATGTGGGATGCGATGAGACCGTTGATCTGGGCCAGGGCCGCAGCCAGGCCGAATGCCAAGCGCGCGGAACCGGGGTTGTTTATCTGGAATTCCTGCTCAAGATTTACAACGAGACGCGCAAACATGGCCGCACCATGCAGTTCTGGGGCGACATCATCATGGAGCACCCGGAACTGACGCCCCAACTCCCCAAAGATGTGATTGCACTGGAATGGGGTTACGAGCACGATCACCCGTTCGAGTCACACGGCGCGCGCTTCGCGGAATCGGGCGTGCCGTTCTATGTGTGCCCGGGCACGTCTTCGTGGAACAGCCTGGGGGGCCGCACCGACAACGCCCTCGGCAACCTGCTCAACGCCGCCGAGAACGGCCTGAAGCACGGCGCCATCGGCTATCTGAACACCGACTGGGGCGACAACGGACATCATCAACCGTTGCCGGTGAGCTACCTGGGCTACGCCTACGGCGCGGCAGTGTCGTGGTGCGTGGCCTCGAACCGCGAGACCGACATTACACGCGCCCTGAACTTGCACGTGTTCTTTGATCGCAGCGGACGCGCCGGCCGGCTGGCATACGACACCGGCAACATCTACCGTCACTTCGAACAGCGCTTCTTCAACTGCACCCCGTATGGATTTGCCATGGTGCAACCCCTGACGCGGGTGCAAGAGCGCCTGAACAACACGCCCGTCACGCGCGTCGAAATGACACAGGCGCTGAAGGAAGTTGGCCGGCTGGAACGCGAGCTGGATAAACTGGATCTGGGCGCACCCGACGGCGACTTGATCCGGCGCGAGTTCGCGTTCGTGCTGCGCATGATCCGGCATGGCATCTATCGGTTGGCGTTTGCAGCCCAGGATGCCGGCCCCGCATGGCGGGCGCAGATCGCCCCTGCTGCGCTGCGCAAAGACCTGCGCGCGCTAGTCGCCGAACACAAACGAGTGTGGCTGGCGCGCAACCGGCCGGGCGGCTTGAGTGACAGTGTGGCGGTGCTGGAGCGCGCGATGAAGGAATATCGCTGAGGCGGGGCGCAGGGCGTTGGGTAGTGATATTGGGTGTTGTGTCGCGCAGGCAGTCATCTGACGCGTTCATCTGTCATGCTTAACGAGAACGGCGTTCTGACCATGCTCGATCGGGGCATCACCATCAACTGGGATGACGGCCCCACGCTACACAAGATCACGGCACAGGTTCGCTATCACACCGGCAAGTCCGCGACAGCGCAGCTCCTGCGCGTCAATGCGACGCAGCCCTACAGCGACGAGCCGCTGACGTTCAGGCAAACAGACCGCGTGCTGCAAGCCATCTGGGTGTGGCACACGCGGGGGGCCGGCTGGTCAACCCAGCTCACGCTCACCAACATCTGCGAAGAGGATGTGTACGTGGACGCGCTGGAAATGCTGCGCATCGACAGCGCGTATGGCGGGGTGTTCAACCTGGGGGCGCCGCCTGGCCTGTGGCGGTGCGCCAGAGAAAGCGAGGCAGAGCGAAATGGCGCGCCGGCGTGGGAAGCATGGGCCGAGACGACTGCCAGCGCCGGCGGCTTTGTGCGCACGCACACACTGATGGTGCAGCCCAGCGTGTCGAATCGCTCGCGCCCGCCGGCCGTGCTGATCGCAGTAAACGGCAACACCGCGCAGTTGCCGGTCGAGATGCGGCTGGAGTGCAGCGGCGAGCGTTTCGAGCGACTGACTGTGCGCAGCCGAGCCGATGGCACCCTGGTTGGGGCCGGCGCAATGCTGGCCTCTGCTGAACTGTGGATCGCCTCCGGCGACGACCCGGAGGAACTTCGGCAGTGGGCGCAACGCGCCGCTTCAGAGAATGCCCCATGAGCCATCGCACCATCACCAGTCGCCGCGTCACGAATGCGCAGGCCGGCGGTTCTCACCCAATCACACAGCAGCCGCTGATCGAGCTGAAACGCAAAGCGCGCCGCATTCACAACACCCTGCTGAAAACGTACGGCGTCCCGGTCTGGAATCGCCTGGACGGGGTGAGCGAGCTGGTTAGCACGATCTTGTCGCAAAACACCAACGACGGCAACCGTGATCTGGCCTACACCCGTCTGCGGGCGCGCTTTAAAACCTGGGAAGCAGTGCGCGACGCCGACCCTGAAGCAGTGATTGAGGCAATCCGGCCGGCCGGCCTGGCCAACCAGAAAGGCCCGCGCATTCAGGCCGCCCTGCGGCGCATCACCGAAGCGCGCGGCGAACTGAATATCGATTTTCTACGCGACCTGCCGGTTGAAGAAGCGCGTGGGTGGCTCACCAGCATCAACGGCGTGGGGCCAAAGACAGCCGCCATCGTGCTGCTGTTTTGCTACGACATGCCGCTGTTTCCCGTAGACACGCACATTCATCGTGTGGCCGGCCGGCTGGGCTTGATCGGCCCGAAAGTGACGGCAGAACAAGCGCACACGATCATGGAGCAGTTGTGCCCGCCGGGGCAGCACGGCACATTCCACATCAACATCATCCGCCACGGGCGGGAAATCTGTCATGCGCGCCGGCCGCAGTGCGAACGTTGCCCGTTGCAGGGCGAGTGCGACGACTACGCGCGACGCCGGGCCGAAGAAACACGCCAGGGGGAATGCGCCTGAACGCAGGGCAAAACACTTCCCCACGCAAGGCAGGCGCTTGTCATCCCGCATCTCTCCTGAGTAGCGGGGTGATCGTGAACACGCCGCTGCCCCGCCGCGCGCGTCATCACAACTGCCTGACGATGCAGGGCAGATACACGCGGTGCGGGTTAATCGTCACGCTATCCGCGCAGTCGTTGTTGCTCTCGCTGCTCTCGGTGATGGCGCCGAAGGGGTCGGCGCGGCAGACGCCGCCAGAAGCCGGGTTGGTCAGCACACCAATCGCTGTGGGCGTGACGCTGAAAACCACGTCGAATGCACCGGTCGTCCCACCCAGCGTCACCGGGCCGCCGCCGGCATAGCAGATCAGCACGTTGAAGGTGATCGTGCAAGTGATGCTGCCGGTCGTGCTGACGAGGTTCTGCACCGTCGGCGCGCCATAGGTGGGGCCGCTTGGCAGATCGTCGCGCAGGATGGTTTGACCGACGAGGAAGGTCGCTACGCCTATGCCGGTGTTGGC
>JAEANN010000036.1 GCA_016841965.1 Candidatus Roseilinea mizusawaensis | reverse complement strand
CGAGCAGGCGCAGCTAACTGGGTGCAGCTTCAACGGCGCAGGTTCCATCACCGGCGGGTGTGGCGCGAACATCCAGGATTCGATCTTCTTTGCCCCTGCGCTGGGCTTTCGGCCGATTATCACCCTGAGCAGCGCGTTGCCGCCCATCAACGACACGCAGCCCACGCTTCTTCTTGGCGCCTTCTTGTTTAACAACGTGCAGCCGGTGATCAACGCGCAGAATCTGACCGGCACCCAGCCCGGCCTGGTGGTCAACTCGAACGAGAATCAAATCGTTGCTGTGTCTGTCATCAGCGCGCTGGGGGCTGGCATTCGCTTGAACGGCAACCAGAACCTGGTGGGGACATGGACGATGGCGCGCAACAACGGCAGCGACGGCATTTACATCGCCGGCCTGACCAACACCGTGAGCAACAGCTACATTGGCGTGTTCTCGAACACGGTCACCAATCAGTTTGACTGCGCCGGCAACGCTTATGAAGGCATTTACCTGGCGTCCAGCGCGCGCGCCACCACCATCCAGAAGAACCGTATCGGCTGCAATGGCTGGGGCGGAATTATGGTCGGCAATTCCTCTGACAATCTGATCGGGGGACCAGATTACTCTACACAGGGGAACACGATCTACAACAACACGTTTGAGGGTATCTATATCAGCGGGAGCGACGCGCGCCGCAACGTGGTTCAGGCCAATGACATTATCGATAACCGGTTCGGCGTCCGCATCTCGGCCGGCCGGCAAAACACGATCACGATCGGCGCCTCCTCGGGCGATTACAACTTCATCGGCTATAACGGCTTTGACGGGGTGCTTTTGGAGGGAGGCGCGCAGGACAACCTGCTGGCCGAGGCGCTTATTGGATACAACGGCCGGCACGGGGTGAATCTGGTTGACACCGGCACAACCGCTAACCTCATCACCCGCACTGCAAGTTACCTGAACGCGGGCGATGGGATTCGCCAGGACCCCGATGCCGGGCCGAACTTCTGGCGCGAAGTGCGCATCTACGACAACGGCGGGCTGGGCATTGACATCAACGCGGCAGATGACTCCTCGAACACGCCCAATCCGTTTTTCTTCTATATCACGTCGGTGAATCAGAACACCGGCCTGGTGCAGGGCAAAGCCAACGGCACGTCATTCCTGGTGATCACGATTGTGGATTTGTACCGCATTGACCTTGACCCAAGTGGCTTTGGCGAGGGGTACCAGTTCGTTGGATCGGACACGACCGATTCGAACGGCGACTGGAGCATCACCGACCCGGATCCAGCCCTGTCGCGCGGGTGTTACACGGCGGTGGTGCGTGGCGTGGCGATTGTGGTGCCGTATGCCACCGAGTTTAGCCGCACGAATTGCGTGGCCTTTGTGCCCATCGCGCGCAAACCCTGATGCGCTGTGGCGGGGGCGGACTTCTCGAAGAATTCCGCCCCCCTGTGGCATTCACTCGCCCGACACCGCGGTGGGCGTGAGAGTGGCCGGCGGGCGCGGCGGCGGTGTCGATGTCGGCCCCACATCCAGCACTGGCAATTTGTCGATCAACACATAGGGGCGCAGGAAACGCGCATACGACCAGCCGATGAGGCCGTAACGGGTGCGCAGCCGGAACCAGTTGCCATCCACCGAGCGCGCCACCAGCTCCACCTGCTCGCCTGGTTGTAGCACAGTCAGGATGCGGTCGTTCAGGCTGGGGCCGGCGCGCACGTTTAACGCCACGGTGGCGCGCGCCGGCCACAACCCCAGGGTGGGTTCTGGCGTGGGCAGGGGCACGGGCGTGTCGGTGGCCTCGCCGGTGCGCGCGCCTCTGGCGGCTGTGTCGTCTGCCGGCAGAACTGGCATTGCGCGCAGCGACGCGATCAACTCATCCAGAGCGGCCAGACTGGGCGTGAAGCTGTCGGCAGGCTGTCGCTCAATGGTGTTGACCGCGTCGCTCAGATAGCGATCAAAGTTGCGGATGAAGGCGTCGATATCTTCGGCGGCCTGCGTGTAGCCGGCGTTGTCGGGCAGCGCCGGCGTCGTCAACGGATAGAAGAAAGACACGTAGTAGTTCCCGTCTGACGTCAACCCCTGAAAGGTGTACACGATGTTCTGGTTGGTCACGGGCATCAGCTCATCCACATAGGCTGTTACAAAGCGCACCCCTGCGCCGTTCTCGAAGGAGAGGTATCGCACGCGGGCGCGGAAAATCTGCGCCGCGTTGATGAGGGGCAGCACCGGGATATCCGAGGTGAACTCGACCGGTTGTTTGGCCAGCACATCCTTCAGGTCGTCGATCGCGCGCGAGAGTGCCGGGTCGATTCTGCGATAGGCCGCCACCGGAAAGACCCGCAGCTGCGCGTCGCGCGGCGATAGGATGTAAGGGTGTTGATTGGCGCCGAAGGTGAACAGCACGTGCGCCGGCGCCGCGCCGCCGAAGCCAGGTTCGGCTGTTTTGGGGATGGCCGGCATCAGCTTGCCGCGCGTTTTCAGCGCCAGCGGGTGATCGGCGCGCAGACTGACGCCGGCGTAGCTGCCGCTGAAGCGGTATGCATCCTCAAGCGCGCGCGCCTGTTGCTCGGCCTCGGCGCGTTCCTGCGCCTTTTTGATCTCCGGCACGACTGTGGCCAGCCTGTACTGCGTGGCGCGGTCGCAGCCGGCCAGCGCCAGGGCTGTGACCGCGATCAGTGCTGCCAGCCGGCGCAAGCCGGTCTTTGGGTGATTGAGCGATTGATCCATTGCGTCATGGGGTGATTGGGTTGTGCGTGGGCCGCTGAGCGCAGCGCAACAAACGAGCGCAGTGCGACGAGCGAGCGCAGCGTGACGAGCGAATGATACAACGCCTGTTTGTCGGGCATCACGGGGTTGCGCGCTTGGAGATATAAAGGATGCACCATGAACACAATCGATCCAAACATTCACGACTGGGAGAACCCACATGTGCTTCAGCGCAACCGCGAGCCGGCGCGCGCGACGCTTCTGCCTTATGCCGACGAGGCGTCTGCGCTGGCTGGCGAGCGCGGGGCCAGCCCGTTTTTTCTCATGCTCAGCGGCGAGTGGCAATTCTGCTATGCGCCGTCGCCGCGTGAGGCGCCCGAAAACTTTCACCGCGATTCGTTCGACGCCAGCCAGTGGGACACGATCCCCGTGCCCGGCAACTGGCAGATGCACGGGTATGGCAAGCCCAACTACACCAACGTCACCTATCCCTATCCTGTCGATCCGCCGCGCGTGCCGCAGGATAACCCGGTCGGCTGCTATCGCCGCGAGTTTATCGTGCCCGACGACTGGGCCGGCCAGCAGGTGTTTCTGAATTTCGACGGCGTGAACTCGGCGTTTCACGTGTGGGTCAATGGGCGTCTGGCCGGCTATAGCCAGGGCGCGCATTTGCCGGCCGAGTTCAATATCACTCCGCTGTTGCGTCCCGGCAGAAACCTGCTGGCGGCGCAGGTGTATCAGTGGTCAGATGGCGCATATCTGGAAGACCAGGACTTCTGGCGACTGAGCGGCATCTTCCGCGATGTGTATTTGATTGCCACGCCGGCGGTGCGCGTGCGCGATGTGTGGGCGCGCGCCCGGCTCACCAATCATTACACCGATGGCACCCTGAACGTGTGCGCGACACTCAAGAACTATGGCAGCGTGACGGGCGAAGGCTACAGCCTTGTGGCCCGGCTGGTGAATGCCAATGGCGAGACCGTCGCAACGCGCGCGCTGACCTCTGCCGCCCGCATACAGCCGGGGCAGGAAATCCAGCTCCAGGCGGAGGTGGATGTCATGACGCCTGGCAAGTGGACCGCCGAGACGCCCAACTTGTATACGCTGCTGCTGATCCTGAACAGAACTTCAGAAGAGGCCGGCGAAGTGCTGCAAGTGCTGCCGGTCAAAGTCGGCTTCCGCAATGTCGAAGTGAAGAACCAGCGCCTGCTGATCAACGGACAGTGGGTCAAGCTGAAAGGGGTCAACCGGCATGACACGCATCCCGACTTCGGCCATGCCGTCACCTATGAGTCCATGCTGCGCGACATCACATTGATGAAGCAGCACAACATCAACACCGTGCGCACGTCGCACTACCCGAACGACCCGCGCTGGCTCGATCTGTGCGACCGCTATGGCCTGTATGTGATCGATGAGGCCGATCTGGAGACGCACGGCTTTGGCTACACCGATATCAACCGGCTCTCGAACGACCCGGAGTGGGAAGCGGCGTATCTCGATCGCGCCGAACGCATGGTCGAGCGTGACAAGAACCATCCGTGCGTGATCTTCTGGTCGTTGGGCAACGAGTCGGGTTATGGCCGCAATCATGACGCCATGTCGGCCTGGATTCGCGCGCGCGACGATTCGCGCCTGATTCACTACGAGGGCGCGCAATATGCGCCGGGCGTGGTGGATGTGGTCAGCCAGATGTATCCAACGGTGGATCACATCATCCAGCAGGGGCAGGTGACCGACGATCCCCGGCCCTATTTCATGTGCGAGTATGCCCACGCGATGGGCAATGGGCCGGGCAACCTGAAGGAATACTGGGAAGCCATCTACGCGCACCCGCGCCTGATCGGCGGTTGTGTGTGGGAATGGGTCGATCACGCCATTCGCCAGCGCCTGCCCGATGGCCGCGAATGGTTTGCCTATGGCGGCGACTTCGACGATCATCCGAACGACGGCAACTTCTGCATCGATGGCCTGAACTTCCCAGACCGCATTCCGCACACCGGCCTGATCGAGTACAAAAAGGTGATCGAGCCGGTGGCGGTGGAAGCGATCGATCTGACGGCCGGCAAGGTGCGCATCCACAATCGCTATGACTTTCTGTCGCTCGGCCATTTGAACATTGCGTGGCATGTCACCTGTAACGGCGAGATCGTCGAAGAGGGGGACCTGCCGCGCCTGGATACACCGCCGCACGGCGCCACAGTCGTCTCGTTGCCGTTTAGCTTGCCGAAGGGCGCGCCCGGCGCGATCTATCATCTGAACCTTTCCTTCACGCTGGCGCGCGCAACGCTATGGGCTGCGCGCGGATTCGAGGTGGCCTGGGCACAGTTTGAGTTGCCGGTCAGGCCCGCGCCACGACCTGTTGTGCCCATCCAGTCCATGCCGGCCCTGCGGGTCAACCATTTGCAGCGCGTCATCGAGATCGAAGGCGAGGACTTCGAGATGGTGTTCGACCGCTGGACGGGCGCAATTGCGCAGTGGACGCACGCCGGCCTCGATCTGTTGACGGCCGGCCCGCGCCTGTGTCTGTGGCGCGCGCCGACGGATAACGATGTGCACATTGCGCGTGAGTGGCGCAAAGCCGGCTATGACCGTCTGGCGGCGCGGGTGGATCAAGTTGCCGTCACAGCGCAAGCGCCGGGCGTTGCGCGCATCGAGGTGGCATCGCGGCTGAATGCCTATGGCGTCACGACCTGCTTTGAATGCCACGCGGTCTATACCGTCTATGGGACGGGCGATGTCGTGGTGCAGACGGCGCTTACCCCCGGCGCAGCTCCTGAAGCGCCCCTGCCCCCGTTGCCGCGCGTGGCGCTGCAAATGCGTTTGCCCGGCCAGTTCGACCAATTCGCCTGGTTTGGGCGCGGCCCGCACGAGAGCTATATCGACCGCAAGGAGAGCGCGCGATTTGGCCTATACGCCGGCTCGGTCGATGACCAGTTCGTGCCGTATATCTTCCCGCAGGAAAATGGCCTGAAGTCCGATGTGTACTGGGCTGCGCTGACGAACCGGCGCGGTATGGGGTTGTTGGTGATTGGGATGCCGGCGATCAACGTGGCGGCGCTGCGCTACGCCACCGAAGATTTGACCCGCGCGCGGCATGCGCACGAGCTGACCCGGCTGGATGAAATTGTGCTGACGCTGGATCACGCCCACAATGGGCTGGGCAGCAACAGTTGTGGGCCGGGGCCGCTGCCGCAGTACACGCTTCAACCGGCCCCGATCGCATTCACCGTTCGCCTGTTGCCGTTTGCCGGCGAGGTATTGTCTGCCGGCGCGCACGCCCGCGTCGAACTGGAGTCATTGTCGTTGTAAGCGCGGGCATGGGATATGGCGGGGCGCAGCGATGTTGCGCCCCGTTCATGGCCGGGTTAACGGCGCCATGCTGCGCGCCACTGGCCGCCCCTCGGCATCGAAGAAAGTGTGGCTGGGGACAATGTTCGGCGTGACGGTGAGGAACATCAACAGCGCCTCGCGATCACTGCCGTTGCCGATGATGTGCCACTCGCCGGCCGGATTGACGATCAGGCTGCCTGCCGGCAGGAACACATCCTGATCGGGCGTGACCACGTGGGCTGTGCCTTGATAGAACCAGAAGATCTCGTCGGCGTTCTCGTGGAAGTGCCGCTCGGCGGCAAAGCCCGGCGCAAAGTTCAGCACGCGGCTGCGAAAGTAGTCGGTGTAGGTCAGCCCCAGGCCGTCTGTGATCTCGAAGTGCTCTATGTTGCTCAGGGCGGGCATGAGCGCGCGGGCCGGGTCGAGGCCGGGATGCCGGCTGTCCACGCGCAGCACTTTGACGCCCTGTGGGCCGGCTGTGGCCGACCAGTCTGTGCCGGCCGGGATGTGCGCCCCGTGCATGGCCGCCAACGGCGCTGACGCCGCCCCGGATGAGGTAACGCTCAGCGCGCCTTCGACCACGCACACGATGGTTTCGACGCGCGACGCGCCGCGTCCACCAACCGTTTGGCCTGCGCCATATCGCCGCACATCGGCATAGGTCAGCGGGGTGTCGCACAACACGATGTTGTCCTGGTCGATGGAGAAAATGCGCATGGGAGTGGTTGGGAGTAGTCAGGTAGTCACAAGATCACGTTCAATCGTCAATCACCAGTCATCGATCGTCAATCGTCAATCGTCAGGAGGACCTTGCCGGCGGCCTGGGTGCGAGCGAACTGGACAGCATGCATGGCCTGATCGAGGGGGAATTGTTCCTGCACCACCGGCGTCCAGTCGATGGCCTGTTCCAGGCGGATGGTGCGCTCGTATTCCAGCACACCACCCCACGAGGTGCGCAGGGTGTACTCGCGCAGAAACATATCGTTAGGGGAGAGGGGGACGCTGATGTGCGTGGGCGCCAGGCCGGCCCACATCACCGTGCCGCCGGTAGCAACCAGCTCGATGGCCTGCGACAGCGCCGGCTCTAATCCAACCGCTTCCATGCTGACTTCCACGCCGCGCCCGTGCGTCAGGTGCATGACAACCTCGCGCAAATCCTGGGTTGTCGGATCGACCACAACATCGACACCCATGCGCTTTGCCAGGTCGCGCCGGCTGGCGCGGATGTCGCTGACGATGACCTGCGCGGCGCCGGCGTGTTTGGCCAGCACGGCGGAAAACAGGCCGATTGGCCCGGCGCCGATCACGCACACGTTCTGCCCCGTCTTGAGGCCGGCGCGGTCGATGATGCGCACCGCGCACGACAGCGGCTCGGTGATTGCGCCAACCGCGTTGGGCACATCCTCCGGCAGCGCGTACACCAGTTGCTCTGGCGCGACGATGGCCTCGGCCCATGATCCGCCGCGATGCGTCACTTTGCGGCACAGCGCGCTGATGCCGGCCCGGCACAACGCGCACTTGCCGCACGGCCCGCGCGGCACAACGGTCACGCGCTGGCCGGGCTGGACTGCTTTCACTTCTGGTCCCACCTCGATCACGACGCCGGCGTATTCATGCCCCAGGTTGGATGGCGCCAGCGCCCCGCCCAGCGCGCCTTTGGAAAGCTCGTAGCCTTCGATAGCGTGCAGCTCCGAGCCGCAGATGCCGGTGTGGCTGATGTGGATCAGCACGTCGTCGGGCTTTTCGATGGCCGGCCAGGGGGCCTGGTCCACGCGCACATCCAGCTTGCCATACAGCCGTGCTGCGCGCATTGTTCGGGTAGTGTGTCCAGTGCTCATGTTGTTTCTCCAAGTCTGGCTTTTCGCGCCCAGGTATGCTCAGGAATTGTACTGTCGGGCGCTCACTCGACCGGCGCCAGTTCCAGCCGGCCGGCGCTGAGTTCGCGCAGCGCCTGTTCAAACGGTGCGATGTCATCCACGGCGAACACCAGCGTCAGCAGCACATTGGCCCCGAACTCTTCGCCGGCGATTGTGCCGTGATGCGCGGCCACCAGCAACCGCGCGCGCTCGAAGAGCGGATAGGGGAGTTCGAGCAGAAATGTTTTTCGCTCGACGCGCTCAGACCGTGGCAACACTTCCAGCGCAGCCTTGAGCGCGCCACTGAAGGCGCGCACCAGTCCGCCTGTGCCCAGCTTCGTCCCGCCAAACCAACGCGACACCACTGCCACGACATCGCCCAGCCCGCTGCCCTGTAACACAGCCAGCATCGGTTTGCCGGCGGCGCCGCTGGGTTCGCCGCCGTCGTTGCAGCCGTCGATCACGCTTGCGCCGTACCCCACGCGGAAAGCATAGGCGTGCGCGCTGGCCGTGCTGTGGCGCTCCTTCACGCGCCGAATGAACGCCATCGCCTCATCGACAGAGCGCGCTTCACCAATCGTGCAAATGAAGCGCGAGTTGACCACCACAGTTTCGACGGCGATTTCCTGGGCAGGAATTGGATAACGCATCCTGAATTTTGGATTTTGGATTTCAGATTTTGGATTGGGGATGGCGGACGCACACGGTCACTGCGCGGGGCACAACTCGGATGACGCAGGGAGTCATGGATACGGTGTCGCCGTCGATCTGCACCGGCTGCGGCGGAGAGGCCGAGATCGAGACGCGATCCTTGACCACGATGTGCTTCAGGACTGCCGGCGGCAACCAGTCGTTGTAGAGTGTCGCGCCTCGCCTGTCGCCAAGCGCCCACCGCAACAGATGGCGCAGATTGCGCAGTGCGCTGACGTGAAAGATGCACAGGTCGAGCTGTCCGTCGTCGAGCCGGATCAGCGGGTTCAGCTCCAGGCCCAGAACGCCCAGCGCCCCCGTGTTGGCCACCCAAACAGACTCGGCGCGGAATCGGAACGGCCGGCCCCCATCGACGCGGAAGCGATAGCGGGCGACCTGAAGGCGCAGGGCATGGCGCAGCGCGTGCCAGGCATAGGCCAGTTTGCCAAACCGCGTTTTCAGTTCGCGCGTGGTGTCGCGCGTGACTTGCGCTTCATAGCCGGCGCTGAAGCGCAGCGCAAAATGGAACCGCTCGTCCAGTACGCCCAGGTCAACAGGCCGGCGCGCGCAATCGGGATTCAGCGCATCCAGGCAGGCTTGTTGCCAGTCCCTGCTCAGGCTCAGCGCGGTTATCAGCACGTTGCCCGTGCCGCCCGGTGTGATCGCCAACGGTGTGCTGACCCCGATCATGCCGCCCATGATCTGGGTCACAGTGCCGTCGCCGCCCACAGCAATCACGCGATCAAACTGGTTTGCGTCACGCACCAGTTCGGCCGCAGACGAGTCGGGCGAGGTGTAACGCACAGCCAGCTCATGTTGGCCGGCTGCCGACAACTCGACCAGGCGCTTGACGATCTGCACGGCCTGCTGGGCGCCCGATTTTGGGTTGGCAATCACCAGGATGCGGCGCAGGGTGCTGGGGTCGGCGACAGGAGATTGAGCGCGCATGATGCGCGGCGAGTATAGCGCGCCGGCTTGCGCTGCTTTGCTCGCGTTAGAATGTCGCCCACTCAGGATGACGCCGGCATGTTCTACGAGTTTGCTCATGGGTGCGCCCGGCTGCTGATCCATGCCGTGGCGCGTGTGCATGTGGATCGCGCCGATCTGCTCGGTCAGCCGCCTCCTTACATTTTGGCCACCAATCATCTGACCAGTTGGGACCCCCCGCTGATCTTTGCGGTTTCCCCGCTCAGTGTGCGCATGACGGTGCTGGCCGCCGACAAGTGGCGCAAAGTGCCGCCCATTCTGGTGCTGTTTAACTTGATGGGCGCGATCTGGGTTAAGCGCGGCGAGGTGGATCGCGTCGCGCTGCGCAAGTGTGTGGAGGTCTTGCAGCGCGGGGGCGTGATTGGCATGTCGCCAGAGGGCACGCGCAGCCGCACCGGCGGGCTGATTCAGGGCCGGCCTGGCGTGGCTTACCTGGCGCGCAAGGCCGGCGTGCCCATTCTGCCGGTGGCGTTGTGGGGCGTAGAGCAGATCGGGCCGAGCTGGCGGCGTCTGCGCCGGACAGATGTGTATTTGCGGGTGGGTGAATTGATTCACCTGCCGCCGGGTGAAGGGCGTGCAGCGCAACTCGACGCCGACACCGACCACATCATGCGCATCATTGCTGCTATGCTGCCAGAGCGCTATCGGGGGGTGTATGCCTGAACCGCGTCAATGCGAAAGGAGAACTGTTGATGGCCGACCGCACGCTGCTTGAGACCCGCAACCTGGATATCTACGGCAACTCTCCGTTGCCGTGGAGCCGGCCATATAGGTTGCTGACTGCCGACATCTTTCTGCCGCACACCACGTTTCTGGGCACGGTGCGGCCCGATGGCCGCCCGCACGCCGCCGGCATCGGCGCTGTCTGGTTTGATGGCGACATTTACTTCACAAGCGGGCCGGCGACGCGCAAATCGCGCAATCTGGCCGCCAATCCTGCCTGCACCATTGCCGTCAAACTGGAAACCATTGATCTTGTTCTCGAAGGCGAGTCGGTGAGGGTCACCGATGCGCAGACGCTGGAGCGCGTGGCCGCGCGCTGCCGCGAGGGGGGCTGGCCGGTGCAGGTGGAGGGCGACGCTTTCACCGGCCCGTACAGCGCTCCCAGCGCCGGCCCGCCGCCGTGGTATCTCTACCGCTTCACGTTTCACACCGCCATCGGGAATGCCACAGCCCCGCCAAACGGCGCGACACTCTGGCGATTCGAGCGCCGGTCTGGCTGAGATACGCACTACGCAACACGCACCCATCACGTCACGCGCGGCACGCGCGGCAGAATCGCCGATACCACCTCATAGTTAATCGTGCCGAGGCGGGCAGCCACATCCTCTGCCGTAATGCGCTCGTGGCCTTGCCGGCCGATCAGCACGACTTCGTCACCCATGCGCACGCCGGGAATGTCGGTCACGTCGATCATGGTTTGATCCATGCATACCCGGCCTACGATTGGCGCGCGCCGGCTGCGCACCAACACCTCGCCAAAATGCTGCGGCGCGCGGCGAAAGCCATCGGCGTAGCCCACCGGGATCACTGCAATGCGCCGCTCGCCCTGGCAGCGGTACGTCGCCCCGTATGAAACCGGCGCGCCGTCGGGCAGCGTTTTCACCTGTGAGATGGTGGTCTTCCAGGCCAGCGCCGGGCGCAAGTGCGCAATCGCCTCCGGAAGTTCTGTCTGATCCGCGCCAAAGGGCGACAGTCCATACAGCGCCAGTCCCACCCGCGTCATGTTCAGGCGCGTGTCGGGCAGGGCCAGCGTGGCGGCGGAATTGGCCGCATGGATCCATTTTGGATTTTGGAGTTTGAGGTTGGGGCTGTGGACAATCTGCAGCAAGCGCGCCAGTTGCAGGCGCGTGAACGCTGGGTCGCTGTCGGCGCAGCTAAAGTGCGTGAAGAGACCTTCGATTGCGATGCCGGGCAGCGCTGCCACTGCGTTGATGAAAGCAACGGCGTCGGGAGGCAACACGCCCAACCGGCCCATGCCGGTGTCGATCTTAATGTGAACGCGGGCCGGCCGCTGCAAGTCGATCGCGGCGCGCGAGAAGGCGCGCGCTACGTCCAGATCATAGAGTGTGACCGTCACATCGCGCAACAACGCCTCGCGGGCGTGCCAGGCCGGCGTGTAGCCCAGAATCAGGATCGGCGCGTCGATGTTGGCGGCGCGCAAGGCGGCCGCTTCATTCAGCGAAGCGACGCCACAATACACGGCCCCATTGTTCAGCGCCGTGCGCGCCACTTTCACCGCGCCGTGGCCGTACCCATCGGCCTTGAGCACGGCCATCAGCGCCACTTCCGGCCCGATCACCTGTTTGATCAGCCGGGTGTTGTGGGCGATGGCATCCAGATCGACCTCCAGCCAGGTGGGGCGTTCGGGCTGGGCAATGCGCACCGACTCCCAGCCCGGCTCTTGGCGGACAAGCCGGCTCTTGTCGGACGGATCGGCCAGCAGACCGGCGACCACACGCTCCATGCGCGCGCTGGTGTCGCCTTTCACCAGCACCACAGTGTCCGCGCCGGCGCGTTGCCGCGCCGCGTCGATGGCGTCGCGTGCCACGTAGGTCACAAGCACTTGACCGGATGGCATGCCCGCGCCCAGCGCCCCCTCTGCAATGCGTTGCGCCCGCTCGCCCAGCGTGATGAGTGTGATCGAGCCGGCGGGACGCTTGCAGGCCTGCTCAGCAATCAGCGCCCCGATCTCGCGGTGATAGCGCGCGCTGTCATCGCCGAGCTGATCCATGTCGCCCAAAACCAGCAGGACGTTCGATTTTGGATTTTCGCTTTTGGATTTTGGATTTCGCGAGTTTTGGTTCTCCGATTTTGGGATTTTGGAGGCGGTGGCAAGCGCCTCCTCGATGGCCGCCCGCATGGAGGTGGGATTGGCGTTGAACGAGTCGTCGAGCAGCAAGCAGCCGTTGACGCCGGGCAGAGGATTCATGCGCCCCGGCAACGGCGGCAATTGCGCCAGCGCAGCTTCGATGTCGGCTTCGGGAATCTCAAAGCGCCGGCCCACTACGCGGGCAATTTCAGCCTTTAGCGCGGCGATTGGAGAATGCAGCGCCTTATGTGCGCGCAGACGCGCGCGCACGCCCACCACTTGGGCGCGGGTGCGTGCGCGCATCGCCCACACGCGCGGGTCGTCGGCGTTCAGAATAGCCAACCCATCCGGCGGCAAGGCTTCCACCAGCGTTCCCTTTTCGCGCGCGATTGCGTCGAGTGAACCAAAGTAGGCCAGATGCGATTCGCTGATGTTGGTGATGATGCCGATGTGCGGGGGGGCAATTTCACACAGATCGTGAATCTCGCCCGGCGCGTCGGTGCCCATCTCCAGCACCAGCACTTGATGATGGTCTTCGAGCGCGCCCAGCGCGATCGACAATCCCAGCCGGCCGTTGAAGTTGGCCGGGTTGCGGAACACGGCGTAGCGTCTGGCGAGCACGGCAGCAACCGCTTCGCGCGTGCTGGTCTTGCCCAGGCTGCCGGTGATGGCGATGACGGGCAGTTGGCGTCGCCGGACGATGAAGCGCCCGTAGTCGGCCAGGGCAGTCAGCGTGTCGGGCACGGCCAGGATCACGGCCCGCTTGCCCAGCGGTGCAAGCAGATCGGCGCTGAAGCGGCTTTCATCCACCAGCGCGCCGGCGCAGCCGCGCGCCAGGGCGTCGGCAACGAAATCATGCCCATCGCCGCGATCGGTTTTTAGTGCGACGAATAGCTCGCCTGGCTGTGCCCGACGTGAGTCGAAGCAGAAACCGTTGAAAGAGCGCGATGCGCTATCAACGACATGCCCCTGCACAAGCCGGCCACCCGTGGCACGCAGTAGATCGTTCGGGTGAATCATCGCCCAGAAAGATACACCATCCCTACGCAAGGGACTGCGCGCAACTATTAGCTGCCTCTCAGGTTTTTCAAGGGATTGTGAGGTATGGATAGCTGTTGAGCTTAACTTAAGGAGAACATACACGATGCATCGCGCGCAAAAAATTTGGAAGCTGGGCTCGGCGCTGGCGGCAGTAGTGATGCTGGCCTCTGCTTGTTCAAGTTTGCCGGCCCTGCCGGGCGCGACCCAATCTGCGCCTGCCCCGGCGCGCACGGCGACCGTCACACGGGGCGCGTTGATCTCAGCGGTGAGCGCAACCGGCAATATTCAGGCGGAAGCGGAGACGCGAATCGGATTTCAGCAGCCGGGCCGGGTGGTCGAGCTGGACGTTCAAGTTGGCTCGCCAGTAAAAAAGGGTGATCTGGTCGCTCGCTTGGACACCACCGATCTGGAACTGGCGCTGGCGCAAGCCAAAACTGGCTTGATCTTGGCCAATGCTGCCTATAGCCGGACGGTGGAAGGCGCGCGGGCCGCAGACATCAAAGCAGCCGAAGCAGCTCTGAGCGCAGCGCAGGCGAACTATGCGCAAGTGCGAGCTGGGACACAGAAGCCGGATATCGATGCAGCCAAGGCCCAGTTGCTCAGCGCCGAAGCGCAACTGCGCCAGGCGCAGGCTGCCTATGATCTGGCCGGGCGGTTCCAGCCCAGTACGTTGGGCGACAGCCCGGCGGCAATCCAGTTGCGGCAGGCGCAAAACAATTTGGAGGCAGCCCGACGCCAATATGATCGTCTGCTACAAGGGCCGGAGCAAGCGCAACTGGCAGCGGCCTGGCAGCGCGTCGAAGACGCGCGCGCGCGGCTCGATCAACTGCGGCGGCCGGCGCAGAACTTTGATTTAGAACGTGCAGATGCCGAGCGTCGGCGCGCCCAACTGGCGGTCGAGCAGGCTGAACGCCGCCTGGAAAAGGCCCTGCTCGTTGCCCCGATCGATGGTGTTGTCAGCGCGCTGGCGATCGAGAAAGGCGAGTGGGCCGGCGCGCAGCCTGTCGTCACACTGCTCGACACCTCTGTCTTGCACATCGACGTCAAGGTGGACGAAATCGACATTGCCAAAGTGCGGCCAGGGCAAGAGGCGCGCATCACGCTGGATGCGTTGCCGGATGTTGAGCTGACGGGACGGGTGGATCGGATCGCCTCCACATCGACGGTGCTGAACGGCATCGTGTCGTATGCGGTGCGCATCGTGCTCGATTCGACCTCGGCGCCGCTGCGCGTCGGTATGACGGCCAACGCATCCATCATTGTGGATCGCCGCGACAATGCGCTGCTTGTGCCAAACTGGGCTGTGCGCCGCGACCGGGCAGCCGGGAAATCGTTTGTTACAGTTGTAGGCGCGGACAATCAACTGCAGGAAGTCGAAGTACAGGTCGGATTGCGCGGCGAGACTCAGACTGAAATCCTGTCCGGGTTGAGTGAGGGGCAAACTGTTGCAGCGCCGCAGTAGAAATCGTGGCGCAAAAGCGACGGATGGTGGATGATCCTCGAATTCGAGGGCGAGGTCTGGCACTGGCGTGGCCCCGCCCCATATCACTTTGTCACTGTGCCGGACGAGCAATCGGCGGATCTGAGAGCCATCGCGCAAGCAGTGACTTACGGCTGGGGCATGATTCCGGTGCGAGCCAGGATCGGCCAGACCGAGTGGAAGACGTCGCTGTTTCCCAAGGACGGTCGCTACATTGTGCCGATCCGGGATAGTGTGCGCGCGGCAGAGCGGCTTCAAGTCGGCGACAGAGTAACCCTGCGTCTTGAAGTGCGCTGAGTGTGCCGGGGCTAATTGAGCACCCTGTACGCAGGCAAGTCGCAGCGTGCGTTGTTCATTCGGTCGTCGCCCAAATAGGCTGTCGGCTATGATTGGCCGCACTCATGTTCTCGTTCCACCTGCACTGCGCTGATCGGCGCGCCCGGCTTGGCTTGCTCTCCACCCCGCATGGCGACATCCGCACGCCGGTGTTCATGCCGGTCGGCACACAGGCCACTGTGAAAGGCGTGCCGCCGCGCGACCTGACCGATCTGGGCGCGTCGATCATTCTGTCCAACACCTATCACCTGTATCTGCGCCCCGGCGATGAACTGATCGCTCGGCGCGGCGGCCTGCACCGCTTCATGAACTGGCCCGGCCCCATCCTCACCGACAGCGGCGGGTTTCAGGTGTTCTCGCTCAGCGAGATGCGCACCATTGACGACGATGGCGCAACCTTCAAGAGCCATCTCGATGGTAGCCTGCATCGTATGACGCCGGAGAAATCCATCCGCGTGCAGCACAATCTGGGTGCAGACATCATCATGTGTTTCGATGAGTGTCCGCCGCCAGGCGACCGCGAATACAACGAAATCGCTTTGCGGCGCACGCACGCCTGGGCAGCGCGCTGTCAGGAAACGCATCTGCGCGCCGGCGCAGCAAGCCGGCAGGCCCTGTTTGGCATCGTCCAGGGCGGCGCTTTCGCAGACTTGCGCGAGCAGTCGGCGCGCTTCATCACTGCGCTCGATTTCCCCGGCTATGCCATCGGCGGGTTGGCCGTTGGCGAATCGAAGGATGTCACGTTGCGCGTCATCGAGCAGATGGATGCTCTGCTGCCAGAGGATAAACCGCGCTACCTGATGGGTGTGGGCGAGCCAACCGACTTGTTGCATGGCGTGGCGCGCGGCGTCGATATGTTCGACTGCGTGCTGCCTACGCGCCTGGCTCGCCATGCCGCCGCGTTCACCCGCGATGGGCGCATTAATCTGCGCGGCAAAATCTACGCCGAGGATGACGCGCCGATTGATCCCGAATGCGATTGCTACACGTGTCGCGCATTCACGCGCGCCTACATTCGCCATTTGCTGCATGTGGGTGAAATGCTGGGGCTGTATCTGATGAGCTTGCACAATTTGCGCTTTCTGTTGCGGCTGATGGAAGATATTCGCGCTGCGATCGCCGAACGGCGCTACGCCGGCTTTATGGCGGATTGGCTGGCCCGTTACACTGCCGCGCGACCCCAGGTTTAAGGCAAGCGGCGATAATAATCACCCATGCAGGACACGTATGCGCCGAGGGACGTTCGCCGGAACGCCCCTCTTTTTATCGCATTGGCAGGGTTGGCCTGGGCTTTGCTCACAGCTCAGCCGGCGCGCGCCGAAATCCCCGTGCTGGAGCCGGGCGATTACGCGGACACGCTCGCCGGCAGCGCGCCTGGCGCGCCCGACATGCCGCATATCCCCGAACCCTGGTTCATGTGGTTTGTCATGGGCACGCTAGACCGGCCCGGCGATGTGGACGTGGTGACGTTTGAATACGAGGCCGGCGAGTTGTTTCGCGCCAAAATGTACATCCCGGCTCACGAAGATTTGCGCCGCTTCGCGCCGATCATTGCGCTGGTGGGGCCGGGCTTGCCGCCCGGCGAAGCACCCTTCCCGTTGCCGGCGGGCATGGGCATCATCACCGCTACCAGCGACAATCAGACTCCTTATTTCGACATCTTTACCCAAATGACTTTCTGGCCGCGCGCGCAAATCGAACTGACTATGCCGCAGACAGGGCGCTATTACATGCTGGTCTATGGCGAGCCGGTTGGGCGCGCGCGCTATGCGCTGGACATCGGCATCATGGAAACTTACGCGCCGTGGGTGATCGTCAACTATCCCATCTACTGGTGGCAGGTGCGCGAGTTTTTGCAATGGGGGCACGTGCCGGCTGCCATGTTGCCGCTATTGCTTTCGTTGGGCATTACTTGGATCACGCGCCGGCGCGCGCTGCCGCATATCCATCGCTCGGTCTGGTGGCTGGGTGTGTTCGGCGTGATCTGGCTGGGGGCCGGCCTGGCCGCTTGGTTCTACAGCGCCGGCAGCTTGACCGTCACAGCCCTGAGCCTGGCGCTGACGCTGCTTGGCCTGTTGATCGCCGGCGCGCATGTCTTTACGCCGCTGCGCGAACGATTGACGCCGCGCGAGTTTGCGCGCCAGGTGGTGGGTGACGAGCGCTTTGTCACCCTGCGCGAAGCCGATGGGCTGACGGTGGACATTCAGTACACCGATGACGGCCCGCGCGATGCGCCGCCGGTGGTGCTAATGCATGGCTTTGGCGCGTATTCATTCACCTGGCGTCGCCTGCGCCCGGCCTTGTTGGAGGCCGGCTTTCGCGTCATCATGACCGATCAGCCCGGCTATGGCGCGTCGGACCGCCCGCGCGGGCCGGTGTACGACACGCGCCGGCAGGCTGAACGGGTGTTGGCCGTGCTTGACGCTCTTGACGTGCCGCAGGCGCATTTCGTCGGTCATTCCTTCGGTGGGCGCATGGGGATGCAGATTGCCATCCTTGCGCCGCAGCGGGTGGCCTCGCTGGTCGCGCTTGCGCCAGAGGCATTTGCCACACGCAGGCCGCCGATCGCTCAACTGCTCAAGGTTCCCTTGTTGGCGTATGCGATCGCTTTCTACACCACCTTGCCGGCGCTGGTGCATCCTTTTCTGAAAGCAACGTCCAAACGCACGGACTGGATCACACCTGAAGTGCGGGCCGGCTATAGCGCGCCGCTGGTGGTGAAAGGCTCGGTGTGGGGGCAGGTGTGGCAGGCGCGCTCGCCGAAAGATGGGGCCGAGCCGGTGCCGCACAATCTGGCGCGGGTTGCAGCCCGCACGTTGTTGGTGTGGGGCGAGGCCGATCCTGTTTTCCCCGCCGGCGATGGCCGGCGGCTGCTCGACATTCTGCCGGCTGCACGTCTGCACATCATCGCGGGCGCCGGCCACTTGGCGCACGAGGAAGCGCCCGACGACGTGGCGGCGACGATTGTGGACTTTCTGAAAGGTCAGTCTGCCTGACACGGAGGCGCGCATGAGCGATGTGATTCTGTATATCGCGGCGACGCTGGACGGTTTCATTGCCGGCAAAGACGGGGCCTGGTTAGATCGAGCTTCATGCGCCAACTTGCAGCCGCGGCCGGCTACGTGCGCCGCGCCTCAATGAGCGCCGTCAGTTGCGCGAGCGTGTCGAATGTGTCTTTGTTCAGTTCGGCGTCGTCGATGCGCACGCCAAACTGATCCTCGACGTACAGGCCGAGGTCGACCAGATGAAACGAGTCGATCAGGCCGCTGGAGATGAGCGGCTCGTCTTCGCGGATGGCGCGTTTCGGCTGGTTGAGGATGGTCGTGGCGATGTAACGCGCCAGGGTCTCGGTGATTGGATTAGTCATGTCGCTGTGTCTCGTCGAGCTTATTCTACCCAGCACTCTCCAACGCGCGCATCCTCTATACTGCTGCTCATGCACAATCCGACTCTCACACCGCCGGCCGCAAGCAACGGTTGGCGAGACTATGCCGCGCGCTCACGCGCGCCCTTTGAGATCACCCAGCCGTTTGATCGCGGCCACTCCCTGCGTGAGAATTCTGCCTGGCTCACAGCGCGGCTGGCCGACCCGGCCAGCGTGTTCATTCCCGTTTGGCGGCTCGACAATCTGGTGGCCGGCGACCCGCCTCGGCCGGCCATGCTCTCTGTGCGCGATATGGCGGACTGGTTGCCCAGGGCCGAGTCTGTCACGTTGCTGGGTGTGCGCGATGCGCGCGCTTGGTTCGCCGTCGGCATTCCCGACAGCGCGGTCGATCAGCGCGCCGATACCGAAGTCGGCCCGCTGGCCGATCAGGGGCGCTGGACAAATCTACGCGCTGTGGCCGATGCGCTCTCAGCGGAAGATTGGGGCGCGCTGGCCTATGCGCGGGCGATGGTGTACTGGCACCAGCGCTGCCGCTTTTGCAGCGATTGCGGATCCCCCACTGTCAGCGAGCAAGCCGGCCATGTGCGGCGCTGCGCGAATCCGGCCTGCGCGCGCCAGCATTTCCCACGCACCGACCCGGCCATCATCGTGCTGGTGATGTCGCCTTCGGGCGAGCGGGCGCTGCTGGGTCGGCAGCCGTCGTGGCCGGCCGGCCGCTATTCTACGCTGGCCGGCTTCATGGAGCCGGGCGAGAGCGTCGAACAGGCTGTCGCGCGCGAGGTGTACGAGGAGACGGGCGTCCGGCTGAGCGAGTTGCGCTACTTTGGCTCGCAGTCTTTCCCGTTCCCGGCTTCGCTGATGCTGGGCTTCCATGCCGAGGCCGCCACCGAGCAGATCACGCTGCACGATGGCGAACTGGCCGACGCGCGTTGGTTCACACGGCAGGAGCTGCGGGCCGGCCTGGATGCCGGGGTGCTCGGTTTGCCGCCGCGTTTCGCCATTTCGCACCAGTTGATCTCGGCCTGGTTCAACGCCGGCGACTGCGGCGCGCTATAGCCGCCTGATTTGCGCTGTGTGCGCCAAGATCGACAGGCAGACAGCCGGCCCTATGTCAGTTGATCCTCCGCGCTGTCTTCTGGCGCGTAGCCCAGCACATCCCTGGCATGCTGGATGTCGACCAGGTTATAGCGGTTGTTGGATTGGCCGAAGAACACCTCGAAGCGCAGGCTGTCGGGCGCGTTGATGCAACGTTCGACCAGTTGCGCGATGTCGCGATGGCTGCACCACAGGAGGCGCGCCTTGGGGCTGGGCAACCTGTTGTCCGAGGTGACCCAGCCAATGCGCAGGCAAATACACGACAGGCCGTGCACCGTAGCGTACATGCGCGCCAGCGATTCACCAAAGATCTTGCTGCACGCATAGAGCGTGGTTGGCCAGGCCGGCTGGTCATGCCGCACCGGCGGAAAATCTTCGGGTGTGGTGTGTTCTAGCCCCCGTGTTAGGCTTGACCTGTACGGCTCGCTGCTCAGATAGCCGAAGACCACCATGTTCGTGCTGGCGTAGATCACGCGCTTCACGCCGGCCAGCCGGCTGGCTTCGAACAGGTTGTAGCTGCCGATGATGTTGCTGTTGAGCACGTTTTCCCAGGGTGCGTTGCCATTTGGCTCGGCAGCCATGTGAACGACAACGTCCATTCCTTCGACGGCGCGCTGCAGCGCAGCAAAGTCGGTCAGGTCGGCCAGGCGCAACCGCTGTGGGGGGATTTCGGTATAGGGCATTGTCTCGGCGCGCGCCGACGCACGTGGACGGCGCGCAGACGCATACACGTCGTAACGCGCGGGTTGCGCCGCCAAGTGTGCATACACGATATTGCCGACCAGGCCGGTCGCGCCAGTGATGAGCACTCTTTTCATATGTGATCGCTGCTGTTTACTTGCCCGCTTCTTGGGCTTCCACCGCTGCAATCGCGGCCAGGTTGACAATATCTTTGACTTCGTCGCCGCGTTGCAGCACGTAGGCCGGCTTGTTCAAACCAACCACGATCGGGCCGACCACTTCGGCATTGCCCAGGCGTTGCACCAGTTTGTAGCCGATGTTGCCGGCTTCGAGGGTGGGGAAAATCAGCACGTTGGGCGGACGGCGTAGGGTGCTGAACGGATAGGTGCCCTTGAGCAACTCGGGAACCAGCGCTGTGTCGGCCTGCATCTCGCCGTCCACGTCAAACTGCGGCGCGCGCCGCCGGACGATCTCCACCGCGCGGCGCACCTTGTCTGTGTGGGCGTCGCGCACGCTGCCAAAGTTCGAGTAACTCAGCATGGCAATACTTGGCTCGACATCGAAGTGAGTTGCCAGTCGCGCAGTCAGGACGGCGATCTCGGCCAGCTTTTCGGCGTCGGGGTCGATGTTGATGGTGGTGTCGGCGAAGAACAGCACGCGATTGCGCAGGGTGATCATGTACACGCCGGCGGCGGTCGTCCATTCCGGCGCAGTGCGGATGATCTGCAAAGGCGGGCGCAAGGCATCCGGGTAGTGAAAGCTCAACCCCGTCAGCATTGCGTCTGCATCGCCCAGTTCGACCATCACGGCCGCGTAGTAGTTTGGATCGCGGATAAGATGTTCGGCCTCGTAGCGGGTCACGCCTTTGCGCGCGCGCAGGTCGAACAGGCGCCGGGTGTAGCGTTCGAGATCGGGCGACCTGGCGGGATCGACGATCTCGATGCCGGCCAAATCGATCCGCGCGTCACGTGCTTTGGCGGCGATGTTGACCCGATTGCCCAGCAGCACCGGCGCAGCGATCTTCTCTTCGGCGATCTGCCGCGCCGCGCGGAGGATGCGCTCGTCCTCGCCTTCGGCCAGCGCCAATCGCCTGGGGCGCGCTTTGGCTTTGTTGAACACGATGCGCATCATTTCTTTTGACTTGCCCAGCCGGGCTTCGAGCTGTTCGCGATAGCGGTCGAGGTCGATGTGAAGGCGCGCCACGCCGCTGTCCATGGCGGCCTGGGCAATCGCCGGCGCCTCCCATAGCAACACGCGCGAGTCCACCGGCTTGGGGATGATGTAATCCGGGCCGAACTGGAGCGATGACAGACCATACGCTTTGACCACGGCTTCCGGCACATCTTCGCGCGCCAGCGCCGCCAGCGCGCGCGCGGCGGCCACTTTCATGGCTTCGTTAATCTGGCGGGCGCGCACGTCGAGCGCGCCGCGAAAGATAAACGGGAACCCCAGCACGTTGTTGACCTGGTTGGGGAAGTCCGAGCGGCCTGTGGCCACAATTGCGTCGGGCCGGGCGGCTTTGGCGGCGTCGTAAGCGATCTCTGGGTCTGGGTTGGCCAGCGCAAAAATGATCGGCCGGCCGGCCATCGTCTTCACCATCTCCGGCGTCACAGCGTCTTTCACCGACAGGCCCACGAACACATCGGCGCCGGCCAGCGCTTCGGCCAGCGTGCGCAGCGGCGTATCGGCGGCGAATTCTTCTTTTTGCGGCGTCATGCCTGCTGTGCGGCCCTGATAGATGACGCCTTTGCTATCGCACATCAGGATGTTCTCGCGCCGCGCGCCCAGCTCCAGATAGAAGCGGGCGCAGGCAATCGCCGATGCCCCGGCGCCGTTGAACACAATACGCGCGTCTTCGATGCGCTTGCCCTGCAGCTCCAGCGCGTTGAGCAGGCCGGCCCCAGAGATGATGGCCGTGCCGTGCTGGTCGTCGTGGAAGACCGGAATGTTCATCTCGCGCTTCAGCCTCTCTTCGATATAAAAGCATTCCGGCGCTTTGATGTCTTCCAGATTCACACCGCCGAACGTGGGTTCCAGCAGTTTGACGGTCTGGATAATCAGGTCGGGATCGTGGGTGTTGATCTCGAGGTCGATGGCGTTGACATCGGCGAAGCGCTTGAACAGCAGGCCTTTGCCTTCCATGACCGGCTTGCCGGCCAGCGCGCCGATGTCCCCAAGCCCCAGCACAGCCGTGCCGTTGGTGACCACAGCGATCAAATTGCCCTTTCCTGTGTACAGATAGGCGTCTTCGGGGTTCTTCTCGATGGCCAGGCATGGCTCGGCCACGCCGGGAGAATAGGCCAGCGACAGGTCGCGTTGTGTTGCGGAAGGCTTGGTCGGCACGATCTCCAGCTTGCCGGGTGGCGGGCTGCTGTGATAGTCAAGAGCGTCTTGCTTTAAACTCATTTTTGTGCTCCGCTCAATGCGCGAGTGTGCGCCTGCAAGATGCGCCGCGCAACGCGGCATATTGTAGCGCCCGGCTTTTGGGATATGTCTGGAAAGCTCACGCTATTGCGCCAACAGCGCAATGTAAGCCATCAGACCCGTAATGGGACCCATCATCAGCCCGCCCCATCGCAACGCGCTCAAGACAGGCCGGTGCTGAGGCAAGATGAGCTCCTTCAGGCGCCTGGTCCCCCATGTTTGCGTGACCAGGGTGAGCAGCAGGCTGACTACAAACACCGCGAGGGGGCCCGGCCAATCCGATGGATACCGCAAGAGATATGCCATCGAGAAGCCACACAGGGCCGGCCCCAATGCAAAAAAGACAAACAAGAGCGCCACAGGTGTTCTTCGGTGAATTGCGCAAAACGTTGAAATAGTATGCTACTACAGCGAGGCTGTCTGAAGGTTCTGTGCTGCTATGGCGGGAAAAGCCGCGTGAGCGCGCACGGCCTCAAGAACGCGGCGGTGCGCGTCCACATTGAGATAGACTGCCTGGCTGTGTGTGTCGCTCAGGCGGGCGGCGCGCTGTTCAATCAGGCGCGCGGCCAGGCGCAGGATCGCTTCTGCGCGTCGGTCGTCGTTGTGAGCCAGCGCCTGGTATGTCGTCCAGTACACGCGCAGCGTCTCTTCGGCGCCGTCGAGCGTATGGCCGTTCAAGAGATGCGCGGCGATCGGCTCCACCCAGGCTGAAGCGCCGGGGGTGTCGCCGCGCGCCAGCGCAACGCGGGCCAATCCGGCGCGCGTCTCCAAGGCCAGCATCGCCTGTTCCAGCGCTTGGCGCATCTCCAACGCGCGCCGGTATGCGGCTTCGGCTGCATCCACCTGACCGACGGCCAGCAGTGCATGGCCCTGGAATTCCCAGCCATACGCTTCCAGCTCAGGGATGCCAAACTGCTTTGCCAACGTTGTGGCTTCGCGCGCGTAGTGCAGCGCGGTGTCGTGCGCGCCGTTGTGATGGGCGTGTAGGCTGAGGTTGGCCAGCACGACGGTGAGGTGATCGGTCCCGCCCAACTCGCGGCACAGCGCCAGCGCCGCCTCGGTGTGCGCCAGCGCCTGGGCGTAGTCGCCCATCTGATCGCACGAGATGCCCAGGTTGATGCGCGTCACCATTTCGGCGTCGCGATTGCCGCTGGCCTGGGCCAGTTCAATCGCTTTCAGATAGTGTTGCCGGGCCTGCGCGTAATGGCCTTGTGCGTCGGCGCGCTGTCCCAGCAGGTCCAGCACGTTGGTCTGCTGATAAGTGAGCCGCAACTGCTGGTAGCATTCCAGCGCTTCATTGAGCAGCGCGTCGGCCTCGGCGCTCGCGCCGCGCGCGACGAGCACGGTGCTGAGGTGCTCCATCATTTTGGGGATCAGTAGGTGATCTTGCGCGCGCCGGGCCAACGCCAGGGCGGTGCGAAAATGGCGCTCGGCCGGCTCCCAGCGGCCTTCGCGGAAGTCGAGCGCGCCAGATTGGCGCCAGTATTCGGCCTGCGCGCTGAGGGCGTCTGGATCGGCCGGCTGCCCCTCAATCTCCTGCAGCGCGGCCTGCGCGTGATCGAGCGCCTGGCGCGCGCCGTCTTTGCCGTGGTCGCGCAGTTCCCTGGCGAGCCGGCTCCACGCCAGGATAATCAGCGCCCGATCGCCGATGCGCTCGGCCAGCGCGGCGGCCTCGCGCAGCTCGGCCGCCATGTTGGCCTGATTGTCGCGCAAGCTTTGCAAGGTGTCGCGGGCGATGAGCAGCCGCGCGCGCAGCCGGCAGGCGGCCTCATCGTGCGCCGGCGGAGCGATCTGCAGGGCATGGCTCAAGTGGTCTGCGCCCTCGGCCAGCCGGCCGGCCAGGCGATGCAACGTCTCGTAACTGAAGGCGGCAGCCGATACCCACTCCCATTCTTCTTGCGCCAGCGCCCAGCGCCAGGCGGCGTCCAAATCGTCGAAGCTGGCGATGAGTTGTTCGCGGGTGTCCGCGCTGGCGGCGCTGCGCAAGGCGCTGTGCGACTCGGCCAACCAGCGCAGAAACCACTCGGCGTGTCGGCGCTGCGCGGCCTGGGCGCGCGCTGCGCTATCGGGGCCGGCGCCCAGTTTGTCTGCGGCAAAGCGGCGCGTGGATTCGTGCATCCACAGGCTGCCGTCGGCCAGGTGGTGCGCGAGCGACTGCTCGACAAGCGCGGTGAGGGTGGCGGCGCTGCCGGCCAGATGCACGGCGGCCTGGGGCGGACAAGGCGCGCGCAGCACGCTGAGCGCGGCCAGCGCCTGTTGGCCGGCTTCGCCCAGCGTCTGCCACGCCGACTCGAACACTGCCTGCAGGCTGCGATGACGCGCGGGCAGATCGGCGATTGGGATGCTGAGGACGCCGGGGGACTGTTGCACGGCCTGTTGCAACGCCGACAACCCCATCCCGCTCAAGCAAGCGGCGGCCAGCTCGATGCCCAACGGCATGCCGTGCAGCGCAGCGCAAATCGCCTCGATCTGCGGACGGGCCTCTGGCGCGTTCAGCACAACGCCGTTGCGCTCGGCCAGGGCAAGGAAGAGCTGCGCGCCGGCGCTGCCGGTTGCGCCTTCGATATTCAGCGACATCCCCTCCAGTCGCACGACCTGCTCGTGGCGCAAATTCAGGCGCTGGCGCGACGCGACCAGCGCGGCGCAGCCGGGCGCTGCTTCCAGCAGCTCGCCGAGGAATCCCGCTGCTTCCAGCACGTGCTCGAAGCTGTCGAACACCAGCAGATGGCGGCGCGCCTTCAGCGCAGCCAGGACCTGCGCTTCGGGCGAGCGATGGCCTTGGGCGCTGATCTGGCAGGCCTCTGCGATGTGCCATGCCAAGTGCGATGTGGTGCGCGCGGGGTCCGGCGCGTGGGCCGGTTTATCTTCGGGATGCAGGAAGATGAAACGCGCGCCGTCGTCGAAGGCGAAGCGCATCTGTTGCGCTGCGCGGATGACCAGGCGCGTTTTGCCGATGCCGCCTTCCCCTACCACGCTGAGCAGGCGCGTTGCGGGGTGGTTCAGCAAGTCCATCAGCGCGCGCAGGTCACGGTCGCGGCCGATAAACGGCAACTGGTCGAGCGCCTCGGCGCGGCTCTGCCCCGGCGCAGGCGCGCGGGCGGCAGAAGACCACCGGCTGAGGCGAATCGCATCGGCCAGGCGCTGGGTCTCTGGGTCGGGGTCTGCGCCGAATTCTTGTTGGAGCACGCGCTGGCAGGCGCGGTATTGCGCCAGCGCAGCCATGCGTTGGCCCTGATGCGCTAACCCTAGCATCGCGCGGCGGTGCGCAGGTTCGTGCCAGGGTTCGAGGCTCAGTTGCCGCCGGCTGTAGTGGAGGGCAGTGGGCCAGTCTGCTGCCATCGCGGCCCGCTCGGCCAGGGTCTCCAGCGCGTCGAGCGCAGCTTGGTGAAAGTGCTCGCGCTGGCCGGCCAGCCAGTCCATAAACAGGCCGCTCTCGACCGATAGGCCGGCCAGCAGATCACCCGCGTAGTGCGCCGCAGCTTGCTGCAAGCGCGCCAGACAATCCGGGCAGCCCGCCGCTCGCCGGTGGGTATGCGCCCGTGTCTGGGCGATGGCCTGGTCGAAGAGCGCCGCGTCCACCTCCCAATCTGCCGGCAGGATCAGCGTCACCGTTTGGGCGTCGCTGTGCAAGGCCGGCGCAGCGTCAGCCAGGGCGCGACGCATGCGGGTGAGGGTGGTGCGTAGGGCGCTCAGGGCGGCGGATTGCGATGTGTCGGGCCAGATAAGGGCAGCCAGCGCGTCACGGCGGGCCGGCTTGCCGGCGTTCAAACACAGCCAGGCGAACAGGGCGCGCGCGCTATCGGTCTCGAAGCGGTGCGCCAGCGCGGTCTCATCGCGCCATAGGCCGAACCCGCCCAACAATTGAACTCGCCATCTGCTCATCGTGCGTCCTGCGCTTCCGGCGCGTTGGACGGACGAGGCGTATGCGACCGCGTGTGTCACGCGCTTGTTGCGCAAAGGGATTATAGCAAGCGCGGTCAGAAAAGCCCTGTCGCTTGCTCGGTTGAATCCCCACCGATAGCCCGCGCCTTGCGTTGCATAGCGCCGCTGCGCCGAATGGGTGGGATGTCGAAGCCGCTTTGCCGTACTTCCGGGCGTGGCGCTTTGGCGCAGAACGATGCGGCGCGTCGTTGCCTGGCTCGACACCATGGGCGAGGCCCATCTCGCGCTAGGCCGTTGGGGCAGCGGGGGTCAGTCGTCGAGGGGGCTTTTTACGGCGAGGCCGCCGCGCTGCAGGACGTGGGTGTAGATCATGGTGGTTTTGACGTCTTTGTGGCCGAGCAGTTCTTGGACGGTGCGGATGTCGTAGCCGGCCTGGAGGAGGTGGGTGGCGAAAGAGTGGCGGAAGGTGTGAGGGGAGACGGGCTTTTGGATGCCTGCTTTTTGGGCGGCGGCGCGGATGGCTTTTTGGAGGAGAGAGGGGTCGGCGTGGTGGCGCATGAACCTGCCGGTTTGCGGGTCTTTGGAGAGGCCGCTGGCGGGAAAGAGGTATTGCCAGATGAGTTCGCGGGAGGCGTTGGGGTATTTGCGGGCGAGGGCGTAGGGGAGGTAGACCTCGCCGAATCCGTCGCCGAGGTCGATTTGGTGGATGCGTTGGACGGTTTGGATTTGACGCTGGAGGTCGGGGATGAGGGAGTCGGGGAGGATGGTGACGCGGTCGTCTTCGCCCTTTCCATCGCGGACGATGATTTGGCGGTTGCCAAAGTCGATGTCTTTGACGCGCAGGCGGAGGCATTCCATCAGGCGCAGTCCGCTTCCGTAGAGGATTTTTGCCATGAGTTGGGTGACGCCGGTCATCTGGCTGATGACGGCAAGGGCTTCGGCGTGGGTGAGGACGGTGGGCAGGGTTTTGGATTTTTCGGCGCGGATGATGTCGGCGGGGATGTCCATTTCCATCTGGAGGACGTGGCGGTAGAGGAAGAGGATGGCGGAGAGGGCCTGGTTTTGGGTGGAGGCGGAGACATTTTTTTCGACGGCGAGGTGGGTGATGAATGCCTGGATTTCTGGGGCGCCCATGTCTTTGGGGTGGCGTTTGTGGTGGAAGAGGATGAAGCGTTTGATCCAGTCTTTGTAGGTTTGTTCGGTGCGGTAGGAGTAGTGTTTGAGACGGATGGCGTCGGAGACCTGGTCGAGGAGTTTGCGGGGAGGTTGTGGTTGCATGTGGATTGACTTTGGGAGAAGGGTATTTATAATGCGCTCATCCGATTTTAACTCATTCTGTCTAAAATCCCAAACGACTTGGGGGATTAGACGGAGAGAGTAGTCTAAAAGGAATTAGGCGGATGTCCGTATAACCACTAGTTGGGCAGTTCTTTCCAAACTATCACGAGAGAGTGTATGCATGTTATAGACCTCACAGAATACTATCTTCAGTACGTCATTCAGCGAGACGATGCTGCTCGTTATGAAGCCACCTTTCCACAGTTATTTGAACACTACTACGCATTTTGGGCAAAGCCACAGACATATTCTTTTCGAGATGTTGAAAAAGTTGCCTTTCATCGAAATCTTATTTTGGCACGCTTGCCTTCGCTATCGGAAAGGTTTGAACGTAAGGGTTTGAAATCTGCATACATTGACGTAGCCATTTTCGTCGGTCATGGAACATCAAATGGACATGCTTTCCCCTTATTGGGACGTTGGATAGTCTGGCTGCCAGTTGAATCTTATCACTCGCCTCAATCGGTAGATATTTTTGTTTCGCATGAAATGGCTCATGCTCTGCATTATCAGCAACAGCCTGACTTCTACTTCAAAGATGAAAAAGAAAAGAACCAAGTATTTCGGCAATTGGTGACTGAAGGGATAGCCACGTTGGTTTCGAAAGAAATTTTGGACGCAAGTGATGAACAAGCATTGTGGGCAGATTATCTTCCTATTGAACGCGTTCAACAATGGTATAAAGCATGTTTGGAGCGCAAAGAAGAATTGCTCCGTATGGTAGCGGAGAACTTGGATTCAAGTGATGAACAAAATCGCCTGTTTTCTTTTTCCGAGACAGGCAATGTTCTAGAAAATCGTGCAGGCTACTATGCAGGACTTGCACTGGTAGAGCATTATGCAAAGCAACAAGGTTTGACATTGCGCGATTTGTTCGCGATAAGCAAGGAAGAGTTTTGGCGAATCATTCAGTCGCTCCTCAAGATTAAATCTGCCCAACACGCGCATCCACCTGACGGCTTCGCCTCGCTGCGCTCGGCTCGCCGCAGGTGATGCGCAGGCCGTTAGGACGTCAGCTCGTCAGCGAGACAACTTCGTAGATTAAACTCCGATGCGTAGCGCCGGTTAGCTCTACGTTAGGACGTCAGATAGGAAAGGATTGACATGAGTCATAGCAGACAGCCATTGGCAGAGGTCTTCGGTCACCTGGTCACCGATCAAACAGATACGGCGAAACGGTATCGTTCTCTTCGTCTCTGTCCCTTCAACAACAAGGTGCCGAATTGCACAAAGGACAAGGCAAAGAATCCCCTTGGCGTGTGCAGCATCTATCATGAGAACGCGCCTGTCATTACTTGCCCGATCCGATTTCGCCAGGACT
>JAEANN010000043.1 GCA_016841965.1 Candidatus Roseilinea mizusawaensis | reverse complement strand
GCGTGGGGGGGCCCCCGCGCTGGGGGGCGCCCACAATATTATCCCTTTTTTGGGGCCCCCTCCGTGTTTTTTTTAAAATAAAAACCCGGGGGGGGCGCCAAAACACCCCCGCCCCCCCCCCCTGCCCGTTTCACAATGCCACCCTCGAGTAGTACTCTGGCACGCCTTTGATCCCTAGGCGCAGCCGGAACAACGCGCCGGCATGCTCTCCGTCCGTGGCCTTCTGGTCGCCCCCCGCTGTGGTGACGTACATGTCCATATAGTCATCGCCGCCAAACACCACGCTCGACACTTTCTTCACCGGGAAGGCAACGCGCTGGATTTCCTTCCCCTGGGGCGAGTAGCAAATCAATGCGCCGCCGTCCCAGTGCGCCGACCAAATGTTGCCGGCGGCATCCACTGTCATGCCATCGGGCAAGCCATCGCTTTCTGGGTGTTTGACAAAGACACGCTGGTTCGAAATCGCGCCGGTGGCCTGGTCATAGTCGAACAGATAGATCGTATAGGCTGTCGAATCGGTGTAGTACAGCCCCTTGCGATCCGGGGTCAGCCCCATGCCGTTGGAGCAACCAATCCCCTCCAACAGCAGGGTTAGCTTGCCGTTGGTATCGAGGCGATACAGCCGGCCCGGCCGGTCTTTGGTCGGCATCGTGCCGCAGAAAACACGCCCGGCTGTGTCGGCGAACACGTCGTTGAAGCGGGTTTCCCGCTCGTCAGGAATGTCTTCGACTACCGTTGTGAGCGCGCCGTCGCGCCAGATGGCTATTGTGCCGCGATCCATGAACAGCAAGAGTGACCCGTCGGCCTGGATGGTGTAACCGCCCACCGGCCGGCCGCTGTAGCACTGCTCGTGTTTGCCGGTGGCCGGGTCGTATCGAAACATGCGACCCGTGCCGATATCGGTCCAGTACACCTTCTTCTCGATCGGGTGCCACAGCGGCCCTTCGCCCACAACACATTGATAGTCTGCAATCAGTTCAGGTTGCACGACTTTTCTCCTCTGAGTCGATTCAATTGATTCGGATTGCTGTCTACGGCAAGGCGTAATAGGTGGCGACCTTGCGGATGCCGGCAATGATATCTTCGATGTCCTGCGGCGTGTAGAACTCGTTGACCTCCAGTCGAATACAGTCGCGCAGAATCGCCTCGGCGACCGGGCACAGGCCCGGCTCGTAGCGCGCATCGGACAGATCGAACGGGAAGTGGCTGCCGCGATAGGCATGCCGCCGGCGAAACATGGAATTGAGATACACCACGTGGGGAATATATCCGGGCGTGTTCGGGATGCCCTCGGCGGCCAGCGCTTGCGAGAATTGGGCGCGCGTGCAGCGCAGCCGGCCACGCACTGCGCTTGCAGACATATCTTGCGTTGCTTCAGGGTTTGTAGATTCAGGCGCAAACCGGCCACGCAGCATGTAGAACCAGTACGAACTCCATCCGCCCTCATGCACCTGATGCGGCGCAATGCCGGGCAGATCACAAATGCCCTGCGTGATGCGTTCGCCGTAGCGATGACGCGCCTCGCAGATGCCGGCCAGCTTCTTCAACTGCGCGATGCCCACCGCGCCCTGCAGCTCGGTCATGCGGTAGTTCGGCGCGAGATAAGGAATGTCGCCTCGCAGATTGGCGTCGAAGCGGCGATAGTTTTTGTCAGCAAAGGCGTGCGTGGCATGGTAGTCGGCCTCGTCGCCGGAATTGACTGTGACGATGCCGCCGTCGCCGGTCGAGATATGCTTAAAGTCGTTGGTGCTGAAGCAACCGTAGTCGCCGATTGTGCCGGCCAGCCGGCCCTTGTAGCGGCACAGCCAGCTTTGCGCGCAATCCTCGATCACTTTCAAGTTGTGCCGGCGGGCAATCTGCATCAGCGCATGCATGTCGCACGGGGCGCCGGCCAGGTGCACCGCCACAATCGCTTTCGTGCGGGGTGTGATGCGCGCCTCGACCGAGCGCGGATCGAGATTGTATGTATGCGGCTCCAGATCGGCGAACACCGGAATGGCGTTCTGATACAGAATGCCGATCACCGTGCCCTGATCGGTGATGGGGCTGGTGATGACCTCATCGCCGACACTGACGCCGGCTGCGCCCAGCGCCACGTGAATCGCAGCCGTGCCGGACGACACGGCCACGCTGTAGGTCACGCCATACAAAGCATTGAAGTGGCGCAGGAATGTTTTAACCTTCTGGCCGTGATGGTAGAAGAGCGTATTCTGCTCCAGCGCTTCAAGCAATTCCTGCGCTTCGGTCTCATCGAAACGCCGGCCTGTGCCAAATGGCGTCGTCTTCACTTTCGGCCCGCCGTGCAGCGCAAGGGCAGAAGGGGGATTGAGTGTGGACATGGCTGGCGCGCATTATGCGTCAACCTGTCGATTCTGCTTCGTGCGACAATGACGCCACAGACAAGCAGGAGGGCCGGCCTGTCGACGACCGCGTAGGTTGAGACAGCACACGACAGCTATGCAGGATCAGGCGCTTCAGCCGGCCATACCTGTCATGGGTGTCATCGACCGGCTGCTCGACCGATTCGACGCGCGCATGAAGTCGCACTTGATCGCGGGCCGGCGCGAGCGGGTCTGGCAACACGCAGTGGACATGACTGCACTGCCAACGCCCGATCAACGCGCTGCTCTGATCAGACAGATCGAACACCAAACGCTGAGGATTGGCGACCTCATTTAACTGAGGCAGTCAACCTGAGACGCCCTTCACGCCACTTCTCACAGGAGGGCATCGTATGACGATTCATCGGCAACCCTATTCCGGCGTCTGCGACCAGCAGCGCATGATGGCCCTCTCGCGCCAATCGCCGGCCCACAACCTGGGTACTGTGTCTAGAATTATGGGCACACAACCGCGAGACAGACGAAGAAGAATTTGCAACTGTGATCTTTCGCGCTCCCGAAGTTGGGCAAGAGCCGACAAAACGTCCGTCGGCATGTGCACGCTGCAGATGCACCACCCTATGGCCCCTGCAAAGTCGCTTGACAGGTGACAAAAAGCCTCTTGCGGGTAAGCTGGCAGGATGAAAAACGAACTCAAGCACCACAAGCCAACCCGTAAGAGGCACCTCCCAGTGTGACACACAAATAGCGTCGCCGGCATACACCACCGAACCGTTCGTGTTTGATGTGGGCAGCCTATGCGCGCACTTCAACCGTCTGATAGACAAGCGCAAAGCGCGGGGCAAGGGTTATTCGGCCGTCACGTTGCTAACGCTGATGCTGCCGGCCAAACTGGGAGGCGAGGACAGCATCGAGGGGATGGCTGACTGGTGTCGGCAACGCCAGGAGGCACTCACCGAACTGCTGGGGCTGAAACGCGCGTGCACGCCGCATGCGACAATGTTTGGACGCTTTCTGCGCCAGGCGATTGAGCCGCAGCAACTGGAAGCAGAACAGCGTGCCTACTGGGAGACCCAGCAGAGGATGCAAGAGGATGAGCAGCGCGCCATTGACGGCAAGCAGATTCGGGGCACTGCGCTGGAGACGGGTGTGGAGGGGGAGGCTGGTAATGTCTATCTGCTGGGCATCTATGCGCCCGATGCGGGGGTGATGGTGATGCAGGTCAGAGTGGCAGCGGGTCAGGCAGAACTGACCTGCGCGCCGCAGGCGCTGAAAATGCTGGATTTGCAGGGCAAACTGGTCAGCGGGGATGCGGCATTCACGCAGCGCGCGCTCTCCGTGCAGATCGTGGCGGCCAACGGCGACTTTCTGTGAAAAGTAAAGGACAACCAGCCCAAGTTGCTTGAGGCGATCAAGCTGTTGTTTGCCCCGCCTGCGCCGGTGCAGCCGGGATTCAGCAATCCGCCGATGGACTTTCGCACGCACACCGAACACCGCAGCGGACACGGACGCAGCGAAAGGCGCACGATTACCGTCAGCAGCCTGCTGCAGGGCGACCTGTACTGGCCGCATCTGGCGCAAGTGTTGAAAGTGGAGTGTCAGCGCAACTACAAGAAGACTGGCCGCACGACACACACCATCCGCTACGGGATAACCAGTCAGTCGGCGGACAAAGCGTCTCCGCATAAGCTGCTGTGGCAGATTCGGGCACACTGGAACATTGAAGGCGGCTCACATCAGCGACGTGATGTCACGTTTGGCGAGGATGGTTGCACCCTGCGGCGCGGACACAGTGCCCACATGATGGCAATTCTCCACAACATCGCCATCGCCCTGATTGCGCGCGCCGGCTACACGAATGCAGCCCAGGCACGGCGCGTCTTCCATGGCGCGTCTTCAATGTCCGACTGAGGAAATCGTTCAAGCTCTTGATTACTGCCGGGTGTAGCGCAGAAATGTGGGCGACCTTTTCTGCAGCGGGAGCAAAATAGGGGACATGAAGCCATCAACCGTATCCGGCCACGCGCAGCGGCGCGAACAGTTCCTGGCCCTGGCCGCCCAAGCCTATGAAGAATTAGAGACATGGTATGACCAGCATCCGGACGCTACGTTCGCCGAGATCGAAGCCAAGGCCCGCGAGGTGCGACAGGTGCTGATGGGCCGTGGATTGGAGATTCTGATCAATCAACGCCGGCACCGCGCAGACATCACCCAGCCGCTCTGTCCGAGCTGTGGCAAGCCGATGCGGCTGAAAGGCCGGCGCGGCAAGCAGGTCAACGGCTTGGAAGGACACAGCCGGATCGAGCGTAGCTACTACGTCTGTCTGAACGGGTGCGGCCAGACGGCTTTTCCCCCTGGATCACGTGCTGCGCCTAAGAGCGGACCGGCCGAGTGAAGGCGCAGCACGGGCGGCGTTGCAGTTGGGACTGGAAGCGCCATCGTTTGACCGCGCTGCGCAGGCGTATCAGGTGATCACCGGCTGGCACATATCAGGGGACAGCGTGCGGCGCATCAGTGAAGGCGAGGGAGCGAAGATTGACGCCATGCGCGAGGCCGAAGTGGCGCAGGCCCATGCCGTTGCGCCGGCAAGCGGGGAGAGGCCTGAGATGACGCCATGCCGGGTTGATCCGGTCAAGGAACAGGGCAATGTCTCGACCGATGGGGTATTCATCCGCATTCGGGGCGAAGGGTGGAAGGAAGTCA